>JADJLO010000003.1:82500-295172 GCA_016710075.1 Acidobacteriota bacterium | reverse complement strand
CACGCGAGTCCGCCACGCAAAATACGGCCAGGGGCTGATCGTCAAACGCGAGGGCGATGGCGATAATACGAAACTGACCATCAACTTCCCCGGTTACGGCCAGAAAAAGATGATCGAGAAATATGCCGGCCTCGAGAAGATTTAATGAGGATTACTAAACAGACGGAATAAACGAAACAAACGAAAAAGAAAAAGGGGCGTGAATGTCTGGTTTTATCTGGTGTTTCAATTATTCGGAAGATCTCGTCCATGGAACAGTTGAAAATTTTTCGTCTGTTTCGTTTATTTCGTCAGTTTCGTAATCTTCCCCAGATCGAGGAAACCCGTCCCTTATGAAAGTTGGAAGATGAGTTCAGAAATACAGAAAATAGGATTTGTCAGCCTTGGTTGTCCCAAGAACCTTGTAGACAGCGAGGTCATGATGGGGCAGTTGAAGCAGCACGGTTACGAATTGACGACGGATCGCGAAGCTGCCGATGTGATCGTCGTCAACACCTGCGGATTCATCCAGTCTGCAAAAGAAGAATCGATCAACACGATTCTCGAGATGTCCCAGTTGAAAGACAGCGGGAATCTCAAACGACTGGTTGTCGCCGGCTGTCTTGTCGAGCGATACCGCCAGGATCTCCTGAATCAGATGCCTGAAGTTGACGCGGTGCTGGGCACCAGCGAGATAGAAAAGATCATCGCGGCCGTCGACCCGGCGGCCGTAGCTGCTCAGGACTCAGACTTCGTGGCATCGAATGCCTGGATGACGCGCGGGCTGCCGACATATCTCTACGACGAGAATTCTCCCCGCGTTCTGTCCACGCCAAAACACTACGCCTATCTCAAGATCGCCGAAGGATGCGATCACACCTGCGCTTTCTGCGCGATTCCGCAGATGCGGGGAAACTACCGAAGCCGTCGGGCCGGATCGATACTTCGCGAAGCCGAGCAACTTGCGGCTCAGGGAGTGAAGGAACTGGTGCTCATCTCGCAGGATTCGACCCAATACGGGCTCGATCTGGGAATCAAGGACGGCCTTGCCGATCTGCTGCGCTCACTGGCGCGCGTCGATGGAATCGAATGGATTCGCGTCATGTACACTTACCCGAACTCGCTGAGCGACGCGACACTTGCGGCAATGGCCGAAGAACCGAAAGTCTGTAACTATCTGGACATGCCGCTGCAGCACGCGAGCGCCAACATCCTCAAGCGGATGCGCCGCGGCGGCAACCGGCAACTGCTGGAAAAACTGCTCGGACGCGCCCGCCAGTTCGTTCCTGAAATGACTCTGCGAACGACTTTAATCGTCGGATTCCCCGGCGAGACCGATGAGGACTTCGAAGAATTGATGAAGTTCATCCGCGAGGTCGAGTTCGATCGCGTCGGTGTCTTCACATACTCCGATGAGGAAGGAACTCACGGATACGATCTCGACGGCAAAGTGCCCGCCCGCGTCATGCGGTCGCGCCGCGCAAAACTGATGCGCGAGCAGGCGAAGATTTCCAAACGCCGTAACAAAAATCTGATCGGAAAACGATTCAGGGCCCTGCTCGAAGGTGTTTCGCAGGAAACAGAACTGCTGCTGCAGGCAAGGCTCGAATCACAGGCGCCTGAAGTCGACGGCCACATCCTGATCAATGACGTCCCTGATGATTTCACTGCCCGTCCCGGGGATTTCATCGAGATCGAGATCACTGAAGCTCACGATTACGATCTGGTGGCTAAGGTAATTCCCGCAGAGGTGAGATGAGCTCAGACGCAAAAAACCACGGAATATTTTCAAGACAGAAACGCGGGCGGGCAATGAAGATCAATGGCCCCGTCGACGCGCTGGCCTTTTTCATTGCGACCGGCTTCGGCTCTGGTCTGATGCCGTTCGGCCCGGGCACATTTGGCTCACTCGTCGGATTGCTCATCTCCTACGGACTGATCGCGTGGCTCAAAACTGACGTCATAGTCCTGCAGAACGCCCTGATAATCGCTGCAATGATTTCCGCCGCCGTCGGCATCTGGTCGGGCACGCGGGCTGAGAAGATCTTCGATCAAAAGGATTCCGGACAAATAGTCATCGATGAAGTCTGCGGCCAGATCATTTCGTTCGTCTTCATCGCGCCGTTTATCTCGCACACCGGTGAAAGCTGGCGCTGGTGGATGATTGCCGGATTTCTGCTCTTCCGCCTTTTCGATATCTTCAAACCATATCCGATCAAAGGGCTGCAGGAACTCTCAGGTGGCCTTGGAGTCATGATGGACGACATCATTGCGGGGATTTACGCTGCGACCATTCTTTCACTCTTAATCTGGATCAGAATGTGAGCTTGAAGTTTAAAGCTGAGATAGTCCACTTTAAACTTTGAACCTTAAACTTTAAACTCTCTTTTATGCTTAACGCTGAGATCATCGCCATCGGCTCAGAGATGCTGACGCCGTTTCGAGTAGACACCAATTCCCTCTGGTTGACGGAGAGGCTCAATTCGCTGGGGATCGACGTCAAGCTCAAGACCGTAGTCGGAGACGACGAATCGCGACTGGAAGAGGCCATTCGGGATGCCTTGCGCCGGTCCGAGATAATCATTTCGACCGGTGGGCTCGGTCCCACCGAAGACGACATTACCCGCAAGATATTCGCGCGGGTGCTCAAACGGCATCTGGTGCTCAATGACGAGATTCTCGAGCGCCTCAGAACTCGCTTCGCCAGGCGCAACATGCCGATGCCCGAGATCAATTCGCGCCAGGCGCTGGTGATGGAAGGGGCAGAGATCCTCGCTAACAGGAACGGAACCGCGCCGGGAATGATGATCCAGGAAGGCAAATGCACGGTGGTCATGCTGCCCGGTCCTCCGCGCGAAATGAGGCCGATGTTCGATGAGGCGATCGCACCTGTCCTCAAACAGCGTGTCGGGGATCTCGTCATCCTGCGCAGGAAATTCAGCATTTTCGGCCTGACCGAATCGCGCACCGATGAACTCGCCGCTCCGGTCTATCTCAAATTCAAGAACCCTGTGACGACCATTCTATTCAAGGATGGACAGATCGAGTTGCATCTGACGGCGCAGGCCCGCAAATCCGCCGACGCGGAAAAGCTGCTTGATGAATTGGGCGGCCAGCTCGATGAAGTGCTCGGCGAATACATCTTCTCCCGACGCGATGAAACTCTTGAAGAAGTTGTTGGAGATCTTCTCAGAGCGCGAGGTTACACGATCTCAACCGCGGAGAGCTGCACCGGCGGGTTGGTCGCCGGGAAGATAACCGAAGTTTCGGGAAGTTCAGACTATTTCCTTGAAGGCGTAGTCAGCTACTCAAACGAATCGAAGATCCGCATTCTAGGGGTTCCGGAAGCGATGATCATCGAGCACGGAGCGGTCAGCGAACCCGTCGCAAAAGCCATGGCCGAAGGCGTCCGCAAGCTGGCAAACTCGACATACGGAATCGGCATCACCGGCATTGCCGGCCCCGGCGGCGGAACAGAAGAAAAGCCCGTCGGCCTCGTTTACATCGCCCTGGCCGACGACACACAGACTACGGTGCGTAAACTTATCTTCCCCGGTGATCGCCAGTTCATCCGAACTCTTGCGGTCAATTCGGCGCTTGATCTCGTCAGACGAAGAATCAGTTGATGACGATCAACACGACTACGACCACGACAAATGTGACAAGAAACCATGGCGGACATTGTGCTTGATTTGAATCTTTCATTGGTTGCGCTTTTACTGATCGGCTATCTGATCGGTTCGATTCCCTTCGGTTATCTGATCGTCAGGCTCAAAAGCGGCGCCGACATTCGAGAGACCGGCAGCGGAGCTACCGGAGCAACCAATGTCAGCCGCAAGGCAGGGAAAGCCGCCGGCATCCTGACTCTCGCGCTCGACGCATTGAAGGGGATGGCCGCCGTCCTGATCGTCGGCTGGTTCAATCCGGAACTGGCGCCCTGGGCTGGATTTTTTGCCGTCGTCGGGCACTGTTTCCCCGTCTGGCTTGGATTCAAAGCCGGCAAGGGAGTGGCTACGGGACTCGGTGTCTTCATCGCACTGCTGCCAATGGCCGTGGCTGCCGCGTTTGTGATTTTTCTGCTGATATTCTGGCGGACGCGCTACGTTTCGCTCGGCTCGATTCTGGCGGCTGCTATTGTGCCGCTGTTCACTCTGGCCCAGCATTATCTGTTCCATCCGGTGAATAATTTTCCGGCGATGATTGCGGCTCTGTGTCTTTCATCGGGGCTGATCATCCTCAAGCATCACGAGAATATCCGGCGACTGATGGCGGGAACCGAGAGCAAATTTGGAGCGGCAAAATAATTGAGCAGGATAGCGATCATAGGTGCGGGAAGCTGGGGGACTGCGCTGGCGCTGATTGCGGCGCGGGCGGGCAATGAAGTCCGCCTCTGGGCCCGCGGCGATGAGGTGGCATCTCTGCTTCGCACCAAACGCGAGAACATCATCTACCTGCCCGGTTTCCCTTTTCCTGAAAACATCGCTCCAACCAGTGACCTGAGTGAGGCTTTGGAAGGCGCGGAAATCGTAGTCTCCGTCATCCCTTCACACGTCTGCCGGAGACTTACAAAAAAATGCTGGGCCTGCTTCGCCCGCAAATGATCTTCGTCAATTCCACTAAGGGCATTGAGATAGAGACTCAGATGAGGATGGAGGAGGTCATTCGAGATGTGCTCCACGATCATTTCGAGCCGCGATATGTCGCGCTTTCCGGCCCCAGCTTTGCTCAAGAGGTCGCGCGCGATGAGCCCTGCGCCATAGTCGCGGCGTCTCATTCAATTGCGTGGGCGACAAAGGTGCAGGAGGCTTTTTCGACCAGCCGATTCCGCATCTATACCAACAATGACGTCATCGGTGTCGAAACGGCGGCCGCCATCAAAAATGTGATGGCCATCGCCACGGGTGCGGTCAACGGGCTCGGGCTGGGATACAATAGTTCGGCGGCGCTGGTGACGCGCGGCCTGGCAGAGATGACACGCCTTGCCGTAAAACTTGGAGGACGGGCGGAGACTCTTTCGGGACTTGCTGGCATGGGCGATCTTGTCCTGACCTGCTTCGGCAATCTGTCGCGCAACCGTCATGTCGGCTTTGAACTCGGACGCGGCCGCAAACTCGAAGAGATCACCGGCGAGATGCGCGAGGTAGCCGAGGGCGTCAAAACCGCCCGCGCAGCTCACCTGCTCTCGACCAGATTGAATGTCGAAATGCCCATCGCCTCCGGGGTATATCAAATGCTCTACGAAGAAAAGAGCCCCCGCGAACTGATGATCGAATTGATGGAACGCCCCCTGAAATCCGAGAGATGAAGATTACGAAGTAAACGAAACGAACGATAACGTAAAGGGTCAATGGCCGAAAAAAACGAGGCGATCAAGGTTATTACAACCAATCGCGAAGCCTATTTCAACTATCATATCCTCGAGACTTACGAGACGGGGATACAACTGACCGGAACCGAGGTCAAGTCTGCACGCGCGGGCCGGGTCAACCTGAAAGACGCCTATGCAACAATTCAGGACGGCGAAGCATGGCTTCTCAATGCTCACATCAGCCAGTATACCCACGGCAACAGGCAGAATCACGATCCGATACGCGACCGCCGTCTCCTGCTACATAAAAAAGAGATCATCAGGCTTAAATCAAAAGTTCAGGAAAAAGGCTTGACCCTCGTGCCAACCAAACTCTATTTCAAGGGCAACCTCATCAAATGCGAGATTGCCATCGCCAAAGGCAAGAAATTTTACGATAAACGCGAAACTGAAGCCCGCAAGACTCAGGAACGCGAAGCGCGCGCCGCAATGAAACACAGATCGAGGGAAGAATAATCAAAGAAAAACAGATGACGAAACAGACGAAATAAATCTTTCGGTCCATACGCTATCACAGTCATTAACTCGTAATACGAGCGATGTTTTAATGACGAACCTTCAGGTTATTGTTCTTTTTCGTCTGCTTCGTTTATTTCGTCATCTATCTTCTTCTTCATCTCTTCATAATCTAATTTACCAATGGAGTCAGTAATGGAAGTCAAAGCAGATACAAGAAAATTCCACGAAATTGAATGTGATGCACTGGTCGTCGGTCTGTTCGAAGGGGAGAAGCCTTTGGAAGGTGATCTGGCGGAGATCGACAAACGCACTGAAGGCGTGATCAGTTCGCTGATCGAGACAGGTGAATTCAGCGGCAAGTCAGGAGAATCGGCATACGTTCACAACACCGGAGGACTAAAGGCCCGCCGGTTGCTGCTGATGGGTTATGGAAAGAAGGAAGAGTTCAGCGCCGACAATGTTCGCAGGATGGCCGGCGCCGCTGCCCGCACTCTCCGGGGCAAGAAGAGCCGGACATTCGCTTTCCTGCGCAGGTCGGACCTGAATATCGGTGAGAGCGCGCAGGCGGCCACTGAAGGAGCATTGCTATCGCTCTATGATATTGACAAGTATCACACAAGCGACAAGACCGAGAATCATCTCGATCAGATGATCCTCATCACGGGGGACGGAGTTGACGAGTTGCGGGCGGGCATCGAGACCGGCCGCATCATCGCCGAGGCAACCAACTTTGCCCGCGACGTGATCAACGAACCGGCAAATATCATGACGCCGACCGAACTCGCACGGCGTGCCGAAGATACCGCACACTCTTACGCGCTGGAACTTGACGTCCTCGATGAAGCCCGAATGAAAGAGCTCGGGATGGGATCACTGCTCGGCGTCGCCCAGGGATCGGCAGAGCCTGCCAAGCTGATCGTGCTTCGATACACCCCAAAAACCGAATCCGACGAGACGATCGCCATTGTCGGCAAGGGAATCACCTTCGACACCGGCGGCATCTCCATCAAACCTGCCGACGGGATGGAGAAGATGAAATACGACATGGCCGGAGGCGCCACCACGATCGGAGCAATGCGGGCAATCGCGCAACTCAAGCCGGCAGTCAATGTCATCGGAATCGTCCCTGCAACCGAGAACATGCCTGGCGGCCGCTCGCAGCGACCCGGCGACGTCGTCCGAGCCATGACCGGCAAGACAATTGAGGTAATCAACACCGACGCCGAAGGCAGGCTGGTCCTTGCAGATGCCGTAGCCTACGCCCGCAAACTCGGCGCGACGAAGATCGTCGACCTTGCCACACTCACCGGAGCCGTCTCGATCGCTCTCGGCGATGTCTATGTGGCAGTGCTCGGATCGGATCAAACCTGGATCGACGAGATCATCAGCGCGGGCAAAAAGGCAGGGGAGAAGATCTGGCAGCTTCCGCTCGACAAGGAATATCGCGAGCAGATCAAAAGCGAGATCGCAGATATCAAGAACATCGGCGGCCGCAAAGCCGGCACCATCACCGGCGCCTACTTCATCCGCGAATTCGTCGAGGATACTCCATGGGCTCACCTCGATATCGCCGGCACCGCATGGAATGACAGCAACAAGCCCCACCTCTCGGCAGGGCCCACGGGCGTCTGCGTCCGCACCCTGGTCAAACTGGTCTGCGGATAAAGAAAAAACGAAGATTACGAAACAGACGGAATAAACAAAACAAACGAAAAATGTCCCAGGCGCTCATTGTTCGAGAAAATCCGGATGAACGTTGAATCGATGTTTATACTGAATTCATCCTTCTATTTTTTTCGTTTGTTTCGATTACTCCGTCTGTTTTGTAATCTTTCTGATGTTTCTTAATACTGTTTATTTATGAGCCCTTTTTTCGGCTTCCTTTGGCGTTGTTGAGTGCATGAAAGGAAGTTGGATGGCGAGTTCCAGCCAGCGTTTCTGAACCTCGAAATAATTATTCACGGCCTGCTCGGCGAAATCGGCCAGAGCCGCGGCTCCTGATGTCTCCTCGAGTTTAAGAGCTTCCTTGATGGCATGGATCGTCTTGGTGGTTTGCTTGGCCGCTTCATCGAGCCACTGTTCCTGAGCCTTGATGACGGTTTCGAGGCCGTGTCCGACATATTCCGACATTGTCTTCATCATTTCCGTGGGATTGAAGGAGGCTCCGTCGCGCAGGGCCTCGTACATCTGACGGCTCTGCTGTGTGGCGATCTCGGACCAGCGCTTCTGGGCTTCGACAAAGCCTTCGACAGCCTGACGCGCCCAATCGCCGAGGATCGGATTCGGCGCCGAACGATAGAATCCCATTCCATCCTCGATGGCCTTGACCATCATAGCATTCTGCTGAGATGTCAATTCGATCCATTTCTTCTGAGCATCGACCAGATGATTGACGACAGTCTTGGCAAACTCTGCATTCTTTGTTGAATCTTCAGTCTCGGCATGATGCTGGCCGTTTTCGTGTTTGTGAGTATGAGCTTTCTCTTCCTTGTTTGTCATAATTACACTTCCTTCTGGTTATAAGTATTATCGTGATCCGGGATTCTCGCAAATCTCGAATCAGTGTTTAAGTTTATTCTCTTCTTCTTCGCGCAATTCTCTTCTGAGGACTTTGCCGACTGCGCTTTTCGGCAGTGAGTCTCTGAATTCGATAAACGACGGGACTTTATATTTGGCCATCTTCTCGCGGCAGAACTCCATCAGTTCTTCGACCGTGGCCTGGGCGTCTTGTTTGAGCACAACGAAGGCCTTGACGGCTTCGCCCCTGTACTCGTCGGCCACGCCAATAACGGCACATTCCTTGACCGCAGGGTGAGTAAAGAGTTCGTCCTCGATTTCGTTCGGATAAACATTAAAACCGCTGACGATGATCATGTCCTTCTTGCGTTGAACGATGTAAAAGTAGCCGTCCTCGTCCATGCGGGCGATGTCGCCGGTGTAGAGCCAGCCATCGCGAAGGGTCATGGCCGTTTCTTCGGGATTGTTCCAGTAGCCTTTCATGACCTGCGGGCCGCGCACACAGAGTTCGCCGGTCTCCCCCTGAAGCACCTCATTTTTGCCCGTTTCAAGATCGACTATCCTGCATTCGGTCGACGGCATCGGCAATCCGATACTGCCGGGTTTGCGTTTGCCGAGAGCCGAAGTCGAAGTGCAGATCGCGGCCGTCTCGGTCATGCCATAACCTTCAAGCAGAGCGGCGCCGCTCATCGCCTCGAACTGCTCTATCACCTCGACCGGCAATGGCGCCGAACCGCTGTTGAAACGCTGCACGCTGTTCAAACCGGCATTGACCGCATCTGGATTGTTGAGTAATGAAATAAAGAGCGTTGGAACGCCGGGGAAATATGTCGGCTTGTAGTTCCTGAATGCGTCGATCAGCAGGTTCGCATCGAATTTCGCTATCGGAATCTGCATTGACCCCTGCCAGACGCCGAAAATACAACCCACAACCAGCCCGTAAACGTGGAAGTAAGGTATGACTACCAGGAAACTTCCCTCGCCGCGCGGGAAAAATTCCTTGCTCCAGACGGCGCACTGAATGGCCGCGGCAAAGAGGTTATAATGCGTCAGCATTGCGCCTTTCGGCACTCCTGTCGTACCACCAGTGTAAACCAGAGCGGCCACGTCTTCCCTCGCATCGATTACGACCGACGGCAACTTAACTTCTTCAACTTCGGCTATCAGGTCGGTGAAGGACAATGTCTCTTTGGGAGCCGGCTGCGCCGCCTGAGGATTGGCCGAATATGAAAGTACATTCGTCGTAATGACCTTCTCGATCTTCGTATTTTCGATGATGCTCTGAACGACCGTCGCCAGCGCATCGAGCACGATCATCACCCGCATCCCTGAATCCGCCGCGACAAGCTCGACCTCGCGCGCAGTGTATATCGGATTGACGTTCGCTACGATCGCACCCAGTCTGACTACCGCAAAAAAACTGATAATGTATTGCGGACAGTTTGGCAGCATGATGCCGACGCGATCTCCCTTGCCGATTCCGAGCTTCGATAAAGCCACAGCCAGCTTGTCGGCATGACTTTTCAGCTCGCCAAAGCTCATCTGCGCTCCTAAAAAAGCCGTCGCCGGCCGGTCGCCAAACTGAGTCGCCGACTGATTGAGCGACTGGTAGATCGATTGCTGCGGAAAACTAACCTCGGGTGGAACAAAATAATCGTAATGCTTCAGCCACGGCTTCGCGGCATAGGGTGATTCCGATGAAGTTTTGGTCTTTTTTGTCACCATAAGGCAATCCTTGATTTACGATATTGACGATCAGTGTTTTGGCGGCTCGTAAAGGTTGCCACCTGGCTTTTCCGACTTGTTTGATTTTGACGCCCGGCGAATGCCGTCCATGAACGGAACCGTCCAGCCAAGCGCCATATCGACAATCGACGGCACGAGTTTGTTCGCCGCATTGATCGCCAGCGCGTCAAGAGCCATGACGATTTCGGGTTGCGGGTAGCGTGCCGCCCGGACAATCAGCCGAGCCATCTCTTTCGCAGGGAATTTCGGCAGGAAAGTCGGCATCTCAAGACCTGTATGATTTGCGGCCGATTCGAAGATCTCGGTCTCAACCGCTCCCGGAAAGACTGAAACAACATCGATCGATTCCGTCATCAATTCGACTCTCAATGATTCGGAGAAGCCTGCGAGCGCGAACTTGCTGGCGCAATACGCCGTCTCAAACGGCATTCCGCGCTTGCCCAGGATCGAGGAGATATTGATGATCACGCCTCCCCCGGGTTGAGTCTTCATCCGCGGCACCACGGCCCTGCACCCATAGACCGCACCCCAGAAATTCACATCCATCAAACGGCGGAAATCTTCCAAAGTCTGAGTCTCGAATTTCGCAGCGAGCGCCACTCCGGCATTGTTGACCAGTGTGTCTACACGTCCGAACTTTTCAAACGCGGTTTCAATCAGATTATCAACCTGCGACTGATCCGCCACGTCGGCCCGAACCGCCAGAGCTTCTCCCCCCTTCGCCTCAATCTCGCTCACCAGTTCCTTCAATCTCTCTTCACGGCGTCCTGCAACCACCACCCTTGCTCCCGCATCCGCAAACTGCAACGCAGCTTCACGTCCTATTCCACTGGTCGCTCCCGTGATCACCACTGCTGTTCCACTTATCCTGCGAATCATTGACGATCCTCTCCCGCCATTATTTCACTATCAATCATTTATTTGTTTGCGCCCAGAGGATATCAAAGTCAGAGCTCAAGTCAAGAGCTTTTTTCGCACTTGCGAGATATTTTCTTCATCCTATTGATAACAATCAAGTTAAATGCCCATCAAACTGCCCCCATCATCCCATTCCCGGCAATATAGCCGTCCCGGCATATCTCGCACTCGCGTAAAGTTTATAAGTCCATACTTATCAGCATTTTAGATATTTTCCATAGACACTTTTGCTGCAAGTGTGATATATGAACTGACATTATGACAGCAAAGAAAAAAGAAGAAGTCGACAATCGGGTGGTAATCAAGCGATACGGCAACCGCAGATTGTACAACACTGAGACGAGCGCTTATGTGAATTATCAGGATCTGGTGGATCTGATTCGCGAAGGCAATGACATACTGGTCATCGATTCCAAGTCGAAGGCTGATGTGACGAAATCGGTACTGATGCAGGTGATTATCGAAGAGGAGAAGAATCAGAAGAACTTGCTGCCGGTGCCTTTCCTTTTCCAGGTAATCCGTTCCCAGGAGGAATCGATTCAGGATTTCTTCAGGAACTATCTGACGTCAAGCTTCGAGGCCTATCTCAAGACCAAGGAAGAGTTCGACAGGAGGTTCCGTGGCTGGCTTGAGACGAGCACCGCCGCTCCCCACATCTGGGAAAAATTCATCCCCGGCGCCGAAGTCATCCGTGAGATTCTGACTCCACACAAACCAGATGATGAGAAGAAAACTCATCAGGATTGAATACAAGCTAAATCAGAACAGACAACATTCGGACACTGAACGAACCGGCCCCGAAGTGGCCGAAGAAAATAGCCAGGGGTTAGCGCGAAGCGCTCACCTCTGGCTATTTTCTTGTCGGGCCTTCGGCCCTTATGAACTGTTTTGTGAATTCGCCAACAGTATCAGTTAGTGATGTTACCTTCCCTCACGCACTGTCGTGTGAGTTTTGCATTCACAATCAGTCCGGAATAGGCTGAATCATTCTTCACATGGATCTCGAGGGTGTGGTTACCGGGCGTACCTGGAGGGACGTTATTACTTGGAGCCGGCGAAGCCACCGGCTGAATCCAACTCGCCGGCGCTAAAGAGACCCAGCTGGAAACAGGAGGGGTTTTATAGGCAGGGGCTGTCACGTTCAATTTCCATAGAGGATCAATCGGGCTGCCCTGGCCCGTGCTGAGATCGAGCCTTGTCGATGTTTGGCCAAGACATTCACAGCATTTTTAACGTCGCAGGCCCCATTTTGCGGCGGCAACAACGGCCCCTGATTTTGTAGCCTTCGCTGCCTCAGCCAGACTGATGACAATCGCCAGAGCTACGAAAGCTGCTGCCAGAGTTAAGTATTTCTTCATTGGTATATCTCCCTTTTTCTCATTAAATGGTTATGCCGGACCTTTTCAGAGAAACCGTGATCAGAGTGCGCCATTTTCCTGGTTAACAATCAAGATAAGAAGCAAAAGTATGAACGATTTCGTAAAATTCTTGCTTGTCTGTGGGGATCAAAACGACAATAATCTTCTTACCAATGAGGGCTCTTATATCTGCCCTCACTTGATTAAGCGGGAAATGTCAGAGGCTGGTATCAGGAAGTGATGAAATTTTTAATAATGCGGCGGCAAGAACCATGGCCGGGCATGGTTCAGAGATAGGGGGTGGGGGCGATTTTCTCTCTGTTTATTTCTCTGCGAGCTGGCGGCGTTTGAGGACGGGGCGCTTGCGGTCGTCCCTTGAGTCTGCGTCCCCGGCCTGAGTATCGGCCACGGCGCGATAGCCCTCGCGGGCGCGGACGACGGCGCCGGTCTGAGTCACGCGGACTCTGATCTTGCGGTATGAGCCGTCGCGGTTGCCGTTGGTGGGATAGTAGCTGAGCGCGTACTGATGTCTGAGTTCTTCGGCAATCTGGGTGAAAGCTCGTGACAAGCCGTAGACATTTTCGGCGTAATAGAGTTTTCCGCCGCTGCGATCGGCGAGATCCTGAAGATAACGCTCCGCCTTGCGATAATCGCCCGCTCCACCGGTACCCGGAATGGGAAGTCTGCCCTGCGGCCACTGTCCGGGAAATTGATGATTGATAAACGGCCACGGCCAGCGAGGCACGCGCGAGCGGGGATTGGCGGGGAACAATGGATTGAAGATCGGTGGTATACCTCTGGGATTGCTGATAGTCCCTCCATTTGGATTATCCATCTCGGTGTCGTAACGGATCGGAAAGACCAGCACATCGGCTTCCTCCACCTGAATCAGCGTCCCTTCAGCGGATGAACGCCTGCTGGAAGTGTCGACTCCGTCGGTGAACAGCACGATGGCTTTGCGTCCGGTTACTCCTCGAAAAGCGTCATTCACCGCGAGATCCACCGCTTCATATAATTTCGTGCTGCCGCCGGTGCGCGTCTGGTAGATGGCCTCGCGCAGCCGACCGCGGTCGCTGGTGAATTCGCATTGCACCCGAACTTCGCTGTCAAATGAGATCACCATGACTTCATCGTCGGATCTCAGTTCGCCGGTGAAGGCTATGGCCGCGGAATGGATCTCTTCCATTTTGAAGCGCGTGCTGTTGGAAGTGTCAATGAGCAGAACTACATGAAATGGAACCTCCACGGATTCGAAACTCTCGATCTCCTGCTCGATCTCGTTTTCGTAGATTTTGAAATCGCGTTTTTTGAGATCGGGCATGAATTTGCCGTCACGATCCGAGACGCTCACAGGAATGGTCACCATCGAAGTTTCGAGCTTGATGGTTCCGTCATCAGTCACTGTTACGGGAGTGTTGTCTGCAAGAGGCTTGTCTGATCTGCTCTTTGAATCTTCTTCTGCGGGAGTCTGACCAGATTTAGATTTATTGGAAGAGCTTTGAGAAGAACCTGCTTGCCCGGTTTTCTGAACCGGTCTGCGTCCGGATTGAGCTACGGCAGGTACAACCATGCTAGCGATCAGTACGAACGCAACCATCCGACGGAGTATGTGCAACTTCTTCATCAACGCCCCCTGACTTCATTAGCGACGCCTAACCATAAGGGGATAATGGATATAATGTCGCAGTTCATGAACGCATGATCGGTCTCATCTTGCAATGAAGGAAGAGAGATTACGAAACAGACGAAAAAGGCCCATGGTGTGAATACTGTAGTATCAGTGAAATATCGTTATTCAAAAGAAAATAGTCGTTTGAACGTTTGAAAAAATTTCGTCTGTTTCGTTTATTTCGTCTGTTTCGTAATCTCTCTTCCCTCTTGTTTTGTACTCTCCACTTCTTCCCGCTGAGACGAACCATCCCAACGTTTCGGCAATAATCCGGTCCAGCGACGGGGCAATACTTCGCGGACAGAGAGATTGGCTCCGAGAATGAGGATGAAAGCGGTGACGAAGATCCAGGTAATCAGAGCCATCAGCGACGAGAGCTGTTTATAACTGGATTCGAAGTCGAGCAGCGGCAGGGCGAGTTTGAAGAGGAACATGCCGATCAGCCAGAGCAGGCTCATGGCAACGGAAGTGAAGACGACCTGTGGAGTCTTGACCTTGCCGTTCGGAACGAAATAGTAGATCACGAAAAAGACTATGGCGACGAACGGCAAAGAGATGAGTGGTCCTATGATCTTGAAAGCCATCTCGCGGGCCGGCGATTGTCCGAGCACCATTTCGAGCAGGAAATCATAAAAGCTGCCGATCAGGACCGGGAAGAGGATGATCAGTGTGCAGACAATCACCAGGACAAGGTAAACGGCATATTGCCTGATGATTCCGCGCTCCTTGAAGCCCCAGGCGCGGTTGAGCGCCAGTTCCAGAGGCTGGAATACTCCAGAAGCTGAAAAGATCAGCAGCGCGAATGACACGAGGGTTGCCTTTCCGCCGGGTCCCTGAGTCACCTGATCAAGACTGCGAAAGAGCAATCCCGACTCTTTTGGGACAAGCGACCTGAGCAGCCGGAAGCTGGTCTCATATCCCCGCTGCCAGTGCAGAACGTTGATCAGAAAACTCCCTATCAAAACCGTGAACGAGAAGAACGAGAGCAGGATGTTGAAGGCGATGGCCGAGGCATTGACGTATGTTTCAGTCTCTGTCAGATCATAGATCGCCGGCCACATGCGCTTGAAATAGCTCCAACTGCCTCTGATATAAAATCCCAGCCCGCGAGTCTCCTGCGGAGTGTCGAACTTTTCGGTCTGCGGTGATGTCTTGATTCTTGAAGTTTCCATGATTGAGAGAGATTACAAAATCAGACAGGAAGAGAGAATACGAAACCGGCGAAATAAACGAAACAGACGAAAATTTTTCAATGGTTGAAATAACGATTTTCTTATGAATGAAGTGATTTCAGAGGAAGCGCAAGATCCACCCAGTTATTATCTCGTCTGTTAGGTACTCACAACCCGACGGGTTGCAATTGGCTATCGACAAAAAATTTGGATAAACTGGCTGGAGATGAGTCAACGCAGCGTCAAATCAAGGTATCCCGCAAATTTTTCAAGGTCGCAGGCCATTTTTGTGACGTGGCTTGCAGCGATGCTGATTTTCAGCCTGGTGATCTGGCGGGTATGGAGCACTCGGCCCGGGGCTTTCGTCAGTGTCAGGACGATTGCAATTTCAGGCCCGGATGAAAACCCGGTCAGGTATCACCACGAACCTTTCGGCATTGCCGTCGACGGCAACGGGGATCTGTTCATCAGCGAGAGCGTCTCGGGCCGCATCTATCGCATTCCATACAAAGGCTATCAGGCCGGATCGAAGTCGCAGGGAGAAACTGTTGTAGCCGAAGGGCTGGAGACTCCTTCGGCAATTGCATTCGATGATGACGGCAATCTGATCGTGGCAAATACAGGGGCTCACACAATCGTTCGGATTAACCTGAAGAGAGGGTCGACGGAAGTGATCGGCGGAATCAACGGCATCAGCGGCTTCAATGATGGGCCGGCGACGCAGGCCCGATTCAACGGGCCGGTTGGAATCGCCATTTCAGATGACGGGTCGATTTTTGTAGCGGACACATACAATGACAGGATCCGCGTCATCTCGAAAGATGGGCAAGTCAGGACTCTAGCCGGGTTCAGTGAGCCGGGTTATGCCGACGGAATGGGAGACAGCGCCCGATTCGATACTCCGTGCGGGCTTGTTCAGGCGAATGACGGGTCGTTGATTGTCGCCGACACCGGCAATCATCGTATCCGGCGAGTCGAGATGAACGGGCTTGTGACGACGATCGCAGGCTCTGACTCACCCGATGGATCGCAGGGATACATCGATGAGCCGATATCGATTCTGATTCGCGACAAGAACTCATTCTACGTTTCGGATTATGGGTGGTCGTCGATAAGGCTTGTCACAACCGGCGACAAGCAGTCTGTTGTGACGCTTGCCGGCGGCAGCTTCCCCGGGCTCAAAGATGGTCCGTTGTCGGATTCAGCGCTCAACAGGCCGGCAGGGCTGACACTTCTGCCGGATGGAGAACTGGCCTTTGCCGATTCCGCCAACGGTTTGATCCGGGCACTGATTACCAGCGGATCGGATGTCGGGCGCAGCATGGATTTGACGTCGAAGGTTTTGAGCCCCGGCGAAATGCGCAAGATGCTGGAGCCGCGCTGGCCCTTCGATCCTCCAAATAACCTCCGGGATATTGCAGGCACCTTCGGAGAGATCAGGGGCGAGCAGCAGTCGGACGGTTTCGCATGGTTTCATACGGGACTGGATATTGCCGGCCCATACGGAGAGCTGGTGCATGCGATGCACAGTGAGCCAATCACCAGGCCGCTTGCGGCGACCGATGCCGGAGGCATTCGCGAAAGATTCAGGACGCCGCTGTTTGAATATATTCACCTGCGCATCGGGCGCGATCAGAACGATCTGCCCGTCGGCAATTTCCCTGAAGGCGCGATAACTTACCGCAAAAATTCCGAGGGGCAGGTTTACCGCGTCCGCATCCGTCGCGGCACAAGAATCAACTCCGGCGATATCATCGGAACACTCAACCGGCTTAACCACGTGCATCTGGTCACAGGGCCATCCGGATTCGAGTTCAACGGGCTTTCAGCATTGAAGCTTCCAAATCTGGCCGATACGATTGCCCCGGTAATCGAGAAGATAACGATCAGGGATGATGATAACCGTCTCTTGTATCAATCCGGCGAGAAGGATCAGAAAGGTCTGACAGCTTATGGCAGACTCAAGATCATGCTCCGCGCCTACGATCAGGTCGATGGAAATCCAAAAACAGAAGACTTGGGCTTTACCGGCTCGGTTATCAATTGCTCAGACCCGATGGCTCGCCACTCCCCGATTACAGAGAGCCGCTCTACACCATCATCTTCAATATAATCCCTCACGATGAGGATGCCGCCAGATTGGCCTATGCTCCGGGCAGCCAGTCAGGTTACCAGGGAGTTACAGTATTCGAATACATCATCACAAACCGTGTCCGCGACGGGATGTCCTCAGAAGATTTACTCGACCTGAGCAGACTCCCGCAGGGCGAATACGTCCTAAGACTGATCGCTGAAGATTATTTCGGCAATCAATCAAAATATGACCTGGCTATCAGGAATGAAAATCCAAAATAGATTTAAACACATGTATCTCCGGATACTTTTCGCCTGCTTCGTTTATTCCGTCTTTTTCGTAATCTCTTCAACATCAATGAATATGAACGTTACCGAAGGTGTTTCCCGCGAATTGGCGACTGAGAGAGCTGCAGGAATCTCGGAACTCGGGTACAAGCTGAAGATCGAAATCGTCCCCGGCACAGAGAAAGTCATCGGGAAAGAGGAAATCTCATTCACGCTGAGTGTGAAAACCGATCCGATAGTAATCGATTTCAGGGATCTCGATGAACAGGGGCGAACGATCAACGGTCGGATCAGCGATCTGGCTGTGAATGGCGTGGCTGTCGCTGATGCCCTGCAGATCAACGGCCACATTGTTATTCCCGGCGATCATTTCAAAGCCGGGGAGAACAGAGTTTCGCTTTCATTCGAAACAAAATCTTCAGCCGCCGGCCGGCCATTGATTCGTTATCTCGACCGCGATGACGGCAGTGAATATGTCTACACTCTGTTCGTGCCGATGGATGCCAGCCTGGCTTTCCCCTGCTTCGACCAGCCCGATCTGAAAGCGAAGTTCCATTTTTCAGTTAGAACAAAAAGCGACTGGACGGTGATCGGCAATTCGAGGCTCGAGCGAAGATCGCCCGATGGTGATGGAGTATCCATTTTCGAATTCGAGCCGACTCCGCCGATCAGCACATATCTCTTCGCGTTTGCAGCCGGGCCGTTTCAGATATTCAATGACGAGACGAAACCGGAAGTCGATCTGAGAGTCCTGGTGCGAAAATCCCAGGTTAACCGGGCAACGGAGCATTTGCCCGAGGTATTCAGCCTGACGCGATCGGGGATGAAGCACTACATCGACTACTTCGATCACCGGTTCCCGTTCACGAAATATGATCAGGTGCTGCTGCCCGGTTTTGCCTACGGCGGGATGGAACACGCGGGGCGACATTCCTGCGCGAGGATTCGATCCTCTTTCGCACGACTCCCACCAGAAGCGACCAGCTTGGCCGGGCTTCACTGATCCTTCATGAACTCGCTCATCAGTGGTTTGGCGATCTGGTGACGATGCGCTGGTTTGACGATCTGTGGCTGAAAGAGGGATTCGCCAATTTCATGGCTTACCACTCGATGGCCGCTATTTATGATCGCAGCGAAATCTGGAAGAGGTTCTATCAGGCGCTCAAGCCTCTCGCTTACAACATCGATTCGACGAAAGGCACGACGCCCATCTACCAGAAAGTCCCAAATCTGAAAGACGCAAAATCGGCCTATGGAGCGATCGTTTATCAGAAAGCCCCGGCCATACTCAAGCAACTCTCCAACGTAATCGGCGAGGACAATTTCCGCAGCGGCGTCAGGCTGTTTGTTAAAAAACACGCCTACTCCAATGCGGAATGGAACGATCTTATCAGGGCTTTTGAAATGGCTTCGGGCCGGTCGCTTGGAAGGTGGGCGGAGGTCTGGGTCAGGCGCCGCGGCATGCCTCAGATCGAAACCGAATGGAGCTGCGACTCAAAGGGCAGGATCGACCGGTTCGTCATCAAACAACGGGATGTCCTCGGTGAGGGAGGCATCTGGCCCGTCAAGACACGGCTGATGCTCGCCTACGAAAACTCACCGGCAATCGGGATAACCGTGTCGCTCGATGACAGCAAATCACCTGTCGAACAGGCAATCGGACAGAAATGCCCCCTTTACATCTTCGCCAATGACGCCGATTTCGGCTATGGCCGATACCTGCTCGATCAACGCAGTCGCGACGCCGTGATGACCAGTATCTCAAACATCACCGACGATTTTCATCGAACCATGCTCTGGGGCGCCCTCTGGGATGCCGTGCGAGAGGCAGAGCTCGATCCCAGGGAGTACCTCGCACTGGTCATGAAATCCCTGCCGGCGGAAAAAGATGAAGAGCTGGCCCAGAGCCTGCTCGATCGCTCCACTCGTACATTCCAACGCTACCTTTCGGATGCTGCCCGGATTCAGATTGCACCGAAACTCGAGGAGCTGTGTTTCGAGCGGATGATGAACGCGCCGGATCCGGGCTTGAGGATTACTTATTTCCGCGCGTTTCGTGTCATCGCAACGACTGCCAACGGCAGACAGAAATTGAAAGACCTGCTCTCGGGCAGGACCTCGGCCCAGGGAGTCGAAATCAAGCAGGTCGACAGATGGCGCCTCGTGACATCTCTTATTGCTCAAAACGATCCTGAAGCAGAAAGCCTTCTCAAAATCGAAACAGCAAATGACAATACTGACGACGGACGCAAACATGCCTATATCGCCTCGGCCGCCCGCGCCGATGCCAACTCAAAACAGAGATACTTCAACGATTACCTGAGCAACCCCAATGTCCCCGAAGACTGGATTGAAGGCAGCCTCGGGACATTCAACTCCCTCAATCAGTCACAACTCACCCTGCCCTATCTCAAGCCCGCTCTCGAAGCACTGCCGCAGGTCAAGCGTCAGCGAAAAATCTTCTTCGTCCTCGCCTGGCTCAACTCATTCATCGGCGGCCAGAAAAACCCGGAGGCTCTCGATCTAGTCAAACGTTTCCTCAAAAATAATCGGCTGGACAGGGATCTGGAATTGAAAGTGCTGGAAGTTATGGACGAACTCGAAAGGACTGTAAAGATAAGAAGGCAAGAAGGCAGATTGCGAAACAGACGAAATAAACGAAACAGACGAAAAAGTCAGATGGTGTGAATATTGTAGTTTCAGTGAAATATCGTTATTCATAAGAAAATAGTCGTTTCAACGTTTGAAAAATTTTCGTCTGTTTCGTAATCTCTATTTCCTCCACTCGGCGAGCTTTTCACGGACAACAGAAGCGGCCGGGAGATCCCCGATTTCGAACAGTTCCAGCGAAGTCTCAGCCTGATAGATGGCGTGAGTCCGATCGCCCGAACGATCGAGAGCCAGAGCCAGATTGAACAATGCATTGGCCTGACCCTGAATGTCCTCTGACTGTCTTGCCATGTTGAATGCCTTGTTGAGAAGCTCAATGGCACGCTGAGTCTCGCCCAGGGATGTGAGCGCCTCGCCGAGATTAATGAGGGCATAACATTCGTTGCGCTGATCTCCGATTTCGGCGGCTATTTTCAACTGCTGCTCAAAGAACTGCGCGGCGATGCCCGGATCACCATCGATGTAGTAGGCGATTCCGAGACCGCCGAGCGCAGCCGCTTCGCTGCGGCTGTCGGCAAGTTCTCGTGCCACTGCAAGCGCCTGCCGGTGCAGTTCGACGGCATTTTTCGGATCCTTATGACCGGCGTATGCGCTGCCGAGATTATTGAGTGCATTAGCCTCGCCTCTGCGATCGCCTATCTCTTTTGTGATTTCGAGCTGCTGGTTGAGCAGTTCCACTGCCATCTGAGAATCCCCCAGCATGAGATGAGACATTCCCAAACCACCCAGAGCGAAAGCTTCATTGCGCTTGTCGCCGATCTCCCTTGCTACTCTCAACTGCTGATCGAAGAGCATGGTTGCCGCGTTCAAATCGCCGAGCGCCTGCTGAGACAAACCGAGACTGCCCAGGGCCACGGCTTCAGTACGATGATCCTCAATCGCCCTTGCAATCTCCAGAGCCGATTCGTGAAATTCACGAGCTCGTGCCGGGCCGCCGCCGATGAAATAAGCAGTCCCGAGCCCGTTCAGGGCATCAGCCTCGCACCGGTAATCGGAAATCTGCCTGGCCAGATGGAGAGCCTGCTGGCAACAGTCGATCGCGTGCTGATACTCACTCAAATCTATGTAGGAATTGCCGAGAGAGATCAGATGCCGGGCGACGGCCTTTCGACGCCTGAGAATTTTGGCGGCTTCGAGCGCCGATTCGCTCCAGCGGATCCTCTCGCGCGGATGCTGGCGAAGTTCAAGCAGATATTTGCCGGCATCGGGATATGAATTGCAGAGTTCGCAGGCATAACGATTCGTCGAGGTATTCACAGCAGCCCAGACCTGTCCGGCCTGGATGTTGTGCCATTCGAGATCAAGCATGTCGAGTCCCTGCTTGAGGTACTCACCGCCCTGTTCATAGAGTGCGCCTGCTTCGTGCAGCACACTCTGGTAATGGGCGGAATGCAGATAGGTCGCCTTGCCTCGCTCGTCATCCGTCAGCCTCGAATCGGCATATTGCAGCATCTTGTCGTGAAGTCTGAACCGGCGGGTATTGCGGTTGCGATCGATCAGGCTGTTGGCCAGCAGCATGTTCAAAGCCCTGGCCGCGCGGGCAGGGTTGATCTTCCACAATGCCGCGGCTGCCGGCACATCAAATGTATCAGTAAAGACGGCCAGCATTCTCCACAACTTCTGCAGCCCCGGCGAGAGCAGCGCGTAACTGGTCATGAGCACAGCTTCTATCGGCCTTGAGGCCCTGCCTGTTCCCTCAATCCTTGCCTCATACTCATCGATCGTCATTTCGGGATGCTGGGTCAGCGTGCCGGCGGCGAGCCTCAGCGCCAGCGGCATCCTGCCGCATAGTTGAGCAACCTGACAGGCCTTCGGACCCAATCGAGGGATCAACCGGTTGAGCAGTTCGATCGCCTCCGGCTCGTTCAGGCTGTCGAGCGTACAGGAAAATATTTCAGGTAAAGAAATATGCTGGCGCGATGTGATCACCGGCAGGCACCCTTCCGGCGGAAGCAGCGCCGCTACCTGTTGTGAATTGGCCGCATTATCGAGCAACAGCAGGATGCGCTTGCCCGTCAAAACCGATTGATACAGCCGGCTCAACTCTCCTTCATTTTCCGGCAGCCTCGCTGTGGGCAGGAAGGTCCTGATGATGCGGGCCTGCGCTTCGGATACAGGCAATGGCAACGGGCTTGTCCCTTTCAAATCAATATAAACCTGCGCATCCGGATAATCGCATGCAACCTCATGAGCCAGCTTGACCGCCAGAGTGGTCTTGCCGATTCCTCCGAGCCCCTCAAGCCCAAGGATCCGGACTCCCGGCCTCACCCTCGCCGCCAGCAACTCTGCAAGCTCAAATCCCCTTCCTGCAAAATCCGGCAACGGCGGCGGAAGCTGCCCCGATGAATTTATCACTGTTACTTTCAAAAGCATTTCTCTAAAGCCCGATTCTGCAGCATGATTCTCACCGGAATCGTTGAAAGATTCCTGTCCGGCATGATCATAAAGCAGACCTGCGGTAATCCGCTCACCCGCAGCTTTACCCTGTTCTCCAATCGCTGATTTCGCCGGATTTCCGGCCAGTTCATATTCCCGTTCATCAATCGCCCGATGAGAGGATAAAGCCGTTATCTCCAGTGCCCTGCCTCTTCCATATCCGCCATTTCCATTTGACTTGAATCCTGTCAAAACCCTCTCTTCCGGCGGCTCTATGTTGAACTCCAGGTCTGAATTTTCAACTACGATCAGAGGATAATCCCAGATTGTCGATTCAAGGTATTCCTGGGTCTGCTCGTCATAAACAACTTCGTCTCTTTTTCCGAGCATGACCAATACTGTAATCGCGGAAAGCGAAAACACGATGGTCATTGATGGGACCGTCCCCGTCAGCGGATGGACCAACTCGCCTTCGACACCGGACATTCCCATAAACGGCAGAATCCACCTCGACGCGATGACGAGCAGAGACAATACGCCAATTGATGCTGAAACAATTAAAATCCGACTTTTCATGCCGGGACCTTTCCTGCCGCATCAGACGTGTCAGGTGAGGTTCACCGTCTGTTGATTTCAAGCGACATCAAAACAGAAGTTAAAAGGATCGAATGCTGAACAAAGGCTGGCCGTTCAGCGCTAGATGGGGTTCCGTTTTTTATAGCAGGGGGTCAGTCTTTTGCGGGGTCGAAACTTGGGAAACTAACCTATGGGCGAGTGAAGAATACACCTCCCGGCAGTTTGTGGCAAGTTAGAAAGTTCAAAGTTTAAAGTCCAAAGTCCAAAGTCCAAAGTCTAAAGTCTAAAGTCTAAAGTCTAAAGTCCAAAGTCTAAAGTCTAAAGTACTCGTTAAAAATCGGTGCATTGGCCAACGAGCACTTTAAACTTTAAACTTTAAACTTTGGACTTTGAACTTTTGGACTTCAGTCTCAGAACACACCTTCAATCGTCTCTTTCATGAGGAGGTCAACGACGGATTTCAGGTCTTTGGTCTCCTCGTAAACCTTCAACTGCCTGTCGGCACTGGTGCCCTCTTCGAGAATTTTGTGAACATAATTGATCTCATCGCGCGAGCCGAGCTCATCGACAACGTCGTCGACAAACTCCAGCAATTCAAGGATCAGGCCTCTGGTTGAGACCTCCTCGCGCTTTCCGAAATCGATGAGCTTGCCGTCGAGCCCGTATCTTGCGGCTCGCCATTTGTTCTCTTCTATCAGGGCGCGCCGATAGAGGCGGAATCCGAGATTCTGGCGGTAGAGTTTGTAAAGTTTGGCTGTGATCGCCTGGAAGAGAGCGGCAATACAGATTGTCTCCTCCAGCCTCGACGGTATGTCGCAGACGCGAAACTCCAGTGTCGGAAAGAACGGGTGTGGGCGAATGTCCCACCAGATCTTTTTGCCGTTGTCGATACAGCCGGTCTTGATCAGCAGGTTGACGAAATTATCGAAGTCGCTGGCTGAACTGAAATATTCCGGGATACCTGTGCGCGGAAACTGTTTGAAGACCTCATAACGATAGCTCTTCATTCCGGTGTTGCGTCCGATCCAGAATGGGGAACTCGCCGAAAGGGCGTAGATGTGAGGCAGCATATACCGGGCCGCATTCATGACCGCAATCGCGGCTTCACGATCGGCCATTCCGATGTGCACATGCATCCCGAAGATCAGTAGCGAGCGGGCTGAATGCTGAAGCTCCTCGATGAGCTGATAATAGCGCTCATTTTCGAAGATTCGCTGGTCTGCCCAGTGCGATATCGGGTGCGTCGAGGCTGCCACAATCGCCAGGCCTTTGCGATGAGCCAGTTCGGCAATTGTCCGGCGCAGCTTGGTAACATCAGCTTTCGCTTCCTTGATGTTCTTGCAGATGCCGGTGCCGACTTCAACCATCGACTGGTGCATCTCGGGCTTGACCTGCTCGCCGAGGATCATCTGTCCCTCTTCGAGGATCTCGTTGACACGCCAACGCAACCCCCGAGTCTGAGGGTCGATAATCTGAAACTCTTCTTCGATGCCAATGGTAAAATCATTATCGAATGGCATGACTTCTCCGATCCCTGAATTTGTTAATGAGAAAATAAAGCTTTAAATGAAGGCGTCGTGATGGTAAAGCTTTTATTTGAATGACGCAAGCAAGAATGCAGAATGGAGAAGGCAGAATGATGAATGATGAATGATGAATGGTGAATGAAGAATGCAGAATGCAGAATGCAGAATGATGAATGGTGAATGGTTTGAAGCTGATTTCTGGATTGAATGATCAAAAAGACTCAGTGGCTTAACCGGTTTGAATCATTTTTCATTCACTATTCATCATTCTTCATTCACCATTCTTCATTCTCCATTCTCTATTCCTTCCTACTTCTTGGGGGGTTTGGTCGATTTTGTAGTTCGAGACGATTTTGAGCTCTTGGTGGCATCGCCGGCTGTCTTGCGGGCACGCCGGGGTTTGATCGGCTCAGTCAGCGATTCGATCACCTCAGAAATGACATCGGAAGCCCGGTGAGCGACCTGTTCAACTCCAAGCACGATGTCGTGAGCGATCTCGCCGGCAGTTGAGGGCAGATCCTGGCCATTTTCGATATTGAGCCACTTGTTCCAGCGATGGTAACGGAGGGACGGAGTGGAGTTCAGAGCGTAATCGACCAGCATTTCGGAGACCGCATCCAGCACCCAGTTGAAATAGGGCTCGGTCACCGACCAGATGTCCGCATCCGGAGCCGGGTTGGTGAAGTCTATGGCATACGGCACTCCATCCTTGATCGCAAACTCCACCGTATTAAAATCGTATCCGAGGGACTCATTGATGAGGATCGTATCGCGGATGATGCGGGCTTCGATATCCGGATCGATCGGGCTCTCTTCGCGGGGAACATAGCGCCGGTTGTGCGGATCGTAAGGCATGACCAGAACATGCTTTTTGCCCACGCAATAGCAGCGGACATACTGCGTAAAATCGATGAACTCCTGTAAAGTCATGGCCAGCGTGCCGGTGGTATCGTAGCACTGCCAGAGTTCATGAAGGGAGTGAACCTTGTAAACATCTCGCCATCCGCCGCCATCGTGCGGTTTGAGTATCGCCGGAAGGCCGATGTGCTCAACTATGGCGTCCCAGTCGAGCGGGAATTCAAGGTTGCGCAGCGATTCATCGGTCACACCCTGCTTGTAGCTCCTTTGAGGCAGCAGAATTGTCTTCGGCACGGCGACACCCAGCTTCGTCGCCAGCGAATATCCAAAAAACTTCTCATCCGCCGACCACCAGAAGGGATTATTAACCACAATCGTGCCATTGAGCACGGCGTGCTTCAAATACGACCTGTAGAACGGGATTTCATGCGAGATTCTGTCGAATATCAAGCGGTATTCATTCCCATCCTCGATCTTCACTCCTCCGACCTTGACATACTCGGCCGTGACGCCGGCATCCATGCCGTTGATCTTTTCGATCAATGCCGGAGGAAAGGTGTTCTCCATCCCTACCAGGATTCCTATTTTCATCTTTTTCTCCATTTCTTTTTCCTCGCTTCTTTTTTATTTAATTAATTCTTTTTTTGATTACTGTTTTTAATAACTTTACATCCAACCATCCTTCATTCCGTCTGAATCGGTGGTTCATCTCCCCGGGGGGTAGCGAAGCATTGCTCAGTGAGTTATTATTCCGCCTGATCAAACAATAAAGTGTAGTTATAGTAGTAAGAGGTGTCAACTCAAATGGTTATTAAGAAAATGCCCTGCAGATCATCAAAGCTCCTGTCCATCGGCGTCTTGCTGGCGGTTGTCTTCGGTTTTGCCGCCAGTCTGAGCCCGGTGAAGGCCGACAAAACTCCAACTGCCGAAGAGATCGTCGAGAAAACCATTCTCATCTACGGTTCCCGTCTGGCGCTTTATGGAGTCCAGCGAAACGGAATAATCCGGTCGCTGGTAAAATTCTTCTCGCCGACCGGAACGCGCGAAGGCAAATCCGCGATCAAGTTCATCCGCAAGGAGAAGATGAAGGACGATCTGTCGATGATCCAGTTGGAAATGCCGGACATGAAGTATTCGATCGGATTTGACGGCAAGGATCTCTGGACCATACTGGATGGTGAAGTCAGGCAGGCTTCGGAACAGGAGATCTCGCTGGTCCCATACGAAACCCAGGTCTTCCTCAACGGGACTTTGGTGGAGGAGAGAAAAGTAGTAGAAGCGGTTTTCAATGTTCAGCTTGAAGAAAAAGCCTTCAAATCCGAAAACGCGGAGAAACCGGCTGCCGCCAGCACGCCCGACAAGAACCTCTGATATTTCTGATGTTGATGTTAATGTTATCAGCTTCGCAGAGCGGCTTATTCAAATATTCAATATGCGGATTCGCGAAAAACTTGTACTAATATTTTTCATCTCGATCGTCATCCCGATGTTCCTCGTCTGGGCGCGATGGCAGGGGACAGTTGTCGGCAGCATAAAATCCGTTCTTCGACAGGGACTGGCGGAGCGAACGCACGACATATCCGATCAAATAACCTCAGAGCTTCAGGTCCATCAATCGGAATTGTTGAATCTGACAGGCAAGCCGGCAATCAGGGCATATTCACGGGCGATTGCACAGAACAATCAGGCGCAACCCGACGGTGAACTTCGGATCGCCCTCTCGACCTTCCTTTTGTCCCAGCAGAACGGATTCTCTGCGATAATCGGAGTCAACCGCCTGGGCAATCCGGTTTTCAAGATAGAGCCCAAATCAGATGCCGACGGGATCATGAAGCCCTACATTCAGGATAGGGGATTTCCGGCCGAGGACAGCCTGCGACCCGTCAATCTGCTGACCGACACCCGGCAGGGCGCCGTTTTCACCTCGGAGCTAGAACAGGGTGTCAGCGGATCGCACGTCAGGATCGCGGCGCCACTGAGGGACGACTCGGGCAATGTCACCGGCGCGCTGGTGTTGAAGATTAATGCCGCGGCACTGCTGCGAAACGCTGCGGGGCCCGGGATGACGAAAACCGTTCAGGATCGGACGGTCAGGCTCCAAACCATCATCCTCAGCCCGGATGGAACCGTTATTTTCTGTCCGGATCCGGCGAAACTGTCAAAACCCTATACTGAAGCCTACCGCGATTTTGAGCAGCCCTTAACGTCACTGAGAAAAGAAAAGGCCGGGGATACCGACTGGCAGCCCTATCTCATTCGTCATCAGTTTCGCGAAGCCGGCCCGCAGATGTCGATCTTTCTTCTGGAAAATTACAGTGATGCGATCAGCCAGTTGGAATTCGACGGTTACGTGCTGCTGCTGCTGACTTTTCTGCTGGTAGTGGTTGCCATGCTGGTGCTCTATTACATGATCAGCAACACGACGGATTCGATTCGCCGGGTAACCAGCGGCGCCAGGGCAATCGCCACCGGCAACCTTGGCTACAAGATCAGCGTCAAAAGCAAGGATGAGACCAGGGTCCTCGCCGAGGCATTCAACAGGATGGCCGCCCGGCTGAGGGACATGATTCGCAAAGAGGGAGAGCAGAAGCAGTTTGAATCATTCGCGCGGCTTTCTTCGGTGCTCACTCACGATCTGAAGAACCAGATTCTGTCGCTCTCGCTGCTGGTTTCGAATATGGAGCGCAAATTCGATCGAGAAGGTTTCAAGGAAGATGCGATGAAGACTCTCTCTGATTCGGTCAGCAATCTCAATAACCTTGTCACCAAACTTTCCGATCCGAGAACGCCGACAAAGCGCATCAGAGACAATGCCAACATCACGACACTGGTCGACCGCGTGATTCAACGCACGGCCGCGCAGGCGACCAACAAGTTCAAGGTCTCTGCCCAACTGACGCCGGAGCTCTACGCCGTGGTCGACGGCAAGGCGATCGAACGCGTCATCGAGAATCTGGTGATCAACGCACTCGAGGCCATGCCCGAGGGCGGCACGCTTCGCGTCAGAACGTGGATGGATGGCAGCCATGCTATAGTCGCTATCGCGGATACCGGCAAAGGCATGACAGAAGAGTTCATGAGAGAAAGACTCTTCCATCCTTTCGCCACCACCAAGAAGAAAGGCATCGGGCTTGGTCTTTATTCGTGTCGTGATATCATCGAACAGCATGGCGGCCGCATCGATGTCGCCAGCAAGATCGACGTCGGAACCGAATTCAAGATCGTCCTCCCGCTCAAACATGAAGATGTCAGAGAAGACTCCGGCGAGGTGAAGGCCGTAACCGTTTAGAAAAACGCTGCTAACAACTTCTAACTAACAGGGCCTTTTCTGCATCGGAGTAAAAGCAGGCTTTCCGAAACCGCCTTTAAACTTTTCACTTTAAACTTTAAACTCTTTTTAAATGTCTGAAGAACCGAAACAAACAGTGCTGGTGATCGACGATCACGAAGCGATACGCAAGCAGCTTTTCTGGGCGCTCGAGGATAACTATCGGGTGCTCGAAGCCGCATCGCGTCAGGAAGCTCTGAAGAAGCTGGAGAGCGAACAGATCGATGCGGTTTTGTGTGACCTCAGAATGCCTCCTGCCGAATCGGACATCAGCGAAGGACTGGCGATTCTGGAAGCTGTGCGCAGCGACAATCCGCTGCTGCCGGTAATCGTCATCACCGGCGATGACGATCGAGAGACGGCGCTGAAAGTCGTCCAGCGCGGCGCCTATGACCTGTTTTACAAACCGTTCAAAGTTGATGAAGTCGAGATCATAGTCAAGCGCGCAGTTCAGCACTACAAGCTCTTGAAGGCGAATGAGAATCTCCGCAAGCTGATCATTCAGGGAGATCTGACCGGCGGCATTGTGGGTTCGAGCCCGATACTGAACAAGATCATCGATCAGGCGCGGGCCGTGGCGGAAACCAGCGCCACGGTTCTGATCACGGGAGAATCAGGGACCGGTAAGGAGATGCTCGCGCGCTTCATCCATAATATCAGCCCACGCGCTCATGGCCCGTTTATCGCCTGCAACATTGCAGCCCTGCCAGAAAGTCTGGTCGAATCCGAGCTTTTCGGGCACGAGAAAGGGGCCTTCACAGGAGCAAGCACGCGCCGCCAGGGCCGGTTTGAGCTGGCCGACGGAGGCACGCTTTTCCTCGATGAGATCGGCGAACTCACCCCCTCGATGCAGGTCAAGCTGCTCAGAGTCCTCCAGGAAAGGCAGTTTGAGAGACTCGGTGGAAAGCAATTGATCAGCGTTGATATCCGCATCATCGCCGCAACCAACCGCAATCTTGAAGAGATGGTCGATAATGGCCAGTTTCGGGCTGATCTATACTACAGATTGAACATTGTTAATCTTGAGTTGCCTCCCCTGCGCGAGCGTCCGGACGATACTCCGATACTCGGAACTCATTTCGCCGCCAAGGCCGCAGCCAAGCATGGGAAGCCGACGGCAACATTTACAACGCGTTTCATCGATCGCCTGATCCAGTACCGATGGCCCGGCAACATCCGTGAACTCGAAAATGTGATCGAACGCGCCGTCGTCATCAGCAATTCGCCGGTGCTCGATGAAAATCTTCTGCCGGACAAGGTCCTCTCACAGGCCAACACCGTTCAGAATGCTCCGCAGCAATCCGCGGTTCCGCAACTCGAACTGATTAACGGCATCCTGCCGCCCGACCTCTCTTTTGAAACCGCCCTCCAGAACTTCAAAAAACAGCTCGTCCGACAGGCGCTGCGTGAATGCAACAGCTCCAGATCCGAAGCCGCTCACAGACTCAAGATCAGTCGCCAATACCTGCACAGGCTCATTAACGAACTTCATGTCGAAGGATAGAAGAGAGATTACGAAACAGACGAAATAAACGAAAAAGACGAAAATTTTTCAAGGGTGAATAAAGCAACTTTCTTCGGTGCTGCGCTCACCAGGTTTTTCTCGCCCAATCACCCCCTTGATAATTTTCGTCTTTTTCGTTTATTTCGTCTGTTTCGTAATCTCTCTTCTTCCAGCTCACGTGGCCACGGGATCCGGATCACGAATAGCATGCGACGGAACGCTGAAGGTTCTGAGCCGCATTGATATCAGCCACCAGGCCCCGGGGCTTGCCGACAATAAGCCTGAGACGACCATCATCAGCATGGGGTTGACCCGGGTGAGCATCGGTCCGGCGATGAGCATCGAGAGCGCCATGGTCGAAAGCTCGAGGGCGCGATCGGTGGTAAAGACCCTGCCGCGATAGAGATCCGGGACGACACGCATGACGAGGGTTTCCTGCAGCCCGAACTCAGCGCCCAGAATCAGCCTGCTGACGGCGACACAGACCGCTACCATGATCAACGAATGCGTGAATGCGGACGCGGCGAATATCAGGCCGTGAACGAGCAGCGACCAGCCGATGAAATGAGCTGCCCGGCGTTCATTTGCAGCCCACATTCCCGCCCTGCGAGCCAGCATCATCCCGATGAACAAACCCAGACCGGCAGCGGTTGTCAGCACGGCCATATTCCAGTCGCCCCGGTCTGCGGCGCCGGTGACGAACTGATGCCTTGAGAGCCGGTCGAAGATCAGGTTGTTCATGCCGCCTCCCAGCGCCCAGGTGACGTTGACGATAATCACCGCCCTGACAAAAGGAGTTGCCCAGATGTAGGCCAGACCTTCGCGAACCTCGATCAGGAACCGGTTCCCGGAAGAGGGGCCAGAAGAGGGGGAAGCCATGGATTCCGCACCGGTTTCAATTTCGGCGGCCGGCTGCTCCCTGCGCCGCATCACCGGATCGGGGATCAACCAGATGAAGACCGCCGATGCGATGAAGGAGAGTGAATTGATGATGAATGCCGCCTTGTATCCGAACCTTGCCGCCGTCACGCCGCCAAGCGCCGCGCCGAGAGTCAATTGCAGAAAGCGAGTCGAGAACATCAGGATATTCGCGGTGAGCATCTCGTCGCGCGTGACCATGTTGGCTATCGAAGCGTTCTTTGCGGCTTCAAAGAATGTGGTCGATGCGGACATCATCCCGCTGCAGAGAATGATGAACCACAGCGGCCCGCCCACACCCGCCGTCAGAAAGCCCAGCGCGATGATTGCACGGGCAAGGTCCATGGCGATAAGCACTTTTTTGCGGCTGGCACGGTCAACCAACACCCCCGCAAACGGGGCAATGAAGAGCACAGGCAACAGTCGCGAAACCAGCAGCGCCATCGTTGCCAGCGGCGATCCGGACAACATTCCGACAGTCCCCAACTCGGCGATGAAGGAAAACCATGTCCCCAGTTCGCTGATCAACTGCCCGATCCACAACCTGCGAAAATTGAGGTTGCCCCGGAGCAATTGCTTGTATGTTACTGAATTCATTCTTCCCCCTCATGCCTTCACTTCATTCGTTATTTATTACTTCAATCAAAACCTCTTAAATCGGGCTCGACATAAGTGAATCTCGCCTCGCGCGACATCAGCAGTTCGCGGCTGTAATAAGCAAACGGCAGGGCCTTGTCGCTCAAGCCTCCGACCGCATCGCTTAACAGCCTGATCAGCGGGTATTCGCGGGACATGCCAGAGAGCTGTTTTCTGAGCGCCTGCATCCAGAAGAGGGTTATCGTTTCGTGATAACCGCTCGTCTCGGTATTGGCGGTTCCAACAGAGTTGTTGTAATTGATGATGCCCTGGCGGATTCTGGCGACGGCCTCCGCTTCCTGATAACAAATAAGGTACCAGCAGGCTACTGTCAGATGTGCCCGATGAGTCCATTCCTCCTTCGGCAGAGTACCCTGCTCGAATTCTTTGATAATCCGATCAATCTCGCTGAAGGATGAATAGAGCATCGGATCAGTTTTCTGTTTTGTGGCTGTCATATTCATAATCAAACTCCTGAGAATAGTTTGGATCTTCCTGTCGCATTACAACTTCATGCGGTAAATCCGGACGATGGCTGGTCTCTCACCAGCTACTTTCGATCAATCAATGATCGCGCCTCGAATACTTTGGCTTCATCGTCTACCAACCCAAGCTTTTGAATTGGCGGCTGAGGACGCAACACCCGTTGGCCGGGACAAGTTAATTCGCTGTTTAAAAACGAAAACCCCGACCGGTGATCCTTCTGGATACCGGCCGGGGTTTTGATCAACCCTTTTTGGAGAACTCATCAGGTTCCGATCAGCAATCTCCTGCGATATCCAGATTGTTTAATTGTGCAATCAACGTTTTTGGCGATATTATTGGTTGCCGGCTTAAGATCATGAAAATCAAAGCTCACGTCGGCGCGCCCAATAACCGCGGTAATCCGCGAGGCAGCCGGCCAATTCATATTTGAATGTCGCTCGTAAGCTTTTTTCATGGCTTTGTTAAATAGTGCTTAAGTTACATAAATATCCGCTATCGTTTTTTAACGAGCGGGGAAAATAGCACAGACTTCCAGCATGGGTCAACAAAATAGTTTCTCAGCCTCCAGACCGGGGCTTCGTCAATTGGATATATCGAAGTCAGCCGTGTTAGTCTTTCGCGCCAATAAATTTGTCACCAGAAAAACTGTCAGCGAGTCGTATCGTTCTGTAGTCTGTAAGGCTGATTGCGGTAAAAACTCGTGGCTATAAGATCGGGAGAAGGGGATTCAGGAGAAAAATCAGATGAAGAAATCAATCTTTGTGTTTGCCTTCATATTTGTAATCGGACTGTCAGGGGTTGATGTCCGAGCGCAGCAGGCAGCAACTGCGACATTAAGCGGGGTGGTGATGGATCCATCCGGAGCGGTCATCGCCGGGGCAAGGATAACGGCCTCACAAATAACTACAGGGGCAAAGCGTGAGACGGTCACAAACAGCGAGGGTGTTTACGCTTTACTCAACCTGGCGCCTGGCGAATATGAAATCCGTGTTGAAGCGAAGGGATTCACGACAAAAGTCTCGCAGGCTCCGGTCTCTTTGCGTGTCGGGCAGAACCAGGTTCTGGATGTGACGCTGGCGGTGGGATCCATACAGGAAACGGTTACTGATCTGACCGCTGGATTACCAATAGTGAACACCAGTACAACCGTCGTGGATGGGGTTGTGAGCGGGAAAGTAATTGAGAATCTGCCGATCAACGGGCGAAATTTTCTGGAGTTGGCTCTGCTCATTCCAGGCAATGCTCCCGCTCCGAATTTCGATCCGACCAAATCAAATAGCGTGATCATCTCGTCGGCGGGGCAATTGGGGCGTGGCGGCAACGTAACGATTGATGGTGCGGACAACAACGATGATGCGGTGGGCGGTCCGCTGATCAACATCACACAGGAGGCGGTGTTGGAGTTTCAGATTGCCACCAACCGCTTCTCGGCTGAACTCGGGCGGACAGGTTCATCGGTAATCAATGTCGTCACCAAATCGGGGTCTAATGAGATGCATGGCTCCGCTTCGTTCTTTGAGCGTGACAAGCGAATTCAGGGATTGCCGGCGACATTCGACCGCCGCAATCCGGCACCGCCGTTCGACCGTCAGCAATATGCCTTTTCGCTGGGTGGACCGATGGTCAAAGATCATCTCTGGTGGTTCGGAGCATTTGAGTACCGTAACCAGGACGGCGCGGTGCTGGTGGGTGAACGGAACGTGGCGACAAAAACGATCACACGAAACTTCGCGCCGGCGCCGCTGAATGATCCGCTCGGCCTGGTGCGGATTGACTGGCACCCGGGAGAACGTGATCAGATCGGCCTGCGCTATGCCATCGAGCGCGCAGAAGATACGTCCGTGAGCACACTCGAACGCTCCATCGGCTCCGCTGCACAGAGGCAACAGAGCCGGAACAATTACCATTCATTCCTGGGGAACTGGACGAGGACGTTGACACCGACGGTGCTCAACAGTTTCAATGCCGGCTTCACAAATTACGAAAACAACACGCAGCCCACAGGCACAGGCCCGCAATTGACCTTTCCATCTCTGCAGGACGGCTCTTCATTTCGCGTGCCGCAAAAAACCAAACTCAACCGTTTTCAGATGACTGAGACGCTCGCTGTTTTGCGCGGCGCTCATTCGCTGAAATTCGGCGGCGAGGTTCAGCGAATAAGCAGCGAGTTCGATCTCGGCGTTTTCCAACAGGGCCGTATCGAGATGGTGCAGGACTTTGCCGATTTTGACCGGAATGGTGATGGCAGGGTGGATGACAACGATCTGCTGTTTGCGGTCACGCTGCGCAGCGCAACGCCAACGCGGTCATTACTGTTGCCCGGCATCGACAACACACATCTGGCCTTATTCATTCAGGACGACTGGCGGATCCGGCAGCAGTTGACGCTCAACCTGGGCTTGCGATACGAGTTGGACACTGACGTCAAGAATATCAGCGGATACGATCGGATCAATCCGCTTGTGCGGCCGTTTTTGAAGGGTGATCGCGGTCGGGATCTGAACAATTTCGGACCGCGTGCGGGCTTCAACTGGTCGACCAGAGACGGCCATATGAGTTTCCACGGCGGCTACGGCATCTACTATGACCGCGTGACTCTCGAGGTTGTTTCGCTTGAACGCGGGCTTGACGGCAGATCGCTTTCGATCGCAGTACGTGCAGGCAATGCGCTCCGCGATCCAGGGACGGGCGCACCGATCTTCATCGATCCGGCATCGGGGCGTTTTCGCCCGGGCGCGCCGACGCTGGCCAGCCCTTTCTCCGGATTTATCCTGCCTGGAGCAGGAGCCGCGGGCATCGACATCATCGACAACGGACTGCAGAATCCGATGGTGCAGCAATTCAATTTTGGAATCCAGCGGGAGTTGGGGAGCGATCTGGTGTTGCGAGCAGATTATCTGCACAAGTTCGGTACTCGCTTCATCATCGGCCGGACCATCGGAACGGTGAACAATCCTGTGGTGGGTGGCCCCGAACGCGTACTCAATCTGGAATCCAGCGTGAAGACGAAATATGACGGTCTGCTGCTGGGAGTGGAGAAGCGTTATGCCAACCGGTACCAGTTCCGCATTTCGTACACCTTGTCCAAATCGTTCAACTACGCGAACGATGATCAGATCCCATTTTTAAATGGCCCGGTCGATCCTCGCAACGTCGGTTTGGAGTACGGACCGACGCCGAACGATCAGCGCCACCGCTTCAATTTCTCAGGAGTGTTCGAGCTTCCGATGGGATTCCGGCTGTCACCACTCTGGACAATCGCTTCCGGTGTGCCGATGGACATCCTGCTGCCGGACGCGAGTTCCCGCATCCCGGTGCTGCAACGCAATGCCGGCGGAAGGCTCTTCCGGAATGCCTCTCAGTTGAATGACTTCCTGCAGAAGTTGAATACCGCCGGCGGCATTGCAGGCCAGCGGCTGCCGCTCGTTCGCGATGATGCCCGGTTCAACGACAGCTTCAACTCGTTCGATCTGCGAGTTTCAAAGGTGTTCAAGCTGGGCGATCGTGCGAGTCTCGAACCGATCGCAGAGGTGTTCAACCTGTTCAACGTAACCAACGTTCTTGGCGTATCGAACGTGAACTATTCCGGCTTTGCCAATGTCCTGCGCCGTGACAGCGACGATCCTGCAAGCGCCGGCTTCCTGCGTTCGTCCAGTTTCGGCCAGGCCGTGACGACCGCCGGCGGAGTTTTTGGCACTGGCGGTCCACGCGCGTTCCAATTCGCGCTCCGCGTGAGCTTTTAAGTGAAACCACACGGCGAGCTACGCAGGCAAATCGGTCTGACCTCGGCGGCGGCAATCGTAGCCGGTGAGGTGATTGCGGTTGGGATTTTCCTGACGCCGGCGGGAATGGCGAAGTCGCTTGGATCACCTTTCTGGTTGCTCGTCGTCTGGCTTGTCATGGGAATTATGGCGCTCAGCGGTGCGTTTTGTTACGGCGAGCTCGCCGCGCGATTTCCGGAAGCCGGCGGCGGATATGTTTATCTGCGCGAAGCTTATGGCCGGCGATTTGCGTTTATTTATGGCTGGAAGTGCTTCCTGGTGATGGATCCGGGGCTGACCGCTGCACTGGCGGCAGGCGTGGCGAGCTATGTTGGATATTTTGTCAAGCTGCCGCCGGCGGGGTTGAAGCTGGTCGCCATTACGGCAATCGGGTTACTGACGGCAATCAACCTGCGCGGAGTCAAGCCCGGCGCCGGGATGCTGCGGGCGCTGACGGTCTTGAAGCTTGGAGCGCTCACATTCATCCCTTTCTGGGCGATCGCGCTGCGGCTCGGTAATTTTTCAAACTTCCTGCCGCTGGTGGCTCAACGCCCCGGATCGGCGCCATTGGCAGGAGCATTGGCAGGCGCCATGGTCTCGGCATTCTTCTCCTTCGGCGGATGGTGGGATTTGAGCAAACTTGGCGGGGAAGTGCGAGACCCCGGGAAAACAATGCCGCGGGCGCTGATGCTGGGAGTCGCCGCCGTTACCGTTGTCTATGTCATGACGAGCGCCGTTTTCATCTATCTGGTACCGATTGAGCAGGTAACATCGGGCGAGACGTTTGCAGCTCAGGCCGGGGAGGCGCTCTTCGGGACGTTCGGTGGACAGGTCTTATCGCTGATCGTCGTGATCTCGGTGCTGGGCAGTCTGGCGGCTGTCATGATGGCGGCGCCACGCGTCTATTTCGCAATGGCAAGGGACGGTCTGTTCTTCCGTGGTGTCGCAGAGGTGAGTGAGCGAACAGGCGCTCCATCCGGCGCAATTCTGTTGCAGGCGATGCTCGCTTCCCTGCTGGTCGTGATCGGAACTTTCGATCAGATCATCGCCTACTTCATCTTTGTCACGGTTCTCTTTCTGGCGATGACTGTCGCGTCGATCTTCATCCTGCGAAAACGGACTCCGGTGGGATCCAATTCCGGGTCATCTGCTGGAAGGTTCCAAATTCCCGGTTATCCGATTCCTCCGATAGTCTTTCTGACACTCGTTGCGCTGCTATTGATCCTGCTCGGCGCCAACAATCCCAAACAGGCACTGCTCGGACTGCTGGTCGCCGCCGCGGGCTGGCCGGCTTATTACCTTTTCTCCCGTCGCGGCCGATCCGATGAAACCGAATCAGATTGAAATCCTGTTCATTCGTCAATAAACAATTTCATAAAATCTTCCTGAGACGCGGGGGAAAGTCTGGCAACCTCCATGTTCTCATCGACGTGAGGCAGACTGCTCATTCCGACCAGCGCCGTAGTCACGCCGGGAGTGGATCTGGTGAACTGTATGGCTCTCTGGGCATCAGTGCTCAAACCGGGGAAAGTTTCAGCGATGCTCACCGGCAGGCCGTATGCCAGCCTGGCCTGCATCATAGATGCGCTGGCCACAACCGTTATCCCGAGATCTGCCGCAGCTTCGAGGAAAGTTCGATTCTGCCCGTTGGCCGTTTGATTTATATTTCCAAGCGCTTCGGTCATCGCCAGATTGACCGGCAGTTGAACGACCTTGAAATGATGATCATCTCCGCCGACCATCCGTGCCGTCCTGACAACTTCTTCGAGCGACAGGTAATCGGGGCTGTTTGAAACGGCGCGATATCCATTCCACGTCGCTGTCCCATACATTGCTATCTTTCCGGCCTGGACCGCCGATTCCAGATAATCGAACGCCGTCGCCAGGCGTTTGTAAAATTCCTCGCGGGGCAATTCCGCTAGCTGAGATTCCGGATTATGAATGTAGTAGATATCAATGCAATCGAGTTTCAGATTGCGCAGGCTCTGATCCAGCTGATGAGCCAGGTATTCCGCGGTCATGCAGTGGCTCCCCTGCACGATATCTTCCCAGCGACAGATTCCGGGCTCGATAAAAGTCTTCTCCAGATAACTCATCATCTCCTGCCGCGAACGCGGCTGGTGAAATCGAACGGGATAAAACCTCCCTTCGTCGAGACGACGATCCCGTCGCGACCGAATCGACCCTCCCGGAACAGATCATCGAGTGCCGCTCCAATGCTGCGTTCGCTTCGCTGAAACCTGTAATTGGCCGCGGAGTCAATGACATTGCAGCCGAGTTCGACTGCTTGAATTACTGCCCGGCGATAGGCTTCATCAGTCTGATCATCTGCATTCCCGAGATAGGAACCAAGACCGATCGTCGACATCCACAGGTTTTGCGATTGACGAAAATGGCCGGGGGCCAGACTGCCGGCAAACCCCTTGCTGTAGTTTGCCGTCCCCTCGGCTGTCGCTCTCAAATTCATCAGACACTCCCTCCCGTTTTTTTTCATTTCGAGGCATTCAGGGCTTGCAGTTCCCGGTAAAGCTCGACAACCTTCTCTCTCGTCTCTTCAAAACTCGATGAAGTATTTATTGAATAATCGGCAACCTTGAGTTTCTCATCGGACGGCATCTGAGAGGAGATCCTCGCCTGAGCCTGATCCAGAGTCAGATTATTCCGCTCCATCAATCGGTGAAGCTGTCGCTCCGGCTCGCAATAAACCACGACCAGTTTATCAAACCGCCGATAAGAGCCCGTCTCGATCATCAATGCCGCATCGACCACCGCAATCGCTTCAGGATTTCTCGATTCGAGCTCGGCAAACCATTTCAACTGTGCTTCATAAACACGTGGATGAACTATCGATTGAGCTTCTCCCGCTGCGACTTGTCGGAAAAAACTATGGCCCCAAGCTTCACTCGATCGATTTTCCCGTCATCTCCCACGACGTCTTTGCCGAAATGGCCGACGATCTCGTCAAACGCCGGCCGGCCGGGCTCGATCACTTCGTGCGCCAGCGCATCCGCATCGATCACCTCGCATCCCAGCTCACGAAGCACGGAAACCACATACGATTTCCCGGTTGCAATTCCGCCTGTCAGTCCGATTTTCAGCATAAGCAAAGAGTTCAAAGGTTCAAGGTTCAGGTTTAAAGTTTAAAGTTTCCATAACCATCGGATTTTGTGGTTGCCACGTTTTTTTCATCGCCAGGAAAATCCATGAGAGTGAAAGTAATAACGGATACTGTTTGCGAATTGAATTTATAGCCTGTTTCCCTGTTTTATTGATCATTGGGAATGGTCGAAATACGAGCGGGACCGCAGGCGTCCCGCCTGCGTGTATTGAAATATCTGCACATTCATATCAGATTTGCGTTAATCGAATTGACGCAGGCGGGACGCCTGCGGTCCCGCTCGTATTTCGATTCTGTAATTTTTGACAATATACCAAAGGATGAATTCGCCAACAGTAATACCCACAAACTTCGGCGGGGTCAGAAACTTTAAACTTTAAACTCTCTTCTCTTCTCTTCTCTTCTCCGCCGCCCGCAGAGTGTTCTTCATCAGCATGGCGATGGTCAAAGGCCCGACGCCACCGGGAACCGGAGTCAACCAGCCTGCTTTATCAATGACTGTCCTCGGCTCGACGTCTCCAACCAGTGTGGACCCGCGTTTGGACAGCACCTCAAGGCGCTTGACGCGCTCGGCTTCGGGGAAAATTCTCTCGACCTCTTCCGTCGTCGTGGCATTGTTCATGCCGACGTCGACGACAACGGCGCCCTCGCGCACAAAGTCGCCGGTCACCATGGCCGTCCGCCCGATCGCGGCGATTAGAATATCTGCCTGTCTGGCGACTCCGGGGAGATCCCTGGTTTTTGAATGACAAATCGTAACGGTCGCATTCCGGTGAAGCATGAGCATCGCCATCGGCTTGCCGACAATGTCGCTTCGCCCGATGACTACGGCATTCGCACCCGATATCGGAATCTTGTAATAATCCAGCAGCTCGATGATTCCCGCAGGAGTGCACGGAACCAGAGCATCTTCGTTCCTGACAAGCCTGCCGACATTCGTCGTATGGAACCCGTCAACATCCTTTGCCGGATCGACCGAATCGAAGATCAATTTGCTGTCTATCTGAGACGGCAGCGGCGCTTGTACAAGTATGCCGTCAATCTCATCTCTCTGATTGAGATCTTGAATGACCGAGAGCAATCGTTCCGTCGTTGTATCAGGCGGCAGCTCGTATTTCTCCGAATAAAGCCCCAGCGCCTCGCAGGTCTTAACCTTGCTGCCAACATAGACTTTTGACGCGGGATTATCTCCCACCAGCACCACCGCAAGACCGGGCTTGATGCCACGTTCCGCCAGCTCTTTGACACGCGCCGCCACTCCCTGCTTGATATGTTCCGCAACTTCAACGCCGTTTAAAATTTCTGCAGCCATATAAATTTTACCTGCTTTCTATTGTTGATTGACCGGATCTGATGCCGGAATCTTAGCATAATTCCATTTCCGGAAGTCTCAATCTGCAACTTCTCTTCCACCCGTTAAAAAAATATTGAGTTGTTCAAAAAAATTCCTTTCTCATGAAATGGATGCTGTGCTATATTCCCCCCGTCCGGTACCAGCCCCTTGATCGGACACCATTCATACAGACTTTCATAAGTTTTCTTGATTGTCCCCCAATCGATTATTGACACCGTAACCAGCCTCACGCATTTTGAGCTGTTCGCAACCAAACAAAGCTGATGGATTCCTTTACCGGCAGATCCTCGTCCGTCCCCAGATTCCGGTAACCTGGTCAGAGTCGCCCTTCGGTACGCCTCCTGTCAGATAGTTTGTCTTTAAAGTTTTACTTAGACAACGCAATTATCTTAATAGCAGTAGAACAACTATCTCGGGACAAGTGTTGATCAAACTTCACTGACCCGGGCAACCCGGGAATGAATGAAACATTCCAAATGTTGCAGTTCAGCTTCACGTCACTGTCGCAAGCCAGATCATCAGAGTCGTTCAAAAGGTGTGAAGGCGGAATCGCGAGGATCTCAACCGCAACTCCAGCAGCAGCAATTCAGTTAATAACCTGAAAATATAGGCAAACAGGAGAAAGTAAAAATGAGTGCAGCGATACAATTAGTCAATCATTCGGTAATCGAGGGTGAAGTCGTCGACAGACAGAGCGAAAAGCATTACAACAACAACATCTCGCTGTTTGAGACTGCGCCTGAACAGAAAATGCGCCGGGCAATGAGCTATGTCACACAGCTCGAATCGGAAGTTCGCACTCTCCGTGAAGAACTCTCCAGCGCCGAGCGGTCCGTCACCCATTATGAACAGCTTTTGAGAAACGCAATGCTCCGCGAACAGGAACTCCGAGCTCAACTGGGCGAGGCTTTACAGAGATAACCGGCCCTCGACCGGACTGCAATCCGCGTTTTGACCCCTGTTTGCCCATTGGCGCGGTTGCATTTACGGCTGAGATTCTGGTATAAATCTTACTCGTCGGTTGCCCTGCCCTTTATTTGCGTTCTTCCCGACCCCTTATTGTTGATAATTCGTTAGTCCCAATGGTCGCCCTCATTTTTGTTGCGATCAAGAAAATGTCCCTTTTGGCCTGATTATCCGGGCCCATGATCTTTACCCCGTGTCAGCAAAAAAAGAATAGATAGATTGTTGGATGTGAGTACAACTGAATGACTGATCTATTGAAAAACTTCCTCACAGACGAGCGTGGCCAGGACATGGTCGAATATTCGCTCATGCTCGTGCTGATCGGCGCAATAGTTCTGATTTATCTGACTGGCGTGGGAATCAACCTTACTTCGATTCTGCAGAATGTCGGTTCGAAACTCGAAACGATGTCGAACTCGATGTCGTAGTTTTAACCGCAGATATCTCCCAACCCCCCGTCGCATAGACGCAGTAAGACAGAACATTTCTGACGGTTCACCAAAACCACCGGCTCATCTAATTAATGGCCGGCTGGATATTTGTGTGTCCGTGCGCATCCTGATCTGCCGCCTCTGCCACATGATACTCATCTTAATTTTGCGAGTGTCTTGACAATCTTCTTTCAATCGACAAAAATACGCAGGCTTAATTACGCGGGCCGTTAGCTCAGTTGGTAGAGCAGATGACTCTTAATCATCGGGTCGTAGGTTCGAGTCCTACACGGCCCATAAGGCAATAATAAAAAGAAAGGCCACACTTTACATCAGGTGGCCTTTCTTTTTTTATTGCCGGGCATATCAAAGATCAACTGCTAGAGCACACTGAGCGCATAGACCAGGCATCCCTGACGGCCGAGAGCATCCGTAGCCATGACGGTGATCCTGAAAGCACCCTTGACGGTTGGAGTCCCCGAGAGGACGCCTGCAGATGAAAGCGACATTGCGCCGGGCAAACCGGAGACAACGGTAAAAGAATAGGGTCCGGTGCCGCCGGAAGCGTTGAGCTGCTGCGGGTTGTAGGCAGTCTCCAGAGTTGCATTGGGAAGAGTCTGAGGGGCGAGGCTCAAGGTCAGCAGGGTCTCGACAGCGCCGATATCGACGGCATTATTGAATGGGCGGGCGAGTCCGCGCTGATCGGTGGCCGGAGCGCCCGCGGAGATGCCCTTGTCGATTGCCGGGCTGCCGCACAGGAGCAGGTGAGTCAGTGTCGGTCCGCCGTTTGCGGCCAGCGGCGCGAGCAGAGGATCGATAACCGGGATGACGTCATTGCAGCCCGAGCCCGGGAACTGGATGTTTCCGTCATTGTTGGCGACTTTGCCGCCGCCGCAATTACCTCCGGGGCCGGTGTTATTGGCGATAATCGTATTTTTGACTCTGATTCCGGTGAGTATGTTTATTCCTCCAGGACCGGACTGAGCGGTATTGAAGGCAATCGTAGAGTTTGTCGCCGTCACAGCCGAATTGATAAGATAGATTGCACTGCCGGCCCCGCTGTTGCCGCTGATCGTCACATTGATCAGTGAAACCGCGCCGCCGGCATCGGTCCAAAGCGCGCTGCCATTGACGGAACTGCTGTTGCCGCTGATCGTGCTCTCCTTGATGACGACATCATTTATCGCCGACGAACCGCCGCTATTGCCGATGCCGCCGCCGACACCTGATTTATTATTCGAAATGGTGCTCGAAGTCATGCTCAGCACCGCATTGCCGAGATTGGCAATGCCTCCACCGGCATCATTCGCGATGTTTTCAGTGATCAGACAGCCATTGATGGTCAGCTTGCCGCTGTTATTAATGCCGCCTCCATCAGCGCCGGCTTCAGGAGCAGTGTTATTGCGAACGACACAGTTTGTGAGAGTCAGAATGCCCGAATTGCTGATGCCGCCGTTATTTCCATCCCGCATTGTCAGGCCAGTGATACTGACGATCCGGCTTGCAGAGATCTCCAGGATGGCGTAATTGGCTCCCTTGTCGCGGCGAATGGTAAGCGCAGAGGATCCGGGGCCATTGATCATCAGATCGTTGTCGATGGGAGGCAGCGGATTCGACAGGTTTATCGTGCCGGTCACATTGAAACCGATGGTGGTATCGAAGCCGCCGGTTGAGCAATCGCCACCCGTTGTTTCATTTGATTCGTTGGCGTTATTGAGCGCTTCGCGCAAGGTGCACTTGCCGTCAGACTTGACGGCCGAATCATCAAGGCTGTTGACGAGGATATTCGCCCGGTTGATGGTGAGAGTGTAATCGCGACTGCCCGAACAGGAGCCAAATCCGGTTGCCGTCACCCTGAAATTGAAGGTTCCGGTAGCGGCCGGCATGCCATTGATTACACCTGTCGTGACATTGAGCGACAGGCCCTGCGGCAACGAACCCGAAGTGACGGCGAAACTGTAATTGCCTCCGGTCGGAGATGCGGTGACCGGCTGGTTGTAAACCGCTCCCGGAGCCCCTGAAGGAAGGGCCTCGGGACTCAGCGTGATTACAGGACAGGCGATGAGGATCGAATAGCTCAGCATTCCGGCACAGCCGTTGGTATCGGTCGCCTTGATCAGGAAATTGAATGTTCCAGTCTGGGTCGGAGTTCCCGACAACACTCCGGCAGAGGTCAGGTTCAACCCCGGCGGCAGCGATCCTCCACTGAGGGTAAAGCTGACCGCGCCGAATCCGCCCGTTTGAGTGATGGCCTGGTTATAGGTCATTCCGGCCGAGCCCCCGGGAAGCCCCGCAGGCGACAGCACAAGGGTCGGGCATTTGACCTGAATCAGCACAGTCTTTGTATCGCTCAGCGGATTAAGGCCGTTATCAGTCACATTGAAGCTGATCGACTGATCGGCAACCTGGGACGAAGTCGGAGTCCAACTGAACTGCGCGCTTGAGGCACTCAACGGAGAAAGCGTCGATCCGGCCGGCAATCCGGTTGCAGAGAAGACAAGCGTCTGGCCTGCATCGGGATCTGTCGCACTGATGTTAAAACTCACCTTTTGCCCCGGCAGAGCCGTCTGCGTACCCGGCACACTGAGAACCGGCGGACGATTGGCGTTGACCGTCAGATCGATCTTTAGTTCGGTCTTCAGATTCAGGCTGTCCGTTGCGGTAATGGTCAGGGAATAATTGCGGCAGTGCCTCTGCCCGGTGCGATTCGTAAAGTGTAATTGCCATTTCCAACCGCGCTGATCGTGGCGAAGCCTGCGCCCGCAACACTGACTGTGATGGTCTGATTCACGTCGGGATCGGTTGCGACAATATTGGTGCTGTTAATCACGCCTTCGGTCACGGCCAGCATTGAAGGAGCCAGAATAACCGGCGGCCGGTTGGTAGTCTGACCGGGAAGAATCAGGTCCGGCGCTATTCGAGTGATGGCGCCGGGGGCTCCAAGAGTTATGTTTCGCTGGACGCGGTCCACTCTTCCGCTGGGCCGCAGGTAGCTCGCTTCAATGAGCACTTGCTGGGTGCTGACAGTAGCGGGCACCTTGCGAATGATGAAACTGCCATTTCCGTCAGTGAACGCTTCCTGACCGCGGATGGTGACGGTAGCCTGCCGCACGGGAGTCGTTCCGTCGTTCTCGACTACTCGTCCGGTGACGGTTGCGGAGGGACGCTGATTAGCCGCAAAAAAGTAACTCGTCTCTGTGACTGCTGTCGTCTCGGTTTCAATCCGGTTTCCGTCCGCGGATACGGATGCGGCTCCCGAAACGATGAAACTTCCAAGAGTGTTTGATCCCTTTGTCTGATCGAGCTTGTAAAGCGTCACAGGAGTGCCGGCAGACAATTTGTCGGTATTCGGAAAGGTCAGTTTGCCGCCCGGGTTAAGCTTGACACCGAAAGTCGTGATCTGAGCGATGTCGGCGCTGAATATCCCCGATGGCAGCGATGCCGGAACTCTGCTGTTCGATACTTTCGTCAGCACGATGGTGCCGCGGGTTGCGCCGTCCGGAAACAACGCCTCAACCTTGTCCGGCACTTCGAATTTGATCCCATTCGTCTCGACACTCCCAGTAATGGCAGCGTTTGAAAAAGACTCCCTGCCGGTTAAACCGCCGTTGGAGACAGTCCCCACCGATCCGACATTCAGAGATGGTCCCGAAGCCTGCTGCAGAGAGACAGGTTTTTGCATGGGATTGTCCCGGTTAGCCAGGCTTTTCGCCTTGAGCGAAACTTTGACAAAGGGTGGATCGGTATCAACCACCGTCGGATCGACTTCCAGCAGCACAATGCCTACAGGCGTGTCAGGAATAATAAAGTTCCCGTCCGGCCCCGTGATGGCGAAGATCTCCTGTTCCGAATCGGCCACTCTCACCTTGACGCCGCTCAACGGTATGCTGTCGGTCGTTTCGATGATGCCGCTGATCGAGGTTCGCAGACTTAGTGTGCCGGCACTGACGGTTTCTCCCCGAGGGGTGCGGACACTGATCGCGCCGCTCGTTGCGCCGAATGGAATCTGCACATTCAACTGATTGAACGCAGCCGAGATGACTCTGGCCTCGATCCCTGAAATCCGTACCAGATTGTCCGCCGCAGTCGCCGAAAAGCCCTGACCCGTAATCGTGATCGTCTGACCTGCAAGCACCGGATCCTGATTGAACCCGCTGACCTGCGGTGGGGCCGTTCCCACAGGAGACGCAATGGCAATATCGGCGGCATTGGATGGAGCAAAGCCTGCGGACGTCACTGTGACATCTATCTGACCGAGTCCGATCATGCTGCGCGGAATCACCACGTTGATCTGATCGAGGCCGATGTAGTATGGATGCACCCCGACAAAATCGGGAATGATCTCGACGCCTCCAATGATCACATGCACGTGCTCATTTAATTTGCCGTCACCATTGGGATCGGCAACGCGACGCATTCCTGTACCGTATAGAATCAGATAAATAATCTCGCCTTCAGGGCCGAGATCGATCGGTCTGGTGACAAATTTTTGCGTGGCTGGAATGAAATTGTAAGGAAGTTCATCAATCTGCGTCCCATCGGCTTTGACTCGCAGCAACTGGGACGCGGGGACGCCCTGCCCGTCGGCATTTGCCGTGAAGATTGCAGGTGCGCTCATAACCACATCGGCCGTGCCCTGCATAACCGGGCCATTGCCCGTCTGCACCATGACTGTGGCCGTGCCTGCTGCCGTACCCGCCGGCATCAGATAATTGATCTGCCCCGGCGACACGTAAAAGAGCGACGCCTGTCTCTCGATTCCCGCGCTGTCTTTGACTCTCACCGTCGTCCCGGCAAGCGTCACAGGCAATGGCGTCGTGGTCGCCGACGCGCTTGTTGAGGCCAGCCCCGCTCCAAAAGCCGCGACGATCGAATCGGGCGCGACAGAGGATCCATAATTCGCCGCTGAAACTGAAATGACGCCCGGATTGCCCTGCGCATGAACACTGAAGTTGTTGGTTGAAGCCCATTTCAAGCCCGCAATGGCAATTGCAGCCAGCAGCGCCAGAATTACTGTGCCGGCAAGTTTAGAGATTCCGTTGCGGTTCTCAAGGAAACGTGAGGGTAAAAAACTCCTGATCATTCAACTTACATTCCTTCCAGGATCTTCACAGACAATGTGTGCCGGATTATGGCACGACTTCTCCTTTGGTTCACCTGTTATTATCAGTTTTAATTTTCCCGAATAAATAACCGAGACTCTTGGCGAATTGAATTTATAGCCTATTTCCCCTGTTTTATTGATATTTTGGAATGGTCGAAATACGAGCGGGACCGCAGGCGTCCCGCCTGCATGTATTGAAATATCTGCACATTCATATCAGATTTGCGTTAATCGAATTGACGCAGGCGGGACGCCTGCGGTCCCGCTCGTATTTTGATTCTGTAATTTCTGACAATCTACCAAAGGATGAATTCGCCAACGGGATCAGTTATTAATTTAAACCGTATGATATTCAGATTCAGCCAGGATCTCATCCGCCCGCTTGAGTGCCCCGAAAATATCATCACGGATATTTTCCGCCCCGAGTTTGGAGATGAATCCGGATTGCTGCATAACGTTCAGCGGCTGTTTTGAGACTGCGGATAAAACGAGAGTGGTTTTTTTGCGATGCACGCTTTCGAGGAGTTCCTCAAAGACGCGCAAGCCGGTCGCATCGAGGACTGTGACGTGGCGCATACGGACGATGAGAACTTTGGGAGGGCTTTCGATCCTGCGCATGGCATCCTTGAACCGTTCGACCGCGCCGAAGAATATCGAGCCGTAGATCTCAAAGACCTCCACCTCGGGCGGGATCCTGATACCGGACATATCACGTGTTTCCGTTTCGTCGCGTTCTCTCAGGTTGTCGGTGATGAAATTGAACTGAGTCTCGTTCGACATCCTCTGGATGAAGAGGAAAGCCGCCATCAGAACGCCCACCTGAATCGCCACGGTCAGATCAATGAGTACTGTCAGGGCAAATGTCACAAGCAGCACGGCGACATCGCTCCGCGGGCTGTGCAGAAGGGCGCGGAATGCGTGCCATTCGCTCATATTCCATGCGACGACGATCAGGACTGCGGCAAGGGTCGTCATGGGAATCAATGCCGCCCATTTGCCGAGAAAGAGAAGGATCAATGCCAGTGTCAGGCAGTGGACGATCGCGGCAATGGGCGTGCGCCCGCCGCTTTTGATGTTGGTAGCGGTACGCGCAATTGCTCCGGTTGACGGGATCCCGCCAAAGATGACTGAAGCGATATTTCCGGCGCCCTGAGCGATCAGCTCCATGTTTGAGCGGTGCCTTGTGCCAAGCATACCGTCGGCGACCACGGCCGCAAGCAGGGATTCAAGGGGCCGAGAAGCGCGATGGTCAACGCCGGTGAGAACATCTCACGAATCAGATGCAGGCTTACCTGCGGCAGATGAGGCGAGGGCAGGCTGTTCGACATGCTGCCGAACCGGTCGCCGATTGTCTCAACGGGAAGATGAAGGAATCTGACGACCAGCGTCATCAGAACGATCGCAACCAGAGGACCGGGAATCCGGTGAGTGATCCTCGGCATGAGCAGAATGATCAGAATCGAGATGACTCCCAGCCCGATAGCGTACGGATTTAAGGTCGGGGCGAATTCCTTGTAAGCAATCCATTTCTCGACAAACTCCGCCGGCACTTTTTCCATTCTCAATCCGGCGAAGTCCCGGATCTGAGAGGAGAAAATAATCAGGGCGATGCCGCTGGTAAAGCCTACAATAACAGGGTATGGAATGAATTTAAGCAGGACCCCCATCCGCGAAAACCCCATGAAGATGAGGATGACACCGGCGATAAGAGTCGCAATTGCAAGACCTTTGTAGCCGTACTGTTGAACGATGCCGTAAACGATCACAATAAAGGCACCCGTCGGCCCGCTTATCTGAGCGCGCGACCCGCCGAGCACCGCGGTGACCATTCCCGCAACGATCGCAGTATAGAGCCCCTGCTCGGGCTTGACGCCGGAAGCGATGGCAAAAGCGATCGCCAGCGGCAAAGCAACCACTCCCACGGTAAGACCCGCTGAGAGGTCGGCAAGAAACAGCTTCCTGGTGTATCCCTCACTGATTACTGTAATCAGTTCAGGCTTGAGTTGTGTGTGCATCGGTCAATTACAAAACAATGCCGAAGAGAATCCGAACCCCTACCAACTGGCCGTTTTCGCGAACGATATTGAGTGACGTATCGATTCTGGCCGGGCCGAGGGTGATGTCGGTGACGGCGATCAAGATTGAGGTCCTCGTCGAATTCTTTTCGAAGATCCATTGAATCTTGGTGCCGTCGGCAAATTCCAGCTTGCCGTTGAAATCGAAGCTGAATTTAACAGTTCCCTGGCTGGTTACCTGCTCAAAGGCGAATCCGACCGATAATTTGACGCCCTTCCGGTGAATGGCGGTGAAGTTGCCGCGCAGTGAGATGGACGAGCTCGACCCGTCCTGGTTGCTTACCTTGAATTCGATATTGCCGGAGAAATCCTTCTTATCGATTGCGGCCTTGATGGTCAGAGTCGTTTGGCGGCTGAGCACATCTCCGTTCTGTGACTTCTGTTCGTCGAGCGTGTAGGTGATGACGAAATCTTCAGAGACTTTCAGCAATCCCATAAACTGCAAACGGATCTTCTGCCCCTTCCGGTCATACTCGTACATGAACTGATTCAACGTACGATTGATCGACACGGCTTTCGGCAGAGAGAATTCATCGTCGGTGGCGTCTTCTCTCTTGTACTTGAAGACGAGTTTCAGAGGCTCCGCTTTATCCTGTTGCCATTCGCCCGCGAATCCGAGGATGGATTCTTCAATGGTATTGGCCCCTTTATCGAAGAAGTGATACATAAAGCGGCCTCGCATATCCTGGATGAAGCCGTCGATGACCGAGGTGGTGCCGTTGATGGTCAGGCTGAGGTCGTGCTTGTCGCTCAAATCCCATTCGCCGCGAAGGCTGAAACTGAAGACGTTATTTTGATCGGGGCGCACGACGAGCACCGCTTTGCGGGCTTCATAGAAAGGTCTGTTGCCGGCCTTGTGAAAATTGAAGACCTCCTTATCGGCATCGTTGAGGCAGAGCTGATTGTTGGCGTTGAATCGCCAGGTGACTTGATCGAAGACGATTGAGCCCCCGGCGTCTTTTTTGACGACGATACGGCTGTTCTTGTCGGTATCCCATTTCCCTATTGCCTGTCCGGCCTTGTTCCTGACCGGCCCGAACACGTCAAATTCGAAAGTATCGTCGTCTTTTGTGAGTTTAAAGCCTGCCATCATCTGCTCCTTTCGCCGTAATCACGGCACTGATCAAAATGGATTCTCAAGCAGGTCGAACGAAAAATAGAAGCGGCTGCGACCTTTGCCGCTCAGACCGTCACCGATTCCGTATGCCCAGTCGAGTCTGAGAGTCGCCTGCCCGGCGACTTTGAACCGGAGTCCCATCCCGGGGCCCGCCCGCGTGCCCGAGGTGAAATTATATGCCCGGTAAACGCCTCCGACGTCAGAGAAAAAGGCCAGGGCAAAACTGTCGCGCAGCAATTTTCTTACTTTGCTTTGGCCGCCGGTTGCCGGATCGAAAGCAGGCGGCAGAAAGCCTCGCGCTCGCAGCCATATTTCCGGCTGCAGGCTCCACATGCGCAAGCCGAGCAAGTCATCCTGGCGGAACCCGCGCACGGTTTCGACCCCGCCGAACGAGGGCAGTTCGAACAGCGGTGTGCGACTGCTCGCCGCCGCTGCGCGCCCTTTCAGATCGACTTCGAAGAATCTGCTCGTTTCATTGTGAAAGGCGAGGCTCAGACTGAAGAGGGAAAAGACGGGTTCTTTTGACGCCGCTCCAAGACCCGTCTTCAAACGCGGGATCATTTCCAGGGTAGTCGGCCGTTCGGCTGTGCGTTTATCCAAAAAGAAACGCGCGCCGATTTCAAGAGTCGTGAGATTCAATTTATCGGGCGCCGCACCCTGGCGAAACAGCGACACTGTCTGGCGCCTGAATTCAGCCATGAGATCGAATTGCTTCGGATCGGCGGGTGAGAGCAGCGGCAGGACGGCGCGCAGCATCCCACCCGTCCGCCGTTCATTGGTCAAGACATTGCCAATCAGCCGGTTGCGTTCATACAGGCTTGAGCCTTCAACCTGCAGGAAGAGCGGGCGGCGTAAAGCCCCGCCGGGCCCTGTCCCGAACAACGACACGACGCCCGCGTAACTCAGGCGCCCCAGAGCCTCCCCGTTGCCGCCGACTTCGAACCCTGCATTTCCCGGGCCGGCCTTGAAGCATTTGTATCCGCCCAGCCCTCGAATTCCCTGCTCGGGCCTGTACTCAAGGCCACCGTAAAAATAGTTGCTGTTGCGCGGGCATATTTTGTAAAGCGATGCCTCAAGAAAAGAATTGAGGTCGGAGTGGGCCGGGACTTTTTTGTCGTCTTTGGAATTGACCTTGACCACAGAGAGGTCCATGAAGGCTGCGTGCCTGTCAGGATCGTCTCGCACGTCCCCGGCAATCGCCATGAAATCTATATCTCTCAGGGCTGCGCCGATGCGCTGCGTTGTAAACTGATTGAAATGAATGTACCCATCAGACACGACGAGCTTTCTTGGATCATCTCCTACTTCGGCAGGTTCGGTCCTGTCGCGTAATGCCAGAATCAGAGGACTGCCGGCATCTCCCGCTTCCGGGCGAAGCAGGTATTTCTTCTCATTCGGCGCCTTCTCGTTGCGCGCCAGTTCGTAAAATTCCCTTCGCGGCAGAATGCGCTGCAAAACACTGTAAAGCTCCTCATCCTCCAGCTTTGGCAGGCGGATGGCGAACAGGCGCACCTTGCGAACTTCGATTGTTTTGTCTTCGGCCCGGCTTTCGCTGACGCTGTGATTTGCCATGAAGCCTTTGGCCTCATAAAAATCATTGAGCGCCGCCTGAATCTCCTCCTGAGACCATGGAATGCCGATCAGTCGGGATTGTTCAAGCGCCTCGATGACATGCGCCGTCTCTTCTTTCGGCTTGAATTTATCGGCAGGCGTATGGCCTGAATCTGCCCCGGCAACGACAACCGGGTCTGAAATCCTGAAACAGAGCTGCCCGTCGCCGTACCTCGTGTCTGGAGTTTCACCCTGCAAAATCAGGATGAGCGAACTGCCGGCTAATTTGAAAGCGAGTGATGCCCTGCTCAAATCCTCACCCGGCGATTCTGAAAAGTAACCGCTCAATGTCGAGCCGGACTCCCTGACGAAGAGCTCACGATCTTCGTTTCCACTGGCTTTCCAAAGGGCCTTGAAGGCCGCGGCTACCTCGGGGCTTGAGCCAATCGCCCGACGCCATTTTTCAAAGAGGCCGTCTTTTTCTGGAGCCTCATTATTTTTCATGAAGAAAGGCTGCCAGTCTCCGCTGTAATTATGGAGTTCCGCGGTCAGCTCCAGTTGATCGATCGCGCGGTGCAGATTCTCAGTGAGCAGCTTACGCGTTCTGTAATCGCCGAGGGCTCGCAGATAATCGGCCTGTTCCTGTTCTCCGGCGCCTTCTGCGGGTTTGGCCGGCTCGCGCAATGGCTCGTCCGGAAAAAGCGAATCGCGGGCCACTTCATCGATATAACGCATTTCAGACAAAGCTGCGTTGACTCGTTTCAAAAAACGCCTGAGCAAATTCGGATCGCCGGGGATCAGAGTTCCGTCGACGCTTTTCCGGCATTTGTACTGCTCACAGAATTTCCCGGTCAGCCGCAAACCGGGGCCATTCAAATCGATCCGCGGCCTGCCTTTTTGAAAAATCAGACGGATAGGAAGCCGGCTTTGATTGGGCAGGCTCATCTCCTCGGACCTGATTTTGCAAGTTGTTAGTTTATCGCGGGTGTCGGAAGATTGCGGAGAAGCGCTGCCGGAATTCTCCTGCAACGATCGAGCCTGAGCAGTCAAGCCGTCGAAAAAGAGGAAGGCGAGGAGACAGCAGGCGAGGCAAAACTCAGACAGGGACAGTTTTGATCCGCCAGATGTTCTGCGGTTATTTTTCCCTGCACTGAGACGCATTGTTGAAGATTTCCGATGGTGAAAACCAGGCAGGCGGGAAATCGGACCGAATTCCCGCCTGCTGTCTCATCTGTCTATTTATCTATCTATCTATGTATCAGGGGTTCCAGATCGATCGCTCTGCTTCAATGCTTCACATCGGCATGCGAAGCCAGTCTGGTCGCGACAATGTAATAGACTGAGGCGTTGAAAACCAGCCCCATGTGAGTTCCCATGACTTCGAAATTGTTTGCTGAATCCTGCGTGACGCATACCTTCCAATCGACTACGCCGTCGGTCTTGGTGTATATCGCCGTCTGATGAACCTTTTCAGGAAAGATCTCCATCATATTGGTCACGGCTTCACAGTCGCAAAACGCAGTGTAACAGTCGGGCTGGGTATCAACGTGCTTCTTATTCCTGACGATGCGGCTGCGGACCGTGTCGCCCATCTTCAGAACGGAAGGATGCGAACTGATGCCGCGAAACGGCGAGCCAAGGCTGGTGACGGATTCGATCCATTTCGGATGGCGAACGGCAGTCGAACGGGCGAGCACTCCGCCGAGACTGTGCCCGATCAGATGGACCTTCTTTCCGGTCTCATCGTGAGCCTGATTGATGGTCTGGGACAGCTTGCCTACGAGCAGGTTTAAACAATCGGCATTGAGACCGATTTTCGACATGTAGGGACTATAGCCGATTCGCTTCAGCCAGTAGTACATCTCATACAAATAAGAATCGGTCCCCATGAAACCCGGAATCAAAACTACAGCAGAGCCGTCCCCCTTCGGGATCCCCAGGCCATAGTAAACCGGTGAGGAATGAAGTGCGAGCCAGTCGATTCCGACCAGCGCTTCACGCCATAACGGTCGCGAAACAGGTATGCGTTCTTTGTGAAAAGGAGCGGCTGAAACTGACATCTCGTGTTCTCCTTGCAGCAGGAGCTTCAAAATTTATCCCACCGCATAATAGTGAAGGTGAAACAAATGGAATAACCCGGACAATCGCGACTGGGTCTTTGTTCCACATCCACCCACTAATCAAGAGTACCACAAAATCAGTCAAAGAGGAGGATCAGCCAATCGTCTCGGCAGATTTCTTTCTACCTCGCCCGGATCTTCCGGCAGCGGCTCCCATGACTTTATGTTTGGTCTCTTCGACTCCGGCGGCTTTCCGCAGTTCATAAAAAGATTCATAGAGTGAATCGCGGAGTTTTTCGACATCGGGCATGGTCTTGCCGTCGGCAGTGATGCCGAAGAAGAGATACTGATCGTAACTCATGATCGCGCAGCCGCAGCCTATGGAGAACCCTATCGGGACATAAGGGTAGTACCTGATCATCTTTCTGCCCATTGAGTATAGCGGGACCTGAGGACCGGGCACGTTTGTCGAAATCATATTGAACGGCGGCAGCGACAGGCCGGCAGTCGGAATTGTACCGAGCAGAGCCTGCAGCGGCGGCGGCAGGACGCCCATCAACGCCGAGAAGATATTGAGCCCTTCCGCCACACGGCCATTCTTCATGGCCGAGGTCTTGCTGTTGATGTAATTGAATCTCTCGACCGGATCGGTCATATCGAGCGGTATTTCCACGGGAAGCACCGAGACGAGATTTCCGAGGGCGCCGCGTTGTTCATCCTGTCGCAGGCTGACCGGGACCATGACACGAAGCATCCGGCCGCGAATGTCAACCCCGTGCTCAACGGCGTATCTCATGACTGCACCGGACAAGGCGGTCAGCACCACATCGTTTACCGTGCCTTTGAGCGCACCTCTGATCGATCGCGCCTCGGAGAACGAAAAAGTATTCCAGACGAATTTCCGTTCACCCGAGCCGGGGCCATTGAACGGCAGCGGAGATACGGGTGAAATCAGGCGCGGCAGATCCGGAGTAACCTTCCGCATCGACTGCCTTGACGACTCTACGGTCAGAGCCTGGGTCAGATTGAGCAGACCGCTCTGAAAATCCATCCACCGGTTCATGCCTTCCTGCATGCTGCTCAGCACCGCGTCAAACAATCGCCTGGCCGAATCCGGCTGCGGCGGGCGCGGCTGAGCCTCGGGCTTCGGCGGCAGCGGCGCCGGATCCGGTGAGAAATCGAGCACGATCTTGAGCAGATCGACGCCAGATACTCCGTCAACCATGCAATGGTGAACCCTGGAGATCATCGCGCAATTGCCGCCTTCAAGACCATACACCAGATGAATATCCCAAAGCGGCTTGCTTCGATCCATCATCGGCGTGAAGATATTTCCGGCTAGTTCGCTCAGTTCCTTATCGCCGCCTGGAGCGTCGATATCAATCCTTGAAATGTGATTCCTGATATTGAAATTCTGGTCGAAATCCCAGGTCGGGTGCCCCAGATTCAACGGGTCAGTCCGGATGAGCTGCTGATATCGCGGCAGCAAGTGCATCTTCGACTCCATCATTTCAATGAAATCATCGAGAGGAATTTCCCCCTCGAAGACACACACTCCGCCAATGTGCAGCGTCGATTCCTTCTTTTCAAAATAAAGGAACGATGCGTCGAGCGAACTCAGTCGCTGGTTGAGATTTGGTATAGCCATAATTAATCCAGCCTTAAATACTTAATGAGTCCAAAGTTTAAGAGTTTAAAGTTTAAAGTTTAAAAGTTTAAAGTCTAAAAGTCTTTTTGGACATTGAACTTTAAACTTTTGGACTTTGGACTTTGGACTCCTTCAGACAGTCAACCCCGTAACATCGTGAGTCATCACCATGACATCGTGAGTGCGACCGTTGCGATCGATGACGAAATCGTTGAGGAGCGCTTCGGCGTGAAATTCGAGATGCTCGAAGACCTGAATTGCGCCCTTCTGATCGACCGCCATGCGGGCAATGATTTTTCTCAGCCCCTTGTCTTCGGCAATCTGCATGATTTCGTTGGCCAGAGTCCTGCCGAGACCTTTGCCGCGCCATTGGCGATTGATCAGCAGACGGATCTCTCCGAGGTGACGGGTCCAGTGCGGCTGGCTGCACGCGAGGCTGCCATAACCGATGAACTTGCCGTCCACCTCCGCCAGCACTGTCACGGCCATGCCTCTGTCGCAATCCCGCATGTATTCTTCCATCTCGACCGGATCGGTGATGTCCACTGTCAGGAACATCAGATCTTCTGGCGGCAGTTCACGAGCGAAGTTTATCGCGTTCTCAACGTCACTTCGCTTCATCAGTCGTAATGTCACCTGCCGGCCATCCAGAGTGATGTTCCAGGGATATGAATGTTTGATGCCTGTTCCTATGCTCATTGATGACTCCAAAAATATTGAATTTAATGGCGAGTTGAGAAAAGAATAAATCAGAATCGAAAAATTCGCTATCAATATAAAGCATCGATCAGTGGCCATATTGGTTTGACCATCATGAAAGCCACGAAGTAAAATCGGGTTTCATTCATTCACACAATAAATAATCCATGGAGAAACAATAATGACAATCAAGGAAATCGAGAAGTTAATTGGAGAAGAAGGTCAGGCTTTGCTCAAACATGAGTGTAAGACGATATCGAAAGATCTGCTGCATCTGCCGGGGCCGGGTTATATCGACCGAGTTTGGATGGACTCGGACCGGCATCCGGCAGTGTTGAGAAACATGCAATTGCTTTTCAACACAGGTCGTCTTTCGGGCACGGGATATGTATCGATCCTGCCCGTCGATCAGGGAATCGAGCATTCGGCGGGCGCCAGTTTCGCGAAGAATCCGATCTATTTCGATCCCGAGAACATCGTCAAGCTGGCGATCGAAGGGGGCTGCAATGCCGTGGCCTCGACGCTCGGCGTGCTTGGCTCGTGTTCGCGCAAATATGCGCACAAGATTCCGTTCATCGTCAAGGTCAATCACAACGAATTCCTGACCTATCCGAACAAGTTCGACCAGGTGATGTTCGCCAACGTCGAGCAGGCGTTTGAGATGGGAGCTGTCGGAGTCGGCGCGACGATCTATTTCGGTTCTGACGAGTCCACCCGCCAGTTGCAGGAAGTCACCGAAGCGTTCATGCGGGCGCACGAGCTCGGCTTGTTCACGGTCCTGTGGTGCTATCTGCGAAACCCTGCGTTCAAGAAGGACAAGGATTATCATGTCTCGGCGGATCTTTCAGGTCAGGCCAACCACCTCGGCGTGACCATCGAGGCCGACATCATCAAACAGAAGCTCCCGGCCAACAATGGCGGCTACAAGGCGCTCGCCAGCAAGGAGAATCCCTACGGCAAGATCGACGACCGGGTTTACTCCGAATTGACCACGGACAACCTGATCGATCTGACGCGCTATCAGGTGGCTAACTGCCGCATGGGCCGGTCAGGGCTGATCAACTCAGGCGGTGAGTCCAAGGGTCAAAGCGATATGGCCGAAGCCGTAACGACGGCAGTGGTCAACAAGCGCGCCGGCGGCATGGGCCTCATCTCCGGACGCAAGGCCTTTCAGCGCCCAATGGACGAGGGTGTAGCCATCCTCAATGCCATCCAGGATGTTTATCTCGCCAAAGAGATCGGCATTGCCTAAGCAGTTTAAAGTCCAAAGTCCAAAAGTTCAAAGTCCAAAGTTCAAAGTTTAAAGTTTAAAGTCCAAAGTTTAACGTCTGTTAACGTCTGAAGTTTAAGCTTTTAGACTTTAAACTTTAGACTTTAGACTTTGGACTTTAGACTTTGGACTTTAGACTTTGGACTTTAGACTTTAGACTTTAAACTTTGTATTTTCTCAGGAGATCGGAGTCACAGGGATGATCGATTCCTCGTCGACTCGCATCTCGTCCTTGAAAAGCATAACAAGGAAAGGAGGGGCGATGAGGGTCGAGGCGACGGCCATAAAGAGAACCACCCCGAAGACACTGTCGCTCACCGCGTGGAGCGTCAGGCCGATCTGAGCCACGACGATGCCAACTTCACCGCGCGGGACCATTCCCACGCCGATTTGAAGAGCCTTCTTCCTGCCCATCGAGGCGGCAGCGAGCCCGCAACCGATAATCTTGGAGATAACTGCCAGGAAGGTAATGATCAAGGCGAGGATAATCGTCTGTTTATTGAGGAATGCGTCAAGTTTGAGCTGCATGCCGATGTTGGTCAGAAAGAAGGGCAGCAGGAACTCCGTCACGGCCTCGACCTGATGAGGCATGTCTGTGCCTTCAGCCGATTCCGACAAAGCCATGCCGGCGAGGAAAGCGCCGATGATCGGAGCGACCTGGATGAAATTGGCCACTAGTGCGAGGCCAAGGCAGAGTGATAAACCGAAGACGAGCTGCGACTGCGCGACCTTGAGCTTCGCGACGCGAGGGCGGATTCGATTGACCGTCTTGGCGCCGATAAGAATGATTATCAGAGTGAAGCCGATCGCGAGGCCGGCAGTCGTCAGAATCTCGGCATAATTGACATTGCCTTTGGCCATGCTGCTGACGATTGCAAGGATGATCAAACCGGAGGATGTCGTCGATCACCGCGGCTCCGAGAATGATGCGGCTGACTTCGAGATTGAGCAATCCCATCTGGCCCAGTACGCGCGCGGTGATGCCAACTGAAGTCGCAACCATCGCCGCGCCGGTGAATACCGCCTCGATCTGATGACCATTCCATGCCTTGATCGTCAAATAACCGAAAATAAACGGGACGATGACCCCCAGAATCGCCACCCAGATGGCCCGAACTCCGACACGGAAAATATCGGCCGGTTTGGTTTCAAGACCGACGAGAAAGAGCAGGAAGATGACTCCGATTTCGGCCAGTGCGCTCGTCAGATCGGTCGGCTCTACCAGGTGCAAAACCGACGGGCCGATGATTATCCCGGCCAGGATTTCGCCTGCTACCGCCGGTTGCTTGAGCCGCTCGAAAAGCTCCGCCGCCAGCTTGGCCGCAACGAACATGACAAAAAGTGTAAGCAGTAATTTCCCGCCTTCGGCCGACGCTAAAGCCAGGCCAAAAAGCTCAAGGCCATCATGATCATCCTCCCGGATCGGATTAAGTTCGGTGCGTATGTTAACAGGCATTGCTTCATATTGACAAAATCCGGCTGAGAGTAAAAAGTAAGCCGAACTTTGAGAAATAATCCCAACACCATTGAGGAGACAATTTGATGTCCAAATACGTATTGGCACTCGATCAGGGAACGACTTCCTCGCGTGCAATCATCTTTGATCACGCAGGGCGAATCGTGAATATCGCGCAGCAGGAATTCCAGCAGATCTATCCCCAGGCGGGATGGGTTGAGCACGGGCCTGAAGCGATCTGGGGATCACAGTTGGACTGCGCGCGCCAGGTCATCGAGAAAGCCCGGATCAAAGTCGAAGAGATAGCGGCTATCGGCATCACAAACCAGCGTGAGACAACCCTTATCTGGGATCGCAGGACCGGCCAGGCCATCCACAACGCCATTGTCTGGCAGTGTCGCCGCACTGCCCCGTTATGCGACAAGTTGAAAAAAGAGAAATTCGACAAGGTCATACGCAATAAAACGGGACTTGTCACTGACGCTTATTTTTCGGGAACGAAGGTCGCGTGGCTGCTCGATAACGTGAAGGATGCGAGGAAGCGCGCCGCGGCCGGCGAGCTGGCGTTCGGAACGGTTGACACCTGGCTGATCAACCGGTTGAGCGGCGGCAGCGCCCACGTAACCGATGTTTCGAATGCCTCTCGAACCATGCTCTACGATATTCGCAAGCAGCGATGGGATGACGAGATTCTCAAAAAGCTCCGCATTCCGGCGTCCCTGCTCCCCGCAGTAAAATCGTCATCGGAGGTCTATGCCGAAACGACGCCCGATCTGTTCGGCGTGCCGATTCCGATTGCCGGCATTGCCGGCGACCAGCAGGCAGCGCTCTATGGGCAGGCATGCTTCAAGCCGGGAATGATGAAGAACACATACGGCACGGGCTGTTTTCTGCTGATGAATACCGGCGAGAAAGCCAATGCGTCAAAGAACGGTCTGCTGACGACGATCGCCTGGCGAACCGGCGGCAAAACGGAATACGCGCTTGAAGGCAGCGTCTTCATCGCCGGCGCCGGCGTTCAATGGCTGCGCGACGGGCTGGGCATCATCGGCAGCGCCGCCGAGACAGAAGCGCTTGCTACATCCGTCAGCGACAATCACGGCGTCTATTTCGTTCCGGCGTTTGTCGGACTAGGGGCGCCATACTGGGACATGGACGCTCGCGGAGCGATTGTCGGCCTGACCCGCGGAGCTTCCAGGGCTCACGTGGCCCGTGCATCGCTCGAAGCGATGGCTTATCAGACCCGCGACGTAGTCGAATGCATGCAGCTTGATTCGGGGATCAAGGCGAAAGAGCTGCGAGTGGACGGCGGCGCCACCCGAAATGACTTCCTCTGCCCGTTCCAGGCAGACATTCTGGGAATCCCGGTTGTCCGCCCGGTCATCACGGAGACGACCGCCCTCGGAGCAGCCTACCTCGCAGGTCTGGCCGTCGGATTCTGGAAGAGCGAAAAAGAGATCGCCGGGCAGTGGCAGGAGGAAAAACGATTCGAACCGAAAATGAAGAAGAGCCAACGCGACAAGCTATACGCCGGTTGGCAGGAAGCCGTCAGCCGAGTCAGAAGCAAATGACCTGCAGCTCAAACTGCAGGAGTTTAAAGTTACTGAAACTAACGGATTGAGCGAAACCGGGACATTGGCAGATGTTGACATTCAGGCTTCGTCCAACATGGCCTGCGGATCTGGCCAAAATCAGATCGGAGGCTGAGCCGTTACTATACTTTAAACTTTGAACTCCTCTATGTTATGCACGGAATATTCTTTATTTTGATTTGACTAGCCCACAAGTGCGCGAACCCTGCCGAGCGAACCCTGGGTATCGTAATTAACATCATTCCGAGCCCGTGAAACGGGCGACAGAAAAATAGCCACTAGACCTTTGGCCCTAAATCTGTCGCCCACTTCGTGGGCTTGGTTTTATTTTTCAACTGTACCCAGGGTTCCGCTCAGCCTTCGGCCTCGCTTCACCCTGGGCTACATGCTGCCGCCGGCTTCGCCGGCTGTTTGAATTACTTCAAAAGAACGTGTCAAACCGATTCAAGAATACTTATTTGCGTAACATCAGTAACTAAATCCGCTCGCCGTCAGTCTCTACAATTGAGGTCACAATAAACTGGAAGAAGATTCTAAGAGAAAACTATGAAACTGAATTTTGGCGGCAAAACAAGGGTTATTTTAATTACATCATGTCTGGTATTGGCTGGAGTTGCCGGCGGTTACTATTATTTCAACAGCAGCACCGGCGCTGAAGACTTTCTGACGGGAAAGATCGAGAAGGGGTCGATCCGAAAGACAGTCAGTGCAACCGGGACCTTACAGGCAGTCAAGACTGTTCAGGTAGGCAGTCAGGTCTCGGGGACGATCGCGGCTCTGAACGCCGATTTCAATTCGGTGGTCAAGAAGGGGCAGGTTGTAGCGCAGCTCGATCCGGCTCTGTTTCAGGCTCAGGTAGCGCAGGCGCGGGCGAACCGCGAGAATTCCAGAGCCAATCTGGCCGATGCCAGGGCCAGATTGCTGGCAGCGGAAGCGACACTGGTCAATCAAACAGCCGGTGTTTCAAGCGCAAGGGCCAATCTGGCGGCTTTGAAAGCTCAGCGTGACGATGCAGCCAGACTGCTCGAGCGCCAGGAGGCTCTGGCCAGAGGCGGAATTATTGCCGAGCGCGACCTTGAATCGGTCAAAGCGTCTTTTGAATCGGCCAAAGCGAGATACGATCAGGCATCCGCACAGCTCGATCAGGCGAAGTCCGCAGAACAATCTGCAGCCAAGGCCGGCTGGAAGGAGCTAAAGCCCAGGTGAAACAGGCCGAGGCTCAGATCAAACAGACGGAAGCCGCTCTTCAACTCGCTGAAGTGAATCTCAGCCATACAACGATCAGTTCGCCGATCGATGGCGTCGTGGTTTCGAGAAACGTCGATGTCGGGCAGACCGTCGCGGCAAGTCTCTCAGCGCCGACACTCTTTACCATTGCCAACGACGTGACTCAGATGTGGGTGATCGCAAATGTGGATCAGGCGGATATCGGGGTGATCAGCGCCAACAATCGTGTATCCTTCACCGTCGATGCCTTCCCCGGCGAAAACTTCCGCGGAACGATCAATCAGCTCCGCCTGAGCCCTCTCGATGTCCAGAATGTCGTCACTTACCAGGTCGTCATCGACGTGCTGAATAAGGATTTGAAACTCAAACCCGGCATGACCGCCAATCTGACTTTTACCATCGACGAACGCAACAACGTTCTCAAAGTCCCCAATTCCGCGCTCCGCTTCAGACCGAAAGATGTCACGCAGGAAAAAATACGCGAGATCATCCGCGCGGCCGGCAGTGCGGACCGCCCCGCAGCCCAGGAACAGAAAAAACCTGAAGGAGAAAAGCCCGCGGATTCCTCTCAAAAACCAAAGGAAGGTGCTCAACCGGGTCAACCGGGGCAACCGGCGGCCAGGGCGGCCAGGGCGGCCAGGGCGGCCAGGGGCGTCGTCAGGATCAGGCCGGGCAACAGGCTGAGCGCAAACCAGATGGAGCCGGAGCCGGCTTTGCACCAACGACATCAGCGGTCATCGCCGGACAGAAGAGGGTAATCTGGGTCCTCGGACCCGACAAGAAACCACAATCGCGCGTGATAACCATAGGAATTACCGACGGCGTCTTCGCCGAAATCAACGAGGGCGCCTTTAAGGAAGGCGATCTGGTCATCATAGGCCAGAATGTGTCCACAAATTCTTCGTCAACCGCGAACAGGCCACAAACGCCTCCGGGATTTGGCGGCGCTCCAGGCGGCGGCCCCGGCGGCGGCGCAAGAAGATAAATACAAAGTTCAAAGTTCAAAGTTTAAAGTCGTCAGGTCCCGGTTTGGAATGATCAACAGCGCGTCAACTTTGAACTTTGAACTTTGAACTGCCTTAATACATTGAGAATCAAATGACTGTTGAAAACGGCAAGCGGCCGGTCATCGAGCTGAGCGACATCCATAAAATCTATCAAATGGGTGACGTTGAGGTTCGTGCACTCCGCGGAGTATCGCTGAAAATTTACCAGGGCGAGTTTGTCGCGATCATGGGCGCATCCGGATCCGGCAAATCGACAACGATGAATATTCTGGGGTGTCTGGACCGTCCGACGCGAGGAACATATATCCTGGACGGACAGGATGTTTCCGAGCTTTCCAAGGATGAACGCGCAGACATTCGCAATCACAAGATTGGATTCGTCTTTCAGGGATTCAATCTGCTGTCCAGGACTTCGGCCATGGAGAACGTGGAATTGCCGCTGCTCTATGCTGCGGTTCCCACTTCAGAGCGCCATCGGCGGTCAATGGAAGCAATTGAAGCCGTCGGGTTGAAAGGCCGTGAGTTGAGTCATCCGAATCAATTGTCCGGAGGACAACAGCAGCGCGTGGCAATCGCCCGCGCAATTGCCACAAAACCGACTCTGATTCTGGCCGATGAGCCGACCGGAAACCTCGACTCCCGGACATCTGTCGAGGTCATGGAGATATTCCAGCGACTCAACCGCGAACAGGGCATCACGCTGCTGCTGGTTACGCACGAGCACGACATAGCCGAATATGCCGATCGCGTCATTGTCTTTAAGGACGGGAAGATCAAAAACGACTATCCGGTCACTCATCGCAGGGATGCGAGAGATGAACTGAAAATACTGGCAGAAACACCGATGGAAGAGAACTTGTAAGGAAAAATCATGGACTTGTTGACGATCTTCAGAATTGCTTTCAAGGCGTTGGCGCGCAACAAGATGCGTTCGGCGTTGACGATGCTTGGGATTATCATTGGCGTTGGAGCGGTGATAGCCATGGTCAGCATCGGCCAGGGAGCTCAGGCGTCTGTGCAGCAGCAGATTGCCAGTGTCGGAACCAACCTGCTCTTCGTCGGCGCCGGCTCGATGAATGTGGGCGGCGTAAGAAGCGGCACCGGGGCATCGAGCACAAACACACTCAACGACGATGACATCGAAGCAATCAGACGTGAATGCCCGAGCGTTGCCATGGCCAGTCCCTCGGTACGCGCCGGCGCTCAGCTCATTTTTGGCAATCAGAACTGGAACAGCTCGGTTCAGGGAGTCAACGAACAGATATCCGAAATCCGCAAATGGCCTCTGCAGACCGGAGAATTCATAACTGAAAACGATGTCCGAAATGCAGCTCGCGTAGTCGTCATCGGCCAGACCATTGCAGACAACCTCTTTCCCGGCATCGATCCGCTCGGTCAAATGGTTCGTGTTCGCGGCCTTCCTTTCAGAGTCATCGGCATCATGGCCAGAAAAGGTCAGGACGCACAAGGGCGAGATCAGGACGATGTGCTCTTCGCTCCGTACACGACCGTTCAGAAAAAACTTCTGAACATTACGAATATTCAATTCGCTTATGTTTCGGCCATTTCGCCGGCTGCGACATACATCGCTCAACAGCAGATAACCGACCTTCTGAGGCAGCGACACAAACTCGGTCCGAATCAGGACAACGATTTCTTCGTCAGGAATATGACCGATGTGGCAGATGCGGCCGATGAGACCAATCGGATCATGACGATACTTCTGAGCAGCATTGCAGGCGTTTCCCTGCTTGTCGGAGGCATCGGCATCATGAACATCATGCTTGTCTCCGTCACTGAAAGGACTCGCGAGATCGGCATCCGCATGGCGATCGGCGCCCGGTCTTCAGTCGTCAGGACTCAGTTTCTGATCGAATCGATCGTGCTCAGCCTGATCGGAGGCATCATCGGCATCCTGCTTGGCATCGCGATCTCATATGCGATACCGAAGTTGGTGGGCTGGCCGACTCTGATCTCGATCACGGCGATCATCGGATCGGTTGTCTTTTCCGCCATGGTGGGAATCTTTTTCGGCTACTACCCGGCGCGAAAAGCCGCGGCCCTCGACCCGATCGAGGCTCTCAGGTACGAATAAGCAACCCTGTTTAAAGCGATACGGTCGGGGAATCCGCAGGAAGCATCAGTTACCAAAGCAGGAAAGGCCGGGAAGCGTCATTGTTTCCCGGCCTTTTCATTTTATTTAACCAGGGTTTAGGCAAAAGTGTGTATTTAAGCCGGCCAATTATGGCAAGATTGAGTAACTGAAATTTAATTCGATTTCTAACGGGGTAAAAGTGGCATGAAAAGACTGTTTCTGATGATGGTGTTGCCATTGCTGTTTCTGATTCCTGGAGCGACACAAAAGACGATCAACATAGCGGATTTCGGGGCGCCTGCGGGTGATAGAACAGCGACGAACGATCCGGCTGCACCCGTGCTTCCGAACGGGCGCCTGCTGACACCGCGAGGAAAGCAGGTGAGAATCGCCGCGCACCCGTACGGACTGGCGCTCAGTCCGGATGGGCGAACGATAGTCGCGTCGTGCAATGGCACCGAGCCGTTTGCTCTTTCGATCATCGACGAATGGCAGAGCGCCGCGCCAAAGCTACATCAGATTACGGCTGACCGCGAGCGTTACAAGGGAAGCAAGACAGCGGATGAAGATGATGCCGAGTTCCGCTCGGCGTTCATGGGAGTCGCCGTCGGACCGGACAATCGGACTCTTTACGCATCGAGCGGAAATCAGGGATCGGTCTTCATCTTCGATCTTGCCGACCGGAAGCGGCTGGCGACAATTTCGATCAATGATTCAGGATATCGAAACAGTTTTTCCGGAGCGCTTGCATTGGCTAAAGACGGAGGGCGGATCTTCGTTCTGGATCAGGCGAATTATCGGATCGCAGTCATCGACACGGCAAAGCGCCGTGTAATCGAGAGTCTTGCGACGGGGCGGGCTCCCTTTTCAATCGCACTTTCACCTGATGAGCGAAAACTTTACGTGACCAACGCCGGAGTTTTCAGATACTCGTTGATCGAAGGGTATGACCCAAAAGACCCGAAACGAACCGGCGTAAGTTTTCCGCCGTTTGCTTATCTGTCCGAAGAGATGAAACGCGGGGTTACATTTGAAGGCAAACGGGCGCCCGGCCTCGGAGATCCAAACGACGACGAGGCGGCATCCATCTGGAGTTATGAAATCGATTCAGGCGGGAAGCTCAAGGTCGCGGCAAAATCGAAGACCGGCCGGTTGATAGGCGAGACCGCCAACGGCATCTCGGTCATTGGCGCAAGCAGCCCGAGTGGAGTCGTCGCCGGCAGCCGGCACGTCTTTGTCAGCAACGCCAATAACGACAGCGTCACTGTGCTCGATTCGTCATCAAACAAAGTCATCGCCAACGTCGATCTCAACCTTTTCAATTTTGCGATTGCTCAATGGCGCAAACAGGGATTGAGAGTGACATCTGAGCAGGCTGAAAACCTGTCACGGCTTCGCGGGCAGATTCCGTTCGGTCTGGCCCTGAGCCGCGACGAGCGCAGGCTCTATGTGACTGAAGCCGGCATCAACGCCCTCGCTGTCATCGACGCGCGGAATTTCAAACTGCTCGGCCACATCCCGACTGCATGGTTCCCTTCGCAGATCTCTGTCAGCGCCGACGGCAAAAATCTTTTCATCGCCAATGCCAAGGGCTTCGGCTCGGGTCCCAACGGTGGGCCGAATTTCAAAGCCGGCCCGGAGGGAAGTTACGTCGGAGCGCTGCAGAAAGGCGTGGTCTCGATTGTACCGGTCCCAGGCGACAGCCAACTGGTCAATGAAACGCAGCAGGTGCTCAAGAATAACGGCATCATTCTGAATTCATCATCACGACAGGAAAGCATTATCCCGGGCAAATACGGGGCTCCGAGCGATCAGATCAAATACGTGGTCTTCATCACAAAGGAGAACCGGACATACGACCAGGTCTACGGCGACGTCGAAAAAGACAAGAGCGGACGCCGGCTTCGCAGTTTTGCAGGTCTTGCGACATATGGTTCGAAGTCGAATGTTTTCGATAAGAACAACCGTGTGGCGCTGCGCGATGTCAACGTGACGCCAAATCACCACGCCCTGGCACAGCAGTTCGCCTTCAGCGACAACTTCTATCTTGATTCCGATGTCTCGGCGGACGGGCATCGCTGGCTGGTCGGCGTCTATCCAAATGCCTGGGTCGAGACGAGCCTTGCGGCATCGTATGGCGGTCACAGGGATTTTCGGCCGGTGAGCAGTTCTCCGGGCCGGCTGACCTTCACCGGGTCGTCATCGTCGATTCATCCGGAAGACTATCTTGAATCCGGCTCTGTCTGGGAGCATCTGAATCGTTTCCGCATCAGTTTCCGAAATTACGGCGAGGGCTTTGAGCTCGGCGGCATCGAGGAAGAGGCCGATTACGAGCCCACGGGAGCCCGGTTTCCGGTGAACTATCCGATGCCGCAACCGCTTTATCAAAACACTGCCAGGGATTTTCCGACATTCAATATGAATATTTCGGATCAGTACCGGCTGCAGCAGTTCGAGAAGGATTTTCGTTCGAAGTTTATCGATGGCCGACAGGAGATGCCCAGGTTCACCAATATCTATCTTCCCAACGACCACACTTCAAAAGAGCGCCCGGAGGATGGCTATCCTTACCGCGCGTCGTTTGTGGCGGACAATGATTACGCACTCGGCCGCGTCGTAGAGCTTCTGACCAACTCGCCATACTGGAAGCAGATGGTTATTTTCGTCACCGAAGATGACGCTCAGGATGGGCGCGACAGCATCGATGCCCATCGCAGTCTGCTGCTCGTGATCAGCCCTTATGCAAAGCGCGGCTACGCGATGAGCTCTCATACCAGCATTGCGAGCATCTTCAAGACGACTTATCTGCTGCTCGGCCTGCAGCCGCTCAACCAGTATGACGCCGGGGCCATGGATTTGCGCGAGGCATTCACCACAAAGCCCGATTTTACGGCTTATAAAACCCTGGATGTCGATCCGAGGATCTTCGATGTGAAAAAGGTCAGGATGATCAGCCGGTCACGAACCGGCGACGCAGAGCGGCTCGACGATCCGGCGGATTTCGAACGCAGTCATCGCAGGCTTGAGAAGCAGCAGGAAAAATAAAAGATTACGAAACACACGGAATAAACGAAAAATTTTCCACCAGATAATAATTTCTTGATTTTTTCATCTTTATTGTTTTTTGGGGAGCATGTATTTACTTCATCGCCGTTGTGGAAAGTTTAAAGATGAACCGATGATATGGATCATTGAAAACAGGCGGACTCCATGGAGTGCGGCGACCTGTCGCCGCTTTGGTAGTCCTGTGGCCACTCAAATATTGAGAAAAATCTACTCCACCGCAAACCGCCCACCGATTTAACAGGACTTCTGGAACAATACCAAAGCACTCCATGGAGGTCGCAAATTTGATGCGATTTGGGAAAAGCGCTGCTACAAACTTTTAACTAACAGGGCCTTTCCGCAACGGAGTTACTTCATCATCCCGAGCAGCCCTTCCCTGACCTGCTGCCAGGCGGGTGTTTTGGGATCGACAGGTTCGAAGTGACCGGATTTCGGAATGATCAGCAATTTCAAGAGATCGCCTTTCTTAACGGCAATGTGGTAATAATCACGAGCCATTGATTGAGGAACGATCTTGTCGTCTTCGCCGGCAACGACCAACTGCCTGATTCCCAGCGGGGCCATATCGACCGGAGAGACCTTATCTTTCGGTCCATTGCCCATGAGCATGCTCAAAGATTCATCACAGGCCGTGCCGGTTTTGCGAAGATCGGTGATCGCCGCGATCGGGACAATCGCTCGGAGTTTCAGCGGATCGGCCGACCAGACAGGGCTGTCTTTGGGGAATTTCGATCTCGCTCCAAGCCAGATGACGAGCTGTCCGCCGGCCGAATGGCCAAGCGCAGCCACACGATTCAGATCAAGCGGGTATTTTTTGGCCAGTATCCGAAGATAATCAGTAGCCATCCCCACATCCTGAAAAGTGCCCGGCCATGCGCCTCCGCTGTTGCCGACGCGGCGGTATTCGATATTCCAGGTCGCAAAGCCGGCGTCAGTCAGATCGGCTGCGAGGTGGCTCATATAACCAAGGCCATACTCGGCCATCCAGCAGCCTCCATGAACAATGACAACAACCGGAAATTTACCGTTGCCTTTTGGCAGACGCAGCTCGCCGAATTGATTAGGATCGCTGCCATAAGCAATCTTCTGATCAGGCGGCGGAACCGGGCGCGTCAGAATGCTTCTTGAAGACTGAGCCTGCCTCGCTCCGATCAGAGCAAAACTTATCGCCAGGATTGAAATTACTGCGAAGATCGATCTTTTCATGGGTTTAAATACAAGATTACGAAACAGACGGAATAAACGAAACAAACGAAAATGTTCAGTCGATCAATTTGCCGGCTCCGTCATTATTGATGACATACAAAATAATCGAGATTCTCGATCCATACTATTTTGAACTTTTCCTCTGTTTCGTAATCTCCTACTTCCCGAAGAGGGATTTCAATTTCGAGCCGAGTTTTGAGGAGAACATGGTTCCGAGCATGCGCAGGAAGATGCGTTCGGTCTTGGCGCTGTATGGGTACCAGAAGAGTTCGTTCTTCATGCCGAAGCGATCGGTGACGATTACCTGCTGGTGGCAGAAGCGTCGAATGCCTTCGGCTCCGTGGCGTTTGCCGATGCCGCTCTCTTTCAAACCACCGGACGGAGCATCCGTCACGCCGAAACCCGCCATGACGTCGTTGACGCAGGTGATTCCCGCTTCAATTTTAGTGGCCAGTTGTTCGCCCTTCGCCCGGTCGCCGGTGAAGATGCTGGCATTGAGGCCGTAGATTGAATCGTTGGCAAACTTCATTGCCTCGTCAGCATTTTTGACTCGCATGATCGGCAGAACGGGTGCCGCCGGTAAGGATGGTGGCTCCGTGTGCTCTGGCGTCGGCGACATGCTCTTCGACAGTCTCGATCTGTTTGGGGAAAGTCATTGCGCCGACATCCACGCGGCGGTCGGTGCCGGCTTCCGACACATCGCTGCCCTGCCTCAGGGCTTTGGTCTTTTCGACGACGCGGCGAGTGAAATCATCGGCTACTTGCTCCTCGACATATACGCGTTCAACTGAGATGCAGACCTGGCCGGAATTGGTGAATGCTCCCCAGACAGCCGCGTTTGCGGCTCGTTCGATGTCGGCATCGCGAAGCACGATCATGGGGTCTTTGCCGCCAAGCTCAAGACTGACCGGTATGAGCCTGCGCGCTCCACGCTCCGCCACGAGCTTTCCGGTGCGCACGCTGCCTGTGAAGGCAATCATATCGGCCTCGTCGATCAAGGCGCCGCCTGTGTCGCCGCGTCCATTGACGACCTGCAGGATATCGACCGGCACGCCCTGAGCCTGAAAAGCTTCGCGCATGATTTCGGCTCCACGCACAGCGATCAAAGGAGTCCATTCAGACGGCTTGATGACCACGGCATTGCCTGCGGCGAGCGCCGGAATAGATTCGCCAATGGTCAGAATCAACGGAAAATTCCACGGCGTGATCATCCCTATGACTCCGCGCGGCTGGTAATGAACAGTGACCTTCTTGTTGCGCAGCAGGTGCGGAGTGATCTTGTGGGGTTTCAAAAACCTTTGCCCCTGCTTTGCATAAAAGGTGAGCACATCGCAGAGATAGGTCAGTTCGACGACGGCTTCAATCCTGGGCTTTCCGTTCTCACGGCAGATGAGGTCGATCAATTCCTCCTGATGAGCCAGCACATAATCGCGCGCCGAGAGCAGCACCTCCGCTCTCCGCCTGATATCCGTGTTACTCCAGATTTTGAAGGCCTCGCGACCTTTTTGGACAGCGGCCCGAACTTCTTCGGGCGTGTTGACCGTCACCTCGCCGATCTTCTCAAGCGTTGCCGGGCTGTGAACTTCTATCACCTGACGCGGGTCAGCACTCATTTGTTGGGCCATGATTAACTCCTCAGAAAATAAGGTCTTCCGCCTGAAGGCGGAACTCCATACATATTCCGTCTGTTTCGTAATCTGTTTTCATCTTGCGACGATGTCGAAGTTGACGGTGACATCGTTCTTTACCTTCACGGTTCCGCCGCCGGCGGAGTATGGTTTGATTCCGAAATCGGTCTGTCTGAGAACGTACTTTCCGCTAGCTCGAAGCTGCTGCGGCGTGATTGTCAGAGAAACCGGAACTGCGATTCTCTTCGTTACTCCGTGCAGTGTCAGGTCGCCGTTGAGAGTTAATGTATAAGCATTATTTCCGGCAGCCTTCACATCACTCATGCCGGCCGATTTGAAGCTGATCTTTTTGTATTTGGTCGATTCGAGCACTTCATTGTGCATCGAGTCACGGATCTTCGCGCGATCGGCATCGCTCACGTTCTGGTCAAGAACCGCCAGCGAAGAGGATTCAACTTCCATCTCGATAGAACCCGCGGCTTTGGCAATATCATCCACAATCACTTTTCCGTTGAAAGTCTTGATCCCGATTTCGTGATCGTGAGCCAGGGCGCTGAAGAGACCTGCTTTTCCGGCAAAGACCCAGAAACTGCTCTTCGATGAGTCGATTGTGTAAATTTTCGGCGCAGTCTGCGAGAGCGTGCCGGGTGAAGCCAGCATCAGGCAGAACACGATCAACGACGCGAATTTGATCATACAGAACTCTTCTTTCTCTGCCAGAAAGCGGGGGGCATCAGGCAACGAGTTGGAGCGCAAGCGTCTCGCTTGCCAGGTGAAGTTTAAAGTTCAAAGTTTAAGGATGAGGACGCTTGGAAATACGACTTTAAACTTTGATCTTTAAACTACTGTTCATTTACTTCTTCCTTGCAACGATCTGAAAACTCACTTTGAGCTCATCGCCGATCTTGATCGCCCCGAATCCGCCGGTATAGGGTTTGATGCCGAAATCGGACTGTTTGAGCTTTGCTTCGCCCTGAGCTTTGAGGACTGAGCCGTCTATCACCACATTGACGGGCAGCGAGACAGCTCGCTTCGTACCATGCAGAAATAGATCTCCGTTGAGATTGAATGACCGGTTGGCTCCGGACCTCTTAACATCCGAGACGGAAGCAGCCACAAACCTGATGACCGGGAACTTATCGCATTCAAGCACCTTGTTCCGCAGTATATTGTGAAACTCTTTCCGCTCGAAGTCGCTCATATCCGTGTCGATATTGGTCAGAGAAGCGGCCTCCGTTTCAACCTCGACTGAAATGTCCGCCTCATTGACAACAGACATGGCGACATTCCCGCTGAACTTTTGGGCTGCGACCTCGTGCCTTGGATGAAGCCTGGCAATCAACCCCTCCTGAACCAGATGAACGATTATCCGGCTCTGTTCCTGATCGATCTCGTAGACAAGCACCTGCGGCTTCTTTTCGGCCTTCTGGTCGGCCTTCTGGCCGGCCTTCTGAGCCGTGACCGATGAGATGCCATGCAGCATCAGCATGATAATCATGATAATCAGGCAGTGGAAAAGTCTCATTTCAGGGATTCGTGAAAACATAGCGGCAATCTCGATTAATTCAACTGCGATATTCGGGCACTTCGACAGGCTCGACTATGACAGCGGTGCCGTAAGCAAGCACTTCGGTGACGCCGCCCATGATTTCATTGGCATCATAGCGGGCGCCGATGATGGCATTTGCCCCCAGCTCGGAAGCGTGCTGGATCATGATTTCGAACGCTTCTTCGCGGGTGTGCTCGCAGAGACGGGTGAAGATGGAAATGTTGCCGCCAACGAGCGTCTGCAGGCTGGCGCCGAGAGTGCCGAAGACGGATCTCGACCTGACAGTGATGCCGCGCACGACGCCGAGATTCCTGATCACTTTGTGGCCTGGAACTTCAAATGCAGTGGTCACCATATGGTGCGACACCGAATAAGCCGGTTGTGTTACCTGATAAGGCGCCTTTTTCGACATGTCCTGACTCATAATTTCTCCAATCTCTAAAAGCCGATCAGTCAACCAGATAATCCCCAGCAGGCAGATAATCCTCAGCAGGATTATCGCGATCAGCCTTTTCACTATATTCCGGCGGGATCCAGAGATATTTTTCAATTCGGCAGCGGCCTTTCTCGTTGAAGGCGATGCCTTCCGCTTCGAGAAGTCGCTGTTGAAGGTCAGGGGGCATGGTCAATCCCGCGGTAGAGCATTTCCCCTGTGAGTTGACGACGCGGTGCCATGGAATATTGCGGCCGTCCTTAGGCGTGGCAAACATCACATTGCCGATTGCGCGGGCGTCATATCCTGCCCCGAGTACTCTCGCGACGAGGCCATAATTCATCAATCTGCCGGGAGGGATTCTCAGCACCAGATCGTAGACACGATCTCGATAGGCCGGCTCATCCTTGGGACGGCCGGCTATCGATTTATCGCTGATGATTTTCGAAGATGTCTTCCCCGGCATAATCGAACAATCTTTCTTTATCTTCTATCCGAACAATGGCGGAACTTCACAGCCGAGGGCCCTCAGATAAACATAAAGCTGGCCGCGATGATGGATTTCATGCTCCTGAAGAACCTGCAGAATCGTCGCGCGGCTCATCTTCTTTTCCGGCCCGAACGGAGCCACTTCACCGGCAAGCTGCTCAGGTGTCAAAGCCGTGACTTTGCCGACCATATCCTGATGAGATTTATCAAAAGCCGAAATCATATCGGCCGTCACGCTGATCTTTTCGGGGCGATTCTCTTTAGGAAAGCTTCCGGTGATGGCGGCCTCGACAATTCCCCATTCCGAGATCCAGAGATGATTCATCAGCTCGCCGAGGGTCATCGCCGTCTCTGAGGGCTTCCAGTCGTACTTATCGTCAGGAGCTTTGGCCATCAGCCTCGTGGTCTGCTTGTGAACGCGGTTCCAGTTTCCGACAAATGAATCCATTGAAAATGACATGTTGCGTTGGTTCCTTTCAGTGATTGCTTATTGGCTTATGGGGAATAAACGAAACAAAGAAAAATATCAGTTTAAATGCCTCGAAACAAATGTAATCCCTCATTTCCCTGTTTTGGTTATTCTATACCTCACCGTGTAATCTATTCCTCTGCGAGTGGGTCCGCCGTCGCCATCCTTGATCTTGAGAGGCAGGCAGATCAGCTCATAATCGCCCGGCGAGATGCGGCTCAGATCCAGACCTTCAACCACGATGATATTGTTGCCGAGCAGTGTCCAGTGGGTTGTGGGCTTGTCAAAGTTGAATTTCTCTATTGAGAGATAGTCAATCCCGACAAGCTGAACACCGAGCCTGACCAGCAGTTCCGCCGCATCGGTTTCAAGATAGACGAAGTCCTCCTGGAATTCACTGGTTTCGCTCCAGAATCGTGAATTGCGGGTCTTGAAGAGCAACCGCTTGACTCCGGTCAGATCGAAGCTCTCCAGCAATTTTGAATCTATCGATTTGACATCGCCGACATCGATGACGCGGGCCGGGCCAATCATGACATCGAGCGGAACCTGGTCGAGCGGCATGCCGTCCTGCATGAAATGGTACGGCGGATCTATATGAGTCCCGATGTGAGTGCTGAAGCTGAGATGCGAGACGCGCGCGATGTCCCCCTTTTCAAGCGAATGAGTCCGGGTGATGCTGATCGCGGGATCACCAGGATAGACCGGAAGGTCGTTTGAGATCGCAACCGTGACATCATGGATTTTCATCGCGAAACTCTCCTGTGGTTCTGATTTGAGAACGGTTATGAAAGCGCTTATGTAATGAAGACGCGGCGAGTATAGAAACTCACAAGCAGGGTTGTCAAATTTCGATTTATCGCACAATTTGAGTTAAGCTATCGATTCGTAAAAAATTGCCCATGCGAGAATTGATTGAATTTATTTATGGATAAAGAACTGGAGATAGCCAGAAACGTTGCCCGGGATGCCGGCTGCAAACTGATGGAGTTGTACAAGTCGGATTATCAGGTCCAGTGGAAAGGCTACGACGACCCGGTCACGGTAGCCGACCACGCAGCCAATGAAATCATCGTTCGCCAATTGAACCGCTGCTTTCCCGACGATGCGGTCCTTTCCGAGGAGCTTCCCGACGACCTGTCGCGATTGAATAAAGATCGCGTCTGGATGGTTGATCCGATGGACGGGACGAAGCAGTTCATCGATCACGTCGATGAATTTTCAGTGATGATCGGCCTTGCGATCGAGGGAGTCCCGCAACTTGGAGTTGTTTTCAATCCCGTGAAGGGAAAGATGTATTATGGCGCAGCCGGCATCGGCGCTTTCGTCGAGGAGCAGTGGTCGACAAAAAGGCTTCACGTCGCACCCACAAGCGACCCGTCTCAAATGGCGATAGCCCTGAGCCGGTCGCATCACAGTCCAAAGGTAGATAAGATATGCTCCAGGCTTGGAGTCACCGGGAAGATCCGGCACGGCAGCGTCGGGCTGAAATTCGGGCTGCTGGCCGAGGGACTGGCCCATCTCTACATTCATCTTGGCGATCGAACGAACCAGTGGGATAGCTGCGGCCCTGAAGCAATACTGCGCGCAGCCGGCGGAGTTATCACCGATACCCGGGGCGAACTGCTGACATACAATGGCCGCGATGTTCAAAACCGGCACGGAATCGTCGCCAGCAACGGCGTCATTCACGAAAAAATCCTGGATGCTATCAGGTTGTCACTGCAGGCAATTTAGTTTTTTTCATTTGAATCAACCAACTACTCAGACCCAACGATAAAGGTGAAATCCGTGCTCTAACATCCAATATCTTTTCGTCTGTTTCGTTTATTTGGTAATCCTGTCTTATCTTTTTCTTTTATGACTGAATCCGTATTACGCAATCTTCCATCGATCGATCTCTTGCTTCGCAAAGAGAGCCTGCAGCCGCTGATAGCCGAAGCCGGGCGGGATGCCGTGCGCGACCGTTTGCGAGAAGTGATGGCGGGGTTAAGGGAGGAGATGATCGGCGATTCTTCCGCCGGCGCTTCCGAGTTGGAGACGGTTATCGAGCAGCGGCTGATGTCGAGTTTGACGCACCGTTCGATGAAGCTGACTCAGCGAGTGATCAATGCCACCGGAGTCGTGCTTCACACTAATCTGGGTCGTGCCCCGTTGAGCGCCGAAGCGATAGAGGCAATTAGCAGTGTGGCGCGGGGTTACTGCAATCTCGAATACGATCTGGCGACGGGTAAGCGCGGCAAGCGCGGAACCGGATTTGAGGAGATGCTGCGCGACCTGCTCAACTGCGAAGCCGTGGCCGTGGTCAACAACTGCGCCGCCGCCGTACTGTTAACGCTCAATACACTTGCTGAAGGCGGTGAGGTCAACGTCTCGCGAGGCGAACTGATGGAGATAGGCGGATCTTTCAGGATACCCGATGTCATAGCCAAATCAGGCGCGCGGATCCGCGAGGTCGGCACCACAAATCGGACCCGCCTGAGCGATTACGAGAACGCAATCAACGAACAGACCAGGGTCATCCTTCGGGCTCACCCATCCAATTACCGCATCGTCGGATTCACCGAGAAACCGTCTCTTGAGGAGCTTTCTGATCTGGCCTCGCGGCATAATCTGCCTCTCTTCGAGGATCTGGGCAGCGGCTGTATGGTCAGCCTGCTGCCTCTGGGCATCACCGATGAGCCGACAATCTCTTATTCCATCAGGTCTGGCTGCTCGGTCGTCGCCTTCAGCGGAGACAAACTGCTTGGAGGTCCCCAGTCCGGCATCATTACGGGCAAAACCGAACTCATCGATCGGATCAGGAAAAACCCCTTGATGCGGGCTCTTCGCGTCGACAAGCTGACCTACGCCGCACTCGAAGCGACAATCGCCGAATACGCTGCCGGCCGCGCCATGAAGAATCTGCCGGGGTTGAGGGCACTCTTTGCCACGAAAGAGTCGATTACCGAACGCGCACAAGCCTTCATTCAAAGGGCAAAATCTTCGAATGGCGGCGCGCATCTGGAAGTGATCGACGGATTTTCAGTCGTCGGCGGCGGGTCCGCCCCGGAGTCTCAAATTCCCACCAGCCTGATATCAATCGTTATCGGTGAATTGACCGCGGAGCAGATCGAAGAGAAATTGCGCCTCGCCAATCCACCCGTCATCGCTCGCATTATCGATGACAAACTGACTCTTGACCTGAGGACTGTCGCTCCATCTGAAGAAGAGGAAGTAATGCTTAGATTGATAGAGATCCTGGCAGAGAATAAATAACTAACTGATACTGCTGGCGAATTCATCCTTTGGCGGATTGTCGAAAATTACAGAATCAAAAAACGAGCGGGTACGCAGGCGTCCCGCCTGCTTGTATTGAAATATCTGCACATTCATATCAGATTTGCGTTAATCGAATTGAGGCAGGCGGGACGCCTGCGTACCCGCTCGTATTGAGATCAGGACAGACCTTCTCCATTGTAGAGTTTCATCCGGCGCTGCTCTATCTGATGGATTAATTCATCGAGCGTATAGCGGCCCGGTTCGGCCTTTTCTGCGGCCATCGATTCGACAATCTGAAGAAGCGTGGAATTATAAGGCGTATTGATGTGGTGTTTTTCGCCGAGCAGGATGATCTCTCCGTTGAAGTAGCTCGATTCGGTCTCGCCGCGTTTCAGCTTGAGATCCATCCAGGTTGAAGGGTATGTGCGAAGCTCGTATGGCAACTCGGCCGCTTTTTCGATCTTCTCAGGATCCTCGGCCACGGATCTCAACTCGGCCAGTCTTTTTTCGAAATTAATCGGGTTATCAGGATCGCTGACTCCGATGCCGGAGACATCGAGTACGTGAAGCCCTTCCTCCTCGACATCGGCCATAAACCGGCTGATTGCCGGTGTGACCAATCCCATCTGAAGGAAGTTGTCGATGATCGCGTAGGTCGCGTTATTGAGATTGAGGATCAGTTTGCTCCACTTGACTGCCATGATCGATTCAGGAGTCGTGGTTTTGAATCCGGCACGGTTGAGCTTGTCTGCGACCTCCCTGCACAACTCATCACAGTTGAGAGGATAGTTGCCCAGCGAAATCGTATTGTTCATGGTATGAGCGATCGTGCCGGGAGTGAGAAACGTGGCACTGAGCGCCGCCATTGCGCCATAGATCCGCAGAAATCTCCTGGCAGCAAACTCCTCATTACGAACGCCGTTCTGAAGGCAAAAGACCGGCGTCTCTTCACTGAATCTTTCGCGCAGGTCGTGCACTGCCTGCTCCGTCTGGGCAGACTTGATGGTCAAAAAGATAATGTCGCCGTCCTGCGGAGCTACCTCAGAGGGATGCTCGACAGCAACGAGGTTTTTGATCAAACGATCCCCCCTGGCCGATTTGATCAGCAACCCTCGATCATTGATGGCGGCAACATGGTCGGGCCTGCCAATCAGGACCACAGACTCTCCGCTTTCCGCCAGATTGCCGCCGACCAGGCTGCCGACGGCGCCTGCTCCGTGAATGATGAACCTCATCGATTACCCTGGAATTTATGACAAACTGCCAATCAGTCCGCCGTTTGTATGAAAAACAAGACGGGCACCTGATCTGGATGCCCGTCACAGATTGTTGGGAAAGTACCCCCGGCAGGACTCGAACGCGCGACCCCCTGCTTAGAAGGCAGGTGCTCTATCCAACTGAGCTACGGGAGCAGAAGTTGTTAATTATAGCGATATCAGGCAGTCAGGCAAGTCTAATAAAGAAAGACAGAAATCCGTTGCCTGAAGTTTAAAGCCTGACCTGATAAAAAAAACGATCCTTGAAAGCAGGCAGACTCCAGGGAGATCGCAAATTCGATGAGATTTGGTAAAGGCACTGCTACAAACTTTAAAATATCCGCAAAGGATGAGATTTTGTTTATCCCTTATCCACCTCTTCACTGGTCAAACAGAAAACCTGTAGGCATAATAGCCGCAGATTCTTAAAGTGGTTAAACATTTATTGGGTAAATTCCGCCGAACTAAATTAACTAAATTAGAGGTTGCTGATGGGCAGGATTCTCGTAGTTGACGACGACTCAGCTTTGCATGAAGTGATCGAGGAAACGCTGAAAAGCGACGGCCACTTTATTGTGCATGCGGCTGATGGCGGGCAGGCCCTGAAAATTCTGGAGAATGAGACGTTTGACCTTGCCTTGATAGATTACATGATGCCGGGAATGGATGGCCTCGAATTTCTCGACAAATTACGCGCCGGCCATTCACAGCTCAAAGCAATCATGATGACCGCGTTCGGAACGCCGGCCGCGGTGCTCGGGGCATTACGAAAAAAAGTCTGCGATTTTCTGATCAAGCCATTCAGCATCACCGAACTTCAGGTGGTGGTGAACAAAGCGCTAGGCCCCTGCGAACCGCTTGAAATCGAAGTCATCTCCGCCCAGCCTCACTGGGTACAGCTGAAGGTTCCGTGCGACCTGTCAGCCGTGCCGCTGCTGCAAAAGATGCTAACCCAGTTGAAGGCCGATCTTCCTGAAGAGACGCGAGAAGCCATGGCATACGCCTTCAGGGAGATGCTCAATAACGCAATCGAGCATGGCGGCAAGCTCGACCCGACGAAATTTGTCGAAGTGATTTGCATCAGGCTCAAGAGAGCGATCATCTACTGGATCAAGGATCCAGGAGAAGGTTTCGATCCGGAGGCGCTTGAACACGCCGCAGTCAATAATCCGGAAGGCGATCCATTCCGACACGTCATGGTCCGCGATGAAAAAGGACTGCGCGCCGGCGGATTCGGCATCCTGCTCACCAATCAGCTTATCGATGAACTCGTTTACAACGAACGCAGAAATGAGCTGATGTTCGTCAAGTATCTGTAAAAAGCTCACAATACAAAGTATTGGATTCCGGATGCAGGCAATGGCGCATCCGTTCCCGTTTATTCGTCATATTCCGGCATCAAGCGTTTAGCCCCGCAGATGCTGTGGAAATATTTCCAGGAGGTCTTGTCATGTCACCCGCGCGTTTCACGTTCAGAGCTTTGTGTTTGTTGGTTATTTTTGCCGCACTATTATTTTCAGCCGGCAGGGGCTTCACACAGAACGCCCCGCAGCCGGCAGCTTCGCCATTCGACAAATTGAAATTCCGTGAGATTGGGCCGGCCACGCCATCGGGCCGAATCGACGATTTTGCGGTGCTTGAGAGCAATCCCGCGGTTTTCTATGTCGCGACGGCTACCGGAGGGCTGTGGAAGACGCTCAACCAGGGAACGACATTCGAGACTGTTTTCGACAACGAATCGAGTTCATCGATCGGCGATGTGGCGATTGCTCCGAACGATGCCAACATGGTCTGGGTTGGGACAGGCGAGAACAACAACCGCCAGAGTTCATCGTGGGGCGATGGAGTTTTCAAATCGACCGATGGCGGGAAGAGCTGGAAGAACATGGGGCTGCGCGAATCGAAGCATATTGCGCGCATCATAGTCGATCCGGTCGATCACGATGTGGTCTATGTCGCGGCGCTCGGCAGCCTTTGGGGACCGGGCGGAGAGCGCGGCGTATACAAAACGGCAGACGGCGGCCTGACCTGGAGCCGCGTTCTCGGCACTGACGAAAACACAGGCGCAACCGAGCTGGTCATGGATCCTTCCAACAACAAGACTCTCTATGCCGCGACCTATCAGAGGCGCCGCTCGGCGTGGGGCATGAACGGTGGAGGAACGGGCAGCGCCATATACAAAACAACCGATGCCGGCCGCAACTGGACAAAACTTACCAAGGGGTTGCCCGAAGGCCCCATGGGTCGAATCGGCATGGATGTATACCGCCGCGATTCGAACATAGTCTACGCGCGCATCGAGCATGAAAAAGAGAGCGGCATCTATCGTTCGGAAGACGCAGGCGCCAGTTGGACGAAGATGGGGCCGACCAATCCGCGTCCGATGTATTTCTCCCAGATCCGGATCGATCCAAATAATGACCTGCGGCTATACGTGCTCGGCGTTTCGCTCCATATCTCCGACGACGGCGGCAAGAACTTCCGCGCCGACGGCGCTCAGAAGATTCACGTGGATTTTCATGCCATGTGGATCGATCCGAACAACTCCAATCACACGATGATTGGCGGGGATGGCGGAGTCGGCATCTCTTACGACAAGAGCAAGACCTATGTCTGGCTCAGCAACATGAATCTTGGTCAGTTCTATCATGTGAGTTACGACTTTAAGACGCCGTACACGATCTGCGGAGGATTACAGGACAACAACACCTGGTGCGGGCCGAGTGCTGTGCGCTCAGCCGACGGCATCGGCAACGATGAGTGGTTTGTCGTCAGCGGAGGGGACGGTTTTGTCGCGCAGATCGATCCAACCGACAGCCGCATCATTTATGCCGAGTCTCAGGACGGCCGCATGAGCCGCATCGACCGCGTAACCAACGAGCGCCAGACCATCCGACCGGAGCCGCCCGAAGGCGAGAAGCCTTACCGCTGGAACTGGGACACTCCGATACTGATTTCACCTCATAATCCCGCGACGATCTTTGTCACCGCCAACAGGGTTTTCAAATCGGCGGATCGCGGGCATTCCTGGAAAGTCATCAGCCCCGATCTGACGACCGACACAAACCGCGACGAACTGGAATTGATGGGCGTCAAAGGCAAGGAGACCAAAATAGCCAGAAACGACGGAGTCGGATCGTACGGCAACATCGTCACCTTCGCTGAATCCCCGATGAAAGCCGGTATTTATTATGCCGGATCCGATGACGGCGTAGTCAGCGTCACGCGCGATGACGGCGGAAAATGGGAGAACGTCACATCGAAGTTCCCGGGGCTGCCGAAAAATACCTATGTTTCAAGGCTGGCTCCATCGCGGTTTGACGAAGGTACAGTTTACGCCACATTCGACGGGCACAGGCTCGGCGATTTCGGGACTTATGTTTATGCCAGCCGCGACTATGGCCGGAACTGGCAGTCGATCTCCGGCGACCTTCCCAAAGGCCAGGTCGTCCGCACAATCACTGAAGATCTGAAAAATCCCGATGTGCTCTATCTCGGCACAGAGACCGGTCTGTTTGCCTCCTTCGATCGCGGCAAACAATGGATGCGGGTGAAAGGCAATCTGCCTACGGTTCCGGTTTACGAGATCACACTGCATCCGCGCGACAACGCCATGCTTCTGGCCACTCACGGCCGCAGCATCTGGGTCCTCGACGACCTGACTCCATTGCAACAATTCGCCAAAGCCCGCGAGAAGGATGCATGGCTTTCGATACCCTTTCGGCTACCCAGATAAATCCAGCCGGTGATCGGATGCGCGAGTTCCAGGGAGACATGCAGTTTCTCGGCAAGAACCCGGAAATCGGCGCAAAAATCACCTATCACCTCAAATCGGCCGCCAAAAATCTCGCGATAATAATCAGGGATTCCGGCGGTAATGTCGTCCGGGAATTTTCAGCGGACAAGGTCAAGGAGAAGGCCGGTCCCGGCATCAACGTTCTTCTCTGGGATCTGCGCGTTGAGCCTCTTCCGGCGCCTCGACCACCTCAAGGCGGGGGTGGCGGGGGGGGGGTGGCGGCTTCGGCGGCGGCGGCATGGGCGGCCCGTTCGTCATGCCGGGTCAGTACCAGGCGACTCTCAGGATCGACGGCAAGGATGTTGCGTCGAATACTTTCTCAGTGGTCGGAGATCCCGACATCACGATCGCCGAGGCTGATCGCCGCGCAGCTTTCGATGCGGCAATGGATCTTCACAAACTTCAGAAGAAGTTCTCTGATGCCTCCGAAAGCGTCACGGCGCTTAACGACAGGCTGAGAGCCATGCAGGGATCTCTGAAAGACAATAAAGACGCGCCTGAGGCTCTCAAAAAGAAGATCGAAGAGTTCGCCAAAAAATTCCAGCCGGTCGGCGCCCGGTTCGGCATCGCAATGGCGGATCCGTTTGTCACCGGCGACTTCTCCGTCTTCACCAGAGCGCTTCGTTTCAGGATCAGCGGGCTCAAAGGCGGAATCATGTCTTCGACTTCACGTCCCACCGAAACGCAGATGCGCCAGTTGCCGGAAGTCAAAGCAGATTTGGATAAGGCAATTCAGGGAAGCCAATGCGTTGATATCCGAATTCCCGGCACTCCAGAAAGAGATGGCAGATGCCGGCATTTATCCTGCTGCCGTCAAACCGATCAAGTAGAGAAGAGATAAGCAGGTTGCGAAACAAACGATTTTAAAGAAAACAATTAACTACAAAGCGCCCATCTTCAAATGTTCAAGAAGAAGATGGGCGCTTTGCAGTTACCCTATTTCTTCTTTTGCTTTTCGACGAAAGCCTTGGCCTGTTTGCCGGCGATTTCGATCAGGTTGCCCATGGCCAGATTGACGTCGATCAGGTGCAATCCCCAGTCGGCCTGAACCTGACCGTTGACCACGACATCACCCACGATATCGTCGGTTCGCGGATCTGATTTTTTGCCATTCACGGTAACTGCGAGATAAGAACCTTTTTCATTGGAGACGCATTCGGCGGTGAGCAGCCCCGGAACGCTGACAAAAGGGGTGCTGATGGGCTGAGGCGGCGTAACCCACGGTTTTGGCTCTGCAGAAGAACCATTGCCGCGACCTCCGGAGCCCAGATAAGCGTGAAGTTCGCCGCTGCCGCCGCCGAGCGCTGCCGGATTTGTGCAGGCGGATTCCATGTCCTTGTTCGCCACTCTGCCAAAGCGTGTATTCTGCGGGGGCGGCACATCAGAGCGGAATGAGGCGTAGGTGATGACACATCCGGTCTGAGAAGCCGACCGGCAGAGCGGCATGCCATTGAATGGTCCTCCGGGAGTCTCTTTGTCCCTCGGCACGGGAAGATTCGATCCGAGCAGCATGGCCGAGACAATCAGCTTCTGGACCGGCTTTCCGGCAATCTCGTTGCGTATGAGTTGAGCAAGCACGCCGGAACCCTGCGAATGGCCAATCAGAATTACGCCGCGACCCTGGTTATCGTGCTCCAGATAATAATTCCAGGAGGCAACCACATCGTTGTAGCCAAGCGCGCGATCAACGACCATGGGTTGACCTGCAATGCCTGCGCGCAATGCAGTCAGCGTCACTTGACGGTAGAGCGGGGCGTAGACTCGACACTGAGACCCGAAGCGCGCGAACTGTTGGTGAATCACGCTCAGTTCTTCGGGCCCGGCGACCATGTCACTGTTCGGAGTCTTGTCGTTCGAGACAGTTGGATAAACGTAGAAGCAATCGATCGGCGCATCTGGAGAGGCGGACCAATTCTCCTGCTTCAGTTTGCCATCGGCCGAGACGACTGTGGCCCTCAGATCGGCCGCACAGGCATCGGTCCTCCCCGGGCGGCAGAGCCAGGTTTCGCCTTTGCTGTAATCGTTTTTGGCCGCAGGGACTCCCGTTGAAGATGGAGTTTGTGACAGCCCAACAACTCCTGTAACGATTACTAATGCTAATGCAATGATGGATTGTCGCAGCATGCTTTTCCTTTCGATTCGATCATTTGCAGATTACGAAACAGACGAAATAAACGGAACAGACGAAAAAATTTTCCAGCGTTCATTGGATGTGATATTCAAAAATCCTCGAACAACCGAGCAAGTCAGTCTTTTTCAGCCTTCAGATCTTTTCGTCTGTTTCGTCATCTACTTCGTTCATTACTGATCGTCGTTTTCTCCCCGACGGCCTGACTGAGCCTGCGGGCCGCGCCTTGGAGCCGGCCTGCCGGCACCAAGGTTGTCGTAATTGAGGGCTGCATTGAAGAGCAGCGAGAAGCTGCCGTGAGTCTGATGCCGCCAGAACGGATTATTGGAGAACATGACGACGTGGCCCTTGCCGACGGGGATATCGATAACCGCAGGGCGACCTGCGAGTTCCGAACCGCCGGCGAGCATTCCGCTGATGAGCAGATCTTTTTCGGCGGCGAATCGCAGGACGATGCGCGGGCGGCTCTCGGCCGGAGGCAATTGGCCGGCCATCATCGAGCGGAACTCTTCAGGAATACCGTCAGGGTTTGGAGCAGCCGGAGGCGCAGGTGGAAGCGGCGCCCTCCCCTGAACAACATCCGGATCGTTCAAGCCTCCGCGGCCGCTGGGTCTTCCCTGGGCTCCCTGTCCGGGTGCGCCAAATCCCCCGCCAAAAACCTCCAAGCGCGCTCACTTGAAACACCGGGGCCTGGTTGAAATAGACGGCGAGGTTTTCGTCATAGCCATAAGCTATCGGGCTCTTGCGATCTGCAAAGATGGCATTGTAGATCGATCCGCGAGCCTGCAACTGGCGTGTTTCCTGAATCGAGACGCCCTCGGTGATTCCGAAATCAATCGGCACGGCCGAATTGGCGCCGATCGTGACGAACAGGCCACCGGATTCGATAAATTTCTGAAGATTGGCCACACCGGAGATTCCCATGCCTCCGCGCATGTCATCTGTTTGATCCGGGCTGAGCCCGAAGTTCGGAGTCAGATCGGACTTCTTCCAGGCCATAGGCGGCTCATCATCGCCGCGTTTCGGCGCCCCTCTGACGATGGACTGAGCGGTGCCGCGAATCGGGCCAAAGATGATGACATCCCATTTTTCGCGCAGGTTTGGCGTGCGGCCGAGAACCTGGTCTGAAATATAGTCGTAAGGAATTCCGAGCCGGTCGAATTCGATCCGGTACCAGCCCTCATCCTGCGTATTTGTCCATGTATGAACAAACGCAATGCGCGGCACTGACAGAGCGTGCATTGCGATCTCGGGTAATTTATCCACCGCAACCGCAGTGATCCCGAGGTCTCCTGCTTCACGGCGCAGCCGCGAAGCCAGATCCGCCGGGTTGCCATCTGACTTGATGATGAATGATCCGGCATTGAATGACCGCTCGCCGACTTTGAATCCGTCTTCGGCCGCCATCATCTTGACATCCTTCAATCTGAAGCGAAGCTGGGCGAGGGCGCTTTCAGCATTATGGTTAATGACAAAACCTGCGCTGCCGGCCCCCTCGACGCGGCCCATGACTTTCACCGGGCCACTGATCAACGTCATCGGCGCATCGAGCACCTTCTCGTCCTTGACTCGCACCGTTTTGACGTTGCGCAGAGGGCCGAGAGTCCAGCCCGTGTCATCATATGGACGCGGATCGTTGACGTTGTAATACTGAGTGTCGAGCAGCATATCAGCCATGCGCGAATAAGGCTGATCCATGCGAACCACATAGCTGCCGGCCGGGTATTTGCCCTCTTTTACTTCGAATTCCTTGTCTGCGCGGTGAACTTCGCAGCCTTGCATCTTAAGCAGGTTGACGAGGTCAGCCGCCTCGTTCGGACGCGAATCGTTGCCCGGCAGGACGTAGGCCGCAGGCCCTTCGGTGCGGGCCTTGGCAACCGAACGCTTGCTCTTGAGATAAAAGTTATTGAGAAAGCGTTCCTTGTTGGCCGAGACGTAATTCATGGCCAGCAGGATCGCGCTCTGCTGCAGGTTGATGTTATTTCGGATCGACCATTTCACCCGCGCCAACGGCGGATTGGGCCGGAACCAGTCGCGGTTGCTCTGCTCACCGACGGTGCGGTCCTGTGTGTCCGCCCCGCGGTTGCCGAAGGTCTCGTAGAAGCGGCCTATTGAGTTGTGGCCGTTGGCGACATAGAACATATAGTTCGGCGCCCAGCCGTCATAAAAACCATGCGTCCAGACTCCAGGCACTCCGCGCTTGGTCATCTCTTCGATTTCGTGATAGGCCAGCGCCTGCCATTCATCCACCACGATCGGATCGAGCCACGCGTTGTAAGGCCCTGTTCCTGTCGATGTGTAGAGGAACGGAACCGATTCGTGAAGGTCGTGCAGAACCGTCGGGTGGAAGTCGAGAAATGTCGACATCTGATTGCGTGAGAGCGCCAGCGCCATCCCCATGGAATCGCGGTTATTGTCATGGGCCACATACTTGCCCCAGTAGACAAGCCCCGGTGCGCGTTTGCCTTCATTCGCCTTTCGCCAGTTGTAAAGGTCGACCATCATGTCTCGACCGTCGACCTCGCTGGTCGGAGTGATCATGACGATGACATTTTTGCGAATCGCCTGGATGAACGGGCTCTCTTCGACCGCCAGACGGTAAGCCATCTCCATGAGCATCTCAGGGCTTCCGGTCTCCGGCGAATGAATCGACCCCGAAGCCCAGTAGATGGCCTTCCCTTCACCGATCAATTGCTTCGCTTCTTCGTCCTTGATGCCTCTCGGATCAGCCAGCTTTGCGGTGATCTCTTTATACCTGGCCAGATTGTTGACGCTGGCCTCATCCGAGACCACGACGAGGTACTGATCCTTACCCATTTCACTCTTCTCCGGAGCGACAAAAACCTTGACCCGCGGAGATGATTTCTCGAGCTCACGATAATATCGATACTGATCTTTCGTGTAGGTCAGCTTGTTCGGCGTCCCGACCGGATAACCAATCACCTTCGCCGGAGTCGGCACCTTGTCCGATGCCGGCAGATGATCCACCAACTCGGTCAGAAAAAATTTCTCGGTAGTGTTCTTCAGAATCGATTCCGTATATTCCTTGTCGTTCTGCTGCCCCGGCTGAGCCGATGGCTGTGAAGATGGCACGGTCTTCTTCGGAGCCTTCTTTACTCCCTGGGCAGATGCAGGGTTGACGATAATCGACAGTAAAAAACCGGCCATGACGAGGTGTGTGAACAAACTCCTCGCACGTCTTGACAAAGTGCGGTTCATAATCGGGCCTCCAGTTAAAGTCGGTATTGAAAATTCGGTGAAATAATGAACCAAATGATAAATTAAGTCACTGATTTAGACGGTCTTGAGCGTTTGCGGGTTTCAAAGTTTCAATTTTCAGGAGCTTCATATTAGGCTGGGATTGTTCAATCCCAGCCTAATCGTCATCCATCAATTTCTGTTGAGCAGGGGCTGAGCAGTTACTTAAATTTTATGATTTAAATAAGCAGCCAACCACTTTAAACTTTAGACTTTAAACTTTAAACTTCCCGCTTCTTCCTGCTTCTTGACTTAACACAGCGGCTCGCATAGCTTTCAACAAGCCCCAAATAATATCCCGAGGTTCTATTAAATCCATGAGCAAATCAAAACAAAAACGCGAGAAAGAGCGAAAGAAGCAACAGCTTAATCAGACACCGGATGCAGGCAGGCGAAAACTGATCATGATCGGAGTTGGCGGCGCCGGTGCGCTGGCGGTTGCAGGTTTTGCCGGATACAAGGCCGGATGGTTTGGCTCGGGTGAGCCGGTTAAACAACCCGAGGCGGCGCCGGCCTACAAAGCCCTGCCCGTGGTCACGCTTTCCCCGACAGCAGAGAACGCCCTGAAGGTGGCGGACGAGTACGTCAGCCACTATGCGCGCGAACTGAAAGACCCATCGGCGGTGAGCCATGCCATGATCTCCTTCGGCAAGAAATTCACACTCAACGACGGCAGCAATGTTGTGGATTTCCTCAGTAAATTCGCCCGTGAGAATGAGGTCAACGGAAAGAAGTACGTCTACTTCCCGCATGAAATCGAGGTCCACGAAAACAGTTTTCTGGCGGGCTTTCTGGAATGCAACGTCAGCCCGGAGCAGCAGATCATCGCCGGCAGCACGCGATATACGCTGCGCGATCTGATGGAGGCTTCAAAAGCCCTGTTCCGATGCGATCCGCAGAACCTTCAGAAATATGACCCGATGTTCCTCTACAGGCATCTGCCCTGGGGGTTGATGGCATTTCCGATGATGATCAAGCCGCAGGAATCGGTTTGGACGAATGCCTACGGTGAGAAGATCGACCTGAATCAGGTGATTGAGGGCGGGCTTGATGCTTTTGAGCGCTCGTGCGCGGGCACTTCAGCAGATATCCGCCGCGGCGAAGCCGAATCGCTCTTCTTTCGTCAGGAGATGAACAAATACGCCTGCTTCGGCATGCACATGGTCTATGGTTTTTTTGCCTGCCTCCGATTCGGATACAAGGGAAACAACTTGTCAAAAAGGGCTAACGATCTCTTTGACAATGTGATTCTGAGGATGGAAGGCGACCCTGCGGCCATCGACCGGGAAAGCGATCTGGCCGCCCAGTTTGGTCAGGAATACCTCAACAGGATCGGCGCCGGCGAGGACGGCAAGTCTGCTACCAAAGGAAAGCCCCCGGCACTGACCATCGAAGTCATGCGACTGCGTCACAGGATCAGAGCGCTTGGTCACGCGCTCGAAAACATCAACTACGCCCGACTTCACAATCTGTTTTCAATCACCCCCGACCAGACCCGGCGCATCGAGGCCGGCGAAAAGCTGCTATACTCCGATCTGGTCAAACTGGCGGCGATCGACATGGCTCCGTTTCTTTACTGGCACCCGAAATTCGTCAGCGATGCGGTCATCTCCGTGAGCCACTCATCAAGGGCGATGAAGCTGCTGATGCCGAATAATCCGGATCTGGCCTGAGCAGAAGTTCAAAGTTTGAAGTTTAAAGTTTAAAGTGCTGAATCGCTCCGGGAATCCGAGGTTTCGACGAGATCTCAGCATTAAATCCAGAGGGGTTTTCTATTGAAAAGACGACACGTATTATTGGCCGGCCTGCTGATTGCTTGTTTGACAACTGCGATAGAGGCGCAGACCAGGCCGTCGCGGGCACATTCACTGCCCGTCGTTGATCAATGCCCGTCTCTGAGTTCAGGGATCGGTGCGGACGACGCCGTAGGGAAAGCGATCGAGAAGCTGAAATCAGAGGAGTCTGTACAGCGTCTGGAAGCGGCAAAGCAACTCTCGCAGGCCTGCGACAGACGTGCCACAGATCCGCTGATCGACATGCTGAAAGATGAAGACCCATCCATTCGCATTGCCGCGGTCGAAGCCCTTGGCAAACTCGGAGATCCCGACTCCATCTCATCGATAGCGCTCCTGACTGCCGATCCGGACTGGCGGGTGCGCAAATCGCTGATCAGCTCGCTGACAGCCTTTAAGGATTTCTACGCCAGAAACATGGTGCTCAACGGGATTGCCAATCCCGGCGGAGCGACGATCACCGATATCAACGATATGATCGTTCGATGCTCCGCGATACTCACACTTAACGAGTTGAAAAATGTGGATTTCTCCCGCAAGGCGATCCTTTTCCTGAAACATTTCCAGGAAAGCGAGAATCCGGAAATCCGCCAATTGGCCGATGAGACCATGTTCGCCCTCAAAGATACCCGCAACGGTCCTGCTGAAATCGTCGGCATACTCAAACAGATGTCCAGCCCTGACATCAGAATCTGGATGGCTCACTGGGCAGGAAAAATCGGCCTTGAGCGGGCACGCCAGACACTCACCGATTTGGCCGCTGAGGACAAAAATCAAACTGTTCGACAAACAGCCGCAGACGCCCTCAAGGCGCTAGATACGAAAAAGTAGGAAAGAAAGAAAGAAAGAAAGAACGAATACGAAACAGACGAAAAATTTCAAGGTGGGAACAGTCCTGGATTTCTCCATTAAACGCTCAATCAAAGAGATTTGTGCGGTTTCTCCCTTGAAATTTTTCGTCTGTTTCGTAATCTGTCTGTCTTTCTTTCTTCCCTACTGGGTGAGGTCCTCGAAATCCTCTATGCTCGGGAGCTCGGTCAGATCCTTCATTCCAAACTGAATGAGGAACTCTCTTGAAGTGCCGTAGAGCATTGGTCTGCCGACAGTCTCTTTTCTGCCTTTTGTAACGATCAATCTCTTTTCAAGCAGGGTTTTGATGGCGGAGCTGGAGGTGACGCCGCGGATTTCCAGTATCTCGGGGATGGTGATGGGCTGTTTGTATGCGATGACGGCCAGAGTTTCGAGTGCGGGAAGCGACAAACGAGCCGATGGGCGCGATTTGAGATATTTTCTGATGAACTCGTGATTTTGGGGACGGGTTGAGATTCTCCAGCCGCCGGCTATTTCGCGAATTTCAAGGCCGCTTCCGCGATTCTCGTAATCGGCGACCAGTTCATCGATTGCGGCTTTGACGTCCTCGTCCCGAACATTTCCCATGACTTTGCTCAACTGTTTGAACGGCAGCGGCTCGTCCGCGACGAAGAGCAGGGCTTCTATTGCAGGTTTAAGCTCTTCGCGGCTCGCGGTGACGACGTCTTCAGCTTCAGCCTCGGGCGGGGGTTCAATAAGATTCGAATCCGGCGTGTCGCCGGCCATCTGTTCCGATCCGGCCAGATCCTCATCGGACGCTATGATCCTGATCTTTTCCAGATCGTCTTCCTCAGTATCGATGGCGCTTGTTTCGAGAGACGATTCTTCGACGGCAGTTTCAACTGCCGGTGCGTCAGAAGATGCCTCGGATGATTCCGGCTCGATTGAGTCGTTTTCGGAATGGTTTTCTTGCAAATGATCCTTGATATCGTCGCTCATAATATTATTGCTGAATATTACTTTCCGTATCTGTCTGTTCGATGATTTCTTCGGGGGTTGTTTCTTCGGGCAGCGGCTCGATCAGTTCGGGCTGCACAGTCTTCTTCCGGGCAAAAATCTCGCCGAAGAGTGAGCGTTGAGTGAGACTGATCTTCATCTCCTTAACCAGTTCGAGGAATGCCAGGAAAGTCAGAATCAGTTCGCGTTTGGTGCGCGAGAGTTCGAATAACTGCCGAACATTGATCTCCTCGTTCTCATTGAGCAGCGAATAGATCTGAGAGAGTTTTTCAGCCATCGTGACCTCGTCACGATGGATCTCCATCTCGACGGCCGATTCCGCGCGCTTGAGAATTTCGCGGAAGACGCGGAGCAAGTCAAAGACAGTGGCGGAGACTTCGGGGTTGCTCTCATCCGTCTCGATCTGGCCCCTGGTAAATGTCGCCGATTCAATCTCGCCACGCGAATAAAGCATATTCGCCGCCGATTTGAACTTCTGGTATTCGAGCAACCGCTCGACCAGTTCCGCTCTCGGATCCTCGTTGAGATCCTCCTGCCCGTCGAGTCTCGGCTCGGGCGGAAGCAGCATCTTGGATTTGATGTAGATCAGCGTCGAGGCCATCACCAGAAAATCTCCGGCAACGGCTATGTCCAGTTCCTCCAACAGGCGCAGGTAATCCAGATACTGTTCGGTTATCGTATGAATCGGAATATCGTAAATATCTATCTCATCTTTTTTGATGAGATAGAATAGCAGATCCAGCGGTCCTTCGAAGTTCTCAAGCCGGATGCGATAATTGTCGCGCCGGGCATCGTCTTCGTTCTCCGGGATTTCCGCCACGGCGGCGGCGGCCTTTTTTTCTTTATCCTTGTGCGTTTTTGACATTATCAGGACCCAGACTCAGTACCAGTCAATCTTCATGGCGCGGCGGACTTCGGCCATGATGCGCCAGGCCTCTTCGCGGGCGCGTTTCGAGCCTTCAAGGATGATGTCATTGACCTCATCCTGGTGGCTGCGGTAATAGTTCAGCCGCTCGGTTATCGGAGCGAGATATTCGATGATGGAGTTTGCCAGGGCCTTCTTGCGATCGACGCAGCCGATGCCGGCGCCACGGCAGTCTTCATCGAATTTATCCGCAATCTCCGCAGGAACGAACATCCGGTGCATCTTGCAGACATCGCAATCCTCAGGATGACCCGGATCGGTGCGCTTGACGCGCGTGCGATCGGTGATCATCTGCCTGGCTTTGGCAAGAATGGTTTCGGGCGAATCGGCGAGCTCGATCGTGTTGTTGTAACTCTTTGACATTTTTCGCCCGTCAGTCCCTACCAGCTTGGGCGACGCGGTCAGCAGAGCTTCGGGTTCGGGAAAGACTTCGCCGTAGAAATTATTGAAGCGTCTGACTATCTCGCGCGTCAGCTCCACATGCGCCACCTGGTCCTGCCCGACAGGTACGAAATGGGCCTTGTACATGCAGATATCCGCCGCCTGGAGCACCGGATATCCCAGGAAAGCGTAGTTGCCAAGATCCTTGTCCGTGATGTTCTCGCGCTGTTCCTTGTAGGTCGGCACACGCTCGAGCCAGCCAAGCGGAGTAACCGCGGAAAAATAGATGTGCAGTTCGGCATGCTCCGGCACGAGAGACTGCAGAAAGATCGTGCTCCGGTTCGGATCCAGACCTGCCGCCAGCCAGTCCGTCACCATCGACATCGTGTTCTGCTTGATCAGTGAAGTGTCGGCATAATCCGAAGTCAAAGCATGCCAGTCAGCCACGAAATAATAGCAATGATGACTGTCCTGAAGCCTGACCCAGTTTTTGAGCGCCCCCTCGTAATTGCCAAGGTGCAGCCTGCCTGTCGGGCGCATTCCACTTGCGATGCGTTTCATAAATAAATGTTCGATGAATAAATAGTGCCTGAAAATTTCGACCGGATGTGCATTTCAATCTGTGAGTCAGAATGACAGAATCATTTCCACCAGATTGAAGATCGGGGTCGTCAAGAGGCTGGTAAAGCCGATTCTAACCAGCAGAAAGAGGACAATGAATCCCGCCCAGGCGGGAATCTGTTCGTACTTTTCAGCCAGGCTGTCCGGCAGAAGATTTCGCAGAACGTGACTCCCATCCAGCGGCGGCACCGGGATCAGGTTGAATACTGCCAAAATGATATTGAGCGACATGCCGATTCCAAGCATCATCGCTATCGGCTGGGCCATTTCCCCCAACGCGTCGGGGGAAATCAGCGGGTTGCGGAAGAAAATCCTGAAAAGCACCAGAAAGATCGCCACCAGCATCAGATTACTGATCGGTCCGGCGGATGCAATGATGATCTCCCCCCATTTCCTGTTCCTCAGATTCATTGAATTAAACGGGACTGGTTTGGCCCATCCGAACATCCACCCGCCGGTCGTGATCGCTATCAATGGAAAGATGATCGTCCCGAACACATCGATGTGAGGTATCGGATTGAGCGTGACCCTGCCAAGATATCTGCCTGTAGAATCGCCGGATTTTTCCGCCGCCCATGCGTGTGCACATTCATGCACCGTCAGTGAGAGCAGAAAAATGACGAACCACATGATAATTCTTCCCGGATCTATATTCATTGAAGCTGGAACTCCTGGTTGACTAAAAGGGAATAAAAAGAATGGTCAAAGTATCACGCGGTTAAAACTGCTGTCAATTTGGACATGTCCGGAGCTCAACCTTCCGTCTGAATCTCAAGCCGGAAATTGTACTCTGTAATCCTGACCGCGCGCATCACAATTTCCCTGGAAGAGACCAGAACGGCGCCCCGCTCGATGGCCAGGTCATAGACCACGCCGGTCAGATCGTAGTGGGGTATCGATTTCATCTGGAACCATTCCCGACGCAGTCCAAGCGACTCCGCAAACTGATGAAGCTCATCAATCGATGTGTCGGAAACCAGATGACCACAGCGTCGATGCCAATATCGGAAAGGTCCTCGCGCCCCATTGTGAAAGGAATCTATCAGGATCGCCATATCGAAAGTTTAATTTTCCCGATCGCAAAATTAGCAAAGATGTCTCAGCCGGCCTTCTGTTTGCCGCCGGCTGCAGGAGTTACCTTCTTCTTTCTTGCCGCTGCTTTTTTTGGCTTTGGGTTTTGAGCCTTGCGGATTCGGTTTCGCTACGACTTCGTCGCTCGCTTTGGTTACTGCGGATTTATTGAGTTTCTCCTGCATCTCTTCAAGAAATGAGATAGTCCGCTGAAGCTCCTTCTCGAACTTCTCTTCGCTCAGCTTGCGACGTGATTTTTTGATGACCTTCCTGACCCTGCCTATCAGCTCTTTCTTCTCGCCCTTCTCTTTCGACTTCCTGGGCTTCTCGGTCTTATCGGAATCATTCTGATGTGCCTTCGCCATAATCTTGCCTCTGTGTTTCAAGATGAAAATGGCCGCCGGAATAATCCTGCGGTTTAAATAAAGATCACTGCCTGCCGGACAGACCCATTAAGTATAAGTGTAAAAAGTGTAAAGTTTAAGGTTGAAATTCCAAAGTCGCAGCTTGGAAAGAATCACAATCGACCTTAAACTTAAAACTCGCTAAAAACAAAGGAGAAGTAAATGTCCGAATCAAGAATCGAATTGTTCAGGAAGATGATCGAGGCCGAACCGAATAACACAACCGTCCGTTTTGGGCTGGCCAATGAACTGCTTAAACTGGAAAGGTTTGAAGAGGCCGCCGTCGAATTGAAGGCGTATCTTGGCCTCGCCGACGATCAGGGAAATGCTTACGGCAAGCTGGCTCAGGCGCTGGAGCGCATGGGAAGGGTCGATGAGGCCCGCGAAGCCTACCAGCAGGGCATCTCGGCGGCAACACGGCACGGCCACCCCGGCATGGCTCAGGAATTCGAGATGGCTCTCGCAGATATGATTTGAATCAGCAGCCGGCCGGGAAGATGGGGACTGTCAGAAAAGAGATGCTGTTGTATGTCAATTTGTGCAGGTTATGGCCCTGTTTGAAGACGTCAGAAACAGAGTTGGTGTCAGGATTTTGGATGATGACTGATCCGAGAATGGAGATGTCATTTGTCGCCCATATCTTCAACCAGCCGCTCCTGCCCGAAGGGATGATATCGTCGAGACGAGGTGAGGTTTTGGGGAAATTGGGTCCCATGATTGAAATGAATTGACATGTTGTTTCATTCACACAGAATCCATAGCTGTCGCCCTGGCCATCGTAAACAAGACCGAACATCTCCCCGATTTTATCAAAGCTCGCCGAAATGTCTCCCCCGATGCGGTTGACGATCAGCATCGTCTGGTTGTTGTTTTCATTCGAAGATAGATTCGACAAGCACAGCGTGCGCGGCATTTGCTGATAATGTATTCCATCGAATCTGATCTCGGCTTCAACCGGCCCCGTCTGTATTGCCGGATTGATGACCTCGCTGGATTTTATCGCCTCAGCTCGCAGATTTGACTCATGCCCCGATTCGAGCTTCACGTACTCATCGCCCATCAGATAGTTGAAACTTATCGGCATGCCAGTCTGCTTATCCATGGCAACGGCAACCAGAAACCCGGTTATCCCCGGATCGATATCTGAAGACAGCAGGCTGAGAGTCTGGTTCGGAGTCAGGCAGGTGGTCGAGTCGGCCACCTGGCACGTCTCTCCATCAACCCAGAAAAGATGGATCGACACGGATTTATGCTGATGGGTATTGGTCATATTGATTCTGGTATTTTGACTGGATGGATTGCTGATGCTCGAGGTCGAAAGATTGTAAACCAGCATTGAGCCGACACCCGGACTCAGGTCGGGAATCTCCGGCTGCTCACCCGCTGCATCTTTGATATGCACCATCAACGATGCTATGGAGCAGAGTCCATCGACGTTGATTACCTTGATCCCGATAAAGACAGTCCCGATCTTCGCATCGCAATCCGCCGAGATTGTTGCAACGATGTTCCCCTCATCGTTGAAAATCGCCGAAACGGTAAGCCCGGCAGGAACTTCCGTCAGCTCGAGTTCAAGACTGCCGTCAGCAATATCTTCTGTGAGCACCTGACCAACCACTTTATCCTCCAAAGTTTCACACCTGATAATCGAAAAAGGATAAGTAGTAATCGACGGCGGGCAGTCCATATCATTGCCGCTGACGGATATCTCCCCACACGCCAGCAGAGCGCAGATAAGAATAGAGAAGTGAAAGCACCAGGCAAATCCACTCATTCGAGCGGGATTGAGCCAGGACCGCGTGAGGGACGTTTTCATTGACGGCGCTTTTTAGACTGTCTTTATAAAAAAATGATTCAGACAGGATTTACAATCGATCAGTGAAGGTTGTCGGCCAATGAGAAGCTTGTAAATTCCGTCAACCACAGACCCTGACGATTCCATGAGGTGGCCCGTGGATTGCGAATTATAGGCTGATTGATAAGTTAATTGAAAGGTAATAGAAAATTGCCAAGATCAACAACATCCCGGATTGGATTTCGATATTAAACCATTAGGTAATTCGCTGTTGTGGACGTTTGGATCTCAGGCTCTTTAAACTTTAAACCTTGAACTTCAAACTCCTATTTACCACCAGCCGAGGATCTTCCACCAGATCATGCCTACAGAAGCCCAGATGAGGATATTGGGGATGGAAGTGAGAAAGCCCATTTGCCACCATCGCTGCTGTGAGACATAGCCGGCGCCGAAATAGATAGGTCCGGGAGTCGTCCCGTAATGTGTCAGAGAAGCTGAAAGATTCGAGAAATAAGCCAGCAGGGCGACTGCCAGGAATGACGGGGCGCCGGCGGCGGGACGACGACAAGGAACGGCGTATACATCGCCAGGGCATGAGCCGAAATGCTGGCGAACGCGTAATGGGCGTAGAAGTAGATTACCGCGAGCAGGGCCAGTGCGGCCCACCACTTCCAGTTTGTAGTGTAACCGGCGGCGACCTCAGCGAACCGCTTCGTGATTCCAGTTTCGCCAAGAGCTTCGGCCATTCTGACCAGTCCGCCATACCAGATGAAGACATCCCAGGCTGCATGCTCCGAGATCATGTCCTCCCAACTGATGACGTGTGCGAGCAGGAGGACGCTGATTCCAAGCATTGCGACTACAGAATAATCTATGCCATGGAATTTGGTCGTAATCCAAAGACTGGCCACCATGGCGAAGACCAAAAGCATGAATTTCTCATGGCGGCTCATGGCGCCCATCTTCTCAAGCTCTCCCCTGGCGAAATCGGCCGCACCCGGAGTATGAGTAATCTCGGGCGGGAAGACACGGTAAACAAGTTGAGGAATAACGAGCAACGAGACTATGCCGGGAATGATGCCACCTATCATCCAGCGCGTGTAGTTCAAGTCGACATGAGCGACCTGCTGCGCGAACTTCTGGATCAGCAGATTTCCGGCCTGCCCGGTGAGAAACATCGCACAGATGATCACCTCGCATTGATAGATGAGCGTCATCAGAAAAGCGCCGAGCCGGCGCGCCGTCGGCCCGGGCCGTGAGTCGTAGGCTTCGGCCACGCTTTTGGCTATGGGGAAAATGATTCCGCCCGACCTTGCCCCGTTCGATGGGATGACCATGGCCAGCAGCATGTCCGTTCCCACAAGCGCATAACCGAGCCCCAGGGAACGATGACCGATCGCTCTGATGAAAATAAGCGCAATGCGCCGGCCGAGACCTGTCTTGATCATTCCACGCGACATGAAAAATGCCGCCAGCACAAGCCAGACGACCGGATCGGCATAACCCGCCAGCGTCGATTTGATCCTCAGCGTTTCCAGCGTCTTCGGATCGGTGACGGTCTTCATCACCTGCTCGCTCAAAGGCATGGACCGTGTTATCGCTATTGTCGCGATCCCCAGAAATACCATCGCGCCGCCGGACAATGGTCTCGCTATCGAGCCGACGATGGTCGCGATAAATATCGCCATCAGATGCCATGCGCGCGGATCGATCCCTGCCGGCTCGGGGCTGAAGTAGAGGCCAAAGCCGATTACCAGCACCACCGCCCATTTCAAGACAAGGTTGCGTCTATTTTCGCGCCTCTCATTATCATGATCATGCTTGTAACCGTGGTTAGCTGAGCCTTCAGTGCTGTTCGGTTCCTGAATAGACGCCATGAGCAATGGTCCTTGTTCGTTCGGCTTGTGATCTTAAAAATAAATTTTATTGCGAGTCGATTCGCGGGCGATACTAGCACCGCAAACAGTTCGACTCAAGAGATTTGCCTGAAGATTATGAAAGGGATTTAACACAAGAATTAACAACCGAAGAGGCACTTCCCGCGTCAAAGAGAACGCATTTATTCTATAATTCAATAGAGATTTACCCGCGGAGTCCTTTGATAGACTGATGATAGACTGAATTGACGGCAAACAACGAAGCAAGTCAGCAGAAGGGGTGAAAATGAGGTTGAGAACAATACAAAAGGCTTCAGCATTTGTTCTGACGGTGACCATGATCGCCGGCCCTGTATTCGCACAGAACAAAAGCATCAAGCCTCTCGAGATGAAGGACGATCCGCAATTGATCGGCAAACGTGACATCAACAAGGGTAACCTGACGCTCTATTCGATCGACAAGGAAGTGGCCATCGGCCGCCAGCTTGCATCCGAGGTCGATCGCGGTTCAAAAATAGTCACCGATCCGTTCATCAATGAATTCGTCAACCGGATCGGGCAGAATATTGTCCTGCATTCCGACGCGAAAGTGCCTTTTACGATCAAAGTGCTCGATTCGAACGATGTTAACGCTTTCGCCCTGCCCGGAGGTTTTCTTTATGTCAACCGCGGGCTGCTTGAAGCTGCGGACAACGAGGCCGAAGTTGCCGGCGTACTGGCTCATGAGATAGCGCATGTCGCTGCGCGTCACGGAATTGAGCAGGCATCAAAGGGTGAGATTCTCAACTGGGCATCGATTCCGCTGATCTTCTTCGGCGGACTCGGCGGCTACATAGTCCAACAGGTGGCGGGAATCGCCTTGCCGCTGACATTCCTCAAATTCTCACGCGGAGCCGAAAAGGAAGCCGACCGCCTTGGAGCCCAGTATATGTGGGCTTCCGGATACGATCCGAATGCACTGGTCACCTTCTTTGAAAAACTCCAGGTGAAGGACAAAAAGAAGCCCGGCAAGCTTGCCAAGGTATTCAGCACCCATCCGATGACCGGTGACCGGATTCAGGAAGTCCAGAACCTGATCAATCGCTTCCCCGATAAAAACGAATATCAGGTCAGTAGTTCTGAATTCAAAAATGTCAGGGACAGACTGGTGGCGCAGAGCGCGGCTTCGAGCCAGTCGATCGGCGGCGGCTCCGAAGAGGGCCGACCAACGCTCAAACGACGGCCGGAGGAGAATAACGGAGACGCATCCGGCGAATCATCCGACAATAACCGGCCGGTGCTCAAGCGCCGGGATACATCGGCAGATGACACCGGCTCCACCGGCACCCAGCCTGCTGATTCAGACCGACCTGTTCTAAAGAAACGCGACCCGGCGAATGACACCGGCAAGGAAAGCGATCAGCCTCAGGATCCATCAAAACCCGCCGATCCAACCGGCAGACCTACGTTGAAGAAAAAACCTGATTCCGGTCAGTAGGGAAGAGAGATTACGAAACAGACGAAAAATTTAATGAAGATAATGTGCAAATTATTTTCATTAAATTTTTCGTCTGTTTCGTAATCTATGTTTTCCTGGTTAGAGCCAGACGGGCGGCGCCGATCAATTGAGCGTTCTCTCCGGCGGAGCCCATTGAGATTTTGCATTCCTTGAAGGCGGGAGGGTAGCTCCAGATACCGGCCTCTGAGCGAATCTGATCGATGAACGACTTGAGAAGAACCCCGGTATGTCCGCCGATAATCACCGATTCAGGATTGAGAATGGAGATCAGAGTTGAGACGGAGCGGCCGATCCAACGGCATGTTTCGTTGACAACATCGATGGCGAGGGGGTCACCGCCTCTGGCGGCTCTGATGATGGTGCCGGCGTCGAGGTGTTGAGGATCGCTTTTGATGAGTTTGCCGAGCATTGTGTTCTGGCTGCCGCTCCATTCCTCGATGGCCCTGCGCGGGAGCGACGCTTTTCCGGCCTCTATCTCCAGGCACCCGGCCGATTCATAACCGTGCTTGAAGACTTCCGAGAGGCAGATCCAGCCCGCTGCGCCCGAAAATCCGCTGCCGCCCTGAACTACTCTGCCGTCAGAGAGTATTCCGGCTTCGATTGTCTGATCAATTTCCAGAAAGATGACATTGCTTTTACCGCGTGCGCTGCCAACGGCGCATTCCGCCGCAGCCATGGAAGCCAGTCTGGGAAAAACAAAAATTTCGGGATGGACCGATTTATTTTGTTGAGCCCGGGCCCGTTTGACGGTCGAGGGGTTGCTGATATCGTGTCCGGATTCATCGAGTCCCTCACCGAGCATCTGGACGAGAGGGACTCTTGTCCATCCCCTGATCTCCGGGATTGAAACACGCCCGGTCGGAGGGTCGACCACGCCGGGCACGGATATTCCAATGGCAGTAATTGCGTGGCTACCGCGGGATTTGGCCGAGGCGGTCTCGATTATCAGCCTGACCATTTCTGAAACCGCGGCTCGCGTAGTTTTATGCGGAGTCGGCGTTTCAAGCGTGGAAATGATCCCCCACCCCTCTTCGATTAAAGAGACTTTGGTTACGGAATCTCTCAGCTCTATGGCGATAACTGCCTGTGACATCTTCTGGCTTTGCTTACTGGTGGTATTCTCTTTCACGGATGGATCACCTGTCATCAATTTTGACCGCGGCTAATGCCGCCGCTATTATACATAGTCGCAGGCGAAGCAAAAGCGGCTTCGTCAACTAAACTTTTCCATTGGAGAGAACTTATGAAATCCGGGAATGAAATTTTATTAAAAGTACTGGCGCTGACGATTTTTTTAACATTGCTTGGCGCATGTCAGGGTGGATCGACCTCTGAGACCGCGAAAAAATCGGTTGAGCCGGAAACAGCCGCGCCGAGCCCCTCACCGACGGTTGCCACGACAGAGCCGGCGGTTGGCGAGATGAAGACCGGGCCACAGGGACTTCAGTATCAGGATCTGGTTACGGGCAAAGGGCCGAGACCCTTTCTCGGCCAGACGCTGGTGATCGCTTATACCGGGTTTCTTCAAAAAGGCGGATTCAAATTCGACAGCGGGACGATCGATTACAAGCCCGGCAAAGAGAAGATGATCAAAGGATGGGAGATTGCAATACTTGGCGCCAAGGGAATGGAACCGATGCGTGTCGGCGGGAAGAGAAAAGTGATCATTCCTCCCGAGCTGGGATATGGCGATATGATAATGGGAACGATCCCTCCCAAGTCCACTCTGATTTTCGAAATTGAGCTGGTCAAGGCGAAGGGTGGAGGTGGATTCGGCCAGTAAAAGGTCCGGAGTGCCTTTCAGGGTTTTGAAGATGCCTGCTGCCCGGATCTGTATCCGGGTCTGGTTCGAATAACCGTCGATTGGCGCGTGGTTTTGACTTGAATTTTTCGATATTTGCCGTCCTGGGCCTGATTTGCAGGGTAATAGCCGAGAGAGTACTGGCTGCGCAACTCGGCGGCAATTTTTGCGAATGCCCCTGGGAGATCACTCAGGGTATCTGCACGATGAAGTTCGCCACCTGAATTGATCGCCATTTCCTCAAGATACTGATCGGCGAGGCGGTAAATGTTGTCGAGCAGCCCGGTAACACTGTCGTTACGGCGCCTTGTACCGGGGTAGCGACTATCTGACGGCGTCCTGTTATTATCGGGGTATCTCCCGCTGGACGCATCGGGAAAGCGGTCGTCGGGGATTCTTCCGGCCGACGGAGGGTTCCCATCGGGCATCCGCCTGTCGCCCGGATAACGATCCGGATATCGATTTCGCGGCATGGGAAGAATGATCGCAGGTATTGGTATTTTGAAGGGATCATCAGCCGGATTGCGCCCTTGCGGATACGGCGTGCCTCCGTCACCTCGGGTTATGGGTGGAGTTGTTCCCCTTGGATTTCGCCCGGCGCTTCCTCCTCCGAAGATGATTCCCAGATCCACCTCTCCGATCATCTCCTGCTGATTGCGTATCATCTCTTCTGTCTCCGCCCTGGTATCGAACCTTATCGGATAAAAGATCACGCCTGATTCTTCGACCTGTCTGATGTTATCGTCGTACTTCGTCGAATCGCTGTGCCAGTCGACGCCGTCGGTGAAAAGGACCACTGCCTTGCGCCCTTCATTCTCGAAAGACTGTTGAGTGAAAACTTAACGGCATCATAGAGCTTCGTGCCCTTTCCCGCTCTGGTCGATTCTATCGCCCGTCTGAGCTCCGTCCTGTCGCTGCTAAACTGGCAAAGATCCTGGATCGAATCATCGAATGCGATAATTTTGACCTTGTCGGCCGGCTGAAGTTGTTCGACGAATGCTCTGGCGGCCTGCTTTATCTGACCGAGTTTCTCCTGAGTGCTCGCAGAGGTATCGAGCATCAGAACCACGTTGAATGGCTCCTTGATTGCGGCGAAAAAGACGATTTCCTGCCGGACGCCATCCTCGAAGATCGAGAACTCCTCTTTCGACAGATCCGGGATGTAAACGTCATTTCTGTCGCTGGCTACAACCGGAACTGTCACCAGATTCGTATCAATCCTGATCGTGTCCTGCTGATCCGCAGGAGCTGCGGGAGAAGGCTGCTTCTGTGACCTCTTGTCGGACTGGGCGCCCACGCCCCCCATCAGCATAAAAGCCAGAACAGCGACGATCGAACAACTCAGGATACGTCTCATTGATTTTGTTCCTTTGTGACAACAGGCCGGTAATTACGACTATGCCAGACTTAGATTGAAATCCATTGTCTGTCTAAAGATCCTCGAGATTGGCAGTATAAAGTCCAAAGTCCAAAGTTTAAAGTTTAAAGTTTAAAGTTTGTTGAAAGATCTTCCACGGGAAGAGCGTTTTAAACTTTGGCCTTTGAACTTTAAACTCCTTCAACTCTCCTCTCGGTGGCAAGCCTGATCTCGACCCAGCGGGCGAGTCTGACGAATGGCATTCCCATCAGAAAATAGATCCCGGCGGTGAGCAATCCAACTCCGATATAATCGTAATAAGTCGATGCTAGTTGACCGTAAACCTTGGTCAGTTCGACCATGGTTATGACCGAGACTATCGATGAATCCTTGAAGAGGGCGATGAAATCGTTGGTCACCGGCGGGATGACAAGTCGCATTGCCTGCGGGACGATCACGTAGCGCAGCATCTGAGCCCGGGTCATCCCGAGCGACAGGGCGGCCTCCATCTGACCGCGCGGAATCGCCTGAATTCCGGCGCGATAGTTTTCAGCCTCGTAAGCGGCGTAGTTGAGCCCGAGGCCGACCACAGCAGCGACTATCGGCGAAAGCTTGATGCCGATGTTCGGCAGGCCATAAAAGATGAGATAGAGCTGAATCAGCAGCGGCGTCCCGCGGAAGATCTCCACATAAGCTCTCGACAACCAGCTCAGAGGCTGCGGCGCATAAAGATAGATCAGCGCCAGGATCAAGCCCAGAGCCACAGCGAAGGCCATGCCGAGCAGCGAGATCAGAAGCGTCATTGGGGCACCTTGTATCAGCAGCACCGGCAGGTAGCCGGCGTACCGGCGCAGCCTCTCGCTCCAGGTCAGCTGTTTTGTGATGTTCTGAGTGAAATCCTCGTAGACCTGTCCATGTACTTCGCCTGAAGCGAGCTTCGTAAACAACCTGCCGGTCTCATCGTTCCAGATATCCCACTTCTCATAGATCCTGCGAAGCTCGCCAGTTTTGATCAGATGCAGCAACCCCTCGTTGACCTGCTTGAGAAGCTCCGGATTGTTCTTGTTCACGGCTATGCCGTATTCCATCTGCTCGATTACGGGTCCGGCGAATTTCAGCTTTGGATTCGGCTTGCTGTAATAGACGGCGATCGGCCAGTCCATGAGCACAGCATCGAGGCGGCCGAGCACCAGGTCATCATAGGCGTTGTTCTGATTCTCGTATGAACGGATCTCCATCCCACCGGTGCGCTCGAGGATTCTCTGAGCGAGCGAAAATTTCAGCGTGCCGACTATCTTCCCTTTCAGATCGGCCAGGGAGTTGATCGAGTTTTCACCGGTTCTGACACTGAGCTGCTCGCCGGTCGCGTAATACGGGATGCTGAAATCCACCTGCTGCTTCCTGTCGGAGGTGATCTCCAGGCCGTTGACGACAAGGTCATAATTCCCGCGCTGCAGCCCCGGGATGAGCCCGTCCCACTGATTCTGCGTGAAGACGGACTTTCGCCCCATCTGCCCGGCGAGCGAGGTCATCAAGTCAACCTCGAACCCGACGATCTCCCGGGGATTTTTCGGATTCGGCAGCAGATAAGGAGCGCCGCCTTCGGCGTCTCCGCCCCATTTAAGCTCAAGGGGCTGCTGCGCCCGTGAAGTTGTCACGAACGGAAATCCGATCAGAAAGATGGATGTCAGAATAAGCAATGAACAGAGATAGTTTTTTTTCATCAGAGATAACGTTGAAGGAAGTTGCGCGTTCGCTCATCGCGCGGTGCAGTAAAGATCTCCTGGGGTGAGCCTGATTCGATGATTTCGCCTTCCGCCAGAACTATCACCCTGTCAGCGACATCCCTTGCGAAATTCATTTCATGAGTGACAACAACCTGTGTCATGCCTTCGTCATCAAGTTTTCGCATGATGGCGAGGACCTCTCCAACAAGCCCTGGATCGAGCGCCGATGTCGGTTCGTCATAAAGCATCACTTTCGGAGACATGGCGAGAGCCCGGGCAATGGCGGCGCGCTGCTGCTGACCACCTGAGAGTTGAGAGGGGTAATGCTGCAGCCTCTCACCAAGGCCGACCTTGTTGAGGATCTCACGGGCTTTCTCCTCGGCGCTCCGGCGATCCACTTTTCGGACCACCATCGGAGCAAGCACGACGTTTTCGAGAACAGTCAGATGCGGGAACAGGTTAAAGCTCTGAAAAACCATTCCGACCTCTTCACGAAGATTGCGCAGCAGATTGTTGAAATCGCCGTGGCTCAGGTTTGCCTTGCGATCGAGCGTGATATCCCCGATCCGAACCATGCCACCATCGAAAAGCTCGAGGCCGTTGAGACATCTCAGCAGCGTCGACTTCCCGCAACCCGATGGCCCGATGATCACCGTCAATTCGGACACCTGAACATCGAAGCTGATGCCGCTCAAGGCAGCCGAACCGCCGAAGCTCTTCTGCAGATTGCTGACTGAAATAAGTGAGTTCATATTTGAAAATCCTTGCATGGAGTTCCCGCATGGAGTTCCGCGCATGGAGTTCCGCCTTCAGGCGGAACTTCCCACGTATACTGAATCCCTGGCATGCCTTCTTGCAGAGAGTTCCGCCTGAAGGCGGAACTCCTCCATGCGCGATGCGGGGAACTAATTCACCCGTTTACCACGACCTTCCCAGAATTTATCTCTGAGCTGATTCTTCTGAATTTTGCCGGTTGCCGTACGTGGAAGTGCATCGATGAAGCTGATGGATTTCGGGCATTTGAAATGCGCCATGTTCTCGCGGCAGAAATTGACCAACTCATCCTCGGTCGCATTCAGCCCTTCTTTCAGAACAACAATGGCGGCGGGGACTTCTCCCCACTTCTGATCGGGAATGGCAATGCAGGCGGCTTCGAGCACGGCCGGATGTTTGTAGAGCATGCCTTCGATCTCGATCGATGAGACATTCTCACCGCCGGAAATGATGAGGTCCTTTTTGCGATCGACTATCTCGATCATACCTTCTTCATCAATCGTCGCCATATCGCCCGTGTGAAAATAGCCATCGACGATGACGGCATCAGTGGCTTCGGGCTGGCGCCAGTATCCGGCCATGACGACATTGCTGCGTGCAATTACCTCTCGACCTGCTGACCATCGGGTTCTATATCCGTGCCGTTCTCATCGACCACACGCAGATCGACGCCGAGCATCTGATAGCCCGTTCGCGTCTGGACACGGAAACGATCCGGTGCCGGCCAGTCGCGCATGTGAGGCTTCACCTTCGAGACGGTCAGAAATGGCGAGGTCTCCGTCAGGCCATACACCTGGATCACCTGCCATCCCAGCCGCTCCTGCATTCCCTCTATGAGTGCGCGAGGCGGCGCCGATCCGGCAGTTGCGACTCGAACACGGTCACGAGGCAATGATTTCATCTGCTCTTCGCTGAGAGGATGATTCAAAGCCATGTTGATCATTGTCGGAGGCATGCAGGCGAATGTCATTTTTTCACCGATCACCAGATCGAAGAAACCAGCCGGCTCGAACTTGCTGACAACGACATGCTTGCCGCCCACTCCCGTTACCGCGTAGGGCAACCCCCAGCCGTTGCAGTGAAACATGGCCAGAGTGTGAAGATAGACATCCTCGTGCGTCAGGCCAAATTCGATAGTGGAGTTGAGCGCGTTGATATAGACATTCCGGTGAGTGGACATCACCCCCTTTGGCTTACCCGTGGTCCCTGAAGTGTAGAGAATCGAGGTCACGTCGTTTTCGTCAACGTTTGCCCGCTCCGGGTCGGCGGCCGAAGCGTGAGAAAGCAGCGTCTCGTAATCCTGCCAACCGTGGTACGTTCTTCCAGATTCGTCTGTGGACAATAAAATGTTCGACGCTCTTCAATTGCGGGCGGATCTCTTCGATTGTCTCGACCAGAGAGTCTTCGACGATCAGCACCCTGGCCTCCGCGTGATTGAGGATGTACTCGAAATCACTGCCGACCAGCCTGAAATTGATCGGCATGTAAATCGATCCGATCGTCGGGGACCCGTAAAACCCGTCGAGTATGCGATGCGAGTTCTGCGAGATTATCGCCACCCGGTCGCCTTCCCTCACGCCAAGCCCGCGCATGAGGTTGGCCCAGCGGCTGACGCGTTCTCCAAACTGATTGTACGTAAGGCGCAGATCGCCCGAGACGATCGCTTCATAATCTCCATAAACATTGAGTGCGCGATAAAGAAAATCCAGTTCAGTCAGAGGAACGATCACCTTAAGACCTCCTATGTTTCGTTTATTCCGTCTGTTTCGTAATCTGAAAAAAACCCGGGACGAAGCGCAGATTATCACAAACTCTCGATTGCGAAAATTGCGATTAGGCCTCAGAATCTTGCGCGGTCGATCCGGGGGATTGGATTTTCCGGTTCCGGCTCTTCCAACTGACGGCATCTCTGATATCTATTACCGACACAGGAAAATGACAGCAAACACTGCCGGCACTGCCGGGTTGAAACGCGCACTCAGACTGCGTGATCTGATACTGCTAAATATTGTGGCCGTTTATACGCCGAGCACTCTGGCCCAGAATATGCCTCTGGGCAGAATCGGACTGCTCGTCTGGGCCCTTGCCATTCTGACATTTCTGCTGCCGTATGGCGCCGCCATCAGCGATCTTTCGGTCAAATATCCGAAGGAAGGCGGCGTCTATGCCTGGACCAGGCTGGCGCTTGGAGATTTTCACGGCTTCGTCTGCGGATGGTGTTACTGGGTCAATACTTTTTTATACGTGCCGAGCGTCTTTCTCGGGATAGCCGCAGTCAGCGCACTCCTCTTCAATGGTCCGGCCGAATGGATGAGCGGGCACAAATTCGAAACAGTAATGATTGCAATCATCACGTTGTGGCTTTCCGCCTGTTTGCATATTTTCGGGCTGGGACAGGGCAAATGGCTGCAGAACATCGGGGCATTCGGGCGCATGGCAATCGCACTGGCTTTGATTGCCGCCGCCGTATGGAAGATTGTCTCTCCGGAAGCGTCAGTTGTTTCGCCGTCAGCGGCTCAGCCTGACCTGGATATGTGGCGCAGGATAGCTTTATGGCCTTTCACCTTGAATGCGCTGGTCGGACTCGATCTCGGCTCGGCTATGAGCGAAGAGACTGACTCGCCGGGCCGCAACATTCCCAGATCCCTGATCATCGGAGGTTCGGCGGTTGCGGCCTGCTACATGCTGACATATGCCGCGGTGTTGATTACGGGCTTCAACGAGACCAATGTCATTTACGGTCACGTTCTGGCAATCAATTCCGTTTTTTCGAGAACCGGCGAAGGCGCACTGATCACCATCGGCACGCTGGTCGTGCTCTCCGAGTTGCTGGGGCTTCTCGGCTGCGGGGCTTCATGGCTGAGCGCTCCGGCGCGTGTTCCTTTCGCTATCGGAATTGATCATTATCTGCCCAAAGCCTTTGCACGCGTGCATCCGAAGTATGGAACCCCCTATGTCGCCCTCCTGGTCCAGGCGACCGTTGCCACGGCCCTGATCTTCATCAATGTATACGGGGCCACGCTCCAGGAAGCGTACCTTGCACTGCTTGGCGGCTCGATCGTGCTGGTCATGATCACCTACATCTATCTCTTTATCGCATGGGTACGGCTCAGTAAAATCGGGGACAGGATCAACGGCAGGATTCTGTTACTTTGCACCGCGGGGCTGGTGGCCACAATTTTTGCCACCCTCGCCTGTTTCATTCCACCGCCGATCGTTGCGGGAACCACTGGATTTGAATTTAAAATTATCGGCTCGGTCTCTATTCTGCTGGCCTTCGGATTGATTCTTTACGCCATTGGAAATAGTCTGAGTAAAAGGGTAAAGCTGATCGGCTAATCCGATTGACGTCAAATATTTATTACAGGAGCTTTTAAAAATGAGCGAAACGGGCAAAGTCAGTGTGGTCAAAGGCGGGATGTTCCTCTTTGAGGGTCGCAAATCGGAGGATGTCTTTACCCGAGAAGATATCAGCGAAGAGCAGCAGATGTTTGCAGGCGTGGCCGAGGAGTTCATGCAAAAAGAGGTCATGACGCGGTCTGAACAGATTTACGCCAAGGACTGGCCGGTGACAAGGGAATTGCTGCTTAAAGCCGGTGAACTCGATCTGCTGCGCATCGACATTCCTGAACAATTTGGAGGACTTGGTCTGGACAAGGTCAGTTCCGCTTTTGTCGGCGAACAGATCGCGCTCATGCCGTCATTCGGCGCCAGTCTGGGTGCTCACACGACGATCGGGACACTGCCCATCGTCTATTTCGGCAACGACGAACAGCGCGCCAAATATCTTCCCAGGCTGGCTTCAGGCGAACTGATCGCCGCATTCTGCCTGACCGAGCCGAGCGCCGGATCGGACGCTCTCAACGCCAAAACCAAAGCCACGCTGACACCGGATGGAAAGCACTACCTGCTCAAAGGGCAGAAGATGTGGATCACCAACGGAGGCTTTGCCGATATCTTCATAGTTTTCGCCAAAGTCGATGGCGAGAAATTCACCGCATTCATCGTCGAACGCGATCACGGGGCCGTCAGCGGTCATGAGGAGAAAAAACTCGGGCTCGACGGGAGCTCCACGACCGCCGTCATGCTCGAAGATTGCAAGGTCCCGGTCGAAAACGTCCTCGGCGAAATTGGAAAAGGGCATGTCGTGGCCTTCAACATTCTCAATTTCGGGCGCTTGAAACTGGGCAGTCGCAACATCGGGGGCGCAAAAATTTCGCTCAACAATTCGATTGCATATTCTAAAGAGCGTCACCAGTTCGGCCGGGCAATTGCGAATTTCGGGCTGATCAAACGTAAGCTCGCCGAAATGGCCATTCGCTGCTTCGTCGGTGATGCCATGGTCTGGCGCACGCTGGGGATGGTCGACAAGGCGCTTGAAAATGTGGATTCAAATGACTCGATGCAGGTCCTCAAAGCAATCGAGCAGTACGCGGTTGAATGCTCTATCGTCAAGGTCTGGACCAGCGAGGCCCTCGCGACTGTGACTGACGAAACGGTTCAGGTGTATGGCGGATACGGATATTCCAAAGACTACCCGGCTGAGCGCGCCTACAGGGACGCACGCATTACGCGAATATACGAAGGCACAAACGAGATCCAGAGAATCCTCATTCCGACACGACTGCTCAAAGGGGCTGGAAAAGACCAGTTGCAAAACCTTTCAGAATCGATCAGCGATATCATCGACCGCACCAGGATCTATTTCGGAGATGAAGGCGTCCCGACGGCAAGGCGCACTCTTAAATCCGTCAAGGAGACGGCGAGACTCGCTCTCTCATCCCTGGTTGAAAGCCATGGCGACAAACTGAGCGAAGAACAGGAAGCCGTCGCGCTGGCGGCCGATATCATCATCGAGGCATACGCCATCGAAAGCGCTATTCTTCGTGTCGAGAAGCTCGTCTCCGCGAAGGGCGCAGACGCATGCCGGATACCGACGGAGATGTTGCGCGTCTACGTCAACGATGCGGCAGATCGCGTCGCAATCAGCGCTCGCAACCTGGCGGGAGCTGTTAAAGAATCCGCCAAACTGATGCAGGCATTTGAACGACTCGCTCCGCAAACTCCGATCAATACAATCGAATCGCGCCGATTAATCGCCGACTCATTGATCGAATCGGGTCGCTATCTCTGGTAACCCCTTCGCCGATTTTTACGTGCCGTCGCCAGTGCTTCTTCCCCATCATCTGAATATGGTCTGCCACAATCGTGAAATTGCCGAAAATGGTTTGACCAGATTCAATTTTTGCGTATAATCCACGGCGTTCATCAGATACAGTACCGTTTCATACCTGAATAATAATTTAGACCGTTACCCGCGTTCTTTGCGGGATTAATTAATGTAACACCGGATCATCAGCGGTGCCTTAAGCGTGCAATCTTCGCGAATCAGCACTCTAAGTTGTTAGAATTCCTATTTCTTTTCAAGCAATTACCCTATTTAACTTTCTCAGAAATCAACACGTAAAGGAGTGCTTCTCTAAATGATAAGCAAAAAAGGTCGGCACGTATTGGGCAGTCTGCTCTATCTGGTGGCGATTTTGCTGCTGAGTTTGAGCTCGACTGTTGTTCACGCCCAAACCAGTACAGTGGGCAATATTAACGGCACTGTGCGAGATCCGCAGGGGGCAGGCGTTCCCAAGACCGATGTAGTATTAAAAGAGGAACGGACAGGGTTTACCCGAACAGTCAAAACAGACGATAACGGGTTCTACTCGGCGCCCAGTCTGCCCATAGGAGTTTACACGGTAAGTGCATCTCCTCAGGGTTTCAAGAAAACGACCAACACAGGTGTGGAACTCCACGTCAGTGAGTCTGGTCATCAACCTGGCGCTTCAGATTGGAGAAGTGACTGAGACTGTTACGGTGACCGGCGAAACTCCTCAACTGGACACCACCGGCGGCAAGGTAAGCAGCCTTGTCTCGGAGAAGCAGGTCAAGGAATTGCCCCTGAACGGGCGCAACTATGCCGCACTTGTGACTACGATTCCCGGGGTTTCTCCCGGAGAGGGCGGCAACTTTGCCGTTCGCGGTACAGGACTTGATTCCCACGTGGACATGTCCGTCAACGGTAATCAGTCGAACGGAAACCTGTGGACTGTTGACGGAGTCAACAACATGGATGTGGGGTCAAATGCCACGCTCCTGGTCTTCCCGTCGATTGACTCCATTCAGGAGTTCCGCGTAGAGCGTAACAGCTTCAGCGCGGAATTCGGTCAGGCGCAGGGAGCCGTCATCAACCTGATCACCAAAGGCGGCGGCAATCAGTATCACGGCACGGCCTTTGAGTTCCTCCGCAATGATGCACTCAATTCGACTGATTTCTTCCTTAACTCGGCAAGACAGCCCAAGCAGAAGCTGCGTTACAACAACTTCGGCTTCAATTTCAACGGGCCGATCTTGAAAGACCGTATCTTCTTCTTCTGGTCGGAAGAATGGCGACGTGAAGGCCGCGGCACCGTCCTGTCGGCCAAGGTCCCGAACCCTCAGGAGAGAGTCGGAAATTTCAGCGGAGCGCTAACGGCAGGGCGTCCGCGCGACCCATTCCTTACCGGAGGGTGTGACCCGAAAGGGACGGTAAACGGAAACTTCGGTGCCTGCTTCCCTAACGATACGATTCCGGCAAACCGGCTCAGCCCCGCAGGCCTGGCTATCATGAAGATTTTCCCCAATCCGAATAATCCGGGATCGACCAACTGGATTTCCTCCGCATTGGAGCCTGTTGCCACCCGACAGGACAGCATTCGCGGTGATGTGATCATCAACAGCAAGATGAATCTGATGGTCCGCTTTATCAACGAGGCATGGGATCGAAAAAATGCGGCAGGCAACTTCTGGGGCGATACTCCATTCCCAACCCTGAGTTCGGACTGGAATCAGCCCAGCAAGAGTTTTGCCGTCAAGCTGTCGACTACTCTGACATCATCCACCGTCAACGAGTTCCAGTTTTCGCGGTCGGGCAATGACATCTTCGTCACGACCAACCAGGCAGGTCAGGCGCTCAACGATGAGATCGCCTCCAAGTTCCCGACCGTCTTCCCGCGTGTCAAAGGCACCGGCCTTCCGACCGTGGGATGGGGAACGGACGGGTATCCTACTCTGTGGCACCAGGCGCCCTGGGATAATCACCAGGACCTCTGGGTCATCAAAGATGACCTCTCAAAGGTATGGGGCAGCCACAGCTTCAAGGCCGGCGGGCTCTTCAGCCACAATATTAAAAACGAGCTCACTACCGGCGCCAGTGGTCTTTACACCGTTCAATCAGCTAACGGGCGAACCGGCAATTTGATTTCCGAGCTGCTGCTCAAAGATTTGCCGCTCACTCAATACACGGAACTCGATCGCCAGGAGAAAGTGCTGGGCCGCTGGCATGATTTTGAATTTTACGGGACCGACACGTGGAAATTCAGTCCGCGGCTGACAGTCACTATGGGAATGCGGTGGTCAAGGTACTCTCCGACATACTCGGACAATGACCGCGTCAGCAACTACGTCCTGAGCCGGTACGACGGCAAGAATCCGCTTAGCGGCCTGGTGACGGCCGATAAGGCCAGCGCGGCCGGATTACCACGCTCACTGGTCAAACCTTACAATGCGGGTTACCAGCCACGTGTAGGCATCGCATGGGATCTCTTCGGCGACGGCAAGACCGCACTCCGCCTGGGAGCCGGACGTTTCATGAGCCGATCGCAGGTTATCGAAGATCTACTGCGTATGGCCGGCAATCCACCCTGGACGACTACTGTCGATACGGGTTGGCAGGGAGACACTCTCAGACTGGCTGATTGCCCGACATGTCGCAGTCTGGATACGATCAACCCCGGCTTGAAGAATGCAGTCGCGGGAGTAGGCTCAAACACTGCTTTCGCAGCGGTTAATCCTGATTTCCGTCCTCCCGAGAGCTGGCAGTGGAACGCCACCATCTCTCGCGAAGTATTGAAGGATACAGTGGTGGAAGCCTCTTACATCGGAAACCAAGGGACGCACATCTGGCGTCGTGGCGGAAGTTATAACGATGTGACTCCGAGCGCCCGACTTCAGATCGCTCAGGCCGTCCGGGCTAACGCCGGTAACGTTGGAGACCTGCAGAACGCCAACCGGATTTACAAGGGCCTCGGCCCTGTTACCGGAAGCGAGTCCACGGGGAACTCGACATACCACGCAATGCAGATCTGGGTTAATCAACGATTCTCCAACCGTCTGGCTTTCCAGGTGGCCTATACCTGGAGCCATGCCATTTCGGACGTTCCGCTTCAGTCATACACCAGTGCTGTGACTGACCCGTTCAACTACAGCCTCGATCGTGGCGATTCGGATCTTGACCGCCGGCAAATGTTTGTCGCCAACGGTGTCTACGTTTTGCCTTCGTTCAAGGATAAGGGAGCCTTCGTCAATCATATTCTGGGTGATTGGCAGGTCAATGCAATCGTCTCCCTGGTGGGCGGTGTGCCGATCAACGTCACAAGTGGAGCCAACACTGCCGGTCTGGCCGGCGCCGGCTCTCAGCGTCCAAATCTGGTCTCGGGAGTACCCATTTATCTCAAGACCAGCAATCCGTTGCAGTATCTTAATCCTGCGGCGTTCTCTCTGCCCGGCGTTGGGCAATTTGGCACACTGGGGCGTGGAGCAATCCGCGGTCCCGGGCTCGCCAACGTAGACTTCTCGGTAAACAAGAACTGGAAAGTGCGTGAGCGTTTTGGCATTCAGTTCCGCGCCGAGATGTTCAATGTCTTCAACCACGTGAACCTTACCGGGGTCGACGGGAACCTGTCTCTGCAACAGGTCGCCAGTGATTCGAATTTCGGTAAACCAACCAACGGGCAATTCGGTTACCTGACCGGTAACCGCGGACCTCGTGAGATCCAGTTTGGCTTGAAGTTGTCGTTCTGATGTAGATCAGATTGGCAACATGGCTGATCTTAAAGACGGAGGGCTGTTTGTATTCAGCCCTCCGTACTTGTTTCTAACCATCACTAATAACCCATGGCAGTTATATTTTCACATTCGGTCTTCCTGCCTCTTCTCTTTCTACTGACATTTATCCAATCGCCCCAGGATGCGATCCGGCGGCATTATGAAGCAGCGGAAACTCACAGCCGCGCCGGCAATTCGGCAGCGGCGGAAGCGGAATTCACCCTTATTCTGGCCGAAGCCTACGGCAATCTTGGTAAAATTCACTCGGCGCAAAATGCATCTGGAAAGGCAGTGAGTGCTCTTGAAGCTGCCGCCCTTTACCGGCCGGATTCGCCGCAAGGACTCATCGATCTGGCGATTGCATACTTCGTTGCCGGGCAGTATGAGAAAACTTTCGACCCACTGAACAGAGCGATTGCCCTCAACCCGCAAAACGCCGACGCGCACCACATGCTTGGCAAGAGCTGGTTTATGCGCGGAGAGTTTGCCAAGGCTGTCGGTGAGCTTGAAACGGCGCTGAAACTCGCGCCGCGGGATTATGATGTCGGGTATACGCTTGGGTTGGCGTACCTCAAACAGCGTCAGATCGCTCCGGCACGCCAGATATACAACCGTATGCTGCGCCAGCTCGGGGACCGGCCTGAATTGCACATCAGCTTCGGCCGGGCTTTCCGGGAAATGGTCTTTTTAGAAGAAGCAATAGATGAGTTCAAAAAAGCCATCGCTCTCGATCCAAAATCCTCCAGCGCCCATTACTACCTGGGACTGACATACCTGCTCAAAGACGGCACCAGCCGGCTCGATGATGCCGCTGAAGAATTCAGGATTGCACTGAATTCGAACCCTGACGATTACTTCGCCAATTATTATCTGGGGATCATTCACCTCATGGAAAGAAGGATGGAACAGGCCGTTATCTTGCTGGAAAAGGCCTCCCGGCTACGGCCTGAAAACCCGGATCCCTATTTTCATCTTGGCCAGGCATACCTGACACTGGATAAGCATGACCGGGCGATTGAAGTGCTCAAAAAGAGCATCGCCCTTACACCTTCGGTGAACTACAATGATTTTCAGGTAGCCAAGGCTCACTACCGGCTTGGCCAGTCCCTTCTCAAAACCGGCTTGACTCAGGAAGGCGAGCAGGAGTTAAAGCTGTCATCGGAATTGAAGGCCGACAGTCTCAGGAGCGACGAGATAAAGACTGCGACCTACCTTAATCCGCCCGCCGGCATGGGTGAACAGAACAGTAAAGTGATGGAGATGGTTTCGGCCGTGGGTGTCGTGGCCGAGGCGGGGGCTCCGGATGAAAAAGCGGCCCTTAAACTGAAGGGCGGAGAGGATTACTACACTAAGGTGATCGCCAGCGCACACAATAACATCGGCATTCTGCGAGCACAGCGGCAGGACTTTCGCGCAGCGGCAGAACAATTCGCGCTGGCCGCTAAATGGAATCCCAATCTGGAACAGATTAACTTCAACTGGGGCCTGGCCTGCTACAAGGCAGAGTTGTATCAACAGGCCATTGAGCCGTTTGAAAACGAAATGAAAGCCAATCCGGCCAATCTATCGGCTAAACAGTTGCTCGGGACGAGCTACTTCTATGGCAGATAACTATTCGAGAGCCTCCGAATTGTTGGCCGATGTCGTTTCAGTAAAGACTAATGATCCGGGTCTCTATTACATGCTTGCCATTGCGCTCATCAAACAGGGGAAGCAGGGAGAGGCCAACCAGATAATCCAGCAGATGGTTGTCCGGAGCGGCAACACCCCGCAACTTCATATCCTTCTGGGAAGGGCTTATGATGAGCAGGGCGAGACAGATAAGGCGTTCGAAGAATTAAAGGCGGCTCTGGCGCTGGACAGCAAAACCCGACTGGTTCATTTCTATTCAGGCCAGATCTACCTGAAACTGGGAAAACTTGACGAGGCCGCCGAGGAGTTTGAAAGCGAATTAGCCACCAATCCGGCTGATATCCAGGCCAGATACCACCTTGGCTTTGCCCTGCTGGCAGGTCAAAAAACTGAACGCGGCATCAAAGTCATGAGAGAAGTCATCCGGCTCAAGCCCGATTATGCCGAAGCTCACTATGAGTTGGGCAAAGCCTTGCTTTTACAGGGAGACATCAAGGAAGCCGTGGAGCGGCTTGAAACGGCCGTGAAGCTCAAGCCTGATGAGGCCTATACTCATTACCAACTGGGACGGGCTTATCTTGCCGCAGGGCGCCGGGCGGAAGGCGAGAGTCAGATTGAAATCTCCAACCAGCTCAAAGCCAGGGCTCGCGGTCAAAGTAATCCGTGACCATCAGGAAGGTAAACATCCTTGTTATTCCAAAGAGTCTGGATCCTAACATTTTTCATCCTCCTGCTGCCGGCAGCCTTGTCGCAGACGACCGGCAACCAGCCCGTTGCGATTCGGTTTACTGACATCACGGCGCAAGCCGGGATCACCTTCAAACATGTCGCCTCACCTGAAAAAAAATACCTCGTCGAATCAATGAGCGGCGGAGTGGCTGCTTTCGATTACGACAATGATGGCAATCAGGACATCTACCTGGTCAACTGCCTGAGCGTCGATCTGGCGAAGTCCGGCGAGAAAACAAGGAGCGCCCTCTATCACAACAACGGCGATAACACTTTTACCGATGTGACGGACAAGGCCGGCACAGGCGATGTCGGATGGGGAATGGGAGCGACTGTTGGCGACTATAACAACGATGGATTCGACGACCTTTACGTTACATCTCTGGGATCGAATCATCTCTTCAGGAACAATGGAAACGGGACTTTCACTGATGTTACCCGGACTGCAGGCGTAGACGACACGCGATGGTCAGCCGGCGCCGCTTTTCTCGATTATGACAATGACGGAAAACTGGACCTGATAGTCGTCAATTATGTGGAGTACGATCTCAACCATCTTCCGGAGTTTGGCAAGGACAAGACATGCCAGTACAAGGGAGTAGCGGTGCAATGCGGTCCCAGAGGCATGCGCGGGTCGGGTGATTCGCTCTTTCACAACAACGGGGACGGCACGTTCACCGACGTCTCGAAAAAGGCCGGGGTTTCGGATCCAAACGGCTATTTTGGAATGGGAGTCCTTTGCAGTGACTTCGACGATGATGGCTGGGTGGACATTTATGTGGCCAATGATTCGACGCCGAACTTCCTCTACCATAACAACGGAGACGGCACATTCAAGGAAATCGGCTTTCTCTCGGGCACGGCACTCAGTCAGGACGGCGCCGAGCAGGGGAGCATGGGAGTGGCTGTCGGCGACTATGATCATGACGGGCGGTTCGACATTTTCGTAACCAACTTCGTGGACGATTACAACACGCTTTACCATAACGACGCGCGCAACACCTTTACAGATGTTTCCTACAAGGCGAATCTCGCCACCATCAGCATGCCTTTCGTCGGGTGGGGGACTAAATTTTTCGATTACGATAACGACGGCTGGGTTGATCTGTTCATTGCCAACGGGCATGTCTACCCGCAATTGCAATACTACCACCAGCGAAAATTGCTGCATCATAACAACCGTAACGGGACTTTCACGGAAGTCGCCGCGCAGTTCGGTGCGCCGCTGATGCAGGAGCGGGCAGGCCGTGGCGTGGCATTCGCGGACTTCGACAATGACGGTGATGTCGATATGATCATCAGCGACCTGGACGGCCCCTCGCAACTTCTGCGCAATGATGGCGGCAACGCCAACAATTTCATCCTTGTCAAAACGATTGGCGTCAAGAGTAATCGTGACGGGATAGGTGCAAAGGTGAAAGTCGTCTCCGGCAATTTGACGCAAATAGACGAAGTTCGAGGCGGCGGCAGCTACCTCGCACAAAATGATTTGAGGCTTCATTTCGGACTTGAAAAACGGGCAAAGGCAGACCTCATCGAGATCCGCTGGCCCAGCGGCATAGTCGACAAAATCACCAACGTGAACGTCAACAAATTACTGACGATCAGGGAGGGTCAGGGCCTCATGGATCAGAAAGATCTCAAGAGCGCAGGCAAGCCGACCAGTCGTTAGTTGACTACTGGTACTGTTGGCGATTCTTTTTTTTCCCCCATACTTAGGCGAATTCGACGACGCCGGAGCCTGCGCCGTCGAATTCTGTAATTCCTGGCAATCTACCAAAGGATGAATTCGCCTACAGTATCCGTTAATTAATATATTGAAGAGATAAAGCTGTGTTTTCACCACTACCAATCAAGATCGGTAATATTGGGCGCACGCTCCGTTTCGTTTTAAACCAGGACGGGAATTCCGGCCTGCCCCTGCGATTTTGTGTACGAGTAATTATCATCTCGCTTCTTTTTACTCTTCTCATTCCGGCTCAGACCCCGGCTCAAAGTTATGCTGCGAGGATTGAGCAGGCGGCCGCGCTTATTCGTGACAATCGCATCGAGGAGGCGGAGAAAGAGTTAAATCAGATCCTGAAAGCGAGGCCCAACGAAGCTTCAGCGCTCAATCTCCTCGGCACGGTTCACGCCATGAAGGGGAGACTCCCCGAAGCTGAAGCCCTCTTCGCGCGCGCCATTCGCATCGATCCCGGAATGACCGGGGCGCATCTCAATCTGGCCCGTCTTTATCTGCTCAAGGGCGCGCCGGAAAAAACCGTGGTGGAATTGAAAGAAGTGCTCCGCCTGGAGCCGGGGAATGCGGAAGCCGCTTCCAGATTGGCATGGTTGCTGCTTTCTCTCGGGCGCTTTGATGAATGCATCGGTTTTATTGAGAATGCCGGACAGTCACTCACGCCGGCAGCCTCAATGTCTGCCTTCCTTGGCGAGGCGTACTTGAGAAAAGGTGTCATTGACAAGGCTGAAGCGAGCTATCAACAATCGCTGAAACTGGAAGAGGCAAATGCGGATGCGCTTCTTGGCATGGCCATGGTTGCGCAGGCAAGGGGTACCAATAAAACCGCCGCACTCTATCTCAATCGCGCCCGGAGCGTCATCGGAAACTCGCCTGATCTGCTGTACAAGTACGCTCTGATTGCGCTTGATCTACAGTTAAATGGCGAAGCCATACTGGCGCTCAAACGAGCCATCGAACTCAGACCCGACGAGCCGTCTTATTACTTCATTTCAGGGGTGACCTGGCTCAGGAAGCCCGACCTTCAAGCGGCTGAAGAGTCCTTCCGCGACTCTCTGCGGATGCGCCCCGATCAGGCCCAGGTGCAGATGCATCTTGGCTATACCCTGCTCAAACAGAAAAAATATACAGAGGCGCGCGAGTGGCTTGAGAAGAGTATCCGGAAAGACGCCGGAACACCTGAAACTTTCTACTATCTGGGTTTGATCGCACAGGAGCAAAACGAGAATGAGCAGGCTGTTGAATTCCTTGAAAAAGCCATTCTCCTCGCCCCGTCGTTTGCTTATGCGCACATTGCTCTTGGCTCGACATATCTGAAGCTTAAGAATTATCCCCGGGCACGGCAGGAGCTGGAAACCGGGGTCAAGTTGAATCCTGACGATTCAAAAGCGCATTATAATCTCGCTCTGCTCTATACCCGAATTAAAGAACCGCAACGTGCGCAGCAGGAGATGCAGATCGTCGAGCGGCTCAAAAACAGCGGCGGACAGACGACCGATAGCGGTGTGGTCAGTCCGCCGTCACCGCGGCCACGCTGAAAACCGGTATTTACCAGATTAGGGCTATTACCCCTCAAGGAGGCACAGCATGTTTACCCCAAGCCACTTTTTAAAGGCGCGCCCGATGAGATGGCCTCGTCGCTCTCTTGTCAGCCTTCTTGTAGCGCTCGCCGTATCCTTGCAGCCGGGACTGGCCCAATCACAAAAGGACAAGGATGCTCAAAAGAAGCAGGATGATGCCATCAGGGTTGAAACGCGCCTGGTGACAATGGACGTCATCGTCAAAGATAAAAAGGGAAAGTACATCACAGACCTGAAAACTGAAGATTTTACCGTCTTTGAAAATGGGACCGTCCAGAAGGTGGATTTTTTTGAGCCGCCTCTTGGCGGAGGCAGTGAAACGCCGCAACCCGGGACGACCGATCCGGTGACGCCGGCAACTTCCGCCGGCGCCGCATTCGGAGGCGGCAGGAGTAACTTGATTTCACTGGTCATGGATGGAGCGACGACAGACCTTGCAAACTTCAAGCAAGTGAAGGAAGGATCTCTCAAATATATTCGAGAGCGGATTACCGATGCCGACACGGTTGCAGTATTCGGCATCGCCAACGATTTGCAACTGCTCCAGTCGTTCACCCAGGACAAGGCAAAGCTCATTGCGTCGTTGGAAAAGGGTGCGATGATGCCTGCCTCAAACAAGAGCCTGGAGCGCGGCCAGCTTACGGAGGGAATTGAGCAGATGAGGGCTGAGCTCAACAGTCTGGGGGGCGTCGATCCGTCGGCATCTCCTTCGGGGGCTGCCGCGGGCGCGGCGGCGGCGGCCCAGGGCTCGGCTGCAGGGCGGGCCTTAATTGTCAATCGTATACTCCAGCAATTCAACCTTCTTCGATCGCAATTGAGCATTCAACGGGCGCGTCCCGTCCTTGCTGCGCTGGCGGCAATCTGCTCGGCCCAGCAGGGGCTGCCGGGTAAAAAGACCGTCATTCTATTTTCACAGGGATTCATTACCTCCTCCACCCTCGACTGGCAGGTTCAAAGCGTGATTGACATCGCCAACCGTGCCAACATTGCAATCTATATCATGGACTCGGCGGGACTCAGGACAAGCGCTCCTCAATCTACATCGCCCGTGCCGACCGCACCGCTTGCAGGTGTTTCAGGTCTGGCCTCCACCGAAAGCCGGATACAGGCAGTAGGCGGTGAGAACGTATTTGACAATGTCCGGCACGAAGGCCTCAACCGCGAGTATGACATTCTGTACCGCATCGCAGGCGATACCGGCGGAGAGTTCATCAAAGGCACCAACGACCTTGCCAAAGGCTTAAATCGCATAGATGAAGAAATCCGTGCACGCTATACGTTGGCCTGGTACAGCTCAGACGCAAACTTTGACGGCAGCTTCCGCAAGTTGAAGGTAGAAGTGCGCCGCCCCGATACCAGGATAACCGCGCGCGGCGGGTACTATGCCAATGCCGGTGAAGAATTAGTATCTTTTTCAGCGGAGGAGAAGAAGCTACTTGCCGGTGTTGCGGCGGCGGAAGCCAATCCGGCCTTGTCATTGTTCGTCGAGTTGAGCCCGTTCAGATTCCGCGGAGGTAACTACGTTATTCCCATGTCAATCGAAGTCCCGCCAGGTGCGATGAAGTTTGATCGCAAGGGCGACAAGCAGATCGTCCAGTTCGACGTACTCGGCTTGATCCGTGAAAAGTCTGGGAAGGTTATTTCCCGGCTCGGAGGCAGCTTTAATATCGGGCTGACTAACGAACAGTATCAGAGCGTCCTGCAGAACAACATTTTTGTTCGGCAGGATATGGAACTCGCTCCGGGCAGTTACGATATCGAGCTGGTCTTCAGAGATCGCGCAACCGGGAAAACTGCGGCAAAAAGGGACAAACTCGTACTTCCTGCCATGGATGCTGAATTCTCGACGAGCGGGGTTGTGCTCAGCCGTCATGTTGAACCGATCAAAAAAGTGGCGGGTGCCCCGGAACCGGTTGACGTATTCAGCCAGGCCGGAGTGCAGATTCGGCCTTCACCCAGCCACGAGTTTCGTGCCGAAGACAGCATGATCGTCTTCTTCGAAGTGTATAACGCAGAAGTTAACAAGGAGACGGGCAATCCGATGGTATGGGTCTCGGTGAGGCTGATGAAGGACGGTCAGGCAGTCTCCAAGCCGATAGATTATGTGCTCACTGAGAATACTTCCCTGCCCGCGCCGCACCTGACATTCGCGAGATTTATCAAACTGACTGGTTTGCCTGAGGGTCGCTACACGGCAATAATCGAAACCAGGGACATGATGACAAAAAAGCTGATCAAGCTTCAGTCGCCGTTCGTGGTCACACAATGAAACGCTCCAGGAGGTTCTGTAAAAACGGATGAACATCTCAGTCAGGCACAGGACAATAATTCTCCTGCTATTCTTCGCCCCTGCTCTCGTTTTGCCTTTCACCTCTCAGGCCGGGCAAACGCCGGTGCAGGTGAAGTCCCTTGTGACCTTTGAAGAGGTTTCTACAAAAGTCAGCGGCATCACCTGGGTTCACAACAACGCTCACTCACCGGAGCGTTTTCTGCCGGAGACAGTCGGGTCCGGGTGCGCTTTTTTCGATTATGACAACGACGGGTGGATGGACATCTACCTCGTCAACAGCGGGCCATCGGATTTTTTCACTCCGGCCACGCCGCTTAAGAACGCTCTCTACCGCAACAATCACGACGGCACATTCACGAATGTGACGGACAAGGCCGGCGTCGCGGGCGGCACATTCGGTATGGGAGCCGCCGCGGGGGATTATGACGCAGACGGATGGGTCGATCTTTATGTGACGAGTTACGGCCGCAATATTCTTTACCGCAACAACGGCAACGGCACCTTCACTGACGCATCCGAAAAAGCAGGCGTGGGAGCTCAGGGGTGGTTCACATGCGCAGTGTGGTTTGATTACGATAACGACGGCAAGCTGGATCTGTTCACTTCCAGCTTCGTTGATTACGACAAGTCGCAGATTACCCTTTGCACCGATGAGAAGATGAGCAGCCGCTACTATTGCGTTCCGCGCTTGTTCAAGCCAAGACCGAGCCGCCTTTTTCACAATAACGGCAACGGCACATTCACCGATGCCAGTAAAGAATCCGGGATTGCGGATCACCCCGGCAAGTCGTTCGGTGCGGTTGCGACCGATGTCAACAACGACGGGTTGATGGATCTCTTCGTGGCTAACGATACGATGCCCAACTTTCTTTTCATCAATAAAGGCGGGGGGAAATTCGAGGAGGTGGGGCTTGGGGCAGGTGTGGCATACAGCGATGCGGGAAAGCCTCGTTCAGGGATGGGAGTGGATGCGGCGGATTACGACGGTGACGGATGGCAGGATCTGTTCGTCGCCAACATTGATCAGGAATTTTTCAGCCTCTACCACAATCAGAAGGACCTGACCTTTACGGATGAACCGGGAGAAATTGGATCGGCCACGCAGTTATTAAGCGGCTGGGGGCTGAAGTTCTTCGATTATGACAACGACGGTGACACGGACTTTTTCCTCGTCAACGGCCACCCGGACGACTTGATTGAAATGCGCGCCTCCCGCGTGAGTTACAAAGAACCGCTTTTGTTGTTCGAAAATACGGGGCGAGGCTTCAGGAACCTGAGCAAGCAATCAGGCGCCGTCTTCGCCAAAGATTTTTCCAGTCGCGGGATGGCCGTTGGTGATTATGACAACGATGGCGACCTTGACGTGCTGGTTTCCAACAACGGGGAAGCGCCACCGCTGCTGCGCAATGATGGAGGCAATCGGAACAACTGGCTGGGGCTTCAGCTAGTCGCGACGAAGAGCAACTCAGACGCCATCGGCGCGATCATCACGTGGATTGCCGGCGGGGTGAAGCATTCGCGTCTGAAGACCAGCGGCGGCAGCTACCTGGCCTCCCATGACCCGCGAGAAGTGATCGGCATTGGAGCGCAAACCAGAATTGACAGTGTCGAGATTCGCTGGCCGAGCGGCAAGGTAGACAAACTCACAAACCCTCCTCTCAAGACTTACATCAAAGTTGTCGAGGGGACGTCTTCAACAAAATAAAATGATCAAAATTTCAACGCTGGCCGTTATCACCCTTTTCACAGGCATATCTTTCATCGGCTTGAAGCCGGCGCCGCCGCAGCCGATAGCCCCGGTCCCGTCAGCCGCTCAGGCTGCCTGGCAGGAGCTTGAATATTATGCTTTCGTGCATTTCGGCATGAACACGTTCACCGATCACGAATGGGGCGAAGGCCGGGCTCATCCGGACAATTTCAATCCGACCTCGCTCGATACACGCCAGTGGGCGCGCACAGTCAAAGCCGCGGGAATGAAGGGCATCATCATTACCGCCAAACATCACGACGGTTTCTGCCTCTGGCCGTCCGCCACGACCGAATATTCAGTGAAAAATTCCAGTTGGCGCAATGGCCGGGGCGACATTCTCAAAGACCTGTCCGAGGCCTGCCGCGAGTATGGATTGAAATTCGGCGTCTATATCTCACCCTGGGACCGCAACCACCCGATATACGGAAAACCGAAATACAACCGCGTTTATCAGGAACAATGGCGTGAGGTGCTCTCGAATTACGGCGAGGTGTTTGAAGCCTGGCTCGATGGAGCCAACGACAATCAGAAACGCATGGTCTATGACTTCAACGGCTTCTTCGCCACGATAAAGAAAATTCAGCCCAATGCGGTCATCTTCAGCGATGCCGGCCCGGACATACGCTGGGTCGGAAACGAACGCGGAATAGCAGGCGAGACAAATTGGTCGCTCAGAGACAATGAAGGCTCTTTCCCCGGATTCGCCGATGAAAAGGCGCTCAACACCGGAGATGAAAACGGAACCTCGTGGATCCCCGCGGAATGCGATGTATCGATCAGACCCGGATGGTTCTATCACTCAAATGAAGACGGCAAGGTCAAAACAGTCGCCCAGTTGATGGAGATCTACTACAAATCGGTAGGCAGGAATGGGAACCTGCTGCTCAATATCGGAGTCGACCGTCGCGGAATGGTCAACGAAAACGACGAGCTGCGCCTGATCGAATTCAAACAGGCAAGAGATGAGGCATTCAAAACCAATCTCGCTTCCGGCCGCTTGACGGCCACAAACACCCGCTCCAATTCGACTCAGTTCAGCCCTGCGAAAGCTGTCGATTCGGACCGTAATACTTTCTGGGCAACCGACGATGGCGTCAAACAAGCTTCTCTGGAGCTGGATTTCGGCCGCGAGACTGAATTCAACACCGTCCTCATTCAGGAGAATATCGCTCTCGGCCAGCGGGTCAAGAAATTTTCAGTTGAAGTATGGGATGGGAAAAACTGGCTGAATGTTTCCAGTCAGACAACCATCGGCCACAAACGTATCGTTCGATTCCCCGCCGTCAAAACGCAGAAGCTGAGAATCGCCATCGAGGATTCACGCGCCTGCCCGACTATCAGCAATCTGGAAATATACAAGGCGCCGGTCCTTTGAGTTTAGGTGATCTGAAATATCAAGCCGGCGAACTTTTCAGCAACGTGGAAGTTCGGGTTTTCGGTGAGGGTGGGAGAGTATGCCAGGTATTGTCTCTCTCCTTTGAACCGAGCGCATCGGAAAAGGTTGGCATGCCAGATGTCTCCAGCACCGGGTGAGCATCCGAAGGCCTCGAATGGTATGGACATGACCGCGCGCCAGATCTTTTTCGAATGATCTATTTTTGCAGCTGTTCGCATTCCACTTCGCCACTGCCAGTCCGCCAGCATGACACGCCGGTCTATCTTCAAATCTATCCACTGGCCCGTCGGGGCGACCTCAAACTCCTTGTAGACCTTCTCATCAGGCTCCAGTGGCGAACGCACGAAAGCCTCGCAGACATCGCGATCCCATAAAGCATATCGCTCCTCACTCAGATCGAACTCCTCATCGACGTCGAGTTCGGTGTATTCACATTCATAACCGAAAAAGAGCGCTTCTCTGCTCCACAGGACCATCGCAGTAGTCTTCAACTCAGGAGGGGAGGGATCTCCGTTCCATTGGTGGGAGATGCTAATCCGTTGTGCGATGCGCCAGCAATCGAGATCAAAATCGACACTCAACTCCGGCTGGTGGTGAAACTTTGCGATGATTTCCTTATTTGTCATTGCTGTGTATGAATGGAGTTCCCGCATCGCAGGAGTTCCGCGTGCACGCGGAACTCTCCGCTAGAAGGTATGCGTGGGAAAGTTCCGCCTGAAGGCGGAACTCCATGCTGAATGCTCGTGGTGTGGGATGGGCACAGCAGGGCTCGAACCTGCGACTTCTGCCGTGTGAAGACAGCACTCTACCACTGAGTTATGTGCCCCAAAGAGTTCAAAGTTGAAAGACAGCCTTGAAAACAATGACTGTGATGATAGCAAAGAGGCATCGGAGCGTCAAATTTGAGGTCCTAGTAATTGGAGCCTCCGCCGGCGACTTTCAATCCCTTCGATTCCTGAACGATTTTGATGCCGGCACTGGCGCCAATTCTGGTGGCGCCGGCGGCGATCATTTGCCGTGCCGATTCAAGGTCCTTGACGCCTCCGGCAGCCTTGACGCCGATCTCCGAACCGACTGTTCGTCTCATCAATTCGATATCGGCGACAGTGGCGCCGCCTTTGCTGAAACCGGTCGAAGTCTTGACAAAATCGGCGCCTGCTTCTTTTGCCAGCCTGCAGGCGCGGACCTTCTCTTCGTCGGTGAGCAATGCGGTCTCGATGATCACCTTGACGATAGCGCAGCCATCGTGAGCCGCATCGACAACTCCGCAGATGTCCCGTCTGACCAGATCGTCATCGCCGGATTTGAGCGCTCCGATGTTGATGACCATATCGATTTCAGTGGCGCCGTCGAAAATGGCTCTTCTTGTTTCGTAGGCCTTGACGTCAGGGAGGGTGGCTCCGAGAGGGAATCCGACGACCGTGCAGACTCTGGCCTCCGAACCATGCAACAGCCAGGCGCATTCCTTGACCCAGGTCGGATTGACGCAGACTGAAGCGAACTTGAAAGTCGCTGCCTCTTTACAAAGTTTCTCGATCTCTTCTCGCGTCGCTTCAGGTTTAAGCAGAGTATGATCGATGTAGCCCGCCACATCGGCGCCCGCGGCTGCCGACTGGCCCCAGGCAAGGCCGATTCTCGTGGCCCCGCCTGCAGCGCACAGGCAATATGATGCGGACTGCAGTGAGCATGATCATCGGGAACGCTCTCATGGCTAAGCCGCGCCATGATTACGTCTGTTATCTGATCAATCAGTTTTTCGAGATCCGAATTCATACGGAAAGTTTAAAGTCTAAAGCTGGTTCGTGATGATGATGATTTAACTTCCTGTAAAGACTGAATTGCCTTTAGCAGCAGCCTTTTCTGGGACGAGCGTCATCGACGGGCTGGCCGGAGCAATAGCCCTTCAGCACAGCTTTGATAATCTTCAGGATTTTCAAGGCACTTTCAATCATAAGAAGTTTACCGAAAGTGAAGAGTCAGACTAACACAATCGAAAAACCGGCAAAACCCGAACCGGTTGTCATCTGCCGGAATCAGCCAGATACTCAGCCATGAGCCTGATCTCATCATCGAGCATCCAGACCGGAGGCATATTACCGACAGGATGAACTGTCTGCGGATCGCGCAGGTATTTATTCCATTCATCAAAAGCCCGGCGCCTGGAATTCAAGAGACCCGGAGCGACTCCCACAATCCCGCGACCATCAATGCCATGACAGGATTCACAGCTTCTGCGGTAAATCTCACGGACATTTTCAGGCATGATCGTTTCCACGCTTTTGACTTCTGAAAAACCCTCATGCAGGGTATCTGATGACTTGTCGGCACTGCAAGCCGCAAGCAATATTGAAGCCGTAATCAGCATTATAACAAGCAACCGGTCAGATATTTTCACGACATTTTGAATGATTGAATGTGGGTGGAGCGATCATCGTCCGGCAGCTTTCCGGGCGGACCTGCACCTGGAGCAGATGCCGAAGATTCTCAGACTGTGATGTGTCGGTTGAAATTTGTGCTGAGCGGCAATCTCATCCTGCTTCTTTTCTATGACTTCGCTATAAAACTCGATCAGATCTCCGCAGACGGTGCAGATCAGATGGTCATGATGGTCGTGGTTGAAATCGTGTTCGTACCGCTTGCGTCCGTCACCGAGGCGCTCTTCACGGGCCAGCCCGCATTCGTGCAGCAGCTTGAGCGTTCTGTATACAGTCGTAAAACCGACCGTTGGATCTTTTGCCTTGACCAGGTTGTAGAGGTCTTCAGCGCTCAGGTGTCCCTCAGTCCGGAGAAAGACTTCAAGTATGAGGTCCCGCTGCGCAGTCCTCTTGAATCCCGCGCCCCGCAGATGATCGATGAATATCTCTTTTTCTTTTGATATATCGCTCATGGCTAACAGATGGCATCTTAACACCGTCACAGGCTGTACGTACAGTGAGCGATTGAGGCGGCATGATGTTAGCATCAGAAACTGTAAACTTCTTTTACCTGCCTACAGGAGTCAGCCCGCTGAGCACTTTAGACGGAACCTCCGGAGATGGCGCCTGACTGTCGAGTGATTTAAGAAAGCTCACCAGGTCTTTTTTCTGTTGATCGGTCAGGTTGAGCTTCTCGACTTTAGTATCCTGGCTGAAAACATTCAGGCCTCGCCCTCGGCCGCCTCCGTCGTTGTAGGAATTCGACAATATCTTCAAGAGTCTTGAACGCGCCGTTGTGCATATACGGGCGGTTTGCGATACATTACGCAAACCCGGTGTTTTGAACATTCCGAAACCGTCCTGACGGCGGATAACGGCTCCGAAGCCGGGGTCGCCATCGAGAGGAGCGCCCTTTTCGGACGAGACAGGGACTCCCGTGGACGAAAGAATCCCGTCGTGAAAATGAGGAGGAATATGGCAGGCCGCGCATTGTCCCTGGCCGAAGAAGGCGACAAGCCCGCGCAATTGTCCGGTCGTCAGCTTGTCGTCCTGACCTTTGACGAATGAGTCGTATGCAGTCTCGGTGATATTGAGCTTGCGCTCGAATGCGGCAACGGCCCGCGCGACATTCTGCATCGTAATCTCGCTGCCATCCTGCTTCGAATTGAATCCGAAGGCCCTGGCAAACATTTCCCGATATGCCGGTATCGCGCGCAGCCTTGCGATCAACTCTTTCGCATCGGGGAAGTTCATCTCTTCCTCGTTAAAGATGGGAGCAAGAGCCTGTTCTTCGAGTGATCCGGCGCGGCCATCCCAGAAGAGAATCGGACTGAAAGCGACGTTGAAAATGCTGGGAGTATTACGCTGCAGTTCGCGGCCCGATGCTTCGCGTTGTTTGCCGATTCCATGAGAGCCAATCCCTCTGCCCTTCTTCAAACCATCCGCCATTCCATAATCAGGATGATGACATGAGGCGCAGGAGGTGGTCTTGTCAGCCGACAATATCGGATCGAAGAACAACTGATAACCGAGCTCGATCCTCGATACCTCACCGCGATTGTTGATCGGTTCGATCGGGGCGGCTATCTGCTGCACTTTCTCGGCGGCAAGCGCCATCCTCGATAATCGCAGCCACTCACTGCGATCGTCCGTTGATGTCTTTTTTGCCAGCTCGGCTATCTCCGGTGTCGACAATACGGCAGACTCCGCCAGGTATCGCTCGTATTTCTGAAACAGTCCAAGCGACGATGCCGTTATGAAAATAATGACGATGAATATTTTGATAATTGCCGCGCGGTTTGCTGCGACAACTGCCCCTGCTGCGACTTTGGCAATGTCGGCATGATGAAAAATCCTGTAATTAATTCCGGCGGGGCCTACTTCGAATAATAACCGAAACGTGAGGTTACGTGGGATCCGGGGTGTTTAACTTTGACGCGAATTGCTCTGTAGCTTCCGTCACGCGTCGAGTTTGTCGGGGTGTAGAAGATAACGTACTGGCTTCTCAGCTCGTCGGCCACCTGCTGATAAGCATCATCGAGTTGTTCGAATCTCTCGGGAAGAAATATTCTTCCGCCGGTCTCTTCGGCGATCCGGCTCAGATTCCGCTCGCTCGAATCGAGTTCGGCGAGGGTCATCTCGATGGATTCGATCTTGAGACGGCTGGCCGTCCCCGGGGACATTTTATTGTAGTATTCCAGATCCTGGCGCTCCGCCATCCCCTGGATTCTGGTTTTGCTGACTACATAGACCGGCACTTCCTCTTCGACCAGAGTGCGGAAGGCCTTTTCGTTCGAGATGGATCCGCGGCCGCTGTCGATTCCGTCGGTCAGAACGATGATCGCTTTTCGGCCGGTGATTTTGCCGAGCTGTTCACTGGCAGCAAGGTAGAGCGCCTCATTGAATCTGGTAAACATTCCCGACTGAAGCCGGTTCAGCGCGCGTTTTAGAGTCGGCCGGTTGCTCGTCCAGTCCTGAACCAGCTCCACCACATCGTCGAACCGTATCAAAGAGACCTTGTCTTCCGGCTCAAGCCTGGTGATAAAACGCCAGGCCGAATCTTTAAAATCCTCAAGCTCGTGCGTGACACTGCTGCTGGTATCAATCAGCATGACGACATGAACCGGCATCCGTTTGAGAGCAAACGATGAAATCGGCTGTGGCGCTCCATCCTCAAAAATCGAGAAGTCTTCAACTTTCAGGTCGGTGACAAACTGGCCGGATGAATCACGAACCGTTACCGGAAGCAGAACCTCGGTCGTCTCAATGGCAATCGAATCGCCTGGTTCCCGCTTCTCTACTTTCTCCTGCTTCTGACGGCTCTCCTGAGGCTTCTTCTGCTGCGGAGTTTGAGCGACTGCCGGAAGCAGAAAGAGCACCATCAATGATGTCAGTAGAAGCTTTCCACGCATTATATAAAAATGAACTGATAATTATTTCGATTCATCCATGGCCGTCGTCATGGCATTAAGAATCTTTTCACTGACGCGATTCTGGCGAAGTTGAGCCATAGCTTTTGCTGAAAGATCGAAATCGACGGGGGAGGATTCGATCTTGCGAATGATCGTTCCCTCGGAAAAGCCGGCCTGAATCAGTTCGAGGACGCCCTGATTATCCAGTTTTGGAGCGCGCTGTAGTTTGGGAGCGGGGCCGGAATCACTTGGAGGCCTGATGATTCTGACGGTGGCCGATCCGGAGACATCGCTGGAACCGCTGCTGCTGCCGTGCGGGCCGAATCCACGCGACTGCGTACTGCTCTTCGATCCGGACTGGGACCCGAAGATCCTCGCCTCATCTTCCTTCTTTCTCGCCTCTTTTTCGGTGGGCAACTCCTTGAAGACCGAGGACCCGTTGAAGAATGCCTCGTCGTCCTTCGAGAAGAACTCGTCATCGCGAAGCGTGGTGAGCCTGCGGAGCGCCTCCCCGGTATTCGTCCGCTCTATCATCTCGCTGATGATTCTTTCGCCGACGCCACGCCGCTTTAATTCGACAAGTCTCAGGGTCGAGATGTCGAATGAGGTCTCCGAAGTGCGGATCAGCGTGATGATCGTCCGCTCCTTGAAGCCGGCCTTGCACAGACTGACGATAGATTCATTGTTGAGAATCTCGCGTCTTGACGGTGAAATAACAGTCTGGGTTTGAGCGCCGGCAGTGATTGTGAGCGCCACCACAACTGTGAGGAAGAGAGGGGCGAGATACTTCATGTGCATTCCTCCAACGGGAAGTTCAAGGTTTAAAGAACTCAAAACCTTAAACTTTGAACTTTAATTCTAAGGGTTTGCCATCGATCGTCGATAAGCTGCATTGATCCTCCAGACATAATTCCTGGTCTCGCGGTAAGGCGGGATGCGCCTGCCATACCTGAGGACGGCATCTTCGCCGGCATTGTATGCGGCGAGGGCCAGATTGACATCACCATCAAACATCTCGAGGAGGGTTCTGAGATAACGAGTCCCGGCATCGACATTTTCGACCGGGTCATTGATGTTGCGCACACCCAGGCGCCTTGCCGTGCCGGGCATCAACTGCATCAATCCACGCGCACCCACTCTGGAAGACGGCGCGATGATTGAAGGCGGATTCTTCACGCATCACGAAATAGATGAGCATCGGATCGACATCGTGTTTCACCGAGTTGTAGAGTATCAACTGATCGAGGCCGCGATGCCCTGTTGAATAACGCAGGCTGCCGCCGGCCGGCATCTCTGATTCATTTTTGACAAGATCGCGAAGCACCGATTTGACTTCGGCGCGATCGATAAATGTCTGCATTTTGCCGAGACGGTAACCGATTCTGCCGGCATCTTCCCAGATCGCATCGGCATCGATCTGCGTTCCGTCGGTGAGTATCAGCCTGGTGATCTTGCGGCCGTTTTTATCGCCGGATGAGTCGGCGAGTGTCGCTTCAGACCTGGATTTTGCGCCTGAAGAGGCGGCCTTCAGCGGAGCCTCATCGGGCGCACGTCTTGTGATCTTTACAACATCGGACTTTGAAACCGAAGCAATGATCGATCCCTGACGGTAAAAGACCGTCTCGCCGGCCTCCCAGACCGATTCCGCAGTGAGGATGCGGCCATCCCTGAGATGAACTTCATCGGCACGCACGATCACCCCTGCGCTCAAAATCAGAACCAGCGCGGGCAACAGGGGCAACAGGGACCGCAGGCATCCAAGTTTCGAAATCCTGGATTTGATATCAAACATGCGCAAGTCCGAAATAGTTGCTCCAGGCCAGATCGAGCAATTCCCTGTTGAGTTCGAGAGGCAGCCCTTTGTACTGGCAGATGTCGAGGAACCTGTTAATCAGATCACGAGGTTCGCATGCCTTCCTGATCCGGTTTTCCACAGGGTATTTGGATATCAGGTAATCGAGAATCGAATCTTCGTAACCGACTCCATTTCCGACGGCAAATCGCTCAAATATTTGTCTGTAAGTCTCTTCCGACGGAGGCTCGATGCGAACCCGGTATCCCATGCGCCGCAGAAAAGCCTCATCCACCAGGCGACTCGGTTCCAGGTTGGTCGAGAAGACTACCAGTTCCTCGAACGGCACGCTGATCTTCTTTCCGGTATGCAGCGTCAGGAAATCGACCTTGCGCTCCAGTGGAACGATCCAGCGATTGAGCAGCTCCTCCGGCTCGACACGCTGACGCCCGAAATCGTCAATCACCAGCGTTCCGCAATTGGCTTTGACCTGAAATGGCGCTTCGTAGTATCGGGAGGCCCGATTGTATGTAAGGTCGGTGCTGACGAGAGTCATTTCACCGCCGACAATGATCAGCGGACGGGAGATCCGGATCCACCGTCTGTCATATGAATCGAAGTTATCCTCATCCAGAGTTCTTTCGTGGTTGTGTGCGTCATAGATGTTGATGACGTGATCATCGATTGCGATGGCGTATGGAATCCAGATTGGAGTTTGAAGAGCGTTATTGATGCGCTCGGCAACAGAGGTCTTTCCCGTTCCGGCAATGCCGGAAATAAAGAGGCTGCGGCGGGAATTGATGGCAAAACCAAGTGTCTGCAGCAGGCTTTCCGGCAAAACCAGATCGGAGAATGCCGAGGCCACCTGATCCGAGTTGACCAGATCCTCGGGCTGCGCCTGAGAACGCATCATCGCGGTGTAATAGGCCAGCGAAACCGGCGCCGGGCCAACATAACCTGAGATCTCCTGCAGCCTTCTGAGCTGATCCCAGCCGCGATCGAGCAGCGCATAGCGGTTGTTGTTGAAACCAACGGCGCCACGAATCTCGAGCATCTTCTCGCGGTAGAGATGCTGCATCAACTGCTCCACCAGAGTCATGGGAAGACAGATCCGCTCGGCAACCGCCGAAGTGGTCATGGCACTCTCAGTCGCGGCGGTCTTGAGAGCAAGGTCGGCCAGAAATTGAAATGAAAGGCCGGTCTCTTCAAGCGATTCGGGATATGGAGGCGCAAAAGGTTTGCTGCTCACCTGCTGTTGAACTGCTTCAGTCATAATGACACCGGAACGGGGGAGGAAAAGTGAGTTTAAAGTTTAACGATTAAAGTTCAAAGTTGATCAGCATTGAACTGATCTTTAAACTTTGAACTTTAATCTTTAAACGGTTTTATTACTGTTGCTGATCCACCGTCTGCTGTTTCTGCTGGGCGCTGACAGAGAGCCTCTTGTACTGCTCGCTGAGGATTCCAGCTTCCCGCAGTCTTCCGGTGCGTTCATAAAGCTGAGCGAGATTGCTCATAGCCGAGAGCGACTGGGGGTTGAGCCTTGAGCGCCGACTCATAGTGTCTGATCGCATCGTCAAATCGTCCCTGCTGGCTGTATACGTATCCGAGGTTCAGATCGGCCCCGGTCTCACCAACGGCAATGACAAAATGCTCTCTGGCTTTTTTGAAATCGCCTTTGCGACCATATGCCAGGCCGATATTGTTGTGCATGCGGCGGTCGTTTGGAGTGACCTTGATGCCCTTACCGTACCATTTGACGGCGTTGCCGTAATCTCCCGAGAGGTAGTACGAGTATCCGAGGTTGTTGAGGAATCGCGCATTGTTCGATTCAACCTGGAGCGCTTTCTTGTATTCATCCTGAGCGGCCTTGTACTGACCTTTCTCGTCATAACAGACGGCCAACAGGTTGTAGGCTTCGGCAAAATTCGGGTGGAGCACGGTAGCGGCAACCAGCTTCTCGATGGCGCTATCAAGCCGGTTGCGATCATGCAACTCGACTGCGTCATCAAACAGGTTCTGAGAAGCCGCTTCCGCGGTTGTCGCTTCCCTGGTGATGCCGCCTGAATCGGCAATCTGATCCTGCAGACCATCCCGGGTGCGGCTCATTGGAACGACCTTCACCTTCTCCATGTCTTTCTCGCTGATCTTCTTCATGTTCATGGCGACATTGTCGTCTTTCTTCCTGAACAATCGCGCCATGACTCGCACCGGCGCAGTGAATATGCGCTTGAAGGCATTTGGCTTTTTGGCTCCGGGCTGGACGTTATCCCCTGCCTCATCGTCATCGAAGAGGAAGAAATTGGCCCCAAATTCAAGATTCGACGAAATCCGGGTGCGCACCTCCGGTATGGCCGTAAGCGATGCAATTGCAACCACTGCCACAACGATGCCTGTGATAACGGGTGTGCGAAGAATTCGCATGAATTTTTCAAAAGCCATGACTACCACCTTCCTGATATAACAAAAATCTCAGATTTCAAATCTCAAATTTCCATTTATTTTCGCGAGAGGATGAGATTGAATTTATCCTCGTAAATGACGTTCCAGTATCCACTTAATCGGGCAATCCGGGCAAGTGGTTCGTCGCGTTTGAGCAACATCCACTGAATTTCATATTGATCAAGTTTTTCCGGCCATTGAGGCCCCGCCTGCGAAATAATATCGGTATCGGCAAGCACGTTTCCCTGCCGGTAAAAATCGCTGCGGCCATCGACAAAGACCCGAATCCGGGGGTAGAGCCTGTAGATCAGGTAGCCTCCGAACTGGTCATACGCAAACATCCTGCCCTGAAGTTCTGACCGTTCAATGAAGTCGGCCGCCTCAACCGGGAATCTTTCGGGAGCAAACTTCGGCGAAAGCAGTTTGCCGGCGAGGCTGCCTGAAGGCGCCCACAAGACAAAGAACAGAATGGCCAGGTAAAGGGCCGCGCCTGTCAATTGAGCATCGATGGACATGACGCCCCTGTACCACTGGCGGATCGCACGCAGGGCCCTCGCCGCCGGTTTATCGTCTCCAGTCCGGCGATCGAGAAACTCGGCCGCAAGCAATGTCAGTTGCTGCGCGATGAGCGGGCAGATGATCACTGCCGCCAGTGTGACATGACGCTCGGATTGCAGCGTCATGTGCCCCCACAGCATAACCAGTCCGGCCTCGATTACTTTCCCCTGTCTGACGGCATTGGCTGCGGCGATGAAACCAAACAGCAGCAGCACTTCTATCAGCTTGCCGTTTATCAGATGAAAATTCGGCGATTGAAACTCAACGATCGTCGAAAGCAGCCGGCTGTCGGTCAGATAATCGAACAAATGCAGGAACAGTTTCGGACCGAACGGAGTGGCCATGGCCGCGACTGCGGAGGCCAGGCCGACCGCGAGATAAGTGCCGGTGGCGGTTCGCACGGCCGGGCTCCACCAGTCGCCCCGGATCCCGGATTCAATCCACTCTCCGACCCCATAGATCCCCAGCAAAACAAAGGTCACGGCAAATGCGCCATGAAGATTCGCCCATAAAACGATGAGCAGCGGAATGAACCAGATCACCCGGCTTCGCCGGCGGCGAAAATCCTCGACCATCCCCAACCAGACGATCATCAGTGCGATTGAAACCAGATGCGGTCGGGCGAGCCACTGAACGATACAACATAAAGATGCAAAGATCGTAAAAACAAAGGCGATTACCGCATCCGATCCCCGTCGGATCATCTGACGGTAGAGGAGCGTGTAGGCCACCAGCAGCACCAGAATCGCGCCCGCCACTACTCCAGCCAGTCCGCGCCAGCGGTGCAACAGCGCCATGACCAGCTCTGAGAGCCATTCCCAGGCAAACCATTCGCGGCCATACATCGTGTGAGAGAACGGATCCTGCCTGACCACGGACCTCGTCTGGAGAATGATCTCCCCTGTCCGGATGTGCCAGCCTGTATCGCTGTCCACAAGAAAACGCCACGAACTCCCGATCAACAGGTAGAGCACCAGCAGGATGCAGAAACTGCCCAAAGACGGCAGAAGCCACCGCGCCGCCGCATTCACACGGTTGTCACGGGACCGGCGGTTTTGCGGTCTGGTCTCCGTCATTTCAAATCACTGGTCAAATCACTGGTCAAATCACTGGTCAAATCACTGGTCAAATCACTGGTCAAATCACTGGTAATAAGCCGGTTAAAGCTTTGGCGATGGGGGAGGGTCGCCTCAGATCTCTCTTTTTGTTCAGCGGATCGCCTCAAGCTGATCTCCCAGCTTGAGTTCCAGACGCGAAATCGAGTGCGCGGGAAGTTCGAGCACGCTTCGCGCGGCAAGATGAGGTTTGCCGACGCGAAATGGTTTCATGTTTTCAACGAGTTTGACCACCCGCATCTCGCGATCGAGAAAGACCGCGTCGATCGCAAAGAGCATCCAGAAAGTATGAATGCCGTTGCACGGGCGCAACCAAAGAGCTTCATCTGGGGCAAGACTGCGGCGAAACATCAGTCCACGCAGCCGGGTCAGAAAAGTATTTGCCAGAACTACTCGCCCGGCAATGCACCTTCCGGTCGGCTGATGGTTTATCCTCATTTACATCCATACCGGGGGCACTTCCTGCGGCGCCCCATCTATTAAATAAATAAATAAATTAATCCGGTACTTCCAACTAATCCCAGTCATCATCTCGCTCGGTCATCCTGCGGCGAACCACAATGACTCCGAGTATGGCTGCAACTACCAGCAACAAACCGATGATAACGTAGTTGAGAAACAGGTCTGGTCTTTCCGATCCTTCTGCTTGCAAGAACAAAAGCAGGGCAATCAGGAACTGCATTGGGGGTCTCCTTTATGATTTACAATTATTCAAATCAACCACGACACGCTGAATTGCGAGATCATTGCGACATTTGGCCGAAAAGCACTGAGATCTTGATCAGCGCAGGGCCCATGAGCACAATCAGCAGTGCGGGAAAGATAAATAAGAGTAAAGGAAAAATCAACTTAATGGCGGCCTTCGCGACCATCTCCTCCGCCCGCTGACGTCGCTTGGTTCGCATCGAATCGGCGAAAACTCTCAGGCTGTCGGCGATCGAAGTTCCGAATCTGTCAGTCTGAACCAGCATTGCGACGAGTGATTTAACATCGTCCACTCCGGTGCGATCACCGAGATTACGCAGAGCCTCATCTCTCGGCTTGCCCGCCCGGATTTCGCGATTCGTAACCGCCAGCTCACCCGACAAAGCGGGTTCGACCATCTCCATCTCGCGACCGACACGATGCAATGCGGCATTGAGCCCAAGCCCGGCCTCGACGCAAACCACCATCAGGTCCAGCGCATCAGGAAGAGCCCGGGTTATCCGCCCCTGCCGATTCGTGATCATCCTCGAAAGCGTAAAATTCGGCATGAACATCCCGAAGCAGAGTGAAACGACTGTCAGACCAATAGTCGAGCTGTCGATCGGATGCCTCAGGACAATTACCAGGATGAAGACGGTAATCGCGGGAAACAGCAGAGCCGCCGCCAGTTGAAGCGCCCTGAAGATGGTCACCGCGTTTTCATTGACGAAACCGGCCATAATCAGGCGGCGACGCAGGCGTCGAACATTTCTGGGCGACGGCGGAAGCAGATCGGCGAGTGGCTTGGCGATGCGATCATAAACCATCGCGCCTAATGGCTGCGACGCAACCTCCTCAACAAAACGCGGATTGATCTCCTTCAGTCGCGTCTTGACCGGATCCGCAGGCCGCGCTACAAGCCAGTATGCCGCCAGAAAAAGACTGCCTACCGTAAAGGCTATCGTCACGTATAGTAATAAAGCAGAGGGTTCCATAAATTACATCCGTTATTTTTTTTCGGGCCCGATGCCCGCTCAGATCTGAATATTCACTATCTTCTTGATGATCAGCCATCCGATCAGCTGCATGATCACACCGGTTGAAAGGATGTAGATGCCATTCGGATGATCATAGAGCGATTTCATATAGTCGGGGTTGAACATGTTTATCCAGAAGAAGAGGAAGAAAGGCAGGGCGCTGACGATGTAGCCTGAAAGACGCGCCTGGGCCGATTTTACCCGGATCTCCCCTGGATGCGGAAACGTTCGCGAATCGTGTGGCTAATATTTCTGAGCACCTCCGAGAGGTTGCCGCCGATCTCTCTCTGGATCAAAACGGCAGTGACGCAGAGTTTCAGATCCATGATCGGCACCCTTTCGACCAGATTTTCAAGCGCCGATTTGATGTTCAACCCCAGGTTCTGTTCTTCATAGGCTTTCCCGAATTCACGCGCAATGGGGTCAGGCATCTCCGTTGCAACCATCTGCAGTGCGGAACTGAAGCTGTGACCCGCTTGCAGCGATCGAACCATCAACTCCAGTGAGTCCGGCAGTTGCTCGACAAATTTATAGAATCTCCTGCTGCGCAAATGCAGCACGTAAAAGAGCGGCGAAAACATGACCACTATCGTGACTATCAACATCGCCACCAGCGATCGCGAAAAGAAGAAAGTGATCAGTCCGACCAGAAAGCCGCCAATCATACTGTAGATGACGAATCGGTAGACCGTGATCTTGAGGTCGGCCTGGCTAAGTATATTCTGTAGTTTGGTGAAGACCTCGAAGCGGATCAGCGTCCGATGAAATGCCGGCACGGTGCTCAGCAGCTCCTCTTTCAGGATCTGCATCTCGCTTTGGCTTGCACCGCCGCGCTCCTGCACCAGATGCTTCATGCGCTCGTCGATACGTCGCCGGTATTCATCCGTATCGCGACTCACGAAAAAATAGATCGCAACCGTCAAAAAGGCGAAGGTAAAGACTATTGGAAGTAGTAGAAATCCCATCCCGCTATATCCTCATAAGAAGTCCAAAGTCCAAAGTTTAAAGTCTAAAGTTTAAAGTTTAAAGACGGTTGGTCGAGTTCGGAGACTTTGAACTTTAGACTTTAGACTTTAAACTTTAGACATTGAACTTTAGGCTCAGAATCCCGGTTCAAAGACATTAGTTGGAAGTTTGAAGCCGTAGAGTTCGAGGCGTTCGGAGAATCGGGGCCTGATGCCGGTCGGCCTGAACTGTCCCATGACTTCGCCCTTGGCTCCGACGCCGGTTCTGACGAATCTGAAGATCTCCTGCATGGTGATGATTTCACCTTCCATGCCGATGATCTCGGAGACGCTGACGATCTTTCTCGAGCCGTCTCCCATGCGGGATACCTGAAGAACCAGGTTGATGGCCGAACTGATCTGCTGGCGCATCGCCTTGTCGGAGATCCGCAGGTTTGACATTGCGATCATCGTTTCAAGACGCGCGAGCGCGTCGCGGGGGGTGTTGGCGTGGATTGTGGTCATGCCTCCATCGTGGCCGGTATTCATGGACTGGAGCATGTCGATGGCCTCGTCTCCGCGGACCTCACCGACGATGATCCTGTCAGGCCGCATACGCAATGCGTTGCGCACCAGGGAGCGCTGCGTGATTTCTCCCCTGCCCTCGATATTCGGAGGCCGCGTCTCGAGCCTGACTACGTGCACCTGCTGGAGAAGCAATTCCGCGGAATCTTCAATCGTCACCAGGCGCTCGTCATTGGGGATGAAACCCGAAAGACAGTTGAGCATGGTGGTCTTACCGGCGCCCGTTCCTCCGGATATCAGAATGTTGAGTCTCGATTTAACGCAGGCTTCGAGAACCTGAACCAGTTGCGGGGTGAGAGCCTTGAGATCGACCAGATCCTTGATCGTCAGCGGTTCGGCTCAGAACCGGCGGATCGAGAGGACCGGGCCGTCGATCGAAAGAGGTGGGATGATCGCGTTGACGCGCGATCCGTCCGGCAGTCGCGCATCGACCATCGGCGAAGACTCGTCGACTCGCCGCCCGATTCTTGAAACGATCCGGTCGATAATCTGCAGCAGGTGAGAATCATCGCGGAACGTGACATCGACTTTTTCGAGTTTTCCGCGCCGCTCGATGAAGACGCTGCGATATCCATTTACCAGAATATCCGAAATCGTCTTGTCAGCGAGCAGAGGCTCGAGCGGGCCAAGTCCGAAAAGCTCATTGAGCACATCGTTCTGGATGTTTTCGCGTTCGAGCCCGCTCAGCGGAACATTCTCTTCATCGAGAATCGTTCCGATGACCTTCTTGACATCGTTCTGAACGGTTGCCGGATCGGCTTTTTCAAGTTTGGAGAGGTCAAGCTTGCTGATCAGCTTCTTGTGAACCCGCGCCTTCATCTCCTGCATTTCGTTGGATTCACGTACTCCGGCGCGCACCCCGGCCGTCCCGATCTGTTGTTCCTGCAATCTGGTTTTAAGTGACATAGCCATAAGCAAATCCTGCGGGGCGGTTGCACGCCGGGGGAGTGGGGAGTCATCCCCGGCGGGTGTTATTGTTTTTTAGATAGCCGAACTCGAAAGAGCGTCTGAGTCATTGATTGACTCTTTTATTCATTTACTCATTAGCGGCGCCCGCCAAAAATCGAGGTCCACCCGGTGCGCGGGGGTCCCGGAGGGGGTGGGGGCTCCGAATGCGGCCGGATGCCGGTCAATTTACTGGCCAGATGGTTGAAATCATGGATCACTCTCGATTGATTCTTCGAAAGGACCAGCGGTTCACCGACGTTGATCGAGGCAATTGCAGCCTGGTAATCGTTGGCGATGGTTGCGAAGACCTGGGTCTCGAGCACCTTTTCTACCTGTTTCAGGTCGAATTCGGGAGTCTTGGCATAACGATTGATGACGACCTTGATGCGGCTCCGGTCGTATCCCAGCCTCGTAAAAATATCCAGAGCGCGTTTGGCGCTGCGGATTGCAGGAATATCGAGCGTCAGCAGCAGTATCAGATCATCGGCAGCATCGAGTGCTGAGATCGTCAGCTCATTGAGCACGCGCGGCGGATCGATGACCACAAAATCGGCCTGCGCTCTGAGCAGGGCAATGGCCCGCGTCACGTGCTCCACCTTGACGTCCTCGTCTTTACCGATCTCGGTCGGAGCGGCGAGCAGCGCCAGGTATTTCGACCTTTGAGTCAAATAGCTCGCCAGCAACTGATCATCGAGCCGGTCGAAATTCCTGACGATATCGTGAATCGAATAGTTCGGCTCGAGTCCCATATACAGCGGCTGGTCGCCGGCCTGCAGGTTGAGATCGACGACGCAGGCCCGCTTGCGCGTGAGCCTTGCGAGGCTCGCGGCCAGATTTGCCGTGACAAACGTCGTCCCGCACCCGCCCTTGCTTGAATAGAGGGCAATCACTCGACCGAGATGCGATTCTTCCGGCCTGACTACTGCCTGCTCGATCTTGGCAAAGACCGAGGCAATCTCCGATTCGACCAGCGGTTGCCTCAGAAATTCGGTCGCACCCGACCGGAAGGATTTGAGGATGACGTCGGGCGAATTGTCTTCGCTCGAACAGATCACCGCAGTATCCGGAAGTTCCTGATGAATTCTTTCAACCAGTTGGAACGAATGATTCAGATCGCCATTGAGCAGGACGATCGCCGCCTGCGGCCTCAACCGGTTGAGTTCATCAAGTACCTGCGGCGCATTGGGAAGCTCTGCAACAATGGCAAGAGGGGTCTGACTGGAACTGCGCAGACGCGTCCGCTCCTGTTGATTCAGACTTCTTCCAATGACCACGACCGATATCGCTTTTGACACTGACTTCGTTTCCTTAATTTGTAGCCATCCACCCTGATCAAGCCTCTTACATATTACATTACATACCGCTTAATTCTTGCTTACATGATCACAGGATCGGAATGTTATCGAGCCGCCGGCATCTGTCTGAATACCGGCCATAGTACAAGCTTGACGAGCCGTGATTATAGCTCAGAGCACGTGAAACTCCAGCTAAATCTCCGTGATCACCTCAGCAGATGGACAGACATCGGCAGCCATGACCTTTTGAAGGTCGGATCGCTGTCGCCTGAAAAATTGGTCGAGTCTATCGGAGTGCCGCCGGTGATGATCTCTCTGACAAAAAAACCGCTCAAATTCCCATTCGCATCGACAGAATCGAGGAAGAAGAGCCCAAAATTGGTCACCCTGAGAATGCCGGCCGAAGGGTTCCTGACCAACTCGACCGGATTAAAGAGCAAAACGGGAATAATCAGCCTGTGAGAATTCGGATTCGGGTAGGTCGAGCTCTTGATATATTTGTATCCGACCCTCGCGGCAGTATCGACTGAATCGGATGAGCGCAGCCTCAAGGCCTCAAGACCTGTCCTCACCTGATCGTATGTCGTGAAATCGTTCGGGGCGAAAACCGGTACGTTGTCTCCAACCCTGATCTGACCGCAATAACCGAAATTAGCCAGATCACCCACCGAAAGCACATCGAAAGTCGTCCTTGGCAAACCGGAAAAATCCGCTATGCGATAGTAATCACGCAGAAAGATGACGTCCTGTCCCATGATGGATCTGACGCCGATGTCGGTGATCAACTGGATGTCACGCAAACCTGTTGCGGAATTGCCGATGCCGGACATACTGTCCATAAACGGCTGCAGATTTCTGGAGCCCACGGCGAATCTGGAGCGGTAATAGTCACCGTTCTGATCCGGAAGAGGCGTGCCCCCCCGGGCAGGATCGCCGACATACCGAACTATGTTGTTCTGATCATAAAAAGTATCCGGGATGAGCAGCGGCCGCCAGCAGCTTCCGATGGTACCCGTTCCCCCATCCACGGGGAAGACCGATGCCGAGCTGATCGTATTGATATTGATACTGTTGAAACCGAACATCCCGCCAAAGAGCAGCGGCGTATCGAGACTGGTATTGATGGTTATTCTGGGGATATCCGAGCTCGCATCGATGCTCACACTTCCCGGGTCGAGAACGATATTGTTGGCATTGGGAGTTCCGCTGTTCGGATCAGGATCGGCATAACGCCTGACCTGATTGTAGCCTGCAAACTGCACGGCAAGTTCTCTGGCGAGGGTTGCTTGCTGCGGCATTCCGGAATCGGCCTCGATTGTGGCCCTGAGCGCCGAAGCCGCCGCAAGTACAGCGGAATCGATACCGTTTTGAAACTGGTTGCGCGAACTGAAGAGGAATCCCAGATCGATGGCCAGTGCCATCAGACCGATCATTCCTGTCAGCATGACAGCCGTCAGCAGCATGATTGAACCACGCTGCCGTCTGTGCCCGGTTCTTAATCTTCTGACCAGGCTTTTTGATTCGTATTTCCTGAAAGCGATTGTCACGGCTCAAACCTCTTAAAACCTTCGAGGGGGAAGCCCCCTCGAAGGTCGGCCATTTTATCTCGTTTCGGTATAATTGCCTGAGGGATGGAAGGTATGAAAACCCACCCCTCATTCTTTATTAAGGTTAAAACAAGCTCAGGGCTTTTCGGGGCCCTTTGCGGGAGTTTTCTCCTTGGCCTGAGCCTTAGGTGCAACATCCTTCGCCGGGGTTGCCACACTATTTCGCGCTGGCCCTGGATCGACGCCCGAAGGACCAACCACTTCGGTGGTTAAATTCGAGGTTACGGCTTTCTCGGACCCGATTTCCTTCTTGACGGAAGCCCGTTCGACCTTCACCGGCACGGTCTCGACGCCGGCCGGAACTGCCGGAACTGCCGGGACCATCTGGGCTGCCGGGGCGGTCTGCTGTTGTTGCGGTTCAGCCTGTTTTTTATTGTTGTTCTCGGCTTCGGGCATATCCTCGCCCGGTTTGCGCGGGGGAACCGAATGACCAGACTGGCCTTCAATTGAACTGGCAGGGGTCGCGCCCGTCGAACTCGATCCGATCGGCTTGAGTTCGCTCACTCCCGGCAGACGCGGAATCTGATCGGGGTTGAGCGGCTCTACGATTTTGACTGTGGCCAGGAACAGCAGTTCGGTTTCACTCCGCTGAAAACTGCGGCTCTTGAAGAGTTCGCCAAGGATCGGGATGTCTCCAAGCAGCGGAATCTTCGAGAGATTCACTCGCTCGCTGTTGTCGATCAGCCCCGCAAGAGCAAAACTCTGCCCGTCCCTCAATTCCAGGGTGGTGCTGGCGCGCCTGACCCTGAGTCCGGGAACGATGATTCCTGAGATCTGAACGCCCGAGGCAAAATCGAGGCTGGAAACTTCAGGAGTCAGATCCAGACGGATGTGGTTTTCGTCAATGATCGTCGGCGTGAAATCGAGCTTGACCCCGAACTCTTTGAAAATAATCGTGATCGCACTCTGGCCGGCGTTAATTGACTGGATCACCGGGATTGGAAATTCCCCGCCGGCAAGAAAGCTGGCCTTCTTGCCATGCATGGCGATCAGATTGGGTTCGGCAAGGCTTCTGATAGCGCCGCGCGTATTAAGCGCGCGGATGAATCCCAGCGTCGCCGCGCTGGAATTCGGGTTGCCTAGAAAGAGGTTCAAAGTCGACCCGATTGTGGTTTCGAGCAGGCTGGTCGGAGACGGACCGTATTTCAGATCGGCCCTGCTCAGAATCGCCGGCCCGCCGGAACTGATGAAGGCAGGGAGAGTGTTGTTGGCGATTCCATAGGCCGTCGCAAGCTCTCTGAGCACCTGGCGATTGACCTCGGCAACACGAATCTGAAGCTGCACCTGCGCTGCATCGAGCACTGGCGCCTTGAGCAGGTTGGTGACCTTGAGACCGGCCGCTTCGATGATCTTCTGCACCTGATCTGCGAGCTCAGGCTTGGTTACGCTCCCCGAGAGAACCACTGAATTATTGGCCTGGCTCAACTGGATGTTCTCTTTCGGAAAGAGAATCTTGATCTGATTGTCGATCAATGAAAGATTCACCTGAACGAAAATATCGAAGACGATCATCCTGTCAGGTGCGCCCTTGGGATGCTTGGCCCATGCAACCAGATTGACCTGCCCGAAGGTCAAGCCATTGACCAGCGCCTGCCTCGGGGTGATTGGAACCACCTCGGCAATCTTCGGATCGGAGATCGAGAGCCTCTCGTATTCCTCGTCAAACTCGACCAGTCTCGACTGCCCGACCAGAACGTCTATCTTGAGCGGCTGCCCGTTATTTGCGAACGAAGTCGGAATGGTCGATTTGTCCTGCGCACTGATCGAAAGGCACAGCGCCATTACCAGTATCAGCAACCCGGCAAGGGGCCCGGCAAGGGGCCCGGCAAGGCGAGTGAAAAGAACATAATTCTGCGCGGGGTGAACTGACAGACCATCTCTGCGGAACTGTTGATTCATAGCGTCTCCTGAAAAAAGGCTGTTCGAAAATTCTTTATTATTATTCATTCATTCAGCTTAATCAGCCTGGGGGACGGTGGAAAATCCCTTGCCGACTGCCCTTTACTGATCTGCAAACCGAAAGGGGTTGCAGGGGTGCACCAACCGGGAAGCCGGCCACTACAGGTTCAATGATATTCGGGGATCAGGGCACCATTTCAATACGAGTGCGTTCTGACCCCTTGATCAGCTCGATCGTCGGCCCGATGGGTCCGACTCTCTTGACCGGTATGGTCTGGCCGGACTGATTCTGGCCGTTGATGTAAAAATTCAGGGGCGGGGGCGTCGGCCCTGCCTTGGGGGATCCACCGCCGCCATAAAGATTTCTGGTGCCTTCGAGAGACCTCTGTTCCAGAGCGATATCATTGAGCACGTCACGCCTGGTGGCGCCAGGGGTCTTTTCAATGATCTGGTCTGTGGCATTGCGGATCGAAAGCTGGAGTCGTCCTTCGGCTTCGGCAAGCTTCAGTTTCTCGGCTTGTGAAGGTGTCACTTCAAGCGTCACGGTGTTGACCAGAGCCGATTTGCCGTCCGCCTTGGTCTGCATCTGCTGCCCGCCGGCCAGAACTCTGACTTTTGGAGTATCACCTTGGAGACCTGTTTGGCTCCGTCAATCTGAGGCTGCAGGATGGCGATCACATCGACATATGTGCCCGGCGCGACAAAGCCGGCAACGCTGCTGGCCTCATCCACGCGAACGGCAACGGCGCGCATGCCTGAAGGCGTCACTCCGGACAGACCCGGCTGCGCTCCAATTCCGGCAAGCTGCCTGTCGATTATCGGCGTCCTGGCCGAGATATCCGCGATTGAAACTCTCCCAATTACTTCTTCTTTCCTGACCATCGCTTTTTCCGGCAGCAGAGACTTGGGATATCTGACCACCTGTACCTGCTGCTCGTTGATCTGCGTTCCAAGCGGAATGTCAGTGCTTGCGATGACCACATTGGTCTCCTGCTCCGACCTCTCCTTGTTAACACGATTCTTGAGGTAGATCTGAGCCGCATAGATTGAGAGCAATCCGAAAAAGACGGCGCCGGCAAGAGCCAGCAGGAAGCGTCTGTTCATTTCTTTAACTCCTTATCTCTTTCTTTCTAACTTGCATTATTACTTTGTATGGCTGCAGAGATTATTACTCATGTTCCATAAAACAGGTTACTCCCATGGCGATGCTGTTCTGGGAATTCAGATTATTGAACATTCCCAGGATGATCGGCAGTGGAGTTTCGAATGTGTGAGTGATGCGGATGCCGACCCGGTCGCCTCGTTTTGCGTTCGAATAACCGACCTCCGGTTCCGGATCATCGGCTGTACCGTAGACTCCGTCATTGCCGGGATTCATCCGGACCAGGCTTATCTGCACTTTATCGTCAACCACCACGCCTGAGCTGCCGAGATAACCGGTGGCGGTATTGAGAGCCGCAGTCTGCACGGCGCTCTCCGAGTTGTAAGTCAGCCCTGCACCGTATGGCAGAACCAGGATTCTCGAGCCCTCGCGCGCCGCGATAGTGAGCGCCTGTTTGGTTGACCATGCACGGCCGATTTCAAGCACCGAAAAGACCAGGGCGAGAAAGATCGGCAGGACAATCGCAAACTCAACGATCGTCTGTCCGCGCTGCCCCGAAAATCCGTTTCCAGTTTTTATTCCTGATGACATATCGCGGTTACCTGTCTGTTTAACTGCCCCTCTTCATCGTACAGGAAGAGCTCACCAGTATTCGGCTGAAGCCTGACGCGAAGTTCCCGATCGGCAGCTCGAGCGGATAAAGCAGAGTCACCTGAACAAATTGCGGATTGTTGCTGATGATGCTCAATGCGTTATCCGTGCCACGCTGGTTTTCCGAAAAAAAGTAGACCTGCCGTCCGTCGAAACCGTTATTGGTGAGGTAGAGCCTGACGGCCGGAACGAGTGGTCCACCTCATTTCGTATCCTATGGTCAGTCAAATGTTGGTCAGTAAAATGGTATCGGGCAATTTCTTGATTTCTTGGTTTCTTTAAGATATTTCCGGAGCTGATCGATAATCGTAAATTACAATCATGAATTACAATCATGGGTCTGGCTCGGGATTCGGGGGTGGAAAATGACGAAATGCCTGTAAAACCGCGAGGCGACGGGGGGTTTATGCCTCTTTTAATCGCCTCTTTTAATCGTCCTGTACTCGCCCTGCAATCGAGGCTGTTGCCGATGGCGTTTCATATGCGTTCGAACCTTCCAGCTCACCGCAGAAAATTCGTGTAATACGCAATCAGTGTCCCAACAGCAATAGCTACTCCAAAAGGCGTTCTGACTGAAGCTATCTCCTTATCGTCCAGTGAATCGATTCTGTCGGCATAGAGCTTCAAAGCCGGAACAAAAAAACCCAGAAAACTCCAGAATACCCGGCGAAATCTCAGCCAGGTGAGAGCGACTTTGCGCTCTCTGATCACGGCGACGGCCGCAAACAACGGATAGCATAGCACTGTAGCCAGCAAAGATCGAATGGCATTTGACGGTCCGACAAAGGCTCCGATCGCCATCAGGAACTTCACATCTCCCGCCTTCATTCCGCCCACTATGTACGGAATGAGCAGCAGCAGAAAGCCCATGCCCAGCCCTTTCAGGCCAAAAAGCAGTCCGCCCGGCCCGGCAAGCATCAGATTCAAGGCCAATCCAATAAGCACAGCCGGAAAGGTCAGAAAATTCGGGATCCGCCTTTCACGAAAATCATAAAATGAAACAGCCAGGACAAACAACGTCAAAGTTGAAGCGGAGACAATTACCGGCCAGTTCATCATATCAAATCAAGCTTAAGCGAATATTACAGCGTATATCTATATCAACATCAACTATATCAACTATCTATATCAATCCGCCCGGATAAAGCCCGAATAAAGCCTGGATAATTTTATATGGTAATAATTAAAGAACAACATCCGGCTTTCCCAAACGATGTTCGGGTCGAGTTACCCGTGCATTTTGAACGGGAAATACTGGTAAGCGGGCGTACGATTGACCTTTCGGTCAGGTCTTACGCCCCTCCCAATTGAATTAATATCAATGTCTGAAGCTGAGCCAGACGGCAGAGTCAATACCACTCCACCACAAGACATTGGAAAGCCACTCGGTGAGGTGCGCTAATGGGCCGGGAGCCTCTTCGGTTTGCTCAGCGGATCGATTGGGGAATGGAGGGCAACGATCTAGCGTCTGAGCAAAAGGCCTATTTGGCGATAACAATCGCAGGCTCTCTTTTGACGGAGAGCGAGTGCCAACAATGGTCAAGTTGCGCTCGCGATCGACTAGGAAATGCTGGCGTTCGCCGATGAAAGTCTGGTATTGATCTTCTGGAAGATCTGGCTGATGCTCGTGCCCATAGACGTCAGAACGAATATGGCAGCAGCGCCGATCAAGACCAACAGCAGCGAATACTCAACGATATCCTGCCCTTGCTCATCCTTCAAAAACTCTTTAATCATAACTAATCCTCCATTTATTCCTGTTAGTTTAATACAGGTTAATTGATGGTTGCTCGGATGTAACTCAGGGGAATGTCAGTCGAATCCGTAAATGCAACCGTAGACCTTGAGTGAAGTTGGTTGCAAGCTCTCTGTTCTACCGACGCTGAATCATCCTAACCGAATTTACAATCAACAACTCCGACAGGTCAGAGCGAGGTTGACTGGTCTACCTTCCCTGACAATACTGTCCACTGACAGTGACAAGCTCTTCAGCAGCCGGAAAATTTATTTAATGGGGGGACCAAAAAGTGTTGATAACTAAAAGATCGATTAGCAGCTGATTTTTGGCAGCTCGATCTGCGTCAGAGAGCAGAAAACGGGTCGAAGTCTAACTGCAATCCACAAATTGTTCAAGCGAAATCTCGCCCCTCGCAACATTCAACCCTGAATTTAATAAAGTCTCCCATCCCGGCTGTTCAAGATATCGATAATTAAGGTGAAAAGAACTAATTACGTGGTCTTTCCGAATGAAATCTGCGATTATTGCCCGCTCATCGTATTGATAGAATTGATCAAACAGTATGATCAAACACTATGATTAATCAGTATTTTACAAGCAAATTACAATTTATGAGTCATTGAGCTGATGAAACGCCCGGAAAATCAGGGAACCACAAACTATTTTTTCTCCTTAACGAGAAGCTCAATAAAGCTGAGTGTTATCTGGCTGACGACCAGCCTTTTAACGAACATCTTTAGAATCACCCATGCGGCATACGGGATTCAGGGTGATCTGCCGATACATTACCACATTGCAAGATCGTTTGTCCGGAGCTTCGAGGAAGGAAACTTCCTGCCGCGCTGGGCCGGACTGCTCGATGGAGGACGTGGAGATGCAATATTCACCTTTTATCCGCCACTCTCCTACCTTCTGAGCGCGATCATCGTCAAATTCCTCGCGTTAGATGTCCTGACCTCACTCAGGTTGCTTTCCATTCTAATAATTTTTTTCGCACAGGTCACTTCATATTTACTGGCTCGCGAGTTTTTTGAACGGAAGGAAAGCCTGATCGTTTCGATTTTTTACGTAATGATGCCGGCATTTCCGTTGATAGCGCTGCACCGGGCGTTTCTGGCCAATGCGGTGGGAATGAGCCTGGCTCCGCTGGCGATACTGGGGGCCTACAGACTGTTGAGCGGGCGGCGCGTGGGCGCGGGATTGATTTTTTTCGTACTGGGTTTGAGCGGGGTGATTCTGGCGCATGCGATAACCACGTATATGACAGGGATCGTCCTGGCTCTGCTGTCGGCGATATGCGTCCTGACGAATGAGAATCGTGCGGATTCGATTCGAGGGGTGGCGCGACTGGCCGGGGCAGGCTTGATTGTCGCGGCGTTGACGGCCTTTTACCTGTGGCCGCAAAAACTCGAGATTGGCTGGGTTCAGGTTAATTTGCAGGTGGTCCAGCAGGATTACAGGAATTATCTGCTTTTTGCGGGAGCGAGGGACTCGGGCGGTTACCGGGCGAGGTGGGCGTCTGTAAATTATGTGACAAGCCTGATCACTGTGGCTCAGACATGCGCTGCCGGGTTGTTTGGACTGATCTGTGGTCGGACAATCCTCTCAAAAGGGCCTCGCAGACTGGTGATCCTTTTTGGATTGTCGCTGGCGTTGGTAGGACTATTCATCTCGCTACCGGCCTCCGGCCTCATCTGGCGTTATGTTCCGGGATTCAAGTTCATCCAGTTTCCCTGGCGTTTCCAGTCATTCGTATCTCTGGGATGCGGGATGCTTGCGGCTGCTGCATTCGGCGTCTGGAAAGAGAAGCGCAGCCGGTCAAGCAACCTGATCTCGGCTGTGCTGACCTGGGTGATCATTGGTAATCTGATATTGACCGGGATGCTGATTTATCTAAACGAACCGGCTATCACCAGAGAACAGGCCGCCAATCTGCTGAATTCAAGTGATAAACCCGTAATCACAGTAGATCAAGGCAAGCAGATGCAAAACGAGGATGACCTGAAATTCACCCCTTATGCCGCCAATCAGGTCTATTTCCGCCCGCCGGGGTCTGATTTTAATTTTTATCCTCCGGCTGCGAATCCAGGCGGATTATCGATTCTCAGCGGCCGCGGCCGCATCATCTCGCAAAGACTGGAGATCGATCACCGTGAATTCCGTATCGAAAATGAAGAACCCACCCGGGTGAGGATCGAGACATACCGCTACCCTCACTGGTCAATGAAACTTGACGGCAAGCAGATCGAGACCCTCTCTGAACAAGGGACGGGCTTGATTCTCGCGGACCTCCCTGCCGGCAGGCATGTTCTGACTCTGAGCTACGAGATCAAAAACAGGGGTGAAAAAATCGCCCGCGTGGTTTCGGCGATCTCCTGGCCGGCATTTGTTATTTCAGCCATCGGCTTATGGTTCAGGAACAGGAAGAGGCCGGAGAGCATCGAGGATCCTGATGCCGGGCCATCGAAAGAAACGCTCGCGTAAGTACTCTATCAGCCGGCCAGACCATCAGGCAGCAGATTCATTCGCCAGTCCTGAAAGTCGGATGCTATACTGGGCGTCTTTATGAACGAACCGGCGGGCATCTATCTGCACATACCATTCTGCGCGACTCGCTGCCACTACTGCAATTTTGCTACTGGCGGCTATGAGTCGGAGCTTGCGCGAAGGTATGTGGCAGCCATGACGAAGGAGATCTCCGATGCCGGCGGAGGCAAATCAGACGCTGAAAAGATCCCTGCAGACACCATCTATTTCGGCGGGGGCACCCCAACGACGCTGTCGATCGAGCAGCTGAAATCCATCATCGAAGCCTGCCGGCTGCATTTCGATATAGCCGGCGATACCGAGGTAACAGCCGAAGCAAATCCGGGATCGGTTTCGCAGGAATACCTTGAGCGGCTGCTCGATATCGGCGTCAACCGGCTGAGCTTTGGAGTTCAGTCCTTCGATGACGGTGAGTTGCAGATGATCGGACGAACGCATTCGGCGGCTGAGGCCCGTGAAGCGGTCGGCATGGCCCGATCAGCCGGATTCGACAATATCAGCATCGATCTGATTGCCGGGCTCCCGGAACAAAAAGTTGAGACCTGGTCTCGAAACCTTGAGGAGTCGTTCGCACTAGAGCCCGATCACATCTCTGTCTATCTGCTGGAACTTTATAAAGACGCTCCTTTACACCACAGGATCGAACGCGGAGAGTTGCGCGCCATTGACGACGAAAAAGCCGTTGAGATGTATTTTGAATTGATGGATGAGGCTGAAAAGCATGGATTCGATCATTACGAGATTTCAAACTGGGGGCGACCCGGCCGTTACTCGCGCCACAATCTGAAATACTGGGCAGGAGCTCCTTACCAGGCATTCGGTGTCTCGGCCGCGGGTTATGACGGTTTATCGCGGTGGTCCAATACCCGTAATATTCATGAATACCTTGAGAAGGTTGAACGCGAAGAATCACCAGTCGCCGAACGCATCCAACTCGATGACGATGACAGGCAGAGCGCATCTGTATTCCTCAATCTGCGGCTTAAAAACGGCGTGGATCTGAAGCAGCATCTGACCAGGTTTGGCGTGGATGTCCGCCAAAGATACCGGGATGAACTAGAGCGGTTGCTTGATGCCGGACTGATTGAGATAAATGCAGACCGTATGGCGATTACCCGCAAAGGCAAAGTGCTGGCCAATGAGGTCTTCGCGGCATTCGTTTGAACGTGTTGAATTTATAAGTATAGTAAAAAGCAATTGAAACATTGGCATCACGAGTTCTATCCAGATAATTTCTTTCACCTTTGAAAATATGAACCTGATAGATTTAAGAAGCGACACAGTTACGAAACCGACTCAAGCGATGAGGCGAGCAATGGCCGAGGCGGAAGTTGGTGACGATGTTTATCTTGAAGACCCGACGGTCAACCGCCTGCAGGAACGAGCGGCCGAGATATTCGGCAAGGAGGCCGCCCTGTTCGTGCCCTCGGGCACGATGGGCAATCAGATCAGCGTGAAGCTGCATACGCGACCGGGGACAGAAGTCATCCTGGAAGAGCGAAGCCACATCTTCAATTACGAGATGGGAGCTTCGGCGGTAATTTCCGGTGTCACTTTCCGCACGGTTCGCGGTTCCAACGGACTTCTCGACTGGGAGAGCGTCCGCGCTGCGATCCATCATCAGGCTGCGTATTATGTAACGCCTACCTCGATGATCGCGCTCGAGAATACTCACAACATGGCGGGAGGCTCGGTTATGCCTCTGGCCACGGCAGAAGAGATCTGCCGGGGAGCGCACGAAGTCGGGCTTCCCGTTCATCTCGACGGTGCGCGCATCTTCAACGCCGCAATCTCGCTGGGCACGACTGTGGCTCAAATCGCAAGGCCCTTTGATTCGGTCATGTTCTGCCTGTCAAAAGGGCTTGGAGCGCCGGTCGGATCGATGATTGTCGGCAGTAAAGACTTCATCAACGAAGCGAGGAACTGGCGGAAGCGTCTGGGCGGCGGGATGCGTCAGGTGGGTATTCTTGCAGCCGCCGGGCTCATCGCACTGGAAGAATCTCCCGAACTGCTGCGCGAGGATCACGCAAATGCCCGAAGACTCGGTCTTGGTCTGGCGGGAATGCGCGGCATCAGCATTGACCCCGAAACCGTTCAGACGAATATCGTCATTTTTGACATCTCGGGAACCGGCCTTTCGACTGCTGAGTTCGCTTCTGAACTTAAATCAAAAGGTGTTCTGGCGAACGGCATAAATACCCGTGAAATGCGCATGGTCACTCATTACAATGTCGATAGTGGGATGATCGAACGGACTTTGAACCAGATCAATGATCTTCTTAAATAAATGATATCAGGAGCAGACACGACATTGACCGATCGGAGACTGATCATTGCAATTGACGGGCCTGCAGGCGCAGGAAAGAGCACAGTAGCGCGGACAGTTGCGCGTAAACTGGGCTATCTCTTTATCAATACAGGTGCGATGTACCGTGCGGTCGCCTGGAAGTGCCTGAAAGAAGGCATTTCATTGGAAGATCGCGATCGAATCGGCCGGCTGGCTGAAGAATCCGGGATCGAGCTTCGCGGCACCGTCGATTCCATGCGGATTATGATTGACGGCGAGGACATAACCGAAAAATTGTCATACCGGAAGTCAGCCGGGCTGCTTCGATGGTCTCATCCATCCCGGCCGTCCGCCGGGCCCTGGTTGCCCGACAACAAACCATCGCGGCCGAAGGCTGCGTCGTCATGGAGGGCCGTGATATCGGAACCCGCGTCTTCCCGAATGCCGAGGTCAAAATTTATCTGGATGCGACTTCCGATGCCCGCGCCGAACGACGCTACCTTGAAGATCAGTCGCGCGGCATAGCTCTTGGTTCATTCGACCAGATGAAGTCCGAAATCGAGGACCGCGACGAAAGGGACAAAACCCGCGCCGATTCTCCTCTGATCCAGGCTTCAGACGCCGTCTACATCGATTCATCCGGCATGACCATCGATGAGGTTGTAGATCAAATTATGAAAATCGTGGAATCAAAGTAGGAGAGATTACGAACAGGAATTCAGAATGGAGAATGGAGATGGAGAATGTGATGCAGAATGGAGAATGCAGAATGCAGAATGCTGAATTCACCAGGGATTAAATCAGCTGTTTAAGTCACTGAGTTTTCCTGGTCATTCTAACAATTCTGCATTCTCGATTCTGCATTCTCCATTCTCCATTCTGAATTCTGAATTCCTGATTCGTCTGTTTCGTAATCTGTTTTTATCACTTATGTTTACTGGAATTATCGAAGAACTCGGCACGATTCGCAGAATGACCAGTTCGCCCAAAGGGGCGAGGGTTGAAGTGACTGCCGGGACGATACTGTCTGACGCCAGGCTCGGTGACAGCATCGCCGTCAACGGTGTATGCCTGACCGTGGTGGATCAGGGGCCCGACTGGTTTGCAGCCGATGTGTCTGAAGAAACGTTGCGGCGAACCAGCCTCAAACAAATGCGAATCGGGACAAGGGTGAATCTCGAACGGCCGCTGACGCCGGCGTCGAGACTGGGCGGCCACATCGTGCAGGGCCACGTTGACGGCATCGGAGAATTCGTCGAAGCGAGACCTTCAGGTGAGGGATGGGTCGTGCGGGTGAGATTCCCGAAAGATCTGGGACGATATATTGTTGAGAAAGGCTCGATCGCCGTTGATGGAATCAGCCTGACGGTGGCATCACTGGGAGATGACTATTTTGAGATCGCCATCATTCCTCATACCTGGAAGATGACCAACCTGGGCTCGCTCGATCGCGGGGCGGCAGTCAACCTCGAGGTCGATGTCATAGCAAAATATGTCGAGAGAATGATGCAGGCTCACACGTCGGAATCCGGGCGGAAGCTGACGATCGAGGGGCTCACGGAAATGGGTTATTGAGAGAGTCTTAAATGCCATTAGCGACCATTGAGCAAGCAATCGAGGATTTTCGCGAGGGCCGCATGGTCATCATCGTCGACGATGAAGACCGCGAAAATGAAGGCGACCTGGCCTGTGCGGCCGAAAAGGTGACTCCAGAGATTATCAATTTCATGGCGCGCGAGGGCCGAGGATTGATCTGTCTGCCGATGACCGAGGATCGATGTGACGAGCTGAACCTGCCGCTACAGGTATCTGAGCGGGAGAATGGTTCCGGATTCGGCACCGCATTCACAGTCTCGATCGAGGCACGCACCGGGGTGACAACCGGAATCTCCGCGGCGGATCGTGCAAGAACCATCCTCACGGCAGTCAACCCTCAATCGAAATCGAAAGATCTTGTCAGACCGGGCCACGTCTTCCCCTTGAGGGCCAGAAGAGGCGGCGTGCTGATGAGGCCGGGTCAGACCGAAGCCAGCGTCGATCTGGCAAGGCTTGCCGGACTCACCCCTGCCGGTGTCATCTGCGAGATAATGAATGACGACGGAACCATGGCCCGGATGGGCCATCTTGAACTCTTCGCAGCCAAACACGGTCTGAAGATCATCTCGGTCGCCGGCCTGATTCGTTACCGCATCACCAATGAAATCTGCATCCGGCGCGCGGGCGAGGCGACTGTCCCCACAACAAACGGCGCTTATCGGGCTATCGCATTCGAGAACATGCTCAACGGCGAGGTTCATCTGGCGATGGTTATGGGGGAGATTTCACCGGATGATCCGGTTCTGGTTCGCGTCCACACACAATCAGTCCTGAGCGACGTATTCGGCAGCCGGCGGGATGACCACGGCGAACAGCTCAGAATAGCCATGAACCTCATCAGCAAAGAAGGACGAGGGATCATCCTTTATCTTAAACAGGAGATGCGTGGAGTCGGGCTGGCTGATCAATTGAGGAGCTATCAGGAAGTCGATGAGGGATCAGGATCAGCGGTAAAACCCGCGTTAAAGCGAGATCCGATGCGTGATGTCAGAGATTACGGCACCGGCGCCCAGATCCTGCACGAACTCGGAGTCAGAAAACTACGCCTGCTTTCAAACCGCCCGCCGAAATTGCACGCCCTGGAAGGGTTCGATCTGGAGATCACGGCGTGTCTGCCGTTGACGGCCAAAGCCGAATCAAAACCTTAAAGTCTCGTCTTCAACTATGCTCTGCTGTGGCTTGGCAGTGGTCGACTCACCCGGCAATTCATTGGTCGATGTAGGAGTTGCCATCGGGGAAGAGAATACAGGGCTGGAATAACCATAGAACTGGCCTGGCATTGGAGCAGGTTCCGCAGTCTCCTCGATCTTTTTCGGCGCAAAGAAGACCCCGTTAATCAGATGCCCTACGCCGGCGGCAATTGGAATCAGGGCGAAAAGCCACATCAGCCTCAAAACAGGCTCGATTCCTATGATCTGTTCGCCGGTATTCTTTTGAATAATCTGTTCGATACTGTTGAAAAAGCCGGATCGGGACGCTGCATTGAGAATATAGTACCAGGCAGTCAATATCCCGCCTCCGCTCAATACCTTGAGCGTCGCCTGCTGGAAGCTGTATTTGCGATCGTGAGCGGCCTTGACCTTCTTGAGCGCCTTGTTGAACTCCTTTGAAAAGTCAGGAGCCAGAGCCTGGCCCGGCTGATTCTGCGGGGCAGGATTCTGCCCGAGCCTGTGCGTCCTTTTGATAGTCACTCCTGCTTCTTCAAACCCGGTGCGCAGGTTCGAGCCAAGCTCACGCAGATCCCGCTTGAGCGTCTCGAAATCCAGCGGCCCTTTCTGCTTGCCCTCGATCGAGTCAAGTATGATTCCCAGATTCATTCCGCAACCACGACAGAAACGCTGACCTTCATCTGCCTTGATGGAGCATCTTGGGCAATACATTTTGAACCTCCGGAATTGGTGTGTTTTGACTTTCGAATATTCTTACGAATTAGATTTCGAGCTTGTTCCGGCCCGGCCTTATTTCGACTTTTTCTTTTGAGACCTGATGTATGAGGCGCGGATCACCGTCTTGATGTTGCCTCGGACGTTGAAATCGCCCTCGATCCGGAATTCAAGCGGGTCGCACGCGGCGACGAAATCGTCGAGTATCCTGTTAACCACGTGCTCGTGGAAGATCTTCACGTCCCTGAAGGAATTAATATAGAGCTTGAGCGATTTCAACTCAATGCAACGCCGGTTCGGCACATAAGTCAGGTGCAGCGTTGCGAAATCGGGGAAGTCCGAGAATGGACAGATCGCCGTGAATTCATTAGAGGTGAAGTTGATCTCAATCCTGTGACCGGGATATTCATATTCGAAGGTATCCAGCGGGTAGAGATTCATCTCGCCGGCCGGCGTCGGCGTCAATACAAGACCGGCCTCCGGCGTGATTTCGCGCACCGGTGGTTTCTGTTTCTTCTTCTTATTTGTCACTTATCTATTCTCCCGAGCCGGAGGCTCCATAACTAGTCGCCCTGAAGCTCCGTCACGATGTCATCGGCAATGTGGCGGGCCTTTTCCAGCTCTTCCGGAGCGAGTGAGATTGCCGCAACCACCGCATGCCCGCCTCCGCCATGTCTTTCACAGATGGCAGCCAGGTCGTGTGTCCGCTTGCGCGGCGCCCATGGATTCGACCCGACAGAGATCTTCGATCTGAAAGACGACTGGCTGACACTGACGCTGTATGTCACATCCGGGAAAAGGTAATACGGAATGAACTTGCTGTACCCTTCCATATCCTTCCCGGCGACATCGAAAAATACGACACGATCGTCCACTCTGGACGACTCCCTGATGATCTCAATCGCTTTTAAATGCCTCTCATAAAGAGGCTCGATGCGCTCAAGCAGATAGTCCGAGCCGGCGACCTCGGACAAGGTTTTATCCTGCAGATCGAGGATGATTCTCTCGATCAGTTGTTGATCGCGGTCGGCTTCGATGACCAGCGCCAGTTTAAGCGCAGCGGCCTTCATCTCGACCGGTTCGGCAGCCGATTCATAAAGTGCGCCGTCGATGATATTCGCCCAGTAAATCAACTCGCTTATGGGCTCGGCATTGAATCCGAACCGGCTCTGCGCTACATCCGCGATAAATTTCGTACAGGATTTATATCCGGCATCCAGAAACTTCCTGCCGCCCGTGTCGGCCCTGAAATGGGCTTCATCTTCAGCCGTCAGAAATGCGCTCTTGTGATGATCGAACCACCAGGTGAGCCTCGGCGAATTGCTGTATTTGAAATCGACAATGGCATTTTCATCTCCATCGAACACGCCTTCATCAAACAAAGCACCCGCCCGATGCATCATCGGTTGATAGTTGAATTCCCAGCCCGGATGGATCTTTTCCCGGTAAAACCGCGAAAAGACCGCTGCGGATGAGACGCCGTCAAAACAGTTCCCGTGATAACAAACCTTGATCCTATTCATTGATACTGGTCAATTACTCGCTTTCAATTCACTTTTAAAGGCTTCTGGCTGATGCCGTAAAACTATGTAGAGTAAGGGTTGGATGCTCATCTTGCAAGTAATCCCTGAGTGCTCATATTTTGCCGGGTTTGAGTTCCGGAAAGGGTAAGCAGCTTTAGTCGGGAAATTACGGTTATGCCTGACGTCACAGGTTGATTTTTCAGGAAATCAGGTCAATTCTTTGAGACCAATCCGAACGAATTATTCAAAAATCAAGGGAGTCCTGGAATGCACCCGTTATTGAGCAAGCGCTTCGGTTTCTTAATATCCGCGGCGATCTGGTTGATCTTATCTCTACTGACGACTCCTGATATTTCAGGCCAGTCAAATGACATCAAAGGAGTAGTTGTCAGTGAGAGCGGGTCGCCGATAGCATCAGCAAGGCTATACGTTCAGAGCCCCGCAGGAACAATACTGGAGGCGGTTGTCACCGACAGTAGCGGAGCCTTTACGATTCGTCGCCGGAACAAGGGTTTATATGTATTGAAGATCGAGGCGGATAATTTCCAGGGGCGGGAGGAAATTATCGATTTTTCCACTCCGAAGCCTGGAACATGGTCAATAGAACTGGGGCTATCCCCATTGCGGAATGAAATCACAGTCACGGCGCAACGAGGTTCAGTTGCGGATACTTCTCTAATCTCCGCCATTGTCAGTATCCGCGGCGCGGAGGAGCTTCAATCAGGACCATTACCGACAATCGGCAATGCGCTCGATCGCAGTACGGGAATCATGGTACAGCAAAGCACCTACGGTCAGTCATCGCCCTTCCTGCGTGGACTGACAGGCTATCAGGTGCTTAATCTGATTGACGGGGTTCGGTTCAACAACTCGACCTTCAGATCAGGGCCGAATCAGTATCTGGCATATATCGAGCCATCGCAGGTGCAGAGAGTCGAGGCTATGCTTGGTCCGGCCAGCACTCAATATGGCAGCGATGCTCTTGGCGGCGCAATCCAGGTGATCAGCAACACACCGAAATTCAGCGACACAGACCGGAGGTCAATCAGGGGCGAAGTCGGAAGCTTTGCGGCAACAGCGGATGCTTCATTCGGCGGCGATGCGAGCATTTCAATCGGCACAAAGAAAACGGCGTGGCTGATAGGCGGCAACTGGCGAAAACACAACGATCTCAGAGCCGGAAGCGGCAACGATTCCCGGCACGTATTGAAAGGTTCTTCGGGCTTGATGAGAATCTTATCCGTGATCTGTATGGCACCAGGATGCAGGACACCGGTTTCAGACATTACGGCTTCAACACCAGGCTTGCCGCAGGGTTCGCGGATAATCAAAGTCTGACTATCAGGTATCAGCAGAACGAGATTGACAGGGTCCGTGCCTACAAGGATTTATGGGGTGGGTTGGGCAGGCTGCGATCCGATTTCGAACCGCAAGACCTGAAGTTCTTTTATGGTCGTTATGAAAAACAAGGGCTCGGTTTCATCGACACGCTGACCGGGACTTTTTCGATCAATTCTCAGTCGGACGGATCGATCAGGCAGGGGCTCAATGCGACGGACAGAACGATCCGTGATGAGAGCCGCGTTGATTCGTTTGGGTATCTGATTCAGGCAACGACCCATCTCACCGACAGAAATGCCACTGTATTCGGTGCGGAGATTTATGATGAACACATTGCCGCATATCGCGATGAGACCGATCCGCAAACACAAATTCCCATTGTCAAACGGGCACTTTATCCAAATGGATCCCGCTACATGACTTTCGGCATTTTCGCCCAGGACACACTGGAAGTTGTCAGGAACAGGCTTCGAGCCACGCTTGGATTGAGATACACCCGCGTGGGTTTCAGAACCTTTGCCGGTCGAAATCTGGATCAGCAAGGGAACAGCCTGGGGGTTATCGATACGAAGCGGACATTCGATGACCTGACATACAACGCAGGGGTGAGTCTGCAGGTCAACACGTTTCTGACGCTGCATTTCCTGAATGGCCGTGGATTTCGCGCTCCGAATCTCAATGACCTTGGAGCGCTCGGCCTGAACGACCTTGGATTTGAAGTGCCGGCCGAGGCAGCAGCAGCGGCGGGCGCCTTTGCAGGCCTGAGCGATGGTGAAGGGGTGGCTTCCACCGGTCGAAAGGTATCCGAGCTCAGGGCCGAGCGGTTATTCAACTACGAATTCGGCGCCACGATTCGATTGAAGAGGCTCTATCTCCGTTCGCAGATTTTCGACAGTGAGCTGAAGGATCCAATTGTCAGGCGGACCATGCTCTTTCCTGCCGGACAGGCGCCGGCAATGCTGGCCAACGTCAGCGTGACACCAATCCCTCAAACACCGGTTCAGGCTGCGCAAAAAATGACAGGGGTGGCGACTTCACTCGATCCGCGAGCAGTAAAAGCATTTATCAATGAAGGCCAGGCTAAATATTACGGCATCGACAATTCCATACGGCTGCTTATCACTGATCGGCTGTCAATAGAAGGCAATCACAGCTTTCTTGTCGGGCGCGAACTCAATCCGAATCGATTCATCAGGCGTTTGCCGCCACAACAGGGTTTCATCTCCCTCAGGTTTCAACCACGAAGCAGAAGTCCGATTGACTGGATAGAATTGAGCGGGAATATCAGCGGATCACAGGAGCGTTTGAGCGGCGGCGACATTACCGACGAAAGAATCGGCGCTGCCCGGAGAAGGCGCGATATCGCGGATTTCTTTCAGGGTACTCTGGCAAGATCTTTCATCTCGCCTGGGACTGACGGTATTTTGGGCTCAGCAGATGATCTTTTCAGACCGACAAATGAGACTCTGTCGCAGATCCGCGACCGCGTGCTCCCCGTCGGGTCAACCATCAATGGCGTGAAGATCCTTGACGACAATACACGAGTCCCTCTTTACACAAGCACCGGCGCATTCGCTTCAATAAATCTGCGCGCAGGAATGACGATCTCTGAAAATGTCCGATTGAACGTCGGCCTGATGAATTTACTCGATCGAAATTATAGAGTTCATGGATCCGGAATTGATGCTCCCGGCCTCAACTTCCATTTCGGCTTGAGGTACTCATTCTGAAAAATACAAAGGAATGACATGATCAAAAGGAATTTTCCGATCTTTCTCTTGACGGCATTATCGCTGTCGATCGGCTGGGGGATACGCGGCAACTTCGGACATGAATTTGGCGCGATGATCCCCGGCGCGCTTGCAGCAATGGCCTTGGTGCTTCTTGGCGGCCGGCGGGACTGGCAATCGAGAATTGCGTGGTTCGGCATGTTCGGAGCGATCGGATGGTCGTTCGGCGGCAGCATGTCCTACGGCCAGGTCATCGGGTACACCCATTCCGGCCATTCGGCTTCGGTGCTTTACGGATTCGGATCTCTATTCCTGATCGGGTTTTTATGGGCAGCGATTGGCGGCGCCGGCACGGCTCTTCCGGCGACGCTCTCGAGAGAAAAACTCAACGAGTTTACCCTTCCGCTGATCGCCGTCTTCATTGCATGGTTTCTGCAGGATATTTTTGAAAATTCGCTGGTCTATGTTAATCCCGATTATCGCCAGGAGAGCCCCCTCTACTGGTACGACACGGACTGGCTCGCGGCAACGACGGCAATCGCGGCGATTCTGATTTTATCTCTCATCCGCAGGCGGATTGATCAGGCGAGCTCACTCATCCTTCATGCGGCTGCTGGATGGTGGGCCGGCTTCGCCGTGCTGGTGCTGGTTCTGGGTTGGAGAATGACCCCGCCGAGAGGCGACAGTTGGGCAGGATGCGTGGGGATGACCGCGGGCATCTGGTTATTCTTCTATCGTCAAAAATGGAATGGGCCGCTCCTGGCGTCGATCGTATCGGCATTCTTCGGAGGCTTCGGTTTCGCATCAGCTACGGCAATCAAGCTGATGGGGCTCAAAACCGGTTGGGCAACCAACTGGCACAGCGTCATGGAACAGACCTACGGCTTCATTAATGGAATCGGTCTTGCCGCGGCTCTGATCTATCTTTCCAGAAATGAATCGCAGGTTGAAAATGAGACCGGAAAAAACGGTGGATGGACCTGTTTGCCGCAAGCTTTGTTTTATTGGTAGTGCCGTGGCTCAATCTGCGGAAGAACCCTGAGGCATGGGTGAAAGCGAAAACCGTGCCTGCAATGATCGCGGGCATCCCGTCTCAGGTCTGGTTCGACGCAGCATTCATTCTGCTCGGTGTGGCCGTCATCGCCTTGCTGATAAGGCATCATCGAGAGCCTGTTGCGATGATGCCGTCAAACTGGCTTGGCAAGGGGCAGGCGCTTTATCTTGTCTTTTTATGGATGATGGTTGCCGGGAATTTCGAACGGGCGATCGTCTCGTTTGCTCCTCAGAGGATGATCACCGAGGGAGTGATATTTCTCAACGCCGTCATCTGTTCCATGATTTTGCTGATTTATTCAAAATCAGAAATCAGCGGAGCTGTTACTAAAATCGATTACAACAGGATTATCAAAAAAGCCGTATTGATCGGCATTGCCTGCGCGTCAATCTCAATTCTTCTTGATTGGGGAGTCGTCCGTGCCATTTATGGAAACAATCCCGCGAGCGGTGGTGTAAGACAGATTCGCTTCGGGACCGAAGCGACGGCAACAACAGAGAAACCCAAAGCCGGTCAGCCGCATCCCTGAAGGGGCAGCTTTAGTTAAAGTTCCCGAATCCACGGATTTTGCAGGGATGAAGACATTTTCATCGCCAGGAACGCCAGGGTTGGTGATGAAATCCTATATTTCGGAGCAAACATGAAAAATCGCATTGCTGCTTGCATTCTGATTATTCTGCCGCTGCTGAGTTTTGCGGCATACACACAGACTTCACAACAGGAAGATCTCGTCTCGCGGGCAAATGCCGTGCTGGCTCAAACCACCGGGACGATAAGACTCAAGGGGCTGCAGAAAGCGGTGAAGATCCTGCGCGACGAATGGGGCATCGCACACATCTACGCCGAGACCCAGGACGATCTCTTCTTCGCACAGGGTTTCGTCGCAGCCCAGGATAGATTGTGGCAGATGGATTTGTGGCGCCGCCAGGGAGAAGGCAAGCTTTCCGAGGTCATCGGCCCGAGCGCCGTCGAACGCGACAAATTCGCCAGACTGCTGCGTTATCGCGGCGACATGAAGACAGAGTATGAGAGTTATGCTCCGGATGCGAAGCAGATAATCGAAGCATTCGTTCGCGGTGTGAACGCCAACATAGAGATCAGCAAAAACCGCCTGCCGATCGAATTCCAGTTGACCGGAGTCAAGCCCGAACCTTGGACGCCGGAAGTCTGCCTCACGCGAATGGCCGGCTATGTCATGACCCGCAATGCCACGACTGAAGTTCAGCGCGCCCGGTTTGTCCGTCAATTCGGTAAAGAGTTCGTCGATGAATGGTTTGAAACCGAGCCCTTCCGCAAGGTAGAGATTCCCGAAGGGCTCGATCTGAACGGAATAGACGGGGAGATCCTCAAATCTGCCACAGCCGCCGGCGGGCCCATTGTCTTCAATCCAAGCGACGGCAGCAACAACTGGGTAATCGACGGCTCGATGTCGGCTACGGGAAAACCGCTGCTGGCAAACGATCCTCACAGGGCAATTGCCCTGCCCAGCCTGCGCTACATGGTTCATCTCGTCGGGCCGGGCTGGAACGTGATCGGAGCCGGCGAGCCATCTCTGCCCGGAGTCGCCGCGGGCCATAACGAGCGCGTGGGATTCGGATTCACCATCGTCGGCATCGATCAGCAGGATCTTTACGTCGAGGAGATTAATCCCGCCAACCCCAATGAATATAGATATCGCGGCAAGTGGAGAAGATGCGGATCGAACGCGAACGAATCAACGTCAAAGGCGAAAGCCGGCCGCGGGAAGTCGAACTGAAATTCACCATTCACGGGCCAGTGATTTATGAGGATCCGGCGCTGCGCCGTGCTTACGCGCTTAAATGGGTGGGGAGCGAGCCGGGGACGGCCGGATACCTGGCTTCCCTGACACTCAACCGCGTTCAAAACTGGGATCAATTTCTGAAAGCCATGGATAAATGGAAAGTCCCATCCGAGAACCTGATATACGCCGACGTTGACGGAAACATAGGCTGGGTCGCCGCCGGAATGACACCGATTCGCAAGGGCTGGTCAGGACTGCTGCCTGTGCCCGGCGCCGATGGCAGATACGAATGGCAGGGATTCCTGCCCGTCTCCAAAATGCCTCAGAAATACAACCCGAATGACCATTTTGTCGCGACGGCAAACCACAACATCCTGCCGCCTGATTACAAATACGAATTTGGGCTACGAATGGTCCAATCCGATAAGATTCATGCGAATCGCGGAAGTTCTCGAACCTCGAATAAAAAGTTCAGCGTGGCGGATTTCCAGAAACTCCAGCACGATGAACTGTCGCTGCCGGCACGTGAACTGACCGGCATTCTGCGCGGCGTTCAGGGCGCAAAGCCCGAGATGAAACAATACGTGGAAATGCTGACAAACTGGGACTGCGTGCTCGGCCGGGATTCCAATTCAGCCGCATTGTTCGAATACTGGCTGACAAAGCTGCCCGCAGCCATCTTCAAACCGAAGATTCCGGTAGATGCCTGGGCTGTGGTCGCCCCCCGGATCTCTTTGCTCAAAACCATAGAGGCCCTGAAGAAACCTGACAAAAGTGGTTTGGAGATAACCCTCTGGTCGCCCGTGATGCAGCAATGCTGAAGAGCATTGAAGAAGCAGTTGTTGAAGCAAAATCGAAGCACGGCGCCGACCCTTCAAAATGGCGCTGGGGAAGCCTGCACAAGGCTTCATTCAATCACTCGCTTTCGAACAACCAGGACTGGAAAGCCCTCATGGATCTGCAGGAAGTCGAACGCGGAGGCGATGCCAACACCGTCAACAACACCAGCGGCCCGGGCTTCAGACAAAATCACGGGGCTTCATACCGCCAGATTCTCGATGTCGGGGATTGGGATAACTCGGTCGGAACCAACGTCCCGGGCCAGTCGGCTCAACCCGGAAGCCGTCATTACGGCGACCTGCTGCCAATGTGGGCTGATGGCAAATACTTCCCGCTGCTTTTCAGCCGACAAAAAGTCGAGTCGATGTCAAAGGATAGGCTGGTACTCGAACCATAGGAAGAAGAAGAAGAGAGTACGAAACAGACGAAATAAACGAAACAAACGAAAAAAGCTAAGCGATGAATTCTGCAATTAAAAATTGAATTGACGTTAATTCGGTTGTCCTCGAACAATTAACGTTTTGTTAACTTTTCGTTTGTTTCGTTTATTCCGTCTGTTTCGTACTCTCTTCTTCTTCCTCCACGCCTGCGATGCGTGAAACAATAGTCAGTGCAGTCATATTGCCGGTCACATTCACTACCGTTTTGACTAAATCAGTGATCGGCTCCGTCGTTTGGAGCAGGATATATCCTTCGACAGGAACTCCGAGGGCGACGTAGACCGGCAGCATCGGCATCGGCGCTCCGCCGGGAATTCCCGGCGTCGTAAAACTTTGAGCAATCACGGTAAGGGTAAAAACCCCTAAAGTTATCAAATCGAAATTCAGTCCATACACATAGGCGTAAAAGAGAAGTGTCGTGGTCGAAGACACAGTGCGATTGATTTTAAAAGTCGAGGTCGCCAGCGAAAGAATAAAGTTGGAGACTCCTGCGAATAAGGCAAATGTCTCTGCGCCCCGTCAATAAGAGCCGGCAGCGAAGCCATGGATGACCTTGAACTGGCCGCTACAGCCTGAGCGGGCGCAGATGCTCCGGCGAACGCTCTCCATGAAACCCTGCCGGCAAAAACTGCAATTGGGTATAGCAACAACGTATAAATTATCAGAATCGAACAGACCAGAATGGTGTAATACCCCAGAACTCCGACAATGCTGAGACCCATCCGTGAGGCCATCGGCAGAACCAGCGCGAAGACTCCGACCGGCATGAACTTCAGAACCCACCTGACCATCGTCATCGAAACATCAGAAAGAGCGTAAAAATTTAAGCATCAACTGCCGCCGATCATCTTCGATGCGGCTCAAAGCCATGGCGAAAACGGCGGTGAAGACTATCAGGGGCAGGAGCGCGCCATCAGCGGCTGATTTGAATGGGTTGGAAGGAATGATTCCGGTCAGAGTTTCCGTGATTCCCGCCGGTTTCGATTCCTGGGCGTAAAGCTTCGGATCGACGCTCGGCGTTGATCTCATCGCCGCTACCGAATCGGAATCGAGTCTGAACCGGCCCATCAACGCCCTTGTCGTGAAATTCGAATAAACAGCTCCGAAAATCAGCAAACCGATAAAGGTGATAATTGACAGCCCCCCAAGCCTGCCCATCATCCTCTGATCTCTGATCGAAGTGATTCCAATCACAAGAGTGGATACGATCAGGGGAATAATGGTCATCCTGAGAGCATTGGTCCAGATCACACCGACAGGCTCAAGAATGGATGAAAATCTCATCAGCGCCGGGCTATGCCAATGATTGATTGCGATGCCACAGGCAAAACCACCTGTAAGACCGACGAATGTCAGAACCGATGTGTATGTGGATTTATTTAGTTTGCTCATCTGGTTAAACCGAATATCCGGGATTTCAATCTGACGACAGGCGCTATAACACGCTGGTAAAGCGGGTTTCGATATCGTTTGGTCCTTCTGATCAAGGCTCTGAGAGCACGTCTCAGCTCCGGGCTCAGTTTTTGTCTTTCACCGCCTTGTCGAAGATGATCATCTTCCCGCTTGAGCAGGGAATATTATCGATGTCCTCGACCAGGGATGCCGGGCCCTGAAAAACCTGATAATTCTCAAGCTCCCCTGCCATCATCAGCGTGATCCTGGTCCTGATGCATTTCTCGCAGACCGAGCAGTTGCCCGAGTCTGTCCTGTTTTCCCAGCAGACGCGCAGATTTGAGCGGACCAGAGGCTCGCTCGCGATCATTCTTAGTTTCTCGTTCCTCTGGACTTCGGCCCCGAAATGAGTGATTCGCAGATTTGATGAAGACCAGTGCTCATCGATTCTCCAGTGGGATCCCCAGGGCTGGTCACGTTCTTTTGAAATCGATGAGGAGATGACGAAATTGTCTATTACGTTACTGAGAAGATGCCCAGCCGCAGTGAGAACTCCACCGTGAGTCACCGCCCAGGAAATTTCGTTGAACAGTGGATGCTCTTTGATGTTGGTGCGCAGGATGATTGTTTTTGCGCCGAACTGCGATGCCACACGATTAAGCGATTCCCTGTAGGCTTCAAGCCTGCTGTTATCATCCCATCTCATATCGAATCCCTGAATGAAAACAAGGTAATCGATCTTACGGCCATAGCGAAGAAGAGAGTAGAAAGAATCGGCGCCGCCGCTGAAGGAAAGGCCTGTCTTGCAGGATGCGGCCTTGATCAAGGGGTTCACAGATGATGTCCGGGGCGGAATTTCAGGATAAGCCCACCATTCGGAAGCCACCGACAGAATGTTTTTGATATTTGACAGCCAGACCGGATCGAGCGGTTGATCAATTTCAAGAGCTTCAGCAATGTGAAGGGACGGGATTAAGAAAGCCGAAGCGAAGGCCTCTGCAGATGGGCGAAGCTCGACGTCAGGCGATTCGAACCAGACTTCCGTCCCCATCACCGTGGCGCTGATCCTGTGAACCTGATTGTCAAAACTGCTCGTAATGCGGGAGATATGCATGAGGAATTATTCAAGACCGGCGCAGCAACAGAGTGGGCGGTTGCTGCGCCGGATAGGAGTTACGGCTTGACGAAGACCGCAGGTAACTCTTTTTCACGAACCAGCTTGTTAAAAGCCGGGACGTCTGTGGAGATCACCTGTTTGAGCTTCTCAAGCTGGGCGTTGATCAGGCCGGTCAGTTCGTCATAAACGGCCAGCGACTGATCGGTTGGCCCGGCATCGGATCCGCCGACGACTCCCGCAACAGCCGCAAGTTTATTGTTGAGCTTGATGGGGTAGTTCAGAGGATCCTGGCTGCTCTGATTCTTAGTCTGGTAAAGCTCTACTTCGATGGCGGTCAGTTTAGCATTCAAAGCTTTTACCGCATCGATGATCGGCTGGCTGTTGGGTTGATCCTTGACGCGCCTGGCGTATTCATCGACCTGGCGGCGCACATCGCGAATCTGGATGATCGCGTTGTGCGTTTCGGTCAGCTTGTCGCGAATCTTGAGCGAGAGATCGAACTGCTTTTGCAGATCCTGCACAGTCGCCTGGAGACGCGGATCGAGCCTGATCTCGAAGTTTTCCGTCATCGGCTTACCATCCACTGACAGTTTGACCTGATATTGTCCCGGCACTGCTTTCGGACCGCGAGTATCGCCGGCCCAGAAGATCAGCCCCGGGAATCTGACGGCGTCAGGATATCGCATATCCCAGACGAAGCGGTTCAGCCCGGCATCGGCCATGACGCGGGCAGGCGGCCCACCGAAACCGAAGCCCTCTTCGCCAACAGGTCCGGCAGGAGCCGCCTCCGGAGCCTTGCTCGAATACTTCCTGATCGACTTCCCTGCCGAATCGAGGATCTCTATTGCAACCTCGCCTTTGGGCTTCTCTTTCAGGTAGTACCAGATTGTAGCGCCGGCAGGAGGGTTCTGACCGATTGTCGCATTCGCGGGCAAGCGGCCTCCGCCACCGGCCATGCGATACGATTCTTCAGGTTTGAAAAGCTGCATGTCGGATGACGCCACCGCATCCTTCCACTGATGCAGTATGGTCAGATCATCGAGAATCCAGAAGCTGCGCCCCTGCGTCGCAACAACAAGATCCTTGTCCCGCTTGTGAATGGCAAGGTCAGTGATCGGGACAACAGGCAGATTCAATTGAAGCGACTGCCAGTTCTCGCCGTCATTGAACGAAACATACATCCCGGTTTCGGTCCCCGCATAAAGCAGGCCTCGGCGATTCGGATCTTCGCGGATCACACGGGTGAAGGCCGAATCCGGAATCCCATTGACGATCTTCTTCCACGTCTTACCGTAATCGCTGGTTTTATAGAGATACGGTCTGAAATCGTCGTTCTTGTACATCGTACCGGCGAAATATGCCGTCGCGGCATCAAACGGAGAAGCCTCGATTGAATTGATCTGAATCCATTCGGGCATATCTTTTGGAGTGACATTGTCCCACTTGCCGCCACTGTCACGGGAAACATAGACCAGACCGTCATCCGACCCGGTCCAGATTGTGCCCTTCTGGACGACCGATTCCGCCACGGTGAAGATGGTGCAGTAGTATTCGATGCTGGTGTTGTCCTTGGTAATCGGGCCACCCGAAGACCCCTGCTTCGTCTTGTCGTTGCGCGTCAGATCGGGGCTGATCACCGTCCAGCTCTGCCCCTCGTTGTTCGACTTGAAGAGCCGGTTACCGGCGATGTAAAGCGTGTTCGGATCGTGGGGCGAGAAAAGTATCGGGAAGTTCCACTGGAATCGATACTTCAACTCCGCCGCGCCCCATCCCATTGGGTTGTCCGGCCACGGGTTGACGTTGCGAAGCTGTCCGGTGCGATTATCGTACCGGGTGATCATATTTCCGTATGAACCGGCGAACACGATGTTGGAGTCCTTCGGCGAAGGCGCAATCCAGCCGGATTCGCCGCCTCCGACGTCGTACCAGTGCGTCCGGTCGATGCCGAACTCCATCGAACGCGAAACGATTCTGACGGTCGAATTGTCCTGCTGCGCGCCGTATACGTTGTAGGGGAAATCGTTGTCGAGAGACACGCGATAAAACTGGGCGGTCGGCTGATCCTGCTCCGTCCAGTTTCTGCCGCCGTCGAACGAAACATTCGCGCCGCCGTCATTGCTGTTAATCATCCTCATCGGATCGTTCGGAGCAATCCAGAGGTCATGATTGTCGCCGTGAGGAACGCTGATCGGCGTGTAAGTCCGCCCTCCGTCGATCGATCTGTAGAATCCCGTGTTGAGGACATACATCGTATCGGCATTCTTCGGATCGGCGTAGATACGACTGTAATACCAGGCACGCTGGCGCAGGTTGCGCGACTCATTCACCTTCGTCCACGTCGAGCCGCCATTGTCCGAACGGAAAACGCCGCCATCCTCGGCTTCGACTATCGCCCAGACTCTTTCAGGATTGGCTGGAGAGACCGTGATGCCGATCTTCCCCACGACACCTTTTGGCAGGCCCGGATTGCGCGTCAGCTCAGTCCAGGTGTCTCCGCCGTCAATTGATTTGAATATCCCGCCGCCGGGACCTCCGCTTTCAAGCGTCCACGGCTTGCGATAGACCTCCCAGAATCCGGCATAGAGCACATTCGGATTCGACGGATCCATGATCAGGTCGATCGCCCCGGCCTTGTTGCCTCGATAAAGGACCTTCTCCCAGGTCTTTCCACCGTCTTTCGTCCTGAAGATGCCGCGCTGATCATTCGGGCCAAAGATGTGGCCGAGCGCTGCGGCAAAAACTATGTCGGGATTGCGCGGGTGAATTCGCACACGCGCGATTTGACGCGTATCATCGAGCCCCATCTTCTTCCAGCTCTTGCCCGAATCGACGGATTTGTAAATCCCGTCGCCATGCGAAACGTTGCCTCTGATCGGCGATTCGCCCATTCCGACCCAGACCACATTCGGATCCGATTCGCTGACCGCTACCGCACCGACCGATCCCGTCCCCAGATATCCGTCCGTCACCGGCTCCCAGTTGACGCCGCCATCGGTCGATTTAAAAACTCCGCCGCCTGTCGCCCCGAAATAATAAACATTCGGCTGGCTGGTGACTCCGGTAACTGCCGTGACACGGCCTCCTCGATACGGCCCAATGCTGCGATACTGCAGCCCCTTGAGCGGACCATTGTATTCATACGGCTTCGCCGGCTGCTGCGCACTCGCCACCCACCAGCCTGCGGCAGTAATCAAACTCAACGACATCAGCGCAACAGGCATTACGCCCCGCTTAATCGCATTGGTGAACTTCCTCATATGAAAAGCTCCTTGTTGTGAAAAAGAGTTGCTCGGTAATGAATGGTAGATTTCAGATCGGTCAAATAATCGCTCAGCAGGTCAGTTTGGTCAAATAGTTCGGCTTATGGAGTGCGGCGGCTCGACGCCGCTTTCCGTTCGCCACACGCACACCTCACCCCCTCACCCCTTAAATTTATTCTGATGCGAAAACAAAAGCGGCGTCGAGCCGCCGCACTCCATACGATTTGAAAAAACTCCCACCGGTCGTTTATTCTGGTTGTTTAATTTGGCATGAAAATATCCAGCAATAAGGAGACCTATCGGTTATGGCCGAAAAGAAACGAATCACGGTGGCATACGGTGACGGCATAGGGCCTGAAATCACCAGGGCAACCATGCGCATTATCGAAGCAGCGGGGACGCCGCTCGAATACGATGTCATCGAAGTCGGAGAGAGCGTATACAAGAAAGGCATTCTCTCAGGCATGCCGAACGAAGCCTGGGACATTGTCAGAAAGAACAAGGTTCTGCTCAAAGGGCCGATAACCACACCTCAGGGCGGAGGCTTCAAGAGCGTCAACGTGACAATCCGCAAGTCTTTGGGACTGTTTGCCAATGTCAGACAGTGCAAGGCATACACACCGTATGTCGCCGCGACTCACCCCGGAATCAATATGGTCATCATTCGCGAGAATGAAGAAGATCTTTACGCCGGAATCGAGCATCAGCAGACTCAGGAAGTGACCCAGGTTCTCAAGCTTGTCACCAGGCCCGGCTCCGAGAGCATCATTCGCTATGCCTTCGAATACGCCCGTGCCTACGGACGCCACAAAGTCACCTGCATGACCAAAGACAACATCATGAAGCTGACCGACGGGCTGTTCCACAAGATCTTTGATGAAGTTGCCGTGGAATATCCGGACATTACCAGCAACCACCAGATCATCGACATCGGCGCAGCCCGCGTGGCGGCAATGCCCGAGACGCTGGATGTCATCGTGACGCTCAATCTTTACGGCGACATTCTTTCGGACATCGCGGCCCAGGTCGCCGGGTCTGTCGGACTGGCGGGATCTGCCAACGTCGGGCGCGAAGCGGCAATGTTCGAAGCCATTCACGGTTCCGCTCCCGATATCGCCGGCAGGGACATAGCCAATCCTTCAGGCATTCTGGTCGCAGCTACTCAGATGCTGGTTCATATCGGCCTGCCTGAATATGCAGAGAAGATAAAGAACGCGTGGTTGTGTACCCTTGAAGACGGCATCCACACGGTCGACATTTACCGCGAAGGTTTGAGCCAGCAGGAAGTCGGAACAGCGGCTTTCACCGATGCCATCATCGAACGCCTCGGCCGCAAGCCCCGCCAGCTCGATCCGGTTGAGTATCGAGGCGGCGGCATCCACTTCGAACTCAAAGAGCCCGTCGTCCGCAAAAAAGAACTCACAGGAGTCGACGTATTCATTCACTGGGCCGATGGCGATCGCGATCCGGAGATCATCGGAGCCGCCCTCGAAAAAATCAGCGCCGGCGGACTGAAACTCAAGATGATCACGAACCGCGGCGTCAAGGTCTACCCCGGCGGCTTTCCTGAAACATTCAAAACCGATCACTGGCGCTGCCGCTTCGTTTCGGAGTCGGCGTCTGTAACCTTCGATGACGTTCTGAGCCTGCTGCAGAAGGTCTATCAGGCGGGTTTCGAGGTGATCAAGACCGAGCATCTCTACACGTTCGACGGCGAGCGAGGCTATTCACTCGGCCAGGGAGAGTAGGGACTCTTTCAGGGTTTGAACTTCATATTGCTTCTGCCTACAAACATGGCTTCCCGCCTGCAACACACGATCTCCAGTGTTCCCGGCAGGAAGCCATGCATGTTTGATTTGGAAAAACGAGCTGGAGCGCGGGCGTCCTGCCTGCTCCGAATGGGCATCTGCCTTATCGAGAAAGAAAGATGATGCTCATCTCGTCGTCATATCTACCCCCTCTCCGCCTGCATCACCAATTGAAACCAGCCAATGGCGGCTTGATCCTTCTTCCTGCCTTTCGCTTTTATGCTCCGATGACATCTGTCTACCCCCATTGAACCTAAACGACAAGAAATTTTAATAAAATTTATCTTGATCCCCCCCTCTGTCGTTGTATATTCCGGCCCGCTACTTAACAGCAACGTATTACTTACAACAACCGACATAACAAAAATTAACCCGCGATCTTCGGCCAGTGGTCGCGGCTGCAGCCAGAAAATCCCCAGACGGTTCTTTTTGAATTGAAGATATAGCACCGGCTTCGAGTGAATCTTCAGGTAAGAAGACTAGTTTGCCCTATCACCATTCCTCCCTACGAAGACGAAGCTGATTATTGTCTCCATGTCGTGCTAAAAGCCGATTTGTGGTGGATACCTGTGCTCATTAGCGTTCACGAGAACCATTCGTAACAACTATTGATCATGTATTTTCTTTGTTTAGCATGACGTTTTGTGGGAGTTCGGGAGATAACTTTATGTCAATGCCGGCGATCCTCAAGAAGCTTGCTAAAAATGCAACCAGGTCAATAAGACGTTTTGCCTGTTTGGCAATGATCATAGTGATGCTTTCCAACCAGGTACTGGCATCTCCAGAAATTTCCCTTGCGATGGTGGGGACCTTGGCATCAGTCACATTGAGTTATTGTCAATCCCTATCTCGATGGTGGTATTCGAGTGGATGGGCTGACACCTCACGTGAATTGCTGGGGAGAAATATAGGAACAATAAAAATTCAGAGTGTGAAAGGCTGGGATGGCAAGGGGGCACCGGCACGATCAAGACCAGCTCCTGAGATGCCTGAAAGCCTGGAAGACAGGGAGGCGAAGATCTCACGAGTAAGGATATATCCGGGGATTTGACGATTGAAACGGGACAAATCGCTGTTTTCAATGCCGTTGCCTATAACAAAGATGGTTCAGCGATAGCTGGATTGAATGCCGCTTGGGATGGAGTTGATGAGGACAAAAATCAGCCTGTCAGCGTCTCCCAGCAAGCAACATTTACCTCAAACAAACCTGGAAAGTTCAAGCTGACAGCCACTATCGCCGGACGAAAGGATCAGGTCAGAGTTACAGTCATCGGTGCAGAGCGTAGCCCGAACGTAGCCAGTTCGGCAGCCGAATCGGTATCATCCAACGATAAACCGAAAAGGATATCCTCGGTCGGACCGGTCAACAACGGCAGTTCGCGAATCGCACAACGGCGCGGGGGCGCGGTGGGGAATGCGCGGCAGACTTTTCGCGCCTCGGCGAAAGCCTTTGCGCCCGGAGCGGCAATGTTTTTCTTCCGGGCGAGGACGACTTTGGATGGAACAGCGGCAATTACACGACTATCGACGGTCCGAAATGGAGCGCGGCGACATGCTGGCCATGCCATCGACGGCGGGGCCGGGTCCGGAGTCTTCGTTCGAGGCGCCCTTGATCGGGCTGGATGGTCGCGGGATCGATCTCAACATGGCCTTCAATTACAACTCTCAACTCTGGCACAAATCAGGGTCGGATATGTATTTCGACATAGACCGTGACTGGATAGCCGGCTGGATCATGGGCTTCGGCAAAATCGTCATGGCCGGCACATCCTATATCATGATCGATGCCGACGGCACGCGACACCCCTACAGCGGACTCTCCCGCGGCAGTTTCCCCTCGCCGTACTCATCGCTGCAAACCTACGAGGCCTATACGACCGACGGCAGCTTTATCAACTACTACGCCGAAGGATACAAGGCCCAGTTCGACAACAGCGGCGGACATAACATGCGTTTTGCCTGGGCCAAGCTGGCCAACGGGACGACTATCGAATACGGGGCTCCGCCAACTATGCGATCTACCCGAAGAAGATCACCGATGCCAACGGCAACTGCATCACCATCACCTATCGCACCTACACACGTTACTGGAACAACCAGTGGTTCTACGGGGTCGAGGAAGGGCCAAATATCGAAACAATCACCGACACGCTCGGTCGGACTATTCAGTTTTATTACGAGCGATCGGGTACGGCGCCCAACGAGAAGGATCTGCTGACAGCGGTCACGGCGCCGGGTTTCAACGGGGAGCTTCCCGTGTGATCCTGCGCATCCAGTACGATTCCAGAAACCTCAACAATGCGGGGCAAATTACGGTTTTCAGGGCAGGGCTGGCGCCGCGCGTGCGACCGACAATGGAATTATCAATGTCATCAAGGCCATCTACTATCCGGCGACCGGCACCGGCTACTGGTTCGGGGACGGGGATTCATATTCAAACTACGGAATGCTCCGGAAGGTAAGCGAGCGCCGAGCGATGACTTGCACGGCCGCCGGCGGAGGTTCTTGTTCAAGTCCGGTAGCCGGGCTTACCCAGCAGTCGAGCATCGGCGCAGGAAGCATGTCGCGTGAAATGGTATACAACAACCCCAACCAGCCAGGGTACAGCAGCATGACGGGCTCACTGGGCGATGTCCCGACCTTCACGCAAATGACCGAGGACTGGGCCGGGCGCGACACCGCGTCGGCTCCGGTAACCAAATTTTCCATTGAAGATCTTGGGGCGACGCGCCGTTCGAAAGTGGTCCGGCCCGACGGCGTGCGCATCGAGCAGGATACGAACGACGATCCGAATTCGCTTTACTACGGTCTGCTGATCGAAGACCGCACCTACCCCGATGAGGCCGGCAATAACCCGATTCGCCGCTCGACGGTCGCCTGGTATCGAACCGGAGACCCGGCGCAGGATCCCAACAACGCCGATCCGACCTACCGCTCCCCGCGCCCCTCGCGAACAGAGGTTTATGACGATCGCGGTCAGATGACGGCTACTGATTACTCCTATGGCACATACTACAATCAGGTGGTGAGCAAGACCGAGTACGGTTATGGTGGGTCGACGCGACTACACAGCGTCTATTCCGACTACGAGAATGGAGCGTTGTATCGAGGCGATTGGATATATCGTGGCACGCTGTGGTTTGACGGCGGGACCTATCCAAACTGGTCGGGGCCGCACCTCTTCAATCTGACGAGAGAGCGAACGATCTATGCGGCGGACGGGACCACGCGTGTGGCTCAGACCAGTTATCGCTATGATGAATATTCACTGGTCGCGCGGACAGACGCTGGGCAAGCTTGCCGCGGCGCCGGCGCAACGCGGCAACCTGACGACGGTGAAACGATACGCCAACGCCGGCTCGCTCGACGAAGCGACCGCCGCGGTCGAGACCCGCAATTACGACGCTTGCGGCAACGTCGTCACTCAGACCACTGCATGCTGCCAGCAGACCAGCTTTGAATTCAATGTCAACACACGCTATGGCTGGCCGGCTCTCATCCGTGGCGGGTCTCCCACCGATACAACCAAGCAAAACCAGACCGGTTACAGTTATGATTTGAATACGGGGTTGTTGGTCAGCTCAACCGATGTCAACGGAAACTCCGCGGTGACCAACTACCAGGCCCTCACGCTGAGACCGGAATGGGAGTACTCTCCGACCGGCGCCTACGCCTATCATATTTATGACGACGCCAATCTGGTGGTCTACGATTTCGCCTCCGAAAACGGTCAATCCGGAGGTTCCTTCGCTTCCCGCAGCGATAAATATCTCGATGCGCACGGCCGGGTCAGGGGCGAGATCGCTTACGGTAAGGATTACGTGCTGGACTACGTCAGGACCATGCACGACAACCTCGGCCGTTTGTGGCAGCAGTCCCGACCTTACCGCACGACTCCGGACATGACTGTGTACGAATACGACAAACTGGATCGGGTCACCAAAATCGCCTCGCCCGACGGCAGTTATGCCGAACGATTCTATAACGAGGCGAGCTATCCGAGCGCTGCCACGCAGGGCGCGCCAGGGCCAGACCGTGCGTGCGAGGGATCCGTGGGGACGTGAACGCTGGGCGCGCTTTGACGAGCAGAATCGCCTGGTCGAGGTAGTCGAGCCCGATCCGAACGGTAACGGCGCGGTGGCCAGCGGCGGAATGAAGACGAACTATTCCTACGATACGCTCGGCAACCTGACGCTGGTCACGCAGGGTAATCAGACCCGCGACTTCAAATACGACTCGCTGGGACGGTTGACGAACCAGAAACTGGTGGAGCGGGATGCAACGCTCAACGACAACGGAGTCTACGTCACGACGGGTCAGTGGAGCGATGTATTCAGCTACGACACGCGCTCGAACCTGGTCTGGCGGGTGGATGCGCGCGGCGTCAAGACCATCTTCAATTACAACAACGACCCGCTCAACCGGCTGCAGTCGGTGCAGTACGACAAGAGCGGCGTGCCCTCGAACCTGATCGGCAATATTCCCGATGCAGCGACGGTCACGTACTCTTACGTGACCACCGGCGACAAGATGCGCCTGAGCGACTATGCCGTGGCCGGGGGGATGGGCAGCGAGACGTTCGGATACGACAGTCAGGGCAGAATGAGCCAGGCGACCCAGACCTTCACCGGGCGCGAAAGCTATCCGCTGGTGAAGAACTACACCTGGGACACGCTCGATCGGATGCAGAAGCTGACCTATCCGATGCGGCACGGAACCGCCGACACGGCGCGCCGTGAAATGACACTGACCTATGACCTCGCGAGCCGCGTCGACAGCCTGAAGTACGACGACGCTCAAACCGGCCAGGTGTTCGCCTCGAACCCGCTCTACAACGCCGCCAGCCAGACGGAATCGCTGACCATCGGCAGCCCTTCGGTCGGCAGCCGGCTGACGGAGAGCTACAACTACGACGCCAGGACGGGATTGCTCACCGCCCAGCGGGTGACGCGGGCATCGGACTCGGCCATCTTCCTCGACCTGCAATACAATTACACGCTGACCAACGACTGGCAGAACAACGGAGCGAAGACCGGGCAGTTGACGGGCATCACCGACACCCAGAACCAGGCGCGTAACCGGGCCTACGAATACGACAAGCTCGGGCGGCTGAAGAAGGTCAAGGGAGGGACGGGAGCGTTCTACACGCCCGACTGGCAGCAGGATTACGGCTATGACCGCTACGGCAATCGAACCACCGTGACCAAAACAGGCAGTGCCCCGCAGATCCCGCTCGACGGGCTGGCGAGTCTGAGCTATACGAACGGGCAGGGACAGACGATCAATAACCGGATCACGAGCGCGAATTTCACATACGATCCGGCAGGCAATCAAACCAACGCCGTGGTTGACTCCGGCGGCACACAGCAACAATATCGTTACGACGCGGCCGGGCGGCTCGTCCAGGTGCTCAGCAGCGGCGGCGCAACGCTGGCGACTTATAGCTACGGCGCGGGCAACCAGCGGCTGGTGAGCGTAGAGGGCGGCGTGACAACCTGTTACGGATGGGATGGCGGCCAGGTGATTGCGGAGTATGAGCCATCCGGCGCGAGCGGGTTGCTGTGGAAGACCGGGTACGTCTATCTTGGCGGCCGGTTGCTGGCGACGACGAATGCCAACGGCACGCGCTTCCACCATCCGGACCGTCTGGGAACAAATGTGGTGACCGACCAGTCGAATGGAGAACTGGTGACGAAGCAGATGGGGCTGCCCTACGGGACGCAGCAACCCTCCGGGGCTTTCGGAGGAGACAACTCGTGGCAGCACTCGTCGAAGACCAATCCGTCGAGGCAGCGGTTCACGAGCTACGACCGGAGCGCGGCGACGGGACTGGATTACGCGGTCAACCGGCATTACAGCTCGGCCCAGGGGAGGTTCACGCAAGTGGATCCGATCGGGATGAGTGCGGCAAGCCTGGAAGACCCGCAAACACTGAACCTTTATAGTTATTGCGGGAACGATCCGATCAATCGCCTTGATCCCGATGGATTGTTTTTTGGCTGGCTGAAAAAGCTGTTCAATGTGGTTCTTAAAATCGCGGCGGTGATCGTCACGGTGGCTGCGGTGCTGGCGACGGTCTGGACCGGCAACCCGTTCATAGCGATAGCATTCTGGAAATTGTGGGTTGGGGCAGGAGCGTTGTGGGCCTCGGCTTACGGGGCAGGAAAATTATCGCAGATTCTTGGAGGAATAGCGGGATTCGGAAGTGGAGGTTATGGAGGTTTTAGGACACCGAGCACATTCCCATCGGCCACCAGTGTTGGTGGAGTGAGCAGCTTTATGCAAACACAACGACGAGCCGGTGGCACTACATTCACATCCGCTCAACGAGCGGCACTGGCAGCTTTACGGTCAATTAACCGAAGGTCGAGAAGAGAGGACGCAGAATACGCTGGAAGTATTTGCACTACGGCTAATGGGAGATTTGTTTACACAACACCCACGCGTTTCCCTGCTTCTAGCGCTCCCGGTGCGCCAAACCCTCGCAACACTTCTCCACATGGTGCTTGTCCACAAGGAACCAATAGAGTAGGTCTATACCATTCTCATGCTGCCTGGGACGCAAATCTGTACCACTCGGATGGCGATGGTAATGAGTTATTTTCCCCGGCCGATATAAGAAATGCTACCAATCTGCAAATTCCAAGCTGGGTTGCGACACCCACGCGCAGAATCTATCGGTACGATTTCGCCACCGGGCAGTCACATGACCTATCCAGAATTTACGGGAGGACCCCATGAGAATCATAGCTAGTCTCACAACCTGTCTAGCTCTGGCGATTCTCTTTGGCTATTGCCAAAGAAATGCCTCAACTCAAACAGGTGGGAACAACGGCCAATCTGACAAGATTGCAATCTCTAGATCGCAAAATCCGATGTTTGCATATGGTAAAGCTGAAACTGAAATTGACGGGAACCTTGCCAAGGCCTTCTTGATTGCATACGATGCGTTCAAGAATGAGGATAGGATACCACTACCGAAGAAACAATTAGAGAATTACGTCATTGAATATCGGCAAGACAAAAGCACATACTTTGTATACTTCAAAGCCAAAACCACACCCGGCGAGAACCCACAAGCTGGTGGTGAAACTAGGTTAGGAGTTGATGTGACATACGCCGTTAGGAAAGCAGATTTTCACGTGGTCGCAAGACAGTTTTACAAATAAGCGATTGTGAATGTGGCGGGCCGGTTGACGCCATGACAATGTGATGGTGATCGCGGAATATGAGCCATCCGGAGCGAGCGGGTTGCTGTGGAAGACCGGGTACGTCTATCTTGGCGGCCGGTTGCTGGCGACGACGAATGCCAACGGCACGCGCTTCCACCATCCGGACCGTCTGGGAACAAATGTGGTGACCGACCAGTCGAATGGAGAACTGGTGACGAAGCAGATGGGGCTGCCCTACGGGACGCAGCAACCCTCCGGGGCTTTCGGAGGAGACAACTCGTGGCAGCACTCGTCGAAGACCAATCCGTCGAGGCAGCGGTTCACGAGCTACGACCGGAGCGCGGCGACGGGGCTGGATTACGCGGTCAACAGGCATTACAGCTCGCCTCAGGGGAGGTTCACGCAAGTGGATCCGATTGGGATGAGTGCGGTCAGTTTGGGCGATCCGCAGAGCCTCAATCTGTATGCCTATTGCGGGAACGACCCGGTCAATCGCCTCGATCCGGACGGCCTCTTCTGGGGCAAGCTCTTCGGATGGATCGGGAAGGTCGTCAAATGGGTCGCCATCGCTGTCACGGTCGCCATCGCCGTTCTGACCGTAATCCCCGCGGCCTGGGCGGGCGTGGCCCTGGGAAAATTGTTGGTCTTCCTGGCAGCGCATAAAACCATCGCCGGCATCCTTGGGCTGGGCGGGATTACGGGAAGCTTCGGTACTCCATCTACTTTTCCAAAAGGTTCGGGGGTTGGTGGAGTAACCAGGTTTTTTCAGGACCCGGTGGCAATGAAAGCAGTGCCGCCTGAGAATTCATCTTGGCTTAGATTGTTTGTTGAATGGGCCTTAGGCATTGGCCCTGAAATTAGACAATTCGGGCCAAATAGTGACATGACGCGGGATCTTTACACATCACCTGATATAGATAGACATCGCAGACGCTATTGCCAGGATGGTAAACCGGTTTACAGAGGGTCATTTAGATTTGGGGTGATTGGTTGGGCGAAAGGTGCGAATGTATGGGGGCTGAGAACCAAAGCGGCAGATGGATTGATTCGAGCCAATACTCATATGGGCAGGCAGTTTGTTGGATCGTTTACACTAACGATCACACGACAATCGGATGGCAGTGCGTTGTTTGAGGCATACAACGAAACGTCCATTCAGTCATTCCTTGCTGGCATCGTTCCGCTTAGTGTTAGCAGGAATCAAGGCTCCATCTTGGAATTGCCTGGGAGCACCACGAAACAGTTTTATTGGTGGAGAGAGGCCAGCCCTTGCGGAGATTCAATGAGAGCACGATAAAGAATTTTGCCACGGTCAGGTCGGTCTTGAGGAGCTTCGACAAATGAAGCTCCTCGCATTACAAGGATATACATGTTCATAATTGGTCGCCCTACTATAACGATCAGAATCTACATAATAATAGTCACACTCTCTTTTTCCTCCTGCAGATTCAACTTCTATTCTCAAGGGTGCACCGCTGCAGAGCCTAACAGGAGTAATCTCATCGGCACTTGGATGCCAAATCACACTACTCTTAAAGATATGAGGGAGAGAGGCGGATATGACACATCGGTCTCCACTAAACTGGTTTTAATGGAAAATGGGGGTCTAGAAATTGTCAATATGCCAGATTGGTGGGAGGAGCCATTCGGAACATCGCGAAAAGGAATGGCTTCATACTCAGGCTCTTGGGCTATTTATTCGGATCAACCTTGCTGGTCTATAGCAGTAAAATATTCTAATGTAGCTACTTATCTAAATCTTATTGGTAATAAGCCACCTTATCAGATAGAAGTTATTCTTGGCGACCCAGATTCTGGAAATGAAATGATCTTTGTGAAACAAGAGGAGAAATAATGCCCCGGCAGGCAATCAAACCAACGCCGTCGTTGACTCCGGCGGCACACAGCAACAATATCGCTACGACGCGGCCGGCCGGCTGGTGCAGGTGCTCAGCAGCGGCGGCGCGACGCTGGCGACTTATAGCTACGGCGCGGGCAACCAGCGGCTGATGAGCGTCGAAGGCGGCGTGACAACCTGGATGGGATGGCGGCCAGGTGATTGCGGAGTATGAGCCATCCGGCGCGAGCGGGTTGCTGTGGAAGACCGGGTACGTCTATCTTGGCGGCCGGTTGCTGGCGACGACGAATGCCAACGGCACGCGCTTCCACCATCCGGACCGTCTGGGAACAAATGTGGTGACCGACCAGTCGAATGGAGAACTGGTGACGAAGCAGATGGGGCTGCCCTACGGGACGCAGCAACCCTCCGGGGCTTTCGGAGGAACAACTCGTGGCAGCACTCGTCGAAGACCAATCCGTCGAGGCAGCGGTTCACGAGCTACGACCGGAGCGCGGCGACGGGACTCGATTACGCGGTCAACCGGCATTACAGCTCGGCCCAGGGGCGCTTCACTCAGGTCGATCCGATCGGGATGAGTGCGGTCAGTTTGGGCGATCCGCAGAGCCTCAATCTGTATGCCTATTGCGGGAACGATCCGGTCAATAACGTTGATCCGGATGGGCTATTTTTCAAGAAACTGTTTGGGTGGATTGGCAAGGCATTAAAATGGATTGCAATAGCCGCAGCCATTGCGGTAGCTGTGATTTCAATTGCCTTTCCAGGAGCATGGATTGCGAATCTGGCGATTTGGGCATCAAAGCATTCAATCCTGTCAGCTATTTTGGGAATCAACACTCCCAAGTTTGCAATCATTAATCTTGTAGCCATTAGCGCCAAAAGTGGTGCTATTGGGTTGGGAGAGCAGGGCCTATCTGGCTTCAACTGTTGGAGCTATTACCAGCTTGCTGGCTCAGAAAGCGAGCGAAGGGGCACAGACACCAATAACCGTCAGAAGCATGAATCAAAAGTACGTGAAGGACTTTCTGAAGGCCCTTCAGGAGGCCCAGAAACGCCTACTAAAGGCTGACTGTGCAAAATTATTTGGGAAATCATCATCTGATCTGGTTAAAATGCTGGAGAATACAGAGTACCGTGTTCTCACCCTTGCTAGCGGCGGACCCAAAATCGACCCTGACTCGGGAAAGGTAAGTGTAGTAGGCGCCCAAACCAATTCGGCTACGTCTGTTTTCATAAACGACAAAGGGCCATTCTTCAATCAGTATATGTTTGTGCCCGATAAAAGCGGCATGCAGATCCTAGACTTAAATTCTGGTTTGCGTGGCGCGCAGTTCGGCGCGCTTTTGCTTCACGAGCTAGGCCATCAAACGGGCGTCTTTGGATCAGATGCAGGCAACGGCAAATTAAATCGGAAGTACACTCGGAGTGTCCAAAAAGCATGTTTCTAAGAAGGGAGAGGCAAGCATGATAATTGATAGGTTTACAAAAGGCTTGTTGCTAGTGGTTATCTGCCTCAGCCTAATTAATGGAAGATCCAAAGTCTCATGCGCATTACCTCGATGTAATAGCTCGCAAGCAGAAACCTCGCCTTTGCAACTCACTACGAAGGTTCTCAGCCAAGAATATTGTGTTGGTGATTCGGAGTTGGATAGCCTGCGATTACATCTGCAATTGACATACACTAACAAAAGCAAGCAGCAACTTATTCTCTATAAGGGAAGCCGTCTAATATCCAGGATAATGATTAGTCGAGACTCTGCAGCGGCTGCAGCTAAGCACTTTGAGGTTAATTCGTCACTAACCCAACTCTCAGTGGCGGAGAGGATTGCTATAAAGGGGCTGCCCCGAGTAAATGCTTCATTGTTTTACAGCCTGACGCTTCTTACGAGACGGAAGCAATCGCCGGGACGTTTGCCGTGCGACGAGACGTTAGGGAAATTGCCGGTGCAGTGAAGTCGGGCGACCATGTTCTCCAAGTCGAAGTAATCACTTGGCCCAAATCTAATGAGATGGCGAAGGACCTCCATGTGCGGTGGCAGCGATATGGATTGTTATGGTATGAGCCAATCACATCCACGCCTACCCCCTTCGCAGTGACGCAACAGCGAAAGGTTGTAGATTGCCCGTGACCGACGATAGTTCTCGTTACCGGATCTCTTCCTCATGCTGACGATCAAAAACAGAGGCCCAGCGGACTATGTGTTCTTGCTGGCGGCTAATTAGCCCAAGATATCAGGGTCATGAAACTGCCGGCCAAGAAGCGGGCCGATCCGGAAGTCGAGAAGACGGTCGTTGACAACAGCATGGCTCCACGACGGGCCAGTGGAGCGATGTTTTCAACTATGACACGCGCTCGAACCTGGTCTGACGGGTGGAGGGGCAACGACTGGCAGAACAACGGAGCGAAGACCGGCCAGTTGACGGGCATCACCGACACCCAGAACTAGGCGCGTAACCGGGCCCACGAATACGACAAGCTCGGGCGGCTGAAGAAGGTCAAGGGAGGGACGGGAGCGTTCTACACGCCCGATTGGTGGCAGGATTACGGCTATGACCGCTACGGTAATCGAACCACGGTGACCAAAACAGGCAATGCCCCGCAGATTCCGCTCGACGGGCTGGCGAGTCTGAGCTATACGAACGGGCAGGGACAGACGCTGACGACCCGGATCGTATCTACTCACGCCCAATTGGCGAAAGGAGGAATTTCACAGGATTAACGGGATTTTACTAGATTTACAGGATTATTTTAGGATGGTTCAAGGATCGCCGAAAAGAATCCATTCCCTGCCATTCCAGAATAATCCTGTCAATCCTGTAAAATTCATCCTTTCGCCAATGGGGCGTGAGTAGATACAGTTGAAGAGTGTGCAAATTAAATTTATTTGGGATCGCAGAGCGTATGGAGTGCGGCGGCTTGACGCCGCTTTTGCTTTCGAATTTCAATAAAATAACGGGGGTTAGTGTTGCGAACGAAAAGCGGCGTCAAGCCGCCGCACTCCATACGCTCCGCGACTTCAAATAACTGATTCTATTTAACGTTAATTTGCACAAGCTTCAATTAGTTGAGAAGGTATCGCCGAAAATCTCGTAAGTAATTACAAGAAAAGAAAGGCGGTTTCATGTTTTGCCATATCATGTCGATATGTCGCGAACAATTAGAAAGTAAGAATGGCAAATGGCTCATTTGCATTTTGGCTGTAATGATTATTATTGAGCCGGTAGCGCGCAGTGTGAACGGGGTAATTTGTGCTCCCGCACCTTTTTCACAACAGTTAACAGAAGAGGAGTATGTTGTTTACTCTGCGCTACTCAATCGTCTATCCCTGGATTATGATAATCAACTGTTAGTTATAGTAGATCAGACTTGGGGTCGTGGTTTTAGCAGTGAAGAATGGAGAAAAAGAGTCGAGGGTTAAGGCGGATAATTAAAGAAGTAGACCGAAGCGCTTTGGAGAGCTATAACAGTCATAATATGAAGCGTCACCCGCTCACTTTATCTTTCAAGTTGAAAACCAAGGCTATTCTTGTGCATGATCAGCTAGTAGAGCAAATCAGAGAAGATTATACTAGTGGAAAAGATGGATGGGAAGAGTTTCATAAAAAATTTCCACAATCTAAATACCTTTTGACTTTGTCGAGAGTGGGTTTTAATCAAGCAATGGATCAAGCGCTGGTATCAGTTATTACACAAGCTCGCATTACTGAAGGAGGAACGACATTATATTTGCTTAGAAAAATAAGCGGAGTCTGGAAAGTAAGAGTTAGTGCAATTGTTGACATGAGCTAATGAACTAAATTGACTAAATCGGAACAACCAGCATTGGTACGCTTGCTCAATGACACCGAGCGGACTTGATTTTTAACAATTCTAACTCACACTCCACTTCCGGAGTGTAGTAGATCTCTGACAACTTGTATTTCCATGGGCTATTTTGCGTCTGCTCCGCAGAAGGAGTATGGATATCGGGGCGGTATACTGCTGGTAGTCTGGGACGGGACGCAGGCCGGGAACGATCAGCTCAAATGGCTGGTGACGGATCATCCGGGCTCGACGCAGATGGAGGCGAACAGGTCAGGGAGCCTGGCTGCGATATCGTTAATCTTCCAACGAAGAATCCAGGCACTTAAAAATAATGATAGAATAGTTATCAATCAGCGCATTGCTGTGTCAAGGTGACGCGGGTTAAAGATTATGGCAACCATAAACCGGAAGGAAATAGTTCAGGCGTTGGAACGGTTAGGACAGCTAGCGAGAGAGCGAGGCATAACTATTGATCTTGTTTTAGTCGGTGGAGCCTTAATGGTGCTGGTGTATGAAGCTCGGGAATCCACACGCGACGTAGATGCAATAATTCTCGAACCGCCTCAAGCCGAAATGGTACGTGAATTGGCACGTGTTGTCTCAGCGGAGCGCGGATGGATGGATGAATGGTTGAATGATGGGGCAAAGGGGTATTTGGTCGGACTCAGCTCTGGTCCAGTCGTCTTCTCGGCCCCAGGCATTCAAGTACGGCGACCGGCGACGGCACAACTCCTGGCAATGAAATTGTCGGCATGGCGAGACGATATTGACATCGCCGATGCGCGTCGACTGTTGCAGGAAATGTCCGGCAGTCGCGAAGATATCTGGCACGCTGTCGAACCATACCTGGTCCCGGGTGATGAATTGAAAGCGCAATATGCATTTGCGGATTTGTGGGAGACTCATAATGGTGACAATTGAGCAACTGGCCGAAGCCGCGCTAAATGGAGAGAGTTTGCTGCTTCGCAGCTTGACGCAAGACTTACTTCAAGAGAATCCAAGCATGAGTGAATTACCCAGGCCGCTAACGAATGACTCATCCCTCCTGGCCGCCGCGGCCTCGCTGGTTGAACTGTTCGCGACTCGTTTGCATCAGCATCCGCCATCATGGACACAGGAGATAGGCGCGCTGCCGGAACCGGTTTATCTGGTCAAAGCCGCATCGAGCATGAGACGGCTGCGCGAATTATGCGAGACGCAATCGCCCGAACCATTACGCAAGCGTGGGTTCTATGCGCCGCCGAATTTTCTCGAATTTGCATGACGGCGTTGACGACCCATGCATGCCATCTGCGCCTGTGATCAATCAGCCACTTGCTATATTGAGGCCGGCAATCCAACCTGTGATTACGTCGGGACCCATTCCTACGATGCCGAGAACCGGATGACGAAGGCCGTCCAGGGAAGCTCGAACCATTATTATTCTATGAAGCCAATGGGAAGCGGGTCCGGCGGATCCTCAACGGCTCGCAGACCTGGGGAGGACATGAGACGTGGTTCGTCTACATTGCACCTTAGGCCTCGCTTAGAAGGCGGAACGACCGGATTATCAGGTAATCATTCCGGTTGTTCCGCCTTATTTTCCAGCCTGACCTATCTGCTTTCAAGAACCTTCAGCCTCGACCGGATTTCATTTTCACGTCTCGTATCCAGCCGATACTCTTCCTCGACGAACTTCAGTAATTTCCTGTAAGCCTCTATCGCTTTCTGTTTTTCACCGCGATCCTGCAGGTTTTTGGCATTATTCAGCAGATTGGAATATTCGACCCCATTCGGATTTGCGATGAAGAAACAGATATCCGCCGCACGGCGGATAACGGCCTCGCGGGCTGCGAGGTCCTGTACAGGCCGTCCTTTGTGGCGATTCAATTCAAGCAGGGCATCATCGATCTTCGCCTGTGCGGCGTCATTTGAGGGGCTCTTGAGCAGGTTTTCTCGCAGGGCCAGAAGGATTGAATACCAGGCCATGGACTCGCCTTCATCGTAAACAGGCTCGCCCGTGCGTTCGATTCTTCCCGGATTGTCGGCAATCCTGCGAACTATGCCGGTCAAATTGGATGACGTTTTTTCGAGAGAAGGGTAATTTATCCTGTCGGCAGTATCGGCTTGCGAATGGTATGCGTAATGAAATCCGCTGGTCATGCCTAGAACAGGAACACGCCCGAGACCAGGCAGCAGATGCTCGCCCTCGATCCGGTTGAAAACATCGGCGCCGAGTATGGCGGTCGGCTTATCGGGATCTTTGAGATCGCTCAGAACCGAGCGCAATTGAGGCGAGAATTCAGATCCGACAATGTTGATCGTATCGTGTTTCCGCTCCGACCAGCCTCCACCGAATCCGGTGAGATTGATCGCAGCAGCGGTCACCTCGAGCGAAACGAGGGGATTTGCGGAGTAGAACACGGCTCCGGCCATTCCCTGCTCGCTTCCGTCGAAGGCGATGAAGATCAGGCTCCGCGCAGGAGGGCTTTTCACCATCTCCCTTGCGATTTCAAACAAGAGCGCCACGCCCGCGGCATTATCCATCGCCCCTGCAAATTTGCCGCCGAAGGCGTCATAACTGGCGCAGATGATGACCGATTCTTTTTTCAAGCCCGGGTCGCGACCTTCGATCGAAGCAATGACATTCTGGCCTCCACCGGCGATTTTCTGAAGATAGGCATCATTGCCGGATCTTACCGGTTTGAGGCCGATTTGTTTGAAATTTTCAGCGATGAACTGAGCGGCCTTCAGACCGCCTTCTGATTTGAAGGCCCTGCCGTCGAACTCGGGTGATGTCAATTTTCGGGTGATGGTTTCGAGCCTGCCTGTTGGCTGCGCAGGAATCGCAATGATGAGCGCCAGAATGAGAACTGTTTTATATGGCATAGAAGAATAGATTACGGAACAGACGAAATAAGCGAAACAAACAAAAAAGCCCGACAGGTAAAAAACGAATATTTTTTCAATGCGTCATTTCGGATGACCTTGCCTGTTGATTGCCAGAAGACTTCCGTCTGTTTCGTTTATTCCGTCTGATTTCGTAATCCTCTTTACTCGGACAAGTAGTCCATCTTCAGGTCGCCGTCTTTTTCATCAACGATAACCTTGCCGCCATTTTGCAGGCTGCCGAAGAGGATTTCATTCGCCATCTTCTCTTTGAGTTTGGTCTGGATGAGCCTGGCCATGGGGCGGGCTCCGAACTGTTGTCGTAGCCCTTATTGGCAATCCAGGCGCGGGCGGTTTCTGGTCAGTTCGAGCGTGACCTTCTTGTCGGCGAGTTGCTCGCGAAGCTCATTGACGAACTTGTCCACGACCAGTTCGATCGTCTTGAAGCTGAGCGCTTCGAAAGCGATCCAGGCATCGAGGCGATTGCGAAATTCTGGGCTGAAGGTTCTTTCGATCGCGCCCACGGCCTTGCTGCCCGTTCCGGCGATTCCCCCTTCATCTGCCTGCTTGAATCCAAGCTTCCTGCCGCTCAGTTCGCGGGCGCCGGCGTTGGTGGTCATGATCAGAATGACGTTGCGGAAATCGGCTTTCTTGCCGTTATTGTCGGTCAGCGTGGCATGGTCCATCACCTGAAGCAGAATGTTGAAAAGATCCGGGTGGGCCTTCTCGATTTCATCGAGGACCAGTACGGCGTATGGAGTCTTGCGAACCGCATCGGTCAGCAGCCCTCCCTGGTCGAAGCCGACGTAGCCCGGAGGGGCGCCGATCAACCGCGACACTGTGTGTTTCTCCATGTATTCGCTCATGTCGAAGCGCATGAATTCAACGCCCAGGGTCTTTGCCAACTGTTTGGCCAGCTCGGTCTTTCCGACCCCCGTCGGGCCTGAAAAGAGGAACGATCCGATCGGTTTGTCGGGATTTCCCAAGCCGGAGCGCGACAGTACGATCGCATTGGCCAGTTGCGCGATTGCCGAATCCTGCCCGAAAATGACTGCGCGAAGCTCAGGCTCGAGGTTTTGCAGTCGATCCTTGTCGGAGACCGAGACCGTCTTCGGCGGTATCTTGGCCATCTTGGCCACGACCAGCTCGACATCGTGAGCCGTGATCACCTCGGGCCTTTCTTCCAGAGGTTTGAGCTTTGTCGCGGCGCCGACCTCATCGATGACGTCGATAGCCTTGTCCGGCAGATGACGATCGTTGATGTATTTGGCTGAAAGCTCCGCGGCCGCAGTGATCGCTTCGTCGTTGTATTTGACGCCGTGATGCTCTTCGTAATAACTCTTGAGCCCCTGCAGGATCGCGATCGTATCGCTGATGCTCGGCTGCGAGATCTCTATGATCTGGAACCTGCGGGCCAGCGCTCGGTCGCGTTCGAACGAGGCCTTGTATTCGTTGTAGGTGGTCGATCCGATGCAGCGCATCTCACCCGAAGCCAGCGCCGGCTTGAGAATGTTCGACGCATCCATCGATCCGCCGCTGACGGCCCCCGCTCCGACTATCGTGTGAATCTCGTCGATGAACAGGATCACGCCGGGCTTCTTCTTGAGCTCACTGATGACGGCCTTGAGCCGCTGTTCGAATTCGCCACGGTATTTTGTCCCGGCGAGCAGTGCCCCCATATCGAGCGAATAGACTTCGGCCTCTTTCAAGACATCAGGAACTTCGCCTTTCGAAATCTTCAGCGCCAGCCCTTCGGCTATGGCCGTCTTGCCTACTCCCGGATCTCCGACATAAAGCGGATTGTTCTTCCGGCGCCGGCAGAGCACCTGGATCGTACGCTCGACCTCGTTCTGGCGGCCGATCAGGGGATCGATCTTCCCTTCCTTCGCCTTCTCGACGAGATCGGTGGTAAAAGCCTTAAGCGGATCCCTCATCGGACGCGCATCGAACTCTTCCTCGTCTTCTCCCTCGCCGTCACCGAGCGGCATCGAGCCCGGCTCCTGTTCGATCTTGGAGATGCCGTGAGAAATATAGTTCAGCACGTCGAGCTTGGTGATCTCCTGCTTCTCAAGCAGATACCTGGCGAGAATGCTGCTCCTCAAGCAATGAAGCGAGGACGTTGCCCGCATCGACCTTCTCCTGAGCCGATGCCTGTGCCTGGTAGACCGCCCTTTCGACAACCCGTTCGAACGCCGCCGTCTGCTCGGGATAACGATTGAGGTCCTCCGGCAGCGGCGCCGTGTTCTGCTTGAAGAAATCCTCCAGCTCTTGCCGCAACCGGCTGAGATCCCCTCCGCAATTGATCAGGATGTCGCAGGCCGTCTGGTCATCCAGCATCGCATACATCAGATGCTCCAGCGTCAGAAACTCATGATGGCGCTTGATCGCCTCGTTCGCGGCAAGATTCAATGTTGCTTGTAATTCTCTGGTAATCATAATGCTCTTTTATTTCAGACTATGCTGACGCAGGATCAATGGTCCTCTTCAAGTGTGCACATCAGCGGGTATTCGTTCTCTCGTGCCAGCACCGTAACTCGCGCTACCTTCATCTCGGCGATCTCATAAGTATAGATCCCTGCGATCCCAATTCCCTGATTGTGAACCTGGAGCATGATCCGTATCGCTTCAAGCTCGGAATGATGAAAGACATTGATCAACACAAAAATGACGAACTCCATCGTCGTGTAGTTGTCATTATGCAGCAGCACCTTGTAAAGCGAGGGCTTCTTCAGCTCCTGCTTTTGTTCGGTGAGTACCGCATCGTCAAGTTCCCGGTCGTATCCTGGCATAAGATTCACATTATCGGCGGCGGACATTCTTCAAATTCCGTCACGACAAAATGCTAACAGATTTCACGCATTTAACAACCATCACCGAAATTACAGTTTAAAGTTTAAGGTTTAAGGTTTAAAGTTTAAATAGATGTTGTCCGTTGAGAATACATCTTTAAACTTTAGACCCTTAAACTTTAAACTTTCCGGTTTTTATGAGGTTATTATGAATATCAAGGATGTTCTGGTTCCGGTGGATTTCTCCCCGGCGTCGCTCAATGCCGTCGATTTCGCGCATTCGATAATCAATCCTGATGGCGAAATGTGCCTGCTTCACGTGATCGATTCGGATTTCATCCGGCAGTTGAGTGAAGAAGGGCTGCTCGATGCAGAGACGACTATCGAGAAAATGCGGGTCACGGCCGAAGAAAAACTTGCAGAGATCGCGAAAAAATTCGACGGCGGTCAACCGCAGATCGATACCATGGTGGTGGTCGGCCTGCCGTTTGCCGAAATCCTTCGGGTTGCCAATGATCTCTTTTTTGAAATGATTGTGCTCAGCATCCGCGGGAAGCATCATGGATCGATCGAGGGACTTCTCTTCGGCTCAACGGCTGAAAAGGTTCTGCGAGCCGCCCGTGTCCCGGTGATCTGCCTGCCCATGGGGTAAATGGAAGAGAGAGTACGAAACAGACGAAAAAAATACAAAAGGTCAAATGCGCGAAAAATATTGGCAAAACGTTTATTGAAAGATCCTGCCCGATCATCGGCTATTAATTTTTCGTCTGTTTCGTGTTTCGTACTCTCTCTTCCTCTCTTGTTCCTAGCCTTTGGCGGCGGCGAGAACTGCGTCGTAATCGGGCTGTTCGCCGATGTCTTTGACATATTCGGCATACTTGACGGTGTTGTCCGGACCGACGACGAAGACGGCGCGGGCAGTCAGACGATCGAGCGGACCGCCGTTGATCAGCACGCCGTAATTTTTGGCGAAAGAAGCATCTCTATGGTCGCTGGCAGTAACGACCTTATCGACTCCGGCGGCGCCGCACCAGCGCTTCATGGCGAAGGGCAGATCCATGCTGACGCAGACGATTTCGATGCCCGGAACCTTCGCGGCTTCTTCATTGAAGCGTCGGGTTTCGGTATCGCATACCGGAGTATCGAGCGACGGGACCGCGACGAGGACTCTGGTTTTCCCCCCGGATGTCGCAAGCGAGTAGTCGCTCAAATCAGCGGAATTCTGGATTTTAAAATCAGGCGCCGCCTGACCTGCCTTAACCTCATCACCGAGCAAGCTCAGCGTATTGCCTTTAAAAGTAACTGAAGCCATTCAATTCTCCTTCGAAATAATTTTAGTTTATTTTTCCTTTTGAATTACGCAGGAAATTACCGCCGAATGATAACAGATGAGCGGCCATAAGGCACACAAGACGGGGCTTGGCGGCCGTCAGACTATTTGACGATCAGGCGAACCGGATTAGCGTCCATGCCGTCGATGGTGATTTTGACCTCGCACTCGCCCTTGCCTGCGAGAGTGCGCGGAAGCACAAGATTGATCTGGTCAAGCCCCACAAAATCGTTCTGGACTCCGGAATAAAGAACCTCCGCGTCGATTCCTGCCACGGATGCCCTGACGTTCGACGACGAGGTGCGAAATCGAATCCCGGTGCCGTAGAGGGTCAGGATGACCCGGTCGGTTTGAGGGCCCAGATCCACGGGTATTCCGACAAACCTGTTCTGTGCCGAATCGTAACGAACGACAGGCTCAGAGACCTGTTCGCCGCTTGCTTTGATTCGCAGTATCGACGCCGCGGCGATTCCCTGCCCGCTGGAATCAGCGGTGAAGATCGCCGGGGCGATGGCAGTAATGAGGACGCGGCCGAGCGCCTGCTGCACAGCCTGCTGCACATTTTGATTATTGACTGCTACAAGAGCGAAACCGGAAACGGTCAATGGAGGAATCTGGTAGTTGATCTGATTCGAAGAGGCGAAAAAAAGCGGGGCGGCGCGCTCGGTTCCGGCTATGTCCCGAATCCTCACCGAAGTTCCGCCAAGTGTGTCCGGCAGCGGTAATCCCTGGGCATTAAAGATGCCGGGAGCAAGCCCGCTCCCGAATCCGGCGACAATCGATTCGACTGCCAGCGATTCCGTCCTGTAACTGGCGGCACCGGCGCTGGCCATACCCCGATGGCGAATCCCATCGAAAAAACCGATCAACTGCGAGTCGAAATCGCTGAAATACTGATGCTCCGAATAACTGATTATCAACTGGTCGATTATCTCTTTCGAATAATTCGAATACTTAGCCGGAATGGCCCCGGCAACTCCCGAGGTTCCAGGATTGGCTTTAAGGTAATCCTGCCCATCCAGATAGCCTCCGTTTTTTATGCTCTGATAAATCGAGTTCGAATCATCGACGCCGAGTCCCGCGATTCTCAGGAATCTGTCCGGGTAAAGAGGAGCCGAGGGATTAACCAGAAATCTTGCCGGTATTCCGCGCCTTTTCAATTCATTGAAATTATCCTGAGCGCGAACAGCATCCGCCTGATCGCTGACGGAATCATTTTGAGCACGACACCAGATGGTCGGAACGACTGACGGGTATGGAACTGCTGCACTGCTGAAATAGATTGGATCACGACCGGAAGCAATATAGATAGCCCCGCCATTGAAGTTCAGAAAAAACGATGCCCACGAAGAGAACGCCCCTCCATTCGAAATACCGAGGCTGAAGACCGGCGTCGTCGTTCTGATCAGTTTGCGCTGGATGAAAGAATCGATAATCGCCGAAACGTTCTGCAAATCGCGGTTCGACGCAGGCAGATTCCGGTTATCCCACTGCCTGTTTATCCGGTCGAAACTGTCCACAGAAACTACCGCGTAGCCGGCCGCGACAAGGGCGTTGGCCGTGATCCGATCCTCGACCTTTTCGAAGAAACTCGAGAAGTTGCCCCCACTGCCATGAAAGCGAAAGACGATGCCGGCCGGATTGGGAGGAACGTAATAACCGACATTGACGCCGTTTATGATTTCAACGATCGGATTCCATGCCGGTGCGGGTTTATAGGTTGCGGTGAGGCCGATATTTCTATTCGGCATGACAAGCGTTGTGTGAGCTGCGGTTGGATCGGCCAGCACCCCAGTATCTCCAACCCATCGCTCGAAGACCTGACCCGGAGGCGACGGATCGGCAAACAGGTGTATGGTCGCACCTGCCTGGATCGTTCCGCTTCGGCTTCCGCGATTGACCAGCAACGAAACATTGCACGCGTCAATCGCTTCGCCAACCTTCTGTTGAATCTGCGAAACGGTTTCATAGACCTTCTGCAGCGAATTCTGAACCATGAATATCCCAAGCAGATTCCGCTGCCGGTCAACCCATGGCGAGAAACCGAAAGCTCCCTGGCTGCTCACTTGAACCGAGCCTCCCTGAGCATCCTTCAAATCGATCCATTCCCCAATTCCGTATCGAAACTCCCCGTTGCCATATTGGGTATGAGGCGAATAGACGATCGGAACTCCGAAAGTCTGATCCTTCTGCATCTCGCGAACGGCTTCACGCGAAAGAATCCTCTTGCCATTGAAGACTCCCTCATTTTGAATCATCTGCAGGAAATTGGCGTAATCGCGCAGCCGCGACAGCACTCCCCCGGCGACTAGCGGATTCCGCGAAATCCCGTATGTCGTGCCGGTCATGGCCAGCGGGCCGGCTATCTTTTCCTGAAACAGCGCCTCCCAGCTTTTTCCGCTGACCACTTCACAAACTCTGCCGGCGACCTGCATCGATGTCCCCCCATACGAGAACTGCCCGCCCGGCGGCCCGATCAAATCCAGTTGCGCTATCGCCCTCGCACATCCATCGAGCGTCGTCCCGCGATCATTCAAACAGGGCACATCGGTGCCGGTGTCGGTTAACGCGCTGTCAGTCGGCAATCCCGAGGTATGCGAGAACATCTGCCGCAGTGTCATCGTCCCTTTCTGACCCGTGAAATACTGAAGATATTTCGAGACCGGATCGTCGAGACTCAACGCTCCCTCATCCACCAGAGCCATCAGCGTCGCTCCCGCCAGCCATTTGCTTGACGAAGCGATCAACACCGTCCTGTTATCACTAAAGCTTCCAAAATAACGCTCATAAACGGTCTGCCCATCCTTGATCAGGATCATCGACGCGCCACTGAGCGGCACAGAGGCAACCACTCCCTGTGCCAGAGTTGTCGCCTGAGTAAAGTTATACTGACAGGAAGATTGAGATCTCGCCTCCTTCGACTGCGCCACCAACATCGCACAGCAAATGAACCCTGTCAGCAAAAACTTTATCCGATAATTGCCCATTTTCTTCCTTTGATTTTTTTCAAACCGGTTAACCGAAAGGTAGATAAGACATCTTTGAGCCCGGCCGGGTCGAAAAATATTTTTCAAAGATCAAACAGCTAAAGACCGCAGTTATTGATACTGTTGGCGAATTCATCCCTTGGTAGCTTGTCAGAAATTACAGAATCAAAATATCCGCAGGCCCCCCCCCCCCCTGGTTGAAATATCTGCATTCATATCAGATTTTCGTTAATCATTGCCCCCCCCCCCACCCCCCCATATCAATAAAACAGGGGAAACAGGTTATAAATTCAATTCGCCAACAGTATCAGTTGTTATATTAATCCACTATTCCGGCGGCACGACTGTTGTGAGATCCAGGATTTTTCCCGCCCTGAGCACCTTGAAATGAACCGTCTCACCCGGCTTCAATTTGTTAAGCTGCTTTTGAACCTCCTGGAATTCAGCAACACTTGGACGAATGGGATTCCCGGCGATTTCCAGTATTATATCGCCACCGACCATCAAGGTTTGATCCTGGATGACGGCTTTCAATTGCCCTTCTCTGAGCCCGAGTTTCTCGGCTGGCGATCCGGCGGCAACAGACTGAACCAGCAATCCAACCTGTTGCGGCACGTTGAAGACCGCGGCTGCGGGCCCCTCAAGAAGGTAGGCTTCGATACCTGTCCAGAAATGACGCTCCTCCAGCATCAACTGTCTGGCGATTTTGGATGTCGATGCGAATCCGAGACCGTCGGTATTCCCCCCTCTCACCAAAACATGACTGACGATCCCGACGACTTCTCCTTGTAAATTGAACATCGGTCCGCCTGAGTTCCCGCTATAGATCGAAGCATCCGTTTGCAACACATCCAATGCACTCAAATTTTCAAGCACGTTGCCGGGACTGTGGCGGGCGCTGATGTAGCCGACCGAAAGAGAATGACTGACACCGAATGGAGCTCCGATGAGGAATATCTGATCTCCTACCTCAACCCGATCTGAATCGCCGAGGCGAGCCACAACCGGATTGGCAGGCATCCGCGCGAGCTGTAAAAGCGCCACATCAGCAATTGTCACCGATGTTATGACACGCGCCGGAATGCTCTCGCCACTCAGAAATACCACTTCAATCGCATCCGCCTGATTGACCACATGCGCAGCGGTCATTATTTTCCCGTCCGCCGAAACCAAAAATCCCGATCCCAGACCTTCCGTGCCTTCCTCCTGCGCGAGAACCGCTCTCTGGCTGGTACGAATCATGACCACTGATGGATTAACGGTTCGAAACAGATCCCGAATCTGCTGCGCTTGCGCCGGTATATCCATCATTACCAGCAGTATCAGGAATGTTGCTGATACAAAAGCACTTTTACCATTGATCATTTTTCTCCCTCTCAGTCTATTTTTCTTCCGTGGAATCATTTTTAAGTCAAAAACAATCCCGACTCTGACGTTCAAATCGATTAATAAACGCAATAACTATGCCTTTGATAATTGACCCATTTCACATCCGGCGTTGTCGCCAATAGCGACAATTTGGCGCTCAAACGAGACAGAATGGCCCACAAAATCAGTTGAAGTTTGATTTGGTTTATCGAGCAAAAGGAAAAGAAGAACCAAAGGGGTGGAGGGGTGGAGGGGTGGAGGGGCTGGAGGTTGGAGCCCCGTTTGATGATGGACAGGGGAAGCGATTCCCTGTCCACCATCCATTCAAACTATCGGTTGAGGCGATTAAGCCTTGACGTAGATCTCTGCGCCGGTCTGTTTGAACTCCTCGGATTTTTCCTTCATTCCGGCTTCAAGAGCGGCCTTTTCGTTGAGGCCGTGTTCGGCGGCGTAGTCCCTCACGTCCTGAGTGATCTTCATCGAGCAGAAATGCGGGCCGCACATCGAACAGAAGTGAGCCGCCTTGGCGCCCTCCTGAGGCAGAGTCTCGTCGTGGAACTCGCGAGCCGTCTCGGGATCGAGCGAGAGGTTGAACTGATCCTCCCAGCGGAATTCGAACCTCGCTTTCGACAGTGCATTGTCTCGATACTGGGCGCCGGGATGGCCCTTGGCAAGATCGGCTGCGTGAGCGGCTATCTTGTATGCAATCACGCCGTCCTTGACGTCTTTCCTGTCGGGCAGACCGAGATGCTCCTTGGGTGTCACATAACAGAGCATCGCGGTGCCGAACCATCCGATCATCGCGGCTCCGATGGCCGATGTGATGTGATCATAGCCCGGTGCAATATCTGTAGTCAGCGGGCCAAGCGTGTAGAATGGAGCTTCGTGGCATTCCCTGAGCTGCTTGTCCATATTCTCCTTGATCATGTGGATCGGAACATGACCTGGCCCCTCGATCATGACCTGGCAATCCATCTCCCAGGCAATCTTCGTCAGCTCGCCGAGGGTCTCGAGTTCCGCAAACTGGGCCTCATCGTTAGCATCGGCAATCGAGCCCGGACGCAACCCGTCGCCAAGCGAAAACGACACGTCATAGGCCTGCATGATCTCGCAGATCTCCCGGAAATGCGTGTAAAGGAAGCTCTCTTTATGATGGGACAGGCACCATTTGGCCATAATCGATCCGCCACGCGAAACAATTCCGGTTGCGCGCCTTGCAGTCAGCGGGATGTATGGCAGGCGAACCCCCGCGTGGATGGTGAAATAGTCCACGCCCTGTTCCGCCTGCTCAATCAGCGTGTCGCGGTATATTTCCCAGGTCAGATCCTCTGCTTTGCCGCTGACTTTTTCGAGCGCCTGATAGATCGGCACTGTTCCGATCGGCACGGGCGAGTTGCGAATGATCCATTCGCGCGTGGCATGAATGTTCTTCCCGGTGGAAAGATCCATGACTGTATCCGCGCCCCACTTCGTCGACCAGCGCATCTTCTCGACCTCTTCTTCTATCGATGAAGCAACCGCGGAATTTCCGATGTTGGCGTTGATCTTGACCAGGAAGTTCCGGCCGATGATCATCGGCTCGGTCTCCGGATGGTTGATGTTGGCCGGGATAATCGCACGGCCGCGCGCGACCTCATCCCGGACAAACTCCGGAGTAATGAATCGAGGCATCGAAGCCCCAAAAGACTCTCCCGCATGCTGAAAATTGAGGTTGTTGCGATCCCCTTTGTCCACGGCCTCGAAAGCGGCCTGACGCCCCAGGTTTTCGCGGATGGCGATGAACTCCATCTCGGGAGTGACGATTCCCTTTCTCGCATAATGGTATTGCGTGACGGCGCGACCCTGCTTTGCGCGCAGCGGCTGGCGGCGGAGTCCCGGAAATTCCTCGAGCTGGCCTTTATCTTTGGTTCTGGCGTAAAGAGCCTCTTCCGCCGATCGATAGCCGTTGTCTTCCGGCTTCACATCGCGCCCCTGATACTCCTCGACATCTCCTCGCGCGATGATCCAATCGCGGCGCAGGGCTGGAAGCCCGTCGCGGACATCGCCATGGTAAGCCGGATCGCCCCACGGACCGCTGGCATCATAGACCCTCAATGGATCGTTAACCTCGATCGAGCCGTTGAAACTCTTTGTGACATTAAGGCTGATTTCACGCAGCGGCACGCAGACGCTTTTGTCCGAGCCCTCAACATATACACGCCTTGAATTGGGCAGCGGCGTCTCTACTGATGATGAATTGTGATCTGAATTGTTACCGTTATTCATTGTTTTCCTTTCTTCCTACGACGGTGTTAGCCGTATCAGGTTCCAAGGGTCTCCTGACGATCAGGACTCTCATCTGCTAAATCGCAGCTCCCCCGAAGATTGGTTGACCGGGTTATTACTATTTTCGCGCAATACGTTCAATTATCTGGTTAATCGGTATATCAGGATCGCGGCACGCTTGATGAGCGTCGGCATGGATTCAAGATCGGCCCATTCGCCCGGGGCATGGGAATTACCGCCCTTGCCGCCCAATCCATCCAGGCTTGGCGCCAGGTGCGAAACGAAAGCGATGTCGCCGGCTCCGCGGTCGCCTGGATCGACTGCCTCGACCTTCCCGAATCCAAGGTCCTGGCTCACCTGATCGAGCTGCCTGAGCAGCTTGAAATTGGCTTCATTCGGAGTCATCGCGGGAATACCGTCTTCAAAACTTATTTTAGCAGAGGTCAGTGGCAGATTCTTCGCGACAATCTCGCGCATCTTTGCCCGGGCGGATTCCTTTTGCTCCTCGCTGATAAAACGCAAATCCCCCTTGATGATTACTTTGTTGGGCACGACATTCGTTTTGCCCGTGGCGGCGCCGCTCGATCCATTCATAAGAACTTCACTGCTGCCGCCGACGAAGACGCTGGGGTTGAAGGTCAGGTATTTTTCATTGTGAAGAGCCTCATAAAACTGGTTGAGAATCCTCGATGCTTCGAATATGGCGCCTGCGCCCATACGCTCGCCGAAGATGCGCGAAGAATGACCGGTTTGACCGGCGACTTCCAAAGTCCACGAACTGCTTCCGCGCCGGCCGACGGTGGCATTGTTTCCAACAGCGCCTTCGAAACTCAGGACTAAATCGCTGCGCCTGGCAGCGGCCACCATATCGCCACGGCTCAACTCAACAGGTTTCCCCGAGGCCTCCTCATCGCCTGTGTACATGACGATGATCTTTGTGTCCTTCAGCGCTCCCGCCGCATGCAGTGCCTTGAGCGCATAGAGCAGGATAACATCGCCCGATTTCATATCACCCGAGCCGGTGCCATATGCCCTGCTGCCGTCACGGCGAAACTTCTCGCCGCTGAGAACCGTGTCCATATGGCCGAGCAGCAGAAGCCGTTTGCCTTGAGTCCCGTCAAGTTCAGCGAGGAGATGCCCGGCGCGCTTCATCTCAGCCGGCATTTCCAGCCAGCGGGTCTTGAATCCAATCGCATCAAACTCGCCTTTGAGTTCCATTCCGACCTTTTTGACGCCGGCTGTGTTCTGCGTCGGGCTCTCGATATCGACAACCTTCTGAAGCAGAGAGTAGACATCTTCCTTATGAGCATCAATGTAATTGAGGATCTTCTGCTCGTCCGGGGAGATCTTCTGCGAATAAGCAATCGTATCGATGAATAGAGCCGCAAGAATCACGATGCAAACACGAACTATTTTACCAGTCATAATTATTCGATTATTCCATTTCCCGAGGTATCTGCTTCATCCGCCAATGCAAGACATTGTTCGCAATGGCTGGACGAAATCGGTATCGTTGATATGGTGCCTTTCTTCCTTCTTTTCTATTGTCGCGGCAATGAATTCGACGAGTTGATCTCTCGACGCGCCGCTGCGCAGCAATGCTTTGATGTTATGTTCGACGGTTGAAAACAGGCAGGTACGAATCATGCCGTCGGCCGTCAGCCTGATGCGGCTGCAGTGACCGCAGAACGGCTGAGTCACTGAATTGATGAATCCAACCTCACCGGGCGCCCCGTCGGCAAAACGCCACCGGCGCGCGGTCTCACTGAGATTACCTGAAACGACTCTCTCAAGCGGATAGACTTCGTCGATCAGACGGCGAAGCTCGTCGCCGGGCACCACCATCTCCCTTCGCCAGACCTTCCCGTTATCGAGCGGCATGAATTCGATGAAACGAACCTGAACCCCTTTTTCACGGGCGAAGCGGGCGAACGAAACAACCTGATCATCGTTGATCCCGCGAATCACCACGCTGTTGACCTTGACCGGATCGAGCCCCGCTTCAAGAGCGGCGTCAATCCCGTCGATCACGCGATCGAGTTCGTTCCTCCCCGTAAGCAGGGTGAAGCGCTCCTTCGTGAGCGAATCCAGACTGACGGTGAGCCGCTGCAAACCGGCATTTTTCAACCCTTCTGCCCGCCCGCGAAGAAAATGAGCGTTGGTGGTCATCGCCAGATCCTCGATGCCGTCGATCTTTGCCAGGCGCTCGATCAGACTTTCAAGGTCACGGCGCAGCATCGGCTCGCCGCCCGTGACACGCAGTTTCGTTATTCCAAGACTGACGAAAACCTCGGCTAATGTGATGATCTCTTCGTAACTGAGTATCTCCGACTTCGGCTGCCACTCCATCGCCTCTTTCGGCATGCAGTAGAAACAGCGAAAATTGCATCTGTCGGTAATGGAGATTCTCAGGTCACGAATCGCCCTGCCATAACTGTCCCGGAGAATCACAGATTCCTTGTTTAATTCCATAAAAGAATGCCTGCCGCTCAAACATGATCAAAGCTCAAGGTTCAGGGGCTGATTCACTCCAAAATCGTGGCGCCTGACAACTCCTCTTTAAACTTTTAAACCTTGAACTTTAAACTCATTACAAAACTTGCTTTAATTGTTGAAAGAAACGTATTCTAACAGCCGACTGCCCGTTGTCACAAAGGCAGTCAATCTGAGCAACCCACAATTCAACCCATTAATATGCTTGAACTACTTGAAACCAAAATTATCGCTGCATTGAGAGAGATCGTCGGCAAGGACGGGGTGACGTGCGAAGAATCCGAATTGATGGTCTATGAATGCGATGCCATTGCAATGCACAAACGGCGGCCGCTTGCCGTAGTTTTTCCGCGAAATACCGATCAGGTCTCGCGAATCGTGCGTCTGCTTCATGAGAACCGGATTCCATTCGGCCCGCGTGGGGCAGGCACCGGCTTGAGTTCAGGCGCCCTGGCGATGGGTTGTGAAGAGGGTCAGAGGTCTGTGATCATTGAAATGGCGCGGATGAACAAGATACTCGAGATCGATTACGCCAATCATCGAGCCATCGTTCAGCCGGGCATCATCAACGTGAAGCTGACTCAGGCCGTTGCCGCCATGGGCTATCACTATGCGCCGGACCCGTCATCGCAAACAGCCTGCACCATTGGCGGCAATGTCGCCGAAAACGCCGGCGGCCCACACTGCCTGAAATACGGCGCGACGACAAATCACATCCTTGGGCTCGAGATTGTGCTGCCTGACGGCGAGGTGATCAATCTGGGCGGAAACGGAGCCGAGGCAATCGGATATGACCTGCTTGGAGCATTCGTCGGCAGCGAGGGAACTTTTGGGATCGCCACGAGCGTCACCGTCAGACTGACACGAACTCCGCAAACAATTGTCACCCTGCTGGCCGATTTCCTGGATCTCACCGATGCCGGCCGTGCGGTTTCGGCCATTATTGCCGAGGGCATCCTGCCGGCCGCTCTCGAAATGATTGACAAAGTGACCATCAATGCCGTTGAAGATTCCGTCTATGCCGCGGGTTATCCGCGCGATGCCGCTGCTTGTCTCATTGTTGAGCTGGATGGATTAAAAGCCGGAATCGAAGCCCAGGCCAGGCGAGCCACCGAGATCTGCCGGCAGAACAAGGCCCGTTCAGTGCACGAGGCCCGCGATGAAGCCGAACGCAAAAAGCTTTGGGCCGGTCGCAAGGGCGCATTCGGCGCCCTCGGACGTGTCAGCCCTGACCTCTTCGTTCAGGATGCCGTGGTCCCGAGGACCAAACTACCAGAGGTGCTCGCCGGCATCTATGCGATTGGAGCCAATTACAAGCTTCGCCTCTCTACGGTTTTTCATGCCGGTGACGGCAATCTCCACCCGAATATTAATTTCGACGGAAGAGATGCCGAAGAAGTATCGCGCGTCATGGCCGCAAGCAAGGAGATCATGATGCTCTGCGTTAAATCCGGAGGATCCATCAGCGGCGAGCACGGAGTCGGCGCAGACAAGATCTCATACATGCCGATGATCTTCGATCAGGCCTCGCTCGACAAAATGCTGGCGGTCAAGGATGTTTTCAATCCGCTCGGTTTGTGCAACCCCGGCAAGGCCGTCCCGGCACAGCGAATGTGCAAGGAATACCGCAAGGGGTTCGATTACCAGTTAATAACGAATTGAGGCAGGCTCTTTTATGAACGATCAAATCTCGCGCCGATCGATGCTTTTCTCAATCGCTTCATCGGCAGCAATACCCGCCTTCACTAAAATCGATATCAAGAAGAACTCAAACCTGCTGCAACAAACGGCAAGCCCTTCTGTCCAGAGCCAGGACAGATTCTCGCCGATCAATCCCGGCGATGTTGCGCTCGAAGGATTTCTCGGCGAGAGATGCCGGAAAAATGAGCGGGCCAGGCTGCTTGCCAAAAACGAAGACGAGCTGCTGCAGGGATTTCAGAAGAGGCCGGGAAAGCAGGCATGGGTCGGAGAACATGCCGGCAAATGGCTTCACGCGGCAACTCTGGCCTGGGTCTACACAAAAGACCCTTACCTTCGCTCAAAGCTTGACCGGGTCGCTGCGGAACTCATCACTGCTCAAAAAGACGATGGCTATCTTGGCACCTATTCCGACAATGCCCATTTTGGGATGGGTAACAATGAGCAGTGGGATGTATGGGTTCACAAATACAACCTGATCGGGCTGATCACCTATCACACTTATACCGGCGACAAAAATGCCCTTGAAGCATCCAGAAAAATCGGCGAGCTGCTCGTTCGGACATTCTGGCAGCCTGAACAGGGCGACAGAAAGCTGGACCTGAATCAGCGCAGCACTCATATGGGAATGGCCTCAGGAAGCGTTCTGGAGCCGGTCGTCCTGCTATACTAGATCACCGGCGACGAGAAATATCTGGGGTTCGCGCGCTTTATTGTCGAGAACTGGGAGCAGAGCACGGGGCCGAAACTCATCAGCTCACTGACCGAAAAAAGGTCCGTGAAATTGACGGCAAATGCCAAGGCATATGAAATGATGTCCTGCCTTGTCGGGCTTTGCGAGCTTTATCGCGTCACGGGCGAGCAGCGATATATCCTGCCTGTGATCAACGCATGGAAGGATGTCACGGCCAACCAGCTTCTGATCACGGGGAGCGGCAGCAGTGGAGAGCATTGGACCGAGCCGCGACGATTCCCCAGCGAGGCCGCAAACAACATCGCCGAAACCTGCGTTACGGTCACCTGGATCCAGCTCAATCAACAGCTTCTCAGACTCACCGGGGAAGCACGTTACGCCGAGGAGCTTGAGAGGACTTTCTATAATCACCTCGCCGCGGCCCAGCACCCTGACGGTTCATCCTGGGCCTATTTCACGGCCCTCGACGGCAGGAAGCCTTACCAGACGGAACAGAATTGCTGCACCTCGAGCGGCCCGCGAGGGTGGGCCATGCTCCCGTCATTTGTTTACATGCTGAGTGAGGACGGCATCGTCGTAAACTTCTTCACCCCGGGCATTGCCACATTAAAGATCGACGGCGAGTTTGTCACAATCAAACAACAGACCGAATATCCTGCGAACGGGAAGATCACCCTGACGGTAACCGTGCCCAAACCGATGAAATTTTCGCTTCGGGTTCGCGTTCCTTCATGGTCAAATCTCGACGGCATGAAGGCCAAACCCGGAGAATACTGGCTGCTGCGCCAGATCTGGAGTCGCACACAGACGATTACCCTCGATTTTCTTATCCCTTCGAGGATCATCCTGGGCGAGGGCAGCGCAGCCGGCAAGGTCGCAATTGTTCGCGGCCCGCAAGTCCTGGCATTCGACGAAAGCTACAATCCCGACGGACCGGCTCCCGAGGCCGTCGCACTCCCTGGAATGCAGTTGCAATTGAAGCCCAGCGTCACCTATCGCGATCCAGATGGTAATGCTGTTTATGAAACGACCGGAAAAACCCTGCAGCCTGCAGGCAATCTCAAAGCGGGTGACAGTCTGACGATCCGACTCGTTCCCTTCTCATCCGCGGGAGCCAATGGACGTCAATTCACCGTCTGGCTGAATCAGGCGGCAGGTCGCGCCTCATCCGAGTCCCAACAATAAATATCACAGGTAATCACAGAGGTTATAGATGCACATCAGACTTTGCTTTTTCCTTTTCGCGTTAATGATCCCAATGTCGATTTTTGCCCAGACGCCTGCGCCGGACTCGACCGAGGCCTTGAAACAGCAGATAGAAAGAATGCAAAAAAGAAACCAGGACTGGCCGCAGATCAATCGCTATCGCGATGCGAACGAGAAAGTACCCTCCCCTGAAAAGAGCGAGAACCGCGTCGTCTTTCTTGGCGACTCGATCACCGACAACTGGAAACTCGACGAATACTTCCCGGAAAAGCCTTTCATCAATCGCGGCATCAGTGGACAGACCACCCCGCAGATGCTGATCCGGGTTCGTCCCGATGTCATAGCTCTTAAACCAAGAGTCGTGGTGATACTCGCAGGCACCAACGATATCGCCGGCAATACCGGGCCGATGACTCTTGAAATGATTCAGGACAACTATGCCTCGATTGCCGAACTGGCCCGCGCAAACGGTATCAGAGTGGTCTTCTCCTCCATACTTCCAGTGCATGATTATGGAAAAATCAAAGCCACCGAGAAGAGATCACCCGAACTAATACTCAAACTCAACCAGTGGCTTAAAAATTACTGCGCCGCAAACGGTCACATCTACCTCGACTATTTCAGCAAAATGGTTGACGAAAAGGGTATGCTCAAAGCCGATCTGGCCAATGACGGCCTGCACCCGAACGCCGAGGGCTACAAGGCGATGGCCCCGCTTGCAGAGGCGGCAATTAACCTGGCATTGAAGAAATCGAAGTGATCGCGGAATTGAGATTTCAACCATGCATAGAGTAACCGTAATTCGGGGAGACGGCGTCGGCCCGGAGATAGCCGATGCCGCAATTCGCGTCATCGAAGCGACCGGAGTCAAATGCGAGTGGGAGGAAGCTCTGCTCGGCGGTCAAGCTTTATCCAAATACGGCGATCCGCTCCCGGCACACACTCTCCAGCAGATACGGGCAACCAAAGTAGCGCTCAAGAGTCCGGTCTTCATTGAAAAGATGGGAAGCAAGGTCGTCATCGCCCACGACGACCTGACTCAAAGAATCTACTCAAACGTCAACACTGCGCTCAAACTTGAGCTTGGAGCCTATGTCAACGTCAGGCCCGTCCGATCATTTGAGGGCGTGTCATCTCACGCGCGAAAGCTTGACGTTGTCGTCATCCGCGAATTGACCGAGGACATCTACAGCGGCTACGAGCATAACATCGGCGATGACGCCGCCGAGGCTATTAAAATTACAACCCGCAAAGCCACTGAACGTGCCGCCAGGTTCGCTTTCGATTATGCCGTCACCAATCGGCGCAAGCGTTTGAGCGTCATCCATAAAGCCAATGTTCTGCAATTGACCGACGGGCTTTTTCTCAGGACGACTCGTCAGGTAGCTAAAGATTACCCCGGGATGGTTTTTGATGACGCCATGGTTGATTCCTGCGTCTATCATTTGGCCTGCAATCCCGAAGGCTGGGATGTCATGCTCATGCCAAATCAGTATGGTGACATCATCTCGGATCTGTGCGCCGGTCTGGTCGGCAGTTTCGGCCTGGCTCCCGGAGCAAATTACGGTGACGGCGTTGCGATATTTGAAACCTCTCACGGCGCGGCGCCGGATCTCGCCGGCAAGAACTGCGTCAATCCGGCTGCTCTCATTCTGGCGGGCGCGATGATGCTCGACCATCTTGGCGAAAGCGAAGCCGCTCAGCGAATCAGAACGGCCGTCAGCATCGTTATCAAGCAAGGCCGCGCCGTCACCCCTGATCTCGGCGGCTCGGCAAATTCCAGCGCCATGACCAACGTCATCATCGACCATCTTTGAAAGGGGGAATAGAGTACGAAACAGACGAAATAAACGAAAAATATAAAATTGATAATCAGGCCTGTTGACCACCTGTAAAATTTCGTCTGTTTCGTTTATTCCGTCTGTTTCGTACTCTTCTCTGTATGGGAAACAAGCAATTTGACATCGTCGGCATAGGTTCGATGGTGGTTGATCTCATCTACCGGACTCCGCGAATCATCGGCAGCGAAGAAAAGATCTCGCTGGCCAGGCATCGATCGGGCGAGCTGGTCAGGAAGCTCGTCGGTGGAGTGACGCTCAATCATTTATCATGGGCAAGTCTTTTGGGCTTGAAAACCGGCATCTTCGGCAAGCAGGGAGATGATGAGAACGGCCGGTTCCTGCGCGAAGGGATGGACCGGTATCATATCGACAAACATCTGTCGATCGAGAAGACTGCGTCATCATTCGCACATATTTTTGTTGACCCCATGGCGGACGGGCGATTTACATGAGCCCCGCCTCTACGGGGAGACCAATGCGGCTCACATTCACCAGCATCACGCCGATTACATCCGAAGCTCGGCAATGGTCTCCACGGAGATATCCCAGTTGCCGCTGGACGCCGTCGTCGCAGCGCTCGAGATCGCACGCGATGCCGGCCTGACAGCTATCCTCGATGTTGATATCCCGAGAAGCGATGCGGTGAAAGCGCTCGGATCGGAAGCGGACTTCGAGCGAGCACTTCAACTTGCCGATTATCTGAAACCCTCAAAAATCGCCGTCACCGAGATCACAGGGGAAAGTGATGCCGTCGCTGCAGCCGGCATCCTTCGCGAAAAATACAATTCAAAAGCCGTGATCATCACCGACGGAGAGATCGGATGCGCGATTGCATCCGATGAATTGACGGGACGAATCCCGGCTTATGCTCTTAAAGCGAACGATACGACGGGCGCCGGCGACGCATTTCTCGGTGGCCTGATCGCCGGGTTGCATTACCGGTTGAACTGGACCGACACCTTGAAGCTCGCGAATGCCTGCGGTGCAGCCTGCTGTGAGCTGATTGGAGCAACTCCGGATCCGGCTGAAAGCAGGAAACGCGTATTCGAGCTCTACGACGGGGCTCCTTTCAACTGTGAAGAGTTCAAAACCTCGAATGCCGGGACGGGCGGTTCGCCATACGACAATGCTGTTTCATTTTTCCTCACCACTGCAATCGATGAGATGGGGAAGCTGCGTGAGCGAATCGGCAATGAGCAATATTTCCTGCAGGCAGCTAACCTTATCGCCCAGGTGGAATCGAGAGGTGGAAGAGTTCACGTAACCGGCGTCGGCAAACCGGAATACGTTTCGGGTTATATCTCCGCACTGCTTTCAAGCACAGGAACTCCAGCCTATTTCCTCCATGGCACCGAATGCGTTCACGGCAGCGCCGGCCAGGTTGCGCCCGGAGACCTCGTCATCGTCATTTCAAACAGCGGCGAGACCGCCGAGATGAAATCGACAGTCACCGCTCTAAAACGCAACGGAGCTGTGATTATAGGGGTATCGGGAAAGCCTGATTCCTGGCTGGCTCAACAGAGCGATGAATTCCTCTATGCAGGCGTGGATTGCGAGGGCAGCCCTCTCAATTTCGAGCCGCGCGCAAGCATTCTGGCCGAGATCTATGTGCTGGCCGGCCTGAGCGTCGTGCTCCAGGCCAGAAAGGGAGTTACCCGCGCCGATTACAACGCATGGCACCCAGGCGGATCCATTGGAAAAGCAACAAGTGAATTAAAGCCATTACCCTCAAAAGGAGGCTCTTAAATGAAAAGATTCTTCGCCGTATTGGCAGTCATAGTTCCGATTGCATTTATCTCCTTCGAACTTCTCTCATCGGCCCAGGGCCCTGGGCTGAGAAATCTGGTGAATATTCGTGACGGCGTCAAACGCCAGAGAATTTCCAGCTACGACCGAACAGGCGGGAATCGTGATTTTCTCTCCAACATAGAACCGGGAAAGAGCGCCGTGCTCGCCGACATTCAGGGCTCCGGCACAATCACTCACATCTGGGTGACGATTTCATCCGCGGAGAGATATCACCTGCGCCGCATTGTCCTGCGCGCATACTGGGATGGAGAACAGACTCCCAGCATAGAAGCGCCGATCGGAGATTTCTTCGGTCTCGGTTTTGGTGAGCCAAACTACTGGTCGAGCCAGCCTCTGGCCGTCTCCGACAGGGCGATGAACTGCTTCTTCCCCATGCCTTTCTCGCGCGGCGCCCGAATCGAGATCGAAAATCAGGGCGAACAAAGGATCGGCAGTTTTTACTATTATGTCGATTACGAGTCTTATGAGGCCGGCTCACAGCTTGCGCGGACAACCGAACAACAGGGTCGATTTCACGCCTGGTGGAACCGTGAGCTGACAAAAGCCACTGACGGCAAGCCGAATCTGGATGGCGCAAACAATTATCTGATCATGGATACAACCGGAAAGGGACACTACGTCGGCGTGGTCATGCACATCCAGGGGCTATCAACCGGTTGGTGGGGCGAGGGCGACGATATGATGTATATCGACGGAGATGTTAAGCCGACTCTCGTCGGAACCGGCCTCGAAGATTATTTCTGCGGTGCCTGGAACTTCAACCTGCTCAACCGCGAATACAGCTTCCCTTATTTCGGCTATTCCCGGAAGGGCAATGCTCATCCGGATTACACCGGACGCCATTCGATGTACCGCTTCCATATTGAAGACCCGGTCACCTTCGATAAGTCTCTGAAAGTCACGATCGAACACGGCGCGATGAACGATCGCGGCGATGACTATTCTTCCGTCGGCTACTGGTACCAGACCGAGCCGCATAAACAATTTCCGGCTCTCAAACCGGTGGCTCAGCGACTGCCCATCGATCGCTGGGATGCAGTTCCTAAATAGGTCTTGGTAGTGCGACGGCTTGACGCCTCTTTCCTTTGAGAAGCGTTAAATAAAATCATAGCAGCGGCAAGCCGCCGCACTCAAAAGACATCTATCGATTATTTTCCATTCGAAGCTTTTGCCACGGTTTCCGCCTCCGCCAGAGCTTCAGCCAGAGCCCGCTGCTCCCGTTTCTCTGTCAATTTGGAAGAATGGGCTTTGAGCTCAGGAATATGTCTCTTGCACGCCTCGACGAAGGCTTTGAATGCCTTGTCCAGTAAGGGGTTTTTGCTGTCGTGATTAAGCGAATCATCAAGCTTCTCTTCCGCCTCTTCCAGAATTTTTTTGTAATCCTGAAGCAGTTCGAGCTTCGATCCTGAAGGTAGAGGCCCCCAAATCTCCTCCTCTTTTTTCTTCTGAATGGCGTTGGGATCGGTCAGGACCAGCAGCCTTCTATCGGCCGCCTTGACGAAAACCTCGATCCTTTTGTCGATCTCCTGTACCTCCCGGATCAGATCGACCTCTTTTTCGGTCAGGTGATCTCTTTTCTGTGACTGCGCGTTGCCCGGATCAGACATCAGCAGAGTCAGGACCAGACCGGAAACTGCCGCCTGGATACAATTTCTTAATTTACAGTTCATTTCTCACTGCCCCATCTTCAGGTAGCCTTTAAACTTTAAGGCCTTTCTGAAATCTGTCTTATTTTTTCTTCCCCTTGCCCTCTTTGATCTGACGCTGCAGCGAGGGAAGCCGTAATTTGACCTTTTCGATTTCAAGCTGGTTGTCTGATGAAGCCATAGTTAGAAACTGTTGATAGGCCTTGAGCGCCTGTGGGTAATCACCCAGCTTGTCGAAGCAGATCCCAAGGAAATAGAGGGTAACAGGGATTCTTTTCAGGTCGTTGTGACTGCTCTGGTAATTCAATATCCAGACGAATTCTTTCGCGGCGCCGGGGAAATCATCCAGTTCAAACAAGGCGGCTCCCAGATTCGTGTGAGCGAAATAGGCCGTATCGTCCTTGATCGCCCCTGATAAAACTCCACGAAGTGTTTGAACCGCATCCTGAAACCTGCGCAATTTGACCAACGCCGAACCAATTCCAATCAGATGTTTGACATTTGACGGGTCGATTTTCGAAGCGGCAGCATATTGCTCAAGGGCTTTTTCGGGCTGTTTCGCCAGGTAGAGATCTCCGAGCTGCGCCCTTAAATCCGCCCTCTCAGGCTGCGATTTGATCAGAACTTCGAGCTGTTCTATCGCCTCCGCCCCCTTGCCTGATTCAATCGTGATCGATGTCATTGCCGTGCGGGCTTCTGTATTCTCAGGATCCGTCCGGAGGACTTCCTGATAAATCTTCATCGCCTCGTCATTTCCCCCAATTGCCGATAAGACTGCCGCCAGACGCATCTTTGTCTGAATCCGGGGATCGACGGCGAGGCTGGCCCTCAAATCAGTAATCGCATCCTGAAACCGCTTTTTCGCGATCATTGCTTCCACACGATAGTTCAAGGCAACCAGACTCCTCGGGTCCCGCTTCAATGCCTCATCGAGATAACTCGTCGCGTCTTCAATCTTCCCCGACTTGACCAACCCCGCGCCAACCATTGAATAGACCCCTGAACCATCCTCGCCATTTGAAATCGCTATCTTCGCTTCCGACACGGCTTCTTCGTAGCTGCCTTTTGTAAAGAGCAGCTCCGCCAACGACAAATGCGCTCTTCCTGATTGAGGATTCAATTCAATTGCCCGGCGAAACGCCAACTCCGCTTCATCAGACTTCGAC
>JADJLO010000003.1:0-75000 GCA_016710075.1 Acidobacteriota bacterium | reverse complement strand
TTCTGGATCTGGGTCCAGCCGCGTTCGATGCTGCGTCGAGCGCCAAGCAGTAAAGCCTGTTCCATCTGCTCGCGCGAGGCAGGAGGGATTTTTGATCCGACCTTCCCCATGGCTCGGTCAAGGAGCATGCCGTTCGGCTCACCTGTCTGCTTATCGTGCATGATCTCGCCGCCGTCGGGATTGGGCGTGGTCCGATCGACACCGGCCAGTTTGAGGGCGGAACTGTTGGCGACGGCTCCGTGCCCATCGGCGCGGACCAGATAGACTGGATTGTTCGGAGCTATTTTGTCCAGGTCCTGGCGTGTCGGGAAGGCCTGAGGTTTCCAGAAAGTCTCGATCCATCCGCGGCCGGTGACCCATTCGCCGGGTTTGGCCTGGTTCACGCGAGCCTTAACTTTTGACAGGAAATCATCGAGGCTGGAGGTGCCCTCCAGGTTGAGCGTCATCTCGCGCTGCCCCACCCCGCTGAGATGGTAATGTGAATCGGTCAGGCCGGGAACGACGGTGGCGCCATTGAGGTCGATGATGCGTGTATTACTGCCTTTAAATTTCTCCGAGTCTTTATTTGAGCCGGCGAAGACGATTTTTGAGCCCTTGACGGCCACCGCCTCGGCTTTTGGCTGAGCATCGTTGACCGTATAGATATTGCCGTTCTTTAAAATCAGGTCGGCGGAATCCTTCTGAGCGCCGCTGATCACCGATAGCGCGGCAAGGATGCCGGCAAACATGGCCGCTGGAATAAAGTATTTCATAGAGTCGTCCCGAATTGTTATGCAGCGACTCTGATTTGAAAAATCAGAGCAAAATTGAGCGTTTGAGATCGGTGGATTCTACTCTCTTCCGGGCCTCAGAGGGAACCGAAAGCAATAAATGATTCGGAATTTATCTCCAATATTTGACGCTTGGCGGGTGCGCAAGTAGTATCGCATTCGAAGTTTAACTTCCTCAAGATTGGTAAGAAAGACATGACATCTGAAGCAAAATCGGAGGGCCAGCCCTCCTTATATTCGATTCGCCAGTGCACCACGCTTGTGGATTACGCGGCGTGTCTGGAGTTGCAGCGGATTGTCTGGCAGTTTGACGAGCTGGACATCACGCCGTTGAGGTCATTTGTCATCACGCGTCGCAGCGGCGGCTTCACACTGGGAGCGTTCGACAGCGACGACAGGCTGGTGGGATTTGCCCATGCCCTGGCGGCATTCAATACGGACCTCAAGCCCTACTATTATTCGCACATGCTGGCGGTGCTGCCGGAATACCAGAACGCCGGGATAGGGGTCAGGCTGAAACTCGCGCAGCGGGATTTCGCCTTTCGCACCGGAGTTCCGCTGATCACATGGACATTCGATCCGCTTCAATCCCGGAATGCCTATCTCAACATCATCAAGCTTGGCGGAGTGATCCGGACTTATTACGTAAATTATTACGGCAATCAGAGTACCAGCGCTTTGCACAAGGGGCTGGACACCGACCGGCTCTTCGTCGAATGGTGGGTGAAGTCCGGGCACGTCACCGATGCGTTGAGCGGAAAACGCAGGACCGACAAACCAGAGGCCGTTGTTGATGTGCCGCGCGAGATGGAGGAGATTAAAAAGAGAGACATGAATGAGGCCCGCGAGTGGCAGATGCGGGTCCGCTCGGCCTTTCTCAAATATCTGAGCGAGGGACTTTACTGTGCCGGATTTGAAGCCGATCCGGGCGGCGGCAACAGCCGGTACCTCTTCTTCAAAGATACACAAGCGGAAGTCAGTTGACGTTTGTCGATTTAACCGACAACCCTGAAAAAAATATGGAAAATTCAGATTATGAAAATAGACAGAATTGAACTGAGAGAGATCCACTTACAGCTTGTTGCGCCGTTCGAGACGAGTTTTGGCGTGACGACCGAGCGACGAATCATCCTCGTCAAGGTCTTTTCCGAAGGGCTGCATGGCTGGGGTGAGTGTACCTGCAACGAGGGTCCGTTCTACAACCACGAAGGAACTGATACGGCATGGCTGGTATTGCGCGATTACGTGGCTCCATACACGATCGGCAAGGAGATAAATACTCCTGAAGATGCTTCCGGGCTGTCTGCCAGTATTCGAGGCAACAAGATGGCGCGGGCAGCCGTCGAGACTGCAATCTGGGACCTTGAAGCGAAGCGACGCGGGATTCCGCTCTGGCAACTGCTTGGAGGAACACAGGAGGAGATTCCGTGCGGAGTCTCGCTCGGACTTCAGGCAACGGATGCGGCGCTGCTTAAGAAGGTCGAAACAGAACTCGCCGCCGGGTACCAGCGAATCAAGCTCAAGATCAAACCCGGCAGGGATTACGAGATGGTCAAAGCGGTCCGCAAGGAGCATCCGAACATCAGACTGACCGTCGATGCAAATTCGGCATACACGCTCGGCGACATAGAGACGCTGCGCCGGCTGGATGAATTCAACCTCATGCTGATCGAGCAGCCGCTGGCCTACGACGACATCATCGATCACGCGGAGCTGCAGCGACAGATCAAGTCGCCGATTTGCCTGGACGAGTCGATTCTCAGCGTTGACGATGCGCGCAAGGCACTCGGCATCGGGGCATGCCGGATCATCAATATTAAACTTGGGCGAGTGGCAGGACACACCGAGTCGCGGAAGATCGAAACCTACTGTCGCGAGCGCGGAGTGCCGGTCTGGTGCGGCGGAATGCTGGAAGCGGGAATTGGCCGGGCTCATAACATCGCCATGGCGACCGAGGCAGGCTTTGTCCTGCCCGGGGACGTTTCTGCATCGAAGCGTTACTGGACAGAGGATATCATCATCCCCGAAGTGGAAGTGAGTCCGGCAGGTACCATCAGGCGGCCGACGGGCCCGGGAATCGGCTTTGAAGTCAACGAAAAACGGATTGAAGCCCTGACGGTCAGAAAAGAAGTGATCGGGTGATTCTCGAGTACCGCCTTTCGCATGAAGCCTTAACATGAGAACGAGTAAAACACAGTCACCAGAGAAAGAGATCGAGCAGCTTCGCGCCGAGCTGCTCGATCACGATTACCGCTACTACGTGCTCAGCGAGCCGACAGTATCCGATGTCGAGTATGACACGATGATGAAGCGGCTGAAGGATATTGAAGATGCTCACCCCGAACTGATCACTCCGGACTCGCCGACACAAAGAGTATCCGGTCAGGTTGCCGCAGGCTTCGAGGAATATTTGCACAAGCGGCCGATGCTCTCGCTCGACAACAGTTACAGCATCGAGGACCTGCGGGACTGGGCGCGTAGAAGCACGAAGCTCGCGGGCGAAAGAGAATTCGAATATGTGGCGGAGCTCAAAATCGACGGCCTGAGCATGTCACTGGTCTATGAGGACGGGATTCTTGCGCGGGCGGTAACGCGCGGCGACGGGGTTCGCGGCGAGGTCGTGACCGGAAATGCGAAGACCATCCGCTCCGTTCCCTTGAAAATCAAAGCTTCCGACAAGGGCGACAAGGGCGACAAGGGCGGCAAGAGCGGAGATATCCCAGCCGAAGTGGAGGTTCGCGGCGAAGTATATCTTCCAAATGAAGTCTTCGAGCGGATCAACCGTGAACGTGAAGAGCAGGAGATCCCGGTTTTTGCCAATCCTCGAAATGCCGCCGCCGGGACAATGCGCCAGCTCGATCCCAGAATCGTATCCGACCGGAAACTGGATATCTTTTGCTATCAATTGCTCTTCGACGGCGCGCCGGCGTTCGCGACGCACAATGAGGCTCTCGAATGGATGGATCATCACGGATTCAAGGTCAATCCCAACCGCCGGCTTTGCAGTTCGATTGACGATGTCATCTCCTACTGTGAAGAATGGGGAGAGAAGCGCGACGGGCTCAACTACGAGATCGACGGCGTCGTGGTCAAGGTCAACCAGATGGCAGTTCAGGAAGAGCTTGGATCGACGGCTAAGTCTCCGCGCTGGGCGATTGCTTACAAATACCCGGCTCGCCAGGTATCAACCCGCCTGCTCGACGTGATCTATCAGGTTGGCCGGACAGGCGCCATCACGCCGGTGGCGGTTCTGGAACCGGTGCAGCTCGCGGGCACGACCGTTTCGCGTGCGAGCCTCCACAATTCGGACGAAATGCAGCGCCTTGGAGTAATGAAGGGCGACTGGGTCTTTATCGAAAAGAGCGGCGAGATCATCCCGCAGGTCATCAAGGTCATCGTCGAAAAACGGACTGTCAGGAGACCGATTTCCGTTTTCCTACCCACTGCCCTGTCTGCGAGACCGGCCTCGTAAAGCCTGAGGATGAAGCGGTCATCAGGTGTCCAAATCCTGACTGCATGGCGAAACTCAGGGAGGGCCTGCTGCATTTCGCCGCCCGGCGCGCCATGCGGATCGACGGACTCGGCGAGGCTCTGGTAAATCAATTGACTTCTCCCAGGATAAAACGTGACAGGAAAGGCGAAATCGTCACCGGCGAAAATGGCGATCCGGTGAAATTGCCGCCTTTGGTGCGAAATCTTGCCGACATTTATTCACTTTCAGAATGCCGGGAAGATCTGATTCAGCTTGAAAGGATGGGCGCCAAATCGGTCGATAAACTGCTTGAGCAGATTGAAACCAGCAAACAGGCCGGACTGGCGCGACTGGTCTACGGCCTTGGACTGCGCCACGTCGGCGAAAGAACCGCGGCCATACTGGCTAATCGCTACGTCTCAATGGAGAAACTGGCCGCCGCTGATCCCACCGAACTCTCTCAGGTCTTCGAAATCGGCGATGTCGTCGCGGCATCGGTTCATGATTGGTTCCAGCAGAGCCGAAACAAAAAACTCCTGATGCAACTGGAAGAGGCCGGCGTGAAAATGGATATCTCTCAGGCTCCGGGCGAACGAGTCGAGAGAGTATTTGAAGGTAAACAGTTTGTCCTGACCGGAACCTTTCCAACCATGAAACGTGATGAAGCCAAAGACTTTATCGAGGCCAGAGGCGGTAGAGTCACGGGTTCGGTCAGCAAAAAAACTGACTTTGTCGTCGCTGGCGAGGACCCCGGATCAAAATTGACCAAAGCTCAGGAACTCGAAATCAAAATTATTGCTGAAGAAGAGCTTGTCCGTCTTGGACAAGGATAAGCCTCATAGGCGCAACAATTAAAAAAACTTTAAGTCAAAAAAGTTTGTTTAATGGCTTGACAATCTTTAGTTCATTTGTAACTATCGTCACAACTAGCAGCGGTAAATACCCTAATGGCTGAGGACGCTGCTGACAGGGGACCGAAAGGCCCCCGTTAAATTTTCAGGCCTCAATTGTTCCAATCGTTACATTTTGACCCTGACCCTGTATGAAAGTACCGCTTCGCCGTCTTTGGCAACGGGGACATTGAATCTGGCGGCAAAGGCGGCTGTCTTTTCGGCGGGAAATGTCGAATTGACAATCTCCCAGTCGCCGCCGATCGGTTCGTTGACGACGACGGTAACGGCCTCATCCTTGTGGTTTCTGATTCTTATTTCGTAGGCATATTCGAAGACTCTGCGGGAAATCGCCTTGTAATCGGTCTGCTTGCGTTCGGCGACGACGTCGAAAGCGTCTCCGAGTTTGACGCGGACCGATTCATCTTTCGGAGTGTGGTCGATTCGATTCTCGCCGATGAACTGCTGGGAGCCGGATTGATCCGCCTTGTAGACTCTGATCACGCCTGCAGGAAGGGGCTGGCCGAGATCGTTCTCCTTTGAGTTTTTGAACTCGATGTAGACTCCGACCTTTTCCTTGATCGGCTCACCGGGGTTGTTGTAGCCCTGATAGTAGTATTGCTGGCCGTTGAGGACGAGTTCCTTTTTGACGTTGAAATTCTTGACGTCACCGGCCACGAGTTTCAATTCAGCATTACGATAGGCTGTACCGCTGTTGTTGGTGAGCGTTACCCAGCCATTGAGATCCGCCTTTGTGTCGTTCTGATTGACGACGACGACGTAATCTGCCCGCCAGTTGAGTCCCTGTGTCAAATATGAAGCCTCGACGGTGTGGGTCTCGGGGCCGGTGTTGTTCAGCGTCCAGACCAGAGTAGGCTTGGCGATGAGATCCTGCGGCAGCTTGTCGAATCGTATTTCGGCGATATTGGTCGGGTTGATGACTATCTGCCCTCGATCTGCCAGACCTGCCCGGCATTGTTCGACAGCAGAGTCGCACGCGTCGGCACAAGCCTCTCCGTGTTGTTTTCGATCCGGCGCAGGACGAGAGTCAGTTCCTGGCCGACGTATTTATCGAGCAGTTTCTGCGGATTGAGCAGGTCGTATTCGTAGCTCTGCTCGATGATGTTCATCGCGTTGGGAGCGGTGATCGACTTGATATGCACTGTGACCGGATTAATCTGCTGTGAGACGTCCATAAACCTCAGTTGTGAGGCGCCGCGCGGCAGGCGAAGTGTGCGAGTATCTTTGACCAGGCCGATATTTGAATTATAGACGGTGATTGCCACCTTCTCCTGGTTTTCAATTGTGCTTGTTCCGGTTTGGCCTGCCTGCGCAGATTGCCCCGGCTGACCGGTCTCTTTAGTTTCAGTCTTCTTAGCCCCCTCCCGCCTTGTCTCATCGTACGCCGATGCTGTAAATGTAGTTCCGGCGACCATGACAAATATCAGCGTCAAAGCGGCGATTTTGTTCAGCATTTTTTTATTGATAATTTTTTCATGACTGAGTAGCTCCAATATATATTCTGCACCTGATCACAAACGGGGGTTCATCCGTCATTTTCTGAACGAAACTGATTTTCAGGGCTTGCAGAAAAACCTGACTCGGATTCAAACTAGCAGACGTGATGACAATGAACAATGAACACAACCAGGAGAATCTGCCTTCCCTCAGGATAAACGCCCGGCGAGCCTTATCGGCATCAATTTATTTATTCCTGTTGATTGGGAGTGGCTGCGGTGGTCAGCTATACAAAGTCGCTCCGATTCCTGCAGATGCGCCGGTCAGCGACGTCTCGGCGGGGCTGAGCGTAGGCGCCACGGCGCTCGATGGAGATCGCTCGCTGGAGCAGTTCGAGGCCAACCTGCCGATGGCGGGCATCATCGCCGTCGATGTCAGGGTGATCAACAATTCGCCGAACCCGATAAGCCTGCGGCCCCTGAAGTTCGAATTGAGCGACGATTCCCGATCAAAACTTAAATTGCTCGCTCCCAAAAAAGCTCTGAGCAAAGTCATGAAGTTTTACGGGAACAACTTCTACCCGCTCGAAGCCAAACGGGCAACCCTTGAGAATTTCGAGGCCGTCGGACTCAAACCGGGTGGCTCACTCGATTCAAAAGCAGAGCTTCGCGGGTTTCTCTTCTTTGAGACAAAAAAAGGAACCAACATCGGAAATCTGACGCTCAATGTTACCGGCACCGGCGCGCCGGTCTCAATTTCGCTGAACGCAAGATGAAAGGCAGATTACGAAACAGACGAAAAATTTACGACGGGTTAATTGGTCTGGAGAGATTTGGTGAGAGCCCCATCAAAGAAAATCGTTTTATTCACCCTTGAAAAATTTTCGTCTGTTTCGTTTATTTCGTCTGTTTCGTAATCTGTCTTCTTGCCCGGAATTTATATTCCTTATGAAAAACATGAAACGCATAGTCTTGGTAATTTTCTCGATGGCCGTATTGCTGGCGATTGAGACGGCGGCATTCCAGAAACCGGCTGTCAAAGTCTATTATCCGGCCCCGGGTGAAGGATGGCAGCGAAGAAAGCCGGAAGAAGTCGGCATGGATTCGGCGAAACTCGCGGAGGCGATTGAATTCGCCAAAGCCAATGAGACAACGCGCCCGCGGGATTTTTCGGATCAGGAAGCGATCTTCGGCAGGCTCCTCGGGCCCATGCCGAAGGAGCGCGGAGGCACCAACGGAATCGTGATCAGGCACGGCTACATCGTTGCGGAGTTTGGAGACACGAGCAAACCCGAGCCGACTTACAGCATCGCCAAGAGTTTTCTCTCGACACTGCTCGGCCTGGCGATTGACAAGGGACTGATCAAGGACATCAATGATCCGGTGAATCGATACGTCAAAGACGGCGGCTACGATTCACCGCACAATTCCAGAATCACGTGGCAGATGCACGCCCAGCAGACGAGCGAGTGGGAGGGCGAGATGTTCGGCAAGCCGCACACGTTCATCGGCGATGCCGAATTCGGCCGCGAAAAACGTCCGCCCCGCGAGCTCAAAGAGCCGGGAACTTTTTACGAGTACAACGATGTCCGCATCAACAGGTTCTCGCTCTCATTGCTCAGGGTATACGGCAGGCCGCTGCCTGAAGTATTGAAGAAGGAGGTCATGAACCCGATCGGAGCGTCGGATACATGGCAATACATTCCCTATGGAAATGCCGAGGTTGAAGTCAACGGAAAGAAGATGAAATCCGTCAGCGGCGGAACCCGATGGGGCGGAGGCCTGTGGATCAATACCCGTGATGAAGCGAGATTCGGATATCTTTTCCTGCGCAAAGGCCGGTGGGAGAAGAAACAGATCGTCTCGGAACAATGGGTCAGATCGGCGACCTCGCCGGGCCCTTACGGACCGGATTATGGATATCTCTGGTGGCTCAACACGCAGGGCAAGGCATTCGCTGATGCGCCTCGTTCGAGCTTCGCGGCGCGAGGCGCGGGTTCGAATACGATCTTCGTCGATCCCGAACATGATCTGGTCATTGTCTGGCGCTGGCACAACGGCGGCGGAAACGATTTCTTCAAACGGGTGATCGCCTCGATAAAAAAATGAGCGAAGAATCAACTATCAACAAACCGTCCACCTCAAACCCGTTTGGTAATTTCACATCAGGGGTTCGCTTTTTCTTTGCCGGAATGAGGATGCTCTTCAGGCATCCTTCATTACTGGGACTGTCGTTGATCCCCGTCACATTTACTCTGATATTCATCATTCTGCTGATATTCGGCGGCACCTGGCTTTTAGGCTCGATGATCAATGAGCTGCTGGTTACCCTTGCCTCTTTTATCAGCCTCTTATTTGGCGGGGAAAGCGCAGCCGGTTCCGGAAGCAATGTCGGGGTTCCGGATGATCTCAAATATTTCACCCGGACGATCGCCCTGATCGTTTCCCTGCTGCTGGGTTACTTCCTTTACCTGCCTATGGCCAGAATATTTCTTGCCCCTTTAAGCGAAGCGCTGAGCCGCAAAACCCACCTGATAAAAACCGGTGAACCATATCCGAAGGCGAGCCTGGGCTGGGGCCGGGCAATTCTCGAAGGACTGAAGCTTGTGGCGTTCCAGGCCGGAATCATCTTCGCGGCTCTGATAGCCGCCATTGCCTTTCCACCACTGGGCGCACCCGCAGGAATAATGGCGGCTGTCTTCACCTGCGGACTCGATTTCATGGACGTGCCTCTCTCCAGTCCGGGGCTTCCGCTAAAAAGCAAGCTCGGGATTATTTTCAGAAATAAAGTTCTGGCTTTCGGGTTCGGCTTCGCTGTTTATCTTTCGTTACTCATTCCAATCGTCAATCTCATCTCGCTGCCGGCCGGAATCATCGGATCGACTTTATTGATGGACACCATCGAAGAATGACTCGAACGCCGGCGGAAGACTATCTGCCACGACCTCTAGGCCAGATAATCACCCATGATTTTAGCGAAATGCGGGATGGAAACTTCCGGCTCATCGATCTCGGGATGCCATCTCTTCTCCCATTCAAAGCAGTAATATCCGCGATAACCACTGGTCTTGAGAACTCTGACTGTTTCTTTAACCGGGACCTCGCCGGTTCCGGTCAGGACATACCGGCGATCCTTCTCACCTGCAAGCGGAGCCCGCGAATCTTTCAAGTGAGTATGGCGCGCATAGCTGCCGATCAGTTTAAACGTATCGGCCGGTTTTTCCTTTCCTGCGACGCATGTGTGATGCGCATCCCACAGGAGAGCCGCCGTCGGCAGATTGACGCCCTTGAGGATCTTGAGCAGGATTTCTCCTGTGGTGAACTCATCGTGAGACTCCATCAGCAGAACGACGCCACTGCCTTTGGCAAATTCATGCAATTGCTCAAAGCCGGCGATGATCCGCTTTGTCGCGTCTTCGATTGACTGCCCCTTGCCGAGTTTGCCGCCGAAGACTCTGACGTATGCCGATTTCATCTGATGCGCCAGCTCGATATACCGTTTGGCCTCGTCCATCTGTTCGGCCAGTTTGACCTTATCCGGTTCGCCGAGACGAGCCGACGCGCCTAGATCGGAGACCTTCAAATCGAGGGCGGCGAGGTCCTTGAGGCTCTCCCTGAGTTTGCCCCCCGTGAATTGGGGCGATTTTGTGATATCGATATCATCCAGCAGCCCGCGCAATTCCAGGGCGGCATATCCGTTCTGCGATGCCTGATCGAGTATCTTCTTCCATGGCCATGCCGGACATCCCAGCGTCGAGAACGCCAGCGGTAGCCGCTGCGCTTTGCTGCCGGCCCTGATGCCCCCTTTGATTATTGATGGGGCGAAAATTGTCGTTGCGAGTGATGCAGTGAACTGCCTGCGGGTAATCCCTGACATAATTATTATTCCTCCTTTTATTTCAGCCTGATGATCATCTCACCGCTGCTTCAAATCACAAACCCCGACTATGGAATATTGCCGGATTCTATTTATTTTCCGTATCAGGCCTTTTAGTTCTAGGAGTTTAAACTCCGTTAGGAAAGTTTAAAATGATGCTTTGAAAACCGGGGATTTTGACGTGGTAGGATTTCCGCTCGTTTGAAACAGCCAATCGAGCTCGAAATGCGGAGAGTTGGCAGAATGGCTATTGCACCGGTCTTGAAAACCGGCGTCCGAAAGGGCATGGGGGTTCGAATCCCTCGCTCTCCGCCATATCAAATTTTCACCGGATCGCTGTTTTTTTCACCTCGTATCGCGCAGCAGACTTCGCGCCTGCTACGGAAAATCCAATAATTCACTTAAACTTTAACCACCCAAATCTTTGCAGGGGCTTGCATAAAGTCCTCGGATCGTGCAAAATCCCTTTGTCATTTCCTTCTCTCGCGTATCAACGGTGATGCGCCCCCGCCCTCAGAAAGGTAACGAGGTCGTTTTTGGATAGTTCGAGAGCAGGGTAGTTATCAACTTCAGAAGCTGCTCATTTGGGCATCCGAAATCATGACTTCGTTGCTACTGTTCCTCGAAGCCAATTCAATTCGAAGCTTCTCTTAAACCCCACTTATGGGAAAGGTCTATTTAAATGTCCATGAAACTTTATGTTGGTAATCTCTCGTTCGGCACGACCAGCAGTGATCTGGAGCAGTTGTTCGGACAGGTTGGAACGGTTGAATCAGCTACAATCGTTGAGGATCGCGACACCGGCCGTTCACGCGGATTCGGATTCGTTGAAATGTCTTCGAAAGAAGAAGGAAATGCCGCAAATTGCGGAATTCAATGGCAAGGAAATTGATGGTCGCAGCCTGACAGTCAACGAAGCCAAGCCGCGTGAGAATCGCGGTGGCGGCGGCGGCTTTGGCGGCGGACGCGGCGGTGGCGGCGGACGCGGCGGTGGCGGCGGACGTGGCGGCGGCGGTGGTTACGGTGGTGGCGGCGGTGGCGGACGATCACGCTACTAGTCATCGCTAGCTCACAGCCAGCGGCTTTTTGCAGATCGCCCCGGGCAAACGTCAATTTGCCCGGGGCATTATTATTTAGTAGTCGTGCTCGATTCAATCGCGGCACAAGAAACAAGGATTTACATGATTTTTTCCAAACTGGGGCTTGATCAGATGCTTGCAAGCAGATGCGAGTCCCTCGGATATACTGAACCGACGCCGATACAGCAAAAGGCGATACCGATTGTTCTGAGCGGAGCCGACCTGATAGGTTGTGCTCAAACCGGAACCGGAAAGACGGCGGCATTTCTGCTGCCGATGATTCAAAGGATATTAACCACGCCTCGACGAGGTGTAAGATTACTGGTCATAGCTCCCACGCGGGAACTGGCCACACAGATTGAGGTGAGCCTGCAGATGCTGGCGCACGGCAAGGCTGTCAGGTCGATTACATTGGTTGGAGGCGCCTCGATTGGCCTGCAGATTGAGGGATTGCGGAAAGCGCCATCGGTAGTAATCTCAACGCCGGGGCGGCTGATCGATCACATAGAACGCAGATCGATCGACCTTTCGCTGGTCGAGACGCTGGTGCTGGACGAAGCCGACAGAATGCTCGATATGGGATTCTGGCCTGACATCAATTATGTCCTCGGCAAGCTGCCGGTAGAGCGGCAGACTCTGCTTTTCTCAGCGACGATGTCGCCTCAGATTGAAAAGATTGCACGATCGAACATGCGCAATCCAACGCTCGTTGAAGTTTCACCGCGTGGCAAGGCCGCCACAACAGTTGAGCAGTTGGCCTATCCGGTGGCCAGGGAATCGAAGACGGCGCTGCTGCTGCACCTGCTGGAAGCTGAATCCAAGTCAAGGGTACTGGTCTTCACGCGGACGAGGCGAAGTGCCGAACAGCTTTCGCATATTCTGTCCGCGCGGGAACACAAGGTAAACAGGATCCACGCCGATCGGACGCAGTCGCAGCGTGAAGCAGCTCTGCGCGGGTTCAAGGAAGGCCGTCACCGGATTCTCGTGGCGACCGACATTGCATCGCGCGGAATAGATGTCGATGCGATTTCGCATGTCATCAATTACGATGTGCCGGAGGCGCCGGAGGATTACGTCCACCGGATCGGACGCACCGGGCGGGCAAACAATACCGGCCGGGCAATCACGCTGGTCTCGCCTGTAGAGGAACTCTCGATGACCGCAATCGAGCGAATGACCGGAAAACCGATCGAACGAGTTTTCCTGCCCGATTTCGGAGGGACGTTGTTCTCATCGCATGCTCCGTCAAAATCCGCGGGAGCTTTCTTTCGCAAGCGCGGACGACGGTAGTTTCAATCAAGCATTCGGCAAACATCCGGGTTCATCCGATTCCACTTCAGCCCGATACGAATGAACCCGGGGAATCAATCATCAGGCATCAGGCATCAGGATTTCTGATTTGACAGGGGGGCGCCTTGGAAAAACAGCAATATGCAATCGGAGACAGGGTCGAGAAGATGTGTCTCGAATGCGGCGAGATTCGTGGACACATCGTCGCACTGATCAACAAAAAAGGGCTTATCTCCCGGGTCAATTGTCCGCAATGCGGCAAGCGCAGCGCCTTCAAGAAAGGCACTGATGAGAAGGATTCGACATCCTCGATGAAGACCAGTCCTCCCTATGACTGGACCAGAACCTATCGAAAAGGACAGTCGATGCAACACCCGACTTTCGGACCGGGTGAGGTTGTCGCCGTGATCGAACCACGAAAGATTGACGTGCTCTTCGCCGATCGCGTCAGAAGACTGATCCATTCACAGGCGCAATCCTGAGACACTTTTCAAATTATTGTTAGTGTCCGGTTAAGAAGACAGAGGATTAAGAAACAGACGAAAGTCTTAAATGGAAGATGGCTTCGTTTGCTTAGCTGGTTTCGTTTTTTTCGTAATCCTCCTTCACGTCCCGTTTTCTCCCGCCCTGGCATCTGCCGATACTCTTCAAACAAATCGTTTCGACATTCACTGGATAGACACACCGAATCAAGGATAAAGTATCCCGGGTAAGAGGGGCATTTTCATTTTCAATTGCATGAGAGGGCACATGAAAAACTCAATTATCGTTCGTCAGATCCAGGTGTTCGTCTGGCTGGTAATGCTGTCCGGGCTGGTATTTTCACAAGGGACATCCGCCGATTACGAGCGGGCCTTTGGGCTGCGAAATAAGCACCAGGATCTTGCGGTCAACCTTACCGAAAGGGTCAACTGGATCAACAAGACGAGCCGTTTCTGGTATCGAAGAACGGTCAAGGGCGGGGCTGAATTCATGCTCTTCGACGCTGAGACGATGAGCAAAAAGCCGGCATTCGATCATGAGAGGCTGGCAGCCGGGCTATCGGCGGCGACCGGTGAGAAGCTAACGGCTCTCAAGCTCCCTTTTCAGACATTCAATTTCGTCGATGAAGAGAAGGCCCTGGAGTTCATCACCGCTGAGACCCGGTGGAAATGCGATCTCGCTGAATACAAGTGCACGAAGCTGGGGGCGCTTCCACAGCGGGGGGACGGGCTTGCCGGCCCGCGCTACGATCAACCCTCGGAGCCAAAGATTTCTCCGGACGGCAAGTGGGAAGCCGTAGTCAAAAATTTCAACGTCTGGGTGCGTTCAAAAGACAGGAAGGAAGCGTTTGCCCTCAGTTACGACGGCTCGGAAGGAAACTATTACACGCTCTCATCGGTAGCATGGTCTCCGGATTCGAAGATGATTGCGGCATATCGTGTGCGTCCAGGCTACAGGCGAAAAGTGGATTATGTGGAGTCTTCGCCGGTGGATCAGCTTCAGCCGAAATTTTCATCGAAGGATTATGCAAAGCCGGGCGATGCGCTCGATTTGCCCCAGCCGGTCCTCTTCCACATCGAGAGCAAGAAGCAGATGGCCATCGATAACTCGCTTTTCGCGAATCCGTACCAGATGACGCGGATCGATTGGCGCAAGGACAGCCGCGCTTTCATTTTTGAATATAACCAGCGCGGCCACCAGGTCTATCGTGTGATCGAAGTCGAAGCTGCAACCGGCAAGGCGCGTTCGATCATCAGCGAAGAGCCGAAAACTTTCTTCTGTTATTCAAGCAAGAAATACCGCTATGACGTAAGCGACGGCAGGGAAATCATCTGGATGTCCGAGCGTGACGGATGGAATCATCTTTATCTGATCGACGGCCAGACGGGCGCGGTAAAGAATCAGATAACCAAAGGCAACTGGGTGGTTCGCGGTGTCGAAAAGGTCGACGAGGAAAAACGCCAGGTCTGGTTTCAGGCCGGCGGGATGACTCCGGTCAAGGATCCGTATTTCACTCACTATTACAGGATAAATTTCGACGGCAGCGGACTGGTGGCGCTGACGCAGGCGGATGCGAACCACACGGTGAGCTTTTCTGCCGACATGAAATATTACGTCGACACATGGTCGCGCGTGGACCTGCCGCCGGTGAGCGAACTGCATCTGGCGGCGGACGGAAAAACGCTTGGCGAGGTCGAACGCGGAAATATCGACGAGTTGATCAAAGCAGGATGGCGCGCGCCCGAGGTATTCATCTCAACGGGACGCGACGGCAAGACCGATATCTGGGGGCTGATCTACAGGCCTGCCAACTTCGACCCGCTTAAAAAATATCCGGTGGTCGAGAACATCTATGCCGGACCGCACAGCTCATTCGTGCCCAAATCGTTTGCCGCATACAATCAGATGCAATCGATGGCCGAGCTGGGTTTCATCGTGGTGCAGATTGACGGGATGGGCACATCCAACCGATCGAAGGCCTTTCATAACCTCGGAGATGCGGGTTTCCCCGATCGAATACTCTGGCACAAGGCAGTAGCGGCGAAATATACATACTATGACATCAGCCGCGTCGGGATTTACGGCACATCGGCCGGCGGGCAGAGCTCGCTGGGCGGATTGTTGTTTCACCCTGAATTTTACAAAGTATGTGTCTCATCGTGCGGATGCCACGATAATCGAATGGACAAGATCTGGTGGAATGAGCAGTGGATGGGCTGGCCGATCGGGCCGGAATATTCCGCATCATCGAATGTCGATAACGCTCACAAGCTGCGCGGCAAGCTGTTGCTGCTGCTCGGTGAGATGGATGCGAATGTTGACCCGGCATCCACGATGCAGGTGGTCAACTCATTGATCAAGGCGGGGAAGACTTTCGATCTGCTCGTTATTCCGGGCGCCGGCCATACTTCAGGCGGAGCCTACGGCGACAAGCGGCGCTACGATTTCTTTGTCCATCACCTGCTTGGCGTCGAACCGCCCGAATGGAACATAGTCGATAAATAAATAAGATTACGAAACATCGGAATAAGTATGGAGTTCCCTTGGTTCCGCCTGAAGGCGGAACTCCATACTTATTCCGTCTGTTTCGTAATCTTATCTTCTCTTCACTTCAATACCGCCGGTAAGTGCCCTTGATCGGGCCCTGCCCCACGCCGGGCTTGCTCAAATCACAAACGCCTGCTGAATAAAGAGCCGTCATTCTTGCCTTCTGAGCGTCAGTGAATTTCACTTTGTATCCGGCATAATTGATCGGCTTCAACTGACATTTGATGATGTCATTGGTGAGCGGAGCGCCGGCGACGAGGCGTGGCTCGCTGTGCACCGGATAAAGTTTGTTGCATTCGCCTTTTCCGTTAAAGCTCGCAGCTTCGACTATCTTTTTGCCTGCCGGATCCCAGCACGCATCGGCGGCCTCAGCCGGTTTGTGGCGAACGACCCTGGCGGTTGAAAGCGGCGATTTATCGGCGGCAATGTTATCCAGCCATTTGTTCATTGTATCCAGCGCAAGCGCCGCAAGGTCGACTCCGCCGGTCTGATTCCGCTCGCGCGGTGGCCCGACCCAGATCACCTGATTGTCTGCCCGGCCGTTTGCACGCTGCAGCCTTGCGCGAATTGTAAAATCGCGCTCGCGATCATGAATATCGCCTATTGAATCCGTATAAGACCGGATATGCAGGATCGGAACATTGGCCAGTCCCCCGCCCCCCGAATTCATCAAACCGCTATCGTAGACCGCACGCAAAGCGACCGGGTCGCCGGCGACACGCTGTGGAATAAAGTTCCCGTCGATATCGTTTCCGCCGATCTTTTCGTTGAGATCCAGAAATTCATCGACGCTGATCGCGCCGCTGTTGAGGGCGGCAAGGCCATACTCCCACCCGACGTTATCCTGCGGCTTGCGGGCGAATCCCGTTTTTGGATCGCGGCCGTAGATATTGACGCGCATCTCCTGCATGGTGCAGCGGACGCCTCCGGGATTTTTCACAGGGTCATAGACCTTGCTCGCGTCGTTGAGCGCACATCCCTTCGCGTTGGTCGCCGTCAGCACAGGCACGAAAGACCGCTCCCAAGCGGCGCAGGTGCCGTCGGTGTAGCCTTCGACCGCGGCTCTCTTCTCTTTAGTCCAGACCTTCGGATCGGCTTTGCGCCAGAAATTCTGCAAAAGTCCGCAGTCGGCTGTATGAAGCGTCGAATCGGGGAAAGATGCCGACGGCTGCAAACCATCGAGCAGTCCGGGATAGATCTGTGTGATGACAAGCTGCTGAATCGCCCCTCCGGATCCTCCAAATCCCACGGTCCATTTGGGAACCCCGTAGCGTTCGATGAAGAACTCCTTGAGCATCATCAGAGTTTCACCCTGCAGCACAGCATTGCCGTGCTGCTGGTTGACCAGCTCAGTCGAAATCATGAAAGCGAAACCCCGTGAGAGAAACAGATGATTGAGCGCGTTGTTCGCCTGGTTGACTCCCTGGTTGTATTGAGTCCCCGCGCCTCCGCCGAAGCTCACTGACAGCTTGCGGTTCCAGCCTTCTCCCGGCATCCAGGCATCGGATGCTGCGCCGGATTTCGGATCATCCAGAATCGCTATCCGGTAGATCGATCTGTTGATAGTCCCCGAATCGACTCGCACGATATAGGGCACAGTCTTTCCATCGTTGGTCGTGGTATTGACCAGATCGGCGGGCCTTGCGCCCGAAGGATCATTGAGAGGCTTGAATGTATTGTCCTTTGCGCGATAGAAATATTCGATTCTGCGCGCGGCAGAACAATCCGCATCGAGCGGTTGACCCAGCCCCGATTCAACCGTCCGGCATTCGTATGGCTTCATATGCGGTCCCGACAAAATCGGCCCTGTGATCGGATGATTGACGACCTTCAAACTCGCCGCAGCAGCCTTCCCTGATGATTTCATTTTCGCCAGCAGCGTGTTAACGCCCACGGCCATGCCGCCGATCAGTCCATGAAAGACGGCGTTTTGAGGGCCGCTTTTCAACATGGCGGTGACTTCCCTGCCGTTGAGAGTCAGCGTCAACCTGCTCAAATCGGTTCCGGCCGGAGCCTTGACCTCGATCAGCGCATCCCCGCCGCTCACCAGGTCCGCCCTCGATGAAAGCACACGGATCTGCAGACGAGACGCCGTCTGGGATAACCCTTCGATTGAGAAAACCCCGCACATGGAGATTACCAACGCCATGGCCAGCCTTACCCCATTTTTCATACCTGACTCCTCTCATGGAATGGAACGAAAACAAATTGTGGTGAATCAATGAGTCCTGGAAATTGATAGACTCTTCGTATCCCGATTTTCATCTAAACCGGACAACGAAACAAACCGGAAAGGAAAATGTCGGAAATTAAAGTTTGGAGCACCGCCTTCAGGCGGTTGGGCTTTGTTGCCGAGTCTAACCGCCTGAAGGCGCGACTCCATGCATTACTCCAAACATAAAAAATGGGAAAAATCACCCAGAGTATTTACCAGAGCAGATGCTCATCCCCCAAACAGTTCTATTATATGTTCAATACTTTAAATTATATGAAAGCTCAGTGAATGTTATAATCGGCTCTGAATTGATATAACCCCCAGGGGAAAAAAATCAAAGAACTTGAGTAGCGATGATGAATACTGATTCAGAACTCAAGTTGGTGAGATTGAAAGGGCGAATGGAGAACGAACTCGACATCTTGCATGATGTATCCAAACGGCTTGAATCCGCCGGGATTGAATTCATGCTGACCGGTTCAGTGGCAATGAACTACTATGCTCAACCCCGCATGACTCGTGACATCGATCTGGTCGTTGCACTTGAATCAACCGATGCCGAAATTTTTGCGCACCTATTCGAGACAGACTATTATCTGGACCGGCAATCAATCAGGAGCGCGATTGCGCGTCGTGGGTTTTTCAACCTGATCCACAACGAGAGCGTAATCAAAATTGATTGCATCGTGCTCAAACGCGATGCCTACCGGCAGGAGGAGTTCTCGCGACGGCAACGGATTACGCTCGGGGATTTTCAGACTTGGATTGTCAGCCGCGAAGATCTGATTCTTTCCAAGCTCTGGTGGGCCCGTGATTCGCACTCAGAAATGCAGATGGGAGACGTCCGCAACCTGCTGACGCCGGATTGCGATCTGGGTTATATACAAAGCCGGGCTCAGGCACTTGGCGTAGACAAATTGCTACTTGAGGTTCAAAGCCGGAATGAATGACACATCCAAAGAAATTAACGATCTTGTGAGAGTGCGGCTGCTGTCACATTCCGGCGCGGAGCGCGTCCTGATGGGAAGTCGGATGTTCGATGCCGCCCGGGATATGGTGATTGCTTCCTTGCCGCCGGGTTTGTCGGAGATCGAAATCAAAGGCCGGCTCTGCGAGAGGATGTACGGAAAAGAAGTGGATGTGTCGGGATTCGTCGCTCATCTCCGCGCCCGTTCCGAGATTTAGTATGGAGTACTTTATTCCATTCCTGACCCCTGACCTCTATCTCGCGGTCAGCCCTGGGGCTTGGGTCGGAGCCGGATCGAAGAAGCTGTTGAATCGGGCGAGCAGAGCGACATCGCCTTCGGCCTTCACCTCGCCGGCCTGCAATGCGGCTGCAAAAGTAGTCTGACGCGCGATGATCCGCTGCATGGTCGCAAGATTGAGGTTCAGCGTCAGATCGGCCTTTTCAGGAATTCTTTCGTGAACCTGAGCCACTCCCCGGCGGACTTCCACGGCGTACCCCTGATTGGCGTCGGTGATCCTGAAAGCGGCGATCAGATGGGCATCAGCGCTTTTGACCGGATCGAGTCTGACGGTCAGCGATTCGAAAAATTTTATCAGCGGAAGCTGCCTGATGATTTCGGGCGCACCGAGAGATCCCATGGTCATCAGCGCCGCCTGTTTGGAAAGCGAGCCGTCGAGTTCGCGGGCGGATGTGATGTACCAGTTCCGCCAGTTTGTGTTCTCGGTTTTATAAGCCAGTTGTCGCAGTGAATCTGCTTTGAGCTTCCTCGCCTCGGGGTCGTCTTTGTTGACTCGAATGACGTAAGTCAGGAGCTCCGCCGCCCATTGATGCTCGCCAGATCCTTGAGCTTTCTTTGCAGCGGCGACGACAGCCTCGCGGCCTCCCATCATTTCAAGGTAACGCCTCGCGCGTTCCGGCCTGGGCAGTGGGTCGAGAAACGTCGGGTCTCCTTCGAACCATCCAAGATAACCAAAATAGATTTCGCGCACGGAATGTTTGACGGTACCGTAAAATTCACCGAGCCAGGGATGATTGGCCAGATGAGCCGGCAGATGCGATACCAGATCGACGATCTCGTCGGGCGTCAGCCCCTTGTTCATCTGTCGAATCGTCTGGTCATGGACGTATTGAATGGCGTCGCGATATGAGGTGAGCAACTCTTCGATGCGAGCCTGACCGCTCAGCGGGCGTCCGTGAGACGGAACCATATGCTCTGGTCTGAAATCGCGGAGCATATCGATCGTCCTGAACCAGTTGACCGGATCTCGGTATTTCGTTCCGCGAAGGGTGTGCAGGTTTGGGAAGGTCTCTCCCTGAATGACCTCGGCCGTCTGCAAAACCTTCGAATCAGGCATCCAGACGACGATCTCGTCATCGGTCTCGCTGGGAGCATACTGCAAATGGAGTTTGACGCCGGCGATTTCGAGATCGAGGAAGTCTTTGAATGTCTTTGTCGGAGCGATAAAGCTGCGCTGCCCCGTGACGAGCCTTGGCCCGATGCCCTGATTGACGGCTCCCTGCGGGCCCTGTTCGAGCATGACACCAAAGCTGTATGCCGAACGCAAACTGAGGATAGGCCCGATCACGCTGGCGTTGCTGATGACCGTGTTCATCATGCTCTCATGGGCGATGATCTGCACCTTGCCCGAAGCAACATCCTCCTCGCTGACGAATGCCTTGACCCCAATGATGTGATCCGTGTGATTGTGAGTGTAGATGACAGCTTTGACGGGTTTGTCAGTGATCTTGCGGAATTCCGTGTATGCCGATTTTGCCGCATCGACCGATTCCATCGTGTCGATGATGATAATGCCGTCCCGGCCAACCACCATGATCGAATTCGCCAGACCGAAGCCGACAGCCGAGTAAACATTGTCGGCGACTTTATAGACGCGCTGTTCCATTTTGCGCGAATGCTCAGTCAGCCTTGGAGCCACCGTCGGCGCTTCCTGATCGTAGGCAATATTGCGCGGCGTCTGCGCCAGAAACTTACTGCCACCCGGAATAACTGCAATTGAGAAGATCATTGCCGCACAAACGCGTAGCATTGTTTTCATCTAAAACTCCTTAAATTGCCTTCAATTGCCTTCAATTGTTTAACAACTAAACAGCCGGCTGGAAGAGGATACGAGACCCGCTTGAAAAACAAAACATCACCTGGACGTTTTAACCTTGCCTCGGCAACGCTTTTTCGTAGATTATACGGACGCGCGTGTCCAGCGCATAGTTCAATCAGATCTCAAGTTGTACATCTAAAATATCCCGCTCCGGCAATTCACCTGGAAAGCGGAAAAATAAACAAGGAGAACAGAAAATGAGGACTTCTGCTGTTTTCATTCTGTTAGTGTTTGTGTTTCTGGCTTGTCAGATCTTCTCGATTACATCCGGAGATACTACTTCCGCTAAACCCAAATCGTTTTCTTCCTATGACTCACAAGTGGAGCCGCTGCTGGCCAAAATGACGCTTGAGGAAAAGATCGGCCAGATGACTCAGGCGGAGCATGGTGGGATGAAGGACATTAAAGATGTCGAATACTATTTTTTAGGCTCAGTTCTGAGCGGTGGAAACTCGGATCCTGAAACAGGCAACAGCCTGTCGAGCTGGACCGAAGTGTACGAAAGGTATCAGTCTCGGGCGTTAAAGACCCGACTGGCGATCCCTCTGCTCTACGGCATCGATGCCCTGCACGGCAATAACAACGTTCTTGGCGCAGTCATCTTCCCGCACAACATCGGGCTCGGTTGCACGCGTAATCCGCAGCTGGTCGAAAAAGTCTCGAAGATAACGGCGGAAGAGGTGCGGGCCACGGGCATCAACTGGGCTTTCGCTCCCTGTGTGACGGTGCCGCAGGACGACAGATGGGGACGTACATACGAAGGATTTGGCGAGACTCCGGAACTGGCGCGAACGCTTGGAGAAGCGGCAGTCAGAGGGCTCCAGGGAGACGACCTCATGAACCCCTTGAGCGTCCTTGCCTGCGCCAAACACTTTGCCGGTGACGGCGGCACAATCTTTGGGACAGGCGTTTCCAAAGGTCCAAATACAAGCGAACACTGGCCGCTCGATCGAGGCGATGTCAGATTGAGCGAGAAGGAATTGCGCGAACTCCATCTGCAGGGTTACGTCTCGGCAATCAAGGCCGGCGTCGGCTCGATTATGCCCTCTTACAGCAGCTGGAATGGCGTCAAATGCTCAGGCAGCAAGCGCCTGATGACCGAGATTCTCAAAGGGGAAATGGGCTTTGAGGGATTTCTCATTTCCGATTACAACGCTCTCGACGAACTCCCCGGCGACTCCAAAAGCCAGATAGCACAGTCCATCAACGCCGGAATGGATATGGTTATGGTCCCGGAAAAATACCGCGAATTCTATTCGAATTTAAAAAGCCTGGTCAATGAAGGCAAAGTGCCCATGACGCGAATCGACGATGCCGTCAAGCGAATTCTGCGGGTCAAGTTCGCCATGGGATTGATGGACAAGAAAAGATCATTGATGGCTGACCGTAATCTTCAAAAGAATTTCGGTTCCGCGGAACATCGCGCAGTCGCCCGCGAATCCGTGCGCCAATCGCTGGTGGTCCTCAAGAATGACAAGAAACTGCTGCCCCTGTCGAAAAAGCCGGCTCGGATTCATATGGGGGGCAAAAGCGCGGATGACCTTGGAAATCAATGCGGCGGCTGGACGATCAGCTGGCAGGGCCAGAGCGGGAAAGATATCACTCCGGGCGGCACAACCATTCTGCAGGCTGTTCAGAACGCCGTATCGAAAGGCACCAAAGTCACCTTCTCTAAAGATGGCTCCGGCGCAAATGGCGCGGATGTCGGCATTGTCGTGGTCGGGGAAACTCCTTATGCGGAAATGTTTGGTGACTCGACCGATCTTAGTCTCTCGAAGGAAGACCTGGCAGCGATCACCAACATGAAAAAAGCCGGGATACCTGTGCTCGTGATTCTGCTTTCAGGGCGACCGATGATCATCAATGAAGCACTCGAACAATGCGATGCCTTCATCGCCGCATGGCTGCCCGGGACTGAAGGCCAGGGCGTCGCGGATGTGATCTTCGGCGATTTTAAACCCACCGGCAAGCTTTCATTTTCATGGCCGCGATCGATGTCGCAGATCCCCGTCAATATCTCGGACAAATCTTATAATCCGCTCTTCAAATATGGATACGGACTGACCTGGTAAACAGTGACAGGCGAGTCGGCTTAAAAACCCCAGAGCGCTCAAAGTGGGCGACACAGGAGACCCTATTCTATGCAACCACAACCACATTGGATCGATTACGCGATCATCGGAGTTTATTTCGGTTTCGTGCTCGGCATTGGTTACGTGCTCAAAAAGTACATGAAAACCAGCACGGATTTCTTTCTTTCAGGCCGGTCAATATCTGCGTGGGTGAGCGGATTGGCATTTCTCTCGGCAAACCTCGGCGCCCAGGAAGTCATCGGCATGGGAGCGAGCGGCGCCAAGTATGGAATCGCTACGTCGCATTTTTATTGGGTGGGGGCGGTTCCGGCGATGATCTTTGTGGGGATATTCATGATGCCGTTTTATTACGGATCGCGAGCGCGCTCAGTGCCCGAGTATCTGAGCCTGCGCTTCGATGAAAAGACTCGCGGATTGAATGCTATATCGTTTGCGGTCATGACCGTCTTCTCATCGGGAGTTTCAATGTATGCCATGGGCAAGCTCCTGAACCTGCTGCTCGGCTGGGATTTCAATTTCTCAATCATCATTTCCGCTTTGATCGTGCTTGGTTACACCTTTCTGGGCGGGCTGACTTCGGCAATCTACAACGAAGTGCTGCAATTTTTCCTGATCGTCATCGGGTTCATTCCCCTGGTATTCCTCGGGTTGAAGGATGCCGGCGGTTGGAGCGGCCTGCAGGGCAGGTTGTCGAGCGAGATGGTTCATTCGTGGAAGTATATGAACAGTCCGGACGCCAACCCTATGGGAGTCGAGTGGTTCGGCATGCTCATGGGTCTCGGCTTCGTTCTTTCTTTCGGTTACTGGTGCACTGACTTTCTGGTTGTGCAGCGGGCCATGGCAGCCGATTCCATGACTTCGGCGCGGCGCACTCCGCTGATTGCGGCTTTTCCCAAGATGATGTTCCCGTTTCTGGTGATTCTTCCAGGAATGATTGCGGGCGTGGTGTCGTCAACGACGACGGCAAACATGAAGGCTGAATCGGCGGTCGTAAGCCAGACCAAAGGCGGTAATGTAATCTCGGTTGAGGGGGGAAAGGGAATCATCCCTCCAAAAATCGACGAGCAGACCGGCCAGCCGAAAGTGGGCAAGGACGGCAAGGTTGAACTCGACTACGATATGGCGACACCGATGATGCTGGTGAAATACTTTCCATCGGGGCTGCTTGGCCTGGGCCTTTGCGCACTGCTCGCGTCTTTTATGTCGGGGATGGCCGGCAACACAACTGCATTTAATACAGTCTGGACTTACGACATCTATCAAAGCTACATCAACAAACGCGGATCCGATTCTCACTACCTCTGGATGGGAAGGATGGCCACGATTGCAGGGCTGGCAATTTCAATCGCGACAGCCTACATCGCAAAGCAGTTCAACAACATCATGGACGTGCTGCAACTGGTCTTCGCTTTTGTCAATGCCCCGTTGTTTGCGACTTTCATGCTCGGAATGTTCTGGAAGCGAGCAACGGCCAACGGCGCGTTCTTCGGCCTGTTGGGCGGGACTATTGCCGCATCTCTGCATCATGGCCTGACCCTTCCGAGAGGCTCGATGCCCGGCGTCAAGGGCGGGTTCCTGGGCACGGTCCTCCACAGCTATCCAAGCGAAATGGCGCAGAACTTCTGGACCGCGATCTTTGCATGGACTACCTGCTTTCTACTGACGATCATCATCTCGATGTTCACGAAACCGCGCGCTGAAGAAGAACTCCGGGGCCTCGTTTACTCGCTCACTCCAAAGCCTGTTGATGAAGGATTGAGCTGGTATCAGAAACCAACAGTACTGGCGATAGCTGTTATAGCAGTACTCGTGGTGCTTAATGTGATCTTCTGGTAAAACGCACAAAGGATGAATAAAAAATGGGATTCGACATCAAATTTCCAATCGGGCTCATGTTTGCGATTCTGGGATTGCTATTGACGGGGTACGGATTGGCAACCAGCGGAAGCGAACTTTATGCGATACATTCGCTGGGCATCAACATCAATCTGTGGTGGGGCCTGGCGATACTGGTTTTCAGCGCAGTCATGCTGCTGCTGTCCTGGCGGAGCTCAAAAGCGAAAACCGATTAACTCATTGGTCAGAGTTCAAGCTTCGGCTTGAACTCTGACTTTTAAGGATCAATCCGATCAATTCCCTGACGGGAGTAATCCTTTCTCCCCTGCTGATGTTTGCGGCGGCGATCTCAAAAGCGATGCTCCATTGGCGGCAGAGCACTCGCCAGGCATAAAAGACGCTGTTGCGCGGGTCATAAATATTCGTCGCTTCAGAGGTCACTCCGTTGAGTTCAATGACTTTGATATTAATTCCCTTCCGGAAAGATTCGATGGAGTCAACGCGGACATCATAACGGCCGAAATAGAAGCCATCGAACTGGCGGCTGATTCGGTCGATGGAGGCTGCAAGCTCCGGTGTCAGGTGAGATGTTCCGTCGAGAAAAACAGTCCCGCGGCAATGTGAGCCGATTTCGACGAGCTGGACTCTTTCATTTGCCGGAACGATCTCATCAAGACGCAACCGGTTGCGATCGAAATAAACCTCAGCCAGTGAAGCTGCCCGATCATTGCTCAGAATCAATTCCTTCAGGCTTCTGACCCCATCCCCTGTTACTTCCGGGAAAACTTTCTCGGTGATGGAAAAGATCCGGCCCCGAACATCTCCAGGATAACGAAAATAAAAGACTCCGAATTCGATCCCCGGAACGTATTCCTGAATGACCAGGTCTTCCCGGGCATTTAAAAGCGCCTCATTGAGTTCGGCCTCTGATCTGATAATCATGACACCCGCGCCGCGCTGGCCTGCATTGGGTTTGAGAACCACGGGGAAGGCCAATTGTTTCGATTGCATGAAATCTCCGGCAAGCGCCAGGCGCTCAGGGAAGCTCCTGCCGGCTGCAATCAATCGATGACGGGCGATATTATCGTTATCACATGCCCCTTGAAGCCCATGAAGAATCGCGCTTTTCGACTCACCTATGAATCCGCCGGCCTCTATTGCCGGGTTGGCGGCGGTGAAAGCCGTCAGACTGCGTGATTTCAGTGAAAGCCAGCCGATCCAGGCCACTACGGGTGGATAGAAGAGATACGGCGGCCAGAATTCCCATCGAAGCCACTTTCGCATCTGTCCCGCCAACATCCGCCTTCCCTGCCAGGTCAAAGCCTTGAGAGCCAGTCTGAGTATCATCCAGAAGATGAATGCCGAGAGAAGCGTGGTGAAAATAGTCAGCGAACGGACACTGAGAATAGATAAAACCAGGTGTTCTCCAAACCAGGCTGAAAGCAGCACCAGCAACGGAGTCCAGACGGCTGAAGCAACCAGGAAATAGAACGTGAATTTCCGGAATGAAGTCCTGAGCATTCCAGCGGCAAAGTATGTCGGCAATCTGGTGCCCGGGACAAAACGGCAGATGGCGATGACAAGCGCTCCCCGTTTCTCTAGCCATTTCGAACTGCCGTTGACGGCGCCCTCGCTGAGGAACCATCTGAGCGGCGCACGGCTCAATGCCGCCCGCCCGAAAGTCCTCCCGGCAAGATAGAGCAGCATGTCTCCGACGAAAATCCCAAGAAAACACGCCAGGGTTCCATCGATAAAACCGATGGATCCCTGAGCCGACAGCATTCCAACATGGATTGTCGTCAAGTCTTCAGTGATAAATGTCGCCAGAACTATGAATAAAAAACCCTTCATCCGCTGAGGCGAGAAGATCAGCATCGAAGGTATGACTGACAGCACCATAAGAACAGTTGCCACCAGCCACTTGGCGCGAAGAGGACTAAGACGCGGCACGCTCAAGGCGGATTGCATGAATTGCATCCCTTCTCTCCATGCATGGAGAAGCTTGCAGGTATCCGAATTCGATCGAGCCGTCATCGACTCTGACCGTCGAGAAGCTGACGGTCGCCGCATCGTCACGATGCATGCAGACGGAATTCGCCCCCGACGATGGATCGTGCGAATGATGGAAGCGGTAAAGCGTCTCTTCATTCAACTCACCGGCCTTATCTCTGAACTTCTCAAACTGTGACCGGCGTCGCTCGATGACATTCAATGTGTCACAGGATGAAGACGTCAGCGGCATGAGTGCGTCTCCTTCCGGATGTTTAAGAAGATCAAGGCCGTCCCATTGAAAGACGACTGTCTCGCTACGCTGTTGCAACACAGCCAGAGTGAATGGCTGAAAACACTGCAAATTTGAATCGGCGAGGCGATTTTCAACCTCTATCCGATCGACCGAATCGATCAAATTTATCAGCAGCAACCCTCGGCTGGTAAAATCGACACCCGTGTTGCTGCGAGCCATTTGATAACGATTGAGCAGGCAGAGAGTCAGACCGAACTGATTGACCGCAATCCACGAGCCTTGATGATCGCCATCGAGCGGCGAAATATACTTCACGCCGCGAAGCTCACGCAGCTCCGGCGGAAGCCCCTCCTTGCGCGTCAGCTTTTCATCACGGTTGAAGAAAAGACTGTAACCCTCATTCGAATGAATCCAGCTCGCTGTGCACATAATGCTTAGAGTATAAGCTTTAGCTTGTTCTTTTTGTTATTCACGACAAAGCGTGAATCCTTAACTCGTTTTCCAATATTCCAGCGTCGATGGAGCAACACCGAAATCCGCGCTAATCTCGATTCCCTGAATCCGAAGCATGAGCGCAATCAAAGCGAAATGATGCACCGTATGGCTCAGGAGAAATTGCAGCTCGCGGATGACCGATGATTGAGCCCAGCAGGGAGAATCCTGGCGCGATTGAATTGATGCCGGGACGGTACTTGATGCAATCCGTTTCAATTCCATGATGGTCCAATCGATTTGCCCGCGCGCGTATTCGCGGTCCTGAGCTACCCTCATGTCGCGGTCACGGCTGTCGAAATCGATGAGGCCGGTTGCAAGCCCCCTCATGAAACATCTGTACGAATCCAGGCAGTGACGAATATGACTGCCCACGCCGAATCCGAACAGAGGATCTACCGTGCGGGTGTAATCTTCATCAGAGATTCGAGCGAGCAGATCCAGTCCCTGCTGCAGGACCTCAAGATTCGCAGCAACCAGCGAATCTACTGCAACCCGGCCAGTTTCCGGTTCAAGTCTTCTTTCTGCGTAAGCCATTGCTCCTCCATATTTTCATTTATTCGGTCATTTCTGACGGGGACGAATTCCCTTTCGACCGCATCCTGTAAACTCCGCGCCAGAACTTTCCGGTCGTTTTCAGTGACTGAAGCCTCGCCGAATTGGACTCTGGCCTTTATCTCTTTGAGCATGAACATCCGCCAAAGATGCGGAATGAAATCCATTTCGCCCCACCAGCAGACTGAGTTCGCCGCCGGTTGATCGTTCTGATGCGTCCGGTAGTTCAATGTGGCGAAAAACACGGGATGACCCAGTTTGACGGCCGGTTCGAGGAGCGACGATTTGAAGTTACCGACCTCGGCGCCGCTGGTTGTGGTCCCTTCTGGAAAAAGGACGACGCTTCGACCTTCGCGCAGTGATTCTTCAATCAGGGCATTGACGCGCAGAATGTCGCGCCGGCGCCGCCGGTCGATAAAAATTGTCCCCATCCGGCGACTGAGAAAACCCAGCAACGGCCACCGCGCAACCTCGCTCTTTGCGATGAACTGGCTGTCGAAATGAACCGCCAGCGTGATGACATCGATGTAACTGAGGTGATTGGCGACGAGATACACAGGACCTGCCGGAGCCGACCCCTTCAAGCTGATTTCTATTCCCATCACAAAGGCGGTGGCTCTTGCCCAGTTCCTGAAGATCAGGCAGCGCCACCGCCACGAATATTCCCTGGAAAGATTACCGCCGGCAGACCCAGCAGCCAGGCGAAATAAAACGCGGCCATCAGTCCCAGAAAACCTGCAAGCCTGTATACGGCAATAATGGTTCTCATTGTTCCAGCAGAAGCTTTCTCGCCCGTCCTTTGAGATCGGACAGGTCGAAGAGAGTAAAGAAATCGACGGTTCCGAACCGGCGATCGATAGCCGGCGGCCCACATGCCATTGCGCCAAGTCGCAAGTAACTTTGCAACAACCTTGGTATCTGCAAACCGACGGGCGATGGAAAGACCTTTGACTCGCTCTGATCCGGATCGCTGTCGCACTCAAATCCAGGCAACGGCGGAATGAATAAATCGTGATGAAGATAACCCTCATTCGCCAGCATTCTCGTCAACTCCCAGGCCTCATCGACCGACCGGCTCTTGACCGAACAGCAGCCAAAGAGATACCGCTTGCCCGAAAGCCTGGTGTAAGAGGCTATGCCTCGCCACAATTGCAGAAGGGCTTCCGAGCTTCTGCAATCCTGAGCAATGCAGGCTCTTCCCAATTCTACCGACTGATCGATGATCTCTTCGGACAGATATGAAAGATCGAACTCCGTTCCGGAGTAAAAGCCATTGCCTCCGTTTTCTGATGTCGCCATCTCAGCCGTCTGCAACCGGTAGGTCCCGACAATGCGGCTACCTTCATTTTCGACGAGCAGCAGATGATCGCACTGCTGATCGAACTCGTCTTCATCGAGCCTCTTCTCAAACGACGAGGCTAGCCCTTCTCCAAGCTCGAGATTGAATACGGCAAAACGTAATTGCTGCGCCGCCATCACATCTTCATGAGTTGCAGCCAGCCTCACGGTGAACTGCTTTGTCTTCAGCTCAAGACTCGATACCGGTTTTGCCTCGCCGCCTGCCTTGTCGTATTTCAATGCCTGTTCGACCTGCATAAGCCCTCCCTCCTTCTGTTGCGTACACCAGCTTTATCTGTTTTCGAGCCTGTTTTATTCCCTGATGAATTAGAAAATTTTTCTGGAATAGATTGCCGGTATTTCGGGATAACGGATGGTGTGAAAGCAAAAAGCAATTGACACGGAGAATGGAGAAGGTTTCATGCAGCAAAACAAACATTTCGATGTAATCATTATCGGCACCGGTGCTGGTGGAGGCACACTGGCATACAGGCTGGCGCCGACCGGCAAAAAGATTCTCCTGATTGAGCGAGGAGGCTACCTGCCGCGTGAAAAGGAGAACTGGAGTTCACAGGCCGTAGTCGGGGAGGGCAAATACAACGCCAAAGAAGTCTGGCGAGATAAGAACGGCAAGGATCTTCATCCGCATACTAACTACTATGTCGGCGGGAACACGAAATTTTACGGTGCGGCGCTCTTTCGGCTGCGTGAGCAGGACTTTGAAGAGGTCAGGCATCACGGCGGCATTTCGCCCGCCTGGCCGATAAAGTACAACGATCTTGAACCTTATTACACAGAGGCCGAGCATCTTTATCATGTTCATGGCAATCGCGGTGAAGATCCGACTGAAGGCTGGGCAGGCGCGCCATATCGCCATCCGGCCGTGAGTCATGAACCGCGCATACAGGAACTGGTGAACAAGCTCACTGCTCTCGGTCATCAGCCTTTTCACACACCCCTGGGAGTCATGCTCGATGAGCAGAATCCCAATCTCAGCAAATGCATTCGCTGTTCGACCTGCGACGGCTTTGCCTGCGTCGCCAATGCCAAGAGCGATGCACAGGTAGTCTGCGTCGATCCGGCTCTCGAACATCCCAACGTGACCCTGCTGACCGGCGCCCTTGTCGAAAAGCTTGAGACAACGCCTACTGGGCGCGAGGTCAGCAGCGTCGTCGTCAGGCGCAACGGCGAACTCGAAAACTACTCGGCCGACATAGTAGTCATCTCCGCCGGAGCCATTAATTCAGCAGCTCTGCTGCTGAGATCAGCCAACGATAAACATCCCAACGGCCTTGCAAACGGCTCAAGCGTGGTTGGAAGGCATTACATGGGACACACCAATTCAGTGCTCTTCGCCATCTCGCGGCACCCCAATCCGACGGTGTTCCAGAAGACGATGGCACTCAACGATTTTTACTTCGCCTCGAAGGAATGGGACTACCCTATGGGGCACATATCATTCGTCGGCAAATTCGACGCGAATATGTTCGCCGCAGGAGCTCCGCCGTTTGCGCCGCACCTGACTCTGGATATTGTCGCAAAGCATTCACTGGATTTCTGGCTGACCAGCGAGGATCTTCCCGATCCAAACAATCGCGTCAGCCTGGATCGCGATGGGCGAATCGTGCTGTCCTACACCTCGAACAACCTGGAAGGGCACAAACGACTCTACGCAAAACTCAAAAACCTTGTCAGGCAGGCGGATTGCGATGATCACATCATCCCGTTGAATGCTTTTGTCGGAGACCGTATTCCACTTGCCGGAGTCGCGCACCAGAACGGAACCATCAGATTTGGAAGCAACCCCGTAGACTCGGCACTCAATCCGACCGCAGGGCTCATGAGGTCGACAATCTTTACGTCGTCGACGGCAGCTTCTTTGTTTCCAGTGCGGCCGTCAATCCGGCGTTGACGATCATGGCCAATGCACTGCGCGTCGGCGACCACCTGATCGAAAGGCTGGGCAGATCATGAAACCGATTAATTCCATGAGTTCGTATTTCAGAATATTGCTGCTGTTCAATTCATCGAAAACTGACCATACAGAGACGAGGCGGCGCATATGAACGATCTGAATATTTTCATCTGCAAAGAATGCAACTGCTGGATGGACTACCACGAGGTTCTGACAACACCGGTTGACATCAAGAAGGAAGTCGTAAATGCACGCGGAGAGAATCAGGGAATACTCAATGATTTTTATTCGTGTCCGCGCTGCGGATCAACACTGCTTTCCTGTGAGCTGAAACAGATGAAAGCAGCGTAAGCAAATGATGGAGAACCGAGGGAGAATTATGCAAAGAAGCAAGAGCAAACTGGTCAAAGTCAAATTGAGTCCTGAAGAGATGCGACTCCGCGAATCGCGTGACCGGACTGCACACTGGAAGCGATGGGGACCTTATCTGAGCGAACGCTCATGGGGAACAGTTCGCGAGGATTATTCTGCCCACGGCACAGCCTGGGACTATCTGTCCCACGATCAGTCGAGGTCGAAAGCTTATCGCTGGGGAGAAGACGGCATCGGCGGCATCAGCGACAGACAGCAGTACATCTGCTTCTCACTGGCAATGTGGAATGGCCGCGATCCGATTCTCAAAGAGCGTCTGTTTGGCGTTACCGGAAGCGAAGGAAACCACGGTGAGGACGTTAAAGAATATTATTTCTATCTCGATTCAACACCGACCCATTCGTACATGAAATTCCTTTACAAGTATCCCCAGAAAGAGTTTCCCTACCAGCGATTGATCGACGAAAACCGCAGGCGCAGCCGGGCGGAACCCGAATTCGAGCTGCTCGATACCGGAATATTCGACGAAGACCGTTATTTCGATGTCTTCGTCGAATATGCCAAGGCATCTGCGGAAGATCTGCTGATCAGAATTACCGTGGCGAACCGGGGGCCCGAAGCGGCAACTATTGATCTGCTTCCGACAATCTGGTTCCGTAATACCTGGAGATGGGGAGACGCTGAGCCGCGCCCGATTCTGTATCGGTCCGATGTAACTGCCGATCACACGGCAATCGAAGTCGACCACTGGTATCACGGCAGACGCAGATTCTGGTGCGAGGGCTCGCCGGATCTGCTTTTTACCGAAAATGAGACAAACAAGCAAAGGCTTTATGGAGCGCCAAACGACACACCCTACGTCAAAGACGGAATCAATGATTACCTTGTAAACGGACGCAATGATGCAATCAATCACGACCGGTTCGGGACCAAAGCGGCAGCAAATTACCGACTGACCCTGGAGCCCGGCGAATCGAGATCGATCAATCTCAGGTTCACTGATGACCAGTCGACCAATAAACCATTCGGCAAGGAGTTTGAGAGCGTCATCGCTGATCGCCAGGCCGAGGCCGACAGCTTTTATCAAAAGCTGGAGAATGGAGAACTGTCTGAGGACTCAAGGAATGTCCAGCGACAGGCTATCGCCGGCCTGCTGTGGAGCAAGCAGTTTTACTACTACGATCTGAATCGTTGGCTCAGTGGCGACCCCGGACAGCCTGCCCCGCCGAAAGATCGCAAACAAGGGCGCAATCGTGACTGGCATCATCTTTATAACGCCGACGTCATTTCCATGCCCGACAAATGGGAGTATCCGTGGTATGCAGCATGGGATCTGGCTTTCCACATGCTGCCCATGGCTCTTGTCGATCCTGACTTTGCCAAGAGCAGTTGATACTCATGCTGCGTGAATGGTACATGCATCCGAACGGGCAACTCCCTGCTTATGAATGGGCTTTTGGCGACGTCAATCCGCCGGTACACGCCTGGGCCGCATGGCGGATTTACAAGATAGACCAGAAACGCAAAGATGCAGGCGACCGTAAATTTCTGGAGCGCGTCTTCCACAAGCTACTGCTCAATTTCAACTGGTGGGTCAACCGCAAGGATGCCGAAGGGAAGAACATCTTTGAGGGCGGCTTCCTCGGCCTGGACAACATCGGCGTCTTCGACAGAAGCACGGAGTTGCCGACTGGAGGTCATCTGCACCAGTCAGATGCAACCAGCTGGATGGGCATGTTCTGTCTGAATATGCTTTCAATCGCTCTGGAACTGGCGAAAGACAATCCTGCTTACGAAGACGTGGCCAGCAAATTCTTCGAGCACTTCGTCTATATCTGCCACGCAATGAATCACACAGGGTGCAGTGATGCTAGCCTCTGGGACGAAGGGGACGGATTTTATTACGACGTTCTGCATCTCCCCGGCGGTGATCACCTGCCAATGAAGATCCGCTCGCTGGTCGGGCTGATCCCATTGTTCGCCGTCGAAACTCTGAACTCTGAAACGATCGACAGGCTGCCGGGCTTCAAGAAGAGAATGGAATGGTTCATCGACAACCGGCCGGAATTCGGCAGTCACGTCGAGATGCAAACGGGCAACAATGGGTCAAGGAGATGGTTTTTATCTCTGGTCAACAGAGACAGACTCGTCAAAGTAGCTTCTTACATGGCTGATGAATCGGAGTTCCTCTCCCCGCACGGAATCCGCGCCATCTCGGCGTATCATCGGAATAATCCCTACCAGCTATTTGTCGATGGCCGGGAATACCGCGTTGATTACGAGCCGGCTGAGTCGAACTCAGGGCTTTTCGGCGGAAACTCGAACTGGCGCGGGCCAATCTGGTTCCCGGTCAACTACCTGCTGATCGAGTCGCTGCAGAAATTCCATTATTTCCTCGGCGACGATTTCAAAATCGAGTTTCCGACAGGGTCAGGCAATCCGCTTAATCTGTGGGATGTATCGGCTGAATTGTCTCGCCGCCTGAACCGCATCTTTCTACGAAATGAAGCCGGCACGAGGCCTGTCTTTGGCGGCTCGGATAAATTCCAGAATGATCCCCACTGGCGGGACTACATCCTCTTTTATGAATATTTCCATGGCGACAATGGTGCGGGCATCGGCGCCAGCCATCAGACAGGATGGACAGCTCTTGTCGCCAAACTGATTCACCAAAGCGGTGAATAGATCATCGTATTGTTATTCAATAATTACAGGAGAAGAGAACAAATGAAGGAAAAACACTCAACAATAATTCTCATCATTTTCGTAATGGCGATGCTGTCTTTGCTGCCGAATTCAACGGCCTTCGCCTCGACAGATCCGGTGAACAAAAACCTGTTCGGCACAGCCCTCCATGGCTACGACGCAGTCGCATATTTCAAGGATGGTCGTGCGGTCAAGGGTAAGGACGAATTCAGATACGACTGGATGAACGCGAAGTGGTATTTCTCGACCGCTGCCAATCGCGATGAGTTCGCCAAAACCCCCGAGAAATTCGCGCCTCAATTCGGCGGGTATTGCGCCTGGGCCGTCGGCCATAGGCTACACTGCAAATATTGACCCTGAGGCTTGGAAGATTATCGATGGGAAACTTTACCTCAATTATGACAGGAAGGTTCAGAAGATGTGGGAACAGGATCCGGAGAACTGGATCAAAAAAGCTGCTGAAAACTGGCCGAAGATCATAAAGAAATGATCCATGGAATAGTTAATCAAGCCGTCGGTATAAAGTTTCAAAGGATGGAAAAATGCAACAGATAACTGAACTCGACGGCCCCACCTTCGACAAAACGAAATCCGCAATGACATACAAAAATTCGCCCGGGGCTTCTGATGATAACCGACGATGTGAAGCGCGCTGACAAGCTGAAAAGAATGTTTGGCGCATACAGCGATGAAGTCGCGGTGACCGATAGTCTGCATACTCTTGAGCCACTGCTTCACAGAAGCTATAAACTGGCTATCATCGATCTCGCCCCGGCGAACCTGCTGAGGGCACTCAATTCCATCAGAGAAAAACCGGCTTACCGGGAGATGCCGATTGTCGTTGAATCAAGCAGGCTGAGGAGTGATTCGGGATTTGCAGGGGTTCTTTCGAAGTATCGTGCCATGCCCTGCAGTCTCAACGATCTTGTTACCCTGGTCAGATATCACTTTGCATGCGAATCAGACAAGCCTAGTCCGAAACCAATCCTGTAATCGGAGACCACTACGCCGCCCTGATCAACCTACTCTTGTCAGGGCGGCGTCGAGCGTATCGGTCATGATGTCGGCTTCGCCGGCGCCAAACGCCATGGGAGGTTTTATCTTCAGCACATTGTCAAAGGGGCCGTCGGTTGAGAGCAGCACTCCCTGATCGCGCATCAAGTTGATGATCTCGCCGGCTTCGCGCGTGGCCGGTTCCAGCGTCGTGTGGTCTCGCACGAGCTCCACCCCGAGGAAGAGTCCTTCACCTCTGACATCACCGATAAGCGGGTGTCGTGCAGCCAGCTCTACAAGCCGCTGCTTGAGGTAGTGGCCTGTGACCAAAGCTTTCTCCTGAAGCCTTTCTTTCTCGATCACATCAAGCACAGCCATGCCGACAGCGGCAGACACGGGATTGCCTCCAAAAGACGAAAAGAATTCCATGCCATTTGCGAATCCGGCGGCGATTTCAGGCGTGGTCACGACTGCGGCCATTGGATGCCCGTTGCCGATAGGCTTGCCGAGCGTAACGATGTCCGGCACGCAATTCTGCAGATCGTAGGCCCAGAAGTGCCGGCCGACGCGTCCGAAGCCGGTCTGGACTTCATCAATGATGACGAGTCCGCCGGCAGCTTTTACGAGCTGCGCGGCTTCGCCAAGATAGCCTTCCGGAAAGACGATCTGCCCGCCGCAGCCCGAAATAGCTTCAGCGATGAAGGCAGCAGGGCCTGTGCCCGTGTTACGGCGAATGATCTCGATCTTCTCACCGACCGATCCGGCATAGGCACGGCCGGCCTCCAACCCATAGCCCTTGAAATCGCCACGGTAGGGATCGGGAAGCGCCGCAATCTCGACATGATCCGGTTTGCCTTTCCCGCCCTTGCGGTTGAACTTGTACGGGACTCACTTCGATGAGGCCATTCGTGTTGCCGTGATAGCCCCAGTCGACACAGATCACGTTGCGTCTGCCGGTGACGGTGCGGGCAATCCGCAGAGCCAGTTCATTGGCTTCGGAGCCTGAGCAGACGAGGAAGACCACGGAAAGAGGTTTGGGGAATTTTGCGCCAAGCCGCTCGGCATACTCAATTATCGAATTGTGCAGATATCGAGTGTTGGTGTTGAGAACGCCCGCCTGGCGAGTCAACGCTTCAACCACATGAGGATGAGCATGACCTACGTGACTGATGTTGTTCACGCCGTCAACGTATGCGCGGCCCGTATGGTCATACAGATAAGCGCCGTTTCCACGAACGATTTTGAGCTTCTTTCTGTAGCTGATCGAGAGAGATGGGCCGAGCGATTTCGACCGCCGTTCGAGAAGCCTCTCGGGAGGCCACGGGTCATCAAAGAAGCTCTCGGGCGCAAGTCTGAGGATCAGGTTCGGATCAGGCGAGATCTGGCTCCAGACAGACCAAAGGCTGGGCTGGCCGGCGCCGGGGAAATTGCCCTCTTCTTCCAGCCTGTCCGTGATGATCTGAAAGTGCAGATGGGGCGCCCAGCCGCCATTGACAGATGGTTCGCCAATGAATCCGATCTTTTGCCCTGCCTCGATCGTCATCCCGGGACTGACACAGTTCAAAGTCTCGCGAGACAAGTGGCCGTAGAGCGTCCAGAAATGCGGGCCGCCCACGCCTGCTTCATGTTCGAGAATAACAGTCGGGCCATAATCATTGGCGACTGCATTATCGACCACACTCAGGACTCGCCCGGCGATCGGTGCATAAAGAGGCGTGCCGGCAGGAACAAAGATGTCTATGCCGAGATGCTGCGAACGCCGTTCGGGTGACCCGGGCGTGCTGAACTGGTCACCTCCATATACATCGCGTTCTTCTCCGTAGAGGCCGATTGCAAAGCGAGCACCTGATTCCTCAAGTCGGGCCTTGAGCCAGTTCCAATAAGCTTCAGGGTCAGAAGCGTGCTCGATGCCGGGCGCATTGGCGCGCATCGACAACAAGTAACGCCCGCTTCGGTCGAGAGAAAAATCGAAAAGCGAGTGCGGCCGGCAATCGTCCGAAGCCAGCCAGGCCGTGATCCTGTCATGGCCGGGAACTGACGGCAGTCCCGCGGCCTCGCGTGCAAAGGCCGCCAGAAAAGCAGGATTGGTGCTGTCCAGCACCTTCAGCAGCCGGAATGCAGGAGCCTGCGATACCAACAGATAATCGTTGTCCGGAAATGCCTTCGCCCGATGCGATGAGATGCAAACACTCGCCGCGAGCCGCGCCGCTACAAGATCGAAGAGAACCTCCGCCTCATCTATCTCGATTGGAAACACCCGGGAATAAGCCGTGATTACCGGCCGCGCCGCGCTGTAAAGATCGTCCATATCCAGAAGCGCGTAGGCGAGAGTCACCGCAAGCTCGTTGATTACGCGACCGAAGATCATGTCGCCGAAATCGATCAGACCCGTGACCTCCCCGGAGCTGTCAACGATCACGTTATTGTCATTGGCATCCTGATGAAGTACCCCTGCGCGCAGCCGGTTCAATCGCGGCAGCACCCTGGCCTCGTAGCGGGCAAAGATGCGCGCTGTCAGGGCGCGCTGCTCATCCGAAACGATATCACTCAACCATGGTTTGACGGCAAGGACATTGTCCAGGCTCCAGAGAAAGCCCTCACGGTGAGTGCCGGGATGACCGAACCCCTTAGTCGCCCGCGAGATCCTGCCCATCAATCGCCCAAGGCCAGTGAGCACCTCAGGCGTCCGTTCTACCTCAGACATGAGTTTGCCGGGAAGATAGTCGAAGAGGCGGACGGCGTGCATCCCTGCGCCTGAGTTCCACTCGGCGATGCCCCGCCCATCCCGCGCAGGCACAAGCCTCGGAACGCCAAGTCCGGGATCCACTTCGGCGATATGCGCCAGAAGTCTGTTTTGGAGATTGAGGAATGTGCGATCTTCTGCCGCATTAGCAATCTTGAGCACGTATTCGCAACCTCCCGCATTCACCAGGAAGTTCTGATCGCGCTCGCTTACCAATGGCTGCAGTGTGCTGCTCAAGCCGTAGTCTCGCAGCAGAAACTCGGCGACTTCCCTTTCCGACAACTCAGGTCCGGGATGATCAAAGACGGAGATATCATTCACTCTCGGTTCATTCATGATGAAGCGCTACTTGATTCCAATCACCATCGAATCCGGTCCGACAAGATGCTCGACGCGAGTCGTGGAGAATCCCGCTTCTTTCATCCACGCGCTGCAATCAGCTCCCGTGTAATCGAATCCACCCGGCGTCTCGATGAGCATATTCAGGCTCATTATCAACCCGAAGGCGTTTTTCGATCTATCGTCGTCGATGATGGCCTCATAGATAATGAGGGCGCCACCCGCAGGAATTGCCTCATACGCCTTTCTGATGAGCATCTTTTTTGTCGGCAGATCCCAGTCGTGCAGGATATGCCCCATCAAGACGACGTCCGCCTTTGGCAACTCCTGCTTGAAGAAATCACCCGGAACGAAACGGAGCCGATCCGCGACGCCAAGGTGTTCGACATAGTCCTCGAATATCGGCGCCACTTCAGGCAAATCAAATCCCATGCCGCGAAGGTGCGGATTGGCAAGCGCAATCTGAGACGCAAGATCCCCCTGCGCAGTCCCGACATCGACATACGTACCATGGTCCTTCCACGGAAAGGCACGGGCGATTGTCATATTGGATGCGTGGCTGATGCCGGTCATCGCGGCGAGAAACTCCTTGAGCCGTGCGGGATCAGCATAGAGCGTTTCGAAGAGCCCCGCACCTCCGGTCTTGCTTTCGTTTTGCGGTTGCCCTGTACGAAGCGCCTCCGTCAGGTGTCCCCAGAATGGATAAAGACGATGGTTCGCCATCTCGAGCATGCCACCGATGTATGACGGCTTTTTCCGGTCGAGGAAGAGATCGGTCTCCGGCGTGTTCGAATAAATGTCGCCCGTGCGATTCAAAAAGCCGAGCGCAACCAGGGTGTCTAGAAAGTCTCGTGCCGAACGGGGATGAAGCCCCAGCCGACCGATGAGCGACTCGAAGCTCTCCGGCCCATGATGCGCCAGATCGGTGAAAAGGCTCATTTCGATGGCGCTAAGTAACGTCTTAGCGGTGCAGAACGCCAGGCCCGTCTGCAATATATTTTCAGGATTCGGTTGTTCGGGCATTGTCCCTCCAGGTTAACGTATTAGTAACTGATACTGTTGGCGAATTCATCCTTTGGTAGATTGTCAGAAATTACAGAATCAAAATACGAGCGGGACCGCAGGCGTCCCGCCTGCTTGTATTGAAATATCTGCACGTTCATATCAGATTTGCGTTAATCGAATTGACGCAGGCGGGACGCCTGCGCTCCCGCTCGTATTTCGACCATTCCAAAATATCAATAAAACGGGGAAACACGGAAACAGGCTATAAATTCAATTCGCCAACAGTATCAGTTAGTAAACTAATTCTTATTGGGTAACTGATACTCCATCTGTTTCTGGAACAGTTCAATTATGAAGCAAAGTATCCATAGTGCTTTATCATCTTTACAACTTTCATTGAGACACGAATAATTCAAGAACAGGCATTCAAAAATCAACTGACGGGTTGAGGTTCAAACTGGAGTCAATAAAGAACGTGGCACAATGCTTATGAAAAAATCAGGATTCCTATTCATCATAATCTGCACATTGGACATGCTCAACAGCTCCGGGGCACTGGCACAAGGGCGTCTGATCAGCGAACGATTCAAGCAACTGACGCGCGCTTCACAATGGCGGATGACGGCCTCGGTGCCGGTCAATTTCAACACACATCATCCGCAGGGCATGGTGAAGATCGGAGAATTTTTTTACGTCTCTTCAGTCGAGGTCACACAACCAACCAAACGTTTCGCCCAGCCACAGAACGGATTCGACCGCGACACTGGCGCAGGTCGTGGGCACCTCTTCAAATTCGACGCGCAGGGCAAGCTGCTGGCGGACCTGCCGCTTGGAGAAGGCGCGATTTATCATCCCGGCGGCATCGACTACGACGGCAAATTCATCTGGGTGCCCGTAGCCGAATACCGTCCCAACAGCCACTCGATAATCTATCGCGTCGATCCCGCTGCAATGAAAGCGACCGAAGTCTTTCGCTATTCCGACCACATCGGCGGCATCGTTCACAACACCGAAAACCACACATTACACGGAGTCAGTTGGGGCTCGCGTTCGTTCTATCGCTGGACGCTCAACCCGCAAGGCCGTGTCACCAATGCCGGGACACCGCCCGAAAAACTGCGCCGGCAGAATCCCTCTTTCTACATCGATTATCAGGACTGCAAATTTCTGGGGCGCGGAGAAATGCTGTGCGCCGGACTGAGCAACTATCAGTCGGGAAAAGCAGGTGGAAGATTCAGTCTCGGCGGACTGGAGCTTGTGGACCTCGCGGCCAATAGGGCAATCCACCAGCTCCCGCTCGATCTGTGGACTGAATCCGGCTTTCCGATGACGCAGAATCCCTTCTGGATCGAGCCCACGGAGCGCGGGCTTCGCGCCTGGTTCCTGCCGGAAGATCGGCAATCGACGCTTTACGTTTTTGAAGTGAACACCGGATCAGGGTCCAAATAAAAAAGGGGTCAATGTCAGGGCTTTGGTTGCGCTCTTTCGGCGCCTGCCGCCGGTTGCGGGCGGGACTGCGCACCGTTGCCGTACTTTTCGATCTTCCGCGCCTTCATGTTGTAAACGTCGCCCGCCGAGAGCACGTAATAGGGTTTCTCCCACGGTTGATAGACGCGTGTATTGTCGTGGATCGCCACCTTCCAGGCGCCCATCACCTCAAAGCGGTCGCCGGTGACGATGATTGCCGTGCCTTCGGACAAGCCGATGCCCAACAGATTGGGGTATTTCTTCATGACCGGAATCAGATCGTCCCAGCGCATGCGAGTGTTGATGTGCTGATCAATGGCCGATTTGCGCAGAAAGTTGAAGCCGTGTTCGTGCTCTTTTTCCGGCGTCATCATAATGTCAGGGCCGGCAATCGCCCCGCGGACCAGGTAATCGCCCTGAATGGTCGCTCCAGCCGAACTGCCTCCAATCACGCCGCCGCGTTCCAGCACTTTGTGAAACTCGCGGTAAGTCAGGGTGTTCATGTACGAATCCACGATGTTCCACTGGCGGCCTCCATCGAACCAGACGGCGTTGGCTTCGCGCAAAGGCGCTGTAAATTCCTCAGTGTCGGCGACCTTCGGATCGTGCGTATGCAGCATCCTGACGTTTTTGAGCCCACGCTTCTTCCACGAAGCGATCACCTCTTCCTCTTTGTAGACCTTGATTTCACCGGTCGGCGTCTTGTTGCCGCCGGCGGTCGGCACGATGACGAACCTGGCATCGGGACCGCCGGCGAGCTCAATGAACTTCTCGACGATGCCGGTGTTATTCAATGGACCGCCTCCGACAATCACCAGCTTTCCGCTGGCCGGCCCGTATTCCGGCACTTCCTGTGAGGCCGCGCTGCCGGGTTTGTCAAAATGGGCGATGCCTGCAGTAACAACCGTCAACAACAGCAACACGGCTGTATAGCTGAACCAATTCCTTTTCTGCATGAACACTCCTCGAAAGATCTACCTTGGAGCCCCGCTTGAAGGCGGAACTCCATGCTCGGATTTTCACTTTGCCACTTTCAAATTGGTTGATTCATCTTCGGAGCATGGTGATTATTTCGACCGATGAAAATCGAGATCGTGAAAGTCGTAGCTAAAATCCGTCAACGGTGATATGGCACGCATCGTAAAGCCCGCGGCTTTGCCTTCCTGATCAAGACTGAAGCTCACAAACGCATCGGCATCCATGCTGCGGTCTACCCATTTGACGACAAAAGTATTGCCTTTATACGGCAGCATTTCTCCAGTGAGTTTCGGCGAGCGTTTGGAATCAAACCACGGTTTGCCATTTTTCAAGGAGATCGTGACTTCGCCAAGCCATGCATCGGCATACTTGCCGAGAAAAAGGTCCACCGGAGTTTTATTGTTGCTCAGTTTTTGCGCCGCTTCGATTTCAAGCCAAATCTTATCGGTCAGAGCTTTGGCTTCATCCAGCGATTTTTTACGCCGGTTCGATAAGTCAGTGATCCAATCGGTTCCGGTCTTCCCGAAATAGGCATCTTTGATCTGATTCGTGATGGACTGAAACGCCGCGCCTTCCTGCTGGTTGGTGAGGACGATAATGCCGAGGTTCAATTCAGGGATCATCGTGATCTGTGTGACCATCCCTTCGAGTCCGCCCGTGTGCGAAACCTGTTTGTAGCCATTCACATCGCTCAGCCCAAAGCCGAGTCCGTAGGCGGAAAAATGCGTGTTGTAAGGGCCGGGATTACCAACCGGAATGATCGTTTGCGGCGTCCACAATTCACGATGCACGGCTTCGGAAAACAGCCGTTTTGCCTGGCCTTCACCGTATTTCCCGTGCGCCAGCAGCAACTGCACCCATTTCAGCAAGTCGGTGATATTGGAATTGATGCCACCCGCAGCGGCAGCAACTTTTACCGAACTGCGAACGATGACCTGAACCTTGTCATTGACCGGCGCGTGACCTTCGATCACATTGCTTTTATCTTTCAGCCGTTCAAACAGCGCGGCGCTTTTGCTCATGCCGACGGGTTGCAGGATTCGTTCTTCGATGAATTCCGGCCAGCTTTTGCCTGACACACGCTCGATGACTTCGCCCGCGACGATGTAAAGATTGTTGTCGTAATCGTATTTCGTGCGAAAGCCGGAAACCTGTTTCAGGTAGCGCAAATTATGAATGACATCCTTGATCGTAAAATCGCTGCCATCGGGGAAAAACATGAGATCGCCCGCGCCGAGGCCGAGGCCGCTGCGGTGCGTGAGCAGGTCGCGGATCGTGAACTCTTCCGACACGTAGGCGTTGTAAAGCTTGAATTCAGGAATGTAATCCCGCACCTTGTCGTCCCATTTGATTTTCCTTTCATCAACCAGCATGCCGAGCGCCGCAGCCGTAAAGGCCTTCGAGTTGGAGGCAATTCCAAACAAAGTATTTTCGTCCATCTTTGCCATCGTATTCAGCGACCTGACGCCGTGACCTTTGGCATAAATGATTTGCCCGTCCTTGATGATGCCGACGCTGATGCCCGGCACATCGAACGTTTTCATCGAACGTTCGACCAGTGCGTCAATGGTTTGGCTGCTTGGTGGCTGTGCAGTTGCGATGGTGCAGGCGACAAGCGCCAGAAACGTAACAACGAGAATTTTATGCAGATAGTTTTTATTCATAATTCACTCATGTTAGGCAAATAAGAATTCCTGAATCGGTTTGACACGTTCTTTTGAAGTAATTCAAAGCCGACGAAGCCGGCGGGCTGATAGCCTAGGGTGAAGCGAGGCCGAAGGCCGAGCGGAACCCTAGGTAAATGTGAAAAATAAAACCAAGCCCACGAAGTGGGCGACAGATTCAGTGCCAAATGTCCAGCGGCTGTTTTTCTGTCGCCCGTTTCACGGGCTCGGAATGATGTTGATTACGATACCCAGGGTTCGCTCGGCCTTCGGCCTCGCTTCACCCTGGGCTACATGCTGCCACCCGCTTCGCGGGTTGTGGGCTAGTCAAATCAAAATAAAGAATATTCCGTGCGTAACAACAGTAATTCAGTCTGCTCAATTTATTCCTGCCTGATTATCTTTCCTTCTTTGATCACAAAGCGAACGCTTTTGACGGCTTCGATACACTCAAAAAGACTCATCCATCCTTATTTTCTTACTGGAAAGCGCTCCTGCGGCTGAAGAGGCTATGCCGCCAGCAGGACCCCGATAGCTCCGACAAACGCCACCAGCAGTGCGCCCGGGATTGCAAAGCGGAGCCATTTCCCATAACCCACTTGAGCGCCGAGCAGCATTGCGAGCAGCGCCCCGTTCGTGGGAACGATCATGTCCATCAACCCCGCGCCCGTCTGGTATGCGATCACCGCTGCATCCCTTGAAATGCCAAGCAGGTCAGACAGCGGAGCCATGATCGGCATGGTGAGCACGGCCTGACCGCTGACAGACGGCACCGGGACGTGAAGCACCGCGTGCATGGGAATCATCAGTAAGGCAGCCGCTTTGCCCGGGAAGTGTGCCAGCGGAACTGCCAGCGAGTACACAATGGTGTCAATCACATGACCGTCCGTGAGTACGACGCTGATGGCGCGCGCGATGCCAACGAAGATCGCTGCGGCAAGCATTGCTTCCATCCCTTTGAGAAAATCTATGGCAGTCGTGGTGAGATTGCGCCCGGAGGCAAGCCCAACGGCAAATCCGGCGACGAGAAACAAGGCCGTGAGTTCGTTGAACCCCCAGTCGAAGCGCAGGACGCCGATGACGTAGGGAATGAACGGGACGATGACGATTGCCAGCAACAGTCCGTCACGCCACGTCGCGCGAGCCTCGGCCGGCGGCGCCTCTGTCTGGCGCATATCGTCGCGCGCAGCCATGGCCAGCGTCCAGGCGATCCACACCGTGACGGCAACGGCAAAAAGTCCGAAGCGCAGCGCGGGCAAAGTCATGGCTGGGAGTTCCGCGAAGCGCAGCGCAATACCCGTTTGAAATGGATTGGTGGGGCCAAACGCTGCGCCGACTACGGCAGCACCGACACTCATTGCGAGCGCAGTGATCCGGCCAAACCCCAGACCGCGACTCAGCACGACGAGCACCGGAACCAGCGCAATGATTTCCTCGTGCATGTTTTCGAGCGCTCCGAGCGTGGCAAATGCAAGGCTGATGACAATGACGACCGTTCGTGGTCGCCTGGTGTATCCGACGAGCATTCCCACCAGCCGGCCGAGTGCGCCAGTCGCGTCCAGAAAAGCAAAGGCGCCGCCTACAAACAGGATCGTCAGGATAACGTCCGCACCTGCGATGATGCCGCGCGGGACAGCCAGCAGCGCGGCCTTAAGCCCGACAGGCGTGGCCGCTACGCGCGCGTATGTTCCCGCCACAACCACTGCCCGTCCGGTAGCGGTGTCAGTGCGTCGCTGATATTCGCCTGCGGGGATTAGCCACGTCAGGACGGCGGCAAAGGCAACCGCGCCGAGCAGGAGGACAAAGGGATGAGGAAGTCGGAATTTCATAGGTTTAATTTGCCGGCATTCAGTGTGGTAAAAGGGTCCAGGCCGCGAACCTCTATTTTCGCGGCCTGGAACATACGCGGCAGCTCGGACAAGTTGCCGCGTCTCCGAGAAAATTGTCTCACTTTACTCTTTCCAAATGGCTCCCAGTCCGGCGTCCCACAGTCGTTTATTCAGCGACGGAAGATCCTTGTCGAGAATTTCGCCGGCTCTCGCTTTGAGCGCAGCCCATTGTGCGTTGAGTTGCTTCAGGCGATCCAGCGACGGCTGATTCACTTTGGGAATATCGCTTTCCGTCTGGTTGATCAAAAACAGGTAATTCGCCGTGAATTTATTGGCGAAGTTATCGACATCGTCATACGCCTTGGCTTTGCGCTGCACCATGTCTTCATCCCAGGCCTTCAGCTTTTTGAGCAGCGCTTCGCCGTCTTTTTTGAGGGCGCTGAATTTATCGCCCGTGGGCAATGAAGCGAGCAGCGATTCCAGTTGTTTCTGCTTTTCGTAAAAGCTGTTGGTCATACGATGCATGGACGTCAATTCGGTTTCCATCGCCAGCATCGTCTGATGGTATTCAAGGTAGTTCGCAGCCGTGGTCGGATAAAGCGGATTGGCAAGTATCTCGGTTTCCGTCGTAAGCGTTTGGCCGCCCACTTTCAAGGTCAGGCTGTATTTCCCTGGCGGCGCTTTATGACCGTCGAAGCTGCTCTCGATATAAACGGTGGGCGCGCCCGGCATCGTCGAGTAACGCAGATCCCAGACAAAGCGGTTCATTCCTTTGGCTTTGGTCAAGAGTGGTTCAGCCTTTGGCCCGCCATCATATTTCACGAACTTCTCATCCGCCCTGGAAGAAAAGCTGCGCACGAGATTGCCTGCCGCGTCTTTGATTTCGAGCGTAATGTGGTCTTCTTTTTTCAACTCCGGCAGTTGGTAATACACAACTACGCCGGTGGCGGGATTGACGCCTCTTAACCGGTTGGCTCCGGTGAAGTCTTCTTCTGACTGATCCAATTCACTCGAACCGTTTACGAGATAGACATTGTCAGGCCGATAAAGCGCCAACGCAGCCGTATTCGCCTTGTACTGACGAATCAGACTCAAATCATCCAGCACCCAAAACGATCTGCCCGACGTGGCGGCGATCAGATTGCCTTTGTGAATCCGCAAATCAGTCAATGGCGTCACGGGCAAATTCAATTGAAATGGCGCCCAATCCTTGCCGCCATTCCACGACAGGAACAGCCCCGTTTCCGTACCTGCGAACAACAGGTCTTTGCGCACGTCGTCTTCGCGCACGACGCGGGTGAAGGCGTCCGCCGGAATGCCGTTGTCTATCTTCGTCCAGGTGTTTCCGTAATCCGTGGTTTTGTATAACCCCGGCGTATGGTCGTTGAACTTGTAGCGCGTCGTTGCGATATAGGCCGTGGCCTTGTCGTGCGGCGAGACCTCAATCGCATTGATCAAACATTCGGCCAATCCTTTGGGGGGTGACGTTTTTCCAGCTACTCCCGCCGTCGCGTGTCAAAGAGACTACTCCGTCATCGCTGCCCGTCCAGATCACCCCTTTTTCAAGCGGTGATTCAACGATGTAACTCAGCGTACCGTAATTTTCCGCGCCGACAGCTTCATTGGTGTATGGCCCGCCGCCTTTGCCCTGTTTTTCCTTTTCGTTGCGGGTCAAATCGGGCGAGGCTTCTTTCCAGGTTTTCCCCATGTCGCTCGTCTTGAGCAGGTATTGCGAGCCGTGGTAATAGGTATTGGGTTCGTGCTTACTCCAGATGATGGGCGCGTTCCAGTTGAACCGGTACTTGATGTCTTTGGCATCCATGCCAAGGTATTGAATGGGCGCGGCCATGATATTAGTGGAGGCTTTGGCCTGCGTGTTCAGCACCTCAATCGTGCCCTGATAACTTCCGCCTAAAACATATCTGGGATTGTCAGGATCGAACGCGAGAAACGCGCTCTCGCCACCCGCCGAAGCCGTCCAGCTTGCCGTAGTGATTCCACCGCTGCCCAATTCGCGGCTGGCGATGGAAACAGAGCTATTGTCCTGCTGTCCGCCGTAGATGCGATAGGGGAACTGATTGTCTACGTTGATGCGATAGAACTGCGCGGTCGGCATGTTGCTTTGCGTGCTAAAACTTTTGCCGCCGTTGAAGGTGATCGCAGAGCCGCCATCGTTCGAGATGATGAAGTTGTTGGGATTGTCGGGGTTGATCCACAGATCGTGATAATCTCCGTGCGTGCCGGAAAGGTTTTCCCACGTTTTACCGCCGTCCTTTGATCGCAAGGCCGGCGCACTCAGCACGTATATCGTATTTTCATTTTTCGGGTCAATGAACAGTTCGATGTAATACCAGGCGCGCTGCGTTAAGCGATGGTCGTTTGTGATGCGGCTCCATTTCTTACCTGCATCGGTCGAAACGAATAGCCCGCCCGCTTCCTTGTCGGAATCGCTTTCGATCAGCGCGTATACTTTTTCAGGATTGGAACGGCTGACGGCAATCGACATCTTGCCCATTTCTTCCGGCAATCCCTCTTTCAGTTTTTCCCAGGTTTCGCCTTGATCTACGGATTTGTACAAGCCGCTGCCCGGCCCACCGCTGATGACTTTCCACGGTAGCCGCCCGTGCTCCCACATTGCGGCATAGAGGATGCGCGTGTTGGTCATGTCCATCGAAAGCTCCGCCGCGCCGGTCTTCTCGTCCACGAATAAAACGTTCTTCCAGGTCGCTCCGCCATCGGTGGATTTATAGATCCCGCGTTGCGGCGAGCTGCCATACAACGCGCCCTGAGCGGCAACCAGCAAAATATTCGGATTTTTCGGATCAATCACGATGCGCGAGATGTGCCGTGTTTGTTCCAGCCCGATGCGCTTCCAGGTTTTTCCGGCATCGGTTGATTTATAGACGCCATCGCCGGAGTGCGTCATCACGCCGCGCACGGCATGTTCGCCCATCCCGACGTACACGACATTCGGATCGCTTTCGGCTACAGCTATCGCGCCAATCGTACCGGTCTTAAAAAAACCATCAGAGATATTCCGCCAGGTGATGCCCATGTCATCGGTTTTCCAAAGGCCGCCGCCCGTGGTGCCCATGTAAGTAAGTCATGGGATCGCCCACCACTCCGCAGCCGGCATTGGAACGCCCGCCGCGAAACGGCCCGATTGAACGCCACTTGACGGCTTTGAAGACGCTGTTGTAATCCTCCGCTGCCGCACTCTGCGGAGCTTGCGCGAACACCTGACCGACAAGAACGCACAAAAATAAAACTGACAGTATGTGTTTTGACATTGGTATCCCTTCATGAATTCAGAATTTGCCTAATGATGCAAGAACGTGCACGGCGACCACACTTTAGCTGAGATCTGTCGTTATTACCAAACTTCATGCTGCTCACTTTTATGTGGCGCGGCTTTGCAGATTATGAATTTTCCCATAGCAGTGCAGGCAGTCACTGCCAGCAAGACAATCGCCGCGATTCGTTTGTAGTCCAAAAGTTAGGGCCGGCGGCCCCCCCCCCCCGGGGGCGCGCGCGTCCTCTTGGGTACGCCGCGTCCTCGCGGCAGACTCGCGCGAAAGACTACTTGAAAAGAGACGGCCGGCCCCCCCCCCCCCGCGCGCGAGGACGCGTGCGTACCCAAAGAGGGCGCGGCTCAGGCTCCTTTGAGTTTCAGCACGACAAACGTCACGTCATCATCCTGCGGACGCGCGCCACCCCAATCATCGCCCAGTTTTGCCAATCCTGTAATGAGTTCCTGCGCCGAAGCCTGCGCGTGCTGCGCCAGATATTGTTTGGCCGCTTGTTCCTCTAACATCTCGCCTTGCGGGTTGAATCGTTCAGGCAAGCCATCACTCATCAGCACGACGACATCATCCACCGCAAGCGTCAATTCCTGCTGCTGGTATTGATACTTCGTCATTCCGCCGAGCGGCAGCGCCCGAATGACGACCTCTTCGACAAGCCCTGTCTGTGCGCGATAAATCAACACCGAAGGCATGCCGGCAATGCTCACGCTCATCTGATTGCCTTTCACTTTGACCATCGTCATCGCCATGAACAGTCCGCGCAATTTCATCTCTTTCAGCACTGCGCTGATGCGATGAAAGATGTGCACGATGTCGGGATGATAGGCCAGCGAGACGAACAGGCTCTTGACCGAAGACACCAGTGTGCCCGCCTTCAGGCCGTGCCCAGTCGCATCGCCTACCGCAATCGTCAGCGTCCCGTCTTCGCTCGCGTGAAAGTCGTAGTAATCGCCGCCGACTTCTGAAGCGGTTTTCATATACGCGGCGAGGTCAAGGTGCGGCAGGATGGGCAATTTCTTCGGCAGCATGGAAAGCTGCAATTGACGGGCTTCTTCCAGTTCAGCGGCACGGCGTTCGTTTTCGGCTTTGACTTTCTCGTGTTCCAGCGCGGCGGCAGAGAGTTGTTTGACCTGCACAAGCTGGTCTGCCAGATGTTTGTTGGTGCGCGCGTAGTCGCGCGCCAGATAAAGTGAAAGCGCGAGAATCATCCCGAAAGTTCCAATGGCATATACCAGCGGAATCGGGCTAATAAGAGACAGTTGCACCAGCGTCAGCGAGAAAAGCAGAACGCCGACGCCGACGATCCCTGCGCCGGGAAGTCGGCGGCGGATCGCGCCCACCACGAGCCTGAGCATTTCCAGCACAATCACAACATCATAAACAATCCCTACCACTGTCCAATACCTCACTGGCCATACCTGCCACCAGAAGATGACGCACAAAGCTGCCGCCAGAAAGCCCCACATCCGGCGTGGGAGACCCGGCGTAAATGCGCTGTACAGGAAGGCCAGGAGCGCGAGGGGCATCAGTTGCATTGCGACCGTTGATGCACCCAGCAGCAGGTAAAACCCCGTCAACCCATAATGCCCTGCAAGATAGGGAATGTTGACAGCATCGTTGATCCCGAAGCCCAACAGAAACAGACCATAAAAGAGATTGCTCCGCTGGCGCGCGAAGAACGCGAATAAGAGCAGATGGAGAATGCCAAACGCTAGAAATGCCGTGGACTGGACAGCGAGGTAGCCGAAAGGAAAGGGCCACACGCCATAACCCACGCCACGCTGACTGGCCGCCGCGCCAAATTCTCTGAACCGGCTGTGGAGGCCAATCCCGGTGATGCCGTTCGCGTTCTCGCCCCCCTGCAACATAAACCAGGCAAAGAAGGAGTTCGGATCCGCCGCCTGCTGGATTGAGTAGCGTACAGCAAGGACTTGGTCCGAATCAGCCTGCAACACAACACCCAGCGGCTGGGCATTCGGATTGAACCCTTTTTCGTCAGCCAGCGTTTTACCGACGATTCCAAAGCGCCGAATCAACTTGCCATTGAGGTAAACTTCAGACGCGCCAAGATGCGCCATTTCCAGATTCAACGCTACATTCGCCAATTCCGGCGCAATACGCAGATGCAGACGGAACCAGCCAATGCCGTGCCAGCCGCTCGGACTATCCTGTGGTTTGGCGGAATTGGCGAGCGTCGCCCATGCGCGATCATCGAACTGTGGATCAGCAAAGCGCTGATCATCGTTTGGTAAATACTTCCAACCGAGCTTGTCGAGTTCGACCGCCTGACCCTTTTGCAATTGGTCAGCGGTCAAGACCGTTTGCGCCTGCGCGGTGATCAGGGTGACGAGGACGATTGAAGTAAATAATAAGAGGCTTCTGAGCATGGGGATTCTTTTCTGTGAATGATTTTCTAAACTATGGGATCAACCGCCTAGTTCACGTAGCTGACGATCTTCCTCGGACTCAAAGTTGCCATACTTTGCTATGCCGCCAGCACGACACCAATTTTCCCAATAATCACCACCAGCAATACGCCCGGAATCGCAAAGCGCAGCCAGCGTCCATAAGGCTCCTCAGCGCTGAGCAGCGCGACTTTCAATTCCACCGGAGCGGCGGCCACGAAATATGTGTTGAGGAAACTGCCAGTGAAATTCATCCCATTCCCTGGCATCGGTTGCTTGTCTCGACTGCGGCGTTGAATGGCAGCCCGCCAGCAAGCAGAGCAGCGTCAGTTTGATAACTTTTTTACACGTTCCTTAGAGGTAGCTCAACCAAACTTCTTCGCGCCGCTTTTTGAGATCTGCGAACCAGCGGCACGATTGCGCTGATTCAGAAAGGTCCGCTTATTTGCCGGGCTATCAGCGCAAACGAAATTCAAGCTGAACTGTGATTTCTACAAAGTGTCCTGACATCAGGATGAAGAGGCGGAACACCCTCATCAAGGTTTAAGCTCCTGGCCAGTTCAAGCGCCCGGCGAGGTTCTCACGGCGCGAGGGTGGCGGCGATGCGGCGGGGATCGAGCCGCCATACGTTGCCCGCGCTGATATTCGAAAGCCATACCGAACCGAGGCCGACGCGAATGGCATCGCCACCTTCACCGGCGAATTGCTGAACGACTTTATTCGTCGTTGGATCAATGCGGCTGATGGGAAATTCAAAGGCCGTCACCCAAAGCGAACCTTCGCCGAAAGCGATTTCGCCGCCGCCGCCGGGTACGCCGACTTCGATCGTTTCGACAACCTTGTTGGTTTTGGGATCAACTTTCGAGACATCGCCGTTGGTTTGATTTAACGTCCAGACGAAGCCGCCGCCAATGGTGAAAAAGCGCGGCGCCTTGCCCACTGGAATCGTTTCGACAATGAGGTTGGTTTCGGGATTGATCCTTGTCAACACGTTGGTTTCAGTACCCGTGACCCAGATGGAACCTTCGCCAAATCCGACGGTGAACGAGCCGGGTGGCACTTGAATTTCTGCAACGATTTTATTGGTCGCAGGATCAAGGCGCGCCAATGTGCCTTTCTTATCGGTGACGAGCCAAATGCTGCCGGCGCCTGAGGCCAGACCTCCTTCAGAATGAGCAATGCCAATGGGAATCGTCGCCGTCAATTTGCCTTCTTTCAAATCAACTCGCGCCAGCGCCTGCTGGCCGCAGAGCGGTACCCACAAACTGCCAAAGCCGGCAGCCAGGCCAGAGCAGGGCTTACTGCCGACTTCGATCATCGCCAGCACTTTGTTGGTTTTGGGATCAAGACGCGCGACCGTGTTTTTGGGGTAATTCGAGACCCAGACGGATTCATCAATCGCCAGCCAGTCGGGCGCACCGGGGACTTCAAAGACTGCTTCAGGCTTGAGCGCCGCGATGGGAATGCGCACGTCCGGCGTTTTCACGCCAGGTTTGGGTGATGGTTTGGGTTTTGGCGTAGTCGCAGGCGCGGGCGTTTGCCCGGTCGGCGATGTCTGAAACGACAGAAGGAGTGACAGTGCGAATAGCAGGTGGAACATAGGTTTGAATCCTCGCATTGCAATAACGGTTGACCTCAAGCAATCAATTCCTGAATGACCTGGCCGGCGACATCGGTCAGGCGGAAATCGCGTCCGCTGTATTGGTAAGTGAGCCGCGTATGGTCAATGCCGAGCAAATGCAAAATCGTCGCGTGCATATCGTGAACGTGAACTGGTTTGTCTACGGCCTTGAAGCCAAAATCATCAGTCGTGCCGTAAATCGTCCCGCCTTTGACGCCGCCGCCTGCCATCCACATCGTGAAGGCGTGCGGATTGTGATCGCGGCCATTTTGTAAGCCGTTGCCGCCGACTTCGACCACCGGCGTGCGCCCGAATTCGGAACCGCAGACAACCAGGGTGTCATCGAACAGACCGCGTGATTTCAGGTCTTTGATAACGGCCGCGAACGGCTGATCAGAGTCTTTGGCGTTTTTGCGATGCTCCTGAATATCGCCGTGCGCGTCCCAAGGATCGCCTTTGGCGTAATACAACTGCACCATCCGCACGCCGCGCTCGACCAGTCGCACCGCCAGCAAACAACCGCGTGCTGTGCTGCCTTGTCCATAGAGCTTCAACGTCGCAGGCGTTTCTTTGCGCAGATTGAAGACCTCCGGCGCTTCGGTTTGCATGCGATAAGCCGTTTCCATCGTTTGAATCGTGGCCTCGATTTGCGGGGCGTTGGTTCGCTCGCGCTCCATCTGCATACGATTGAGCTTCGTCAGCAGATCGAGTTCGCGGCGTTGTTCGGGCAATGCAAATTTTTTGTTGTTGATGTAGCCGATCAGTTTTTGCGGATCGAAGTCCGGTTCCACCAGCAACTCAGCAGTTTGTTTTGCGCCCGGTCTGTCGGGGATGAACGTCCCTTGATGAATCGCGGGCAGGAACGCATTGCTCCAGAGCGGCGGGCCAACAGTCGTCGGCATGTCGGGACACAACACCACAAAGCCCGGCAGATTTTTATTCTCGACGCCCAGGCCGTATGTCAGCCACGCGCCGAGCGAAGGTCGCCCGACCTGACTGAAGCCCGTGTTCATCATCAGCATCGAAGGCTCGTGATTCGGAATGTCGGTGTGAACCGAACGCACCCAACATATGCTGTCGGCCAATTCGCCGATGTGTGGAAACAATTCGCTCACGTCCATGCCGCATTGCCCGTACTTCTTGAACGTAAACGGCGATCGCAATAACGCCCCGGTTTTGCGTTCGGTCGCAATTGTTCCGCCGGGCAGCGGCTGGCCGTGAAACTTGTCGAGCATGGGTTTCGGATCGAAGCTGTCAACTTGTGACAGCCCGCCGTTCATATACAGAAAGATGACGTGCTTTGCGCGCGCGGCGTGATGCAATCCGCCTTTCGGCCATTTATTGGATTGCGCGGAAGGCCCAGCCTGTGCGAGTGCCAGCGATTCGCCAACCATTCCGGCAAACGCCATCATCCCGAAGCCCGCGCCCATTTGGCAGAGCGCGTCGCGACGTGTAATCGGTCCAGGTGCTTTGTGTTTCATTTTTTTCTCGTACAAAGGAAGCTTTTTCATTCACGAAGCCACACGAAGAAGACATCAGGAGAAACCGGAACATTTGGTCTTTCTTCGTGATCTTTTGTGTGTCTTCGTGGAAAAGCATCTTTTGGTTTAGTTGATGAACATGAACTCCGTCGAACTCAGCAACACTTTCATATACCGTCCCCAAATCGTCACCGGCAAAATCGGTTTCTTGTCATCGGGCCTGGCTCCTGGTGCAGGAGGCACGACGCCGGCCATCATTCCGTTTGGATCCATACTCATCATTTCGGGCATCAACGGGGCAATGACAGATGATTCTTTGGGCTTGTCCGAAAGGTCTTTCTTTTCGGTTTCTTTCTTTTTCTCTTCGTCCGCCTTTTTCCTTTTCCAGGCCGGCCTTTTCTTTCTTTTCTTCTTCAGCTTTCTTGCGCTCTTCGTATTCCTTGAGCGGTTCGCTGCGCACGTATTCGAGGCCGAGCTTGATTTCTTCAGCCGTGGCGGCGCGCCCGAAGATCAGGCGATAGGCTTTTTGAATGCGGGCTTCGCGGGTTGGTTCGCCTTCGAGTTTTTGCGCGAGTAATTCAGCTTGTTGCTGCACGAAATCGCTGTTCATAAAAAACAATCGCTGTAACGGCACGTTTGTTGAGTAGCGTTGTTCGGCGGAGATGTTCGGACTCGGAAAATCAAAGAGTTGCAGATAATCATCCAGTTTGTAGCGGCTGACTTTGCCGTACAACGTGCGCCGCGTGGATTGCGCCGTCAACACTTCCGAAGGGCCGCCCATTTTCTTTTCGAGTGCCCCTGATGTCGCCAGCAATGAATCGCGGATTTGCTCCGCGTCCATCCGCCGCCGATTCGCGCGCCAGTACAAGCGATTCGCCGTGTCTTTGTCGTGATTGGCTTGCACGTGTTCGTTGCTGAGCTGATACACGGAGCTGAGCATAATTTCACGATGCAGCTTCTTGATGGACAAGCCGTTTTTGATGAAGTAATCAGCGAGGTATTCGAGCAATTGAGGGTGAATCGGGCGTTCACCGTTAAAGCCGAAATTGCTTGTCGTGTCCACGATTCCGGCGCCGAAATGTCCTTTCCAAATGCGGTTCACAATCACGCGCATCGCCAGCGGTTGTCGCAAAATTTCATTCGCCAATTCCAACCGCCCGCTGCCCTGGCTGAAACACAAACGGTCGTCCCTGGACAGCACAGACAGGAAGCCGCGAGGCACAATATCACCAAGATTTGTCGGGCTTCCGCGCAAGCTGACGGGCAAATCTACGGGCTTCTCACGATCCGCGACTCCGTGTACATAAGGATATTGCGCAGGCATGGACTTGCGGAAGTTTTCGATGTCTTCGCGCAATGCCACCAGATGCGCGCGCCGCTCGGCGCTCAACTGTCGCTCAGGCCCCAGCCCATAAACATCAGCAGCCCCGGTTTGAACTTGTCCCCCACCCCCGGCAAATCCGATTCCGCCACATCGCGAACGAAAACGTCTAACCAAAGATTCATGCGCTCGAGCGGCATAGCTTTGACTTCGACGCCGCAGCCGGGACAGAAGTCGTCGTTCGTCACGAATTCGTGGGGCTTGAAGAGCGGCTCTTTTTCTTCGTCGTCGGATTGGCTTTGGCGAGGATGATTTCGTTTTCCTCGTTCAGGGCTTTGCGTTCGGCCAACACGTCCAGCAGCAATGATTGAAACTCATCCGCCAGCTTTTTGGCCTCTGCCGCCGTGGCAGTTTTTTGCGTCTTGTCTTGCATGAAAGCCTGCCAGTCTTTCAGAAACGGATAATGACGCGGAGGCCGTTCCAGAAAGCGTATCCAGCGTTGCATCAATTCGTAATCGAGCTTGTTCTTTTCGATGACGTCGTTGAGGTCTGCTTTTGGTTCTCCTTTTACATTCCACACCGCTTGCATGTATTTCGAGGCTTGCAGCGCGAGGCTTTCCGAAAGCTGTTTGCTTTCAGTCTGCATAAACTCGCCCATCATTTTCTGTTTGTTCTTCAGCTTCTTTTCGAGCGCCGTGTATTCGTCCACAACGCTCTGTGGAACCTGCGGATACTCTTTGTAAGTTGTACTGGCGAAGACGCCCGCCATCGCGTAGTAATCTTTCGTAGGGATCGGATCGTACTTATGATCGTGGCAACGCGCGCAGCCAACAGTTAAGCCAAGAAATCCGCGACTGACGACATCAATGCGGTCGTGGCGTTCGTCGGCGCGTGTGACTTCGACCGCACCGTTGTCATAAAACCAGGGCCCCTGGCCGAGAAAGCCAAGCGCGGGCAAGGTTCGCACGCGTGTCTTTTCGTCCATCAAATCGCCCGCCAATTGCGCGCGCACAAACTGATCGTAAGGTAAATCATCATTGAACGCTTTGACCACCCAGTCGCGGGTACAGATACGCATGCGGATATGGCGCAAAGCCCCGTCCCATCGGATCAAGGCTGCGATAGTCCTCTTCGCCATACCGCGCCACATCAGGCCACATTCGTCCCCAGCGTTCGCCGTAGTTTAGTGAAGTGAGCAAGCGATCCACGACTTTGGCGAAAGCGTCCGCGGATTTGTCTTTCTCAAACGCTTCAATCTCTTCCACTGTCGGCGGCAAGCCCGTCAAATCGAGCGTGGCGCGCCGAATCAACGTGCGGCGATCCGCGGCAGCGACGGGTGCAAGTCCCTCTTTTTCGAGGCGCGCGAGGATGAAACGATCAAACTCGGTCTTGACCCAGCGCGTATTTTTTACAGTTGGCGCAGGAACCACACGCAACGGCTGAAATGCCCAGAATGCGCGACGAGCGGCATCAATCTTCATTTCGCCTTTGGCAAGGGGAACTGGCGTGTTGGCTGCCGGCCATACCGCCCCTGTTCTGACCCATTCGACCAACGCGTCAATTTGCGATTGGGGGAGTTTGCCGCCTTTCGGCATTTTTAACCCGCCCGTGTGGCGGACAGCCTGAATCAACAAACTCTTGTCCGGCTCGCCCGGCACAATCGCAGGGCCGGATTTGCCGCCTTTCAGCAACGATTCGCGCGAGTCCATCCGCAAGCCGCCCATTTGCGAATCTGTGTGACAAGAAAAGCATTCGGTGGCAAGCAGCGGGCGGATTTTACTTTCAAAGAAATCATTCAGGCTCGTTGAGCTTGACGGGCTTGACGGTTTGGGTTGATTTTGCGAATGTGCCGGCCAGATCATCGGGCCGAAAAGGGCGAGGCAGACTAGCAAGAGTTGACAGGTTAATTTCTTATTCATGATTCGACTTTATCCAAAAAAGAGCATCACGGCATCATTGTTCACGCCTGCGAAAAAAATGAGCTATTCACCAAGCTCTATCCCACATTTGGTTTACCTACCAGCCTGCCAACTCGCCAGCATCATCTGTTGGCGTTGGTTGGCAGCAGGGTTTTGTGCGAGCTTCACGTCAGGCCAATCGTATGATGCCACATCTATCATGATTTGGCGTAGCTTGCCCGCACGCATGACTTCCAACTTCACTTGATCGCCAACGCATGGTTTGCGCACGACGCGAAACGCGCCCTTCTCATTCGCCCGGACTTTGTAGCGCACCGTCGCATCATTGCCCGCGCCTGTCACGCGCCACAGCCCATCCTGTTCGCGCACAACTGTCCCTGGCGAGATTTGCAGGTCTTCGATAAAGCGCCAGTATCCGTCATCCACAAGAAAGTGATTCACCATCGCCAGATGAAACACCTGCGGCAGGTTACGCACGCGCATCGTGATCTGCACGTAAGAAGTATCGGCGGGATTGATGGCAAGCGTGTAGTTGAGAACTGGCTGTTGTGCGCTCACGGACAAGCCGCCGCAGAGCAGGCTGACCAACAGCAGCAGACGAAAGATCATTTTCATATCGGGTTCACCAGGTCATTTCCTGTCTGAGCCACGCGCGGGCGATGTTCCAGTCATTTCTGACCGTCACTATCGCCCCCAGCACTGCCACCGTCTCCGTGTATTGCGCCAAATAAGACTTCGCCCATTCCGCCTTTGCCGATAGCTGAAATGATTTTGTATTGATTGATTATTCTGCCGTTTTCTAAATTCATCGTTTTAATTCTGAAATTGTGATCATAAAATAGTTATCGAAAACCGGTGATCATGATCGCATTGGAGACGAAATCGCCGCGGACGAGCGCGATACGTTTTCCGTCGCGGGAGTAATGGGCAGTAAAGACTAATGGATTTTCCAAATTCGTGAACTGCTTCGCCTCGCCGCCGTCGATCGGCTGGACCCAGAGGTTTCTTGACTCACCCGCCTGCACCGCGAAGACGATCCCGCGATCATCCGGCGTCCAGCTCAGCCCGGATTCTCGTTCTGACCCAGGAGGAATTTTGATGGTCTTGAGCGGATCGCCTCCCTCTGCCGGAACGATCGCCAGGGAGCCGTCGATGAGAAAGCAGGCGAATTTCGTCCCGTCATTGGAGTAGCGTGGACTCAACGCCTCGAAAGATTCCGATAGTATCTGAGTTTCACCGCCCTCAAGCGGCACGCGGACCACAAGGGTCCGTCCGTTGACATACGCATAATGAATGACCCACTTGCCATCCGGAGAAATATGCGGATTCACCGAGTTGTTGTATTTTGTGAGCATCACCGGATTCCCGCCGCCGATGTCTATCCGCACCAATTGTCCGCCGTTCTGCGAGGTAGTATAAACGATGAATTTTCCGTCCGGCGAGACCGTTGGAGAAAACTTAAAGATCTTGTCGCCGGTCAACTGTCGAGGCTCGCTGCCATCGGCATTCATCATCCAGATCTCGGCACTGCCGCTCTGATCCGAGGCATAGACGATCCGTCCGTCCGGGGTCCAGGCAAATCCCCAGGTATTGCCGGTTGCGGGCAAGACCGGTTTTGCATTTTCGGGTTTGAGGTCGGGCGAGACCCATACCGCGGAACGTGTGTAACTCTCACCCGTTACGATCGATTTGCCGTCCGCGGTGATCGAAGCATTGAAGTATCCGTTGAGGTTATTGGTCAGTCTCCGATATTCACCCGAAGGATAAGCCAGTTCCCAGATTTGCCCGTCGAGGAACGAATTATCCGCAACACAGACGATCAGCGAATCGCCGCTCGGATGCCAGACGAGCTGATCGATGCCTTCCCACCTTTTTGAACCAAATTCAGATACGCTTCCGTCTTCGGTCGAGATCAGAACAACATAGAAATTGGGTGCCGGCGCCAGCGATTCGTCATTGAAACCGGCTGCAAGAAACTTGCCGTCGGTAGACCAAACCGCCGATGAAACAAAGCCTGTCGCACCCGACGTTGTCGCCAAACTCCGTTCATTTGTTCCATCGGCGTTAGCGACAAAAACCCAACTTGTCTTTTGAGATTGAGATCTTTCTCTTCGCAGAAACGAGATCCGTTTGCCGTCCGCCGAAAACTGCAAAGCAATGGCATTTATAAGGAACTTAACCGGCGTTCCGCCAAGCGTCGGAACACGAAAGACCGTCGGAGATTCGGTTGAGGCATTTCTCGCATTGAAATAAACAAAATTCCCATCCGGCGAAAACGTCATCTTTCCGAAAGATTCAAACTCGCCTGGTTTAACAACATTAACAGCGCTCCCGGTTTCAATCTGCTTGATCCAAAGCGACTGTTTTCCACCTTCAAGTTTAGTAAAAACGAGGAATTTGCCGTCGGGTGAGATAATGGGGTTGCCGGAACGCCCGTCGCCCGTAAGCCGCTGCGTCTTGAGTTCCGCTACCGTGCGCGGCTGTTCAGCCTTTGTTTTTGAGAGGAAACTATAAAGCCCGTAACCAAAACCGGCCAGGATGACTGCCCCCATAACCAACGCCGCCGCCGCGCCGAATTTGTGCTGCTTGATGCTGGACGTTATGGCTTTCGCCCCGAGATCGTCGTTTGCCCCACAGCTGTGTCCGATGCCGCGACGGACATTGCTCGGGTCGCGAGATCATGCGGATCGGACAGCCGCGCAGACGTCGGACCGCTGGACCGGTCGAGTTCGATATCGAGATCGAGCTTTTTCTTGAGCCGCCGCAGGTCGTTCAGCAGATCTTTGACCAACTGGTAACGCTCGTCAGGATCTTTCTCGAGCGTCTTTGAAACGATCTCGTCCAGGCGTTCGGGTATGTCGGGCGCGATCCTTTTCAGCGGCGCCGGGTGTCCCTTGACGATCTCGGCGATGAGGTCGGCCGTTGATTCACCCGCGAACGGGGCTCGCCCGCCGAGCATTTCGTAGATCACGCAGCCGAGGCTCCAGATGTCGGAGCGGACGTCGATTGCCTTGCCGCGGGTCTGTTCGGGCGACATGTATTGAACTGTTCCCATCACCACGCCCGGCGCCGTATTGACCTGCACCAGTGTGGCGTCCTCGGACCCGGCCGCAATCGCCTTTGACAGCTTGGCGAGGCCAAAATCGAGAACCTTGACGAGCCCGTCCGGCCGGACCATGATGTTTTCGGGTTTGATGTCGCGGTGAATGATCCCGGCTTCGTGAGCCGCGGACAACGCCGACGCCGCCTGAACGGCGATATCGATAGCCTGATGCAGCTTAAATCCTCCGCCATTCATCATCTCCCGCAGGGTCTTGCCATCGACAAACTCCGTCGAGATATAGTTGGTGCCCTCGACCTCGCCGATCTCATAGATCGTTAAAATATTAGGGTGATTGAGGGCCGACGCCGCACGCGCCTCTTGTCCGAACCGCCGCAGCCGCTCGTGGTCGGAGACAACATCCCTCGGCAAAACCTTTAACGCGACCTTGCGATCCAGTTTCGTATCCTGTGCCAAAAAGACTTCGCCCATTCCGCCTTTGCCAATCGCGGAAATGATTTTGTATTGATTGATGATTGTTCCGGTTTCCATCTTTATTCTTTACTCCGGCAGATTCATTCGTTTCAGCATTGCTTTGCATCGCGGTTCGTCTCGCAACTCATCAAGTGCCGCAGCAACTGCATACCAGCTTGCCCAGACTGATCGGTCGTCAACATCTTTTCGAAGCCACATCATGCCTCGTCCTTTTCTCCCAACGCAAGATAGGTAATCGCAAAGGCGAGACCCCAACGCTTCCTGCTCGAAGCGGCGCAAACGGTCGGCGTCATTCGCAAAATCAGCGGGTAGCACCTTGATCGCCACTTCGCGGTTCAGGCGCGTGTCGCGGGCATGATAGACTTCGCCCATGCCACCCGCACCGAGTTGCTTGACGATGCGGTAATGTGACGGACTGATGGGAGGTGATTGTTCTTCCATTAGCTTTTTATGCTTAGGCCATTTTCAACTTGGCCACATCTTCTAATCCGAGTTCCTTGATCAATCGCTCTTTCAAAACAAACTTCTGCACCTTGCCGCTGGCAGTCAACGGGTAAGCATCAACGAAGCGAATGTATTTCGGTACTTTCTGCCGACTGATGTTGGCGCGGCAATATTCGCGTATCTCGGCTTCGTCAGCTTGCTCGTCCGCTTTGAGGCGCAACAACGCGACCAACTCTTCGCCCATAAACGTATCGGGTACGCCAACGATTTGCGCTTCGGCGACTTTGGGATGCCGCATCAGAAAGGCTTCGATTTCGGCAGGGAAAATGTTTTCACCACCACGAATCACCATCTCTTTCACGCGCCCGACGATGTTGATGTAACCCTTGTCGTTCATTGTCGCCAGATCGCCCGAATGCAGCCACCCCTCGGCATCAATCGTTTCGGCAGTCTTATCCGGCATCTTGTAATAGCCCTGCGTCGGCGAAAAGCCGCGCACACAGAGTTCGCCCTGTTCGCCAAAGCCGACGGGTTCGCCCGTTTGTGGATGCGCGATTTTGACCGACGTGTGCGCGATGGGAACGCCGACGGTTCCGGCCTTCAATGCAAATGGATCATGCGGCAGCGAGAAGGTGATCGAACAATGCGTTTCCGTCACCCCGTAGACAATCGCCACGTCCGCGCCCATTTGCTCATGAATCTGTTCCATCATTGTTACCGGCACGGGCGAGCCGCCGCTGCCGACATTGCGCAGCGCCGAGAGATGGAATTCGCCCGCCTGAAAACGCGGATGATTCAGCATCGCAATCAACATCGTTGGTACGCCGACCGTGTGCGTGCCGCGTTCGTTGGCCATCAATTCCAACTGCTTCGCGGGATCAAACACAATCAGCGGAATCAATGTTGTACCCGTAACGACTGGCCCCAACAGGCTCAGCACACTGCCCGCGACGTGAAAGAACGGCATCGGCGTCACGTAACGATCTCCTGCGCGCACTTCCATTCGCCCAAACGTCAGCCACGCATTGTTGACCATCCCGTGATGCGTCATCTGCACGCCTTTCGGAAAGCCCGTCGTGCCGCTCGTGAATTGCATTTGCGCCAGGTCGTGCGGCGTGACATTTGCCTGTCGTGCATGCAAGGTTTCATCCGAAACACTTTCGCCGAGCGCGAGCATTTGCGCGTATGGAATCAAGCCTGGCTGCGCTTCGTCGCCAATCAAGACAACCCGTTTCAGCACGGGCAACTTCGCGCATTGCAACGCTTCCGTCACCGGATCATTCACGTCGCTCAGTTCCGGCGCAATCGCATACACTGCGTCCAGAAAGTTGTTGTCGCGGTAGTTGCCGATCATCACGAGCGTCCCGACATCGCCCTGCCGCAACACGTATTCCAATTCCGCCGCGCGATAATTCGTATTGACCGTCACGAGCACCGCACCGATTTTCGCCGCCGCCATTTGCATCAACGCCCATTCCGGCACATTCGTCGCCCACATCGCAATATGCTCGCCCTTGGCAATGCCGAGCGCGAGCAACCCTTTCGCCAACCGATTCGCTTCGTCCAGGTATTGCCGATACGTCCAGCGCAGATTGAGGCCGATTTCCGGGTAATGGTAGACGAGTGCTTCCGTGTCGGCGAGAGCCTCTGCCTGTTGATCGAGCAACTCGCCGATGGTCAGATTGAGTAATTCCAGCCCTTCAGTTTCGGCTTCCCAAATCGCTTTGTTGGTGTGCATTCCCATCGTTGTTCTCCACTGAAAACGGTAGCGCAACCTCGGCTGGTTGCGCTAATTCTTTTATTGCGTCTCGTTTCTTAATGACAGCGGTGCGCGTTGCAAACGGTTGCGCAAGGTTTCGCCATCAATGAATTCCGAGGCCAGAAATGCGTCGCGCCAGCTTCAGTTGAAACGGAGCCGAATTCATAAATCGTCAGATATTCGGGTGATTGAGCGCCGAAGTCGCCAACGCTTCCTGCTCGAAGCGGCGCAAACGGTCGGCGTCGTTGGCAAAATCATCGGGCAGCACTTTGATGGCGACTTCACGATTGAGCCGCGTGTCGCGCGCGCGCCAGACCTCGCCCATCCCCCTTTGCCAATTGGAGCCAGGATTTCGCCGCGCCGAGTTTTGTTCCAGTCGTAAACGTCATTTCTTCGCCTCCGCCGTCCAGTTCGTCACGACGGTGAATTGCAGACTTTCGGCCTCCTCCCGCGTCGTGACGAAGAGAACTCGTTCCCCCGCCGCCGTCACCGCATAGCTGTTAAATCCAGCAAGACGCGCCCGCGCTGGCTCGAGATCAAACAGCGCCCGGGGCGCGGTCGCCTCAAAGCTGCCGCCCGGCTTTACCTCTACTGCCATCATCTTCCCGTCCGCGGAAATGTAGTACAACTCCTTGCCATCGCTGCGCCAAACCGGCAATTTCCCAGAATTGGTCGAGATCTGCCATTTGCCCCCCGAAGCGGGATAGGTCTGCACGTTCACCTCAAGTTTTCCCTGATCGTCTGACTGGTAAGCGATCCAGCGCCCGTCGGGCGAGAAACTCCCAAAACCCTCCCTGAACGGCGTCTGCAAAAACACGGTGGGCTGTCGGTCTGCCGCCATCGGCAGCACCCAAATATCGAAATTCGTTTTCGGATCAAGCCGCGTGTAAACGAGGAAGCGGTCATCCGGAGACCAACCGGTGGGGGAGATGCTAACGATGTCTTTAAGCAGCACCTCTTCCGGCCCGACGCCGCTCGACAACTTTTGATAGATCTGATAAGCCCCGTCGCGATTGGCGCTCCAGGCGATGCGACTGCCATCGGACGACCAGGCCGGATAGCGATCTTCGCCCGGATCGAAGGTCAGCCGCGAACTGAGGCCCCGCGCGAGGTCTATCACGTAGATGTCCCGGTTTCGGGTCTGCGGATCACGTCGCCCCACCGCGACCCGTTTCCCGTCGGGCGACAGCGTGGGAAATTCATACTCGCCCGCTGGCCCGACCGTGCCGAGCGGCTTGCCCGTGCGATCCAGCCAGGTCAGTTGCCGAGTGTCGGTGAGAGTGTTCGGATCGTAGACCAGGCTGCCGTTGTCGGAGACGGAAAGAACCCGCTGGAGTTGGGGAGACTCTTACCTTGTCCGCGACCACGAAAGACTCGCCCGTGAGTTTCAGGCTGTCAGCATCGAAAGGCGCGGCGAGCAAGGCGCCTGCGCGCGCAAAAAGCAGATGACCGTTGGCATAGCTCGCCTGTGAATCCGCCGCCAGCAGGGGCGTGGTCTCTTGGCGATCGAGCGCGGCAAGATGAAGCTCCATCGCTCCCGGCTGTGCAGTGAGAACGAGGAAGTGGCGACCGTCAGGTAAGAAGATCGGAAAGCGGTAAAGCCCCGGCTGTTCTGCGCGCAGTGTCGGCACCGGCTCGCCGCCTGTCGCCGGTACGCGATAAATCGCTGCACTGCCCGAGAAGAGAATGACCCCGTCGCGATTCCACGTGCCCTCATTCCCCATGGCGTCTGCCGGTAACTTGCACAGAGTTTGTGACGCACCGCCCGCGAGATCGAGTTTCCTGAGTTCGGTCCCGAAGAAAGCGAAACCAATTGAGCGGCTGTCCGGTGACCAGAAAGGGATGCCGGAAACGCCCTCCGTGCTGGGCAGCTGTTGCGCCGTGAGCGAACCCAGCGGACGCAGCCAGAGACTGCTCTTGCCTTCGACGACCGCAACGAAAACCAGATGGCGGCCATCGGGGGAAGCGCTGGCGAGAGGAGACCGTAGCCTTCTCCGGCGCGGCGATGGTAAAACGCGCAGCCACCGGCGCAGCGGGCGGCGACAGGCGCAAATACTTCACGGCGAAGGGCAACGCCAGCAGCAGTCCCAGCAGCAAGACCACCGACATAATCATCCAGACGCGGCCTGGGTACGCACGCGTCCCCGCGTGCTGCCCTTGCAAGTCGCCCATTGGAATCGAAGAAGCCTCTTGCCCAGAATTGCCCGCGAGGACGCGGGCGTACCCAGCCGACGACAATGTTTCCAGTGCAAAACCCAGATCATGGGCCGAATGAAACCGTCGCTCCGGTTTCTTTTCCAAACAGCGCCGCACGAGCTTGGCGAGCGCAGTCGGAATCTTTGCGTTCGTCTCGCTCAACTCCGGCGGATCTTCTTTGAGAATCGCATTCATCAATTCGACCAGCGAATCGCCCGCGAACGTCCGCTGCCCACTCAGCATTTCGTGGAGAATGATGCCGAAAGAAAAAATATCCGAGCGATGATCCACCTCTGCGCCACGCACCTGCTCCGGCGACATATACCCTACCGTCCCCATCACCACGCCGGGATTCGTCAGCGGCTTCATCGTTTCCGCTTCCGAATCCACGCCGCCGGTGAGCTTGTGTGGCTTGAGCTTGGCCATGCCGAAATCCAGAATCTTGACGCGCCCGTCTTTCGTCACGAACAGGTTTTCGGGCTTCAGGTCACGATGCACGATGCCTTTCTCATGCGCGGCGGCCAATCCCGCTGCGATTTGCTGTGCGTACTCAATCGCTTTGCGCACGGGCAATGCGCCCTGACCGAGTTGCACGCGCAGTTCTTCGCCGTCTAGCAATTCCATCACCAGATGATGGATTGCGCTTCGTGATTGCCGAAGTCATAAACCGTCAGAATGTTGGGATGATTCAGTGCAGGTCGCCCGCGCTTCCTGCTCAAAGCGGCGCGCGCGCTCGGCATCACGGGTGAATTCCGCAGGCAGCACTTTGATAGCGACTTCACGGTTGAGCCGCGTATCGCGCGCGCCAGACCTCGCCCGTTTCACCTTTGCCGAGTGGCGGAGATGATTTTGTATTGGTTGATGATCGTTCCGGTTTCCATATTCGGTTTCTTACTTTTTCGCGACTTCAATCCATCCGCCAAATACAAATCCATCAAATAGCAGCAGTTACTGTAAATATGGCTTTCCGTCGGGCGTGATGTCGATTCCAGGCTTGGTAAATATTCCGCTTTTGTCAGCGATATTTATTTCTTTGAATGGTTCTCTGCGTCCTGTTGCAATGTCCAAACGGGAGACTTTCAACATTCCGGCTTCATGGGCGTAATATGGCAACGGTAAAGTGAGCGGCTGTCCGCTACCCAATTGCGAACTATATCTGTTTCGCCTAGCCCGACAATCGGACGAGGCGAAGTGTTTTCGTCCAATGAACACACAGAGCGTTTTCCATCAGCATCACATACAAACGATTTTCCGTCGGGCGAAACCAAAATTTGCCGTCAGCGAAAGATCATTCATCGAACCGACATCCACCCAGGTCAAATTCCGTTCGAGTGTTTCGCCCGGGGCTAAACCTACTAAATCTACTGTATGTTTGAATCTGGTCAGCAAAACGCGTCCGTCGCGGTTTATATCGTGAAGCCATAAATCCGACGGGACGCGAAGCACCTCACGGAGTTTCACCGATGGCGATACGCCGTAAACTGCCATTGCTTCACCGATTTTGCTTGCCGTGAACCAAATTTCACTGCCCTCCGCCGACCACGCCAGACCTTCTACGCCCCAAAGTTCTTCGGTCAGCTCCGTTTTCGTTCCCGACAGATCAACCACTTCAACCGTTCCGCGATTGTCAAAAAGAAGTTTGTGATTCATAAAGGCGATGCGGTCACCTTTAGGCGAAATCCGCGGATGGCTGATGTATCCGTCCGTTTCGTAAAAGCACTTTGCCGATCGGGAATTCGAGGCCGATTTTTTCCGCCAACTGACCGAACTACCGCTAATTCCTTGCCATCGGGCGACCAATCCGCTTCCTGAACGTCTTCCAAAATCTCTCGCGGAGTGCCGCCGAGAATCGAACCCGTGCCAGCGTGCCTTTGTGGGTAAGCTGTCCGAGATATTGCCGCTTGATCAGAATTGCCAGTTCGCCCGTTGACGAAACCGATAAAACGTCAGCATCTTTCAAATCCAACGACCTCGATTGGCCGATACCGCCGCGGGTCGTAAATATCTCGCCCGGTTTGCCGCCCCATTCGGCACTGTAAATAATCGTCTGCCCGTCGGGAGAAAATCGGGCGTGTGTGATAAGTCCGCGTCGAAACGTGAGCTGTTCATATTTTGGCATCGGGGCTTGCCGAAAATAGCCGTAAGCGAAAATTCCCGCCAACACGCCAAGTGTCAGCAACACCTAATCCGCCCAAAAGCATTGGCAAATTTGCACGCTTCGGTTTCACAGTTTCTTCGGTAATTGCTGAAACGTGAGGTCGTTAGATTTTTGCCCGAAGTTGTTGATGAGGCGGAAAGAGATTCCAACGCAAAGCCCAGATCGTGCGCCGAATGGAAGCGTCGCTCCGGTTTCTTTTCCAAACAGCGCCGCACAATCTTTTCCAACTGGGGCGAAATCTTGTCGTTCGTCTCGCTCAACTCCGGCGGATCTTCTTTGAGAATCGCCGTCATCGTTTCCGCCATCGTCTCTCGATGAAAGGCTCGTTCGCCACACAACATCTCAAACAGAATCAAGCCAAAGCTGAACAAGTCGGATCGATGGTCTACAGTTTCGCCGCGTACCTGCTCCGGCGACTCGTAGCCAACCGTCCCCATCACCACACCAGGATTCGTCAATGGTTTCATCGTTTCCCCTTCCGAATCCACACCCCCGGTAAGCTTCTGCGGCTTCAACTTCGCCAAGCCAAAATCCAGAATCTTGACGCGCCGTCTTTCGTGATGAACAGGTTTTCGGGTTTCAGGTCACGATGGACGATGCCTTTCTCGTGCGCGGCGGCAAGACCATCTGCGATTTGCCGCGCGTACTCGATCACTTTCTTGGGAGCAATCGCGCCTTCTTCCAATTGCGCGCGTAGTTCTTCACCGTCGAGCAATTCGGCGACGATGAACGGAGCGCCTTCGTGCGTACCGATGTCATAAACGGTCAGGATGTTCGGATGATTGAGCGCGCTTGTGGCCCGTGCTTCCTGCTCAAAGCGTTTGAGCCTATCGGGGTCATTGGCAAAATCAGCAGGTAGGACTTTGATGGCGACTTCGCGGTCGAGGCGCGTGTCGCGCGCGCGATAGACTTCGCCCATCCCGCCCGCGCCAATTTTCGAGACGATGCGGTAATGTGACAGCTTCAGGTTGGGTAGCAGTTCCTGATTCATTACTCCTCAATTTGCTTGTAACGGATATCGAATGGATTGAATGTCTCAGGATAGTATATCTTCCAAAACTGCGCGAGACCGTAACACATTCATAAGCAATTATTCTTTTGCCGAGGGCCAGGACAATCGCATCATGAAGTAAGCACCTTAAGCAAATAGTCTTTATCAAGAGCCGCTTTGAGGCGTTTGACCTGAATTGCGATTGTCCTGATGATATTAACGGCAAAATAATCCGGCGAATTTGCCATACGAGCTGGGTCGCAGGCGCTGAAATCTTTATAACATTAATATTCAAAATGGTTCAATAAGGAACAGTATTTTCCCTGCAATGGTCGATTATCAACCTACAACATAAAAGTTTACTGGAAGTGTGAGGAACTCAGAGAGAGGCTTACTATCTCTGTCTCCGAAGCCCGGGAGGAGGGGGGAGGGCTTTGCAGAGTTCATTCTCTACTAATGATTAACAAGAAAATAATAACTATATGCAGCTCGTTTAAAAGCCGGTAAAAGGTGTTTTAAGTGTTCAGAGTTAAAGTTTCAGTTTCGACTCCGAACACGGGAAAACCTCCTTTATTTATGACTTAAGAATGTTTCTGCACAAGGAGAAAAATATGACGTTAAATAAATCGCTTCGTATGATGAGCCTGTTTTTGTTCTTAGTTTTCAGCTTCAGCCTGGTGGCAAACGCTCAAAGTTATGAACAAAATCGTCAGCGGGATGAACGAGGTCGCGGCCGCTGGAGTTATTTAGGCCAGTCGCATGTGGATGGGCAAAGGGACCACGATAACATCCGCGTAAATTCAAATCAGAGGTTCCGGTCCATTCTATTGGAAGTTAGAGGCGGCGCCATTGAATTTCAAAGAGTGGTAGTCCACTTCGAAAACGGCGACGATACCAATGTCGAGATTCGGGATAGCATCCAGGCTAACGGCAGGACGAGAGCCATCGACCTTCCCGGCGACCAGCGCAGGATCAGAAGCGTCGAGATTTGGTACGGTAAGGGAAATTGGGCAAGAAGAAGCAGACCGACATTGAGACTCTACGGTCAGCGCTAGGACTTCAGTTTCCGGCAAGCGGGCTATGCAATAAACCATAGCCGCTTGCCAGGTCATTCGAAAGTCATACTCAGCCTGCTTTTTGCTCCAGGGCAATTCTCACCTCGATGAACACCTCATTAACTCCGCTGTAAACGAGTGTCACAACATCGCCCAACGACTTCAAAACTTCATCATTGCGCTTTCAAACTGAGGGCTGGCATGACGGGTGAGACTTTGAGATGTTTGCTTCCGAGGCGACTGCAATTGGGTCCATCTTAACCCACTGTATATCCAGTCCATTTTTTTATTTCGCCTGACTTGTTACCTTCTCAACGGGTTTGGCCGATTCACGATTGAAGTAGATATTCACGAGCCGGCTTATTTGAGTTCCATCGTGCGCGGATCGCCAAAATGTTTTTGACATAGCCCAGCGAACCCAGATACCCCTGCTCTTCGCCACTCCACAACCCGATGTGGATGGTGATTTTGATACCAGCGGAGCTTTTGCCGCGCTTCTTCGGTGCCGTGAATCGTCACCAGCTTTTTCTCAACATGAACGCCTTGAGATCGTTGAGCTGTTTTTGCGCGCCTTCTACCGCGCCGCCCTGCAGTTTGTTCGCGTGAGGTTTTCCTATTTTGCCTTCCCTGGGATTGGGTCGTGTATTGCTCCGAGCATACGGTCAATGAGGATGCGGGGGGAAAGTTGTTTTCCACCGAGAATATTCCAACCGTTGGCAACAATGACGAGATCATAGTCCGGGACGATGATTGGAAACTGCCCGCCAAAACCGGAACCCGCCCAGACCAGACGCGGATCATTAGGGCCGTATGGATGAAGCCACCATTTGAGACCATATTTCACGCCGTTCGCCGACACATTGATCGCAGGCGTGACAGATTCCTTAACCCACTCTGGTGTGACAAGCTGCGTTCCTGCCCAGTTCCCGTTCTTCAGAAACAAGAATGCGATTTTGGCCAGGTCATGTCGTCGCAGATACAATCCGCCTTCGGTATCCGCCAGGCCGGTGGGCGTGCGTTTCCAGAACCACGTTTCAATACCGAGCGGCGTGAAAAGATGCCGGGCGGCATACTCTTCGATGTCATGTCCGGTGGCAGCGCGAAAAATGTGCGAGAGTAATTGTGTCGCGCCGCTGTTGTAATTGAAACGTGTGCCGGGCTCCTCCGACATCGGCTGATCAATCGCGAACTTCACCCAGTCGAAGCCGGCCTCCATTTGGCTGCACGAGTTCTTCGGGTCGTTGTAAGGGAGGTCTTCGTGCCATTCCAATCCTGCGGTCATTGTCAGCAAATGCCGAAGCGTGATGCGCCGCTTGCGTTCATCCACCAGTGCCACTTTCGTCTCATCGAAGAATTTCAGCATCGGCGTATCGAGGACAGGAAACTCGTTGCGCGCCGTGGCCACGCCAATCACGACTGAAGTCACGGTCTTGGTTACCGACTGCATCGTATGCAAATCACCGCGCCGATAAAACGGATGCCACCAGGGATTGAAGTAATTGTATGGCCCGCCGTGATTGAGCGGGTTCAGAGCACTCGGCTCTTTGGCTTCCCTGCCATAAATCTTGTCGTAATCGTGTTTGTACGTCCGGTCGTAAACCGCTTTGCCATGGCGAATGACCAACAGACTGTCCACGTAGCCAAATTGGCCGCTCGCAATTTCCGCGTCAAAGGCTGCCAGTTTCGCGGCATCCAACCCAACGGACTGCGGGGTTGCCGTCGGCCATTGAGTTGTCGCTGCCAGGAGCGAGACTGGCGCGCCAAGCAACGGAAGCCCCGCCGCGCCAAGCAACGTCTGGCGAAGTAGCAGCCGGCGGGAAAGAAGTTCAAATTGTAGCGGTTTCCGGGTTATGCTCACGGGTGCTTCCTCTTTCAGATTGTTTTCAAAAAAAGTGAATACATTGTTAGCTGTCGTGTTCTGACAGTGTGGTTAAATCAGAACAAGCGACATTCGGACATTTGGCGGCAAGGCCCCGAAGGGCCATCGAAGGCCTAATGCTGTCTGTTCTAATTTAGTTCTTGAGCGTGTCGCTTGCTGCCGGCCAGATATATCACCACGCCGATCGGCGTCAATACCAATGCCAGCCCGACGATCTTTGCCACAGCCAGTGGCTTGTTGATTTCATCCCCGGCGGGAATGACGGAAAGTGCGAACCCGTCTCGGTTTCATTCATTGTCTTCCTTCGGGCTGCTTACAACGTCTTGAGAAACGCAATCAGCGCGCGTTTGTCTTCCGGCGATAATTCCAGTCCGAACTCGTGCCCTTTCACTGCGCGCGTCTTGATGCCGTAGCCCTTGAACCCCGTCGGCACGTAATCGTCCTTTAACCGCTTCGGATCGAACCAGTCTTCGAGCGTGGCGACGGAGCCGTTGTGCTCAAACGGGCCGCGATACCAGACGCCTTTGAGCGAAGGCACTTTGTAATAGCCCGTGCCGCGCCGTGTCGTCAGCGCCGAACGCGGGTCAAGTCCCCCCAGACATCGGCGGGATGTCGTATTTCTTTGTGTTCCGGCGGCACAGTGAAGCCGTCCACGGGTGTGAAGCAAGTTGTTCGTGTAAAGCGGCGGCGTATGGCATCCGGCGCAAGCCTGGCTTGAAAACCTTCTGTCCGCGTTGGGCGAGATCGTCGAACTTATTCGGATTGGGCGGCGGGATCGCGTAAAGATAGAGCGTGAGCGCATAAGCTACTCGTCGCTGTAACGTGTTTGTTTGGCCGGATCAGGCAACTCGCTTCCGAATACGGCGAAGTCGCCATACTTCGGCAAAAGTCCGCCCCTTGATTTCAAGGCCGCGTACCGCATCCTATCAACAGCGGAACGGTGGAGTTGCAGCCCGGTGCGGTCAAGATATTTCGCTCTTAACCCCGATGAGGTCGGGGATTTGTACAGGGTGGGCAGAACTTGTGCCGTGACGCGCCAGCACGCCAGGCGGAATCGCATAATGCCTGCCGGTGATGTCTGCCAGCGACAAAATGCTCCAAATCAGCCTGCGGGTCAGGTTTTATCCACGGAGCGCCAAACAGAAATCGCTGAAAGTCTTGTGAGTCTTTCACGTTGTTGCCTCGCTCCATCGAGAAAGCAAAAGAACGATCAAAAGCGGGGTTTCCCTGCGCGCCTTTGATCACCGTACCATCAGGCATGACTCGTGTATGGCAGCTCACACAGCCACCGCCACCAATTTCCACTTTGCCCTTTTCCCTGATCACGTAACGGGAAGAAGGGTCTATGCCTTCTTTGGTTAATGGTGTGGCAATTTTTTCGTAATACGCGTTGGTTCTTTCATCTGTTGCTTCGGTCACCGGCCCGGAGCCAAGCGGCGCATCGAAAACAATCTCACCGGCCTTGATCCAATCGGCTTCGGTCTTCAGTTTGGCTGCATCAAATAAAATCTCCGGCTCTTGTTGTTTGAGCCAATCCAGATAACCGGACGGCTCTTTGCCCGGCGCATAGACGGGATAGCTTTTGTAAATTGGCCGCACCGGCATACGGTAGTAGTCAGCGCTGACGTGTTTGGGCGAAACTGATAGGGTCAGCCAGCGGGACTTTCGGTTCTTCCATTTCGGCGTCAACCCACGTTTTGGGAAATGTTGGGCCGCTGCCAGTCTTGTTGTGGCGGTTTCGCGCATTGCTTTGATGACCAAAACAGTGCAAAGCCACCAAGCAGCAGGAAGGTCAGCGAATAGAATTTCAGATTTTGATTTTTCAGGAGCCCCATCAGAAATGGATCGCTACGTTTCTACAACGTTTGAGGAACGCAATCAGCGCACGTTTGTCTTCCGCCGATAATTCCAAGGCCTGAACTCAGTGCGTTTCTTCACCGCGCGGCGGTGGGCTTGATGCCGTAGCCCTTTGAACCCTCGTCGGCACGTAATCGTCTTCGTTGACTGGCGGGATTGAACCAGTCTTCGAGCGTGGCGACGGAGCCGCTGGTGTTCAAACGGGACCGCGACATACCAAACGCCTTGAGCGAAGGCACTTTGTATTAGCCCGTGCCGCGCCGTGTCGTCACGCCAGACGCGGGTCAGGTGCCGATAGAGGGCAGGATGTCGTATTTCTTTGTGTTCGCGGCACGCGGAAGCCATCAACGGGCGTGAGTTTGTTATTCGTGGGCGCGGGCGGGGCGTGGTGGCATCCGGGCGCAAGCCTGCAGCTTTGAAAACCTTCGTCCCGACGCTGGGCGAGCGCGTCGAACTTGTTCGGATTCGGCGGCGGCTTGAGCGAATATAACAGAACGGATCGCCAGCGCATACAATTGCTCGTCACTGTGGAACGTCGATCTGCATTTGAGAGATCAGGCAGGGTCTTAAAATCTTTTCCTGCGAGGAATGAAGCCGTTAAAGCTCGCCAGTTGGTCCGATAGTTCTGATTGAGGGCCGCGTAACGCATAATGTTCGTCGCGCCGCGATGCAATTGCAGCCCGGTTGCGCGGTCAAGGTATTTTCGATCTTTGATGCCGATCAGGGTTGTAGGTGACGTGCGCTGAAGGTCCAACGCTAGTCCCTCGCCGTGAGATAACGCCGGGCGGAATAAGGCAGCCAATGGCTCGATAATAATTCCGCGGCAATGACAGTTGCGCGAGGATTTGCGTTTCTGGGGTCAGGCTTTGACCTCACGGCGCAGCATAAACCTGCGCAGTGAATTTCGGCACGCGGGCCATGTCCACTTTCCTGCTTCGTGTTCCAACAACCAGGCACTCTTCGTCATCTGTCTATTTGTCCTTTGGCGCACCTTTGAGCACGGTTCCCAGTCCGTCATGACACGCGTACAGACGACAACGCACAAGAGGTTAACTCGTCTCCGTAACTTTGCTCTTTTTCGCTGACCACATATTGGGCATAAGGATTATTTTTTCGCTCCGTCTTTCGTCAGCAAGGTGCCGCTTTTCTCATACGCAAGTTTGGGTTTCTGGGATCTTCGCGTTCCGCCGTCACTTCAGCGGTGCCACGCGACGCGTCACAAGAAAACGATCTCGCCCGCCTTCTGATCCAATCGGCTCCAGTCCTTGAGCTTGCCGGCGTCAAAAGATGATCTGCGGCTCGTTTTTTTTCAACCATTCCAGATAGCCTTCCGGCGGCTC
>JADJLO010000002.1 GCA_016710075.1 Acidobacteriota bacterium | reverse complement strand
TTGTACCGGGTTCGTCGTCACACGTTGTTGAACTGCTTCGTACTGCTCGGCGGAAAAGGTGAAATCGTTATGATGGACTCTCAGACCCGGTTTGTTCAGCGCATGAGGCATTGCGCATTCAATGGGCAATTCCTACATTTTTGACACTGTAGTAAGAAATCCAACCGTGATTGATATCATCACGGTAGCGCTTTTGGGTCGTTTCTCCTTGCGGGCAAGTCAATTCGTCGCCCGTCTCGTTGAGCGTAAATCATCCAGTTGAAACAACTCCGGATGACGTGGTTGTTCCCTTCGGCGGTAGCGTAGACCGTTAATTGCGGCCCCGTTTCGTCATCACTGAGCGATTTAAGAACGGCGCCGTTGTAGCCGATAGTATCAATCGACAAGCTTTCGATGTCGTTCCCGTGGACTGCTTCCTCCTGCTCGATGAGCGGTCTGGCGTTGGCGGCTTCGTCAGCATTGGCCGGTAAGACATCGATTCCGCGAGATCAACCGAATCAGAGTCGAGGCACACATCGAGCATATATGCCCATCGTAGTAATTAATGTGTTTGGTGCCGCTACGCGCATCCGGATCTTTCAATGAGATTATTTTGTCGCCGGTCTTCGGCTCCCGATCTTTGAGTATTTTGTCCCAGTTTCAAGGCGGTTCTGAAACGATTCTCGCTCAAGCTCTCTAACATAGACTCGATTCGTTCAAACGATTGCCTTTCAGTCATCACCCCACGCTACCAGTTCCGCAAGTGCTCGACTCGGTGCAGCAACCTCGGCTTCGTCTCTCAGATCAACTGTCGTTTGGCGAACCTCTTCTGCTCGTCGGCGATGCGGGCCACCTCTTCTGGCGTGAAGCATTCTGCTGCATCAAGGATCCGCGTCCGGAATCTGCGCGACCAGTTGAATTGTCGCTGGTGCGGCAATATTGGCCAGCACGTGCGTTGCATCTTTGAGCCGCAAACGATCTTAACTAAACCGGCCTCTCGCGCTGTCGCAGAATCTCGTGAAAGATCCGGCTGAATCGTTTCTTCCCCAAGACGGGTTCGGGATTGCGATAACAGACTTGGCTCTGGGGCAATCTGCGTCCAGCGGCAGATCGAGGAAGAGCCGGTATCAACGTTTACCTGTGCCTCCGGATCACTCCGCGTTCATCCGACAGCCCGTAATGGAATTGCAACAGTAGCAGCCTTCAACGTCGGGACCGGATCGAGCCCCCTCGCCCCATCCCGGGCGAATAGCAGTGCGACTAGCGCTCGGCATGGAGTAAAATCAATGCTGTCTTGAGACGTCTCAAGTAGTGATCTGCTGGTACCATCTTCTCGTATGTCTGCAGATCGAGAGGCGTCAACTCGGGATCATAGTTTTCTTTGAGCATCGCATTCTCTCCGGTTATCTTCGCGGTGTTGGAAAATTTACAACTGGTGGGAGATGCAGCAAGTTTTTAAGCGATCTTCTTGGCCCTCTTGGCGTTCTTGGCGTTGAAATTACCTTTATTCCCACTTAATCCATCAAATACTAAAGACCAGGGGCGGAGCAGTTACGAATGTTTTTCATATGAGTTTTCCCATTCGGTTGAGCTTTTTCTTTTTGTTTAGCGTTATGGCTTTCGCGCAACATCTACTTCACGGCCTTCGGTTCGAGTGTCGAGAGTTCGCGGATCGCTTCCGTATACATCAGAAACGCACGCGGGGTGTCGCTCAGTTCGATGGCGCGCGCATAGTTCTGCACCGCTTCGATCCGGTTGCCATTGGCACGATGTGCCCGCGCCAGCAGTTCAGCAGCGCCAGCCGATTTGGGAGCTTTCTCGGCGAGTTGTTTGGCGAGTTCCAGACCGTCAACAACTTTCCCCGTTGCCAACAGTTGACCGGCGAGTTGTGAGAGTTGGCCATCGCTCGCGTCATATTGGGAACCCGACTGCATCTCTTTCGCTTGTGCAAGGGCCGCCGCAAGACCCGACGACTGCCAGGTTTTGAATAGCAGCGCGGCGGCAGGCTGTTTCGGCATGGCCGGTTGCTTGCCGTCGAGGATGGCGTTGATCGCATCTGTCATCGGACCCAATGGCGCGCCTCCGGTATTGTTCAGCAGGACGATGACGCGCTTCGCCTCAGGATAGCGTGTAATGTTGGTGTTGAAGCCGTTGATGCCGCCACCGTGTGCAATCGTCGTGATTCCATCCTTCTTCCTGATCCCCCACCCATAGCCGTAATCAGAAAGGCCAGGCGTGAACATGAGTTCTTTACTCTTCGCGCTGAGTATCTTTTCGGTATAGAAGGACTGATCCCAGCGATAGAGGTCTTCGGCAGTTGAATAGAGGGAGCCAGCCGCATACGGCTGCGACATGTCCAGGTAGGAGGTGTTGACATACGAGCCGTCAAACTGCTTGTCGTACCCGGCAGCTCTTTTGGACAGCAGCGGTCGGGTCGAATCATAGCCTGAATCGTTCATTCCCAGCGGCGCGAAGATGCGCTCGCGTAACAGCTTCTCATACGGCTGGCCGGTCACTTGCTCCAGGATTACCCCCAGGAGGAAATAACCTGAATTGCTGTAGCTGTACTTCGTGCCAGGTTCAAAGAGAAGGTCGAGTTTTGAGAAAAACTGAAGAAATGCCGTCGGTGAATACGGATTGCGGATGGTCGCCCCGAACGCGGGAGTTTCGGTATAGCCGACAATGCCGGAGGTGTGATTCAGAAGCTGATGAATGGTGACTTTATCACCCGTCCGCCCGGATAGTTGGGAAGATAGCGCGTGACAGGCGCTTTGAGGTCAATCTTGCCCTGTTCAACGAGCTGCATGATGAGCGTCGCAGTGAACTGCTTGGTAATGGAGCCGAGACGAAACTTGGTGTCGGCGGTGTTCGGAATATTCCACTCCATGTTGGCGAGGCCGTATCCCTTTTTCAGCACGACCTGTCCGCCATCGGCGACAAGCACGGAGCCGTTGAAGAGTCCGAGCTCCTGATAGCGCTTCAGGAGAGTCTCGATGCGGTCGGAGGCATCGGTCGCCTTCTCGGATTTGATGATCTCTGCGCTCAGGCCCCGCTCAGCGGCGACTCCTTTCAGCGTGCCGCGAAGTTCCTGGCCATAGACGGAGCCGAGCAGGAGGTTGTGAGTGTGGCAAAGTTGAGAACGAACCGAAGAATGTTTTTCATTTCAGATTTTCCTTTCAGTAAGCACGCTCATACCACAACGAAATGCCATATTTCAAGCCGCGGCCTTTGGCGGGTAGACAATGCCGATGCCGACCCCAGTTTGGCGACGATGCGCCGTCACTTCATTTCATGCCAGCCGGATCGAAAGGCATATCTCGCATGCGCGGCGTTCCAACGTGTAATTTTGTGATCCGGCCTCCGGGATTACGCGTGCCCCAGATTACCTGATCTGAGCCCTGGCCAACGGTGAAGTGGTCTTTGTATTGTGGATGCAGCAACTGGCGCGTTGCCGGTCGCTGAGCAAAAAATGCCTGCCCGCCGTCGATCACAATGGTGAACGATGCATCGGCCTCATCGCTATGCCAGGTACCTGCAAACGACTGGAGTTCGGCCGGCGTCGGTGACCATGCTGCTTGAGCGGTGAACCGAGAATTCGCGTCACCACCGGTATTTATTTCAGCGGAGATCGGTTTGCCGTCCATTCCCAATTTAAAGCTAAACCGCAAAGGCCCGCTTTGGAACGTACCGTCACGCAGCGGCCGCAGCACACCTCGTTCCCATCGCAAAACTCCATTTTGAAAGACAGTTCGCATCGGCATATGCGTTTTCTCGTCACGCCACAATGCCGCATACTTTGGAGTCCTCTGGTTTCAACTCGATCACATCCGGGGCGGTTGGAGCAGGGAACGGGCCGGCGATCTCGTTAAAGATATCCCGCTCCAACGCTCCGGCGTTCTTTGATGCCCCATTACACATCACGGCCACCGAGAGTTTGAGGTCGGGATATCGGGAAAGAAGGTTTGATAACCCGCTGTCGCTCCGCCATGGGCGACCCTTGCGCAGGCCATTTTCGTTTGTGACGACAACCCCGAGCGCGTAGGTTATCTTCCGACCGTCGTTCAGGACACCGGTCGTTTCGAGAGCTTCGACGAGCGGGGCTCCGAGTGAACGCGAATCGAGCATGGCATTCCACTTGAGCCAATCGCCGACGGTCGTCAGCATTCCGCCATTGCCGTATACATTCATAAACGGCATGGACAACCGCCACGGCCCCGCAAGCAATGCGTCGTAGGCCTGGGCTCGACCGGGCACCAGCCGCCGATAATCGTCACGCCAGGTCGTGCGTCATCCCTAACGGTTTGAAGAATCGCTGCTCGGTAAACACAGGCAAACTCAGATTCGACACGCGTTCGACTATCGTTGAAAGCAGGGTATATCCACTGTTGGAATACGAGTATTCCGCGCCGGGCGTGAAATCGAGCCCTTTCTGGTGAGTGATGACATCGAGAGCGAGGGCCTGCGAGATGACGCGGTCACCTCGACCTAACCCCGTCAGCGCCAGGACCGAGCCCCAGTCGCGCACGCCGCCGGTGTGATTGAGCAAATGGCGGATCGTAAGCGGCGCGCCATAATCCGGAAGCTCCGTGATGTACTTCCTCACCGGATCATCGAGTCCAAGCTTTCCCTCCAGCGAAAGCAGTACAACCGCAGCGGCGGTGAACTGCTTGGCAACCGATCCGGACTCGAAAATAGTTTGCGGCTTATTTGGAATACCGTGCTCGATCTCCGCCATGCCGAATGCTCGTTCATAAACGGGACGGCCCGACAGAGAAAATGCCGACGGCACATCCGGGCGCCGATCCCTGAGATAATCTGGCTGCCTTCTCGACCGCCCGATCGGCGCCGGCTACGACTCTCGCTTGATCCAGCGCCTGCGCATACAGCGCAGACGAAATCAGCGCAATCAACATTGTAACGACGCTACCGTTTTTAATCAGTGTTTTCATAAAGGATTCACCCTGGATTTGCTGAGGTCTCTTTGAGCAATCGCTCCATCTCCTGCTTCATCTCGGCGAGCGCCCTGGCCGCTCCCGGATCGGTAATCAGATTATTCATCTCGTAAGGATCGGATTTAAGGTCGTAGAGTTCATCCATCCCACCCAGCTCGAGATAATGAATGTACTTCCAACGCCCGTTGCGGACAGCCTTGTAGCCCATCTGCAGAATGCGCGGGAATACTTTGTCGGAGTAATATTCAATCAGGAACGAATCACGCCATTTGACCTTCTCGCCTTTGAGCAGCGGCGCAAGCGAGCGTCCCTGCATATTGCCGGGGACCTGGGCTCCAGCCATTGAGAGCAATGTCGGTGCGAGATCGATGTTGAGAGCGAATTCGTTGCGCACAGTGCCGGGCTTGACGAATTTCGGGTAGCGCACAAGCAGCGGCATGCGGATCGACTCTTCATAAGCCAGCCGCCGTTCCACGCTCAGGCCGTGTTCGCCGTAAAAGTAGCCGTTGTCGCTGGTGAAGACGATGACTGTGTTATCGAGTTGGCCGGTCTCTTTCAGGGTTTTCAGGATTTGACCGACGCCGTCTTCAATTGCAGCCAGCGTACGCTGCCTGCCGAGAATGGTTTCGTCGCGCGTGGCGGTTGCGGGACCGAGCGGCGGCAGGTTGCCGATGCTGCGCTGCAGGGCGGGCTTACCTTCCGGTGCGCGGCCATAGTTTGGCCTGTGCGGAATCGCGTTGCCCGCATACAGATTCTTGTGCCGCTCGGCGGGGATAAACAGTTCAGCGTCGGCAATGTTGACACTTCCATCGTTATTCTGCGTCACTTCAGGATGGATCGCTTTGTGCGCCAGATAAACCAGGAACGGTTTATCGTGTTTCCGTTTGATGAACTCAAGCGCATAACCGTTCAAAATGTCGGTGATGTAACCGGAGGACTTGACTGCCTTGCCGTCTTCATTGATGTCGGGATCGTGGTACGTGCCCTGCCCTTTGAAGCTCACCCACCGGTCAAAGCCGGGGCGCGGCTTGTCGTCGTTCCCCATGTGCCATTTGCCGATAAAGGCGGTTTCGTAGCCTGATTGATGCAGCAACCTCGGGAACGTCACCAGTTGATGACTGGCGGCAGCGCGATCAAGGTTGTCCGTGATCCCGTGTGTGTGCGCATATTGCCCTGTCAGAAAACTGGCACGCGAAGGCGAGCAGAGCGGCGTCGTCATGAATGCATTGCGGAACATCACGCCTTCCCGGGCAAGGCGATCTATGCTGGGCGTTTTGATGAACGGATGCCCGGCAACACCAATCTCGTCCCAGCGCAGGTCGTCTATCAGGATGAAGACGATGTTGGGCCGGGAGATGTTCGCCGCAACCTGATTACGCCGGCCTGCCCCTGCTGCCGGCAAGGCCAGCAACAGCGATATTGTTATTATTCGAAGCCAGGTGACGCAATCTCTTATTATCTGATTTCTGACAGCTTCCCTTTTGAGCATGGTTGTTCGTTAAACGACCTTGTGGTCTATGAATCTTGACATCTCACGGCCGCGCCGCCTTTGTTTAACCCATAAATATTGCCGGTTTGAGACAATACACGGCTCAAACCGGCAGTATCTATCTGCTGTTGTTTTGATTTGGATAATATGTTGAATAACCCGGCCTAACCCTGTAATGCCCTGTTAACAAGAAGTGTATCCACATATTGGATGAACCTGAAGACTTTTCCGTCCCGGAACTTCCAGATATGAGCAAAATCAGCCTCAAAGCTCTTGCCTGTGGCCCTGTACTTCCCGCTGTATTTACCAAGTGCGACGATCGTATCTCCGCCGTCAATGAACTCGGCAGGCACGGCGGAAAAACCTTCCCACTCAGTACCCAGTTTCATGAAAACACCTTCGAGCACAGCGTTGGGACCATTGTAGGTTCCGCCATACGGAAATCCTTCGGCTTCAGTCCAGGCAATATTGGGATCCAGAACTCCAAGAACGCCCGGGACATCGCCTTTGGCAAAAGCTGCATAAGCCCCCTGAATTGCAGCTAGATTTTGATTGCTCATGTTTTTTTCCTCTTTCTTTGGTTATTTGTTAATAAACACGGGCTAAAAACGTCCGGCATCCACATCCTTGATGAAACGTATCAGCCCCTCGACATAAACTTTCTGGTCATCGTAAAGCGCAAGGTGGCTTCCATTAGGGCAGAACAGGTAGCGACCTTTCTTCACCTTCTGTGCCATCATCTCCATGTGAGCCGGATCCATCGTGTCGTATTTCGCGCCGATGACCAGTGTCGGCGGCGCGATCTTCGGCAGATCGCTCGTGCGATCCCAGTTGAGCAGCTTGCCGCTCAGCCCGAGTTCGCTCGGCCCTGCATCGGTATGTAGATCGCCGGATTCATGTGTTTGAATGCACGATTGACCGGGTCCGGCCATTGGTCCGGCGGCATCCGCAAGATGTGCTGCACGTAATGATTGGGAATCAGCAGTTCCATGTAGCGCGGATTCTCGAAATCTTTCTTCGCCTCAAGCTGTTTGACTTCCGCCAGGACCTTCTGATCCATGGCGGGCATGAGCACCTTGTTGGCATATTCGTTGTAAGCGGGGCCGCTGGCCATCATATTCGAGATGATCAGCCCTTTGAGGTGCTGCTGGTATTTCAGCGCGTACTCCATCGCCAGCACTCCGCCCCATGACTGGCCGAAAAGGTAGAAATTATTTTTATCGAGTTTGAGCGCCTGGCGCACCTGCTCAACTTCCTCGACAAAGCGCGGCAGATCCCACAGCTCCGGTTCTTTTGGCTGGTCGCTGTAGTAAGAGCCGAGCTGGTCGTAGTAGTAATACTCAATCCCCGCGGCTGGGAAGTAGCTATCCAGCCCTTCCAGGTATTCGTGCGTTATTCCAGGCCCGCCGTGCAGCAAAAGCACTTTGATGGTCGGGTTGTTGCCGACCCGCTTTGTCCAGACGCGGAAGGTTCCTTTAGGCGTCGAGATCGGAATCATCCTGACTCCGCCGCTCAACGCATCTTCACGCCCGGAATAATCCAGATAGGCGTTCGTGGCTTTCGGAGCATTAGCGGATTGATTGGTATCAGTTTGACTGACGCACGCTTGCAAGACAAACACCGCAAGGATGAACAACAGGATTTTCTTCATGGGTGTCTCCTTTACTACATCTTCAGGATAGGCCGTGTTCAACCGGGATTTGCGACATCTGCCCTTGAGGCATGACGAGTAACTTCTCCACCGGGACGCCGCTTCGGTACTGCGCAAGCAATGCCTCCGGGTCGACATCGACGCCAATCGGGTTTGCGGCAAAAGCGTCACTGAGCATGTAGGCCTTGGCCTCTTCGGATGTACAGCAGTCTACCTGAAATTCCATTCGATTGCCGTCCGGATCCTGGTAGTAAAATGAGAGCGTCATGCCATGATGAATCGGCCAGTAAGGCGTGATGCCTGATTGTTTCAGGCGCGCGTACGTATCGAGGAGATCTCCAGGATTCGCATAAGTATAGGCCACGTGATTGACACCCGTTTCTGCCCGGCCTCCGGCCTCGGCACCATCTGGTTTGAATGCCGACATGTTGATAAAAGCGAAACGATGATGCTCGTCATCGTAGGTCAAAAAAGCGAGCATCGGATCCTGATGCACCACTTTCGCTTCAAAGACCTTCTGATACCAGTCGATCATCTCATCGAAGCGTCTTGTGCTGTAGACCACGTGAGCAAACTTTGAAGGTTTAGCCATATTGTTGACTCCTTTGATAATGGTAGCAACCCTGGCAGGTTGTCAGCACGGTGCAAACGTGAACACGATCACACCCAAAACAAACCACAACACTGCATAAATCAATCCATACCCATAGAACTCGCGGAAGTTAATCCGCGTAATACTGGCCACGATCACGTACCAGAATGGCGCCGTCAGATTACCCATATGATCGCCCACGCTGAGCGCCAGCAAGCCCCGCTGCACCGTCAACCCGACGGCCACAGCAGCCTTGGATGTGACAAAGCCCTGAATAACCCATTGCCCGCCGCTCGACGGTACAAAAACCGCGACGATCGTGCCGGAGATGACCGCTATGATCGGAAAGGTATAGGGCGTCGAAACCATGGTGATCATACTCGCCAGAAAATCGCCGACGCTGGTGTGCTGGATTATGCCAGCGACCCCCGCATACAGGTGATACATCACGATTACCGGCCAGCACGACAAGACCGCGCGTTTCAGTGCCTCTGTAAAGCGATGAACATTGCGATGCAGCAGCAAACACAAAAACAGCAGGATTGTGTTGAGCGCGTTGATATCCAGCCCCAGCCTTTTTGTGACAAAGTGGTTGTACAGCCAGCCGGCCAGCACCAGCCATAAAACCGATAGAACGTAAGAATTCCGCTCCAGTCGCTCCGGAAAATTCTGAGGCTCGCTTGTGCTGATCACCTCTTCTTCAGCCAGTTTGTAAGCTTCAGGAAACTGCGAAAGAGGCCGGCACGTTTTGGGCATGAGCAGCCGCCCAACCACGACCACCGAAATCACATATAAAATCTCCATCAGAATCGAGGCCGGCGCCCAGATCGTGGTCGAGAGCGGAATCACGCCTGTAGTCTTTTCCAGAAAATGCCCCGGCGTTGCCATCAGCAATGCCGCGCTGGAAGACAAGCCGTATTGCCAGCAGGCATGCGATCCCCAGACGGTTGCCAGCAAAAACAGAAAGTCCACCTTGATGCCCTTGCGTTCGGCTTCGCGGGCAAAGTGGATGGCTACCAGCGGACACAAGGCAATGCCCAACCCCCAATAAAAATAGGACGCAACAGCGACGATCAAGACCGCCAGCGCAACCACTTGCGTCGTCGTATTGGGCAGCCGGGAGAGCGTCAGGATCATCTTGCGAAAAAACGGCGTCGAGCCCAGCACCGAGCTGAGCGTGATGATCAATGTCATCTGCATGGTGAACGCCAACAACGACCATAGCCCCTGCGAATAGGCGTCCATGATCTTTGCGGGCGAATTGCCGAGCGCCAGCGCCATCCCTGCCAGAATCAGCATGAAGATGATCGACGCCGTAATCGCATCCGGCACAAGCCGCCCCATGACAAGCGCAAAACGATCGAGCCGTCCGGTCGATGGCTGTGTCGCAGGTTCCGGGTTTTCGAGAGTCTGGGCCATATTCTGCCTCCTTATAAGGTCAAACGTAAGGCACACCTTCATCCCCTCACTAATCCCCGGAATTAATCTCCGTTGACATTAGTTAACAAGGAGGGATTAAAAGGTAGCGCAAACTGTCTGTGCGCGGCATCATCAGGATGGCTGGAGCTACTGCCCCTCCCGATCGGCCGTAATGGCGGCCTATGGACATTATTTGCAGAGCGCAAACGGGCAGGTTGCGCCACCTTTTATCTTGATTGCGTTTGGTTACCGCAGGTACTTGTTGAAAAAGTCGAGGGTGCGAGTCCACGCCAGCTTCGCGGCAGTTTCATCGTAACGAGGTGTCGTGTCGTTATGAAATCCGTGTTGCGTGCCGGCGTAGGTGTGGAGAGTGTAGACCTTGTTGTTGGTCTTGAGCGCCGCCTCGTATGCCGCTATGCCTGCGTTGACGCCCTGGTCATTGCCTGCGTAATGGAGCAGCAGCGGAGCTTTGATTTTCGCGGCATCATCTGCGCTCGGCTGGCGGCCATAGAATGGCGCTCCGGCGTTAAGATCGGCGCCGAGTTTTACTGCCAGTTGATTCACAATTCCACCGCCAAAGCAGAACCCGACCGCGCCAAGCTTGCCGTTTGAATCGGGGCGCGCCTTGAGCCATCTGGCCGCAGCGATAAAGTCTTCGGTCATCTTTTTCCCATCGACAGTGCGAAATGCTGTGGCGCCTTTCTCATCGCTGCCCGGATAGCCACCAACCGAGGTCAATCCATCAGGCGCAAAGGCGATGAAGTTGGCGAGCGCGAAACGCCGGGCGACGTCTTCGATATACGGATTGAGGCCGCGGTTCTCATGAATGACGAGCACCACGGGTAGTTTTTTTCCTTTCGCCGGGCGGGCAAGGTAGCCCTTGATCGAGCCATTGCCCGCAGGCGAAGGCACTACCTCATACCCTACTTTGATGCGCTTGTCGTCCGCCGGCACCTGCTGAGCCCAGGCATAGTTCGGCTTCAGGCTCTCGAAGATGGCCATGGCGGTCAAGCCTCCCGTGGCGTATTTGCCGGCACGATCAAGGAAGTTACGGCGGGTGATGTCGCCATGCTGATATTCGTGAAACAGGTCCAGCAGTTCCTGCGAGAAATCGGACGCTTTCTTTCTTTCCATTCCGGCTCCTTAGACTGGGTTAAAAATGAATATTGGGGAGTCACTAATAGCGCAAGCCGATCGATAAAGTCAACAAGGCGCGAAGTACCCTTCGAATCAAGATTAACCGCCTGAAGAGATGCAAGGCGTCACTCCAAACCCAGACTCAAACTATTATCAGAGACGACTCAATTGATGTTCACTCAGCCAAATAACAGAGAACCGATAACCGGTATTTCCCTGCGATGAATCAAAAGAATAATTGCACTGCCGGCAAATACTGTCAGAGCCAGTCCGAACAACAGCCCGCCGTCGGAAGTCCCGTCTGAGTTGACCACTGCAATCCCGAGCTTTGTCAGGTGGGAGAAAATCGCTCCCGAAATCACGCCAAGAGAGAGCAGAGCTCCAAGCGTCACGGTGGAGGGGACTAACAGTAAAATCAAGGCCACCAGCTCAGCCACCCCCGAAGCGATGCGCCCCCATGGTTCGATCCCGAGCTTTGTAAATATCTGCACTGATTCCGGCGCCCCTGTGAATTTGAAGAACAGGGTCTGGAAAAGAATCACAGCTACAATTAATCTCAATAACCAGCTTAGAACTGTCATGGCACGACTATATTTCATGTTTAATCTCCTTTTTGCATGTTTTTTTACTATTTTCGGCTCTTCATATAACTCCAATCACTTCATACCTCGAAGGCATTTATTTATTCCTGACCTGAGGGGATCGCCAAATAAATTAGCGTCATTTCCAATAACTGAATAACCCGGCATCCGATGCGGATAAAGCATTGATCAGATCCGGATTGGGAAGAGATTCCTGGAATAAAAGGAATAAAAACCGTGCACAAGTGGATACAACAGAATGAGAAGATTGCGGAGGAGGAATAATAATCAAATGAGACTGAAGAATAAAACGGCGATTGTTACTGGAAGCAGCCAGGGTATCGGGCGCGCCATAGCGCTGCGATTCGCCGGTGAAGGCGCAAATGTAGTCATCAACTACAATCGTAATCCGCAGGGCGCGGAGGAAGCATTGCGTGAGATAGAAGCCGCAGGCGGGAGCGGACTGATAGTCCAGGCCGATCTTGGCAAGTTGGCCGATATCAAAAAATTGATAGCGGCCGCCATCGAGCATTTCGGCCGAGTCGACATCCTCGTCAACAATGCCGGGCTCGAAACTCACGCGCCATTCTGGGAAGTGAGTGAAGAAGACTACGACAAAGTGCTGAACGTAAATCTCAAAGGTGTATTTTCCACCACGCAGGAGTTTGTCAGACACCTCATGCTCGACAACAATCACGGGCGCAAAGGGAAGGTAGTCAATATCAGTTCAGTCCACGAGGAGCTTCCCTTCCCGAATTTCAGTGCATACTGTGCGAGCAAGGGTGGATTGAAAATGCTCACACGCAACCTTGCGGTCGAACTGGGGTCGATGGGAATCAACATCAACAACATTGCCCCGGGTGCGGTCGAAACGCCTATCAATTCAAAGCTGCTCAACGATCCAATGAAACTGGGGGCGCTGCTCAACCAGATACCACTGGGTCGTCTTGGGCAGCCCGCTGATGTATCGGGTCTGGCCGTCTTTCTGTCATCGGACGACGCAGATTATGTGACGGGCGCGACTTATTACGTCGACGGCGGCCTGACGTGGAATTATCAGGAGCAATAAAAAGGGATGAGCACGGCTGAAATCATTGTCGCTGTTGTGGAAATTTATACAGGCTTTGGCCTTCTGTTCTCGATCTGGTTTGTCGCGCGTGGCGTGACCATGGTTGACGAATCAGCATCCGGGTCAGGAGTCCTCTTCAGGCTGTTGCTGATTCCGGGCGCGACTGTTTTCTGGCCGTTGCTGGCGAAGCGATGCGTGAACAGATGATCCAAACGCTCAGACAAAAACACCGGCTGGTTATCTATACTCTGGCAATTATTCTGCCGCTTGTTTTCATAGCGGGTCTGGCAGTTCGCCGCCCGATTCCAGTCAACCGGCAGATGCTCTTCTCTTTATTTGAAAGGAATCAGAGATGAGCGTCCAATACAGGGCCGTCAGCTGGAATCGGCAGAAACGGATATATGATTCAATCATGGCCTGCTGCATCGCGGGTTATCTTTTGATATTTACAGCCTCAGGCTCTGCCGCTAATCCTGATGCAACGCTGGAAACTCTCTTGATCAGGGGATTGGGCAGCGGAGCATTTCTGATGCTTCACATAGTGCTGTCAATCGGGCCGTTGTGCCGACTGCAGCCGAGTTTGCTGCCGCTGCTGTACAACCGCAGGCATCTGGGAGTTGCCACCTTTCTGATGGGGCTGGCTCACGGCAGTTTTGCAATCTTCCAGTTTCATGCCCTGGGAAACATCAATCCGCTCTTCAGCGTGCTGACAAGCAATACAAGATATGACAGCCTTGCGAATTTCCCGTTTCAACAACTGGGTCTTGCGGCGCTGATCATTCTTTTTGTGATGGCGGCTACAAGCCACGATTTCTGGTTGAAAAATCTCTCGGCGCCGGTGTGGAAGGGGCTGCATATGTTTGTTTATGCTGCCTACGGACTGCTTATCGCTCACGTGACTCTCGGTGCATTGCAATCGGAGAGCAGTCCGGCGCTTGCTTCATTGCCGGGGATTGGGATGGCCACGGTGATCGGGCTTCATCTTGCCGCAGCCCGCCGCGAGCATCTGATCGATTCAAAAAGATCGAAACCGCCAATGACGGATTTGTCGAGGCTTGCCGCCTTGACGAGATTCCCGAAAAACGTGCAAAGATAGTTTCGGTCGGCGGAGAGCGTGTCGCCGTTTTCAGATACGACAACAGGATCTCGGCGATTTCCAACGTCTGCCGGCACCAGAACGGCCCTCTTGGAGAAGGCATGATTATCGATGGCTGTGTTACCTGCCCGTGGCATGGATTTCAATATCTCCCGGCAACTGGGGCATCGCCGCCGCCATTTACTGAAAAAGTGCCGACATACATGGTCAGGATCGGCAACGGTGCAGTTTATATAAACCCTGCTCCGTTTCCGCCCGGAACCCTGATCGAACCGGCTATAATTACAGAGAAACCGCTGTGAAAGAGACTGTGACTGAAGAATTCTATATTGGCTATGAGCCGCGGCTCCCCGCAAGGCTCAAGCGCCGGATGCGATGGGTCGTGGGCGCACTGTCGTCACTTGTTTTCATTTCGGCCCTGGTCGCGGCAGCAGGGTTTCAACGTCTTCCCAAAGTGTATTTCGAGTTCGGCCGCGAACGCGAATTCACCGGGACAATTATTGAGAATCCCTACCCATCCCTGATCACCCCTGCGCCGGAAGCGGGGGAACGGAATGGATCTTTGATGAATTACCTGCTTTCAGGCAGGGGTAAACACGCCGCCGAAGTGAGCGGATTCATCGGCAGATCAGTAAAACTTCGAGGGACTCTGGTCCATAGAAGTGAGGGTGCCATGATAGAAATTTCTCCGGACTCGATAGAACTGACCGGTTCGGCTTCCGCGGGCATTGATCAGCCAGAATCTCTTGGCCGGTTCACTCTCAAAGGTGAGATTGTCGACAGCAAGTGTTACCTCGGTGTGATGAATCCAGGCCGGGCCAAGGTTCATCGTGATTGCGCCGTTCGGTGTATCAGCGGCGGCATACCACCGTTATTCGCGGCACGGGATTCAGCAGGCAACGAAATTGCCCTGCTGCTTACTTCGTCAGTCGGCGAGGCCGTCAATCAAGCTATTCTCGATATGGTCGGCGAGCCTGTCGAAATCACTGGAAACGTTTTTCAACAGACAGGCTGGCTGGTTCTTCGCGCCGATCCGCAAACTTACAAAAGATTGAACTGACGAAAGAAAAGGAGCTTGGAGATGTTCGATTTCAATAATCGCGTAGTCATGGTCACAGGAGCAGCAGGCAATCTCGGCGCCGCAGCCGCCCGTGCATTTTATCAAAGCGGAGCAAACATGGTTCTTGTTGACCGCTCTCCCGACAGGTTGCAGAAACTTTTCCCTGAGCTTGCGGATTCCGCAAGACATTATCTGGCAACTTCGATCGACCTAAACGATACAGCCGGGGTTGAACAGAGTGCAAAGTCAGCCGTCGACAAGCTCGGCCGTATCGACGTTCTGGTCAACACGGCAGGCGGATACCGCGCCGGGACGCCGCTGCACGAGACTCCACTGGAAGACTGGGATTTCCTGATGAATCTAAATGCCAGATCCATGTTCACCACCTGCCGCACGGTCATTCCGCACTTTCTGAAACAGGGTTCCGGCAGAATCGTCAATGTCGCCTCGCGCGCCGCTACGATCGGCGAAGCGAACGCCGCAGTCTATAGTGTCTCGAAGACGGCCGTTGTCAGGTTGACCGAGAGCATGGCCGCTGAACTGAAAGATCTCAATATCAACGTGAATTGCGTGCTGCCGGGAGTCATCGACACTCCACCCAATCGACAGGCTATGCCGGAAGCTGATCACGGTCGATGGGTCACGGTTGAAGCTCTTGCCGATGTCATCCTTTTTCTTGCATCTGACTATGCCGGCGCGATTAACGGCGCGGCGGTTCCCGTATACGGCCGCGGATGAAAAAAATTGGTTGAAGATTACGAATCAGACAGGCTCTTCTTTTAACTTTACTAAGCAATCAAACTGAGCCTAGAATGCACCCTATCTTTCGATATCTGGTATTGAGAACGTTTAATTTCCCCAATGAAAAGAGCCGGGAGCCATGGGGGGGCTCTTATCGATGCAGGCTATCATCTCAACAAACGAGCATGAGCGTATTGCTGCTTTGGGGCGATACGACATCCTGGACACTTCTCCCGAAGAGGGGTTTGATCAACTGACTTCTCTTGCCGCGTTGATCTGCGGCACGCCGATGGCCGTCATGAGCCTGATCGACACCGACCGCCAGTGGTTCAAGGCAAAAGTCGGAATCACGGCTGCTGAAATAGATCGCAATCATTCGATATGCTCTCAAACCATTCTGCAAAACGACCTGTTGGTCGTCCCTGATGCCCAGGCAGACCCTCGATTCAAAGACTTTCCCCTCGTAAAATCAGGTCCAAGCATACGTTTCTATGCCGGCGTCCCGTTGCTGTCGTCCGATGGCTATGCGCTTGGCACCCTCTGCGTTCTGGGCAAAGAGAAACGGGATCTGACATCGACACAGGCTGAGGCGTTACGGGCCCTGAGCAGGCAGATATCCAGGCTGCTTGAGTTTCGCCGGACAAAAAACGATCTGATCAGGCAAGTTGAGTCTCAGAAGGAGATTGAGCAGGCGCTGCGCGAGAGCGAGGAATTCAAGACGCGGTTGATTGAGACCAGTCATGATTGCATCAAGGTTCTGGATCTCGACGGGAGACTCCTTTCGATCAACGCAGGCGGTATGGAGGCACTCGAAATCTGCGACTTCGCCCCTTTTAAAAATAGCGAATGGATCGATTTCTGGAAGGCTGAGGGGAGGGACGCTGCGATCGCCGCAATCAACATGGCAAAGGACGGCAATACTGGCCGTTTCGTTGGTTTCTGTCCGACCATGGGCGGCAAACCCATGTGGTGGGACGTCGCAGTCCAGCCCATACGAAATTCCAGTGGCGAAATAGATCGCCTTCTTGCTGTCTCTCGCGAAGTCACTGAACGCGTCCAAGCCGAGAACAGATTGCGGGCAATTGTCGAAGGAACTGCCCAGGCCACCGGCAGGGACTTCTTCACCTCGATGGTCAAACATCTCGCCAACGCTCTGCCGGTCAAGATCGCCTTTGCCACCGAGTGCGCGAATGTCGAAAAGACGCGGGCACGCATCATCGCTTTCTGGGACGGCAAGGGCTTCATGGAAGATCAGGAATACGACGTCAAAAACACGACGTGTGAAAGAGTTTATGAAGGCGAGACATGTTTCTATTCCACCGAATTGCAAAAGCTCTTTCCTCTGGAGGAGGCGCTGGTCAGCCTGAACGGTCAAAGCTTATGTCGGATTCCGATAAAAGCTCGGCAGGCGAACTGATCGGCCATCTTGCTGTCATCGATGATATGCCTATGGATGAGGCAAGAGGCATGGATGTCCTCAAGATCTTCGCGGCCCGTGCCGGCGCCGAGCTCGAGCGCATGCAGGCTGAAGCCGAGCTTAGATTTGCAATGGCCGAGATCGAACGACTCAAAAACCGGCTGCAGGCAGAAAATATCTACCTGCAGGAAGAGATCCGCAACGAGAATAATTTCGAAGAGATCATTGGCAGCAGCCCGGCTTTGATGAAAGTCCTGAAGCAGCTTGAATTGATAGCTCCGACTGATGCCACCGTTCTGATCCTCGGAGAGACCGGCACTGGAAAAGAACTGATTGCTCGCGCGATCCATAACCGCAGCGCTAGAAGCTCTCGGCCTCTGGTAAAGGTCAACTGCGGCGCCATCTCAGCCGGCCTTGTTGAAAGTGAATTATTCGGCCACGTCAAAGGTGCATTCACCGGCGCGCTCGAAAAGCGAACAGGCAGGTTTGAACTCGCGGACGGCGGCACTTTGTTTCTTGATGAAGTCGGTGAACTGCCCCCTGAAACGCAGGTCAAACTACTGAGGGTTTTGCAGGAAGGCGAATTCGAACCAGTCGGCAGCAGCAAAACTACCAAAGTCAATGTTCGCATCATTGCCGCTACAAACAAGGATCTTGAACAAGAAGTCAAAGCCGGGCGTTTTCGTGCCGATCTCTTCTATCGACTAAATGTTCTTCCCCTTTTCAATCCTTCGCTTCGCGAACGAAGAGAGGATATTGCCCCGCTGGCGATCTTCTTCCTCTCAAAATATGCGCGCCGATTCAACCGCCAGATCAGGGGAGTCTCCCAGGATACGATTCAACGTCTTCATAAGTATCCCTGGCCCGGCAACATTCGCGAACTCCAGAACCTGATAGAACGGGCGGTAGTGCTCTCCACTGATTCCGTGCTGAGTATTGACCCGGGCCTCTTGCCAACCGATGGCAATCAAGCAATCGATGATCGGCTTAACCCCGATCGATCCGATCTCGTCCTGCTTCCTGAAGAAACCGCTTCGGATCCGTCCTCTCTCGAAGATGTCGAACGCCGGCATATCCTCAGCGTGCTTCATCAGACCAACTGGCTTATCGAAGGTGATAAGGGAGCAGCAATAATGCTCAACATTCATCCCAATACTCTCCGCTCCAGATTGAAAAAGATGGGGATTCAACGACCCAATTAAAAAGCCGGCATGGAGTAACGGCATGGAGTAACGCCTTTCGGGCGGTCAGACACGGGATCAAGCGTAACCGCCTGAAGGCGGTATTCCAGCCGGTACTCCATGCCGGTACTTCATACTAAACAACAGGAGATGATGATGAATAAAATTTCAGTTTTGTTATTACTGCTCGTGGCATTGTTCGCAGGGAATGTTGTTGTGGCACAGACACCATCGCAACCCGCTCCGATCACGGCGATCAGGGCGGGTCGGTTGATTGACCCTGAGACCGGGACTGCAGCCGTCAACCAGGTGATCATCATCGAGGGTGAGAAGATCAAGGCGGTCGGGGCCAACCTGGCCATTCCAGCCGGCGCGACGGTTATTGATCTGTCGAAGCTCACGGTCATGCCGGGTCTGGTGGACGCGCACACTCACATGGCGATGACCTACAAGGAACAGCCGGAGAACAATTACTACTACCTGACCTATGTCATGGAATCGACGCCGCTGCGCGCGATTCAGGCGGCATCCAACGGCATTCAGCTGCTCAACGCGGGATTCACAGTCATTCGCGATGTCGGCAACAACGGGATGTATGCCGATACGGCATTGCGACAGGCTATCGAGCAGGGCTGGCTGCCGGGGCCGACGGTCATTCCGTCAGGAATCATCATCGGCGGAACGGGCGGGCAGCTCTGGCCAACGCCGGAGATGTACAAGCAGCACAACATCGTCTATCCGGAATACCTGGATGCCAACAGCCATGACGAGATCGTGCGCGCCGTGCGCGAAAACATGCTCTTTGGGGCGAGGACGATCAAACTCTGCATCGACTGCAAACCGTGGGGTTACTCGGTCGAAGATATCAAGCTGGCGATCAGCGAGGCCGCGAAAGGAGGCTGCAAGGTCGAGGGTCATGTGCAGACTCCGGAAGGAGCGCAGCGGGCGATTGACGCCGGCATTTACATCATCGGTCACGGCAACGCGCTGACGCCGGAACATCATCGCCAGATGGCAGAGAAGGGCATCTTCCTTGCCGGCACCGACACCCCCTACACCAACTATCGCGGAACTGAAAATGCGTTCAGGCAAACGGTCGACAAGCTGCGAGATGCATGGGAAAAGAAAGTGCAGCTCACATACTCAACCGATTTCGATTACTGGAATGAAAGGATGAAAGACGAGAAGACCGGCGAATGGCTGAGCCGCGGCGATCTGACCATCGCTTTTCTCGATACGTGGAAGGCGGCCAGGATTCCCGCAGCCGACATCCTGCGCGCAATCACCATCAATGGTTACAAGGCGGCCGACATCATCAAGGAGCGCGGACCGATCAAACCCGGCTTTTATGCCGATCTGATAGCCGTTGCCGGCGATCCGCTCACCGACATAGACGCGCTTCGCAGGGTGCAGTTCGTCATGAAGAACGGAATGGTCTTCAAAAAAGACGGTGTCATGACGCCGGAGAAGTTTTTTCATCCCGGTCCCGTCAGGATACCCAGCGGCAGGTATACTCGCTGAATGGAGCACAGCTTCGTCAAACGATTACATTCCGCCTGAAGGCGGAGATCCACACGCGGTGCCTCAAATTGGAATGCTGCTTGACCGGAGGTCTTGAATATGACCATAATGGTCAGAATATGGAGAGAGCATGAAAACAGCGAATGTCAGTGAATTGAAAAGCAGGCTGAGCAGCTATCTTGCTGATGTTCAGCGAGGTGAAGAGATTATTGTGCGCGATCGCAATCGGCCCATAGCCAGGATCGTTCCGTTGACTCGGCAGGGTGGTGATGAAATAGAAGAAATGGCACTGGTTGCCGCAGGTGTGATCACTCTTCCGGAGAGTGAAAAATTGCCGCCGTCATTCTGGAAGTGGAAAGGTACGAGTGTCAGTGAAAAGCGTGCCGCTAAGGCAGTGAGGGATGAGCGTGATGAAGACTGAAATCGCATTCTGGGATACAAGCGCGCTGATTCCTCTCTGCTGCACAAAGGCGGGTTTGACAAGTCGATCAACAACATTGTTCCGACTATTCAATAAACCAGTTATCTGGTGGGGAACATCAGCTGAAGTCTATAGCGCGCTGGCTCGTTTGCATCAGGAAAGCCAGATTTCTGTTCGTGAGCTCAATACTTCAATCAAACGCTGGGAACAGTTCCAGATTATTGTTCGTGAAGTAAATCCGACAGAGATGTTGAAGCGGCTGGCAAAAGGGATTCCTGTTCAATATCAACTGCGTTCTCTCGACGCGTTTCAACTGGCTGCGGCGCTTGCCTGGTGTCAGGAACGCCCTCGCCGAAGGCCTTTCGTTTGTTTTGACTCAAAGCTGGCAGAAGCAGCAGATCAGGCCGGCTTCACAGTTCATACGCTTTAGTTCATTTGTTTTGAGTAGTTCCGAGTACGGCTTATGCATGGAGTACCGCCTTCAGGCGGTTATCCTGATTCCATGTCTGACCGCCTGAAAGCGGTACTCCATGCTAAGGCATCAACGCCCAGATCTGCTTGCGGATCCATCTGAGCGGGTCGCGGAGAAGGACAAAGCCGATGCTGCGATTGCCGGTGAGAATTTTGGCACGGCCAAGCATGCCCGTCCGCAGAGCCCGATCGTGGTTTTCGACGGCAGCATGAACGATGAAGACACGTTCCCCCTGTTCGGTCGCAGCCTGCGGGCTGATGAGAGTGACACGTCCAATGACTTTGCGCGAAGGAAAGGCATTGGACTTGAGCCAGACTTCCTGCCCCTGGGCGACAAAACCGATATCGTCTTCCGGAACTGCCGTCTCGATAACGACGGGATCAATATCAGCCGTCTCGCAAAAAAACTTCTCCCCGCTGAATGAAGCGCCCGACTCTCTCTTCAAGGCGCGGAGTAACGATGACGCCGTCGGCCTGGGCGCGAATCTGAGTCAGCTCGAGTTTGGATTGATACATCGCGATCTCCCGCTGAGCCTGATCGAGTTTGACGCCTTCGATCTGAGCGGACGCGGCAGCGCCGATTCCCTGCAGTCTCCTCACTTCGCGGGAAGTGATGTCATAGCGAGTTTTCGCTTCATTCAGATTGAGCAGATATTCATCGCTGCGAAGTGTGGCAATCACGGCACCGGCGGTGACGACATCCCCTTCGCGAAAATTGACGCGATCGATCATGCCTTCAACCTGGGCGTTGACCGGCGAGGTGCTCGTCGGCAGCACATAAGAAGCTCCGCCGACTTTGAGGTTCCAGGGGAAGAATGTCAGGAGGAGTACGACGATGGCGCCAATCAATGTCGCCATGCGTCTCTGCTCTGGGAAGTGCCTGGAAAGCGCGTTTGCGGGCAACGATAGGCTCAAGTGCGCCGATCAGTGGAACCTGTCTGTAGAGCTGTGCATTGCGAATTGCCACTGTGGACTGGCCGGCGAAGATCTTGAGCAGTTCGAGATTTGAGGGTGAAAGGAATTCGGGAGTCTTGCTTTCAAGAGAAAGGACTCCAAGCTGCCCTTCCTCGTCATTGAGCGGCAGAGCATAGAAGCTGTTCATTCCGGAATCCTTGAAATGGGCGGCGAGTTTCTCGCGCGTCTCCGGGCGATCGGCCTCGATCTTGTCGTCTTTTCGAGAAACGTACAGCTCCTTGCCGTTCTCCCCTGCCCAGTCGATGATCTCATTCCATGCCTTGATTTGAGGGTCTTTCAGACGCACCTCCGTCTCGCCCGCGATTGCGCTGATTTGATACCGGCCTTTGTTCTGCAGTGCGATGGCACAACGATCAAAGGGGATAATGGTCGCAGCCTGATTGACCACGATTGCCAGCATACGATCGAGGTCAAGCGATGAAGTTATCTCACGGCTGGTATTGAGCAGCGCCTGGAGTTCCTTGACCTTTCGTTCGGCTTCGTGCCGTTGAGCGTTGCGGATAGCGGCGGCAGCCTGGGCAGCGATTTCGGCAAGCAGCGTGGAATCATCATCGGTGAATTTTTTCCCATCGTGGCGGTTGATGATCTCGATCGCTCCGAGCCATTCGCCCTCATGTTTAACCGGCGCGCAGATGACGCCGTTGACGGCGCCGCTTTTCATATTAACCTGACGGATGCCGGCGCGCGGATCCTGCAGATCGTTGATGATCAGAGGATCTCCCAGGCGCAGCATATCTCCAACTATCGTTCCCGCTGCGGTTTCAGAATGGCCCGGCAGATCATCACGGTAATTTCCGAATACTCCCCGGCAGATCATCTCCGGCTTCTGGACCAGCCAGAGACTGCATGACTCAGACTCCATGACGTTGGCTGTGCGGCTGCAGATGATCGGGGCGAGCTCGGCCATATCGATCGTCGAGTTGAACGACTGGCTGACATCAAAGAGCAGCGTCAGCCGGGTGACCGCGTTCATCATTCCCGATCCCATTGTTTCCTGCGATCGCCAGGCCGCGACGGCCGGAGCTACAAGTTTGGCGCAGGAATCCAGCAAGGCAAGATCGTCATCATTGAACTGGCCTTCACGCTTGTTGATCGCCTCGAGGATGCCTATCGGGCGCGTACGGTTGCGCATCGGCGCAAACAGGGCCGACCTCAAAATCTGCCCTTCAATGATCGACAGGTGACGGGTCGCCTGAAAGTTATCCAGTTTGCGAGGCACCTCAGACTGGAGCATCTGACTGAGTATCCCTGTGTCCGCCGGACAGGCTTCACGAGCAAGCGCCCGGTTGAGCGTGGTCATCTTCGATGCTTCGCATATCAACTCGTTCTGGCGATTATCAAAACCCAGAGAAGAAGATTTTCCGTATCGAGAATGCGGCAGATCTCCTGAACAATAGTGGTCAGCAGCGATCTGTAATCGTCAGCCGAACACAGCGCGTGAGCAAACTCAGCTAGTTGGTCGGCATGATTTCCTTCGGGCATTATTGGGGCCTCCATAAGAAAGATTGCGAAACGGGCGGAGTAAACACGAATCATGAACCGTTATTTTCTTTTCGTCTGTTTCGTTTATTTCGTCTGTTTCGTAATCTCTCTTCTGTTTGGTGATCTCTCTACTGTTTCGTGATCTCTCTTCTGTTTGGTGATCTATGTTTTATCGCCTCATTCGCTGCGCGAATTCCGGCCATTTGCCGATGAGGTAGACGAGGAACTTGTAGATTGCATAGAGCACGAGCACCCGGTATACTCCCGTCGCGAACGTCCAGATCAGTAGGGTCGTAATAATAATCTTTATTGCAAGACTCACCGTCATGATATTAAGCAGTTTCCTGGCATTGTCTGATTCAGGTCTCTGACGCCAGCCGTCGCGCACAAAATTCCAGGGCCGGGACGGCACAGGTTGTCCCAGCCAGGAAGCCACGACCTTCAGATAATCCGAATTATTAAAGATGGAATAGCTGTAAATCAGAAAATAGATGGTCTGAGGCAGGACGAACATCAACAGCAGGTAGTGGCTGAAAAAATGGAAAGCGATGAGGGAGGACAAGCCACACCCAGACATCTACAACCGTACCCATACTCAAATACCAGATCATGGCCTCCCGCTCTCTGAGAACGGAGGTATTGCTCAACACGGCGAAATGAGCATTGCTGAAATGACAACTTCCGGGACCTCGCCACCGTGATGACGGACCACTGTCGCATGGCCGAACTCATGAAGCAGAGCCACTGGAATGAAGGTCAGATAGTAAAGTAATATCGATGCTATTGGATGAGCGAGCGCTGCGTTCCCGACTTCATCGACAAAGCGGTGCCAGTTCAGCGACAGAAGGACAAGACTTGCGACAAACGCAAGAAGAGTGACCGCCGCGAACCATCTGGTCTTGATCCAGCGCATCAGCGGGGCAAGACGAGCGGTGAGCCACGATGCGTCAAAAAGCCTGTAGTGGCGGCTGACTTCGGTCGATCCAACAAACAGTCCGCGCGAAGCGAAATGGAGATGCTCGAACGCAACTGGTCGATTGTCAGGCGAAAACCAAGCCGCTCCGGAATGATCTCGTTGAGCGCTTCAATCTCAAGTCCGGTGCAAAGCTGTAGAAATCCCCGGACTCTTTATTGATAATCAATGACGAGAATTCAGGATGACTGATATAGACCATCCCGTTGGCGAGTGGCTGCGCCTCTATTCCTGTGCGGCAAACGGGGCGCTGCGGATCATAGGTACTATTGAAACCTTCGCTGGCCATAGTCGACACTCGATGTTTGTGTAACAAATGTTTAGCAGCAATACGGCAGGTCGAAAATCTTCAGAAAAGAAATTCAAGATTTCACTTTTGCCCGCCGCAGTTTATGTAATGGGCGGCATTCTACACCGATGAGTCTGCGACGGAAAATATTACTGTTCGGTCTGGCAATATTTATGGTGCTGGCGGCAGAACTCTTTTTGAGCGCTCTTGGCGTCCCGCTCGCTTATCGCGCAATCATCGTATTTGTGGCGGTTGGAGCGATCGGATGGGCGGCGTGGAGCGAATTCAACAGACTGGTCTGGGATTTGAGTGCAATTCGAAGTGCCATTGACGACACATCGCGCGGTGAGTTTACCGGCGAAATCGGCACAGCCCGTCTGACCGAAACGGCCGAGATCTCCGAGGCCCTGAGAATCATGCGGGAGCGTCTGGCCGAGATGGGACGGCATCTGGTCGAATCCCTGCGGATCGAGTCTCTCAATATTCTTGGCTCGATTCTGGTGCATGACATGAAGAATCTGTCTTTCAGACTGCATTGCCTGAGCCAAAATATCCTGGACAATTACACTGACCCCGCCTTCCGTGATTCTCTCGTCAGGACTCTCAATGACACGACCGACAAGATGGATCAGATGGTTCGCCGATTTCGCGAGCAGAAGGAGATGGTCATCGTCAAGATACCCGTCAACCTCAACGAGATCGTGCGCGGCGCCGTAATCAACTTGCAGCGCGAGGCCGTGGGCATTCGATTTAATGAGCAATATGGTGAATTGCCGACTGTCTGGGCCGATGCCCTGTTGATTGAAAACGCAATCTTCAACATTGCAGAAAATGCGCGCGATGCCATGCCAGCCGGCGGATGGCTTTATGTCAGAACTCAGGTATACGATACGGTCAACGGCGGCGGGCAGCTTGCGATCATAGACATTGCAGATACTGGAACCGGCATGTCTGAAGATTTCATCAGGCGGGATCTGTTCGCGCCGTTCGTCACGACCAAGCCGCGGGGGCTCGGGCTCGGCCTCTACACCTGCCGGCAGATCATTCAGATGCACGACGGCAAAATCGAGGTCAGCAGCCGGCCCGGCCGGGGCAGCGTCTTTACCATTTACCTGCCGATAACGGAATGAAGCGGCAGTTCGTTGACACCTCCCCCACTAAACCGGATGACCGGCTATAGTGGGGGATTCTTCTCGGTTCACACGGGCTTCGTAGCCCATCCCCGAAGCACGTGCCCCGCGCTTTTGCCCACGCTTTTGAATGTTAATGGCGGCATTATGATCACGATGCGCAACAAAACCGCAGTTGATGCAACGGTGCTCTCTTACCGCAAGAGACTTGCGCACGCGACTGCCGCACTGGAGCAGTCTTGCGACGTATAGGCTGGGTTCACCAGAATCACTTCACGGCCAGCATTCGCAGCTTGCTTGTGAGGATCCTGGCGAATTGGTTCCAGCCCGCGTCACTGATGCTTTTGGCGAGATGGTGATTCCTGACCATCCGCACACGTTTCAATCTTCGATGGTGATGTGATCGTAACGCCGAATCACATCAAGCGCCGTCTTTGTGGTGAAAGTCGGCACGCTGCCTTTGATATGCAGGTGCTTCCTCGCCAGAATATTGATTGCCTTCCGGCGTCGGTTGCTGCGCTTGTTCTTCGGCGCGCAACGGTGCGCTGTGCTCTCTTGAGTTCACTTTCGGCGGCGCGGTAATGTTTCGGGTTTTCAACTCGCTCGCCATTGGACACGGCGGCAAAGCACTCTATCCCGAGGTCTATCCCCGTCGCCTTCCCAGTCTTCGGGATGAAGCGGGATTGATTGCATTCAACGGCAAACACGACATACCAGCCATCGGCTTCTCGTTTGATTGTACAGGTTTTGATCCCTCCTTCAATCGGACGGGATAGACGGACACGGCAAGAGCCGATCTTGCTCAGGTGCAGTTTGTCGCCTTCGAGACGGAAACCGCTCTGAGGATAGACAAACGAATCAAAGAACGCCTTGCCCTTGAATCTTGGGTAGCCCGGTTCTTGACCTGCCTTGACGCGGCGAAAGAAGTTGTCGAACGCCTTTTGAGATCGGCGCAGAACGTCTTGAAGCACCTGACTGTAGACGGCGGCAACGTCCGGGCGGAGGCTTTGATGCCGGGAAGCTGCGCCGATTGGGAATTGTAGTTGAGCGAGACGTGATTGATTTGATAGGCGTCCCGGCGCTCTTGAAGGCTGGCGTTATAGAGTTCACGGCAAGTATCGAGCGTGAAAACGCAGGCATGCTCAAAGGCGGGATTGGTTTTTTAACGCGAACTTGTATGCTTTCACTCCCGGCATTATACTTAGTTCATTATGGCAAAACAATCCCTTTCGACCCTCAATCACTGCGCTTACTCGCTTCAGTATCGCTTGGTTCTCGTTACCAAATACCGCCGCTTGATCGAATTCAACGGCGAACAGGATGACGATCCATCGAGCTAAGTCGCCCGATGCGAAAATTCATCACCGCCCAAGATGGCGGCTATTGATGGAGTATTCTTTTCGCAAATAGATATAAATTATGCATCGCAACAAACTACTGATAGTCGATGACGACACAATTCTGCAGGAGCAGTTGAACTGGGCATTGAAGAAGGACTTCGAGATCGTGCAGTGCTTCGATCGCGAGACCGCGCTGAATGCAGCGAGGAGCGAGCGACCCGATCTGGTGCTGCTCGATCTTCACCTGCCTCCGACGCACGCCTTGAACGACGGGCTGAGTAACATCGGCGCCATCCGGCGGGCAAACCCGGATTCGATCATCATCGTCATGACCGGCGACGAGAAGGCCGATACGCCGCTGCACGTAATTGAAGCAGGCGCATACGACTATTTCCGCAAGCCCGTGGACATTCGCGAACTTCACCTGATCATCAACCGAGCCATCGAGAGACAGAGAATCGAGCGGGAGAATGTCCGGCTCAGGCGGGAGATCGAGAATCGCTACTCATTTTCACAGATCATCGGTTACAGCGAGCTGATGATTGATGTCTTTACCGCAATTCATCGGGTGGCGGACAGCAATGCCACGGTCATCGTGCGAGGCGAGTCAGGCACCGGAAAGGAACTGGTTGCAAGGGCGATCCATTACAATTCGTCGCGGAGTTCAGGCCCCTTCATCGGCGTCAACTGTGCCGCGCTTCCCGAGAATCTGATTGAGGCCGAGCTGTTCGGTCATGAGAAGGGAGCCTTCACCGGCGCTGCCGGCATGGTTGAAGGCCGTTTCGAACGCGCCGACGGCGGGACGCTCTTCCTTGACGAGATCGGAACGCTTGGGCTGCCGCTGCAATCAAAATTGCTGAGAGTTCTGGAAGATCGTGAAGTCACACGACTCGGCGGCAAACGAACAATCAAAGTCGACATCCGATTGATCACGGCCACCAACGAAAACCTGGAGGAGGCCATTGCACAGGGCCGCTTCCGCGAGGACCTCTATTACCGCATCAATGTGGTGCCAATCTACCTGCCACCTCTTCGCGACAGACGCGAGGACATACCGCTGCTGCTGGATCACTTCATCCGCCGCTTCTGCGATGAACACAGAGTCAGGCAAAAACACATCGATCAGGAAGCGATCAATTATCTGATGGATTATCAATGGAAAGGTAATGTGCGCGAGCTGGAAAATCTGATTCAGCGGCTGGTGGTCATGACCGATGACGAGATCATCGGGGCTTCTCACCTGCCGCCGCACATTCTCAATCAGCCGTCGGCATACAAGCCCGATTCTCCCGGCATTGCCCCCGAATCCAAGCCGGTTATCCCGGAATCAGGAATGAGCCTGGATCAGGAACTCGCCCGCTATGAGTATGAACTTCTGAGATCTGCCCTCGATCGCACCAGCGGCGTAAAAACCAAAGCAGCGGAGCTTCTCGGACTGAACAAGGACAAAATGAAGTACCTCTGCAAAAAGTACCACCTCTGAAAACTCCCAATGCCGTAGAGGGATAAATTTTACCCCCGAGGGCAATTTCCACCCTCGCCGGATGGCAGAAATTCCCCTCAGAGTAATCATGATGTTTCATTCCCTGGAGACAATGTGCGAATTTACAGGCTTTTTTGAAGACTTTCCTGAACAAACTCATCTGGCATCAGATTTGCTTTAAACATAAACGTTCGAAGCTTGAACAGATAAAAAACAAACAATATCACGGAGGAATTCCAATGGCTGATAAGAAAGAAGTTGTAATCAAACTGACCGACGACCAGCGTGCCCAGATCAAAAGTGCAACCGGGCAGGATTTGAGTGAACTCAAGGTTGGCTTTGCCAGTCTGACAACGAATCCGCTTGAAGATCGTGCCAATCCGATGGCGAACCCGCTCGAAAGCCGCGCCAATCCGTTGGCCAGCCCTCTCGAAGATCGCGCCAATCCGTTGGCCAGCCCTCTCGAAGATCGTGCCAATCCGTTGGCCAGTCCTCTTGAAGATCGCGCCAATCCGTTGGCCAGCCCTCTCGAAGATCGCGCCAATCCGATGGCCAGCCCCCTCGAGGATCGCGCCAATCCGATGGCCAGCCCTCTCGAGGATCGTGCCAACCCGATGGCCAGCCCTCTCGAATAAAGTCTAAAAAACCAGTAGTAGTAGTCTCTCCCAAACCCGTGCACTTTCCGTGTCCCCCAACATCAAACCGGAAAGTGCACGGGTTTCTGATTTTTTAAAACAGTAACTGCTCAGCAATTTGAGGGCAATCTCCGAAGGCCAAAGTCAGGTCAGGGGCTGAGCAGTTAATATTTCGAAATCTTTTTTTCAGCTTACCACCAGATCTGAGTACGGAACCAGTCGCGCAATCCGGTCCAGAACATCATGGCAATCGTCCGTTTTCGCCCGTAGATCTTCACCTCTCCGGTCATTCCGGGTTTAATCGATGCGGGGTCCGCATCCACCTCGATCATGGCATCGAAGCGGGTGATTGGGGCGTCGAATGGCGAAGTCGCTTCGATTGCTGCAAGCTCTGCCTGTTGACGTGCCGAGAGTTTCTTTCTGGCAGCAGGACTCCTGGCCTCGGCGGCTTTGACAGTGCCGGTCAGCCCACCTGTTGAATTGTCTTTGTTGAATGCCGGCGAGAGTCTCTGATGCAGCTCGGAGGCGGATGCGAGGCTGGCGACATGTCCGGTAATCTCCTTTTCAGGAGATGAGTTGAGCCGCAGGGATGCGGCGGATCCGGGACTGACATCGAGCAAGTCCCAGTCATCGACAGCCACAATGACACGAGGGGAACCGTAAGTTGCGATCTCGCAAAACCTGTCGCCGGGTTTGAGCATTGCTCCAAGGCGCCCCTCCAGCTTGGAAGTAACGATGACACCATCGACCGGCGAAGTCAGATTGAGCGATTCAAGCGTGGATTCCACCTCGGCCAGCTCGGTTCTCAACTGATCCCGGCGACGCTGATTTTCAATCGATTCCGCCGTGGCATTCTGCGCCTGCTCAGACATGATGCGCCGTTCGATCACCGCAATCCTTGATTTGAGGGCATCGCGTTTTTGAACGACATCGGGATCACGCAGTACGGCAAGCATTTGCCCGCGTTTTACTTTTGCGCCTTCTCCAACAACAATGCTGGAAATGAAGCCGCCACTTTCGGCACGTACCGGAATTCGCTCGGCCGGTTCGATGACAAACGTCGTGCGATACCAATGAGGAAAGGGCAGAAACAGCAGGATTCCCAGAACCGCAGCCGCTGCAACACTCCCTATGACTAGCGATTTCGGCTTCATCAGCAGCTCCTTCTTATCGACATAAAAGTGCCGGATACCATTCCACAGGGTTCTCAGCTTCTTTCTAAGCAACCGGTACGCAATGAAGAGAAAGACAAACAGGCCTGATTCCGGGAACATCTTTCCGATCACCTTGTAAAAGAAGAGGAGAACTATTGTCAGCATGAAAATGCGGTAACAGACCGAGAGAAAACCGTAAATAAAGTATATCCGCTTCAATCTTGGAGTGTACTCGGGGATCGCCACCTGAGACCTCATAATGTACTTCCGGGCAAGTGCGGAGATATATTTAGACGAATCGCCGCTGAGATTCGATATTTCGAGGTAATCTACCAGCGCAAAATATCCATCGAGCTTGATCAGCGGATTCATGTTGACGATGATCGAGGAAAGCCCTGCCACCAGCATGAAAGTGAAGGCCACCTGATGTGTCAGAAATCCGGGGGTGGAGAAATACCAGATGAATGCGGCAATCGATGACATGATCAGTTCGACGAAGGCCCCGGCAAAAGTCACCCACAATTTCGACGCCTTGCTCTGAAACGTCCAGGCATCGCTGACATTCGCATAAAATGCGGGCATGAAAAAGATGAGCATGAAGCCGACTTCATGAACTTCACCCCCGTAATATTTGCAGGTCAGGCCATGGCCGTTCTCGTGAAAGATAATGACGATAAAGAGAACACCGAGGAAGATCCCGACATCTCCGGGGCTTTCGAACGAGCGCAGATTGGTAAGCCCCTCGCTCACCGTATCCCAGTTCGAAATGATGATCATCGCCGCAAGCGAGAAGAGAATCATGCAAAAGATGAAAAATTCCCGTGACCAGAGAAAGCGGATATATTTGATCACCCGGTTGTACAAATCATCGGGGTCGTACAAAGGGAACCGCTGGTAGAGAATGTCCTTGCCCTCGCTGGTTGCACTGGCTTTGTATTTCCGGTCTTCGCGCAGGTGTTCAAGCAGGATCAGGCTTTTTTCGCTCGCCGATTGCTCGATGAAATTCATCTTCCTCAGATTTTCGACATAGCTGGAGATGTGCTGTCCGACGAAATGCAACCCGGTTTCTTCGCTGACCAGCCTCGCGACTTCGTCATGGTCTTTGGTGCCGTCGAGGTTTTTGAAGATGCTGATCTCCATCAAGCCGAAGCGGAAGTATTTGAGCGCGACGGGGTCCTTGACGATGAAGGTCTCTTCACCGTTCTGCACCGAGCGGATGATTTTGAGGTCTGACCGGAACTTGTCCATGCAGGGGATCTCCGGGTATGGCCAACAAACTATGAATGAGAGTTTTCAGCGTTCGATCAGTTTTTCCTGGCGGTTACCGCGTCACCGGCTTTGAGATCAGCCGGCGGCGAGAGGATGATGCGGTCGCCGGCGCTCAAGCCTGAGCCGATGACGACACTGCCTCCCTCGACTGAGGTGATCCACACCGTCCGCGCCGCGCATTTATCAGCGTCAACCACAAAGAGGGTGCCGGCTGCTCCGTTTCGCAAATCCGCGGTGGCGGGGAAAGAGTTGCGGGATATCCTGAAAGTGTTGCCGGATGTCGCGCGTGGCAGGTGGACGTTTACCGCCATGCCCGGGATCAATCCCGACCCGCCAATGACATCGGCCCAGTATCCGATCGTATTGCTGGCAGCATCGGCCACCGGATCGAGCCGGCGGATGCGCGCCTGCGCGATGACCCGGTCATTGTCCGCCGCGGAGAGACCTAATGATCTACCGGGATTGAGACTGCGCCCGGCGGCCTGCTGAGCCTGGAATCTGACCTGAAGAGGCGAGAGCTGTGAAACTTCGAAAAGCTTGTCGTTCTTGACTACACCGGCGCCAAGCTTGACGAAACGATGGATAACGATGCCTGTGAGCGGGGCCCGGAGCGTGGCCTTCTCGATCTCAATTTTGACCGAGTCGACCCTGGCGCGATTGGTCTGAGTGGAGAGGCGCGCTCTTTCAAGCTCCTCCTGGTTGGCTTCGAGTTTAAATCGGGCGCGGTCGATCTGACGTTTGCTCGACAACCCGTCATCCGCCAGCGCCATCTCCTGATCCAGCTCGTTCTTATTGACCTTGACCAGTGCCTCCAACTGCTTTTCCTCAAGGAGAGACCGGCTGACTTCGAGTTCGGCCTGACGCAACTGGGAGCGCTGATCATCTGCACTCATCTGGGCGAGGAGATCTCCTCTGGCAACACGTGATCCTTCCTGCACCCGAACCTCTGTCAGGATTCCGTCGCGCTGCGCCAAAACCATGGCGGAGTTCTCAACCGAGATGACGGCCGGAAGCAGATCTTCACCGGCTTCGGCAGAGGGCTTCGCCTCCTCGACGCTGACCGCGATGGCAGGACGTGCTGCCGCGGCGGCTGAGACTGCTCCATCCGGTCTGGCCGGTTTTTCCACTGAACTGCAGGATAGAAGCAGGCAGACCATTCCGATCATGGCGAACATCTTGAATTTGGGGGTGTTATTCATGTGCTTCGCTCCAGTCAAGGATTCAAATCGGGAGTTTCATTTTAGCCAGAAAAGGCCGGTAACGCGGGTCTCTCTCGATCTTCTTCATCAACGGATCGCCCTTCAGATTTGCGAGTCCTCCGTCGTGATGTGAATATGCCGTCTCAAGCCATTCGAATGCCTGGTCAGCTTCGTTGCGAAAAGCGTAGATCTGGGCAATCTGGAAGGCGGCAACATCCTTGTATTTATCGACGTAATCTTTGAGCGCCTGATCGGCTCTGCTTTTTTGTCCGGAGGCGAAATAGGCAAGCGCGAGATCGTAGAGTCGCCAGGCGTCGTCAGTCTCCTTCTCGGCTTCGGCAAGAGCATATTCCGGTTCGCCCTTGAGCAGATAAATGCCGCTCAGAACAGTATGCGAGTATGCGCTCTGCGGATCGAGTTCGAGAGCTTTCTTGCATGCCGCAATGGCTTCATCGAGGCGGTTGACGTAAGTCATCCTGAAAGCCAGGAGCTGATAATTTCTCGCAGTCACCGGGTCCCTGTCGATCAAATCGCGGGTCAGGTTGATCGCCTCGTCATATTTTCCCAGCGTGGACTTGAGTGAGGCGAGGCCGGCTATGATCTGCGCATTACCCGGTTCGAGCGACAGGGCTTTCTGATAATCGCTCTCGGCGCCCGCCCAATCCCATTCATAAGTCCGCTTGACGCGGGCGAGCAGAGCATAGGCGGATGCAAGCTTGTCGTCGAGGCTGATCGCCTTCTGAGCCGCCTCTCGCATCTGTTGCGAGACGACGATAGCGGGAGCATCCCGGTCATCGATGGTGCGGCCGATCCCTACCCAGATGCGCGCGTCTTTCGGATCGAGCAGTTGCGCCTGCTTGAAAAATTCGCGAGCCCTGGCCATGTTTTCACGGCCGCCCTTGTTGAGAAAAAAGCTTCCCTGAAGATAAAGGTTGTAAGCTTCAGTATTCGATGAGCTTTGTTTATCGATCCGCTCTTTCTCGCCATTGGACAGTTTCGCTCTCAACGCAAAAGTGATGTTCCGCGCCACATCCCTCTGGACTTCGAAGATCTGCTTGAACTGTTTGTCGTAGGTCTCCGCCCAGAGATTCGCATCAGTGCCGGCATCCACCAGCTGGGCAGTGATCCGCACCTGATCTCCGGCACGTCGAACGCTGCCCTCGAGCACGACTCCGGCATTGAGTTCGTCTCCGATTTCCCGCAGGCTCTTCTTCGACCCCTTGTAACGGGTCATCGTCGTTCGCGAGATGACCTTGAGATCCGCGATTTTCGCGAGCTCAGTGAGTATCTCCTCGGTTATCCCATCGCTGAAATAATCGTCGGTCGGATTGCCGCTCATGTTCGTGAAAGGCATAACCGCGATGGTCTTGTTGTTGGGGCCGGATGATCTTCTGAATGTCTTGTAAAGATAGACTCCGCCAACGGAAACGGCGATCAATACCAGGACCAGCACAGCCGTTACCCGCGACTTATGTCGTTTGACTTCGCCGAGGATGATGCTGCTGCTCGACTGCATGCTCGGCTGCGTGGTTGTCGGCATTACCGGAAGCTGCCCCGTATTGTATGCGGGGATTTGTGAACTGATGGTGTCCTTGTAGTAGAGCTGGCCGGATCGCGCCTGCTTGATGGCAAAAGCCATCTCCTCCTTGAGATCGTTGAGATCTATCAGCAGGTCCTTCGCCCTCTGATATCGCTCATCGCGGTCCTTTCGAAGAGCACGCTTGACAATGTGTTCCAGTTGATAGGGAACGTCAGGCACGAAGTTGATGAGCGGCAGAGGATCGACTCTCAGAATCGAGCTGACCAGGTCGATCACATTCTCGCCTTCAAACGGCGCCCGACCGGCAATCATTTCATAGAGCACTATTCCGAGGCTGAAGATGTCCGTCCGCGGATCAGCCTGAAGACCGCGCGCCTGCTCAGGCGACATGTAATGCGGCGTTCCCATGACTATCCCGGGACTCGTCGAATGGGGAGAGGGGAATCCCGAATTTGGAGCACCCTTCGCCGACTGAATTAATGTGTCACCTTCCTTATTCCTTGTTTCACCCTCCGGATTCCACATTTCGGTCAGTTTGGCCAGGCCGAAATCAAGCACCTTCACGATCCCATCCCGCCGAAGCATAATATTTTCCGGCTTGATATCCCGGTGAATGATGCCTGCCTCGTGCGCGGCATTGAGCGCCGTGGTGATCTGAACTCCTATGTCGAGAGCTTCCGTCAGCGCGAGCCTCGATTCATCCATCCGCACCTTGAGTGATTTCCCGTCGATATACTCGTAGGCCATGTAATGGACTCCGTTCGATTCGCCGAATTCGTATATCGTGACCAGATTAGGGTGATTGAGAGCCGAGACTGCACGCGCCTCCTGCTCAAAGCGACGGACAAGGTCAGGGTCTGCCATAAGCTTTTCAGGCAGTAATTTCAGCGCCACTTTTCTGGAGAGGTTAAGATCGACGGCAAGATAAACTTCTCCCATCCCGCCAACACCGAGCAGAGAGAGAACTTCATAATGACCCAGGCGTTCGCCTGGAGAAACCGCCATGGACTCGCCTTTCTTCTATAGTTTATGCCTCAACTACCTGATGTACGCCCACGGAAAAAGGTACTTTAACACCATGTCCGGAATTGTTGCCAGTCAATCCTTTATCCTGTCTTCACAATTGCCGCGTTAACTCTACGATAAATCGTGGCCCGGTCTCCGACCATTCGTGGCCGGAGACCGCCTCACTGAACCTCGAAGCTTTCAACTCCACTCAATACAGTGTTTAGAAAAGATCCTCTTCCTTTCTCTTCGTGGCACTCGCCTTGCCAATTACCCCGCGTAAGTTATCTCAAAAGGAGCGACTGCAGATGCTGAGAATCAATGAAGAAAAAATAACAAACGGTTCAATCTTCTTAAGGCTCGAAGGAAAGCTCATAGATCAGTGGGTCGGCTTGTTCAGGATCATGTGCGAACAAATTCTGAACAAAAATGCGCGCTCTCTCTCGATCTGACCGACGTTACCTATGCAGATAACGAGGGATTGAGATTGCTCCGACATATAAATGAAAGAGAAATTGCTTTAATAACCTGTTCCCCGTTTCTGAATGAACAGCTCAATCAGTTCCAGACCGATTCGCGTGAAGACTATCTGACGCCGATCACCGATCAGGCCGGAAACTGAATCCGATTTCGCCGCAAAAAAAATCCCAACGCACGAAAAGAAGGAGAGAAGTTTGATGTTTACCCAGCAACCAACAACTGTTAGAGACCATTTTGAGACGACGGCGCTTCCCGTAATGAACGACCTCTTTCGCGTCGCGCGCCGCATCATGAAAAATCAAACTGAGGCAGAGGAAGTTGTCCAGGAAGTCTACCTTCAGGCCTGGAAGTCTTTCCATCGATACGAACCTGGAACCAACTGTCGCGCGTGGCTTTTCAAGATCATGTTTCATGTCATAGACCATCATCGGCGAAAATCCAATCGCCTTGTCACGTTGAACGAAGACGAGCAATACATCTTCGATGAGCTGGCCTGGGAGCCCCCGGTTTCACAGGAACTCAGTGATCAAGAGATGATTTCTGCTCTTGAACGCGTCCCTGAAAATTATCGTGTAATCATCATGATGGCTGATGTCTATGAATACGCCTACAGGGAGATCTCACAGATTCTCAGAATACCCCAGGGGACCGTCATGTCCAGACTTAGTCGTGGCAGGAATATTCTGAGAACGGAACTGGTGGGCAGGCAATGCTGGGCCTAGATCAGAACAGACAACATTCGGACACTGAGCGAACCGGCCCCGAAGGGCCAAAGAAAATAGCCATGGGCGAAGCTCCTGGAAAAGATCCGTAGTAATGAGCCAGCGAGCGAATAGTCCCGCAGCCGAACAGTGGGGATGCCCGACTCAGGCTAAATTATTTTTTACTTTCGATCTCAATCCAGCGTTGTTCCTGGTGGCTTTGCAGAATGGCCTCGCAGAGCAGAACCTCTCGATGACCCTCGGCAAAGGTCGGGAACGGCGGCGGTGCGGTTGGGTCGCCCGCGGCAATATAATCATAAAACGCGCGGAAGCACTGCTTGAAAGTATCGGGATACCCTTCGATGTGCCCGCCTGGAAACGAGGTCGCGGCGCGAGCTGCATCCGAGGCCAGCCCCGGATCCTTGAGTAGAATTTCGTTGGCGTGGTCGCGGTAACCGAGCCACAGTTCGTTGGGCTGTTCACCATTCCAGGCGGCAGCGGCCTTCGAACCTGCAATTTCAAAGCGGAGGCAGTTCTTGCGACCGGCCGTCGCCTGCGAAACCCATAAATGGCCGCGTGCGCCGCCACGGAATCGCAGCATGACCGAGCCCAGATCTTCCGTGGCAATCTCAACAGGCACCGTGGCGGCAACCTGTTCGACTTTCCCTTTGAAAGTCTCGACTTCACCCAGTGGCCGCTGCCTGACCGGATGGATCGTATGCAAATCAGCGCAGACGGCCTCCACATCAAGCCCGGTCACGGCATACATCAGATCCAGCCAATGCGTGCCGATGTCGGCTATCGCCCGCAATTGCCCGCCTTCCTTATCAAGTACTCGCCAATTGTAATCGGTGGGATAGAGCAGCCAATCCTGAACATAACTGCCGTAGACGGAAAGGATATCGCCCAGGTCTCCGCGTCGAATCCGCTCGCGGACCTCGATGTTGAGCGGGTAAAAGCGCATGTTGTAATTGACGCCCGCAGCACGCCCTGTGGATTGAGCAAGAGCCGCCAGTTCTCCCGATTCCCGCGAATTCATGGCCAGCGGCTTTTCACAGAGGACATGCTTGCCCGCTTTAAGAGCAGCGCGCGCCATCTCGAAATGCAATCGATTGGGGGTCGTGATGTGCACGCTATGCACCTGCTTGTCGGCCAGTACGGCCGCGAAATCCGCAAAAGCTTTCCCGAGGCCAAGCTTTTGCGCCGCCTGACGCGATTCTGCTTCGTCGACTCCCAGAATCCCGACCACGTTGATATTGAGCCGGCGCAACGCCTCGACATGCGTTGGCCCCATAAACCCGGCACCGATAACCGCTACTCCAATGTCGTACATAATAATAAATCCTCCGATATGAAAAATGAGTAAAGAATCAGGGCTGTCACTCTACATCATAAATCTTCACCGGTTTATCCTGAAGATATTTATCAAACCAGTTGAGAATATGCTGCAGTCTTTCGATCCTGTGCCAGGGGGCCCCGGACCGGGATAGTTCATGAGATTCGTTGGGAAATCGAACCATGACCGTCGGAATTTTGCGATACTTCAAGCCCCTGAACATCGCCTCGCCGCCTTCGGCTGGGGGCGTCCGGTAATCGACCTCGCCTTCGATGAACATCATCGGCGTGGTCACGTTCTTGATGAAAGTGATCGGCGAGCGATTGATGAAGTCCTGCGGATCTTCCCACGGGGCAGCGCGGAACCACGTTGGCGTGAACAGTGTGAAGTCGGCCGTGTACCAGAAACCGGCCCAGTCGGCAATCGATCGCTGCGAGACGGCAGCGGCAAAACGGTTTGTATGACCGACGGCCCAGTTGGTCAGCACGCCGCCGCCGCTTCCGCCGGTCACTCCCAGCCGCTTCTCGTCGATGTATCCGCGTTTGAGCACCTCATCAACGCCGGCCATGAGGTCCTTGTGATCATCACCGGGGTAGTTGTACTGGATGATGTTTCCGAAATCCTGCCCGTATGACGTGCTGCCGCGCGGATTGGTATAAAGAACGACATATCCTTTGGCTGCCATCCACTGAAATTCGTGAGTGAAGGTGAAGCCATAGGCCGAATGCGGGCCGCCGTGAATCTCTAGAATAAAAGGGTACTTCTTCGACGGATCGAAATTGGGCGGCTTCTGAATCCAGCCCTGAATCTTCCTGCCATCGAAACTGGTATACCAGATCTCTTCAGGATCGGTCAGATTAATCTGTGAGAAGAGCTCTTCGTTGACACTGGTCAGCCGGGTCATCCTGGCCGAGGCCGTATCGAAGAGGAAAAGATCCCCGATATTGACCGAAGTCGAAACCAGCAGAACCATCTTCGATGCGTCGGGGGTTGATGTGTAAGCCACGATCTCGTGATCACCGGTGGTCAGCGGCTCGACCTTGCCTGTCGATGCGTCGATGCGTTTGAGATTTGCACGCCCGTGCTCGGCCACATTGACGATCAGGCTTTTACCGTCGCGGCTCCAGATCACAGCCGATGGCGAACCTCCGCGGGGAGCGCGCTGATCGCCGCCGATGCCGCCGCCGATATCAAAATCGTAGCCTGCCGTCAGGTTACGGGGCTTTGCGCCGATCCCATTGCTCATGACGAAGAGATCCGGCTGTGTGTAGGACTGCACAGGCTTGACCGCATCGACTCCGCCGAAAGCGATGCGCCTGCCATCGCCGCTGAAGGTGTAATCGCGCATCCCGCCTTCAAAGCCAAGAACCTTCTTTTCATCGCTGCCGTCGAGTGCGACTGAAAACAGATCGGTGTGCGGCTGCTCGTAATACGGCTCCAGCACCCGGTTGGCCACAAAATACAAGCGCGAACCATCGGGCGACCACGTGGCATTGCCTTCATCAAAGTTGCCTTTTGTGATCTGCTTCGGCTTCGGCATCTGACCGGCCGTCGAAGGCAGGCTCACTGTCCAGATATGCGACTTGAATTTTGGGTTGATGTAACCCGGCCCGTTCGACCGGTATGCAGCCCTGGTAATGACGCGGACATCGCTGACTCTTTCAGGCGGCTTCTCCTGCTTCTCTTTTGCCTCGACGCCTTCAGCCGGCGCGGATTTTTTCAGATCCTCGGAACTGGCGAAGGCGATCGTCTTCCCGTCAGGCGACCATTCAATTCCAGCGGCGCCGCGGGTCATCTCCGTCAGTGGCTGGGCTTCGCCTCCGTCAAATGACAGCAGATAGATCTGCGGCGGCTGTGGCCTGCCCTCTTTTTCCGCCGAACGTATGAAGGCTATCCACCTGCCGTCCGGGGACCATCGCGGAGAACTGTCACGCGGACCGGCCGTCAACTGCCGCGCCGGACCTCCTCCGGTCGGAACCACCCAGAGAGCCGTGTCATAACGGTCGGCCTTCTGATTCACCCAGTTGCGGACAAATATCACTTTCGACCCGTCCGGGGAGATCTGCGGATCCGCAATCCAGACAAATTTGAAGAGGTCCGTCTCGGTAATCAGGCGCTTCTGGGCGCCAAACTGAGCCGATGGCCAGATCATCACGGCCATCATTACGATTGCGATCGGAAGCCCGATCCGGCGCAAAACTGCTTTCATATTTCAGCTCCTCGTCAATGGTTAAATGGACATTGGTGTTGCCGGAAAGAATACGGGACATTCCAAAAAAACGGAATACACGAAGAAGAAAAGGGATTACGAAACAAAGAAAAAAAACGGGCAGGACCGGCGGTGCCCCGCCAATCCTGCCCTGATTCATCCTGCAGCAAAGCTGCTTTACCTCACATCACAAACTTACTACGCAGTTGACTTTCTTGAATGTCCGGTTCTTTTGCATTAATCGTGTGTTATTTACTCATTGACCTCAGCCAGAATCTGCCGGGCTATTTCCGGAATGCGGGAAGCCACTTGAGGAGTTAAATCAAGTCCCATTTCATGCAATGGTGGAATTGAGACTGCGTATAAAACCACTTCAGGTTGATTGCCCAGCAGGTAAAAAGTGTCGAGCAAGTCTTTAAGACCAATGTCATGTGCCGTCAGTGTGCGTGGATAGTCGGATGAAAAGCGAGGTTGAAGCCTGCGCAGGGTGCCAGCCGGCGCCCCGTCCACTGTGGCATCGATAAGAATGACTTTTTCGGCACTCTGCATAGGATCAAGGAGCAGAAAACTCCCCGTGCCTCCATCAAGGCAGGTGACATTGACGGGAAGCCTCGCTTTCTGTATCTCCTCGACTACGCGAACGCCGACACCCTCATCCCCCATCAGGATGTTGCCGATGCCGAGGATGAGGGTATCGGATTTATGATTATTTCCGTTTGAGTTCATCTTCTCGTTGAAATTTCCATCCACCCACCATCGACGAGGTCGTGCCACGGCCTTCGATATAATCGTGATAGAAGACCAGGTAAACGTGCACGATGATGAATAGAACGAAGAACCACATAAATACATGATGCCACTGGCGAACGGCGAAATCTCCGCCCATCAATGGCACTATCCAGGCAAAGAGTCGCGGGAAGAACGAAGCGCTCATGCTCGAATAGAGAGCAAACCCGGTAATCGCCTGAAACAGCGCGACGAGAAATGTCATGAAGTAGATTATTCCCGCCAGCGAGTTGTGGCCTATCGTGATCAACTTCTGCAATTTAGTCTGCAGAATATCAACCTTCAATACTTCGACGATCTCGCGCCACTGAACTCCCTTGAATGGAATGAAATTATCCCAGCGCGCATATTCATTCCCCACGAAACCCCAGTATATTCTCGCCAGGAAGTTGAAGAAGAAGATGAACGCCGCAACGAAGTGAATGAATCTGACCCAGCCAAACCAGTACTGCTGATAGGCCTCGCTGGAATAAGAGATGGCCAGTGGCCTGCCGATAATCAAACCTGTCAAAATCAGGGCTACTACGCACAGGGCATTGAGCCAGTGGTAGAACCTGACCGGCAATTCCCAGACGTATATCTTTCTGAAAAGCGCATGATTGGCCGGCGGTGATTGATAGACTGCTTCCGGTTCTCTGGTCATGGCACGCCTCCTCAATTGAACTGGACTTGATGAACGTGTTTGCCTTCCGGATCATAAATATGAACGGCACAGGCAAGACACGGGTCAAAGGAGTGGATTGTGCGCAGTATCTCGACCGGCTGTTCGATATTTGCAACCGGGGTGCCGATCAGCGATTCTTCATAAGCAGATCGCTGTCCCTTCGCGTCCCGCGGAGAGGCGTTCCAGGTGCTCGGCACAACAAGTTGATAGTTGTCAATCAGCCTGTCCTTGATGCGAATCCAGTGAGCCAGAGCGCCCCTCGGCGCCTCCGTCATGCCCACGCCTTCGGCGGTCGCAGGCCAGGTGGATGGATCCCATTTTTCGCGGGTGAAGGTGTTGACATCGCCGCCTTTGATGCTGGCGATCAACTGGTCATAGAACTCCTTCATCCATCGAACGACGAGACGCGTCTCGAGCCCGCGTGCCGCGGTGCGCCCGAGCGTCGAGAAGAGGGCGTCGACCGGAACATTCAACTTCTGAAGCGCTTCGGTGACAACATCCTTGACCTCTGTATTGCCCTTGGCAAAAGCCACAAGCAACCTCGCCAGGGGTCCGACCTCCATCGGGTGATCCTTCCATCTGGGAGTCTTGAGCCACGAATACTTGCCCTCCACATTCAATTGTTCAAATGGCGGTTTCGGCCCGGTGAAGTTGAATTCCGTCTCGCCCTGCCACGGATGCAGCCCCTTGGTATCGCCATCCGCGTATTTGTACCAGGAGTGCGAGATGTATTCCTTGATCTCTTCTGAATCGCGGCCGTTGACGTCAAAGACCTCGTTCAAATTGCGATTGAGGATGGCTCCTCGCTGGAATTTGAAATATTCGGGGTAGTTATAACCGCGAGTTGGCAGGTCGCCATATGCCATGTAATTCTTGAGGCCGCTGCCAATTGCCGCCCAGTCTTTATAAAAACCTGCAATCGCCATCAAGTCGGGAATATAAACCTGCTCGACAAAATTCATGGCGCCACTGATCAATGAGCCCACGTGATTCAACCGCTCGGTATTGAGCGCATTGACCTCATCGGTATTGATCGGACACGGCACGCCCCCTACCAGATAGTTCGGGTGCGGATTTTTGCCGCCGAAGATCGCGTGAATCTTGACGATCTCCTTCTGCCATTCGAGAGCTTCCAGATAATGGGCAACCGCAAGCAGGTTGACTTCCGGCGGCAGCTTGTAAGCCGGATGCCCCCAGTAACCGTTGGCAAAGATGCCAAGCTGGCCGCTGCCAACATAGGTTTTCAATCGCTTCTGCAGATCCGAGAAATAGCCCGGCGAGCTCTTTGGCCAGTTTGACAACGATTGTGCCAGCTTTGAAGTCTCGGCCGGGTCTGCCTTGAGGGTGCTGACGATATCCACCCAGTCCAACGCGTGCAGGTGGTAGAAGTGAACGACGTGATCCTGCACATATTGAGTGCAGAACATGAGATTGCGAATCAGCTCGGCATTTTTGGGAACCGAGATTTTAAGAGCGTCCTCGACGCACCTGACACTCGCCAGAGCATGCACCGTGGTGCAAACGCCGCAGGCCCGTTCCGTAAATGCCCAGGCATCGCGCGGATCGCGCCCCTTGAGTATCTTCTCAAAACCGCGGACCATCGTGCCTGAACTGAAGGCATCGGTAATCTTGCCGCCCTCGATGACGGCCTCAATTCGCAGATGCCCTTCGATTCGCGTGATTGGATCAACGACTATGCGTGCCATTACTTGTCACCTCCTTCCGCTTTTTTTCCGGTTTCGACCGATTCCGCTACTTCGTCTTTTATCAGTTTACGTTTCCTGATATTTGTGGTGATAGCGTGCAGTGTCACACCGGCCGCGGTTGCGATTCCGGCGACAGTGCCAATCGTGTCCGCAGTGCTTTCAATGCCGAAGCCGGGGAATGAAGCGAGATGTTGATAGAACGGACCGTTATCCCAGAATCCGTTCTCGCTGCAACCTATGCAGCCATGACCGGATTGTATCGGATAACTGACCCCGCCATTCCATTTGGTAACCGAACATGCGTTATAGGTGACTGGTCCGCGACAACCCATCTTGTACAGGCAATATCCCTTTCGCGCGGCCTCGTCGTCCCACGTTTCGACGAACAATCCCGCATCGTAATACGGCCGGCGATAGCAGGTGTCATGAACGCGACGCCCATAGAACTCCTTGGGTCTTCCCTGGCTGTCGAGTTGAGGCGCCATACCAAACACCAGCAGATGCGTGACCACCCCGGTCATGACATCGGCAATCGGCGGACAACCCGGGACATTGATCACAGGCTTGCCGATAATCTTGTGAATCGGTGTCGCGTTGGTCGGATTCGGTTTTGCGCTCTGAATGCATCCGTTGGATGCGCAGCTTCCCCACGCAATGACTGCCGCTGCATCTTTCGCCGCTTCGCGCAGGATATCCTCTGATGAACGCCCGCCGATCATGCAATAAATGCCGTCATCCTTCATCGGCACAGAACCTTCGACCAGAAGAATATATTTTCCGGGATAATTCTTGATCGTGTCCTGCAGACATTTTTCCGCCTGATGGCCGGCAGCAGCCTGCAGTGTCTCTGTGTAATCGAGGGATAAATAATCCAGAAGGATGTCGGCGACTATCGGATGTGACGAGCGGATGAATGATTCACTGCAGCAGGTACACTCTTGAAAATGGAGCCAGACTACCGGAGGACGCGACTTCGTTTCAAATGCCTCAACGACTTTGCCCAACGCAGACGACTCAAGGCCGGCTGTAACCGCGGCCACGGTACAGAATTGAATGAAATCACGGCGCGAGTACCCCTTTGCTCTCATTGACTGCCAAATGGATGGACTTCTGCCAGTCATAAAACCTCCTTTCACTTTTTCATCGCATTACATACATGTTTTTGCGACACCTGACCTTTCTCACTTTTCTCAAATGAAGCTTTTTCATTTTTTTGATTGCCAATGACTCATAAGCTTCAAAAAATTGCATGGATAATTTGAGTCTCTTGATGCAATATGCATTCCGCTGGCTCAATTACCTGCGAGCGATTGTCGAAAATTGCCCGACTTATTAAAGCGTTAAATTTATTGTTGAAAAGACTGTGCTTACAGTTCTGACAAGGAATACCGGTCTTCCCTGTAATGATTCTTCCGGAGTTCCCGATTTCCCTTTTTCGAATTGGAATTAGCGGAATTTCACCTATAAAATCTCCTTATAGGGTCATAAGAATGGGGAATATCACCAGAATTGCGTAAAATCACCCAATACCGGTTATTCCACAGACCGGGTAACAACAGTAGTAATAAATGTTATTGATTGAACAGGCCGTGCTCGGGTGGATTGGACGGAGGAAACCCGGCGAGATCGATCTTGATGAGCCTGTTGATTGATTAGACACATTCGGCCCTGACTGCTTATACTGCGGGGCATGTTCCCAAAGATCGTCTATTTCTGCTGCCTTTTAGTAATTGTCTCTCCGTGGTCATCGCCTCCGCTTGCGCTGGCGATCGGGCTTGCCTTCGGGCTTCTGGTCCACAATCCATATGCCAAACAGACTAAAGCGCTGACGAAGACGCTGCTGCAGGCCAGCGTGGTGGGCCTGGGTTTCGGGATGAACCTGTCTGAGGTGTTGCACGCCGGACGGTCGGGTTTCATCTACACGGCTATAGGTATCGCGGCAACGATGGCGGCAGGGATGCTGCTGGGGCGCATTTTAAAGATCGAATCGACCAGCGCGCTGCTGATCTCGGTGGGGACGGCCATCTGCGGCGGGAGTGCGATTGCAGCGGTCGGCCCTGTTGCCGGGGCAAAGGAAGAGGAGATGAGCGTCTCACTGGGGACGGTATTTATTCTCAATTCGGTTGCGCTGCTTGTCTTCCCAGCCATCGGGTTATGGGCGGGCTTGAGCCAGTCCCAATTCGGCTTATGGGCCGCGCTGGCGATTCACGATACGAGTTCGGTGGTTGGAGCTGCGTCAAAATATGGAGCCGGGGCGCTGGCAGTGGGAACGACCGTGAAGCTGGCGCGCGCGCTGTGGATAGTCCCGGTTGCGGTCGGAACGGCCTGGTTCAAACGACAGGATGCGAAGATCCAATGGCCATGGTTCATCCTTTTTTTCTGTCTTGCCGCAGTCATCAACAGCTACGTGCCTGCCGGTCATGACTTCTATTCGCTGATCTACAGGCTGGCAAGAATCGGTTTGACGATCACGCTCTTTCTGATCGGCAGCGGAATCTCGGTCGCCACGCTGCGCAAAGTCGGAGTCAGGCCTCTGCTTCAGGGAGTCATCCTCTGGCTGCTGGTCGGCACCATCTCGTTATTTTTAATCCGGGCCGGGCTGATAGGGATCTGAGGTTACTTGCTGTTGAGTGATGATTCACAGGCGGTTTTGGATCTCAAGAATCTGTTCTCCGACCAGCTTCTCATCGATGGAGGAGACGAGCCCGTCTGAGTAGAGCACTCTTCCCGCCACCATAGTCATGATCACATCACGTCCGGAGCTGCTGAAAATGATGGCGGTTGCGGGATCGTACGACGGCAGGTTGTGAGGGTTATTCAGATCGACAACGATGAGGTCGGCCTGTTTGCCCGGTTCGATGGAGCCGATCGTGTGATCGATCCCGAGGGTGCGAGCACCATCGATTGTCATCATTCTCAGCATCTCATCGGCAGAGCATACCGCGGCATCTTTCCGCTCGGCCCGGGCAATCATGGAGCAGAAGCGGGCTTCTTCAATGAGATCAAGGTTGTTGTTGCTGGCCGCGCTGTCGGTCCCAAGGCCGACCGGCAAGCCTGCCTGCCTCAACAGATTCAAGGGCGCCACACCGTGGCCGAATTTCGCATTCGATTTCGGGCAGTGAGCCACCCTGGCTTTTTTCGCCGCCATCAGAGCGATGTCCGATTCATCAATAGTTACGCAGTGGATCAGGAGCGGCGAGGTGTCGAGGACTCCAAGCCTGTCGAAATAACCGATTGTCGAGCATCCCGGAGGATCGAATCTGATCTCGCGGCGGTGGAGTGATTCGCCGAACGCTCCGCCGCCGTCTCTGAGAAGTGCAGCCTCATCCGCCGATTCCGCAGCGTGGATGGCGACGTCGAGTTTTTGATCGAGAGCCAGTCGCGCAACTGCTTGATAGAGTTTCGCTGAGACCGAGTAAGGCGCATGTGGCGAGACCCCGACGGTAATTCTGTTTTGCGCTTCCCTGCCTGCCGAGTTGAGTCTTTCAGCATGAGCATCAAGCCGGGCCTTGAGCCCTTCGAGGCTCGATCCTGCCTGCAATTCATCCGGCCCGAACACTTCCTGAAAAATAGAGCCTCTCAAGCCGCTTTCAATCAGCGCAATGATCGGTCCGCTCGAATCCGAAGTGTCGGCAAGGGTTGTGACACCGGACCTGATCGATTCGATGCAGCCCAGTCTGGCGCTCAGCATCAGGTCGTCGGTGGTGAGCCTCTCAGCCTTGAGCGTGATCAGCCGGCGGATCCAGCTCTGAAAATGGCTCTCTTCAAGGCGGCCGCGAAAAACGGTGAGCTCCAGATGTGTGTGGACGTTGACCAGTCCCGGAAGAATCGCGCAGTTGCCGAAGTCCCGCACCGATGCATCAGGATATCTTTTCTGCAGCTCCTGCAGGTTCCCGATTTCAAGGATCAATTCGTTTTCAATGGCAACCGCGCCTCCGTCGATCGGCGGAGAAGTTATCGGAAGCAACCATCGCGCTGTCAGAATCGAGGTCATATCTATCAGATTACGAAACAGACGAAATTTTCAAAATGTCCACGTACAGATCTGGAAATCAACTTATCCGGATCAGAATCCGGACTTTAGCTAACGAGCTGGGGCGCAAGCGTCTCGCTTGCGGTTATTTGTAACAAGGTGAATTCGAGAATCTAAATTGTTTCAGTTGCTATTGCCCGCAAATGGCTGAGTATTTACTGTTTCGTGTTCTGTTTCATCAGTTCCGGCGACGCAGTTTGATCCAATGGTCGGCTTTGTTCATACGGCGATCAATTCCCTCGTAGCGCAATTGAAGATCCTTTTCGTTGAGGATATGTCCCTGCAGCCAGACATCGGCGGAAAGCCATCCGCCACTTTTCAATTCCCCCTTGAGATCGGATCGGTTGACGAGCAGTTCCAGAGCGAATTGTCCAAGATCGACATCGATCCAGATAAGATCGCTGGTCGTATGTTGATTCTTGAGCACGCGCCACGAAACTATCCGGCCGCGAATGGCATAATCGTTCTCGGCATGCTTCTTTTTGGGATGTTTCAAGGTCAGAGGTGTGAAAACCGAATCGCCGGGGCGCGAGGAGATGCTTGCCTTGTAGGCCAGCCCTGAGACTGCGGCGACAATGGTCTGCGCTCGCAAATCCTGAATGCTGACTTCGGTGATGTTCTGCAGCTCGAAAAGCATCTCTATTCCTGAATCCGTGGTCGTGCCGCGGGCCACGGCTTCACCATCCTGCTCGTATTCGACCACTTCCCAGGATAAAAACTGAAGACATGTTTTGAGCGGAATGCTGGCCGGCAGTCGGCGTAAAAGAGCCCTTCCGGCGACTCATAGAGCACAGTCCAGACTTCAAGGCCCGACCCCAGACTCCAGCAGCAACCGTGAAGAACTCCGGCCGAACGACGTGAAAGGCTCAGCGTCCCACGCTGATGCGCCTCTTCCGCAAGCGCCTGGTAAGAAGCTTCATCCGTCACTTTAAAACCTATTGCATCAAAAGGCTCACCCATAAAATCACAAAACTTCCAGACTCAAATCTCTTTCCTGTTGCAATCAAAAGTATCCGATTGGCAAACTTCTCATCCCTTCTTCTTACGGGGCGCTTTTTTCAGCAAAACGGGGTTTGGCGGAGCAGCGCGGCGAACCCCGCGAATATTGCGGACCGGGCCGCGATCGGGAACATGTTTGCTGCGAACCATCTCGGCAAACAGATCGACATCGTAATCGCATTCGCGCGCCATCTCTTCACGGATCGCATGCAGTTCCTCAAGAAATCTTGGTCTTTGATACATAGTGGCAATTTCAAAACTCGAATCATAATTCGCTGACGAGAAATTCCGGAGTCACAATTTCGGGAACGAAAAACCCGGCCGCGGTATTGAACAATTTGATTCGGGCCTGTCTATGGACATTGGCCAGGAATCCGAAATTCCAGGTTACCAGATAATCCACTTTATGAAACGAGGCAAGCGCGACATGAAGCGCATCGCCCAGAAGTTTGCGCTGGAAGATCCAGCGCGAGATATAACCTTCCGCGAGAATGGCGGCTTCGTCGGTAACCTCCAGTTGAGGAAGAGACTTGATCAACTGAAGATAGCTGTGACGATAGGGCTCGCGCGTCCGCTCCAGTTCGCGTTCGACGAGTGGTGAAATGAAGGCGCGATAATTTCCCAGCTCGTGCTCCCACCAGCGTATGGTCAGGTCGCGACGAAACGATTCCCCCTTGTCGAGGTATGCGCCGATGACCGATGTCTCAAGGTAGATGCTGGTGATCATACGATTAACCGTTAAATTACAGCTAGGACTTCTTTTCAGCCGCGACGCTGATGGCAGGGTTCTGCGGAGTCAGCTTGAATTGATAGCGTCTCAGATCGAGTACGATCTTGAAATTCGACAGATAATCTCCCCCCAGGATTCCATGCTGTTCAAAACCAGAAGTCTCATTGACTGCTTCGAGATCGAGTATCAGCGCCCGCGAGTTCATTTTTCTCAGGCCGCTGACGGTCAGCGTGGAGAGACCGAGGGCTTCGGCGCCCTCCTCGATTCCGGCCGCGCCGATAACCTGAAAGTCTCGCCCGCGAGCTTCAGCCCTTCGAGACTGTTTCGCTTGACGGCGGATTTGGAAATAACGCTGATGGTCGCACCCGTGTCAATGATGAAATTGAGAGGATGGTCCAGTCCCGGAAGATTGGTCTCGGCGCTGGCCAGCCCCCGCTGGTGCTGCGAATCGGGATTTCATAATCTACCAAACCAGGCGGGACCGGGCTTGCTTCCGCCTCTTTTTTCTCGCCGGATTTAGAAGCATCCGGTTTTGCAGCAGCGGCGTCATCACTGATTTGACTCCGATCCAGAGTCATCGCTTTTGCCTTATAATCGAGCGTCATAGCGAACGATCCGAGCATCGATAATCCGATATACCCGTCTGCCCGCTCAGCCTCAGGGGCATCATCAGTGCTGTGAACCGTGCGAATATATACCGGGACTGACTCAATTTTAGTTTCACCGATCATCATCGAGTCGAGCAGCCCATAAAGTATCGGGAAGGTCCCGGTGCCTCCGATTGCCCGCGCATTCCCGCCTTTGGCAACCGACTTGATGCCAAGTTTTTGCGCGGTCTTGACCGAGATGACAGACAGACTCGCACCCGTATCGATGACAAAACGCAACGGACCTTTTCCATTGACCTTGACATCGATGAATGGACGATTATTGACGATGTCAAAAGGCACGGTCGAGATCTCTTTACCGCCCGGGCGGTGAATCTTCGTGCTGCCGAGGTATCGATAAAAATCTATCAGCCCCTTGATTCGCGCTCTTCGCTCCGCGTCGGTTTTTGGCGAGACATCGAGAAATTTCTGATACGCTTCCGCGGCTTCGGTATAGTACTCAAGTCTGGAGCTTGCCCGCGCCAGCGACACATAATAGTCCGGCTCGTATGGGTCGAGAGTCACGGCCCGCTTCAAACCTTCATAAGCCCTCCGCGGCCGGTTTTCGAAATATTCGATATCCGAGAGACCGGCAAGGGCCAGAGCCTCGCTGTCATTGAGTTTCAAAGCAGTGTAGAGAGATTCGATTGAATTGCGGAACTCGCCGGATCGGAGCAGCGAGGTTCCCAGCAGGGAATGCGCCCTCGCACTCAACGGGTCGGCGCTCAATACCTGGGCGGCCTGTTCATACGAATCCTGCAGTCTGCCCTGCTTGATCATGGCGAAGCTCAATCCGGAGCCGGGCATCCTTGTCGGCCTGGTCCTGCTCAAGAAGCTGGAGGTAGATCCTTTCCGCCTCTTTGAAATTCGCCTCTCGCATCTCCTTCCCGGCGCGCTTTAAAGCCCTGCCGCGCATCTGAGCAAATGTAGTGACGCCCAGGCACTGGGAAACCAACGCAACTGAAAAGAGAACCATTATTACCCGCAGAGCTTTTTTCATAATTTGCACCCTATTCTCCCATTGGCTTCGATTCATTTCAAAATCTCGCCTGTTTTGTTCGACCAGAGCAGAAGATCCAGTTCATCGAAATCAATTTTTATCCTGGCGGCGAATTCTCTCATATTCTCCTCGACAGCGAGGTACTTTTTTTTGGTCGCCGGCGGCCTTGGAGAATCTATCACTTCGTATGCATGAAGTGACCTGAGAATATGCTTGTCCAGGATGGCATAGCCTTTATAACCGATGTTTCGCAGATAATGGCTGGCTTCCTTGTAGCCAATGCCTTTGATCCCCGGGTTGCGCGCCAGAAAATCCCTTCTGGCTTCGGTGTCATCAGCGAATGAATCGAGTTTTTCACGAAGGCGCAGACCGCATGAATCTTTGAGATATTTCCGCGTATGGACAACATAGCCCGAGCGCGCCCGTGGATAACGGTGAGCTCCGGTCAGTAGTTTCATCAATCTCCGATGAGTCCCTGTGAGCAGATGCGGGCTGACGCGCTCGAGCGAGTTCAATCCCATCCTCGCGCTCGCCCCGGCAGTGAAGATGCAGTAGACCAGCTCCTCAAACAATCTCCCGTCATCTCCCAAAGCGCCCACCTCGACAAAATCATCAAGACGAGCCTGGATATCACTTTTTTTCTCCAGATAACTTTTCTGCAACTCATCTATCATTGATTCATCATTCTTCATTTCTCGAATCCATCTGAAGTTTAATTGTAGAAGCCGCTCCGACAGAGTGTCAATCGGGGTGTCAATCAGGGCATCTTTCCGGCAACACCGCGATTTATCCGATCGTCTCTCCGTAACCCAGGATCTTCTTATCCAGATTGACCGCAAGGGGCGCAGCGAATAGAATCGGCAGTCGTTTTACGAATACAAAGTTTCCGAATAAAAACCATCAAAGAGGACGCATAATGAATCGTCGAGACTTCATTGCCGGTATCTCAGGAGCAGGAACGGCTTTAGGCTTAAGCCGTTATCTTCCCGGAAATCCGGGAACCGCTTTCACTCAGGAATTGATCAAGGGCAAAGAGAGGCTGATCATACGGTCGCTGCGGCCGGAGGATCTTGAGACGCCGGTCGGGCTGCTCAACAGCTGGATCACGCCGAAGGATCTCTTCTATGTTCGCACTCATACCTACGTGCCTTCCATCGACGAACGAGCGGGAAAAGAATGGAAACTGAAGATCGATGGCGAAGTCGAACGGCCAATCGAGCTGACTCTTGATGAATTGAAGAAGATGCCGCGCGCCACGGTCACCGTGACGCTTGAATGCGCAGGCAACGGCAGATCTTTTTTTGATCCCCCGGTAGCGGGCATCCAGTGGGAGAAGGGCGCGGTGGGCACGGCCCGCTGTACGGGTGCGCGCATGTCCGACATCCTGAAAAAAGCCGGCGTCAAATCCACCGGTAAATACATCGCTCTCGACGGAGCCGACAAGCCTATAGGCAAGATGCCCGACTTCATCCGCAACGTTCCGATGGAGAAGGCCATGCACCCCGACACGATAATCGCCTATGAAATGAACGGCGAACCGATTCCGATGCTTCACGGGTTCCCGCTGAGATCCGTCGTCCCCGGATGGGAGGGCGCTTACGCGGTAAAATGGCTCAACCATATGCAGGTGATCGACAAGGAGCACGAGGGATTTTCGTCAAGACCGCCTATCGCTATCCCAACAGGCGCGTCGCTCCGGGCTCGGCCGTGGATCCCAAAGATATGGTTCCACTCACGGGACTCGTGGTCAAATCCTTCATCAACTCCCCGCTCGAGGGCACAAAGACAAAACCGGGCAAGGTCAGACTCTCAGGTTTCGTGGGCGGGCGAATCGAATATCGCCAGAGTTGACGTCTCGATGGACAATGGCAGCACCTGGCTTCCGGCAAAACTCGGCAAAGAACGCGAGCGATACGCATGGCAGTCGTTCGAATACGAGTTCAACATCGCTTCACGGGGTCTTACGTTCTCATGTCGCGCGCACTGACGACAAAGGACGATGCAGCCCGTCGTTCCTCAGTGGAATCCTTCCGGCTATCTCTGGAACGTTATCGATAAGGTGAGAATCAATGTCGAAGACTAAGGTAACTTCACGAATAAATTCAAAATCTTATTGGTCTTGGCCGCTCTGGCGATCCCGGTATTGATCGCCGGCCACGGCGATGCATCAGCGCGGATGATCCAGGATCTGCCCGAGGGCGAAGGCGTCAGAACCGTTCGCATGCGCTGCATCGGCTGCCACGAAGCCGATCTGATCATCTCGCAGCGTCTTTCGCGCGAAGGCTGGAAGCAAGAGGTCGACAAGATGATCCGCTGGGGAGCCATTGTCGGCGACGATGAAAACCGGTCATCGTCAACTACCTCGCCGCTCATTTCGGGCCCAAAAGACAGCGCCGCCGGTTCGGCCAAAAATGCGGCTCCTGGTCGCGGCAAAGAGATTTTCGAGATGAGATGCCTTCTCTGCCACGAACTGGACCTGACCGCACAGCAGCGTCTCTCGCGGCCGGGCTGGACCCGCGAGGTCGAAAAGATGATGCGCTGGGGCGCCGCTGTCACTCCAGATGAAAAAGAACCCCTCATCGACTACCTCTTCCAAAACTACAGGTAATTGACACCTCCCCCACTAAACCGGATGACCGGCTATAGTGGGGGATTCTTCTCGGTTCACACGGGCTTCGTAGCCCATCCCCGAAGCACGTGCCCCGCGCTTTTGCCCACGCTTTTGAATGTTAATGGCGGCATTATGATCACGATGCGCAACAAAACCGCAGTTGATGCAACGGTGCTCTCTTACCGCAAGAGACTTGCGCACGCGACTGCCGCACTGGGAGCAGTCTTGCGACGTATAGGCTGGGTTCACCAGAATCACTTCACGGCCAGCATTCGCAGCTTTGCTTGTGAGGATCCTGGCGAATTGGTTCCAGCCCGCGTCACTGATGCTTTTGGCGAGATGGTGATTCCTGACCATCCCGCACACGTTCAAATCTTCGATGGTGATGTGATCGTAACGTCGAATCACATCAAGCGCCGTCTTGTGGTGAAAGTCGGCACGCTGCCTTTGATATGCAGGTGCTTCCTCGCCAGAATATTGATTGCCTTCCGGCGCCGGTTGCTGCGCTTGTTCTTTCGGCGCGCAACGGTGCGCTGTGCTCTCTGAGTTCACTTTCGGCGGCGCGGTAATGTTTCGGGTTTTCAACTCGCTCGCCATTGGAGACGGCGGCAAAGCACTCTATCCCGAGGTCTATCCCGTCGCCTTCCCGGTCTTCGGGATGAAGCGGGATTGATTGCATTCAACGGCAAACACGACATACCAGCCATCGGCTTCTCGTTTGATTGTGCAGGTTTTGATCCCTCCTTCAATCGGACGGGATAGACGGACACGGCAAGAGCCGATCTTGCTCAGGTGTAGTTTGTCGCCTTCGAGGCGGAAACCGCTCTGAGGATAGACAAACGAATCAAAGAACCCTTGCCCTTGAATCTTGGGTAGCCCGGTTTTTGACCTGCCTTGACGCGGCGAAAGAAGTTGTCGAACGCCTTCTGAGAGCGGCGCAGAACGTCTTGAAGCACCTGACTGTGGACGGCGGCAACGTCCGGGCGGATGGCTTTGATGCCGGGAAGCTGCGCCGACTGGGAATTGTAGTTGAGCGAGACGTGATTGATTTGATAGGCGTCCCGGCGCTCTTGAAGGCTGGCGTTATAGAGTTCACGGCAAGTATCGAGCGTGAAAACGCAGGCTTGCTCAAACGCGGGATTGGTTTTAACTTGAACTTGTATGCTTTCCCCGGCATTATACTTAGTTCGTTATGGCGAAACAATCCCTTTCGACCCTCAATCACTGCGCTTACTCGCTTCAGTATCGCTTGGTTCTTGTTACCAAAAAACCGCCGCAAGGTAATCAGTCCGGCGATGATGAAGCGGTTGCGCGAGATATTTGAAGACACGCTTGGCAAATGGAAGTTCGGAAGACATATTGGAAGCCTGGTTTCTGGCATCGCTCTTACTGTGTTCTGACCTGCGGCGGCGCTCCGTTGGAGGTCATCAAGCGTTACCTTGAAAATCAAGGTAAAGACGATCCATCGGGCTAAGTCGCCCGATGCGAAAATTCATCACCACCCAACCCGCCCAAGATGGCGGCTGGCGAGATCATGATCTGCCATTGCGCACTATTGATGAGTTTCTCATCAAGTCTGCTGCATAATGAAAAAGGTCAAGCCTGTTTGCCCGGCTATTCCTCCATCACTATTCGCTCTCTTACATTTCAACCAGTGCATTTCCTTTCCCATCCTTCAACGCCAGTCTATACGATTGCGGCGCACGCATTTCTTCTTGCGGAATTAATACGCGCGGCGTCAGGCGCCTCGTATTGAGCCCCGCCAAGCCCCATTCATAGACCAGGTTCCCGTAAGGATCGAACTCTCCGCGATAGACCATCGTTCCGTTCTGGTCCGTCATCCGGCTCGAATTCCCAAGATGGTTCGTGTGCAGCCAGTAGAGATTCCCGTCCGGAGTCCTCTCGGCCAGCAGCTTGCCGCCCGCGTAGATGTAGGCTCGATAGACCCCTTGCGTCGAATTGACCTCAAGGACAGCCTGTTTGATGATGCTCGACCTGACGTAGTAGAGTGTCGCCTCGCACTCAAGAATGATCTCCGGCAAGCAGATCTATACTGATCACTATTATTGTGCCCAATGTTGCCCGAAATCAGAGGTCTTAAGGCGTATCAGGCTTTCAGTTTTTCGGATCTGGTCTTAATGTCATAATGCCTGTTCCCTGATCTGAAATACTGACTTCTTGTATCAATCCTGGATCGCAACACTCCCATTCAGGTAGTTTTCTCTCTCCATCCCATAAGTGCCAGGTTCGCCCGCCATCCAGTGTTACTGAATACATCCAGCCAAGATAGACATAGGCGATTCTGTCATTGAATATTTGTACCAGTTTTCGGGTTGAATTCCTACTGGTTTATCGGGAAGGATGTTGAAAACAATGCTGGTACTCGATAATCACCAATCATTCGGGGCACTGTAAATGTGTAGTAACGGCCTTTGGGCTCTACATTATAGATGTCGTATGCTTGCAAGGTGATCTTACCTGGTGACCATGGAAATTCATGGGTCTCGATATTATAATTTCCTTCCGTCCATGTTGCCCCCCTTAAAACGACCTTTTTTATCTCATTTGGTTTAATCAAATCAGGAGCGAAAGAATATACGACATTATATCCTCTGCTACTCCTGTCATCTCCTTGGTTCGGGTTCAATGATGACTCTGAAGGTACAATGGATAATCTAGCATCATAATAATGAAGTCTTGAAGAATGCCAAGGTGATGGAGAGGGTGAAGGGCTAACTTTAATCGGCAATGGCTCTCTATAACTCCAATCAGTATACTTTTCAAGCGATGCTATATTATATGCGTCAAGCAACCTTTTATCTGTAAATAGCATAATTGTAGAGGCATTTCGGTATTAAGCCCTTTTTTATAATGCCATAAGAACAAACGATGTATATTTTTTTGATTATAATATTCTGGTTCGATAAAAATAACTGAAGCCTTCTCATTTTCCATGATGAAAGGGAAATCGGGCGGGGCCGGCCCAGTTTTTTCTTTAGATGGTCGACTACATGAGATTAAACCGGTCATAATTATCAATAAAATTAACAAATAAGTTCTCATCATTTGATGTCTTTTAGAAAGCATTTTCCACCTACCCTTGCAGATATTCTAATTCTGAATAATTAACCTGATGTAAAGTTACTCAAATAGGAATCTTCGCGGCCGCCCTCTCTGTACGATTTGTTGTTGGATTGTTTAGACATCCAGGCACGGCCAATGGCCAGTTAATCAAAAAACCTGCAAAAGACAGCCTGATCAGTCGCCATGGCTGAAACCATGACCAAGGCCTAAAGATGGAATTCATTTAATACGTTTATGATTATCAATTGGATAGGCCCCGAAATTTAAAGGATTATCATATCTTTTGGCTTCAATTAACTGGTAACTAACGCCTGTCCATTGATATACCGCTCTAGTATATGTTTTACTACAGCAGGAAGCTCCGGGAACTGCACTTCCCTGATTGTCAAAAATAACATCTGAGTTGTACGTTTCAACTATTAAATTTCCACCCTCACCATATACATCACGCAATCCCCCGGCAGAACGATCTCCTGTGTCAATACACCATATCAGTTTCAAATGTTTATCGAAGACGGTATATATGTATATACAATGCTCTCTTCCCGTCCCAATTGAGAAATCACCTGAGACAATCGTGAAGACGACAATTGCATCTTTGTTTACATCTTTCCTGTAACATTATCGAAAATGATATTTTTAGATTGATAAAACTCAACGCGCTTACCAGTATCTTCTTTATATCTGTACACTCTATCAACTACTTTAAAAGAAGCGATTGGTAGAAGCGTTTTCTGTCCAGGAGAAACAGGAAAAGTAAAATTAGCAAAATCAACTTGGGTGATATCGTCAGTAGTTAGGATAAAATCCTTTCCCTGGTCATTCATTAATATCCTACCCGTGGTTTGATTTCGTAATTCACCCTCTTTAGCTGAACAGCAAGTCAGAATAAGAATAATAAAGATAATCATTGGAGTCGTCCGATAGTTCCATTGTGTATGGCCCGTATTATTCATTACTCGATCCTCGTCGATGTTATAAACATCCATGTTTTTCAGAGAGAGCTAAAGGCCAAGGTTATTTTTATAACAGTCAAAAACTTTTTAAATCCGTTGGAGTATAAATCATACTGCGTCTTTCGAGCCTCGGGGCCAGGTTTGCCGGGCGCCCCTACATATGCACGTGCAGCTTCGCTCTCAGAGCCCTTCACATGAAGAAGCCATTTTAATTTCAGCGCCCCCACTAATATATTTGCATGATGATTTCCATTAAATCGAGTTCCTTTACTGTAATTTCCCATAACGTCTTCCCACCCTAACCCATATTGAGTGGGATCGTAAAATCCATCACCAATGTCATTGGCAGTAAAATAGCTGTTCAGTTGCATCGGCCCAACATCATATGTATCAGTGTCCTCCATATATTGTGTTATGGGATTCCATTCAAATCGGCTTTCCATAGCCCATGTTACAGCCAGCAGGTCTTCTGATATTTTGCCGACCATCCTGTAACGTGCAATATTTTCTGCGCAACCTCAGATGTAAAGTTCGCCTTCTGATCTGAGTCCAGATTGTCAGGTATTTGACCTTTACAGGCTTCATAAGCACGTCTATACAGGTCATTAAACGCCGGACTTGAAACCTCGGATTCTGGTTGAGTGAGCGGGGCATACAAATCCCGGCTGTGGGCCCATAAATCCCATAATGCCTGGAATGGGTCGACGGGACGCTCGCCCTCGGCTCCATTTCTATCGACAAGGTTTACCGGATCATTGTGTACATAGGCATATCGATTCAGGGTCTCTGGCCTCGCGACTTTCGCCCCCTTGAGCCCTGCAGGATCGGGCTGCATGAAGCGTCCCCTCCCAGGCCCATACATCCTCGCATTGGCGTAATCGAGTCCGGTGTTGCTATCCCTTTCATACCCCGTGAACTTCCTCGTATTGAGCCCCGCCAAGCCCCATTCATAGACCAGGTTCCCGTAAGGATCGAACTCTCCGCGATAAACCATCGTTCCGTTCTGGTCCGTCATCCGGCTCGAATTCCCAAGATGGTTCGTGTGCAGCCAGTAGAGATTCCCGTCCTGAGTCCTCTCGGCCAGCAGCTTGCCACCGGCGTAGATGTAGGCTCGGTAGACCCCTTGCGTCGAATTGACCTCAAGGACAGCCTGTTTGATGATGCTCGACCTGACGTAGAGCAACGGTGAGCCTCCGTTTGACGTCTGCTTGACTCTCATCCCGTCGCCGTCAAAAGCATAGGTGCTTGTGCCGGAAGGTCCTGAAGCCTGATTAAGCCTGTTGGCTCCGTCATAGGCGTAAGACCATCCCGGAGCGGAGGTCATATTCCCGGCCTGATCGTATCCGAAGGCGGCTCCGGTGCTGTCGCCGATGACACGATTTGTCGCCGGAGCCCCGCTTGTGTTGGTCGCGTAGTTTTGTGTCACCCCGGCAAGATTGGTGATATTCCCCCACGGATCGTGCGCATAGCTGCGCGACCACGTCCAGTTCGGAATCGGTCCCGCGTAGGCCCCCGTCAGCCGGTTGTAATCGTCGTAATAATACTGCGTCGTGTAGCCCGGGTCGTAGTTGTCCGTGATCTGTCTGATCCGGCCGTTGTTGCGCCCCTGTGAGTCATAATACTGGTAAGCGTTATCGATGATCGTGTCGCTTCCGTCCTGCCGGTCGACCTTCATGCCGGCTGGCTGCTGCCGGTTGGCGTCGTAACTCATCTGCAGCCTCCGCCCGTTGCCGTAATTCATCTACTTGATCGCGCCCGTTCTACGGAATGTCAGGCCCGAGGTGATGTCGTTACATTCATCCCCGACATATCCCTTGCTATTTACAACAGAGTAATGACATCGCTAACTGAGATCCCCCCTCATGGTGTGTAAATCCATCAAGTGGGGCTTATCCTCTTGGCCCATGATAATTACCTGATAAAACTACCCTATTACTACATACCGGTATGGGAAGAAATCTTCTATAAATAAACCACTCGTCTGCTTCACCAGATTTTCGGCTCATTTTAATATAACCAGCATCCTCATATACATAACGACCTGGGCATCGGCCAATAAGATCTTGCATTATCAGGATTCGTGTACAAATTTACAACAATAATACTATACGTTGAATTAACTGTACTGTACCATTTCATAACCCGCACCAGATCACTTTGGTTAAAGTGATCTTCAGGAATAATTAGTACAGCCCTTACTGATATTTCCCCTTTGTCTTCTGAATAAACAGTGATGGGGAATTCAGGCCGGTCTGTCTTCAAATTTTCAGTCTCGCCCTTAATCCTGACTTCATAGGGCCAAAATATGATAACGCCAGCCAAAATAGTTGCCGACAAAAGGATCAATAAGATTTTAATCATCATATAAACATCTCCTACTCCTTCTTGCAGCCTCCTCTTATCCAGTCCTGAATTGCAGGCCCAAGGCCACCTCTATTTCTCCAATATTCATTAAACTGTGCACCCTCTTTTTCCCATTTTTCAACGAGTTGCTCATGATTCATGTTATTCAATATATGCATGTACTCATGAATCAAGGTAACATTCTGGAACTCCTGGTGAGATGAATATCCTGCATCTAATGTGGCATTGAAAATCCAGTAAGCCGGCCACGAATAGTATTGAGAACCCAATGGTATTGTTTTATCAATGCCTGGCCCTTTAATAGCTATAGATTTAGCTACAGCATATGGTTCCGACGTCTGATTCCAATATTGCTCATATGTTCTTTTGTACGGATCTTTGGGTATAGGTTGATTTCCCTGTGTTTTCATGTTGATAAAAGTAATAGAAGGCTGCGCATAATTGTCCTCCTGATGACCCGAGCCGGTCATCGTTCGTTTGGCTGTCGGCTGCAGCCGCCTGGCTATGGCGACTGATGGAAACTATGCTCACGTAATCGATTCACTTCAGTCGAAGTAAAGTCGTTGAATCAGAATATGGAGGAACGGGCAATCGATGGTCTTTTATCTTTTGTTTGTTTTAATGGCGGGCGCAATATAGCAGATCGGGAGGTGGCGATGTCAAGGAATTTAATTTATTCCTCCGTTGCAGAAAAGGCCCTGCTAGTTAAAAGTTTGTAGCAGCGCTTTTCCAAATCGCATCAAATTTGCGACCTCCATGGAGTGCGGCGACTTGTCGCCGCTTTGGTATTGTTCCAGAAGTCCTGTTAAATCGGTGGGCGGTTTGCGGTGGATTAGATTTTTCTCAATATTTGAGTGGCCACAGGACTACCAAAGCGGCGACAGGTCGCCGCACTCCATGGAGTCCGCCTGTTTTCAATGATCCACGTATCATCGGTTCATGCTTTAAACTTTACGCAACGGAGATAAAGAATACTCCATGCGTTAACTCCATGCGTCAACGCTTTAAACTTTAAACTTTGGACTTTAAACTTCTGACCCTCTCCGCTTCTTTGCTTTTCGGATATTTTTCAGCAGCTCGCGGTAAGCCTTCCCGTCGTAAATGAATCGCCCTCGTCCTCGACGTAGTTAAAAGTAAGTCCGATCTTGTTAAATCGATCAAGGCCGATGAAGTTGAGGAACAGGTCACGGCGACTGACGCCGGGGATAGATGGATCTTCGCCGAGTCTGCGTCCGGCATCCCTGGTCAAACGCTCTGCAACCCGCTCGGCCGTTTCACCGAGTTTGAGCAGGGCGGCGGGCGCCAATGCCGTTGTCCGGAACTCATCAGCGCATAGTCTCGCCAGCTTTGCCCTGATGAAATCATCTGAGGTCTCATCAATCAGCCGCAGAATTTTTTGAGCATCGAGGGTGCTGCCGGGAATCACGACGGACTCCGCCAGAATCCACCCTTCCCTGTTCCTTGAAATTGCCACTCGCAGATACCTGCCGCCACTCCTGGTTGCGGCTGAAGCGAGGATGCCGATCTCCCGCCCGCGACGGAGCCGCTGGACCACTCTTGATTTGGCATCAGGCCTCTCACGCAATACCGAAACACGCTCATCGAAGACGATTGCCCGCCGTCCCGGCACGAATATCTTCTTTGCCTCCACCTGATCAAACGTGATTAAGAGGATGATCGATGCGGCCAGCAGATGCGCCAATCCCCTTCCGAAAAACAAACCGGTTCTCATAGAGATTTCTCCTTTATATTTTTTGAGGGGTGGCCAGGGGTGGGCGGGGTGGCCGGGAAGTTATTTCACCTGGCAGTATTCAGGTCGAATTTCTGAAAATCGCGTTGATAGCGATCTTCCTGCTGCTCAATGGCTGAAAGATAATCGAAAATTATCAATCCCTTTCCTGATGGAGCAGGCACCAGGTGGCTGGTAAAAAATTTGTATGGCAGGCTTTTCCGCGTGCTTTCCTCACGCCATTTGAGCAACACCTGCACCGGCAGAAAGAAGATCTGCTTGTATTTATTGAACTCCACCAGAAATCCCGCTATCGCTCCGAGCCTTGAGGTTCGTTCCAGATAAGAAATCTGGTGTGCGTGCAGGTTGTCGAAATCGAGGGCTTCGCGTCTTGTCGTCTTGGCGTCGAAAAATATCGCCCGCCCGTCAGGCGAAACGACTCCGCCGTAATCCGGTTCAGCCTTCGATTCCGGAACAAATCGTCGCCAGTCGGTGACCTTCTGCGCCTTTGCGAGTCTCGCCAGATCGGAGGAATCGATCCTGGAAGTGCCCCCTGTCCCCAGATCAGGCAGCGACAACCCCTTCCTCTGCTCACCCTTGTCGACGAGATATTTTCCGGGAATGGCCTTGCGTGTGATGCACGCTCTGCCGGTGCGCTCATATGCGTCGTTGACACGGTTGATGGCTTCCTGAAAACCGGATCCTGTGACTGCGCCGCGTCGCTTGTAAGTCATAAGTAGTTCAAAGTTTATAGTTTAAAGTTTAAAGAGAAGTTGGAAGTTGTCAGTCCTGGATTCCGAGAATGCTGAAGGAATGAGAATGTAGCTGACCATCCGGCTATCGACAACGCCACTTTAAACTTTTTTGCTTTGAACTTTAAACTCCTTTAAGCTCCAGTCTGTTCCATGGCTGCATCATCGATTTCGAAGTTCGAGGCGAGACTCTGAACGTCGTCGTGATCGTCGAGAGCGTCATAAAGCTTGAGCATCTGGTTAACCAAAGATCCTTCAAGCTTGATCGTGTTTATCGGGATCATCGCGATTTCCGCTGAGACTGGTTCGATGCCTGCGGCTTTGACCCCATCGAGCACGGCATGGAAATCTTCAGACGCAGTCAGGATTTCATAGCTCTCGCCTTCATTTCTCATATCCTCCGCGCCGGCCTCGAGAGCGATCTCGAGCATCGCGTCTTCGCCTTTGATTGCGGCGTCAACGATGATCTGCCCTTTCTTATTGAACATCCATGCAACCGAGCCTGACTCGCCGAGGTTTCCGCCGTTCTTTGAGAAGATGTGCCGCAATTCCGATACCGTTCGGTTGCGATTATCCGTCGTGGTCTGAACCATGACGGCTACTCCTCCCGGGCCGTATCCTTCGTATGTCACTTCCTCGTAATGAACGCCTTCGAGTTCTCCGGTGCCGCGTTTGATTGCGCGATCGATCGTGTCATTCGGCATGTTCCCGGCCTTGGCGTCGTTGACTGCTTTACGCAGGCGCGCGTTGCCATTGACATCTCCGCCGCCACTTCGGGCCGATATGCTGATTTCCTTGATGAGCTTGGTGAATAATTTTCCGCGCTTGGCATCCAGCGCACCTTTTTTATGTTTGATCGTATGCCATTTACTATGCCCGGACATATTGGGTTACCTCGAATGTTTGATTTATCTATGGAAATATAAGCGAAAAATATAACACGGCTATCGAGAAATCGTAAAACAGGAATCATGAGTTTAAAGTTTAAGATATAAAGTTTAAAGTGAGACGTGAGTTGTCGGTTATTATCTGTTTGCTCATCGAGTGCAGGGAATCGGTGACTGACAACGGACAACTTCTCATTTAACTTTACACTTGGCATTGATTATGGCGGCGACACTCTATGAAAAAACCATGGAAAGAGGCCTGCGGCTGCTTGCCTACAAGCCGCGGACGGTGGCGGAGATGCGCGAGAGGCTCAATGAGAAGGAGTGGGCAGAAGAGCAAGTGGTCGAGCAGGTGATCACCAGGTTGATGGAGCTGGGATATCTCAATGACGAGCAGTATGCCGCTTCGTTTGCTGGGTCCAGGCTCACTGCGAGGCCGCTGGGCCGGACCAGGCTTCGCCGCGATGCAAAGGAAGAAGTTGCCGCCTGAGGTCGTGGAAAACGCGCTCGATGAAGCCTACACCGAGCGGGATGAAGAGGGGCTGATCGATCGTGCCGTCGACAAGCGTGTCCGGCTCAAAGGGAAGCCCTCAACCCGTGAGGAGACAAAAAAACTGTTCGATTATCTGATGCGCCGCGGCTTCAGCTACGATCTGGTTCTGCGAAAAGTCCGGCAGCTCAGCAAAGAAGCAGAGACTGAGGGGAATTCCTGATATGGAGAATCTCGAATCATTTTTTCCGGTGCTCAATGAGCTGAGCAGAAAATCGGGTGCAATAGTTCGCCGGTATTTCGGTCAGCCGCTCGAAGTCGAAATGAAATCGGACGACACACCGGTTACCAAAGCCGACCGTGAGGTTGAGGAGTTCCTGCGGGTGTCGCTCGAAAAGCTCTATCCCGGCTTTTCGATTTACGGCGAAGAGTATGGAGAGACTGACAAGGCGTCTTCTCACCGGTGGATTATCGATCCGATAGACGGGACGAAGTCGTTCGTCCTGAAAACGCCTCTGTTCGGAACGATGATCGCGTTGGAGCGTGATGGATTGCCGGTGCTCGGATCGATCTATTTTCCGATTCAGGATCTTCATCTGATAGGGTCGGCTGAGACAGGGACATTCCTCAACGGTGAGCGGTGTCAGGTCTCGCAAACTACGCGCCTTTCGGACGCCACGATGCTTGTGACCGATCCGCGCAGCCTGATCGATCACAGGAACAGCCCGAGCCTGCTCAAACTTTCCCGAAAGGTCAGACTGGTGCGTGGGATGGGCGATTGCTACGGCTATTACCTTGTCGCACGCGGCCTCGCAGATGTCATGATCGAACCCGGCGAGCTGGCCTATTACGACGTTGCACCGCTTCACCCTATCCTGAGCGGCGCCGGCGGCCATTTCACCAACCTCTCCGGCGAGGTCGAATTCAAATCCGGCCAGGGACTCGCCACCAATCACCTGTTGCACCAGGAAATATTGAATGTCATCAAACCAGATAAGCAATAACTAATTGACCGGGACCGGTAAGTATCAGACGGATGAGCGTTCTATAACTGTCCGGAAAATAAAGCCAAAGTTACAAAAGCAACATTATTGGCTATACTTGACATCAGATGCGGGTTGAGTGAGTGAACGACTGAACAGAAGAGGGATGAAGGAAGAAGGAGCAGTGAAGATGAAAAAGCTATTTGCAGTACTGTCTTTGGCTGGTTTTATGCTGCTGGCATTGCTGCCTGCAATGGCGCAGAACAACCGGACAGGAGTATCGATCTGGAGGTCAGAAACCGGCATTGCCGCTGACGCCGGAGGAGATAATCCGCAGATTCACAGCCAAGGAGAGCGAGCTTCGCGAGATATGGAAGGAATTTTCGTATCAGCAGGAATCGAGGCTTCAGGTGCTGGGCCCGGCCAATATCGTTTCGGGCGAGTTTTATCAGGTCTCGGACTTCGTCTTCAACGATGCGGGTATGCGACTGGAGCGAATCATCAAGGCTCCGCCGTCGACGCTTGATAATGCGGGACTGCGAATGACGCAGGAGAAGACAAGAACGCTTTCATCAACCTTCAGCCCTTTGCCCTTGGGTCACAGGACCTGCCCAGTTACAGCGTTAGTTACATCGGCAAGGAGAAGGTCGATGAGCTCAACTGTTATGTTTTCGATGTCATCCCAAAAGTCATGTCGAACAACCGCGAACTCAAGCGGTTGAGAGATCAGAAGATTGAAGGCAAGTATTTCCAGGGACGCATCTGGGTCGACGACGAAGACCTGCAGATCGTCAAGACGGCTGGGAAAGTAGTTCCGGAGTTCGATCAGCGATTCCCGGAAATTTGAGACATACAGAGAAACATCGATGGCCGTTACTGGTTCCCGACTTACACCTACGGCGACGACTATCTTGAATTCGATCGTTTCCGCGTACACGTCAAGATGGTCATCAAGTATAAAAACTACAAGCAGTTCCAGTCTGACGAAGATCACGGGAGTCGAAGAAATCATAGAGGATACGACAAAGCCCGGTGAGAAGAAGCCGCCGGTGGATGACAAGAACAAACCTGCGACCACACCGGCGAAACCCGGCGAGACCAAAAAGGAAGACCCTAAGGCCAAACCCGTCAAACCGCGGCCGTGAAGAGAGAAGAGAGAAGAGAGATTACGAATAGACGAACTAACCATCTGAATTTCTATTTTTAACCCTTTTAGATCTTTTCGTCTGTTTCGTAATCTTTTCTCTTCCTAAGCATAAAAAACACGAGAAACAGGGTGGTCAGGAATGAAATGGCCGCCCCGATTTTAATAGACAAAGGATCGTAGAAGATTCTGACCTGATGATTTCCCGCCGGAAGCTGAACGCCTCGCAGATTGTAATCCACCTGAATCAATTGACTGCTCCGTCCATCTATTTCGACCTTCCAGCCTGGAACGAAAACCTCGCTAAGAACGAGAATCGAAGCTGAGTCCGATTCAATTCGGGCGAGCATATTTGTTGCGGATCGCCGGGTTATTTGGGATTTGCCCCTTACAGCAGTTCCCTTTTCAGCCAGCAGCGACTTATCGAGTTTCCCGGCAGTCTCATGATCGACGAGAGCGGAGACGAGGGTTGAAACCGTTGAGTTGACCACGGATCAGCTTCAACTGGTCGCCTTCGTATTCGATCTTTGCCTGATTGACCAGCCATGCTCTTGGCAGCGAGTTCAGGTTTTCATAGATGAGGTAATCTTTATAAGGCTCAGCGGTGCTGCGATCGGGCAATAGCCGCCAGCGCGCTGATTCATCGAGGGCAGACCCGAGCGATCTCGGCAGCGGCGTAATTTTCCCGGTTGCAGAATCCTCAATGGCGATCGATTTTACCGATAGTGTGACATCGAACCCGAGTTTCGAACTGATCTCAATTGTCCGGGAGGAACTGCATTTGATACCGCCGGCCGGGAGCTTGAATGAGGCTCGATATGAATGAGCCTGAAAAGTCGCGCCGGCATCGCCGGGCCGCTTTCAGCGATTGGCGGTCTGGAATGCCTGATGATCTTTTTTGACATCGGCTCTGTCGTAGGCCCATTCGGCGGTATCGCGTCCGGTGAGAATCGAAGCGCTCCAGGCCGTCTCGTTCCCGCACTTGATGATTAACTCGGCGACGCCGGCATTATCCGGGACAGTTGGCGAATTCGAGAGATTCGAAACCAGCCTGACCGCATCTCCGGCGAATCCATCAAGCTTGAAAACCGCCGCTCTTCCGTTATTCAGTTCCGCGGCAAAAACATTGCTATCCTGATCCGGATTTTTCGAATAGCCCTGGCCAACAAACGATGCGGGCACGAATACGTAACGGACATTGAGAAGGTCCAGCGTGCGGTCAAAAGGTTCAATCATTGTTGTCAGGTAACTACGCCCGGCCTCATCGATACCGCTGAATGTCTTGTATCGCTCATTGAGCATCGGGTCATAGCCGGAGGCCATTTCGTGGCCGTAAAACCAGAACGGGCTGAACTCGCCCGTCTGCGGGCTGAGCAGGATGTGGTAACGGATCGGATCGGTCTCGCTCTGCCTGGCGGCAAGCGTTTCAGGCATCGCCCTTCCAATCAGATCTTCAAGCTTGAACGGATTGCTGATCGGCGCAAAAACTTGATACAAATGGTAATCGGCCAGCAGAAACAGGAGAAGCAACGGGTAAAGTCTGGCCCTGTATTTTGAAGAAACGAACAACCAGAGAATCAGCAATGCCGCCATGGCAGATAGCATCGGGACATAGAACTCCGCGCCGGCCTGCAGCAGAAACCCCGGGTTCATCCGGTCAAGATCGGGCATCGAACGGATCATGCGCTCAGCCCGCTCCTTATCCAGCAAAACGAAGCCGCCTGCGGCCAGTGAGAGCAGGGCAAGAACGATCGCGGAGTTTCGTACGTTTGACTTGAGTATCGGCGAATCTTCGCTCAGCAGCCTGTCCATCGCATATCCGGCAAGAACTGCGGCCGCCAGCGCAACCTCCATCCAGTGACGGTTCGGGCTGCGGAAGTGGCTCAGCAGCGGAACTCGAAAGAGCAACTGCGAAAGCGGCCCGGTATATTTCCCCAGCGCCAGCAGGATTCCGATCAACGCCGCAAAGCTCCAGAAATTCCCCGGAATGAAGCGGCTCCGCCGGGCATGGATCGATCCGGCAACTGCGAGTGAAATCGCAATCAGTCCGAGATAGATCTGTGCTTCGTTGTGATGCCAGTAGACTCCCCAGTACGGCAGCTTGTATATCTAGCGCCACCTCCGTGCAGGAAAGGAAACAATGCGTTGAGCAGCGAGATGGGGTGAAGCGAATGCAGTGTGAACAGTTCATATGGCCATTCCTGGCGGACGGAACGGACGGCAATCTCGGCCGCCGGCAAAAGCTGTATGGCCGAAAACCCCATACCGGCGATGAACATCAGGCTGAATTCAAGCAGAAACCGGATCTTCCCTTTGCGTCCCGCATATTTTTCGGCCTCCTCGCTTCTGAAAAGGACGCAGCTCAATGCATAAGCGCAGACAAGCAGGGAGGAATAGATCAGCGGTTGAGGATGAGCCGCAAAGACCTGCCAGGCAATGACCAGTGCGCCACCGATCAAATCCTGCCTGCGCCCGCGCCTGTATAGCCTTTCGGTGAAGAAGAGAACCAGCGGAAGAAGGGCGACAATGTGGATGAAGCCGGGATAAAGCGTTCGACCAACCTGAAAGCCGCTTAATGAATAAATGACCGCTGAGACGACCGCCGCTCTGCGCCTGAATCCAAGACTGCGTGTATAAAGAAAAGTCGAGACAAGGCTGATGGAAAAACTCAATTCCTGAGCCAGCGTCAGCGTTCTCGCCGTCGTCCCGATCATGTAAATCCAGTTGATCGGATCGAGCGCCCCCGCCTGCCATTGGGCATAAATCGGACTCCCCGAATATAAAAACGGCGACCAGAGCGGCAGATGGCCGGATCTCAACTGCTCGGCAACGAATTTATACGCAGGGAAAAACCAGAAGACCGCATCCTGGTCTCCAAGCGTCCCCCATCCAAGCGTATGCCGCCAGAAAAAGAGAACGGGAAGCATCGCCAGAAACAGGGTCAGATATTTTGTGCGGCGGCTTTCGGGGTTCAATGTTGTATGCGCTTATCAGACGAAGACAAGATTACGGAATACACGGAATAGACGAAACAATCAAATCAAACTGGCTTTTTCACCCTTTAGCGCTTTTCGTCTGTTTCGTTTTTTTCGTCTGTTTCGTAATCCTGTATTTTCACTTCCAGTCAGGACGAGTTTCCGGATCGCCGATATCCAGTATTCTGAACCGGGATTCGTCGCGTGAGAGATAGACGGTCTTGAAATTTCGTTCAGCCGGATCGATCGGCATCGGATAGAAGGTCATCCAGAGCATGTACCGGGCCTTCAACTCTTTCCAGTTGGCCCACCTCAATCCAGGGTTATCCCACGTAACGGTCTTGTGGCCGGTATACAAATTGAGAAGTGCGGGATTTGTTGCAATGATGACGTCCGATTTCTTTGCTGTCATGTCGAGCCTCTGCATGAGGGATTCGATCTCTTCGAATTTTCGAGACCATTGCAATCCTCCACGGAAGTGTCCTCAGAGAAGACATACCTCCCAAGGTTTCCGTAGAGATGCAGGGCGATGATGGCGATCAGAGCCATTTGAGCGAGTTGCCAGCGCTCCGGGAACTTGTCGGAAGCAACCCATTTCTGAAGAAATCCCTGAACAGCATGCAAACCGTAGAGAAAATAGAAGAGGACGAACGGCGCCAATGGCAGCATGTAACGAATCGTCTCAAACGGCCAGAGGACGATGACTCCGACAATCAGAGGCATTGCGATCTCGGCAAAAGTGATCTTTCTCAGAACCAGCGAAAAGTATCCGATGAGAACAAAGATGCTTAAAAACAAGGACAGCGGCAGCAGATCGCCGTGGCGAAGATACCCCTCCTCGATCATCTTCTCCGCATCCTTCATCGGATCCCGCATCTTCTCAAAGATGCCCGAGGCCAGGATATGAAGGGTATCTCTGCCGAGCACTTCCAGTGAATTGTTGACGACTCTGGTTGGAAGTTCTTTTACAGTTATGACTCCCGATCCGGCATCGCCGGCAAGCCTGTGCCAAAGTTGCTCGGTGTATGGAATGATGATATTGCTGCCCTGTTCAAGCCGCTGCTGCGGTGTCGGGGCATGAATTCGCGAGTAGATCATCCAGGGCCCTGTAAACAATGCCGAGGCAACCGCAAAAATCAGCGCCGCCCTGACCAGGCGCTCCTTGATGAAATAGATCAGGACGGCAAGAAGCAGTGAAATCGCGATCGATCTGACGAGGAATGTATATGAAGCAAGGGCCGCAGCCAGCAGGACGAATTTCCACTCCAGTGAGGTCCCTCTGGACTCGACACATCTTTCAACAACATAGACCGTGAGCATGAGAAACATCAAAAAGACGATATCGGACATGACCGTCGAGACCGCCAGAAAAAGCAACGGCGGACAGAGCGCAGTTCCGGCGGCCACCCCAAGAGCGAGCCAGTCCGGCATATTGCGATCTCTCACCAGATATCTGATCGTCACCCAGAAGGAGACCACCATTGCCGCAATCGAGACCGATTTAAGCAGCCATAGATTTCCCGGAAAAGAAGGCGACAGTCTGTAGGCAAACGATAGAAGCAGCGGGAAGCCGGGAGGATAAAGCGGGAGGATACCTGGCGTGGGCGAATTGATCAAAGTATAGCCCCCACCTGTCGCGAGCGCTTTGGCAATCAGGACGTACCATGCGTCGTCCGTCATCAACCCTATTACCTTGTCCAGCCTCAAAAGATAGATCGCCAGAATGATGAGCAGGCTGATGATTGCACCCATCTTGAGGAATCCGGATTTTGATGGGCTGTCTTTAGCGCCTGTTTGCTGATCATCTCCATTGACCATCTCACCTGCAGAATCGGGATTCATCTTATTCCCTCCTGAATGACAATAGTTTCCGTTATTGAAAAAAAATAAAAATAAAAATTTGCGAGCTAAAATAAGGGCAAGCTGGAAAGGCAGTATGAGGCAGTGTAAATACACCTATGCCGAAGAGGAATAGACCTTCGGCATAGGTGCGACGAAATATTATTTTAAGTTACTTGCTTTTGGGAGCGTGAGTACGAGTATCTCTTTCACGGATACGAGCCGCCTTGCCGCGCAGTTCGCGCAGGAAGTAGAGCTTGGCTCGACGAACCCGGCCGCGTTTGACGACATCGATGTGATCCACGATGGTGGCATGCAGCGGGAAGATGCGCTCGACGCCGATCCCGAATGACGTCTTGCGGACCGTGATGGACTCGGCGATTCCTTTTCCGCGACGGGCGATGACCACGCCTTCAAAGGCCTGCAGACGCTCTTTGGTTTCGCTCTCCTTGATGCGGACGTGAACGCGTACGGTATCACCCGGAATGAAATCGGGTATGTTGCTCTTGAATTGAGCCTTATCAAGATTATCCAGTTTATTCATTTGATACACCTCAAAAAATTAAATCTCTAAAAAATCAAATCTCGGGGTCGCCGTTTCTGATCTCATCGAGCCACCTCCGCTCATCATCGGAGAGCGAGGCTTTGTCCAGAAGATCAGGGCGCATTTTCAAAGTCTTGAGCAGTGCCGCTCGCCGCCGCCATCTGGCGACTTCTGCGTGATGGCCGCCGATGAGCACCTCCGGCACTCGCCAGTCGCGAAACTCAGCCGGTCTGGTGAAGTGCGGGTAATCGAGCAGACCGTCGGAAAACGAATCGTAGACGGCCGACGTCTCGCTGCCAAGAGCATTGGGCAAAAGTCGTGTCACCGCATCGACGATGACCATGGCAGGGGTTTCTCCGCCCGTCAGAACGTAATCACCGATAGAAATCTCGTCAGTGACGAGATTTTCGACGACCCGTTCATCGACGCCCTCATAACGACCGCAGATCAGAATCATCCTCGAACATTGGGTAGCGAATCTTTCCGCTTCGCCCTGATTGAAGATTCTCCCCTGCGGTGAGAGAAGCACGACCGCAGTGCGCTTTCCGGCTTGATCCCCATCGTCCTGATGATCGGCCTGATGATCGGCCTGATGATCGCCCTGATGATCGCCGGTCAGTGTTTCCACGGCCCGAAAAATCGGCTCCGGCTTGAGCACCATCCCATCCCCGCCACCGAAAGGCCGATCGTCGACTATGTGATGCTTGTCGAATGTAAAAGAACGAAGATCGTGAATCGCGATCTCTATAATTCCCTGCTGCCTCGCCCGCCTGATGATTCCGAAATCAAAAGGCCCTGAAAAAAATCCCGGAAAGATGGTCAGCAGGTCAAAACGCATAAATTAAATCCGGCGCCGAAAAATCATAATTCGAGCAGCCCTTCGGGCGGATCGATCCGGATTCGCTTCTTTTCCACATCGATCTCGATGCAGATGCTCAATGCCAGCGGGATCAGGTGGTCGCGCCCTTCGAGATCACGCACCGAAAGCAGCGGAGCCGCACCGAAACCCTGTACAGCCAGAACTTTTCCCAAAGGGGCGCCGTCTGCAAACTCCACCTCGCAGCCGATCAGATCAAAATCGTAGTACGTGTCTTCGGGCAGTTTGGTCAGTTCTTCGCGGGTGATCATGACCAGCGAATCACGAAACTCATCGGCCTGGTCGATGCTGTCGCAGCCGGAAATTTTCAGGACCACGCGTTTCTTGTGAGGCCTGGCCCGCTCGATCTGTGCAATCCCGATGACGCCGCTCGGTCGTTTGATGTAAGCGGTTTTGAGTTTCGCAAAACGATCCGGAAAATCGGTCAAAACATCTGCAATGACCTCGCCGGACCTGCCCTGAGGTCTGGCAATGCGGGCGATGCTGATCAGATCGTCAGGATCGGCAACCGTCTGCCGGGCCGTAATCATTCAAGGATCTCCAGGACAAACCGTTTCTTGAGCTTTGTCCCGGATGCGTTGAGAATGGTTCGGATAGCCCGGGCGGTGCGCCCCTGCTTGCCGATCACCTTGCCCAGATCATCGCCGGCCACACGCAGTTCAAGAACTGTCGCCTGGGAATCTTCATTCTCACGAACCTTGACCTCTTCCGGGCGATCGACCAGCGCTCTGGCAATCAACTCAACGAGTTCCTTCATTGCGGCTATCTCCAGTTCAGTACGGACATTTCCGGCACCCCCGATCACATGGCCAGATCACATGTTTAGACGGCTGCCGGCTGCAACTGCTCGCTCTTCCGAATCAGGCTGCGAACCGTGTCGGTCGGCTGGGCTCCGCACTTGATCCAGTAGCTGATTCGATCGTGATCGAGTTTCAACTCCACCGGCTCGCGGCAGGGATTGTAATAGCCGACGATTTCCACAAAACGACCGTCTCGCTTGGCGCGCTTTTCAGCCACAACCACGCGATAGAACGGCTTCTTTTTCGCACCTTGTCGCGTCAATCTTATTGCTAACAAGACAACTACCTCCAATTAAAATGATGCCTGCGAATTATAGTTCAGTCTTTCAAATGAGGCCAGCTCTCGCCAAAACCCGGACCTCACAGGATCGCCACAAAATGAGGGGGGATCCCCCCGCTGCGGCTCTCATTTACGTTTTTTCTTCCTGGTAACTTTCTTTTTGCGCGCCCCGATGCCGGTAAGTTTGCGCGCCACTTTTCCCTTGATGCCGCCGAGCATCCCGTCGCCCTGCATCATCTGCTGCATGACCTTCTTCATCTCGACATACTGTTTGAGCAGCTTATTGACGTCATTGAAAGTCGTTCCGCTGCCCATCGCAATGCGGCGCCTGCGAGAGGCATTGATGATCAGGTGATCATCGCGTTCTTTGAGCGTCATCGAATTGATGATCGCCTCTGTCCGCTTCATCTCCTTTTCCATCTGCCCCGTCATCTCGGGAGTCATTTTCGGAATGCCCTTGAACATCTCGCCCGGAAGCAGTTCGAGAATGTTCTGCAGAGAGCCAAGCTTCTTCATCTGCTGAAGCTGGTCACGGAAATCTTCGAGCGTGAAGGCATTGCGCTCCATCTTCTCCTGCAGTTGGAGGGCCTTTTCCTCGTCGACCTCCGACTGCACCTTTTCGATGAGCGAAAGGACATCGCCCATTCCGAGAATTCTGGAGACAATGCGGTCCGGATAAAAAGGGTCGAGCGCGTCATATTTCTCGCCGACACCGACGAATTTGATGGGCTGCCCGATAACCTCTTTGATCGAAAGGGCCGCGCCGCCTCTGGCGTCGCCATCCATCTTGGTGAGGATGACACCGGTGATGCCGATCTTATCGTGAAACTCTTTGGCGCTCCTGACGGCGTCCTGGCCGGTCATCGCATCAGCCACGAAGAGCACTTCGACAGGCTGCATCTCTCGCTTGATCTGCTGCAACTCTTCCATCAGCGCATCGTCAATGTGCAGTCGCCCGGCGGTGTCGATCATCAGCGTATCGAAACCAACCTGCTCGCAATGCAGCCTCGCGGCTTTGCAAAGCTCGATCGGGTCGTTAAGCCCCGTGCCATCGAAGACCGGAACGTTGATCGCTTTTCCGATGACGGAGAGCTGATCGCGGGCCGCCGGACGATATACGTCGACAGACAGCAGCAGCGGATTACGATTCTGATTGTTAAAGAGCCATTTCGCCAGCTTGCCGGTCGAGGTCGTCTTACCCGATCCCTGCAGACCGACGATCATCACACTGTTCGGACGCCGCGAGGTGAACAGGAGCCGGCTCGAAGTGCCTCCGAGCATCTCGACCATCTCGTCGTTGACGATCTTGATCACCTGCTGACCCGGCGAGAGCTGCTGCATGACCTCCTGGCCCACCGCCTTGCTCTTGACTCGCTCAACGAAGTCCTTGACTACCTTGAAGTTGACATCCGCTTCGAGCAGCGCAATCCGGATCTCGCGCATCGCCAGATCCAGGTGCTCGGGCGTCAGCCTGCTCTCACCCCTGAGGTCTTTCAGAACCTTTTTTAATTTGTCCGATAAAGCTTCAAACATAACAAATCAACGTCATGCGCACGGTCAGCAAATTACCAGTAAACGCAAAACATGAAGAATAAATACCTTACAAGGGGATTGTCAAGCTGCGCGGGCTTAAAGTTCGATGTTTAAAGTTTAATGAAGGGGGCTTTTTTCCAGTCAATCCGAGCCGGCCGATGCTTGAAATTGTTAAACTTTCCCGGCGAGATGGAGGAATGCGGCTTCAGTGGCTATCTGGCGGTTGATATTAACGCGCAGATTCGATCGGAGCTGATTGAATTTTTCGATCCAGATGATGAGGCGATCGAGGCCGATTTTGATTGCGAGTGGCTGGAGCCGGTCGGCCGCATCGAGGTTGACGATCGCGTCGGGTTGCGCGCCCGAAGCGAGCAGGAGCATGTCCCGCATCAGACGGGCAAGCAATTCCAGATCCTTTTCGAACTCGTCACGTTCCTTTTTGCCGAGGTATTCGGCGGCCTTGATGAGCCGGTAGCGGTTATCACCGGATGCGATCAGGTCCAGAATTTCGATCAGCGACTTTCGCTGCTGGCGGTAGACGGAAAGATCGAAGGCTGTAGCCTGTCCGATTCGTCCCTCGGTAATTCGGGCAAGGAGAGCGTTGTCCTCGGCCGGTCGGGGATAGTGTTGATTGAGAAACTTCTCCATCTGCGGGATTGTAAGCGGGGTGAAGTTGAGCCTTTGCGATCTTGACCTAATGGTTTGAAGCAATGAATCCGGTCGTGAAGTTATGAGGATAATGGTCGAGGTTGGCGGCGGTTCTTCAAGGGTTTTGAGCAGCGAATTGGCCGCTTCTTCTCTCAAAGCTTCGGCTCGGTCGATGATGTAAAATTTCTGCCTTCCCTCACGCGGGCGGTAATAAACGTCTTCGGCAATGGCGCGTGTCTGAGCAATCTTGATGAACTGGCCGTCAGGTTGAATGGTCGTCACATCTCCGAAAGTGGCTGAATCGATCCGGCGGCAGTTTGAACATTGATCGCAGCAGTCGTTTGCAAAAACCCCTGCCGGGCCGGGCTTCAAACAATTGGCAGACTTGGCAAACATCAGGGCGAACTGGCGTTTGCCGACGCCTTCAGGTCCGGCAAAGATCATGGTCCCGCCGATCCGCCCTCGATCGAGCAGCCGCTGCAGAACATGACGGCTCCGCTCATTGCCTGTCAGATTTGAGAATGACATGAAATCTATCCGGCGCGGGATTTTCGGTCCGCGCCTTTAATTAACTAACCGGGCAACCTCTGTAATCATCCTTTCGCAGGAGTGCTCTATTGTTCCCGCGGCATCGATGACGCGGAATCTGTCTGGTTCGAGCGCCGCGATTTCGAGATACGCTTCTCGAACGCGCTGGCGAAAATCGTGCGATTCCTGATCGAGCCTGTTGGGTTGTGATTCCGAATCATTGTTTTCAAGGCTTCGCTTGTGGGTCCTTTGCCATCCCGTTTCGACATCGATGTCGAAGAGCAGCGTCAGATCCGGTCTGATTCCGCCGGCTGCGAGATCATTGAGATATCTCACAAGGCCGAGGTCGAAACCTCGCGCATAGCCCTGATAGACGGTTGTCGCGTCGTAAAACCTGTCGCTCAGAACGAGCTTCCCTGCATCGAGAGCCGGCATGATCACCCGGCGCACGTGGTGAGCCCGATCCGCGGCGTAGAGCAGCAGTTCAGCCAGAGGCTCAACCGATCCTTTCGCGCCATCAAGCAATGCCGCTCTGATCTTCAGCCCAAGATCGGTCCCGCCGGGTTCGCGCGTCGAGATGAACTCGAAGCCGCGCGCGGCAAGATACTGCTCAAGCAGACGGAGCTGCGTTGTCTTGCCCGATCCATCGATGCCTTCGAATGTGATGAGTTTTCCCGGCTGCATATTCATTGACACACACAGCAAGAGCTTCAATCAGGCTTTTCGCTGTGATTGAAGCTCGCTGATGATAAACCTTGTTGTTGTGGATGGAATCAGCTTCCTGACGAGGCCGTTGAAGTGCCGCCGCCCGAACCGGTTCCCGGCGCCGGGGCTGAAGACGGAGCCGCCGATGAATGCTGATGACCCTCAGGACGCGGGTGGTGAAAACTTCCACGCGGCACTGAAATCGTCGAAATGGCATGTTTGAAAATCAACTGCTCCAAATTCCCCGATTCGAGTACCAGTGAGAATTTATCAAAGCTGCGGATCTTGCCGGTCAGTTTCACGCCCCCCATCAAATAGATCGTTACGTTGACGCGATCTTTCCTTAGATTATTCAGGAATCCATCCTGTACGTTTTGAGAATTTTGCGCAGTGTTGTCCATGTCCTGAATCGCCTCTCTTTTCTTTAGTTTTTTAGTTAATTTTATTTTTTTAGCCCAACGCACAAAATAATCAGTGCGGGGCGTCACCATAGTACCCGAAAGTGAGAGCCCTTGCCAGTAGGCAAAGAGTTTAAAGTTCAAAGCCTTGACGCATGGAGTATCGCCTTCAGGCGGTGCTCGATGCGTCAATGCTTTAAACTTTCTTTACCGGGCTTTAGTCATGGGGCCTTCGCTGCTTTTCGGCAGCCCGGTGCCGCCGCGACGAACGAGAACGATTTCGGCCATGATAGCGAAGGCTATCTCTTCGGGAGTCTGGGCTCCGATATCGAGACCTATGGGCGAGTGGACGCGGTGAAGTAGATCAGGCTGAATGCCCTCTTTTAGCAGCCTCTGACGGATGGTGGTGGTTCGGCGGCGGCTTCCGATCATTCCGATATACCTGGCCGGTTGATCGATGACTTGACGCAGGCAGATCTCGTCATGGCGGTGACCTCTGGTAACGATGACCAGGTGGGAAGCCGGGGTTATCTTGAACGACTTCAAACCTGCGATGAAATCTTCGGCGATCAGATCGATTTTCGGATCGGGGAACTTGTCCCTCGATGCGAACTCTGTGCGATCGTCGATGACTGTGACATTGAAATCGAGCAGGCGCGCGGCTTTCGCCACGGCCTGACCGACGTGGCCGCCGCCGCAGATGATGAGCTTGAGCGGCGGCCTTGATATCTCAAAGAGCAGTCTAAGATCGGATCTGGATGAGAGGTCTGAATCTTTTTGTGCCGCATCGATAATCTCGCCAATGCCGAAAACGGCGATCTCCTGCCGGTCGTCGGCGATGAGCTTGACAGCCTGCCGCAAAGCGATCTCGTCAAGAATCTGTTCACCGAGGGTTCCGGCAACCGGCCCCGAGCCTTCCTCCACCAGCAGTCTTTGGCGAGCCCCGCTTTCCATGAGCGAGACAATCGCCAGCGAGCGCCCATCGCCGAGGCTCTTCCTTATCGCATTTGAAATTTCCGCAGCTGACAGCATTTCAGTTTAAAAATAGATTACGAAACAAACAAAAAGATCTGAAAAAAAGCATGTTCCGTGAATCTCGATTGTTTGGTTTATCGCTAAACATGGTTGATCAGGGACATTGACGGCCTGAAATTTTTCGTTTGTTTGTTTCGTTTATTTCGTCTGTTTCGTAATCTGCTTTCAATTCACTTCCCCGAACCAACCGCGTCTGACCATCCACTTGGCCAGATCGAGAACCGGCAGGATGGAGATTGAGACGCAGACCGCGATCGCCCAATCTTCAAGCGTCAGACTGAACGTTCCAAACGGTTTGTGCAGGAATGGCAGGTAGACAACCAGCATCAACAGCGCCATTTCCCAGATGATGGCCAGATTCAGCCACTTGTTGGCGAATGGACGATTGAGAACCGACATTCTTTCAGAGCGAAAGATGTAAGCTTTGAAGAACTGGATCAGGGTCAGCGCCACGAAAGTCATGGTCATCGCCTCGGCGGCGCTGCGGCCGGATTGCAAAGTCCAGGCGAACAGGCCGAGGTTGACCAGAGTCGACCATGCTCCTCCGACCAGCATCAGAGTGACCACAGGTCTTGTGAAAACACCGGTGCGGGGATTGCGCGGCTTGTGGCTCATCAGCTCGGGGTCGTGAGGATCGACAGCCAGCGCAAGAGCGGGCAGGCCATCGGTGGCGAGATTGACGTATAGAATCTGCACGGCCGAGAGCGGCAATGGCAGGCCCAAAATCGTGGCTCCGGCCATGAGGCCGATCTCGCCAATGTTGGACGACAAGAGGTACATCAGATATTTCTTGATATTGTCAAAGATGCCGCGCCCTTCTTCGACTGCTGCAACGATCGATGCAAAGTTGTCGTCGGTGAGGGTCATAGCTGCGGCTTCTCTGGCCACGTCAGTACCGGTAATGCCCATGGCTACGCCGCAGTCGGCCTTCTTGAGCGCGAGCACGTCGTTGACGCCGTCGCCCGTCATGGCGACGACGTGGCCTTTATTCTGGAGGGCCGTCACTACCCGCAGTTTGTGCGCGGGAGAAACGCGCGCAAAGACGTCGATGCTCTCCACATCACGCTGGAACTCGTCTTCGCTCATCTGCTCAAGTTCAGATCCGGTGACCACTCGGCCGGTCTTCAGAATTCCCAGTTCGCGAGCCACTGCCTGCGCCGTGGTTGGATGGTCGCCGGTGATCATCATGACGCGGATGCCGGCGTGTTCGCATGTTTGTATCGCTGCAAGTGCCTCCGGGCGCGGCGGATCGATCATGCCCACAAGCCCAAGCAGAGTCATCTCACATTGCGCATTCTGTGGAGTTGCGTCCGGCCTGGTAGCCACGGCCAGCACGCGCAGCGCTTCGCTTGCCATGTCACGGGCCGCGTCGAGAATCTTCGACCGGCCGGCATCGTCGAGCGCCATCACGCCACCGGGCATCAGTTGCGATGTGCAGGAATCAAGAATGACTTCCGGAGCTCCCTTGGCATATGCAACGATGCCGTCCGGGGTCTGGTGCAGGGTCGTCATGCGTTTGGTTTCAGAGGCGAAGGGAATTTCATAAATGCGCGTGAAGCGCGCGTCGAGATCCTTTTTGATGAGGCCGGCTTTGGCGGCCGCGACGATGAGCGCGCCCTCGGTCGGGTCGCCTTTGACATGCCAGGTTCCATCGCTCTCGGTGTTGATTATCTGCGCATCGGAAGCCAGCACGACTGCTTGCAGCAATCGCTCCAGTGGTTCGGACAGTTCGACGATTTCGCCATTGAATGAATATTCGCCGCGTGGTTCGTATCCCACCCCGGAAACATGTAGCATCTGACCTGCGGCATATATCTTGCGGGCCGTCATTTCGTCTTTTGTCAGCGTGCCGGTCTTGTCCGAACAGATGACCGAGGTGCTGCCGAGAGTTTCTACGGCCGGCAGCTTGCGCATCAATGCGTGTCGTTTGACCATTCGCTGCACGCCAAGAGCCAGCGAGATCGTGACCACCGCCGGCAGCGCCTCCGGCACGACAGCGACGGCCAGTGCGACTCCGAAGACCAGCATCTCGACGAAAGGCTGGCCCTCCAACAACCCAAGCACGACAATGATTGCGACAACCAGAAATGCCGCACGCGCCAGTGCGTTACCCAATCTGTCAAGGTTCTCCTGCAGCGGCGTCTTTCCGGATTCCACTGTCTGAAGCAGCTCGGCGATCCGGCCAAATTCGGTCTGCATTCCCGTGGAGACAACCAAAGCGCGCCCTCTGCCATAGGTTGCGGTCGTGCCTGCGTATACCATATTGCTTCGGTCGCCAAGCGGCAGCTCGGGATCGGTGAGACTGGCCAACTGCTTTTCCACAGCAACCGATTCGCCTGTGAGCGCAGCCTCCAGGGTCTGGAGGTTGACCACTTCGATCAACCTGGCGTCTCCGGCAATCCTGTCGCCCGCGTGGAGAACCAGAACGTCTCCCGGCACGATATCGCGGGCCGGGATGTCGATCTCCTGACCGTCGCGCATAACCGAAGCCATCGGGGCCGCCATCTGTCTCAGCGCATCGATGGCACGCTCCGCACGATATTCCTGGACAAAACCCAGCACCACTGCGAACAAGACAATAACCGTGATGGCAATAGCCTCAACCTCATGACCAAGGAGTGCGGATACGGCAGTTGCGGCAAGCAGAATAATGATCAATACATTCTTGAACTGAGCCCAGAGAATGGCCCAGGGAGAGATGCGGTGAGCGATTTGCAGTTCGTTCGGGCCGTAATCGGCCAGGCGACGTACAGCCTCTTCCGCGCACAAACCGGACGGTGAAGACCGCAGTCGGGCACACAAATCGTCAGCCGATAGAGTGTGTGCCGGCACCGTTACCGGCTCTGTCTGCGATGGATGATTAATTTTGGCCATTGTGTTTCGTGATGAGAATCAATCACTGCCCCAGACTTCGATAAAGACTTCCATCTCGCCTCCGCAGACCATGCCCTCTTCGTCCGGCGGGACATCCGGGTCATCACGCAGGGTGAAACGGCACAATCTCGACTTGTTCTCGCTGATGGCTTCACGAGCCTCAGCCCAGACATCCGCTTCGACACACCCGCCTCCGACCGTGCCTCTCATCCTGCCGTCATCAAAGACGATCAGTTTTGCGCCGGTGCGCTGCGGTGTTGAGCCTGATGTCGTGACAATCGTCGCGACCGCTACTTTGCGGCTCTCAGATTGAGCCGTTTCAATCTCTTGATAAACTTCTCTTTGAGTCAGCAGGCTCATTCAGTTTCCTTTTTGATTATTTCGCCAAGTCAGTCACAACGGGCACAACGGGCACAACGGGCACAACTGGTTGATGCCGATCCCTGCCGGAAGGAATCATGTTCGCCTTCGAACAAATCTTGCGGGGAGGCTCTTAAAACAAATTCGATTATGGCTTATGCTTTTCGGGACGGTCAACCGGCAGGACAGACAATATTCTCTTATGAACAGATCAGAGCCAACTTTACGATCGATACGCGTTGCGAATGAAGAAGATGCCGCGGCCATTGCAGAGCTCTCACGCAATCTGCTGGAGTTCGAAAAATCGCTCAATGGCGGGATGGGGCAACTCAACCCGTGGGCCGGCGGCGTCGAAGAGATACTCAAACAGATGATGCGGCCCGACACGCTGTTTCTTGTCGCAGTGATCAACGGCGAGATCGGCGGATATATCAAAACGATCATCGTCGGCCATCAGCTCGGCCCGGCGGAACTTGGCTTCGCTCGCTGGCTTCTCGGTTTGGTTGAATCCGGCGGTCGCAGAATATTCAATTTCCTGCTGCGCCGGCCGCGCCCGAGTGTGGTTCTTAGCGGAGGCTACATTTCAGGAATATTCGTGCGCGCCGAACACCGCCGCAGCAATACCGGACACCTGCTGGTTGAAGCGGCGGAAGACTGGTTCAGACAGCACGACATCGCGACGGCCGATCTGCACGTACTTTTTGCAAATTCAGCCGCGCGGGAATTCTGGGAAGAATTGGGCTACGAACCTGTCAGCCTCGGAATGCAGAAAAAAATTTAAAAGAATCTCGCTCAGCCGTAGAGCTTACCCTCCGGCCGGGCCGGGGGGAAGGGATTTTTCTTCGCCCGCCCGCCCAGAAAACCTGGCAGGGACGGGCCCCGGCCAGCGTCTCCACCCGGTTTTAAAGTAAAGAAAGAAACACCCCCAATCCCCCCTTGTTTTTTTTCCGCTTGCTGTTCCTTCGTGGCGTTGAAATAAACCCTCCCCCCCTTCACCCAAACCCCCCAAAACACCGGGGGGGGGGGGGTGGCAAAAATCACACATTCCGGCGGTACCAGTCAACGGTGGCCTTCAGACCTTCTTCAAGACCGATTAGCGGCTTGAATCCGAGGAGCTTTTCAGCCCGGCTGATATCGGCGAGTGAATGGCGGATGTCGCCTGCCCTGGGCGGCTCATATTGCGGGGTGATGTTTGTCCCGATGATCTTCTGAAGCTCGCTTAGAAGCTGATTCAAAGTCGTCCGCTGATTGACTCCGAGGTTGATCACCTCTCCCACTGCGTCGGCAGACTCAGCCGCTCGAATATTGGCATCGACGACGTTGGCGACATAGGTGAAATCCCGCGACTGCTCACCGTCGCCGAAGATCATCGGACGATCCCCATTGAGCAGCGTTGTCACGAATTTCGAGATCACGCCGGAATAGGGTGAAGAAGGATCCTGACGCGGTCCGAATACGTTGAAATACCTCAGCGAAACCGTCTCAAGACCGTAAACCCGGGTGAATACCTGGCAGTAATACTCGCCCACGAGTTTGGCCACGGCATACGGCGAGAGCGGGCTTGGCAGTTGATCCTCTTTCTTTTCGCCCGTGCCGATCTCGCCGTAGGCAGAGCTTGAAGCGGCATAGACCACACGCCGGACGCCGGCATCGCGCGCCGCCAGAAGCAGATTGAACGTCCCGTTGACATTCGAATCATGATTGAGCTGCGGTTCCTCCACCGACCGGGGAACCGACGGTATCGCGGCTTCATGAAAAATGGTGTCGACTCCATCGACCGCTTTTCCCAAGGCCTTGAAGTCTCGAATATCTCCGAGAATGAATTCTATTCTGTCTTCAAAATTCGCGATGTTTTCATGTTTGCCCGTCATCAGGTTATCCAGGACCCGGACTTTTTCGCCGCGATTGACAAGTGTTTCAACAATATGAGAGCCGATGAAGCCGGCTCCTCCCGTTACCAGGTAAAGTCGATTTTTCCCCACGAAAAAATTCTCCTCTTTTGAATTGAATATAGATCTATTTACCCTTCGACGACCTTTGCTGCTGGTTTGGTTGAGTACAGGGCTTTCTCTTTGGCAACAAAGGCTTCGAACCAGTAAACATAGAAGGTAAATGCGGCCAGAGCGATCCCGGCCAGAGCCAGTATCGCCAGCCTGACCGCGTCTGAGGTAAAGGTGTAAGCAACACCGCCGGCGCCAAGCAATGCGCTCAACCCGTAGTAGGTGAGCGAGACCCGGCGATGGGACTGTCCGGCGATCACCAGCCGCTGATAGAGATGCGAACGGTGAGCTTCGTACAGTTTTTCGCCTCTCCGCGCTCTTCTTAGAAGTGTAAAAACCGCGTCGTAAATGAAGGAGCCGAAGATCAGCAGGACCGCGATGAACGGTGCCGGCCTCTCACCGCTGTTGGTCGTCAGCACTGCGAATGCAGCCAGAACATATCCGATAAACAAGCTTCCCACATCGCCCATGAAGATCTTCGCCGGAGGGAAATTATGAGCGAGAAATCCGAGACAGGCCGCAGCCATCATCAGGCTGCCGGCTCCAAGCAGGCGATGCCCCGTGCCAATGCACACGGCCGCCAGAGCCAGACTGTAGATGACGCCGACGCCGCCGGCAAGCCCGTCTATTCCATCCATGAAGTTGAAGAAGTTGCTGAATCCAGTCAGCCAGATGATCGTCAGAACCGCTCCCAGGATAATGCCCGGGTGCAAATCCCCTGTATACGGGATCTTCATCTGATTGAATATGACCCCACCCCAGAGGGCGATCAGCGACGCAACGAATTGCCCCAGATATTTCGGCAGCGCTCCGATCCGCCTCAGATCGTCAACCAGCCCGACTGCGGCGATGACCACGTAACTTAAAAGTGCGATCGCGAACCTGGTCGCAAAAACCCAGTTGGTTGCATCCGGCAGCAGCATGACCCAGAGCAGAGGAAGAAGAATGACGAACGCCGCAACAACTCCCAAACCTCCCATCCGCGGTGTGGGATGCCTGTGAGAACTGCGCTCGTTGGGTATATCAAGAGCCCGCATAATTGCCGGTGCATTGATCAGCCAACCGGTGACCAGATATGAAATGACCCCTGCCAGAAAAAATACTGATGCTCGAAACATAAGGTACTACTTTCGAATTTAATACAGGATTACAAAGGAAGAAGAAGAAAGACAGAATACGAAACAGACGAAAAATTCTATGCGGTCAATGTGCTAATTCATCCCTGTCTTCTGATTTATGAAACATTGAGTTTTTACGAACCATATCATTTTGGTTTTTTTCGTCTGTTTCGTTTATTTCGTCTGTTTCGTAATCTGTCTTTCTTCTTCTTCCTTTGTAATCACTTCCTCCAGACCCTCTCGCAGAGAGATGCGAGGCTTGAAACCGAGTTCCCTTTCAATCTTCGCGGAAGAGAATATCGTATTGGCCGCGAGTTTCCTCACAAGGTCAGCCGTCAAGGGAAGAGTGATTCCAGTCAATGCGTTGACTCTATCGGCCAGTCGCCCGGCATTGTGCATCCAAAAGAGCGGCAAAGTGAAGAAGTTTTTACTCCGGCCGAGCAATTCCGCTATCGTTTCCGCGATTTCTCGTTGAGAATACGGTCGCGAATCGCAGACGTTGTAAATCTCCCCTCTCGCCTTTTCTTCGTCAGCGACCAGCATTGCCGCATCGACGACATTTCCGACCGCGATCATGCTTTTGAGATTCTCGCCGTTTCCGACAATGAAAAAGCTTCCATTTCTGATCGCCTTGATCAATTTTGCGACATTGCCGCGATCGCGGGGGCCATACACAACCGGCAATCGCAGCACGGTAGACTTAAGACCGGATTCGATGCCGGCTTTAAGGACAAGACCCTCGGCTGCCAGCTTGCTTGCGCCGTATGGGGTATGTGGCTCAGTGAGGCTCAACTCATCCTGAACGTCATCTTTTTCAGGATATACGGCCACGGTGCTGAAAAAGACGAAACTCCTGACTCCATTTTTTACAGCGGCCTCGACAAGATGACGTGTGCCGTCGACATTGGCGCTGGTAAATTCGGCTTCGGGAGTTCCCGAAGGAGCGTGAACCCGCGCGGCCGCGTGATAAACCAGATCGCACCCTCTGACGACCTCATTCAAAAGGTCTATGGAATCGAGATCGCCCTCGATCAGATCGACTCCGCCGTAATCCAGCAGGTGGCCGGCTTGTCGCCGATCCCGGACTAGAGCCTGGACGTGAAAGCCGGTGCGAGACAATCTGCGGGTGAGCGCCGTGCCGATGCAGCCGGCAGCCCCTGTAACGAGTACGGATCGCTGTATTGATAGCTCAGCCATCGATCAGCCTGGCGCTTCCCGAAACTTCCACATGATCGTCCCCCACAAGCGCTTCAAGCGAAGTGCGATAGCGATCAGTGATCACTTCCCTTGCGAAATTACGCACGACGTATTCGTGACCGGCCTCGCCCATCCGCATTGCTCTCTCAAAATCCGACTTCAAAACGATGATTGCATCAGCCAGAGCTTTACCATTCTCCGGTTCAACGCAGATTCCGCAATGAGCCGTATTGGCCAGCTTCCAGACATTGCTCCCCTCATCGACACCGGCAATATATGCCCGGCCCGCAGCCATGATGCTGTAAGTCTTGCACGGCACGGAATTCTCGGTGATCCCCCGCCTGAGCGGGATCAAAGCGACATCGCACGAGGCATAAAGCATTGGAACCGCCGATTCAGGCTGCAAAGACAAAAACCTCAGGTTCGATAATTTCAGGCTTTCGGCTGCTGCGATCAATTGATCGCGACTCGATCCCTGACCAACAACAAGAAAGAAAATATCCCGTCTATCGCGCAACTCATGAGCCGCATCCAGAATCACTTCGAGCCCCTGCGAGAGCCCGATATTGCCCGCATAAAGAACTACGAATTTGTCATTCAACCCCTGTGCCGATGAGAAATCATTCTCCCTCGCAAGCGGTGTGATGAAATCGGTATCGACGAAATTCGGAATCACTTCGATCTTCTCCGGATCGATGCCTTTTCTCACCAGGTTCTGCCTGAACTCGTCCGAGATGGCGAAGATTCTGGCGCTGCGTCTGTAGATGAATTTTTCGAGCCGTTCGAAGAAGGCTATTAACCTGCGCCCTCGCAGAACTCCAAGCTTGACGGCGACCTCGGGCCAGATGTCCTGCAGGTTATAGCAGAAGGGGATGCGCTTGATCCTGCCCAAAAGGTAAGCCGTCAATCCAATGGTCAGCGGCGGCGACATGGCGAAGATGCAATCGTGAGAGCCTGAGAAAAGCCCCGCCAGCGTAGAGGAAATATTGAAAGACAGGTAATTGAGAATCCGGCCGAAAATGCCCCGCCTGCGAGGCACAAAGATGTAGGAGCGAATCACGCGAACCCGCCCGACATTGTCAGCTTGAAACAGCCTCCCGCGAAACTCCGGCCACACCGAATCGCGATTGTAGTGCGGGAATGAAGTCAGCACGGTGACTTCATGACCCGCCGCAGCCAGATCATCGCATATGGAGCGGATGATCGGCCCGTTCGACTGGCAAAGATCCGGTTCGTAATAGAGACTGATGACAAGAACTTTCATTCGCAGGACGGCGCTTTCCGTCTGATAATTAAGATCGCGCTTTATTTTTTATGGATAGCGTTTATGGGGCTGGATATTCAAGGCGCGAAATTGAGAGCCTACCGCAAGAGCAATCGTTAGGCAAGGTAGGGCAGAACCGGGGGTTAGCGATTTGAAGACTCATCTCTCCCTGTACCTGTATCTCAGGTACTTCGGCTCCCACATATTCGATTCGACTTTGGAAATAGCAGCTTCCGTTGAAGACTGAGGGGCGAGGCCTTCTTTCTGAGCCTGCACGGCAACAGCGATGGCTACGTGTTTTGAGACATCCCTGATTTCTTCGAGGTCGGGGAAGAGTGGAGCCAGGGGGTCTTTCAAGGCCGGCGAGAGGTCGCTCAGAGCGCGGGCGGCGGCGATGAACATTCCGTCGCTGACGCGGCGGGCGGCGGAGGCAATGACTCCGAGGCCGACGCCGGGGAAGATGTAGGCATTATTGCACTGGGCTATCCGGCGCGGCCTCTCGGTTCCGGAAATGGCTGCCGGGACATCCGCGAAGGGGCTACCCGTGGCCACGATAGCAGCTCCGCGAGTCCACTGAAGAATATTGATCGGCTGCGCCTCGCAGCGTGAAGTCGGATTGGAGAGCGGAAAGATGATCGGTCTTTCGACGTGGCTCGCCATCTCCTGAATGATCTCTTCGGTGAAGGCGCCGGGCTGGGCCGCAGTGCCCACGAGGACTGTTGGATGAACGTTGCGAACGACCTCTTCGAGGGTGATGTGATCCCGGCGGGCTGCATTCCATTCGGATATTTTTTCGACGGGCTGGGCGTAGGGTCTGCTGATCTCTTCAATATCGCTGCGGCCATCGTGAACGAGGCCTCCGATATCGATCAGCCAGAGGCGCGAGACTGCGTCTTTTTCGCTGAGTCCTTCGGCGATCATGGCGGCGACGATCTGTTCGGCGATGCCGGTGGCGGCTGAGCCGGCGCCGAACATGACAATACGTTGGTCACCAAGCGTTTTCCCGGTAGCCTTGGCGGCGGCGATCAGACCTGCGAGAGTGACGGCTCCGGTCCCCTGGATATCGTCATTGAAGGTGCAGAGGCGATCTCGATAATGATCGAGCAGCCGGCGGGCATTGTGTCTAGCGAAATCCTCCCACTGCAGCAAGGCATTCGGGTATTGATCGATGACGGCCGAGACGAACTCTTCGATGAAGTCATCATACTCGCTGCCGCGAACACGCTTGTGCCTCCAGCCGATGTATAAAGGATCGTTGAGCAGGTCCTGGTTATCCGTTCCGGCATCCAGAAAGATGGGAAGCGTCGTCGCCGGATCGATGCCGGCGCACAAAGTGTAGAGCGACAGCTTGCCCACAGGGATTCCCATTCCGCCGACGCCAAGGTCGCCAAGGCCGAGCACCCGCTCTCCATCTGTGACGACGATTACCGAGACATTCTGCTCCGGCGCATTCGTCAGCATCTCTTTTATCTCCGACTTGTGATTGTATGAGATATAGAGTCCGCGCGGCCGGCGGTAGATATGGCTGTACATCTGGCTTGCAGCCCCAACCACGGGAGTGTAGATGATCGGCATCATCTCCCTGATGTGAAGTTGAAGCAGGTGATAGAACAGGGTTTCGTTGCGATCCTGCAGTGCCATCAGGAAGACGAACCGCTGGAGATCGGTGGTCGAGAGCTTGTAATTTTCGTAATTCCGCGCGATCTGTTCTTCGACCGATGAGACGTGAGGCGGCAGCAGCCCAAGCAGTCCAAGCTCTCTTCGCTCCTCGTCTGTAAAGGCCATCCCCTTGTTGAGCAGTGGAAAATCAATCAACCTCCTGCCGCTCAACGATACTTCAAGATATTCTTCACCGGTCTGTTCGTCCGTTACTTTCCTGCTGTAATTCAATCGCAATCTCCGTGAAGACAGGATTACGAAACAGACGAAATAAACGGAACAAACGAAAAAAAGATAATGGATGAATAAGTCTGACAAACCCCATTCTATATTTTCGTCTGTTTCGTTTATTCCGTCTGTTTCGTAATCTCTTCTTCTTTCTTATTTTTTCTTAGCCAGCTCGTTTCTGAGACTGAGGATGTAGACGCGGATGGCGTCGGCATCCTCTGGTTTGAGCCATGGCTTGAATCCGGGCATGCCGATGTCCACGCGAGCGCCATCGACAATGATTTCGCGGTATTTATTGAAGACCGACGGGGCCGAGAGCTTGAGATCGGGCAAAACCCCGCCGCCGCCGAGAGCCGCAAGCCCATGACAGACTCCGCAGTTCTGCGCGAAGAGCCCGGCGCCTTTGGCAATCGTCTCTTTGGTCGCCGTGAATTCGATAGGAGTCACCGCAGGCATTTCCATTGCGGCAACTGCGGGAAGGGACTGTTTTGAATTCAAAGCGAAAGTCAGCAGCCTTCCGGGAGTCGCCGGCAGCCCGATGCTGCCGCCTGTCAAGGGGAAAGAGCCTCCCCATCCGGCCATGATCGAAACATACTGGACGCCGTCGATCTCGTAAGTCATCGGCGTGGCGATGACGCCGGTGCCGATTGTCACCTCCCACAATTTGGCGCCTTTGTCGGCGCTGTAACCCACGAAGCGCCCGTCGGCAGTTCCCTGAAAAACCAGATTGCCGGCGGTCGTCAGCGTTCCTCCGTTCCACATCACCGGGTATTGAACACGCCAGCGCTCTTTCTGAGCCACGGGATCCCATGCGAGCAAATGCCCTGTCGGCAGGGCTGTCGGAGGATCGGTGAAGATTGAAAAATCGACTCCGGTATTCCATCTGCCCGGGCGATAATCTAATCTCTTGTCGTGCAGAAAGACGAAGAAGTTCTCCTGAGCCGGAATGTAAACAAGGCCTGTTTGCGGGTTGAAGGACATGGGCTGCCAGTTGTGGCCGCCCAGCGGTCCCGGCTGAATCTGCGTCGGCTCTGCAGGATAACGAACGCCGGGATTTTCCACGGGTCTGCCGGTCTTCTTGTCTATCTCTTTCGCCCAGGTGACGGTGACATAGGGTTCGGCCGAGAGCAGTTCACCCGTCCGGCGATCAAGAATATAAAAGAACCCGTTTTTCGGCGCCTGCATCAGAACCTTGCGCTTCTGTCCCTTGATTTCGAGATCGGCAAGGATGATGTGCTGTGTCGCGGTGAAATCCCATTGATCACCGGGTGTGACCTGATAATGCCAGACGAGCCTGCCCGTCGCGGGTCTCAAGGCGAGTATCGACGACAGATAAAGGTTGTCGCCGCCGCCGGGGCTTCGCACCTGCTGATTCCATGGAGAGCCGTTGCCGGTGCCGACATAGAGCAGGTCAAGTTCGGGATCGTATGCCAGCGAATCCCAGACGGTGCCGCCGCCGCCCATCTTCCACCACTCGCCCTTCCACGTCTTCGCGGCTTTGGCCATTTCAGGTGATTCGAATGGCTTTGACGGATCGCCGGGCACCGTATAAAAACGCCAGGAAAGCTTACCGGTCGCGGCATCATAAGCCGAAAGATATCCGCGGACGCCGTATTCGGCCCCGCCGTTGCCGATCAGGACCTTCCCCTTGACCACGCGCGGAGCGGCCGTGATCGTGTACGGTTTCGTTTGATCGACCGTCACCACAGACCAGACCAGTTTGCCCGTTGCAGCGTCCAGAGCCGCAAGGCGACCGTCAATGGTGCCCACATATACATGGCCCTTGTATACCGCCACTCCGCGGTTGACCACATCGCAGCACGCTTTCGTCCCAAACCGACGCGGCACCTGAGGATCCCATTTCCAGATTTGCTTCCCCGTCCTGGCGTCCAGCGCATAGACGATGCTCCAGCTTCCGGTCGTGTACATGACTCCGTCAACGACCAGCGGAGTGGCCTCAAGACCTCGATCGGTCTCGGTATCGAAAGACCAGGCCAGCCCAAGATCTTTGACTGTCACCTCACTCACCTGCTTGAGAGGGCTGAATCGCGTTTCGGAATAATTGCGACCGTGTGTGATCCATTCGCCCTTGCGCAAATCGGCATTACGCAGGGCGATATCGTCGATGCCCGTGGCCTTGCCGGTTGCCTGTTGTCCTGGCGCATGCTTCTTCTGCGCCTGCCCTGCGGGTACGGCGACCAGAAGACACAATGAGATGGAAATCAATAAGAGACTTGCTCGTCGGGTCATAAATCATTCCTCCGAAATCTAAATTACGGAATAACGGAAGATAGATTACGAAATGAACGAAAATTACGGAAATTTTCAGGCGGTCAATGTAACTGATCAACCAGGTCTCTCGAAAGACCGCCAAATTGAAATTTACGAATCCTGCTTTTTTAACTTTTTTTCGCCTGTTTCGTTTATTTCGTCTGTTTCGTAATCTATCCTTCGTTTGAAGTTTTGTTATCTTAATATCTCACTTTCACCTGATTTCTCCAAATCGTGAAGAGAGCGGGAAAGGTTGCCGCCGGTAAAATTCTGTTTCAGAATACGCGGCGCGGTGACATTAAACGTTAGCCAGGAAAATCAATAAAGGGCCCGCGCCCGTGAGCAGGAAACTGTAGCCATGCAATCAAAAGATACTGCACCGATCCGTCCCGGAGAAGAGCTGGACTGGAAGGCCCTTGAAGCACATCTTCGCGAGAATCTGCCCGCCAAACTGGGCGACGAAGAGCTTACAGACGCCGGCCTCGTGGTCGAGCAATTCCCCGGAGGTCATTCGAATCTGACATATTGCATCAGGTTCGGCGGCAAAGAGTTTGTCATGCGGCGGCCGCCGTTCGGCCCGGTGGCTCCGACAGCTCACGACATGCCGCGGGAATTCCGTCTGCTTTCAGCGATTAGTCCTCATTTCAATCTGGCGCCGAAGGCATATCTGCTTTGCGAGGATACGGCCGTGATCGGAGCGCCCTTTTATCTGATGGAAAGGCGCACCGGGATAGTCGTCAGGCAGGCGGTGCCGGATGAGATCGGTGACAACCTTGAACTTAGATACCAGGTCAGCCGGAGCCTCGTCGATACGCTTGCCGATATGCACTCGATCGACATCAAAGAAACCGGGTTGATCAACATCGGCAAGCCGGCCGGCTTTGTCAAAAGACAGGTTGAGGGGTGGGCGGGCCGCTGGGAGAGATCCAAAACCACCGAGCTTCCGGAAATGACGGAATCGGCAGAATGGCTGATTAAGCGATTGCCCGCTGATCCCGAACGCCCGACGCTGGTCCACAACGATTACAAGCTCGACAATGTCATGCTCGATTCGAACGATCCAACAAGGATTGTCGCCATCCTCGATTGGGAAATGTGCACGGTCGGAGATCCGCTGATCGACCTCGGCCTGCTGCTCTGTTACTGGCCCCAGGCGGACGATCCGGAGCTTTTCTCCGGCTCCCTGCGCAGCGTCACCATGCTGCCCGGCTGGATGAAACGCGCCGACATTATCGAAAGGTATGCCGAACGAAGCGGCCGCGACCTGACCGATATCAAGTACTATCACATCTTCGCCCTGTTCAAGCTGGCGGTCGTGATCCAGCAGATTTTTTACCGGTATCACGTCGGGCAGACTCAGGACAACCGCTTCGCCGATTTTCACACGCGTGTCGATGCGCTTGCGAAAATGGCGCACTCAATGATCCAGTCCGGGAGCTGAGATGGAATTGTCGGATCTGCCGGTCGCTTCGCGGCTGCTGAGAGCTATCGGCCTGAAAACCTTCATCGAGATCGTTCTGCTGTGCGTGATTGCCGCCGCCGCCGCTTTTACTGATTTCAGCCCGTTGATGCGCGGCGCCATCGATATTGCAGATCGGCGCCAGGTCGCCGGCTGGGTCAGCGATCCGTTGTCAAGGAATGAGAAGATCGAAGTTCAGCTTTATCTCGATGGCCGATTCGCGGCAAGCGTGAAAGCCGACCGGAATCGCACGGATCTGGTGAAGGCCGGGGCGACCGAACAACCGGATCACGGATTCAAGTTCGATCTCGAAGGATCAGGGCTCTCAAAGGGCGTCCACACGGCTCAGGTTTTCGCTGTCAGACCGGCATCCAATGGTCATTTCAGCCTGATCCCGATCTCGAAGATGAAGCACGAATTCATCGTGGATTGATCTTCAGCCCCTGAGGATCAACTTTGATCTTTGCTCTTTGCGGTAGTAGCATACTCGCTGGTTTTACCAACTTGTCTTTCGTACGACTCGAAAGAGCGTTCCATATCAGAATTCTTAGTAAATTTATCAGCACATATTATTAAGTACAGATATTGAGGAAAAACATGTCTTCGCTTGCATCAGGCACGACGATCTCACATTACCGGATAATAGAGCAGCTCGGTCAGGGCGGGCAGGCAACGGCATACAAGGCGGAAGATACGCGCCTCAATCGCATGGTCGTCATCAAAACGCTGCTTCCCGAGCTGTCATCGAGCGAAAACGCCCGGCGACGGTTCGAGCGCGAAGCTCGCCTCGCCTCGGCACTCGATCATCAGAACATCTGCGCGATTTATGACATCGGTGAAAGTGACGGCCTCTGCTACATCGTCATGCCCTTCATCGAGGGACGGACGCTCAAACAGGTTATCAACAACCAGCCGCTCGAAATTCTCAGTGCGTTATCGATTGCGATCCAGGTGGCGGATGCAATCGCGGCCGCGCATTCGCGGGGGATAATCCATCGCGACATCAAGCCGAACAACATCATCGTGAGTGATCAGGGCCAGGTGAAAGTGCTCGATTTCGGGCTGGCCAAGATGATCGCCGGCGAGGAGAGCGAACTCGCGGCATCGGCCGAACTCGACAAGTCGATGACGGAGATCGGCGTTCCATACGGGACCACTGGTTATGGTTCGCCCGAACAGGCATCGGGAGAGCATGTCGATCACCGGACGGACATCTTCAGCCTCGGGGTCGTGTTGTATGAAATGATAACCGGCAGGCAGCCATTCAAGGGCCGCAACCGCATCGAGATCCTCAACTCCGTCATCAACGACGAGCCCGATCCGGCTTACGATATCAATCAGAATGTCCCGACGGTCCTGCAGGATATCCTCGATCGCGCAATGGGGAAAAGGCCAAGGGACCGGTTTTCGACAATGGCTCAGATGAGGGATGATCTGAAAAACATCATGCGGGAGATTTCGCGGGAGACCGGAGTGGTTCCGACAGAAAGCAGCACCACGCTCATTGCCCCGCAGAGTGCAAGAAATTCCTGGAGGTTAACCGGCGCACTGGGCCGGGTTTTCAGCGGAGGAGTGCTCGGCAAGCTTCGGAGCAATCAACCTTCGAGCCGCAGCAGCCAGCCGCCAAGTCTGTCAGGGGCCGGCTCACGGTCGCAGCAGCCGACCCGTGACGCGACCTCGTCACAGTCAGGATCCACCTCCCCGAGGCCTTTTTCGTGGGGAACCGAAAGCAAGCAGACGATCGCAGTGCTACCGTTCAAAAATATTTCCGGAAATGCCGAGGACAATTTCTATGAATTCTCTTTGGCTGACGGGATAATCACCGAGCTTGCAAATCTGCGGTCGCTGGTGGTCAGGCCTTCCCAGTACATAGCGCATTACACCGGGCAGAACTTCGATCCCCGCCAGATTGGGGACGAACTGGCGGTCAACACCGTGCTGACCGGCAATTTCATCGCCACCCATGATCGCTTCCGCGTGACGATGCAGTTGATCAGGACCGTTACGGGGGAGATTCTCTGGAGCGAAAAGATTGATCTGGACACGCGTGACCTGATAGTCATTCAGGACGCGATTGCCGAGAGAGTCATCGCCGGGCTCAAACTCAAGCTGACTGAAGAAGAGCAGCAGAAACTCGAAAAGCCGCTGACGAAAAACTCGGAAGCCTACGAATTTTACATGCGCGGCCGCGACCTGCTCTTCCAGTACATGTCTCATTCATTCGACGATTCGGATCTCGATACTGCCATCAGGATGTTCAAGGATGCGATCGATCTCGATCCGAATTTCGCCCGCGCGCATTATGCTCTCGGGCGGTGTTACGTCCATCACGGCCAGGGTTACGGGGGCCAGCACTACTTCGAGCTGGCGGAGCAATCCCTGCTCAAAGCCCTGGATCTCGATCCAAAGCTGGCCGGCGCCCGTCTGCAGATGGTCTATGTTTATCTCAATCGCGGAGAGAAGGACAAGGCGCTTGCCACGCTCGCCGAGGCGAGGCGCGATGCGCCCAACGATCCGACTGTCTTCATTATCGCCGGCATGATCTATCGCCTCAACGGGCTTTATGACAAGGCCCTCAAACAATATGACAAGCTGCTTGAACTAAATCCGAGCGATATAGTCATCGCCAGCTACAATCGCGGTCGTATTTACACCTACAGACATGAATACGACAGGGCCATTGAAGAATTCGAGAAAGCCCGGGCGATCGAACCCGATCATCCGCTGATCAAAACCTTCCTCGGCATGACTCTGTTCAATCAGGGCAAAATAGATGAATGCCGGAAGCTGATCGAGGAGGTCATGCAGGAGCACCCCCATTTCGACGCGCTGCAGATCATCCTGGGATGGTGCTACAACAAGGCCGGAGAGCACGAAAAGGCACAAAGCCTGATCACCGACCACATCAAGGAAGTCGCCTCCGCCGATCACGACGTGGCAATCTGGCTGGCTTCATTCTATGCCATGGAAAACATGCGCGATGAGGCGATCGAATGGGTCAGGAACGGAATAAAGATCGGCAATGAAAATTATCCGCTGTTCGCCGACAATGATCGCCTTGATAATCTCAGAAGCGACCTGAGATTCATCGACCTGGTGGATGAACTGAAGAAAAAATGGGAAGAGCGCAGATAACCGGTTGAAACATCTCCGTTGAAAGGGGCGGTCCAGATGCCGACGATTGAAGATCTTCGTGAAAGAATCAATACGCGCCTCGAAGAAAGCTTTGTCGGCATCAGCGAACAGGTCTCGGACCTCGCCGCGGAAGATCTGGTTGAGTTGCTCAACCAGTTGAAAGTGATCGAAGCTTCGACAGTTATGACCATGCTGCCGATCCCGCGTGTCGTCGAGCTTTTCGATCAGCCGACGATGTCGCGCCGCGGCGCGGTCATGGACAAGCTCGAGCCGGGGCGCGCTGCGCACATACTCGAAGGGCTCTCAGCCGACGAACGCACTGATATCGTCCAGCAGATGGGGCAGGTCGAACGGCGACGAGTCATAGCCAGACTCAACGAAGAGGTCAAGGCCGAGCTCGAATACCTGCTGCAATACGACGAGCACACCGCCGGCGGCATCATGACGACCGAATACGTCCGGCTCGATCCTCAAATGACCGTCGGCGATGCCTTGAAGCATATCAGATCAGTGGCCCGCGAGAAGGAATCGATATATGCCTGCTATGTGCTCGAACCGGACACCGATAAATTGCTGGGCTCGGCATCATTGCGCGATCTTGTCATGGCCGAAATCAACGATTCCGTTTCGAACGTCATGCGCCGCAAACCCGTGTCGGTCGAGGCTAATGACGATCAGGAAGCGGTTGCCCAGAGGATTGCCAAATACAACCTGCTCGCGGTACCGGTGACCGATCGCGAAGGTGTTTTACTGGGATTCGTCACGGTTGACGATGTCATCGATGTCATAGATCGAGGAGCAGACCGAAGACATCCTGCGCATGGCGGCCGTCCAACCCGGCGCCCTCGACAAACCGTATTTCGACAACCCGATTTTCCGTGTCGTTCGCAAACGCATCGGCTGGCTGCTCTTCCTTTTCGTCGCGGGAACTCTGACGAGCAAGGTGCTGCATAGTTTTGAAACCGAGCTGGCGACGGTGGTGGCCTTGAACTTTTTCGTGCCGCTGCTGATCGGAACCGGAGGCAATGCCGGCGCCCAGACTGTGATGACAGTCATTCGCAGCCTTTCGCTCGGCGAGATCGGGATCAAAAACGCATGGCGTGTGGCCGTGCGCGAATCGAGCACGGGCATGCTTGTGGGCCTGGTCATCGGCTGCGTCGCTTTCGCCCAGGCATACTGGATTACAGGGACATTCGATCTGTCGCTGACGATCGGGATTACGATCCTCGCCATCTGCACATGGTCGACCACCGTCGGCTCGATCGTCCCCATCATCGCCCACTATTTCGGCGTGGATCCCGCGGTCCTCTCCGCCCCGCTGATCACCACGCTGGTCGATGCCACCGGTTTGCTTATTTACCTGACGATTGCTAAAATCATCCTCACTCAGATATAAAATCGGATCACCATTCATTGATTGATTGCCATGAGTATGAATTTTCGATCAGTCCGAATATCCATTATTTTGCTATTCGCAATCGCGGGGCTCGTATTTTGTACGCCCGAGTTCAAGGCGCAGCAGCGAGAAACGGATGAGCGGATTCCGCTGGGTCTTCCCGAAGACACGTGGAAATATTACGTTCCGCGGAACAACCCGATGGAGCGATCGAAGATCGAGCTGGGCAGAAAGCTTTTCTCGGACAAGCGGCTCTCCGCCGACGGGACGGTATCCTGCGAGACCTGTCATAAAGAGGAACTGGGATTCACTGACGGCAGAAGCGTGGCGGAAGGAATCAAGGGGCGCATCGGCACACGCAACTCGATGAGCCTGTTCAACGTCATCTTCAACCCTTCGCAATTCTGGGACGGACGCTCGGATACGCTTGAAGAACAGGCAATCCAGCCTTTGATCAACCCGCTCGAAATGGGCAACGCCTCGCATGACGAAGTGGTCCGGCGCTTGCGCTCGATTGACGAATATTGCCGCGATTTTCAGCAGGTCTTCGGCGGGGAGATCACGGCCGTACGAATCGGCATGGCGCTGGCGGCTTTTGAAAGAACACTTCTTTCGGCGGATTCCGCATTCGACCGATTTTTCGCCGGAGATGCCTCGGCCATCAGCGACTCGGCAAGACGCGGCTTTGCGGTCTTCCGCGGGCGTGGGCGCTGCTCGCGCTGCCATTCATTCAACGAACAGCGGCCGTTCTTCACCGATTTCATGTACCACAACACCGGAGTCGCCGCGAATCATCCCGCATTCGAAACTCTGGCCCGCAGCGCGGCGGCCGCAACCGAGTCCGATCAGGCAAAAGAACTTATCGACAGGATGGCAAAAGTGGACGGCGGCCAGGAACTCGGAAGAGTGCTCTCAAGCTATCTGCTCTTCGACATCGGGGCTTATCGAACTCCGTCGCTGCGCAACCTCGCAATCACCTCCCCCTACTTCCACGATGGCAGCGCAAAAACGCTCGCCGATGTTGTCAGGTTCTACAACGGCGGAGGCCGGACAAATCCGAATCTTGAAGAGGAACTCCACCCGCTCGGCCTGACCGATGAAGAGCAGCGCGATCTCGTCACTTTCCTAGAATCACTGACGGATGAGAGATTACGCAACAAACAAAAATGACGAAACAAACGAAAATATTTTCTGGTGTTGAGTGGGCGTGATTTTGGTTGGTTAATTCTTTTTGTTTCGCAATTTCCTCATAATCACCGCGCTGATCTGATCGAGCTCTGTAATATTGAGCAGCCTTGCCGTCAGATAGAAGACGGCCATCCCGATGAAAATCGAGCCTCCGACATCGAGCAGTTTGGCGGTCAGTCCCGCCCTGCCGGCGAAACTCTCGATCATGCGGCTGACATACCAGCAGACAGCGCCCATGACTATCGAAGCTGAAAGGACCTTGATGAAGGTCAGAGCCAGCCCCCTCCCTTCGATGCCGTTGAGCTTCCTTCGCATGAAATACAGCAGCAAGAGGAAATTGATGATGGCCACGACGGAGATCGAAAGGGCGAGTCCGCGATGACCGATGCCGAAATATTCGACTGTCAGATAAGCGACTGTGTAATTGGTAATGATCGAGAGCAGGCTCGCCATCATGGGGATGCGAGTATCCTTGAGAGCGTAGAAAGTCGGCGCCAGCACCCTGACTCCGGAATAAGCCGTCAGGCCGATGGCGTTAAAAAGCAGTGCGACGGCGGTCTGATCGGTATCGAAGGAACCGAACCTTCCCCGTTCGAAGATCAGCGCTATAATCTGGCGGCTGAGAACAATCAGCCCGACGGCAGATGGTATCGTAAGCAGAAAGGTCAGCCTCAGTGAAGAAGCGAGCGTCCGGCGGAACTCATTGAGATCATCGAGTGCCGCGGCCCGCGATGCCGCCGGCAGTGTCGCCGTCGAAATCGCCACGCCGAAGATTCCTATCGGCAGATAGATCAGCCTGAAGGCGTATGAGAGCCACGAGACGGGGCCCTCGCCAAGGCTCGAAGCGAATTTGGTATTGACGAAGACGTTGATCTGCAGCGCGGCGGACCCGATGATCGCCGGCGCCATCAATCGCATCACCTGGCGGACTCCCTCATCGCGAAAGCTGAGAATCGGTTGCCACCGATAACCGACCGATCTCAGGCTCGGAACCTGGATCAGCCATTGCAGGACGCCGCCGAAGAGCGTCCCGATCGCCATTCCGACGATCGCCCGCGATGCACCGTCAACATCACGACCCTGTCCATGAATGACGCCGGAAATATAATCCGGAGCCATGAGATAAGCGCAGCTCAGCCCGCCGATTATCGCGCCGACATTGAACAGCGTCGAAGCCGAGGCGGGAACCCCGAACTTGTCTTTGGTGTTCAAAACTCCCATCGCCACCGCTGCCAGCGAGACCATGAGCAGGAACGGGAACATGATCCTCGTCATCCTGACCGCCAGATCGTAGGTCAGCGCGGCGGTCTCGGCTCCGGAATGGTACTTGACTGGATCGAGCAACAGATCGACTACCTGCGGAGCAAAGACGACTCCCGACAGCACAACCAGGGAGAGGACTACGATCAGCCCGTTGTTGACAAGGTTGGCAAGCCTCCACGCGGCTTTCTCGCCCTGTTTGGTGATCGTCTGAGAGAAGGTGGTGACAAAAGCGGCCGAAAGCGCTCCTTCAGCAAACAGGTCGCGCAGCAGATTGGGCACACGAAAGGCGATGATGAACGCATCCATCGCAAAACCTGCACCGAAAAATGTGGCAAAGACCTGTTCGCGAACCAGGCCTAGGATCCGGCTGCCCATGACGGCGATGCCGACGATGCCGGCGGACTTCGCAACCGAGCGGGGTGGTGATGATGCTTGCGGCTGATTTTCGGTCATAGTTTTACCAGGGGCATACCCTGAGACTGATTTCAGGATTCTCTGATTGCCCTGTTCGACTCAACCAGCAGCAGCATGATCGATTTCTGTGTATGAAGCCGGTTTTCCGCCTGGTCGTAAACAATCGAGGTTCGGCTGTCGATCACGTTCGCATCGACTTCATCGCCGCGGTGAGCCGGCAGACAGTGCATGAAAAACGCTCCCCTGGCCGCCGAGTTCATCAGCTTCCTGGTAACGCGGAAGGATGAGAAAATCTCGCGGCGACGCTCCGTTTCGGCCTCAAAGCCCATCGACGCCCAGACGTCAGTGTAGACAGCCTGCGCGCCGTCGACTGCTTCAAATGGGTCATTGACCACTTCAATCTTCGCACCGGTTTTTCGCGCATCCTTCCTCGCCAGCTTGAGCACTTCAGAATCAGGCTCATAACCTTTCGGGGTGCCGACACGAATATGGGCGCCGATCTTTGCGGCACAGAAGATCAGCGAATGGCAAGTGTTATTGCCGTCGCCGACATACGCAATTTTGAATCCCTTCAAATCGGGTCCGACCTTTTCCGTGAGGGTGAAGTAATCGGTCAGCCCCTGGCATGGGTGCGAGAATTCCGAGAGGCCGTTGATCACCGGCACCGATGCGTGCGCGGCAAACTCGATTACCGTCTCATGGCTGTATGTTCTGGCGACGATCAGATCCACCCAGCGCTCGAGGTTGAGCGCCATATCCTTGACCGATTCGCGCTCTCCGAGTCGAACTCCCTGATGATCGAGAAAAACGCACGATGCCCCCATCTGCGTGGCGCCAAGATCGAAGGTCACGCGAGTCCTCAGACTCGGCTTCTCAAAGATCAATGCCACGCTGCAACCATCGAGCGAGTGAGCGTATTTCATCGGATCGGCCTTGAGACTCGCCGCCGTCGCGAATATTTTCTGCACTTCCTTCGAAGTCAGATCGTAAATTGAAATCAGGTCCTTCAGAGCCAATTCTTTCTCCAGTCATAGCTTAAGATTACGTTTTGAAAAACAGTGCGGATTATATGGAGGAACGCTCCGGATTAACAGGAAATCCACATGCAAAGTTTAAAGTTTAAAGTCATTGAACCTTTCCACAGCCTGGATAAGTTTTCATTACCCTCTCTGAACCAGCCAGACTCCGATCAAAAGCAATCCGGCGCCGAGCAATCTCGGCGGAGTTGCTGAATGCTGAGGCAGATTGAGCAGCCCGTACTGGTCCATCAGTATCGCTCCGATCAACTGTCCGGCTATTACCGCCACCGAGAAATTTGTGGCCCCGATCTTCGGTACGGAGAGCACTGCGACGGTGACGAATGTCGCTCCAATCAAGCCTCCGCACCACGCCCACCACGGCGCATTCAAGGCACCTTTCCAGTTTCCCGTCTGTCCAAACCAGACCGTTATCGACGTGACAAGCAACCCTGCAACTGTTCCAATGAAAAAATTGATCAACGAGCTGTACAATGGGTTGATCACAAAATTGCGCATTCTCGCATTCATTGCCGCCTGTGCCGGCACAACGAATCCGGCGATGAACACAATCCCAAGCCAGAAATATCTCATCAAGCAACCTCCGGGTGAAGGGTGAAGGGTGAAGTTTAAAGTTCAAGAGTTTAAAGTTTAAAGAAGGGGCCTGCAAAATCGCATTAAATACGCGTCCTCACTGGAGGTCGCATACCTGACGAGACATTACCTGTTCCATCTTTAAACTTTGGACTTTAAACTTTAAACTGCATTATGGAAACCGAAAAATCAGAATACTACAGGAGAAAAAATGGAACAGAGAAAATTGGGTAATCAGGGACTTGTCGTCTCGGCAATGGGACTGGGATGCATGGGAATGAGTTATGCGTACGGCAAGCCGGATGAAGAGGAATCGATAGCGACGCTGCACGAGGCGATCGAGCTGGGAGTAAATTTTCTGGACACGGCGGAAATCTACGGTCCATTCGAAAACGAGAAGCTTCTCGGGAAGGCGCTCAAAGGCAGGAGGGATCAGGTAATCATTGCCACAAAATTTGGTTTTGAATTCTCTCCTGACAGGAAGATTATCGGGGCCAACAGCCGCCCCGAGCATGTCAAGAAGGTTGCGGACGAGTCGCTGCAGCGGCTTGGAATAGACTGCATCGACCTGTTCTACCAGCATCGCGTCGACCAGAACGTTCCGATTGAAGACACGGTTGGAGCCATGTCGGAGTTGGTTCAGGCAGGCAAGGTGCGCTTCATCGGGCTTTCAGAAGCCGGCTCCAGGACGATCAGGCGCGCGCATGCCATTCATCCCGTGAGTGCGCTTCAATCGGAATACTCGCTCTGGGAGCGGGAGATCGAGGCCGAGATTCTCCCGACGCTGCGTGAGCTTGGAATCGGCCTCGTTTCATACAGCCCGCTCGGTCGCGGCTTCCTGACCGGACAATACACCAGCAGTGATGATTTCGAGGAAGGCGACTGGAGAAAAACCAATTACCCGCGAATCACCGGCGAGAATCTGGCGGCGAATATGTCCCTGGTTGAAGCAGTTCGTCAAATGGCGGATCGCAAAGGGGTGAAAGCCGGCCAGATCGCCCTGGCATGGGTGCTGCACCAGGGCGGGGATGTGGTTCCGATTCCGGGTACCAAGCGCCGCACCTACCTGCGCGAGAACGTCGCTTCAATCAACGTCGAGCTGAGCCCGGAGGATCTGTCATGGCTCAACGAGAAGATCCCTGTCGGCGCCGCCGCCGGCATGAGATATCCGGAACAGGCCATGAAGATGCTCGACAAATAGATCGCCATTCATGAGCAAAGAAAACTCATGGGGGCGTCAATCGACTCCATGAGTTTCCTTCTTCATTCCAGCGCTTTTCGTTAAATCGGATGAAATTCAATTCAATCTGCCGGCCAATGTACCAGCCCGATTCAAAAGGCTGCCATCATTTATTGAAACTCTCGATCGCCGCACTCTCGTCCTCAAAGGTTTCGAATATCTGAGAGAGGTTGGTTATTGCGAGAAGGCCTTTAATTTTATGAGGACGCAGGCCAGTTTCAGACCTCCGCCTTCCCGCATGACGTGAAAAAGCGATCGGACAATCTCGCCAATACCCATGCTGTCGAGCCGTGTGCACTCTGACATATTCAGGACAAACGACTTCAAACCCTCTTCAGATCGCGAGTCGATGATTTTCCTGAAATCCTTGTAATCCTGGGGGGCATCGGCTTGACCCTTCATTTCGATGACAATGACATTTCCCACTCTTCGTTCAATAGTTTCCATGATTTTCCCTTCAAAATTCGGGCTGATACCGGAGCATCAGGCCGGATAATAAATATTCTTAAATTTTGACAACCTGTCTCATTAATCCACTTAATCCATTAATCCTTCAGTCACGACTGAAATTTGCCTCAAACGACTTTGGACTTCAGGTCTGCTATTTCCCCAAAAGTTTTTTTCGTAATATCGGGGACCTTGACGCCTTCAGCCGGATAGCCGACGGGGATGAGCAGAAAGGGTTTTTCGTTTTTTGGCCGCTCCAGAATCTCGCTTAAAAATCCCATGGGATTCGGAGTATGGGTCAGGGTTGCGAGGCCTGCATTGTGCAAGGCGGCGAGGAGCATGCCGCAGGCGATTCCGACCGATTCATTGACGTAGTAATGTTTGATCCGGCGCTCACCGCCATCCGGCTGTTTTTCAATGCCGTAATCGATTTTAAAAACGACGATCAGATACGGAGCGATTTCGAGAAAGTCCTTATGCCAGTCGGTTCCAAGGGGAGCGAGCACCTCAAGCCATTCATCGGGGAATCGTCCGCTGTAATTTTCGCGCTCTTCTTCTTCCGCGGCGAAACGAATCCTGCGTTTGATTTCGCGATCAGAGACAATTGTGAAATGCCAGGGCTGCTGGTTGGCTCCTGAAGGCGCACTGCCGGCGGTCCTGATGGCGAGTTCGATCAATTCAAAAGGCACGGGGTCGGGCGAGAATTCGCGGACGGTTCGCCGCCGTCTCATGAGATTGAAGAAATCGCGTGCCCGCTGAAGTTGGCTTTCAACTGAGCGCCGCTCAAACTCAAGTGGAATGAAAGAATACAAAGCTGTCTCCTGATCCCGCTGCCAGGGTCACCACCCGATAGCGCATCCGTCTTTTCGAAGGTCTGAACCGGCGAACAGCGCGCCGCTTATCGGATCGATCATGATCGCCTGATAACCGCCAAACGAGCCCGGCGACATGGTGAGCTTATGACCTTTCGCCTTGAGGGTGCTGCGTACGTCTTCTCCAATTGCCGATTCCAGCGCCACTCCGCTGTCGAAATGGCGGAAGCGAGGCATCTCGCCGGCGCGCTGGATATCCATGCCGAAATCGATCAGATTGAGCAGCACCTGAACATGCCCCTGCGCCTGCATATCTCCGCCCATGACTCCAAACGAAAGCCACGGCCTGCCGTCCTTGAAAGCCATCCCGGGAATGAGGGTATGAAACGGGCGCTTGCCTCCCTCGAGGCGGTTGGGATGCTGCGGGTCGAACGAAAATCCCGCGCCGCGGTTGTGCAGAACGATGCCGGTGTCTCCGGCAACAAGACCTGAACCGAACGCGCTGAAGATGCTTTGAATAAACGAAACGACGTTGCGGTCCTTGTCGATCACCGTCAGATAGACGGTGTCTTCGCCGCCGCGAGGATCTTTCTGCGAAGGATCGTAAATTTTCGCAGGATCGATGTGTTTGCGCTGTTCGGCCGCGTAATCCTTTGACAGCAGCCTGTCGAGCGGGGCTTTGTAAAAGTCGGGATCGGCGATCTGCTTCGCGCGATCGGCATAAGCCAGCTTTTTGGCTTCAATCAGAAGATGCAGGTACTCGGCGGTATTGTGCCCCAGAGATTTCAGGTCGTAGCCTTCAAGGATGTTGAGCATTTCAAGAGCGGCCAGCCCCTGTGTATTGGGCGGTAGTTCGTAGACGGTATGGCCGCGATAGGTCGTGCTGATCGGATCGATCCAGTTCGAGGTCTGTTTGGCAAAATCGCGTAGGGTGTGGAAACCGCCTTGTTCATTGGCGAATTTGACAATTTTTGCGGCGATCTCGCCTCGGTAAAAAGCGTCGGGCCCTTCAACTGCAATCTTCCTGAGCGAATTGGCCAGATTTTTGTTGGTGAAGATCTCGCCGGGTTCAAGCGGTTTTCCGTTTGGCAGAAAAGTCCGGGCGAAATCCGGATTATCCTTGAAGCTGCCGGCAAGCTGCCAGTCGGCGGCGATGACATCGGTTACCGGAAATCCCTGCTCGGCATATTCGATTGCCGGTTGCAGCACCTGGGCAAGCTTCATCGAGCCATAGCGTTCGAGAAGCTTCCCCCAGCCGTCAACCGCGCCCGGGACGGTGACCGTATGGATGCCCTTGTCGGGCATGTCCTTGAATCCGCGCTGCTTCAGGGCATCGATCGAGGCCGCCATCGGGGCCCGTCCGCTGGCATTGAGCGCTTTCAATTCCTTCTTCTTCGCATCCCAGACGAGGGCAAAGAGGTCGCCTCCGGGGCTGACCATCATCGGTTCCACCACACAGAGCACCGCAGCCGCGGCGACCGCGGCATCAACCGCATTTCCACCCTGCTGCAAGATTCTCAACCCGGCGGCTGAAGCCAGGGGCTGGCTCGTCGCAATCATTCCATTCATGGCCCGGACGGCAGAGCGCGTCCGCCCGCCTGTCCGGCTTGGCTTGTCTCCCAGTGGCTGCTGGGATTCCACCGGAAGCACTGTCGTAATCATCATAGCCATAATCATTATCGTTCCGGCAATTCTGGATTTATTTATATTCATGACTGGTTCCTGAACCTGTTACATCTTTTCGCTGCCCTTTGAGATGCGTTTAAACGAAGGCGCCGCGCCTTCGGCCTTCATCTTCCTCGATACTTTTTCAGCCTGCGACATGACTCTGAGAAGGTTTTCGCCGAGAACCTTTCTGATCTCCTTCTCGGAGTATCCGCGTTTGAGCAGTTCATAGGTTATGACAGGCAGTTTTGAGACGTCTTCCATCCCGGCCGGCAGCTTGCCTTCGACACCATCGAAATCCGAGCCGATGCCGACGTGATCGATGCCGGCGACTTTGATGACGTGCTCGAAATGCGCCATCAGCATGTCCATGGTCGCGGTATCGGCCGACTGCGACGGCGCAGGCATGCCGGGTTTGGCATACTCTGTGTTGATAAACCCGTTGTAGAAATTGACCATGACCACGCCGCCGTTCTTTCCGATTGCCCTGAGCATGTCGTCGGTCATATTTCGCGGAACATTGGTCAGCGCCCGGGCCGACGAATGCGAAGCGATCAGCGGAGCACGACTCGTCTCAACGCAGGCGAAGAATGTCTCATCACTGACATGCGAGATGTCGATCATCATTCCCAGCAGGTTCATCTCCTTTACGACCTCCCTGCCGAAATCGCTCAGGCCGCCATGTTTTTTGACGGCAGGTATCGATATGCCTCCGGCCGCGTCGGCCCAGTTGTTCGTGTTCGTGTGAGTCAGCGTCATGTATCTGATGCCGAGCTTGTAGAACATGCGAAGCGCCGCAAGGCTGTCTTCGATCGCGTGTCCGCCTTCAATCCCCATGAGCGCGGCGATCTTCCCCGATTTATGGATCCGGCGGATGTCGCTCGCCGTGAAAGCCATCTCCAGCGACTTCGGATGACGCCGCACCTGCTCATAAACACCGTCGATCATCTCCATCGCTCGTCGCGCAGACCCGCCATCGCGCGCATATGAAGACGAAACATAGATCGAGAAAAACTCCGCCCCAAGGCCGCCTTCCTTCATCCTTGGGATATCGGTCTGCGTCTTGCCGCTCGCATCCCGCTCTCCCATATCAAAGCCTTCATCCGTTATCGGCGAGGTGATGTCGTTGTGCGTGTCCACCACTATTGAAGATTTGTGTATTCTCCCGGCCCGCTTCCGAAGCATGGCATCCTTGTCCGGAACCCCTTTCCTCCTGGTTTGAGCGAGAGACACGGTTGACATCATCATCATAAGAAGACTCAAGCAGATTGCAACGATGGTCATTACGTACAGGCGACGAGCCATTTCATTTCCTTTCGAAAAAATAGTTTTGATAAATAATTCTGCTGGTTTGTCCGCATATTCTGTGCTCGCATTCAAATTTACGCAAGCTTGGCATAGAATGAACGCTGATTCAGGAGTTGAACCAGGCGATGATCAAAGCAATAAGGCATCTGACAAAACGTGACCGGCTCGCTCTGGCCGCCTTTTTCGGCATCGTGCTGCTGTGCACCGTCTATTTTGCCTCGGGGATTCTGGTGACATATGTCTCTCCGGCCGGCGACGGTTTCGAAGCGGCCCCGGAAGGCACGGGATATTCCGTCAGGGTGTATGGGCTGCAGACATACTCCGCTGCGGACCAGTTAAAAACAGCAATCAAGGAACAGCGCAAGATACATGCAGAGATCGAAGCCGATCCCGCAGATCTGAGCTATCTGGTCAACATTGGCCCGCTTCTCAAGCGGACCGCCGCTGAAACTCTGATAAACGAATTGCAGACCTCAGGATACAACCTCGCCAAAATTATCGACAATTGCCCGCAAGGGGCCGATTGCCCCCCCATTGCCGCATCCCCGAAATCATCACAGAGGAATCCGGACAAGTGAAATTGCTGAAGTTCTTGTCATCAAGATTCGGATCAATAAAATCACCCTCGCTGTCGTTTGCGCCCGAAGACATGCCCTGGCAGTCAACCATGGCTTTTGCATCGGCGCTGCTGCTGATTCTGTCCTTCCCGGGATTCTCGCAAAATTATCTGGCCTGGGTCGCACTGGCGCCGCTGCTCAATGTGATAGCCGGCGGAGTCTCGATCCGCAGGGCTCTCTGGCTCGGCTGGCTGACCGGCGTCATTTTCACTTTTTTCGCGGAGAACTGGATCGCGCACTCGATGACTCACTATGGCGACATAGTGACAGGACTGGCATATCTCATCGCCTTCTTTTTCGCCTCGATTCTGGCGATCTTCCCCGCGATTTTTGCGGCGGCAATGTCAGTGCTGGTGAGAAGTCTCGGCTGGCCGGCGATGGCTCTGGCACCCGTGGTATGGGTCGCCACTGAATGGCTTCGCCCTCAGATCACGGGAGTCACATGGAATGCTCTGGGAATCTCTCAGGTCGATCAGTATGCGATTGCCAGATTGTCGCAATTCGGCGGCGTCTATCTGGTCAGCGCGGAGGTGGTGTCGGTCAGCGCTCTCATCATTCTGGGGCTCAAACTCAGGGAAAAAATGTGGGGAGAGCCGCGGCCTTGCTGCTCTTGCTTGCCATTGCCGCCCTGGCGCTGCCCCTGACTCAGAACACCCCACGCACTCTCGGCGGCGCCAGCATCACGGCAGTGGGAGTACAGCCCAACCTTCCGCTCAACGCATCCGATTCAAGCGAGTCTTTCTCCAAAGCGCTCGATGAGAATATCCGGCTGACCCGCGAGGCCATCGAAAAAAGCCCGGATAGATCAGCAGATATCGTCGTCTGGGCCGAATCCCCCCTCGCTCTGTTTTATGAAAACGACCCGGTGGTCAAGGAGAAGCTCGATGGATTCGCCAGGGATATCGGCAGCTACCTGATCATCAACACCGTCACACGGCAGGGTCAGAACTATCTCAACAGCATCAATACCATCAGCCCCAGAGAAATCGGGATAAATACGCCCACATATCTTAAATTGCGCCGGTATGACAAGATCCGTCTCGTTCCTTTTGGAGAGTTCGTCCCCTGGCGGCCATTGCTGGGAAGGCTGGTGCCGGCAATAACAGGGGATTTCACTCCGGGCAAAGATACCGTGGTCAATCAATTGAAACTGGAAACGCGTCGCGCGGCGATAATCTCGGGGACTCAGTTCTCGCCCCGCGAGGGCATCGAGCGGACCACCAGCTACGCCCGCGTCGGATCGTTCATCTGCTACGAATCGGCCTATCCCGACATCGTCCGCCGTTTCGTGAAAAACGGCGCCACGCTGCTCGTCAATGTCTCCAACGATTCATGGTTTGGCAACACCGCCGGCGCCAACCAGCATCTGGCTCACGCCATGATGCGCGCCATTGAGAATGACCGCGACATGCTCAGAGTCACCAACACCGGAATCACCGCTCTCATCACCGCTGACGGCCAGGTAATCGAACCTCTGCAGATGTTCACCTCAGGCAGCCACTTCTGGCAGGCTCAGCTTAATCGCCGCCTTACTTTTTATTCGGTCAACGGAGACTGGTTCGCCACCGGATGCTCGATCTTCTCCATCCTGATTCTCCTCTTCAGCCTGGCCAGGAATAAGTTTTCAGCTCAGGGACACCCTACAGGGACAGAATAATTAACACTCTGTTGACATTTATTCACGCTTGAATTAACGTGATTTTGCCACAGGAAATACCTTTAGCGATCATCACCACTTATTAGTTTTTTTACTGTCCCGCCGCAATCACAATCTATCCGTTGTGGTTCAGGAAAAAAATCGGGACCCGGCGCTACAAGGTCGGTCGGTTTCAGAATCTAAAAAAAATCATCCTGGATATCTTCAACTGGCACCTGGGAGATGTTGCACTTGATGAGTTTATCCGGGAATACGGAGGACAGAATATGGAAAAAGTCCTGACTTTCGCAGACAGCGATGAGTTTTATGGCAGTCTTTTGGAGATGGAATCCCGCAAGGAAGAGTACTTCATCGATACGGGAATAATTGAATCCAAGGATCTCCCGTTGCGCCTGCTGCATCACATTGGAGTCACCAAGGATGATGTCGCGCATCTTCAGCACAAAGTCGTTGAGGAACCCGCGTGGATGCATGAATTCATTGAACCGTTGATCGTCAAATTCAATGAGTGGAGGGGCAAGTACCAACCCGCCCGGGGTTATGAATTCAGGGTTGAAACCGAGGATTACGACTCGATCAAAATTCACGGCCGGCCAAAAGCTGCGGCCTAGAAAGAACAGCATTTAAGGAAAAGAAAAAAGGCAGCCTGCGATGGAGTAATCCTTCTCGCGGGCTGCCTTTTTGCCTTATTCATTGCAGTAATAAGGAATCCAACTGGTAACCCGATTGGTTCAATTTCTTCTGAATTTGCGATCCGTTTCTCTGATGGCGCTGCCGAAAGTCCGGCCTCCCCACCTGACGCCATCGATGAATTCACCAATTGCTCCGACCTGAGCCCCTTTCGCCGGGACACCGCGCTGAGTAACCACCCAGATCTTGCCGGTTTCGTCACTCAGTTCGTATGCTCCCTGCCCCAGTGCGCCAAAACTGTTGGTGACGACGCCATAAACAAGAACCTCTTTCTTGTAGTAGCGTCCGGGATCACTGTTAAGATTCGCGATTGTTGTTCTCTGCGGGCAGGCGGTGAATAAGGCTATGCTCGCCAGCAATAAAATTGCAGACAGTATTCTGATCATCAATTTCCTCCTTCAAAACCGGTTTCGAAATTTTTGTTGAAACATTGCGAAGGGGGACCGCTGGAGGAACACGATTGCCACGGATGAATTACCTCTCTCTTCCGGCTCGCAGGCGTTATCGCCCTCCTGAGTTTCATGACTCGAACGTATTATACTCAAATCCAGTCTTTTGTGGAGTTGTCAATCTCATTTTTCAGAAGACGGGATATCGGCGATAATCGGGATCATGTTGAAACTGCCAAGACTATATGCAATCACAGACTGTCAGATGTCTAACTGCGCGCATGATGAGATAGTGCGGAAGATGATGGCCGGCGGAGCTCGGCTGATTCAGTTGCGCGACAAGGATGCGAGTGCAAAAGAGATCCTTCAGGCGGCCATTGCCTGTCTCAAAGTCACCAGAGCAGCCGGAGCGACGCTGATCATCAACGATCGAGTCGATGTGGCGCTGACCTCAAATGCGGATGGAGTGCATCTGGGGCAGGAAGATCTGGGGGTCGAGGAAGCGCGGGAGATTCTGGGCGACGACAAGATCATCGGCATCTCGACGCATACGATCGACCAGTTTCTGGCGGCAATGGAGACATCGGCAAATTATATTGCCGTAGGCCCGGTCTATCCGACCGCTTCGAAAGAAAATCCTGCTCCCGTGGTGGGACTCGATCTGGTGCGGGAGGCCAGAAAAATTTCGGACCGGCCGATAGTCGCAATTGGCGGCATCACGCCGGAACGGGCGCGCGAGGTAATTGACGCAGGAGCTGACAGCGTGGCCGTCATTTCATCGCTCTACCCTTACACAGAGATCCGCGACTTCACCACCAGACCGGACATCACAGGCCGTGTTCGCGCATTCATCGACGCCATGAAGGACTAGTAAATGATCAGTCAGGAAACCATTCAACAGCTCGAATCGATAGTCGGTCGCGAACATGTCTCAACGGCTGAGGATGTCGTCATTCAAAACTCACAGGATGCGCTCAAACAAGTCTTCCCTGCCGAAGCCGTCGTCTTTCCCGGAACGGCCGGCGAGATATCGGCCATCATGAAACTGGCAAATGAAAAAAGATTTTTCGTGACGGCGAGGGGAGGAGGCGTGGGTTATACCGGGGGAGCCGTGCCGATCAAAGGCGGGATCGTCCTTGCCACCGGAAGGCTCAACCGGATTATTGAGATCAACAAAGGGGATCTCGTCGTCGTCACCGAACCCGGGGTGACAAATTACGATCTGCAGCAGGCCGTTGAAGCTGAAGGATTGTTCTATCCTCCGGATCCGGCCAGTTGGAAAGAGTCCTTCATCGGAGGCAACATCGCGGAGAATGCAGGCGGCCCCAGATGCGCCAAATATGGCGCGACCAAACAGTTCGTGCTGGGCCTCGATTTCGTCACGCCGACCGGCGAGATCATACATGCCGGAAGCAGGACCACGAAATACGCGACCGGCTTTCATCTGGCGAGCCTGATGGTCGGCAGCGAAGGGCTGCTGGGAATCATCACGCGATGCATTCTCAGATTGCTGCCGCTTCCTGAATCGAGGCGGACAGCGCTTGCCGTCTTTAGGTCTGCCGAAGATGCCTGCCGGTGTGTCGCGAGTTTCTCCGATGCGCATATTCAGCCGGTGGCAATCGAGCTGCTGGATCGCGCCTCGATCAATGCCATTGAAGACTATGAGCCGTCCGGATTGCCCCGCGATGCGGGGGCTCTGTTGATCATAGAAGTCGACGGGCTGAGAGAAACGGTGAACCGCGAGGCTGAAATTGTCCGACAGGTCTGCCTTGACCATCACGCAGTTCAATTCCAGGAAGCCCTGACGGATGACGAAGCGACCGCAATCTGGAATGTCAGACGAAAGCTCTCACCGGCGGTCAAAATGACCGGCAAACGCAAGATCAATGAAGACGCGGTCGTCCCGAGGTCCCGCATTCCGGAATTTCTCAATTTTCTGGAGGATACCGGCCGGAAGTATGGATTTCTCATCCCCACTTTTGGACACGCGGGTGATGGAAACCTGCACGTCAATGTCATGTTGCAGCGGGATGACGAGGAGGAAAGGGAGCTTGGACACAAGGCTGTCCGGGAGATCTTTCAGAGAGCAGTCGACCTCGGAGGAACCATATCGGGCGAACACGGCATCGGTTATGCGAAGGCTCCGTACCTCGAAATCGCGCTCACACACCCGACAATCGACCTCATGAAGACGATCAAACGGGCCATGGATCCAAACGGAATACTCAACCCGGGAAAGATTTTCAATTGACAGCCTGATCAGCCGGCCGGTGTGTCTTCGGATTTTTGTTTATCGTGGGCAGCTATCGCCCGCATGATATCCATTGTGGTAATGATTCCAACTATCCTGTTGCCTTCCGCGACCACCACACGATGAATGCGCCGGTTGGACATCAGCTCGCATACACGGTGCAGCGTTTCATTCGGAGCGACGGCGACTGCCGGTTTTGTCATGATCTGGCCGGCGGTGTTGGGCGACCAGGTTCCGATGCTTGTCGTCTTCCTGATAATGTCAGTCTCGGAAATCACCCCGGTCAATTCGCCTTGAGCATTAACCACCGGAGCACCGGTAATCTGCTTCTCGGCGAACATCTTTGTCACATCCTTGAGAGACGTTGATTCACTGATTGTAATTACATCCTTGATCATTACATCGCTCGCATAAAGCGTCATAAATCATCCTCCAAAGCTGCGGGGTTAAAGTTTAAGGTTTAAAGTTCAAAGTTTAAAGTAGAGTTCAATGTTCGATTATAGATAACATCGTCAACCGAGACCTGATGACCGCTCTTTAAACTTTGAACTTTAAACTTTAAACTTTTTTAGTCACCCGAACGAAATAGGAAACGGCATAAAACACAGAATAAAAACCAGCAGGCCGATGATGGCGATCAATTTTCGGGTGGTTCCCAGTTCCACGGATTCATCCAGCACAGGCGGATGTCCGATTCGAATCATCAGCGTCAGAATTGCGGCATAGACCACCCAGTTCCACATGCCGCTTTTCATTGAGTATACGGCAAGGATGATGACCGCCAGATAACAGATCAGCGCCAGGGCCTTGTGCCCTCTGGAGCCAAACACGGCATAAGTGACATGTCCGCCGTCGAGCTGGCCGACGGGAAGGAGGTTGAGGCTGGTCATAAACACTCCAACCCACGCAGCCCACATGATCGGATTGAGCTCAACGTCAGGCGGCAGTTTGAGAATGTACTCGAAGAACTTGAACAGCAGCGGGCTTTGAAAATAGATCAGCCCGTCAGTAGTCGTCACGATCGGCGCCGGCGCGGCAAAATAATGGGCGATGAAAGCGGCGGGCACGGCGAAGACGAAACCCGCCAGAGGTCCGGCGATACCGATGTCGAACAATGCCCGCTTGTCGGGAATCGGCGATTGAATTTTGATGAATGCGCCGAATGTCCCCACCGGAGGAAGCGGCATCGGAATGAAATATGGCAAGGTCGCATCCACGCCATACCAGCGGGCAGCGATGTAATGCCCCATCTCATGAGCCGCCAGAATCATGATGATCGTGAACGAATAGACGGCTCCGGAAATGATCGCGTGAGAAAAAGGCTCATTGTCCCTGGCAAACCAGATCGTTCCCACCGCCAGAGTGGTCAGCATGGTCAGCCCCAGCAGCAGCATATGCAGGAGTATCCGCCTGGTTGAAAGCCTCGTTCTTTGAGGCAGACCTTCGCCAAAACCCGATTGGGGAAGGCGATGGATAAGAGTTGGCCTGTAATCGGGCAACGACTCTCCGATCTGATTACTCTGTCCTGGCTGGTCGGGAAAATACTGCGGTTGTTCCATATGATTATGTATTTTATTGCCGGGGATCTATTTTTTAAAAAGATCGTCAAATGCCTTGCGAACGTCGTTTTTCGGAGCACTGGTCGAGTTCCCGCGGGTGGTCAGGGGAACTCTGTTGCTGGGTTCAAAATAGTCGCAGAAATTCGCCCTGTCCTTCTGTCTGACATATTCCGCCTGAGTCTCTGTGCACTGATTATTTCTGCCGGGATCGAAGAAGCGACAGTTCTTGCAGCAATGCATATCGGCCTTGCAATTGGGGCATTCTTCAGTGCGCGCGACCTTGGTAATAAGCTTGATTTCTCTTCCGCAGTTATGACAGACCATTTTGTCTCCGGATTCAGATTCATCAAAGCCGGGGGACTGGAGGTCTCTCCGCCGGCCGGGATCGCTCCCCATGCAAAGACGGTGGAGAGATGGATTGGTTGAACAAGTGCGTGTATTATTTCCCCGGTTCGCTCTGGATGGTAACATAGCGCATCAACGAGCAACAAGAAGACGACAATAAGCCATCACGGCCACCCCGACCATCACTGCCACCCCGGCCACCCCCTGCCACCCCCGGCCATCCCGCTATGGGTGAAGATAATGATTCAGATCAGAACGAATGACGAAGCAGTCGATGCGAAATACATGATTGAGCAGGCCTGCATAAAAATATCCCCTTTATACCTGTTTATCAACGAGCAGCAGATAGAGGCGATCGATCAAAGGAGCTTTGAGCTCACGGTTGAATGGGGCAGGCTGATCATCTATATCTGGGATGATGAGCGCTCATCGAGTTGGAGGGTGCGGGCATGCGAAATCAAGTCCTCGGGGGTTGATCTTCTGGCGACAAATGGGCCGGGAGGGCCGGGGCGCGAGTCGGTTCTCATTTCATTGAGAGAAGGGCTCAATCGTCAGGTTGATGAGCCTGACTTAAAACAGAAGCGTGAGAACTATGCCGAATCGCTGAGAGAAGCGATAAAGCGAAAATTCAGACTGGCAACCATGGTCAGAGCGACTACGGGTCCCGTGCGGCAGCAGGGAGTACCCGGCAGGTATGCCCGAATTCTGATGAAGCAGAAGGGTGAAAAGATCATGGTCATGGGCGTCTGCGGTGACGAAGCGCAGGCTGACATCGACTCGGTCATCGCCGCCGGCCTCATCTGGATTGGAAATACGAAAAACAAGCCGGTCCGGCTTGTTTTCTGCCTGCCGCAGGGGAGATCGCAGACAGCGATTGAGCGCCTGTCCCTGATCGATCTTTCGCATTTGAAAGCCCGGCTCGAATGTTATGAATATGATCAGGAAAAGAGTGAATTGACGCCGGTGGTACCGCTTTCGCAGGGAGAGTTGCTAAACAGGCATCCTTACGATCTGGAGTGGCCCGGCGACAATCTATCTTCAGCAATCTGGCGCAGCAGAATCCTCAGCCTCGCTCCCGATCTGATCGAAGTCCGGCCCAGGACGGGCAGTGACGGAGAAGGCTTTTTCATTCATGGGCTTGAGTTCGCACGTCGCGCGGGCAATCTCGGGACGATAAAGTTCGGGATTGCCGGCCAGACAGGCCCGTCGATGCCGATCCTGACTGAAGCGAGTTTCAAGGATCTCGAAAGACTGGTCGGATCGATCGGCAGATTCCGCTGCGCAGGCTCGCCCGACAGGCGGCATCCATTCTACAGATTGAGGGCCGAAGCATGGCTCGAATCGCTGCTCCGCCGTGATATTCATTCGATCGATCTTGCGCTGGATGAGCGCTACGTGTATTCGCAAATCCCGACGTGGAGGGCCGAAGAGCGATATGTCATCGATCTGCTGACTGCCAGACAGGAGAGCGACGGCAGCCACAGGCTCGTGGTCATCGAGATCAAGGCCGTTGAAGATCTTCAATTGCCGCTCCAGGGCCTGGACTACTGGCTGAGAATAGAACAGGCGCGTATTCGCAATGAGTTCGAAAGGCGAGGATTGTTCCGGGGCATTCGGCTTGCCGACAAGCCTCCGCTGCTTTACCTCGTCGCTCCGAGACTGCGGTTTCATCGCAGCTTCGAGACCGTCTCGGGGTGCATTTCTTCGCAGATCGAGTTGTTCCGAGTCGGAATCAACACCAACTGGCGCGAAGGCGTCAAGGTTCATTCGGTGGACAGATGTGACAGCGCCATCATCAAGCAGTTATGATAAACGCCAATTATGAAAACTGACACCGTTCTTATCATCGACAAACCGGAAGGACTGACCTCGCACGATGTCGTTTCGCGAGTCAGAAAAATTCTCAAGACGCGCCGGGTCGGACACAGCGGCACGCTCGATCCATTCGCCACCGGCGTGCTTGTTGTCTGTGTCAACCGGGCCACGCGGCTGGTGCAGTTCCTGACGGGCGAAAACAAGGAGTATCTTGCCACCATGAGGCTGGGAGTTGCCACGGACACCGGCGATCTGACGGGAACCCCGATTTCAGAAACCACCGACGCCGGTTCGATTACAGCAGAGAGTATCCGTGAAGCCCTTACCCATTTCAGAGGGAGGATCAATCAGATACCACCGATGTATTCGGCGAAGAAGATCCGCGGCGTCAAGCTTTACGAACTGGCAAGAAAGGGAATAGAAATCGAACGCGAACCTATCGAAGTCGAGATCTCCGAACTCGAGCTTTGCGATTCCCGTCACCAGCCGCCAGTCGTTCCTGATCGCATGACCAGGGATTTCAACTTTCGCGTCGTCTGCTCATCGGGAACTTATATCCGGACGCTTGCGGAAGATATCGGAAAACATCTCGGTATCGGGGCTCACTTGTCTGCCTTGAGGCGAACCCGCTCCGGAAGATGTCATATCGATCAGGCAATGACACTGGAAGAACTCGGTGAAATAGTAGCCGGCGGCGAATCGGAGCCAAACGGCATCTCAATGTCCGAGGCTCTCGATATGGAGGAGATCATCATCAGCGATTTCGAGCGCGGACTCATCTCCAACGGACGGTCAATCAGCCGCACCGGCTCGTGGCGGCAATCCGCCAGAGCAAAACTCTGCGATGAGCATCATAAACTGCTGGCCATTGCCCGATTCAACGCCGAATCCAGTATCTGGAAACCCGACGTGGTCCTCGAAAGCGCCGGACAAGATGCCGGACAAGATGATTGATGAGAAGAAGGGATTACGAAACAAACAAAAAGATCTAAAAAAAAACAGCATGGTTTGTCAATCTCAATTGTTTGGTTTATCGATAAATATGGTTGATCTGATGAAACAATGAAACTTGAAAGCAGGCGGACTCCATGGAGGTCGCAAATTTGATGCGATTTGAGTTTCTTTCGACCATTGAGTGATCTGGTTCTCTAGAATCCGAGGCTTCTGCACATGCCGCAATTATCGCAGCTTTTATTCTTTTCTATTGAACAGACAGTGGACTCGATGAATTCGGCGACGTCGCCCGCGTTTAACATGGCTTCGGCGACATTGAACTGAGAGCGGCTTGGATGAGCTTCGTACTCAACGCCGGTCCAGGGAGCGAAATAAGACCGAGGCGATTCCTTTTGATCGTTATTCGCTGCAGTGTTTGAGCCGGCGAGGGCCTCCCTGACCGCTTCGCGAACCATGTGTCTGACCTTCTCGTCAACCATCGCTGATCAATCCTCTTCGATAAAATCGACCACGCCGACAATGGCGCTGTCGATGGCGGCGCCGGGCTCCCCCGTGGAGGCCGTCGAAGCCGCCCATCCTTCCTGGACTACGAGGACGACATCGCCTTCACCGGAGTCGACCGAATCGAGCGCGAGCATACTCACACCGCGCACTGTCCCATCCGGATTGATCGGCTGGACGAGCATTATCCGCGCTCCGCTGTAACGCTGGTTCTTCTGAGTGGCGACGACATTACCGAGGACTTTTGCGAGAATCACTTCCTTGCTCCAGTTGCGATCGACTTGACGTGATCATCGGAATCGACGATGCCGATGATCGTACAGTCTGTCGGCACCTCGCTGCCTTCAAATGGAAAGCTGGCTTCCTTGCCCCGGCACCAGAAGACAAGCTCCTTGTAACCCGCTCCCACCGAATCGATTGCCACCATCGGCTTGCCGGCTGGTTGCAGTTCCCCGTCCAGCGGCTGAATGATGATCAGTTTCCGCCCTTCCAGACCCTCGTTTTTGACAGTGGAAACAACGTTTCCCAATACTCGCGCCAGTTGCATAGGCTGCCAACTACTCTTTCAACTTTAAACCTTGAACTTGAAACTGCCTGGGAGTCATTATAGTGGACATCTCCCGATAGTCGAAAGGAACATTCGGCGATGAGCGTTAACCTGCGGGCAATTATCTTTGATTTCAATGGAGTGATCATTGACGACGAGCCGCTTCACCTGGAGCTTTTCCGCAGGGTTCTGACGGAAGAGGGTCTGACTTTGTCGGATGCGGAATACCATGCAAAATATCTCGGCTGTGACGATCGCGGATGTTTCACCCTGGCGCTGAGAGACGCCGGACGAATCAACCATGCCGCCGACACCCGATTTATTAAAGATCTGGTTGCACGCAAGGCGGACTATTACCAGGAATCCATCCGCGACGGGTTTGAGCTCATCCCCGGAGCCGTCGACCTGATAAGAAGATCGGCGGGAAGCCACCCTCTCGCCCTGGTTTCAGGAGCGCTGAGAAACGAGATCGAAGTGGTCCTCGGGCGAGGCGGGATCAGAGAGTTTTTCGAGGTCGTGGTCGCGTCTGAAGATGTCGACGCGTGCAAGCCCGATCCTGAAGGGTACCTGCGAGCTCTGCTTGAACTCAATCGATCCGGTCAGTTTGATTCGTCACTGAAGGCGATTGAATGCCTGGTGATAGAAGATTCGGTTGCCGGCGTCGAGGCGGCAAAGCGTGCCGGAATGCTGTGCCTCGCTCTGACCGGCAGCTACCGCGCCGATGAGCTTGACCAGGCAGACTGGGTTGTCTCAAGCCTGATCGGCCTCGACCCGATGAGCCTTAGAGCACCCCTGGAGTACCCCTAGAGCACTTTGATAACCAGCAGTGAAAGGTCATCGTGCTGGTGGGCGCCTGCGGTGAATTCACTGATCCGGCTGATGACCGTATCGATCAAGGCCGAGGCCTTGAGATGCCTGTTCTTGACCACGAGATCGATAATTCTCGCTTCTCCGAAATCGACGGCATCGGGGGAGGGCGTGTGAGCCTCAACCAGTCCGTCGGTGTAGAAGAAAATCACATCTCCCCGTTCGAGGTTAAGAGTTTCGCTTTTATAGCTCTGCTTGTCGAAGACGCCGAGCAGCAGTCCGCCGGTCTTCATTGCGCGGTACCTGCCCGATGAGCTGACATGCAACGGAGGATTGTGGCCGGCGTTGCAGTATTGCAGGGTTTTGGTATCGGCATCAAGCAATGCGTAGACCATCGTCAGCAGCAATTGGCGGCCGAGATCGCGATGAAGCCTCATGTTGGCATCGCGTAGAATCCGCGCCGGACCATGGCCCCGCCTGGCCACGCTGCGCAGAATGCTGCGTGACGCCGCCATCCCCATCGCCGCTCGCACCCCCTTGCCGGACACATCTCCGATCATGATTCCCATCCTTGTGTCCGACAGTGGTACGTAATCGTAAAAATCACCGCTCAGGTTCAACGCAGGTTCCAGCCGCGCGGCTATCTCAAAGCCTTTGATGTGAGGCGCAGTCTCGGGAATCATCGATCGCTGCACATCGCGAGCCATGAGGATTTCGTGCTCAAGCTGTTTTTCACGCTCGACATGCTCGGCATAGAGCCTGGCATTGACGATGGCGATGCTCAGGTTGTTGGCGATGTTTTCCAGCAGACGCCCGTGAAACTCGTTGAAAGCGTTGGTCCGGTTGCTTTCAAGAGCCAGGACACCAATGATTTTGTCCTCATAAAGCAGGGGAACCGCCACTTCAGAACGCTGGCCCAGATCCTTCCAGCTATCGGCCAGGTAATAATCCGGGTCGCGCAGGACGTCATTTGAAATCTGAGTGCGGCGCTCGCGGACCGCCCGGCCGACAATCCCATGCGTTAGTTTGGTTCGCGTCGCGCGCTCGCGCTTCTGCGCTCCATAACCCTCCTCGATATGCCAGACCAGTTCCTGCCGGGGCTCATCGATCAAGCCGACCAGCAGGAATTCATAGTCGATCACACGGTCGAGCAACGGGGCCATATGATTGAGCAGTTTATCCAGATCGAGGATCGAGGTTATCTCATGCCCGATCTCGATCAGCGTCCGCATCTCACGGGTCCGCTGGCGCAACTCGTCATAGACGCTGGCATGCTCAAGCGCTACGGCAAGCTGGCTCGCAAGGATGTTAAGGACACGCTCATGCCCGCGGGTGAAATAATTGGGCTCGGAACTTTCAATGGTCAGCACGCCGACTATCTTGTTCTGTCTCGCAAGTTTGAGCGGAACCGCGATTTCGGACAGGGGGCTGTTCTCGCCCTCGGTGGCTATCGGCAGATACCTTGAATCTCGTGTGACATCTCCGACATTGATCGTCGATCCTTCGCGCCAGGCCGCCGAAGCAATGCTGCGATCAAAAGGAATTATCGCATGCTCGGCGACATCTTCGGGTTTATATCCGACGGCTATCTTCCAGACCAGACCGCCGCGCACCTCATCCACCAGGAAGAGGTTGAAGAATTTGTAGTCGATGACCTCGCGGAGCCGGTATGCCACTCGCTCGATCAGCTCGTTCAGATCGAGTATCGAGATGAACTCAATGCTCAGCTCGCTGATCAACCTCTGCAGTTTTTGCGCGGATTCCGAAGTGAGATCGACGATCTCGGGATTATTCTGATTTGCATTCATATAATTTGCACCAAAGTTGTGTCCGGCTGCGATCAGGCCACATCTCCGGTAACCGTTTTTATCGCTGAAAGCACCTCATCATCTCCCGGGCGGAAAATCGGGATGACGACCTTTCGATACCGAATAATGCCGTCTTTGTCTATCACCACTACTCCGCGCTTCGTTCCCAGAATATTCTTCATCCCATAAGCGCGGACGACACTGCCATCCCTGTCGGAAAGCAATCGGAGCGGCAGATTGTGATTGCTGATGAAGCTCCGGTGCTTGTCGATCGAATCGGTATTAATGCCGACAACCTCGGCTCCGGTCTGCTCATAGAGCGCCCAGTTGTCCCTGACGCTGCACAACTGTTTGGTACAAACAGGAGTTTCATCTCCAGGGTAGAAGAAGATGGCCACCGCTTTCCCACGAGCATCCGCCAATCTCCACTTCTCTCCCGACGCGTCCGGGAGATCGATCTCCGGCGCCATCTGCCCCACTTCGGGCCCGGTATTTACACTCATATTTCTGATACTCCCTTCTTTCATGCATGCCTCTGTTTAAGCTCAAGGCTTTTGAAAAATCGCAACTCATTTTGCATTAGTAGCCGGGAATTTACCAGATGATGCGCATGGCCAGATGATGAGCATGGGAAGCCCGGATCACGAGACACACTAAGCTACTCTGAAAAATAATCGCGGGTTTTATACAGGGAAGAAGAAAAATAAAGTGGAGCTAAGGGGGCTCGAACCCCTGACCTCTTGAATGCCATTCAAGCGCTCTTCCAGCTGAGCTATAGCCCCATTTCTGCGGTGTTGTCCTGATGGTCGAGAACAAGACTTCCGAAGAAGCTTGAAGATGATAGCCAATCGCGCCGGGTCAGTCAAGAAGTCGGGAAATTATTCTCCAAAGTGGTGTGGTTTATCGGCGCCAAGTTCCCTTTCAGTCAGCGAGCCCACAAGAAACCCTTCCGGATCAAGGACGGCGAGAAAGCCCAGCCCGTTCTCTTTGAGCTTTAATCCGGCGTGTCCGAGGGAAGCCTTGACGTTGATAAAAAACTGATCGTCGACGGTCTCCATGATGTCGCCGACTTTGAGCTTATCCCATTTTTCCTTAGGAATTTCGCGGAGTCTTGAAAGTGAGAATATGCCGTGGAGTCTGCCCTCTCTGGCCACGGGGAAAGTCGCGAGCCTGTGCACCGGCAGGATTGAATCGATAAATTCCGTCACCGGCAGATCCGGCTCAATGCTGACCGGCGGAGCGCTCATCACCGAACCGACCGTCCCCTCGATATCAAATTGCTTCAGTTTCTGCCACTGTGCCGTCTGTGCCGCGCTCTGTCGCTCTTTGTGCCGGTAATCGTTTTCGGCAGCATTTTTCAGAAAAACACCGATCACCAGCAGCCAGACCGCGAGGAGAAAATCCTGCCACATCGTCCCCCGATACATTCCATAAACGATGAGAAACAGGCCATATGAGATCAACATGTAGGCAATGCCGACGCCCATGCGCTTGGTCGTGCGCGTGGCGGAGAGGATGTCGCCGCGGTAATGCCAGAGCAGGGCCCGCAGCGCCCGGCCGCCGTCAAGCGGCAATCCGGGCAACAAATTGAACATCGCCAGGAAAATATTGGCGGCCGCCAGGTAATAGAAAGTCTCAAGGGCCGCCAGTGAAACGGCTGCATGCGATCCGATCTGCTGCAACAGAAGCAGCCCGAAGGTGAACAACAGGCTTAGAATGAAGGAACTCGCAGGACCGGCTATCGCAACCCTGAATTCCGCCATCGCCGTTTTCGGTTCGGTCACCAGCCTCGCCCAGCCGCCAAAAATATGCAGTTGAATATCGTGTATCCGGATGCCTTCGAGCCTTGCTATCAGCGAATGCGCAAGCTCATGTGCCAGGACCGAGGCGAAAAACAGAGCCGTTATCGTCGCGGCAACCAGCAGGTTCAGCCACAGCGGCCAAGCCGGCCGGATCCTCACGGGAAGCCAGAACTGGGTCAACAACCAGATATGCAATAAAACAACCGGCGGCCAGCTGTAATCAATGATCAGCGGGATGCCGAAGATGCGTGTTAATTGAAAATTGCCAAGGCGCATATCAAACAGGGTGTAAAGCAGAGTTTAAAGTTAAAAGTTTAAAGAGCATGAGGAACATTCCTGCACATGCCAATCACCTTTAGACTGCGACGAAAGCCTTGATTGCCTCGATCAGCTCTTTTGAATGGTCGTCGAAAAAGTGGCCGGCGCCTTCGATCACAACCAGCCGTTGATCCGCCGAGAGCGGCAGTGTTTCAAGAGTGTTCTTCAAAGGTTCGAGCGGAGCTATATCGTCCTCGGCGCCGTGAATGAAGAGTATGGGTTTACCGCACTCACGCAGCAGATCCTTGTCGATAAACCTTGCCGGCGCCCCGATGGCGATCAGCGAATGGATCCTGGATCGCCACACCCGACTTTGAGTCCGACTATCGAACCGAATGAAAACCCGGCGATCACGACTTCGCGCGCCCGGGGCTGATGAAAAATCAGGTATTCGAGAGCCGCAACCGCATCGTCGCACTCGCCACGCCCATCATCAAACTCGCCGGTGCTGTGCCCCACCCCTCTGAAATTGAAGCGGAGGGTTTCAAAACCGGCTTCCTGCAGGGCCCTGGCGGCGCGAAAGACCACTTTGTTATGCATCGTTCCCCCGTGAAGCGGATGCGGATGCAGCAGAAGCGCGACGCGTTCCGCACTCTCTGTCCGGGGCCTGTAAATGGCCTCCAGGCGGCCGTGAGAGACAGGGATGTATAAGTTTCCGGCTGGGTACATATATTTTATTTACTGACTGATACTGTTGGCGAATTCATCCTTTGGTAGATTGTCGGAAAGTACCTACCAGAATCTTTATTTTGTTTACTTCGCCAAAACACGAGTGGTGGCAGCAGGCGTCCCGCCTGCTTGTCTTGAAAATATCTGCACGTCCATATCAGAGTTGCGTTAATCGAATTACGCAGGCGGGACGCCTGCGCTCCCGCTCGTATTTTTCGACCATTCCAAACTATCAATAAAACAGGAAACAGGCTATAAATTCAATTCGCCAACAGTATCAGTTGCGTAACATTTATTCTTTATTCAGCAAAATGATCTTCATGCTTGAGGACTGTCCGGCTTCATTCATTGCAGCCACCCCGTCCGTCAGGTTGTATGTCGATGTTATCAGCCCGCCGAGATCGACTTCATCCTGCTCCATCATTCTCAGGGCCTTTTCGAATCTGCCGCAGCGGGAGCCGACGATGCTGATCTCATCTACGACGATGCGCGATGTGTCGAGTTCCACCGCTCCATGAAAAGTCGATTTGAGAATGATCGTGCCTCGCGGGCGGACGAGATCGAGCGCCATTTTCAAACCTGAGGGCGACCCGCTTGCCTCGATGACAAAATCAGGACGATCGCCCGGCTTAAAAGTCAGCGAGTCGGATGCTACACCTTTGATTCCATCCCTGGCCGCAAGTTCCAGTTTGGCCGGATGCTTGCCGATCAGAATCAGATCGCAGCCGGTCGTTTGGATCACTCTCGCGATCAGTTGCCCCAGTTTGCCGTCGCCGATCACAGCCACTTTATGATTTTTATTAATCGCCACCTGGTCGAGAATCTCGCAAGCGGCGGCCAGTGGTTCAGTAAAAACGGCCTGAATGTCGCTGATTTTGTCCGGGATAATCAGCAGATTCCGTGGAGGGAGCGTTAGATACTCGGCAAATGCGCCGTCACGGTTGTGAATTCCCAGCACTGTGCGGTTCAGGCAATGCCTCGAATCGCCCCGTTTACAATCCTCGCAGACACCGCAGCCCGCATTGATCTCTCCGACAACCCGGCGCCCAATCTGTTCCACATCAGGCGACTCCTCAACTATCCCCACGAATTCGTGCCCCAGAGTCCCGTTGAAATTCGCGTATCCCCGGACAATCTCCAGATCGGTGTTGCAGATTCCAGCCACACTCATCCTGATCAAAGCCTCTCCATCACGATGAGGGATCGCCATTTCAGAAAGATCAACCACGCCATTTTCAATCCGAAGTGCTTTCATGTTGAACGTCGATAAAATATTAATGCAGCGTTTTCAAGCTGCTGGATTTTTAATCAGTGCTGTGCGATGCTCAGAATAATCTATTTTGAGATGATTATTAAAGGCGCAAAAAGAGAACTTTTTTAGAATTCAGCCCCATGAGAAAGGTGATGCTATGGCAATAGTCAAGAGTGGTGACACGGTCAAAGTGCACTACACAGGTAAGTTCGATTCCGGCGATATCTTTGACACTTCAGAGGGAAGCGACCCGTTGTCATTCACAGTGGGAGCCGGAGAGGTCATCCCCGGATTCGATCTGGCGCTGGTGGGAATGACCATCGGTGACTCCAAAGAGATCGTCATTCCGGCCGAACAGGGATACGGCGCCAGGATCGAGGAACTCGTCCAGACGATCGCCCGCGACCAGTTTCAACTGAGCGGAATCGATCCGGAAGTTGGCATGGCGATCGAAATGCAAACGCCACAGGGCAGCATTCCGCTGGTCATTACCGAGTTGACTGAAACGTTTGTGACACTCGATGCCAACCATCCGCTTGCGGGCGAAAGCCTTCATTTCGCTTTAACGCTGGTCGAGATCTCGGAATAGGTCTGTCGGAACAGGTCTTGATGATACCGGCATCAGATCTGAAATCAACGGCGTCTCAATTCCGCTTTGATCAGAGATGCTTTCGCCCCCGGCACAAACACTTTTCTTTCCATCGGCTCAAAACCCTCGCTCATGACGGTGAGCAGGTGGACGCCTGAACGCAGCCTGACTGTGATCGGAGCAACTCCGCTGAATGAACCGTCGATGTAGACTCTGGCCCCCCTGCTGGCGCCTGTCACGGTCAACTCGCCGATCGAAGCCGCCAGTGCCGGCAGATCTCTGATCTCGTCAGGCTGCAGCACGGCATCGGCTTCCTGCCTTGCCGGCTCGGAAACCGCCGGCTGGGCGGACGTATTCCTGGAAATCGAAACCGCCCCCGGAATCTCTTCAACCACTATCGCCATTAACCGATCGATTTTATCGATCGTCAAATCCCTGGAAGTGATCTCCCGGCTGAATCTCAAAAAAATCCTCGGCGGTTTTGGCAAAGCGAAGGGATTGAGCGTCCTCTTTTTCTGCTCCGGCTCCTTTTTACCAAGGATGACCTCAATCTCGTCAAGGCCGATCCTGAAAGTGCGGATAATCAACTCATCGCCGGGCATGGCAGCCGCCTCGGGCGGCTTCGAGACGGGTCTCGTCTGAGGCACGCCGTCAAGAATCTCAAGCCCAGTCCTCGTCTCGGGTATCATCAGTTTCAACCTCACGGCCTTACCAGTGTAATGGCCCGAGAGCATCTTCTTCTCGCTGCCATACCAGTCCTCCTCGGGCAATGTGCGGTTTTGTGCCGCGGAGAACGTACTCAGAAGGGTTATCAGCAATAACGCCGTCAAAAAGAATGCTTGTGGCTTCGGGATTAACATATATTTACCTCTGGAGCTTTCAGGGAGCCCTTAGATAATAGCGCAAACCAATAAAATGGGGGAGAGAGTCGAAAACTCAGCAGGGGGAGGCGGGCAACTGATTTACAGGAATACTCAAAGTTTAAAGTTTAAAGTTTAAAGTCTAAAGTCTAAAGTCTAAAGTCGGATGCTTCAGTTTAACTCTCCGCCTTGGCCAACTTTAAACTTTAAACTTTAAACTTTGGACTTTGGACTTTGAGCTTTACTCTTTGAACTCTATCCGGCTACTTCACCTGGAATGAATCCTTGTCGGTTGAAACCATCTGATTCGCGACATTATCCTTGATGATAACCTGGACATCGTAAAATCCGGGCTTGAAGGTCTTGAGCGAGATCAGTCTGGCCAGCGTGATCTGCTGGCTGGTGATCGAGCTGAGTCCATTCTTGCCGTCTTCCTTGATGCGCATCAGCTCCTTGTCTTTCTGGGAGATGACGTATTCGATATCGACGCTGGGGCGCAGAGTCGCCTGATCGATGGTGATGTTATAGACCTGCATATAGATGCCAAGCGACTGGTCCTGCTTGAATTCGCCGGTCGCGTTCGGAATCACCTTGAGCGAGCCGAGGACGAACTGGCCGCTCGGAAGTCTGCCATTGAGCGGCTCGATCTTCGAAGCCAGGATCAGAGTCGAGGTCGAAAGACGCCCCTCCTCATATTTCGGCACCACGAATCCCTGCTTGATGACACCCGTCTTTCCGCTGTTGACGTCTCTGACAACCAGGTCGACCTTGTAATTGCCGGGCGGAAGGACGACGTTTTTCTGATAAGCCGAACGCTGCTGCATCCCGAGATCAAGCGCCTCGGGAGTGTAGCTCGAAGTCACTACATCCTCGAACTGGCCTGCCCGGCGGCCGGCGACATTGGTGATCTTCGCGTAAACGTTGATCGCGGCCTGCGGCAGCCCACCGACCTCTTTGTAGACAAGGTCCTGATTCTCCAGCTGAACGGTGAACGAAGTCAGCACGGCGGTTTCAGTGACGCGCAGCATATTGATGTTGAGCCCCGCGCTCAAGACATCGAAGCTCGCTTTCGGCAGTTCCGATTCGCTAGCCAACGCCGCAAGATCGTTAAACTTGACCTTGGGCGGGCGCTGCAATGCAGCCAGAGTTGCAAGTCTCTCGAACGGCTGATCCTTGGCGCGCATACCGAACATCTGGCCACCGCCACCGCCACCGCCGCCGCCGTTGGGACCAAACATTCCATTGGCGATGCGATCGGCCTTGTTGGCCAAACCAAGCTGTTCGGCAAGCGTCAGACCTGCATTTGGAGTATAAAGCAACGCATCCTTCTCATTCGGATTGCGCGCAATGCGATACTCTCCCGATCCTGTCGGATCGACGAACTCGATTTCGATATCCGATCCCACACCTTCAATATACCGGTACCACCAGATCTCAAAGGGATATGTCGAGGTATTTCCGCCGCCTTCCCACGTCGGGCGATCGTATGACCCCCCTGAAGGATGCGATTCGACCTGATCCGGCTTTCCAAACATGATGTACATCCGGCCACGATCGGTCTTCCACCCGGGGATGCCGCTGGTGTACTTTTCGTTGGCGTAGGCGATTCGCTGGTAGTAGTCCTCGCGGTATTCGTTGACGTCCGTATCCGGATCGGGATCGCGCCGGAGCCAGAACTGCTCGATGAATTGCTCGCGCTCATCATCAGTCTTGAGCGACATGAAGGTTTTGCGCTCTTCGTCCGTGATGATCCAGCGGACATCCTCGTCAACCCAGCGCTTGTATACGCTCTTGAGCGACTCAGTGCTCTGCTTCCTCTTCTGCTTATCCTTGTTGGTGTCCTGAGCAAATGCCGTTATCGATATCGATGAAAACATCACTGAAAACACCAGAAACAGCGAGCTGATTCGTCTCAGACCGCGATCGAAAACTGATTGTTGCATATTTCTAAAACTCCTCTCGGCAGAGGTTGCTGGACTATCTGCCTCTAACCGAGTCTCAATCTCTGAACAGGCCGAGCCTGAATCTCTGAACGGGCCGAGTCTCAATCTCTGAACAGGCCGAGCCTGAATCTCTGAACGGCCGGCAGCAATTTTCTTGCCCGGGGTTGCCGAGTAGATAATAAACTCCCTGCATTTTTTCTTCTGACCCAATATTCCGGCCGATCGATAAAGACTTATATTATTTTTACAGACCCGGAAGTTTAAGCGACCCGGCCGACCTCGTCAAGCTACCCATTATTTGACATTAAAAAGTGCTTCTGTTAGCGTGGCGACTTTATTCAAGGTGAGCGCACTTAATTGTTTAATTTACAGGTTTATGAAATAGTATCGGGTTTCGAGTTTCAAGTTTCGAGTTACAGGTTTTAAATCCAACCCGAAGCGTAGAACTCGAAACCCGATGCCGTTTTTCAACACTTGTCATGACCAAGATATCCTGGAGAAATTGGAATCGAATGATCCGAGTAGGCTTTGCAGTCGCAGTTTTGACAATGGCATTCCTGAGCGCCTCCTGCTCCAATCTCGCCACAGTGAGCGACGTTTCGATCCCCAGGCTGTTGACGCCGGTCGCCAATGCCGGCTTTGATGATCTGATCAAGCAATTGCAGCCGTTTACCGAGATGCAATCGCTCAGATCCTGGAGCGTCTATATCAGGTTTCTCGATGCCGAGTCCGCCCAGAGATACCGCGAAGCGGAAGCCATTCTGGTCCTCAAACGCCCGGATAAAATAAGGCTGGTAGTGCAGATTCCGGTTGTCAAAACCAAACTGGCGGAGATGGTTTCGGAAGCCAATCGTTTCAAAGTGGCGATCTATCCATCCGATTACAGGCGATTTCTGATCGGAGCCAACGACGGCGATTACAGCAAATGGCGCGAAATGCTGGGCGACAAAGGTAAAAGCGCTCTCGTCTCCGCCAGACCTTTTCACTTCACCGATTCTCTCATGATGCGCCCGCTCAATTTCAACGATCAGAAATACCGCTACTCGATTGAAGAAGCGCTGATTGAAGAGCCCGACCTCAGACAAACCGCAAAAAAAGGCGCCAGAATCATCAGAAGTTTCTATGTTATAACCGAGAGCGAACTTTCCGCCGGGAGCTCCGCTCCGTCGATTGTCCGGCGCAAATTCTGGTTTGACAGGACTAATCAGAACAGATTCTCCCGCCAGCAGGTTTTCGATCGCCAGGGCGTGTTGATTACTGAAGTCGACTATTCCGATTACAAGAAGCTCAATGCCTCCATGACGGATTTGTGGCCGGGCGTGGTCATCGTTAAAAGGATCCATGACGGCTATTCAGCCCGGCTGACGTTTAGCGAAGAGCGCTTCGAGGTCAATCCGGATCTTCCGGAAACCGCTTTCCTGCTCGAGAATACCGAGAATCTGCCTCAAACAGACCTCGATAAGAAAAATTGAGGTAATGACTCTGGAAACTTCTTATTTTATGGACAGCCTGGTTTTTTCAAATATCCGCCAGCGACCGACGCGGACGATCATCAGCGTTTCCGGTGTTGCTTTGGGAGTCATCCTGGTCATTCTCAATACGGGTCTGGTGAGGGGGATGCTTAACGACCGGATACGGCGCGAGCGCGGCATCGGGGCCGAAATCCAGTTCACCAGGAAAGGGTCGAGTATGCTTTCCCCGTCATCGGTCATGTCGCTCGATCTGCGATACGGAGACCGGTTGCGCCAGATCGATGGCGTGAGTCAGGTAAGCCCCGTCGGCCGTTATGTTCAGACAGGCAAATCGGGCCTCGGCTTCGAACAGGTCGATGGGATAATTTTTGAGAGCTATGCCTCAATCAGCGGGCTCAAAGTCGTCAAGGGCCGCGTCTTTCAGAACGATAGCGAGGTGATTGTCGATGAGTTCAAAGCCCGGCAGAGCAACCTCAGCATCGGCGGTGAAATCCAGGTATTCGGTAAACAGCTCAAAGTCGTCGGAATTTACGCGCCCGAATCAGGCGCCCGAATCAAAATGGATCTCTCGGCGCTTCAGACTTTTCTGGCCGCCGAAAACAAATGCACTTTCATCATGGTCAAGGTATCCGATCCGGACAAACAGGAAGAGGTTCAGAAAAGAATCAACTCCGAACTGCCTGGAAATGTCGTGGTCCTGACCAGGGACATCGCAACCGGCTTCGGGCGCTCAATTCCCGGAATTGACGGATTCGTCAATGCGGTGCTCACCCTTTCAGTCATCGTCAGCTCACTGGTCATTCTTCTGGCGATGTATACGACGATCACTGAACGCACACGCGAAATTGGAGTCCTCAAATCCCTCGGGGCATCAAAAAGCTACATCATCGGCGTGATCGAGAAGGAGGCGATAGTGATCAGCATGATCGGAGTCGCGATCGGTCTGCTCATTGCCCTGGTGGCCGGATGGGCAATCGAGCACGGAACGACCCTCCAACTTGAATTTCACTGGACCTGGATTCTGACGGCTATTCTGATTGGAATCGGCGCCGGGGCGATTGGAGCCCTGTACCCGGCCGTCCGCGCTGCAAATCAGGACCCCGTCAAAGCTCTGGCCTATGAATAAACCAGATAAAATTATGGATGAGATATTACTCACTGAAAATCTGACGATGACCTACCGCGTGGGAAAGGTTGACGTCCACGCACTTCGCGGCCTCAACCTCTCGGTGAATCCCGGCGAGTTCGTCTCGATAATGGGGCCCTCCGGCTGTGGAAAATCGACCCTGCTCCACATTCTGGGCGGCCTGCTGCAACCGACATCCGGCAGAGTGATCATCGGCGGTGAAGATCTGACCACCCTCAGTGATGCCGAGCGAACCGACCTCCGCCGCAGAAAAATCGGCTTTGTTTTTCAAAGATTCAACCTCTTCCCCACTCTCTCGGCCGAAGGCAACCTCAAAATTGCCGAGCATATCCACGGCAAGGGAAAGCCTTCAAGGGATAACAGGATGCGCCTCGAGGTCTTGAAGTTACTCCAGCTTGAAAATAAAATGCGTCACAAGCCTTTGGAACTTTCAGGCGGTGAACAACAAAGAGTCGCAATTGCCAGAGCGGTGATAAACCGCCCGGCCATTATCCTGGCCGACGAGCCGACGGGAAATCTCGATTCCGAGAACTCCAAAATCGTCCTCGATATGCTCAGTCGGCTCAATCGCGAACTGGGTCAGACTATCGTCATGATCACCCATAACCCTGAAGCGGCCGCCGTCGCTCGGCGCACCATTGAAATGCGCGATGGCACCATAGTCAAAGACTACCTGAACGCTTCAAATTGATCAGACTGTTCCGCCTGCATTCGAGGAAGGCGTCAAAAATGAGATCATTCTTAGCTAAAATTAAGGACGTACTCCTCTGGTCATATGCCCGTGGGACATGGCAATATGATGTTCTGTGTTTAATAATAATTGCTGTTATTTTTCTTGTCCCAGGCAGATATTTCGGCGATCGGGATCGCACTGGTCTGACAAGGGCAAATGATAACCGGTTTTTTGCATCAAACATCGCGCGGGAATCAATTGAGATCAGTTCATCGGAGCTCGAGAATTTTCTTAAAAAAGAGAATCGCACTGACCTGCTCAATTCACCCGGCGAAGCCACAGTTCTTTACATACGCGAGCATCTGAAGAAAGAGGCAGCTACCATCCGGGTTGAAACAGTAAAGACCCCTGATGGGCGGACAGTTTATCGCGTCTGGATATTTCAGGATTAGGAAACTCGAACACCTTATTCCCCCGGAAACGAGTTATTTGTCACACGGAGAAGGTAAGAATGAAAAAGATTTTGACAGTTTTGGCGATAATCGGTGCTTTTTTTCTGCTGAGCGGAGAAGGGATAAGTGCCGGCGCCAATACGACGCCCCAGATTCTGACAGGAATTCTAAACAAGATGGAGAAGGCTCATCTGGAGATGAAGAGCCTCAAGGCTGAGCTTGTTCAGCAGAAGACGAACAGCCAGATTGGAATCACTGATACGGAAACAGGATCGATGATCTACAAGCCTGCCGCTGGAAATATGAAAGGCAAAATCCGAATCGATTACCTGAAGCCGAGCAAGGACGTCATCTCGCTGGTTGGAGAAAATGTAACATACTATCAACCTCGCATTAATCAGGTATTCAAATCTTCGCTGGCCAAAGCTTCAAAGGGCAAGCTGGGCGGCTACGCACAGCTCGTGGGTCTAGATTCTTCTCTCAAGAACCTTGTCGGCAATTACAATATAGACATCGTCAAAGACGAGACGATCAATGGCCAGATGACGACGGTTCTGAGACTGATCCCGAAAAACGGCAGCCAGTTTACCAGCATCGACATCTGGGTCAATCAGCTTAATTCACTCCCTCTTCAATGGAAGATGGTTGAGAAGAACGGTGATTTCACGATCGTCACGCTGAAGAACATGCAGGTAAACTCCAACATCCCCGACACGGCATTTAATGTAAGCATTCCGGGCGGCACCAAGGTCGTCGATAAGATCTGACGCCGGCCCTGTACCTTATCTGAGAAATGAAAGATTTGAGCAGCAGCAAAGTTAGCAGGGCGCTACGAGAAGCAAGGCTGGTGGCGAAAGGACTGGCATCCACCAGCCATCCGATTCTCGCACACGTCATACCGATGAGACGCTGTAATCTAGCCTGCGGCTATTGCAACGAATATGACAAGGTTTCGGATCCGGTTCCGCTTGAAGAGATGAAGAAGCGGATCGACAGGCTCGCCTCATTCGGCACGACGACCATCACCATCAGCGGCGGCGAACCGATGATGCACCCGGAGATTTATGAGATCGTCTCGCATATCAGATCTCACGGCATGATCGCCGGCATGATCAGCAACGGTTATTACATGATCAAGGACCGGATCGAGAAGCTCAATCAAGCCGGGTTGGAGTACCTTCAGATAAGCATCGATAATGTCGAGCCTGACGAGATTTCCCAGAAGAGCCTGAAAAGGCTTGATCGCCATCTGGGCTATCTTTCCGAATTTGCCAAATTCCACATCAACATCAACTCGGTAATCGGCGGAGGCATCAAGAATCCCGAAGATGCACTGGTGGTTGCGAAGCGCGCCGTGGAGCTCGGGTTCGGGTCGACTCTCGGTGTCATCCATGACGGAAACGGCCAACTCAAACCCCTGAGCGGAATGGAAGGTCAGGTCTACCGGCAACTGCGCCGATTCGGCAAGAAAAAATTCGGATGGCTCAATAATTTCCAGGACGATCTGGCTTATGGGCGCCCTCATAACTGGCGCTGCCGGGCCGGAGCCCGATACCTCTACATCTGCGAAGACGGGCTCGTTCATTACTGCTCGCAGCAGCGGGGCTATCCCGGAATTCCATTGTCCGAATACACGATGGACCATATCCGGCACGAATTTTACACCGAAAAACCCTGCGCCAAATACTGCACCATCGCCTGCGTCCAGCAGGTGGCAATGATGGATAACTGGCGCGCACCTCAGCAGCCATTCGATCTGGGGGAACATATCCTCCCCAAACATCACACCGAAAAAGATAAGGTCATCGAAGAAATCCTGCGCGCTGAAAGCTGAGAAGAAGAAAGAGAAAGAGAGATTACGAAACAGACGAAAAATTTTCAGGGAGTGGATAGTCCAAAAAAATCGATCAAACGAATCACTGATTGAAACCAGTCAATTCGTCCCCTGAAAATTTTTCGTCTGTTTCGTTTATTTCGTCTGTTTCGTAATCTCTCTTTCTATTTCTTCTCTAAACCGGAGATTCGATCTCGCCGATTCGATGAAGTTTCATCATTGACGAGAGGCTCGGCTGTTCCGGGATGCGACCTGCCATGACGACAATTGTTTCGCCCCTTTCGGTCAGTCCGAGTTTGATCAATGCATCATCGAGTCTGGAGAGAACCTCGGAGCTTCGACCGCTGAAATCGAGCATATGGGATTCAATTCCCCAGACGGCGGCAAGTGAGCTGTAAGATTTCTGATTGGGTGTGAAGGCGATCACCCTTTGTGAGGGTCTGAGAGCGGCGAGGTGGCGGGCCATGGTTCCCGATTTACTGAAAACGACGATGAGTCTGGACCGCAGTTCCTGAGCGGCGAAGGCAGCGGCTTCCGCTATCGCCCTTCCCTCCTGGCCTGATTGCTGTCCCTGCATCAGTTGGCGAATCGAGTCCGTCCTGTGGCAATTGGTCTCGGTATAACTGATGATTCTGGCCATTGTTTCGATGGCTTGAACGGGATAATCGCCGACTGCGGTTTCAGCCGAAAGCATGACTGCATCGGAACCGTCAAGAATGGCATTGGCCACATCCGAGGCTTCGGCGCGAGTCGGGCGCGGTTCGTGAGTCATAGATTCAAGCATCTGCGTGGCCGTGATCACGAGCTTTTCGGCTGCATTCGCTTTTGAAATGATCTCTTTCTGATGGAATGGAACGCTTTCAACCGCGGTCTCGACGCCCAGATCTCCGCGCGCAACCATGACGCCGTCACAGGCTTCGATGATTTTGTCGAGATCTTCAAGGGCTTCCCGCTTTTCGATCTTGGCGATCAGAGGGACATTCGCCCCGAGAAACTCGATGAGAGTCTTTGCTCCGATGCAGTCACGTGCACTGCGGACAAACGAAAGCGCGACATAATCGACCTGCTGGCTCAGTCCGAAGCTCAGGTCGGCGCGATCTTTTTCCGTCAGTGACGGCGCGGATAATTTCACGCCCGGGAGGTTGATCCCCTTGTTTTCTCCAAGATGTCCGCCGTTCATGACGCGACAACCGACCTCGGTTTTGGAGACCTGCTCGACTCTAAGTTCGATCAGCCCGTCCGCAAGCAATATTCGATCGCCAATATTCACATCCGACGGCAGGTTAGTGTAACTCGTCGAGACGATGGTCGAGTCACCGACCACATCCTGTGTCGTTATCGTCAGATGCTGATCGGCTTTGAGGTGGATCGGTTGATGATCCTGCAACCGGCCGGTGCGGATTTTAGGGCCGCTCAGATCAAGCAGTATCGCAAGGGGACGTCCAAGTTCGGCAGCAATCGCCCTTGCCATTCCTATCGTCTCCGCGTGGCTTTCGTGGGACCCGTGTGACATGCTCACACGCGCCACATCCATCCCGGCCATAATCAGGGCTCGCAACTTTTCCGCAGAACGCGATGCCGGGCCTATCGTTGCTACTATCTTCGCTCTTCTCATTTTGATAATTTCCGATCTGAAAAAAAAAACCAGAGCACGAAACTGGAATTACGAGTTGGGGGGCAAGCGAGAGGCTTGCGCCCCAACTCGTTCAGCCAACGTCCCGGTTGCGCTGCAGATACTTTAAATTACTTCTCCAACTCCCGTCTTATGACCGAGGTCAGTTCCGAGGCGATGTTATCGTCGTGGCCTCTGAAATGGGCGACCAGGCGGCCATCGCGAGCATAGACCAGCGTCTGAGGAACCGAGACATCGCTCGAATCGACGTAGCTGACGAATTCCGGGTCCCTGACCATGCCAACTGGATAGTTGATTCCATGATCCCTGACAAACTTCGAGACCCGATCTGGAGTCGAGTCTCCATCCTTGACCGCCAGTCCGATTATCTGCAATCCACGCTTGTTGTCTTCATTATTGAATCGGGTCATAGTCGGGATATGCTGTTTTGAATGCCCGCACCAGATGGCGAAGAAATCGAGCACCACAACCTGGCCGCGAAGATCCGACAGGCTGAAGCTGCGCCCGTCAAGCATTCTGAGCTGGTTGGATGCGACTGAATCCTTCGGAAGCCTGCCTACCTTGTCTTTTGCCCCGGCACCCGACCCTGCAGGCACACTCAGCGCTGCAAGCAGAATTGCGGAGACCGTGATCAACCTGAAAAACCGCCTGAAAAACTTCCAGAAAAACTGCCTGAAAATCTGAATGCCGTTTTGAGATTTTTTCTGCAAAGAATTGACGCTCATTAATCATCCCCCAATTTGATTAAAAAAGATGTTAAAAACTAAAGCCGCCGGGATATTCCAGGGAATTCTTTGAGGAGGAATAGTGCTTCCCGGCGGCTGATCTTTGATTGAAGGCTCAACACAGGCTGAGCCTGGTCAGCTTTATTTGGGGGCTTATTTACCGCTCGTCTTGTTTCCCGGCTTGGCGGGAAACAATTGCTCAATTGTCTGTTTCAATTCCTGTTCGATCTGAGCATTCCAGCCGATGAGCCTTTTCACCATTTTGCCGTCCTGCCCGAAGATCACCATTTGCGGCACTCCGCGGTTCTTGCTATCGGCGTAATAGGCAATGACTTCCGTGGTGATGAATCCGACAGGGTATGTGATCTTGGCCTTGCGCATGAAGTTCTTGACATCCTCGACCTTATCCTGAGTGTCGGTGGCAAGTCCGAGGATATTGAGACCGCGCTGGCGATACTGATTGTAGTAATCAACCATATGCGGAGCGTGTTCCTCGCAATGCGGACACTGCGACCAGAACATATCGAGAATGCAGATTTTGCCGCGCAGGCTCGACAGCCTGACCTGTTCATTGGTCTTGACCACCGGCCCCGCGAGACCTGGCACCATTTTGATAAACATATCCGGTGTGTCGCCGGTGCCGTCGCCTTTAGGCAATTCGGGTACGTCCGACAATCCCATCCTGGGCATCGCGGCAAACGTCAGCATCGCAAAGATGCAGCTCAATGCAATTGCGCGAACGAGACTGTTGGCGCTCATCAGACTTATGCGAGATTTTTGGGACATGAAAAACGACTCCTTGTTACTTAATTCTAAACTCAGGATCAGCGTGAATTCTTATTTTCCTGAATCTTTATTTAGCGGACAATTCCCGATTGATGATCTTTTCCAGGTAAGGTACGCCACGGTCGGGACTATCGCCTACCTGATGATCTACAACCTTGCCGTCACGCGAAATGATGAAGAGTTGGGGGATCGGCGGCGCTCCGGTATCATCCTCGCTCCCCTTGAGAAAAGCGGAAGACAACCAGCTATTGGCATAGCCGATGGTGTAATTGATCCCGAGCCTCTTGATGAAATCTTCGACCTTCTGCTGATCGGTCTTTTCGTCGGTCGTCAGCCCGACGATTTCGAGCCCTTTGTCCTTATACTTTTTGCTCAATTCCGCAAGTTGCGGAATCTGCTTGACGCAGGGAGGACAGTAAGTCGCCCAGAAATCCACCATGACAACTTTACCTTTAAAATCGGCGAGTCTGAAGGTGCTGCCATCCATTCTGGTGATTGGCGCGTCAAACGCTTCGGCAATCGATTTTTTATTGGAAACAGGTTTTACCGATTCAAGCCCGGCCCTCGAATTTTCCAACGGGGTTGGCGCATCGGCTGAACTACAAGCGACGAAAGATGCCGCGACCAGCACCAGCAATAATTTCATTGGAAATTTCATCTTGGTAAATTTACAGCCATCAATTTGAAGATTGCTCATCAGAGTTGAAATCACGATCAAAATCGGTTGTCAGCCCATCGGAAGTCTCTGCCAGTGGCACCCGATAATCCTCCGAAGCCCACCGTCCGAGATCAAGCAACTGACACCGTTCAGAACAGAACGGCTTCCAGAGATTGTCATCCCAGGATGTCTCTTTACGGCACATCGGACATTTACGCACTTTCATGAAAACTATGATACCGAATTTCAGGTGAAAAAAGAAAACGGAACACAGTGAATCCCGATCAATAAGAGATTCCCTGTGTCCCGTTTATTCTGCTTGATTGCGAGCTATATTTCCAGACCCCAGGTTCAGGCTTTATTTTCGATCTGCTGAACATCGGAAGAATCGAATCCGGAATTTCTGATTCCGGTCCTGCCCGCATCTCGATTCAAAGAGACGACTCTCAAGGAGGGAGCGGCCTCAGGAGCGAGAGGCGAAATGGACTCGGTCCCAGTGGATCTGAGCGCCTCAGCGGATTGAGAGGAGGCAAACTCCAGGCCCGTTTGCGACATAATTTCCACCTGTCCGGTTTGATCCAAATCCGAAGCCCCTTTGAAGCGGAAATCGAAGAGATCAGGCCGGTTGAAATGCCCGGTAACGTCCAGGGTCATGCTCTCTTCACGGATTCGTGCGAGATTGATCCTCGCCAGGATTATCACTTCTGAACCGAATGACGGGCCTGCAACATATTGGCCGTCAGGCCCTATGACTGCGCTTCCCCCGTTGAGAATAAACTCATTGTCATCCGCCTGAATCGACGAAATCGGCTCGAACTCGCGCGGCAGATCGCTGTAACGCATGATTCCGCCGGCGGCGACGACAAAGCATCTTCCCTCAAAAGCATACTGCCGGCTGGCGATCTGATGCATCTCCTTGACCGAAGGCCAGAGAGCCACATGAATATCCTCGCCGTCGATATGAAGTTTCTGGCGAACCAGCGGCATCCAGTGTTCCCAGCAGATGAGGCTGCCGATGCGGCCTATCGGCGTCTCGACTGAACGCAGGCTGCTGCCGTCTCCCTGCCCCCAGATCAACCGCTCGTTGAATGTTGGAACGAGTTTCCGGTGACAGTTGAGCAGTTCACCGTCTGGCCCAAAGGTCAGGACGGAGTTGTAAAGGGTCCCGCGTCCGGCGCCATCGGCGACACGCTCCTGCACTCCGATAACAAGCGTCAGGTTGTGCCTCTTCGCGGCTTCTCCAAGCGCCTCTGTCACCTTCCCCGGCACAACTACACTGTTTTCGTGGAGCTGCGCGTAGAGCCGCTTCATCTGCTGGTTATCCCATACGGCTACATCCCTGCAAACATCCAGCCAGGCCGGATATCCGGGCAACCAGGATTCAGGAAAAACTACAAGTTGCGCCCGCCTCTTCGCCGCTTCGGCGATGAGATCTAGCGCCCGGGCAAGACTTCGTTCCAGATTCATATAGATGGGGGCTGCCTGGATTGCAGCAACGACAACGACTGATGGAGGCATGTTCTTTCCCTCGATTTTATTTATGGTGTCAGATAACGAGATATGTCAGCGTCTTTTTTCCGCGCTGATATCAATAGATTATTTTTTTGAGTGAAAATGCCGGCTGATTGCGGGATCGGGATGTGATCAAACCGGCGATGGGGGTCGCGGTTTACTACGGGGCAAAGATTAAATATCATTCTAATCAAATTTTGGCAACTAAAAAAAGTTTAAAGTTCAAGGTTTAAAGTTTAAAGTGTCCTGAAACTAACGGATTTTGCGGTTAAGACGGTATTAGGCTGGGAATGAACATTTGAAGATGGGCGCTGAGAAGATGGGCGCTGAGCAGTTACAAACTTTAAACTTTGAACTTTAAACTTATCAAAGGATTGACCCATTGACTGACAAAGAACGCAATGCACTTTATGCCAAAGTCTCAGGATCTTCATTTGGCGACCTGCTGGGATTTGAGCCGGTAGAGTCGCAGCCCGGACACGTAAAGCTGCGGCTGCCCTTTTCGGAAAAGCTGCTGCAATCGCTTGGCCGGGTTCACGGAGGAGTGATTTTCAGTCTTGCCGATCATGCTTCAGGCTGGGCTGCATTCTCTACGCTCGACAAGGATGAGAGGTGTGCGACCCTGGAAATGAAGATAAATTACATCGCGGCCGTCCACACAGAAGACTGTATCGCCGAGGCAAAAGTGGTCCACAAGGGACGCACCAGCATCGTGGTTGAATCAGAGGTCAAAACTGTCAACGACAAGCTGATCGCCAGAACTCTTGCGACATTCATCGTTCTCAAACACAGGGTTGAAGGCGGAACCGGTCGGGATTGATTTCGCTTCCGGCGCACCATATCGTTAAAACTTCCAACATATTGGTGAGCAAAGACCTGAAAGACCTCTTCACCGGCGGCAACACGCCTTCTGCCGAACTATCATTACTCCATATAATTCAATAACTTACAAGTGCTCACCAGCAACCCGGCTCTCCGTGGCACGGAACTTGTTATATATCCGGTTGTAAAGTGAGGGATCGATCCTTCACTCAGTTCTTTGAGTTCGGCGCGCTGAAGATTGCAAGGGGGTATTTCGGAGCCGCAGGCTGTCTGCGTGACTTTGGAATTTTTCTGAAAGCGCGTCCGTCCTTTTCCCTGCAACCACTCGCAGGTTGAATAGGGAAACAGATGCCGCGCAATGGATGTTAAGGGGGCTGAGAGAATCGTCTTTCAGAATCCATTGCGCGGCATTATTTTTTTTGCTCGGATGGTTGTTTTTATTGCAGCCGCTTTGACGCTCCGAATTCTCATCTAAAAATCTGAAGATAATCCGAAAATTTGAATTTCATGGCTCAGTTGTAAATTCCCCGGCCACTTAAGCGGAACAACCTTGAATTCCTTAAACACAACCAATCAGAAGACTTAGCCTCTAACCAATCGGTCAATTAATATAATCACACCAAAACAGCTTGTCGGCATATATCTTGCCTGTTATAAGAAGTCTGTGAATGGGAGAAACCTCCCTGCTTTGAAGATATCAAATTCTGATTCCCTGAAATTAAAGACCTAACGAAAAGAATTACATCTTTTGCAAGGCTGATAGTCCGGCGGATAGCCGTATCCAGTTCTTGTTTTCATTTGGCGTCATAGTCTGCTTGGGACTTTGAGTGCGAAAAATATAACAGGAGGAAAATATGTTTCATTCAAGAGCTCTGTATAGAAGCGGGTTGATAGCCCTGCTCTTGATGGTTTTCAGCGCGACAGTCGCTCTGGGTCAGAGCTCCAGCGTGTCTGGAGTGATCACTGATCCGCAGGGCAAGGTTGTCTCGGGAGCCAAGGTCACATTAACGAATGCAGCCACGGGCATCAGCCGCGAGGTGATTTCAACAGGTGATGGCTCATGGCAGGCAGTCCAGATGCAGCCTGGAACCTACAGGATACGGGTTGAGGCGCAGGGATTCGCCTCGCTCGTCAGGGAAGACGTGCAGTTGCTGGTCAACACGCCGTTAACGCTCAGTCTGGCATTCACTCAGGTTGGGGCGGTCAGTGAAACCGTGACTATTCAGGGTGGAGAATCTGCACTCAACACGAGCGATGCAACCATCGGAAACACCTTCAACAACACGCAGGTTGTGGAATTGCCGCTCAACGCGCGTAACGTGGTCGGGCTGCTCTCGCTGCAACCCGGTGTGACGGCGAGCGGCGAGGTCAACGGCGGACGTTCGGATCAGGCCAACGTGACGCTCGACGGCGTTGACGTCAACGAACAGCAGGGCGGCCGCGCGTTTTTCAGTGTGCTGCGCTCGACGCCGGATTCATTGCAGGAATTCCGCGTGACGACGACAAATCCGAACGCCAATCAGGGCCGTTCATCCGGAGCACAGGTGGCGCTGGTGACCAAGAGCGGAACGAATGATTTCCATGGTTCACTTTACGAATTCCACCGCAACACCGTGACATCAGCCAACGACTGGTTCAACAATAAATCGAAGGTCGCGCGTCCGGCCATTCTGCGCAACAACTTCGGCGGATCGATCGGTGGTCCGATCCTGAAGGACAAGCTCTTTTTCTTCTTCAACTACGAGGGATTCCGCGAAGCGCGAGGCACATCGGTGGTTCGCCAGGTGCCGCTGCCGACTCTCGGTCAGGGCATCGTCCGCTATTACAGCTCTGATGGAAGCAGTGACCCGACCTGCCCGGCAGGAACTCCTTCGGGCGTGATCTGCCTGACGACTGCGAAGATCAATGCAGCATATACTGCGGCGAACGGAGTCACCCCCGGGATCAACCCGGTGGCTCTTTCAGCACTGGCTGCTGCTGCCAGCAAATATCCGGCCAATTCCACGGATCTTGGCGACCTGTTGAACACTGCCGCATTCCGGTTTAATGCAGGCACCCCATCGAGCAACAACACTTATATCGGAAAGTTCGACTACAACCTGACCAACAAGCAGTCGGTCTTCGTCCGTCTCAACTACCAGAATGATACGACCAGCGGCATCAGCCGATTCCCGGACACGCCTGTTCCGACAAACTGGGTGCATCCGAAGGGCATCGCCGTTGGCCATACCTGGGCTTTGAGCAACGCCATCGTCAACACATTCAGATATGGTTTGACGAGAGATTCATTCACACTCGGTGGAGATTCGAACCAGAACTTTGTTTCATTCAGGTTTGTTTTCCAGCCGCTCAGTTTCGGCCGCGGTCTGAGTCGCACGACGCCGGTTCATAACATTGTGGACGACCTGTCATGGACCAAAGGCAATCACAACATTCAGGTTGGAACCAACATTCGCCTGATCAAGAACAATCGCGTTTCATTTGGAAGCGCTTTTGATAATGCGAGCACCAATCCGTCGTTCTACGACTTCTCGGGCGATGTCGTCATCACAGACGAAGCGAATGGGGATGACATCTTCGCGAAAATTGGCAGCAGATCCCGTATCGACCTGCGCGATGCTCTGACCGCAGTCATAGGTCGATTCTCTCAATACGGCGTCAACCTTAATTATGGCGCTGATGGGAAGATACTGTCATCCGGCCAGGGAATTGGTCGTACGTTTGCGACCGAGGAGTACGAGGCTTATGGCCAGGACAGTTGGAGAATCTCTCCGAATCTGACGGTCAATTATGGCGTTCGCTGGTCAACCTCCACGCCGGTCTATGAGGCCAACGGTGTGCAGGTCAAGCCGACGCCGGGCCTGAGCGATTTCTTCGATAAGCGGGTGGCAGGCGCCAAGGCCGGCACACCGTACAACGGTCTGATCTCTGTCGATCTTGCGGGCAAGGTAAACAATCGTGATGGATACTACAGTCAGGATTGGAACAACTTCGCGCCAATGGCTTCAATCGCATGGTCACCCAACTTCAAGAACGGAATGTTGAAGAAGGTCTTTGGTGAAAACAAGAGTACATTCCGCGGCGGTTATCGCATGACTTTCGACCGCATCGGCAGCGCTCTGGCGGTTGCATTTGACCTGAACTCGACACTCGGCTTTGGTTCGGCCCAGTCGATTGCGGCCAACACCTACAATGTGGGGACAAATCTGGCGCCTCAATTCACGGCGTTTGGTCAGAATGTCAGAAACCTGCCCGGCATCAACTTCGCCAGCTCGCTGAAATTCCCGCTGCAAACTCCGGCGGACGAAGATCAGCGAATCGAAGCGTCGCTCGATGACAGGCTGGTTACACCTTACAACCACAGCTACAACTTCTCCATCGGGCGTGAGTTGGGCAAAGGCTACTCGTTCGAAGTTAGCTATGTGGGCCGCATCGCCCGCAATCTGCTGATGACTCGCGACGTCGCCCATCTGAACAACCTGGTTGATGCCAAATCCGGCGTCGACTGGTACACCGCGATTCGCCAGCTCATTACGCTGCGCGAAAAGAATGCCTCGATCACCTCGGTCGGCAACATTCCATATTTCCAGAACCTCTTCCCGGGTCTCGCCGGCAACTACTCGGTTCTTGGAACTACGACTGCTCTGAGTGCGACACAAGCCGCTTATCGCCGCGTCGCGCGTTCGGCAGTCGGTGGTCGAAATACGACCGATTACACTTTCGTTCAGTTGCTCTGGGATGACGGGCTTGGATTTGGAAAGAATCTCTTCTTCCATCCACAGTACGCCACCTTTGCGACAGCGTCGACGCTGGGGACGTCAGACTATCATTCATTGCAGTGGAGCTTGAGAAAGCGCTTCAGCAAGAGCCTGACCTTCGACTTCAACTACACCTGGTCCCATTCGCTGGATACTGCGTCATTTACCGAGCAGTCAGGCAGCATCACAGGCGTTGAGGTCTTAAACCCGCTCAATCTCAACGAGAACCGCGGGAATTCGGATTTCGACGTTCGTCACCTGATCAACGCCAACTTCCTTTATGAGCTGCCTTTCGGCAAGGGAAGGGCATTCTTCGGCAACGCCGGCAAGGTTGCGAATGCAATCCTTGGCGGATGGAAGCTGACCGGCATCTTCAGACATAACACAGGTTTCCCGATCGGAGATCCGTTTGATGACGGCAGATGGTCGACCAACTGGAACGTCCAGTCGAACGGTCGCCAACTGACTTCAACTCAATCCACTCCGACCAGAAGCGGCGATCCGAATCTGTTCAGCAACCCTCAGGGAGCTTACACCAGTTACCGGAATTCACTCCCCGGTGAGTGGGGCGATCGCAACGTTCTGCGCGGGCCAGGCTTCTTCCAGATCGACACGGGGCTCTACAAGTCTTTTGGCCTCTGGAAAGAGAATACCAAGCTCACATTCCGTTGGGAAACATTCAACCTGACCAACACTCAGGCATTCACCGGAATTGCAAACTTCCGCCTCGCCCAGGATCCCTATGCTGGCGGAACGGCTCCAACGGATTTCGGCAAATTCACTGGAATCCAGGGCACGCCGCGTGTCATGCAGTTTGCTCTCCGACTTGGGTTCTAGTCTGTACAAAAGACTGGAATCGACAGCAAAAAAAGCCACCGGGGACTTCGGTCTCCGGCGGCTTTTTTATTTGTAATTGCTCAGCGCCCATCTTCAAATGTTCAAGAAGATGGGCGCTGAGCAGTTACTATTTTACTCATGTTACGCACGGAATATTCTCTTTTTTGATTTGACACGTTCTTTTGAAGTAATTCAAACAACCCGCGAAGCGGGTGGCAGCGTGTAGCCCAGGGTGGAGCGAGGCCGCAGGCCGAGCGGAACCCTGGGTATCGATCCCCACAATTCCCAAGCCCGCGATAGCGGGCGACAGAGATCATCAATCCGGATATTCAGTTTTTCCTTGCCTAAATTCACTGCACCACTAATAATCCCACCTCAGCTACCCCACCAGGCCACCTCCTATAAAACCAGCATTAGGAGAATATTTTCATGCCTCATTCATTCACGAATTTGATCTATCACATTATCTTTTCAACCAAAGACCGCCGTCCGATTATCAAAGAAAGATATCAAGAACGCCTCTATGATTACATTGGAGGGATCATTCGATCCCAGGTATGAATTTATTGAATTCTTGAAATTGAACGGAATTGAATTTGAAAAATGGTATTTGATTTAAATATCTGTCGCCCGCTATCGCGGGCTTAGAGGGTGTTGTGGGGCCGTTACCTGGGGTTCAGCTCGGCCTTCGGCCTCGCTTTCACCCCAGGCTACACGCTGCCGCCGGCTTCGCCGGCTGTGTGCCTTGTTTTATGGGGCTATTGTCAACAATGGACAAAACTCATCTCCGTATCTGTCAATCCATCTATAAATAGGAAATCAAAATTCAAGGCCCTACACGCTGTCACCCGGTTCGCGCACTTGTGGACTATTCAAATCAAAATAGAGAATGTTACGTGCGTAACATCAGTATTTTATTACGTTCGGAGTTCAAGAACCTTAAAGACAAAAGGATATTGATTCTTCTCGTCCGCCGCCTGTGAAAGGCTCTCGATTTCCGACCACTGGCGAAAATCGATTTCCGGGAAGAAGGTGTCGGCATCGACCTCGGCATCAACCTGTGTGAGGTAGAGTCTGTGGGCTTTACCAAGAGATTCCCTGTATATGTCGGCCCCGCCGCAGACGAAGACCTCGGATTCCCCACGAGCAGCAGCCATCTCGAAAGCCTCATCGAGGGAGTGAACGATGATACAACCCTCGGCTTGATAACCCGTGTCGCGAGTGACGACGATCATCTGCCGGCCCGGGAGCGGTTTCCCGATCGATTCGTATGTTTTCCGGCCGACAATTATGTGATGGCCCATGGTCAGTTCGCGGAATCTCCTGAGATCCGCCGAGAGGCGCCAGGGCAGCCTGTTCTCGATCCCGATCCCGCGATTCCGGTCCATGGCGACTATTATTGAGACGATCACACTGCGACCTCGGCCTTGATGTGCGGGTGGCATTGATAATTGACCAGCTCGAAATCCTCAAACCGGAAATCGAAAATGTTCCGGACATCAGGATTGATTTTCATCTGCGGCAGCGGATACGGTGCGCGCGATAGCTGGAGCCGGGCTTGTTCGAGATGGTTGAGATAGAGATGGGCATCGCCGAAAGTGTGAATGAATTCGCCCGGTTGCAGATCGCAGACCTGAGCGACCATCATCGTCAACAACGCATATGAAGCGATGTTGAACGGGACTCCGAGAAAGATATCGGCCGACCGCTGATAGAGCTGGCAGGAGAGCTTTTTATCTACGACGTAGAACTGAAAGAGCGCATGGCATGGCAGCAGAGCCATCTGATCGAGTTCCGGGACATTCCATGCGCTGACAATCAGTCGCCGGGAATCGGGATTCCGCTTTATTTGATCGATTATCTGACTTATCTGGTCGATTGTTCTGCCGTCGGCGGACTTCCACGACCGCCACTGCGCCCCGTAAACCGGCCCGAGGTCACCCTGCTCATCTGCCCATTCATTCCAGATCGAGACGCCGTTATCGGTGAGATATTTGATATTCGTCTCACCCTTCAAAAACCAGAGCAGCTCATGAATGATCGATTTGGTGTGAGCCTTCTTGGTCGTCACCAGCGGAAAACCCTCGCTCAGGTCGAACCTCATCTGATATCCAAAAACCGATAGTGTCCCCGTTCCGGTCCGATCATCCTTTCTCGCACCGTGCTCCAGAACGTACCTCATCAAGTCGAGATACTGCTTCATCCCTGATTTTCCTTTCGTTGAACTTCGCTGAAAATTTTCCGCTGAAATATAGCAGAAAACCGGCTCTCTGACCTGATTTTTATCGAAATCGTAACATTGGCTGACGAGGTGGGACGGAGGATGATTCTTCAAGGTTGACGCTTAAGGATTGGTTGGGTAAAGTGGATTTTTGTTTTTGGCTCTCTGGAGTCAACCTTGTTAGTCCTCCAAAAAACCATACGGAATAATCAAAATAATTTAGAGCAATGATGATTACAGAACCAATAGAAAAAGCTCTGCCGGCGAGAATCAACCGCCTTTATGAACTGGCGCACAATCTCTGGTGGAGTTGGCATCCAAACGCCGTCTGGCTTTTCAAATATCTTGATAAGACTTTGTGGGAATTGACCTATCAGAATCCGGTCAAGCTGATGCAGATGCTGCCACAAGCGAGATTTGAAGCGGTGGCCACAGATCCGGCGTTCCTCAGGTATTATGACGGAATCATACTGGCATTCGATAAATGCCTCTCTGGAAAAGACACCTGGTTTTCAGAAAAATATCCGGATCTGGGCGGGAAGTCGATTGCATATTTCTGTGCTGAATTCGGCCTCCACATATCGCTGCCGATTTACTCCGGTGGTCTTGGGATACTGGCAGGCGACCATTGCAAGGAGGCGGGCGATCTTGGATTGCCGCTTGTCGGAGTGGGTTTTGTCTATCCACAGGGCTATTTCAGGCAGAAGATCAACTCGGAAGGCCGGCAGGAAGCGATTTACGAACAATTCGAGTATCAGACAGCGCCGATTGAGCCGGTTTTTTCCCGGGATTCTGAAGGCGGGCTGCTGCAGTTGCATCTCGACGGCCGGGTTATCTATGCCGCCGTCTGGAGTGTCCGGCTCGGGCAGGTGTCGCTTTATCTGATGGACACAGACGTCGACGAGAATGAGCCCTGGGACAGGGAGCTTTCAGCCAGATTATACGGCGGCGACCAGCAGACCCGGATCAGACAGGAGCTGGTTCTTGGCATTGGCGGTGTGAGAATGCTCGACAGGCTGGGCATCAGACCTTCCGTTTATCATGCCAATGAAGGGCACGCGGCATTCATGCTGCTCGAGCGGCTGCGCGTTCTGGTGCAGCAGGGCAAGAGTTTCAAGGAAGCCGTCGAGCAGATCCGGGACACAACACTTTTCACAACTCATACGCCGGTGCCGGCAGGTCACGATGCTTTCCCGTTCCACCTAGTCGAACATCATTTCGAAGGGTACTGGAACGAGCTTGGCCTCGATCGCCAGGAATTTCTCGCCCTCGGAGAATACCCGGACGGCCATGGCGGCAAGAATTTCAACATGACGGCCCTGGCGCTGAGGCTTTCGGGAATGAAGAACGGCGTCAGCCAGCTACACGGCAAAGTCTCACGCCAGATGTGGCACTCGATGTGGCCGGAATCGAGCGAAGATGAGGTTCCAATTACCTCTGTCACCAATGGAGTCCATACCCAGACCTGGATCGCGCCAGAGATGGACAAGCTTTATTCCAGATATTTGAGCCGCGACTGGCGGGACACCCACGATGATCCCATGCTCTGGGAGCGGATTGACGAAATCCCCGACGAGGAACTCTGGAAGGTTCACCAGCAACTGAAACATAATCTTTTCAACTTCATGCGCGAACGCGCCCGGCTTGAATGGATTAATTCGGGCGCGGGGCCTGTTCGCGTTCTGACCGCTGGAACATTGCTCGATCCAGATGCCCTGACCATCGGTTTTGCCCGCAGATTCGCAACTTATAAACGAGCGCTGCTCATCTTCCACGACATCGATCGGCTCAAAAGAATGCTTCATGATGAATGGAGACCCGTGCAGTTCGTATTCGCCGGAAAAGCTCACCCGGCGGATGCCCTGGGAAATCATTGATCGCCGAGGTCAACAGGCTTGCACGCGACAACGGACTGGGCGGCAAAATCGCATTCATTGAAAATTACGATATCCACGTTGCCAAGCACCTCGTGCGCGGTGCCGATGTCTGGCTCAATAATCCGCGCCCTCCTCTTGAGGCCAGTGGAACCAGCGGCCAGAAGGCCGCCATCAACGGTGTCCCTCATCTGAGCATTCTGGATGGCTGGTGGTATGAAGGCTACAATGGAACCAACGGCTGGGCCATCGATCCAGGCGTTCCCGACGACGCCCCGGATGATGTCAGAGATGCAGCAGACGCCGAGGCCCTTTATCAGGCTCTTGAAAACGAGGTCGTCCCGCTCTACTTCGACCGAGACAGTGACGGCATCCCAAGACGATGGCTGCAGGTCGTCAAAGAGGCCATTCGTACCAATACACCGGCCTACAGCGCCCGCAGAATGGTCAAGGAGTATGCCGAAAGATTCTACGTTCCGGCGATGAAAAGAGAGAGTACGAAACAGACGAAATAAACGAAACCGAACGAAAAAATCTCAGGCGGTAAATTGATCAGAACTTCCGAAGTACGTACTTCGGGTAAAGTCAGTCAATTTATCGCCTGAGATTTTTTCGTTCGGTTTCGTTTATTTCGTCTGTTTCGTACTCTCTGTTTTTACTCGGCTTCTGTAATGCTCTCAACGGCGACCTTGCCGTCTTTCATGGTGCCGACAACCTTGAACTTGAGGCCGGTGGTCTTCGAGGTCTTCTCGATTGCGGCCTTGGCCATCTCGGTTCCCTTCTCATCGAATTCATAGTATTTGCCGTCGACAAATACGCCGTAGCCGCTCTTGGCACAGCCTTCCATTAAAGCGCATCCCTTGGTGTGAGCGGAGGCGGCTTCCTGCACATTTTCCTTCTTTGAGACCCTGGCAGAGCACGCTTTGTCAACAACATATCCAACCATGGTCTGTTTGCCGCCCTGGGCGAGGGCAACTATGGCAAGGCTCATGACGATCGCAAGAGCGATGACTAAGGAGAGGTTCTTTTTCAACATTAAATTGTCCTTTCTATAATTGATCCGGTTCTCAGATCTGCTAATTGTGGTGTAAGAGTCAAAATTCCCTGCCGCGGTTGTTTTTTACAATCGCAACAGGGAATAATTGCTTTAAGTTAAAGAAATGAAGATATTACAGAGCCCTTGGACTGCGATACTGTTCGTATCTGCGGGTCGGCTCATATTTGCTCGACGAGAGCATCGGATCCTTATTCGGAGGACCTTCAAGTCTAATGATTTCAATAGCTTCCTGATAAACTCTCTCGAGATTTTCAGGTTGAAAACCGTTCAGGCGACACGCACGAATGTGGGCTCTGACAATCTGCTCGACGGCCTCCCGTCCAATCTCATCAAGGTCCTGAAGCGCACGTAGGGCATGTGAAGACAGCTTCATAAAAAGATACCAGTCCTTTCAATGAATTATTGATTCAATTCCTTAGCAATACAGTATTTTTAGGAAGGAACGGGCGCAGTGTACCACATATTTGCCGTGTGTCCAGATTTTTTTCTGATTGGCCGGGTCAAGGGGTAAAAAAAGACTGTGGATGTAAGTCATTGATACAAAAGACTATTTAAGCCGTGATAAAATCAGGAAAAATCAGCGGTTTAATATTAATTCAAATTTGATCCTAATTATGGAGCAGGGAAAATGATACGGATAGGGGCATCGACATATTTGAACTCAGCGCCACTGGTATACAGTTTTTCGCGTGGCAGGTTTCGGGACAAATACGCCTACATAGGTGATGCGGCGCCGTCGAGATGTGCGGCGATGCTGGCGTCGGGGGAATGCGATATAGCGTTGATACCGGTGATCGAGTATCAGCGAATCCCTGATTTAGAGATCATTCCGGAAGTGTCGGTGGCTTCAAAATCGAGGGTCCGCAGTGTGATTCTGGCATCGCGTAAACCGCTGGATGAGGTCAGAACCCTGGCGCTCGACACCTCATCGAGGACATCGCAGGCGCTGGTAAAAATCCTGTTTTCCAAAAGATATGGTTTTCTGCCCGAGTTCATTGAAAGGACACCTGACGCAAGGAAGGATTTCGAGAATATGCTTGAATCCTGCGATGCGGCTCTGGTTATCGGTGATCCGGCGATGAAGCTTGCGGCTGCGGCATCAGGGATTGGAGTGGAGATATTCGATCTGGCGGAGGAATGGCGTTCGTTGACCGGATTGCCTTTCGTTTTCGCGGTCTGGGCGTTAAGGGAGGGATTTCAGGGAGACAAATACGCGCTGGTGCGTGACTTCATTGCCGCCAAAAATGAAGGGATTGAACATCTCGACCTCCTCGCTTCGGACTATTCTTCAATACTGAATATGCCAAAGGATGACCTTTTGAGTTATTTGAGCTATAACGTCAACTACGATCTGGACGAACAAAATATCGCCGGGATGATGATGTATTTCCGACATGCAAAAGAGTGCGGATTGATTCCCGAGGCGCGCAAAGTGAAATTTGCAGGGCGCCAAACCATCAACGGCATGGCACAGACCGGATTTTAGAAAAAAATAATATGACTGAACATTCGTATCGCCGTATAGCTTCACTTAAAAGGCCGGCGGAGTTCGCTCAGTATCTTAGCGAGATCGGCGCCAATCTGAATTTTGACGCTGAGATAGAGACTGGAGCCGATGCTCCGCTGGCTCTCCCTTACCTGCTGGGAGAGATCAGGATCGGAAATCGATTCTGCATTTTGCCGATGGAGGGCTGGGATGGGACCGAAGACGGGAGACCGACGGATCTGACGTTTCGTCGCTGGAAGCATTTCGGCGAAAGCGGAGCAAAGCTTATCTGGGGAGGCGAAGCGGTCGCCGTCAGGCATGACGGCCGGGCCAATCCGAATCAACTGGTCTCCAATGACTCGACTACCGGCGAGATCGAAAACCTCAGAACAACTCTTGTCGCAGCTCATCGTGAAAAATGCGGAACGGATGACGACCTGCTCATCGGCCTCCAGTTGACTCATTCGGGACGCTTTTCAAGGCCCAACGACAAAAAAAGACTGGAACCGCGCATTCTTTATCATCACCCGATTCTGGATAAAAAATTCGGCATTGGGTCTGATTATCCGTGCATCACTGATACCGAGATTGACGATTTGATCGGGGATTACGTCAGGGCCGCGGTGCGGGCGGAAGCCGCAGGATTCAAGTTTGTAGATCTCAAGCATTGCCATGGCTATCTGGGGCATGAATTTCTTAGTTCCAGATCGCGGGATGGCCGGTATGGAGGCAGTTTCGAAAACAGAACCAGGTTCCTGCGCAATCTGGTCGATGGAGTTCGCCGCGAAGCTCCGAGCCTGCTCATAGGTGTCCGTCTGAGCGCTTTCGATATGATTCCGTTCCGTATGGGAGAAGATCGCCGGGGCGTCTCCGAGCATTTCGACGGGAAATATGCTTTTGCTTTCGGCGCCGATGCTGATAATCCGCAAAAGATCGATCTGGCAGAGACCTGTCAATTTTTCGATCTGCTCGACGAACTGAATATCAGGATGGTCTGCGTTACAGCCGGCAGCCCGTATTATAACCCGCATATCCAGAGACCTGCGCTCTTCCCTCCATCTGACGGTTATCAACCGCCTGAAGATCCGCTTGCAGGAGTCGCCCGTCAGATTGGCGTAACGGCCGAGCTGAAAAAACGCTATCCGCAGATGTGCGTGGTGGGTTCGGGCTACAGTTATCTGCAGGAATGGCTGCCGAATGTCGGCCAGTATTACGTCAGAAACGGTTTGGCGGATTTTATCGGTCTTGGAAGAATGGTGCTTTCGTATCCTGAAATGCCGCTGGACGTGCTCAATGGCAGGCCGCTGCAAAACAAGCGAATCTGCCGGACATTCAGTGACTGCACGACGGGACCCCGCAACGGCCTCGTATCCGGATGCTTTCCGCTCGACCCCTTTTATCGAACCCACCCGGATAATGAGTTGCTCAAGAAAACAAAATCGAAAACAGATTGAATAGAATCCGTCATTTGAGGTCACGGAGCATATGGAGTGCGGCGGCTCGACGCCGCTTTTCGTTCGCAACACCAACCTCCGTTTTTATTTTTTTCAGACGTGCTTCAAAAAAGCAGCGAGGATTTAACGAGTTGACCGACGAAAGTAAAAAATTCTACGGCTACTGGATTGTGGCGGCCGCATTCATCTTTATGATGATGGTTGTGGGTTTTGTTCTTTACGGGCTGCCGCAGTTCTACCCCAATTACATTGCCGAATTTGGCTGGAGGCGGGATCAGATTCAGCTTGGCAACACGCTGAGCAAGGTAATTGTCGGGCCGATATTCGGATTTGCGGCCGGATGGGCGATTGAAAAACTGGGCCCTCGAAGCGTGATGATCGCGGGAGCATTTTTCGCGGGCGTGGCGCTGATCGGATTCAGCATGATGAATTCGCTGGGCCAGCTATATCTCTTCTATTTTTTCAACGCGCTTGGCTATCTCTGCGCGGGACCGCTGCCTTCGCAGGTGATAATTTCGAACTGGTTTTCACGCATGCGCGGAAGAATGATGGGAATAGCCTACGTCGGGATCGGTGTGGGCGGAGCCGTCATTCCCTGGCTGATTCGCTGGTTCAGGGATGCGGCAGGCTGGCGCGGAGCCTTGCATTTCCTCGGCATCATCATCTTCGTGACCCTCATTCTGCTTTCGGTGTTTGTGATCAAACGACAGCCATCCGATCTGGGATTGCTGCCCGATGGCGATGAGCAAAAGGATGGCGCAGGAGAGCAACCCGCTCCCCAAGCCATCCGGCTGGCTCAAATATTATCGACACCCGCGTTCTGGCTGCTGGCGGCCGGCAGCGTGCTCAGCATCAGCGCCGTCGGCGGCATTACACAAAACCTTCCGCTGTATCTGACCGATATCACGAAATCGAATGAAGAGGCCAGAAGAGCCGTGGCGGTCTATCCCAGCATTGTGCTTTTTACCAGCATCGCCGGGCGGTTGACCATGGGTTTTCTGGCAGACAAATTTTCAAAGAAGCACGTCATGATCGCCACGTTTCTGATCATCGCGTTGTCAATACCGCTGCTGCTGCTGGCTCCGCAGTATCCGGTATTCCTCTATGTTTTCGCGGTCATGTTCGGATTCGGACTCGGAGCCGACTACATGCTCATCCCGCTGATGACCGCTGAATGCTTCGGTCTGGCGGGGCTCTCAAGAATCCTCGGGATCATCATCACCAGCGATTCGGTTGGAGAAGCGCTCATGCCCTGGGCTATTGCCCGGATCCGCGAAACGACCGGCAGCTACGACTCCGGCTTTATCCTGCTTTCGTGCGTGGCCCTGGCCGGCGCCCTCGCCATCATGGCAATCCGTTATCGCAACGGAGTTCCCGTGAGCCGCCTGAGTCTCGATAACCGGACAAATCAACCCTGATCAAGCAAAGGATTTTTTATGAGAAAGACATCGGGCTGTTTATGGATCGTCTGTTCTTTCATTCTCGGAATAATGGTCTCGAACAACCTTGTCAATGCACGCGGCGGAGATCAGGTTCAAAAAGGATATATATTCGAACACGAATCCGACCTGGCCAGATCGGAACCGGCTCCGCACAAGGGCCCGGGCCGATCCACCGCATACGGCTACTTCGAGAAAGCCGCTGGATTCAAATACGTCTTTCGCAAGAGGGTGCTCCATCCCGGCGCCGCCATCGGTTATCACCCGCAGAATGAAGACGAGGTCTATTACATCGCATCAGGGACTGGAATAATGCAGATGAACGGTGAAGAATTCCCCGTCAAAGCCGGGGACGCGATACTAACCAGACCCGGCAGCTCTCATGGACTGAAGCAGACCGGAAACTCGGATCTCGCCATCATCATCTGCTATGAAAAGAAATGAGCAGAGATTTTAAACTTTAAACTTTAAACTTCTTCCTATGAAAATCGTTGCACTGGCAGGTGGAGTTGGGGCGTCAAAACTGCTTGACGGATTGAGATATGCGATGGATCCGCGCGATCTCTCGATCGTCGTCAACACCGGCGATGACATTGAAATGTTCGGGCTCTATATTTCGCCGGACATTGATATCGTCACCTACACTCTGGCCGGAGAGGTCAATCCGGCAATGGGCTGGGGAATCAAAGACGACACATTTCACTGCCTGGAATATCTGCTGAGATACACCGGCGGCGAAAGATGGTTCAACCTTGGCGATCGCGACCTGGCGACTCATATTTTCAGAACGAGTCTGTTGCGTTCGGGCCGCAAGCTGAGCGAATCGGCTGATTTGATCAGACGGACTCTGAATGTGGAATCCCGAATCATCCCGATGACCGACAGCCATACTCCGACGACGATCATCACGGACGAAGGCGACCTGCATTTTCAGGAATATCTGGTCAGACGCAGAGCCCAGCCAAAGGTCCTGGGAATCCGTTTTGAGAACATTGAATCTGCATACCCCGCCCCGGGTGTGGCCGAATCGATCCTCGATGCCGATGCGGTCATCATCTGTCCGAGCAATCCGCTGATCAGCACAGGGCCAATATTGGCAGTTCCGGGAATCAGGGATCTTCTCAAGGAGACTCGGGCCCGGGTCATCGGCATTAGCCCCGTTGTCGGCGGTGCGTCGCTCAAAGGGCCGACCGATAAAATGATGGCCGACCTCGGGATGGAGGTCTCGGCTGCTCAGGTGGCTAAGAGCTTCTCCGATTTTCTTGACACTTACATCATCGATTACCAGGATGAGTTTGACGCAACTGAAATCGAAAGCCTCGGCATCAAGGTTGTCGTGGCCGATACCGTGATGAGCAACGCGGAAAAAAAACTGGCCCTTGCTCAAACCACTCTCAAAGCACTTTCCTGATGCGGTACATACTGATTCCAGTAAAAGATTTGACGCGGGCCAAGCAGCGCCTCGCAGGCCTCATGAGCCAGGAGGAGCGGACCGCCCTTGCATGGGCCCTGCTCGAATCGACCTTTGCCGCTGCCGCTGAAGTAAGAAATGCCGACAAAACGGCCATCGTCACCCTCTACCCTCCCGCAATCGAGCTGGCGGAAAAGTATCAATTTGAAGTAATTCTCGAAAAGCAGCAGATATCCGAAAGCGTTTCGGTCGATTTCGGATCGAGAGAAGCCGGATTGCGCGGAGCGACATCGGTGCTTCGCCTGCCGATCGATTTACCGCTGATCAGGACAGATGATATCGAAAGCCTCCTGAATATGGGTGGCACATCTCCCTCAACGGTGATCGTTCCTTCGCGCGACGGAACCGGGACAAACGCAATTCTTCGGAATCCTCCCGACCTCTTCCCTTCCCATTTCGGCCCGGGCAGTCTCGAAAAACACCTGGCCGAAGCCCGGCGCACCGGCGCCGCTTGTACTCTGGTCGAAAATTACCGCATTGCTCTGGATATCGACGAGCCTGAGGATATTCAAGAATTGTTGCGGGTGGCCGTCGAATCCCAGATCAGCGACCTGCTCCACGGAACAGGAGTTATCGACAGGCTGAAATTGTGAAGAGGCGCGGCACACGATCCGCGCCTCTCAAATCAGTTACCCAAGCGAATTTGTTTTTTCCGGAGCGATCTTGAAGATGACGCGGACTTCTCCCGGTTGGCTGAACGGATAGACATCCTGCCCCAGATATTTTTTTGCCATCTTGTTGATGTGATCAGCGGCGCCTTCATTGGTCCGTTCGACGACCTTGCCGCGGACTTCGAGGTAGCGATACGGGTTTTCCGTATCGACCAGCATTACCGAAACACGCGGTTCGCGCGTCAGGTTCTTGTCCTTCTGCCGCCCTTCGGCGGTGTTGACGATGATATGTTTGCCGTCGTAGTCGATCCAGACGGGAGTCACCTGAGGCGATCCATCGGGCATCAGTGTTGCAAGTCCGGCAAAAATTCTCTTTTCGAACAGATCATTCCATTTTTCCAGTTTTACTTCAGACATATATTTCCTCCAGAGATCCGTCGCGCATGGAGCTCCTGCATGGATTTCCCCGCATGGAGTTCCGCGTTTACGCGGAACGTTCTTCGGTGATGCCGCAGGTCTTCCATGATTGCAGGCGCTCGGCGATTCTCTCGCGCGGGCCGCAGAGAGCCACTTCATCAACCAGAGCGTCAGGCACCGCCATGACCGCTTCCATCTTCTTGCCTGCGAGGAAGAGGTCCTGGATTTTATTTGCAGCCTCTTCATAACCGTAGCGGCAGGCGAGATTGAAATAGAAGTTCTTTTCGCGTGCTCCCATGCCGCCGATATAAAGCGCAAGGTTTGGTTTGATCTGGTTGCGGCAGGCATCGATGTCATCGCCCATTTGAATTGCCACGGTCGGGGCGATATCGAAATTTGCGATGCTCTTTCCGTTGCCGGCCTTCGAAAATCCCTCATCGAGCCATTCGTTATAGACATTCATTCTTTCGGGCGAGAAGAAGATGGGGAGCCATCCGTCGGCAACCTCGGCGGCGAGAGCGACATTCTTCGGCCCGATAGCGGCAAGATATACGGGTATCGAGTTTCGGAGCGGATGGATGATCAGCTTGAGCGGCTTGCCGAGGCCTGAGCCATCCTTGCAGGGGATGTCGTAGTGTTCGCCGTGGAATTCCAGTGATTCTTCGCGCTTCCATATTTTGCGCATGATCTCGACATATTCGCGAGCCCTGGTGACGGGCTTGCCGTAGGGAACACCGTGCCAGCCCTCCACGACCTGAGGGCCGGAAGCGCCGATGCCGACGAGCATCCTTCCACCGGTCAGCAGGTCGATAGTCGCAGCAGTCATTGCAGCCATCGCCGGCACGCGGGCGGTCATCTGCATGATGGCCGTGCCGACGTTGATTTTTTCAGTTTTTGCCGCGAGCCAGACCAGCGGTGAAACGGCATCCGAGCCATAGGCTTCAGCCGTCCAGACGGAGTGATATCCGAGTTTGTCCGCCTCCTGAGTCAATGCCACATTATCAACCGGGGAAGATCCCCAGTACCCAACATTCAATCCGAGCCGCATAATTCCTCCTGATTAATATCCATACCAAAATCCGGGAGTGTGAACCTGATAATCTATCATCAGGCTACCTCGCTGATTTGCGCAATCTGTTGTAAATATTTCGATAAATCTTTCTCTTCATTTTTTTCGATGAATTTATCCCACAGCCAATCGAAGACGGCGGGTTTGCCGCAGGGCTTGCGGTTTTGATCTTCCCATTCTGACTCTCTGGCGAGGCAGGCAAGATAAAACATCCACATCATCTGATCGGCGAGAGGTTTGAAGGCGATGCTCGCTGTGAGTTCATCGAATGAATTCAGGGCATCGAGACTGTTTTTGAGCAGGTCGAGCCGGGCCAGGGCCTTCACTTTAAGGGAGGAGTCCCTGAGTGAGCCGAACCATCCGGCCAGTTGCGAGCAAAAATTCTCATGCAATCGGTGGCGCTGTATGTCGCGGACGGCCTGGGCGAGAAGCGTGTTGTGGGCGCCCTCCCATGCTTCAAAAATAATGCTGTCACGAAGCAGTCTGGGAAGCACGGAAAAATTCTCCATGGCGCCGTTGCCTCCCAGAACCTCTATGGCGCGGCGGATAATGTCGGTTGCAGAGAGCGACGAACGATATTTATTGAGATTGACCGCAAGTCTGAAGAATTGCTTCGAAGCGTCATCGGCCCGGCCGGATTCGATCTCATCTCGCAATCGAGCGAGGCAGAGGCTGCCGGAAGTCAGCGCCATGGTGATGCTGCGCATCTCGGCCAGAGTTTCCTGAATCAGCGGGAAGTTTTTGATCTCGGCGCCGAATGCGCGGCGATGCTTTGCGTATGTCCAGGCGATGACGCAGGCACGGCGCGCCGCCGCCGCAGATCCTACGGCATTGTATAACCGCGAAGTGTTGACGACATAATCCATGACCTGCTGAAAACCGCGACCGGGCTCGCCGACCAGATATGCCACGGCATCCTTGAAATCGACTTCGGCCGTGGCCATTGACTTCGTTCCAAGCTTGTCTTTCAAACGCCTGATGAAGATTCCGTTAGGTCTGCCGTCGGCCAGCCGTTTGGGGACCAGGAAGAGCCCGAGCCCCTTCGTCCCGCCGGCTGCGCCATCAGGCCTTGCCGTGATCAGTGCAAGGTCTGCCGTCACGTTCGAACAGAACCATTTCTCGCCGTTGATCAGCCAGGTCTTGTCGGACTCGTCGAACGGCCGCGCCGTCACTGAATTGAGTCCGACATCAGAGCCTCCCTGAACCTCAGTCAGGAACTGCGCGCCATGAAGATAATTGTCGTAGTCGGAATCGAGAAGGCGCGGAAGATACGCGGCTTTGAGGTCATCACTGCCTTCAGCCTGCAGCGTCTTGATCACCCCGGCAGTACAGGCAACCGGACAGTTGTGGCCGGATTCTCCGTTGTACGAAGAGATATAAAACAAGGCCTGGGCCAGCAGGTTATTCTCCGGCTCAGCATAAACGCTCATCATTCCCGAACCGTAAATATATCGTCCGGCCAGATGATGATCGACCGAATGAACCACATCTTCCGTTCGCTCTCCAACGGCGTTGAATCGATCGAGCCGCGGCAGATTCTCCGGTTGATTGTCGCGTCGCACGGCCTGATCGACCACAGTTGCCGCCTCGCCGCCGAATTTTGAGAGCCTCGCCGCGTGACGACTTAATTTTTCGCTTCCCCAGTGAAACTCAAGAATGTTCTGAAGGTGCTGATCCGTTTCGTAGAAGTTGCGAGGCTGGGCCGATTCCCACCCGGCAAGATCGGCACGACCGGATTCCGCGTTATCGCTTTTCATATCCATTTAACCTCCTGGGAAGAAATAGATTACGAAACAGACGAAATTAATTCGGAACAGAGAAAATGGATCAAAAAAAGTGATCTTTTGTAATTTGTTTCGAGCCGTTGATATCGAGGCAATAGCCATTTCAAAGCTTTGAACTTTTTCGCCTGTTTCGTTTATTTCGTCTGTTTCGTAATCTATATCCTGCTTCCCTCGATCATTCGATTATTTTCGCCGGCGTGTTCGAGGAGTTTGCGCGCCGCCGCGAGGTGAACCTGATCGATCATCCTGCCGTCGAGCAGGGCGACTCCGCGCCCTTCGTTGAGTGCGGCCTCCACTGCCTCAACGACACGCCGCGCCTCGGAAATCTGCTCTTCACCCGGAGTGAAAATTTCATTAACGATGTCGATGTGAGAAGGATGAATGAGAGTTCTGCCGTCATAACCGAGGCGCTTGATCGCCTGGCTCCGCCGGCGCAAGCCATCCAGGTCCTGGATGACGAAATGCGGCGAATCATAAGCCGCCACACCGGCCGCGCGAGCGGAGAGCAGAACCTGCGACCTTGCGAAGAAGAGTTCCTCCTCATCCTCGCCGGGCATGCAGCCGATGGACCTCGACAAATCCGCCGATCCGAATATCAGGCCGACTATGGATTCGTGAGCTTCGGCAATTTCGCGGGCGGCGAGTACCCCGCGAGGAGTTTCGATCAGGCACATAACCCGGCTGTGATGAATGCCGCCGGTGACCCAGTCGCGATTGTGCAGAACAGGAGTGATATCAGTCACCTGATGAGGGCTCTCCATCTTGGGAATGACTATGCCGGGCGCGCCGCTGGCAGTAGCTGCGCGAGCATCATCAAGCCCCCATTCGGTTGCGATCCCGTTGATTCTGACGAAGACCTCCTTGTCGCCGAAATCGAGATTCCTGAGCAGACGCACAAGGGTCTCGCGCGCGGCGAGTTTCTGCTCCGGCGCGACCGAATCTTCAAGATCTATGATCAATCCATCAGCTTTAGTTTCGAGCGCCTTGAGAATCATCCGCTCGCTGGTCGCAGGCACATAAAGCAGGCTGCGCATTGTGGGGAATTTATCTGAGTGCATTAATTATCTTTGTCTTTCTTTGGAATCAACACCCGGCGTCGAAAGACCAGGATGACTTCATCGCGCTGGTTGCGCGCTCGGGTTTCGACATAAACGACTCCGCGATCGGGTTTGGTGTCGGATTCGCGTTTATCAAGTACTTCCGTCTCGGCGTAAATAGTATCACCGTGAAAAGTCGGGCCAAGATGCCTGATCGATTCATATTCGAGGTTGGCGATGCATCGGCCGCTGACATCCGCCACGGACATGCCAACAGCCAGCGCAAAGATGAACGTCCCGTTGACCAGCCTTCTCCCGTGCTGAGTGCCCTGCGCGTAATGCTCATCGATATGCAACGGGTTCTGATTCATCGTCATGAGGCTGAACCACGTATCGTCGAACTCTGTGACCGTCCTTCCGGGCCAGTGTTTGTATACGTCTCCAACGTTGAACTCTTCGAAATATCGGCCGTAATTCATCCTGACTCACCTTTAACTGAAACTGATCATTTAACCGGGTATCTGGCGATGAGCCCCCTGGCGATGATCAACCGCTGCAGCTCATTGGTCCCGCCGCCGATGGTCAGCAGCGGGGCATCGCGATAGTAGCGCTCGACGGGCAGATCCTTTGAATAGCCCGCTCCTCCATGAATCTTAAGTGAGAGCAGCGCGACATCCTGTGCAGTGTCTGTGGCGAAGAGCTTTGCCATGCCGGCCTCCACATCGCAGCGTTCACCGTTGTCTTTCTTCTCGGCGGCGGAATAGACGAGCAGCCGTGCCGCTTCGATGCGAGTGCCCATCTCCGCCAGCATTATCTGAATCGTCTGGTGCTCGCAGATCGGCTTGCCGAAGGTTCTGCGCTGCTGGGCGTAATGAATCCCATCTTCGAATGCTGCCCGGGCAAGGCCGACTCCGCGCGCAGCCACGTTGATCCTCTCGCTCTCAAGTCCCGTCATGACGTGTTTGAACCCCTGACCCTCAACGCCGCCGATCAGGTTCCGCGCCGGAACATAAAAATTATCGAAATAGAGTTCGCAGGTCTCGACGCCGCGATAGCCGAGCTTGTCTATATCGCGCGCGACTTTGAAGCCCTCACCGCCTTTTTCGATGATAAAGGCCGAGATGCCCTTGTATGGAGGATCGGCTTTTGGATCGGTCTTGGCGGCCAGAACATAAGTGTTGCCGTAGCGGCCGTTGGTGATCCACATCTTTGAGCCATTGATCAAGTAACCGTCGCCCGAGCGGACGGCCACGGTCGATATTCTCTGCACATCCGTACCGGCGTCGGCTTCGGAAAGAGCCAGACCTCCGCGTCTCTCGCCCGCGGCGAGCCCGGGGAGGAACTCCCGCTTCTGTTCTTCAGTTCCGAATCGACTGATGATGTCGCAGATGACAGAGTGCGTGCCGATCGGGCCGACGGTGCTCATCCAGCCGCGCGACAATTCTTCGACAATCATGGCATAGGTCGAGTAACTCAGACCCAGCCCGCCGAACTCCTCCGGGACGTTGCAGCCAAAAAGTCCAAGGTCTTTCATCCGCTCGACTATCTCATGCGGGTATTCGTCCTGTTGCTCCAGCCTGCTTGCCACGGGTATAACTTCGCGCTCAACGAATTCACGAATACTGTCGACTATTCGCTGCTGCAATTTGTCCGGTTTAAACATGATGGATCTTATTCCTCGGCTGGAGAAGTCTCCGGAGTCAATGTCGCAAGTCTGCTGCCCTGCCCGTTTGTGTGGTCCGGTTTGCCAGACCATCGCTGCAAGGTGATGAGCCAGGAGAGGCCCATATAATAAATCGGGAAAGCCAGGGACCATTGGATGAGAGTCTTTGAAGCCGCCCCGCCCTGCGCAACGATGACCACCAGCACGCCCCCCCAGATGAGAGCCAAAATACCCGTCAGCCTGGCGTAGGGCCCGCCTTTGGAAGGGTAAAGATAGACCGATGGGACGAATGTCAGCACCGCCAATCCGAGGATGACCGTCAAAGAAATCCAGGCATCCGGATGCAGCCAGTAAAGATAAATGGCAACTCCATTCCAGTATGAAGGGAATCCGAGAAAGAAGTTGTCTTCCGTCTTGGCATCTTCCTGTGAAAATCCATAGACACTTGCCAGCAACGGCACCAGCAACCAGATGCTCAGATTTTCCGGCAGGATTCCGGCGCGCCAGATGAAAAGTATGGGCAGCGAGGTATAAGTCTGGAAGTCGACGATATCATCCAGTCTCCTGCCGTCAAACTGCGGCAGAACCTCCCGGACGCGGAGCCGCCGCGCAAAGAAGCCATCGGTCGAATCGATGAATGTCGCGACAATCATCAACCCTATTGCCCAATTGAGCGATGCCGCGTCGCCACGAAATATCATGACTGCCATCAAGCCTGCGGCAATCAGCCCAGAGGCCGTGTAAAAATGAACACACCATGCAAGAATTTTTCTAATCAGCATATGATCTTTTATTGAATCAGGATTGAGTCGGCCTGGCGGTAACGCCACAGATGCCCTGAATCAAGGAATATACCCCTAAATCAATCGGAAATCTTGCAGATCCCTTCCATTATCATAAATTGACGACTTCAATTTCAGGAAAAGCGCCTGATATCCCGATCCGACTGAGCGAGGAAGCAGGTTTATCAAGCGGCAGCATCTTTTTTGCCGGACGGCAGGGACAAAGGCACTGGATTATCCCACCGGGCCGTCATCCTCGAGACCAGCGGCAGCAGAATCAGCCCGGTCAAAGCAGCTAAAGTCTTGTACGGAAAGAGAAGCGCGCCGGTGCCCGCTTCATACCAGACCGAAGGATTGCTCGTCAGAATTTCAGGGTAAGGAATGATCGGCGGAATTCCGAAGAGTGGTTCGCCCCCTCCGAGCCTCAGCACGAGCGAAACGCAGAAAGCTACGATCGATCCGGTCCTGTTGACCTTCGAATCGAAGAGCGCAAAGACGAGTTGCGGGAACAACAGGACGAAGACCAGATCACTGGTGAAGAACCATAGCGCCTGAACGCTTTGAACCTTCAACGCCATGGCAATAGCGCTCGCTCCGAGCAGCACGATCGAGAGCCTTATCAGTCTTTTCATCTGGGTCACCGAAAGATTCGGCCAGATGATCCGGCCCGCAAAATTCCAGGTCATCATCGATGCGGCAGAGAGGATCGACGAACTGAAACTGGAAGTAACGGCGCCAATGATCGCTCCAAGGCCGAGCAATGCAACCAGCGGCGGGGTCAGATATTTCAGCACCATCGGAAATGTCTGCGCCGGCTGGGCCTGCAACTCGGCCATCAAATTCACCGGCCACGCATACCTGAAAGCCGCAACGCCAATCAGCAACGGCGGCAGCGTCATCAAAATTGTCAGAAGGCCTGCGAAGATCGAATGCCATTGAGCCTTCAGCGGCGTCTGGCATGAAAGTACGCGCTGAAAATAACAGTTCCAGGGTATCCCCCCGAAAATGAGCATGAGACTCACATCCCACCAGTTGATGATCGATTGCGACGTCCAGAAAGAGCCATTGCCGCTAAATGGCGGCAGGATGCCGATGCGATCGGGGCGAGCCGCTGCATAGCCTGCCATGACTGCATCAAATCCGCCTGCCGCGCTCAGGACATAGGGAATCGCAATTGCCAGGCCAATCACAACCATGCCCAGTTGAAAGGCATCCGTATAAGCGACGGACCACATGCCTCCAACCATGGTGTAAATGATGACCACTACCGCCGAGATCAGGATCGCCGTCGTCAGCTTCATCTGAAGAGTGACGCCGAATGTCGAGCCAATCGCCACCAGCAGCTCTGCGCTCCAGAACAGCTCTCCAAGCAGCGCCGGGATGAACAATACCGCAGCCCAGTGTTTTCCGAACCTCGATTCAAACGGATCTATCAGTGTCGTGTATTCCATAGTGCCGCATCCGACGGGCGAAGAAGATCCCGCCAAGTATCAGGCTGACGCCGAAACAAAGCCCTCCCTGAATCCCCAGCGCTACAGACGATTTGTAAGCCCCTTCAGCCGTGCCCAGCAGGTATCCGCCATCGACCCACGTGGCGGTCATTGTCAGCGTTGCCAGCCACATCGGCATCGCCCTGCCCGCAATCAACAGATCTTCAGCCGTACCATCTTTGACCTTGCGGGCAGCCAGCCAGCCAATTACTAAAAACACCGAGTAAATTGAGATTATTGCGGCAATTGCCATTGAATATAACCCTTGATATCAAAAAATCGGATAACGAAACATACGGAAATCTATCAGGGTTTCATTCCGACAGAATTCTCCCCCTGATTAATTTCGTTTGTTTAGTCATTTTCGTTTTTTCGTAATCTTCTCTTCAGTGATTTGCGGGCGCGTGCGATCTTCCTGACCTCGCTGAGGGAATGACTGACTTCGGCAATCTCGTCATCTGTCAGTTTCCGCCCGCCGAAACGCGCGCCGTGGTAAAGGTCGGTTATTCTGATGACGTGCTGGTTGGCCATCCTCATGGAGAATTCAGAGGGAGTCAAATGAGGTTCCCGGGTGTAGCCGGCGCGAGCGAGGATGCCCAGCATCTCCTGGTAAAAGATAACCGCTGAGGCTGAAGCGTCCCGCCTGATTCGTTTTTTCCAGGAGCTGCTGTGACTGATCCAAAAGTAACCGGCAGCGAGAAGCCCGAACAGGAGCATTAATCCATATGTCAGGGGATGAGTCAGCGTCCTTCGCAGGGTCGAGGTTTGCGGCCTGTTTTTGAGCATCTCTCCATTGAAAGGGTTCCAGTCGGCCCGCCAGAGATCTCTTTTCTGAGCAAGGTCGGTGAACCATTCGAACCACCGGAACGAGGATTCCTTCTGATGCTTCCAGATCCAGCGCTGGAAGCCAAGCGCCATCGAGAATTGCTTTCCGGTATCGAAGCCGATGACATTCTCAAGCCAGAACATTTCCAGAGTCTCGCTGTACTGCCTGATCAGGCCATGGTCCCGTCTTCATAAACGCTCAGGCCTGAAGGAGGAGTCGGATCAAAGGCGAGCCACCCGGCTTTCGGGAAATAGACCTCAACCCACGAATGGGCATCCGACTGCCGGACCGTGTAAACATCGGCTGACTTATTGTATTCGCCCATTTGAAAACCGTTGACCAGCCGAGCCGGAATCCTTCGCGTGCGCAGCAGCATGACCATGGCCGAGGCAAAATATTCACAATGGCCGGCTCGCGTATTGAAAAGAAAATCGGCTATCGGATCGCCCTCTTCAGTCTTCTGCAGATCGAGCGTGTAACTGTAGCTGTTTTTCAGATGCTGTTCGATCAATCTGACGACATCGATCTGCGTGTTCGCGGGGCGAGTCACATCCGCCGCAAGGTTGTCGATCCTGCGGTCATGATTAGCAGGCAGTTGCAGGTATCGCTGCCGGATCTCCATTGAATACAAGCGGGTATTATCCTCGCTCAATCGGTCATAGTCCGGCACGCTGGTATCGGAAAAGACATAATATTCGAGCTTGTGAAAAGGGTGCGGCTCGGTCCAGAGTCCGCTTCCCTGATCGCGCGCCAGTTCGGGCAGTCCGGTCACCAGCACGGCCCGCGGAGCGACAAAAACGGTGCTGATATTGAGTGGTTCAAGAAAGAATCTCTGGGCGGTGAACCCGTATTGAGAGCGCTTATCCTCCACTTTGTAGCTCTCGCCGATTCTTTTGAGAGGCGCCGGTCCGGATCCGGATTCGGTCCAGGACCGGCCATCATAATAATCGAGCGTCACTCCGCGCCACCTGAGTGTGTGCGGCGGCTCCCCGTTCGGGAATTTCACTCTGACACGCATAACAACCTGCGGATTGAGCTTTATCTGCGCGACTTCGCCAAGTCTGACGCTATCGGAAAACCCCGTCAGCGCCTCGGTCGCCAACATTCCATTGCGGGAAAAATTGCGGTTTATCCTCGGCATGGCGAGGAATATCGGGATCGCAATCAGCAAGATCAGAATCAGGGAAAACGCGGAGAAATATGAGAGGCTGCGCCACCGCGGAGTTTCGAGCTTTTGCCTTGCATGTCGTAGAGACTTCCAGTATTCGACCACGACATCCTGTGGCGACTCCGCTGCTTTGCGCCTGGCATCGAATGTCTCCTGAGACCGCCGGATCTCAAATCCGATGAGCGTCGCGATGGCAGCCAGCAGATAGACTATCAACAACAGGAAGAATGTCGTTCCGATCATCATCCCGGCAGTCATCAGCACCTGGCAGAACGAAATCACATAAAGCCAGAGCCAATCCCGCCCGGTCTTCTTCCGCAGCAGCTTGAGCGATGTCGAAAAGAGGACGAAATGAATGATGATCGTGATCGGTGAAATCGCAATCAACTGCCATTCGGCCAATGCCAGAGGCAGGTAACAAAGCAACAGCCAGTTGGCCGCTCGCTGTGTGAGATTCCATTTGACCACGCCCAGATCTATCAGCAGTCCAGTTAACAGGGCAGCCGAGAACAGGGCCATAGCCACTTCGTCAACATGCCTGGTCGCCACCATCATGGCGAACCCGATGACAAGCAGAAGGTACGACGCTGTAATGAAATATCTCTGAAAACTCATCTACAACTCTTCAATGCTGATAATCTGAGTCGATGCGGTTACCGCTCCGGCAATCTGATCGGCCGGAGCAGACACTATCAAGATTCTCTGCTGCTCCTCGGCAAGCGTCTCTCTCTGGAATATCTCCCTGACCTGCTCGTTCAGCCCGGTTTCGCAGGGCACCGGTTTGAGTTTCGCCAACTGCCGCAAAATTTCATAATGATGGAATCGGCCGATTCCGTAACCTGAATCTTCCTCAGGAGTCAGAAACCTGACCTCGGCGCCGCTTTCGATGAAATATTCCGCAAGACCGGCGGCCAGGCCGATCGCCCTTTCAAACCTGGCGGAATAATCGTCTCTCTCTGCGACCTCTTTCAAAACGCCCGGGTCGAATCCGATCATGACCCGCCACTCGTCATCCCGCGTGAATTCGCGGACCATCAATTGGGCAGTCTTCGCAGTCGCCTTCCAGTCGATGTGATGATGATGATCGCTCGAAAGATAATTTCGAATCGCATAAAGATCGGTGCCGCTTCCCTTGATGTGGCTCTCGGTTCTTCCGAGAGCCAGAGGCGCAATGTCCGGAAAATGGTCCAGCGGCAAAGGCTGCGGATAGACGTATATCTCCGAATGTTTTTCAATGAACCGGCGCTGCTCGATGAACCCAAAGGGAAATCGCGTCGTCAACTGATAACCGTTCATCTCATATACTCCACGCCGGGGATAAACCCTCTCTGACCGGGCCCGGGCCTCGGTACGGCCTGCGATTATCGGAAAATATGCCAGATCGACCTTATTATGATCATGCGAACTGCTCGCCGGATCTTTTTCGGAGACTGCAAATGAAACTGAAAAGGTCGGAAACAGCTTCCTTCGGTTGGTCAATCGGATATCGAACGGAACCGGTTCTGTGGCGAAGATATGCTCCGGAGTGCGTATCTGCATATCAAGGCGCGTCAGACAAAGGCGCGATGAGAGCCACGAAAGAAACATCGTCGCCAGCAGTATCGATAATATCAGGTAGAGAAGGTTGTTGCCGCTGCTCAGGGAAAGTATCGTGACCACAAGAATGACCGCGCAATAAACCAGGCCGGCGTTGGGGATATGAATCGAGAATTCGGATCGAAGGTATTCGATCTTCATGCCGCGCGCCATCCGCGGGACAACGTATATCAGGATGATAATCGCCAGTCCCAGCGCTGCTTTCGATCCGAGCGACGCCAGATCGTCATCACCGATCTGGCCCGCAACGGCAGAGATCATCAACGCCCCGAGAGCTGCAACCGTCAGCAGTATCGAGATCAACGCGAACCTGAACGATTTGTTCCGGCGAAACCGTTGAATCATGGCGATAGAATACAGGATGACGAAACAGTCGAAATAAACGAAACCGACGAAAAACATCTACTGCTTCTTGAACCAGATGTTTTCAAGGAGCGAAACCCAAATGAAACGGGCTTCATCAATCCCTGATATTTTTCGTTGTTTCGTTTATTTCGTTTCGTAATCTCTCTTCTTTTCCTTCTCCTCAAATCGGGACTTTCACGTTCTTCAAAATATCTTCAAGGATCGAGTCGGCGTGTTCGGCCTTGCGCAGCCGGTTTGCATAGCGTGAGCTGATGACGACACGGTGTCCGAAAACGGGGACGACCAGCCTCTTGATGTCATCAGTGATGCAATAATCGCGGTCCTCGGTGAAAGCGAGAGACTGGGCCGCGCGATAAAGAGAGAGAGAGCCGCGCGGGCTGACGCCGAGTTCGAGCATCTCGGATTCCCTGGTCGCGGTGACGATATCCATCAGATAATCGAGGAGCGCCTCATCGAATCTGACATTCCTGACCTCCTCCTGCAGCTCGATCACATCTTCAGCGGTCATCAGCGGCTTGACGCTATCGATGGGATGCTTGCGGGCCTGCTGTCTGAGGATTTCCTTCTCTTCAAGGCTGGAGGGATAGCCGATCCGGACCCTCATCATAAAGCGATCAAGCCGCGATTCGGCCAGAGGATAGGTGCCGTAGTGTTCAATCGGATTTTGTGTCGCCAGGACAAGAAACGGCCTGGGAAGGGCGTAAGTCCTGTTTTCAACCGTGACATGCCCCTCAGCCATCGCCTCCAGCAGGCTGCTCTGTGTTTTCGGTGTGGTGCGGTTGATCTCATCCGCGAGGATCACATTTGCGAAGATCGGTCCCGGCTTGAATTCAAAATCTCCATTGGATTGATTGTAAACCGAGACGCCGACTATGTCCGACGGCAGCAGGTCGGAAGTGATCTGTATCCGCTGGAAGCTGCAATCAAGGCAGCGGGCAATGGTCTGTGCCAGAGTCGTTTTCCCGACGCCAGGGACATCCTCAACCAGAAGATGACCGCCGGCAAGCAGCGACACAACCGCCAGTTGCACCGCTTCAGCTTTGCCGCGGATCACGCTTTCTATGCTCTGCCTTAACTCGCGCAGGCGAAGAGATGTTTCGGTAATCAATCGTTCCTCACTCTAAATCTCAAATTATTTTTTCGGCGCGATGCGGATCACCTCGAAAACACTTCTGAATTTAGCATAAAGACAGGGCTTGACCAACTTATCTTATCCGACAGGAAATGGTAGATTGTAGGCTATCAACTTTTGACATTGAGAGAATTCATCACCTGGCGGCGAATCCGGCGCACCAGTGTTCCAATTTCTTTGCCGTTTGCGAATTGTCCGGAATAGATCGTTTTTTTCAGGGAGGCCCGCTTAATGATGATGCCGGCACAAAAAGTTTCAGGACCAAAAGGCAAGCTGCTGTTCGGTAATTATTTTGAATTCGATCGCGACCCGCTGAATTTCATTCTCAGGTGTTCGCAGGATTATGGAGATATCGTTCGGCTCAAGGCTTTCAATCTCGAGTTCTACCTCTTGAACCACCCCGATCTGATCGAGGAGGTGCTGGTGACCAAGAACAAGATCTTCATCAAAGACAAGGGATTGAAGACGAGATCGAGCCGCCGCCTTTTCGGCCAGGGATTGCTGACCAGCGAGGGCGATTTCTGGCTGAGACAGCGCAGGCTTTCCCAGCCGGCATTTCATAAAGAGCGGATAGCCGGTTACGGCGCGGTCATGGTGAGAGACACGACGCGGATGATTAATCAGTGGAAAAACGGGGAAGTCCGGGATATCCACGCTGACATGATGCGCCTGACGCTGGGGATTGTGGCCGAAACGCTTTTTGGAACGGACGCGACCGCCAACGCTGAAGTTGTCGGCAACGCTTTGGAAATCGTTTCCGAACAGTTTTCATCGCAGGGAGGAATATCCCAACTGCTCGATAATCTCTTTCCGACTCCCAACTACCTGAAGTTCGAGAAGGTGGTGCAGCGCCTGGATGAAATAATCTATCAAATAATCGACCAGCGGCGGGCTCACGCCGGCGATCGCGACGACCTGCTTTCGCTGCTGCTCAAGGCGCGAGACGACGATGGATCGAGGATGTCCGACAAACAGCTTCGCGATGAGCTCATGACGCTCTTCCTTGCCGGACACGAGACGACGGCGCTCACCCTGTCATGGACCTGGCTCGTGCTGGGACAACACCCTGAAGTTGAAAGAAAACTGTTTGAAGAAATTGAATCCGTTCTCGGTGAAAGAATGCCGGCAGTAGCGGATCTGCCGCGTCTGCAATATACGGATATGGTTGTGAAGGAATCGATGAGGCTTTACCCGCCCGCCTGGATGATCGGCCGCGAGGCAATGGAAGACTGCGAGATCGGAGGGTGCCGGATTCCCAAGGGCGCTCAGGTTCTGATGAGCCAGTGGTCAATGCACCGAAACCCGGGTTATTTCAGCGATCCAATCAGATTTCATCCGGAAAGATGGCAGATGGAAGAGTCAAAAAGATTGCCGAAATATGCCTATTTCCCCTTTGGAGGCGGCCCAAGACTTTGCATCGGCAATGCTTTTGCGATGATGGAAGCCAATCTGATACTCGCAACGATCGCACAGAAATGCAGACTTGAGCTCCAACCGAATCAAAAGATCACGCCAATGCCGTCAATCACTCTGCGCCCGAAAGAGGGCATTTTTGTAACTGTCAGAAAGAGACAAGAGTTTAAAGTTTAAAGTCTAAAGTCTAAAGTCCATTTAGACTTTAAACTTCCCTGATGCTAACGGATTTTGCGGGACATAGCACATTCAGGCTATTTTCATTTTGGCGTTCTTGGCTCTTGGCGATAAAACAACTTCTTAACCGCAAAATCCGTTAGTTTCAGAAACTGCCCCCTCCCACCTCCACCCACGAGACTCACCAGCCTATAGCATATCTGCCCCGGCGAACGTCGGCTCCACCCTGGATCAGTCGTGTTTGCGGATTGTAAATGATAATTGTCGGTGCTGATCCCGAGCTGTAATCTCCCCTGACTTCGAGCTTGTGGCCGCGTTTTTTAAGATCGCCGATGACATCCGGTTTGACGCGCGATTCGATCTGGAGCACGCCGGGATTGAACCTGTGATCGTCAAACGAGCTGACCAGATGCGCCGTCTCGAACCTCGGAGCCTCAACCGCTTCCTGGGGATTCATGCCGAATTCAATGACATTGAGCAGCACCTGTAACAGCGCCTGATCCTGATTGTCTCCACCGGGTGTCGAGAGCGCCGCAAACGGTTTTCCGTCTTTCATGACAAGTGTCGGTGTCAGGGAGATACGCGGGCGCTTGCCGGGTTTGAGCTCATTCGGGTGGCCGGGAGTCAGCAGGAAGCTTTGAAGTCTGGACGATATCGGAATCCCCGTATCTCCGGCAATAAATGATGGAAGCCAGGCTCCGCTTGGAGTCGCGGTAAAGACATTTCCCCGGGCGTCTATCACATTGACGCAGGTCGTATCGTGCGCGCGCTCTGCTTCAGGCACCTCTGAGGGTCCTGTCTCAGCGAGCCCAATCAAACCGGCCAGCGCTTTCCTGTTAACGGGATCGCCCGGGCGCTGTTCCATCGATGCTGATGCGTTGTCGATCAGAGCCCTGCGCGTTGCGGCGTAATCCTTGGACAAAAGCTCCTGCGCAGGAATCTTCTCAAACACAGGGTCGCCGTAATATCGGTCACGGTCAGCGAACGCCAGTTTCATCACCTCTGTTACCGTATGAATGTAGTCCGCCGAATTGTGGCCCATCGCTTTCAGATCATAGCCTTCAAGCAGATTGAGCATCTGAAGCAGCACCGGCCCCTGGCTCCAGAATCCGCCCTTGTAGATCTCATAGCCGCGATAGCTGATTTTGTATGGGTCTTCGATCCCGGCTCGAAAACCCGCCAGATCGCCGGCTCGCATGAGGCCTCCGGCTTTCTCGATTGGATCGGTGTATCGTTTTGCCATCGGCCCGCGATAAAAATAATTCCTGACCGATTCCAAAGCTGCGTGACGACCGCGATTCGAATTCCGTTTTTCGACAGCCAGGAGTTCGCGCAGGGTTCGGGCCAGATTCTTCTGAACGAAGATATCGCCCACCTTTGGTTCCTCTCCGCCCGGCAGAAAGATCTCTCTGGAATCCGCCCATTTTTCAAAGACGCTTCGGGTATTGTGGATGTAGCTGACTCGCAGTTCATCGATCGGGAAGGCCTCGGCGAGTTCGATTGCGGGCATCAGGACATCGGCGAGTCTCATCGTACCGAACTTATCAAGCGCCACGATCATCGCATCGAGCACTCCGGGAACGGTTGCGGCAAGCGGCCCGGTGGATGGAATCGGCCCGGGCTTGTTGGCGCTGCGTCCGGAGGCGTCTGCCCTGTTTGGACCGGAGCCGGCTCTGGTCTCAAAAAACTCCCTGGTCGCAAGAGCCGGCGCGGTTCCCTGCCCGTTGATCACAACCGGCGCTCCCGTCGCCATTTTGATGATCACCGGAACCTCGCCTCCAAAGGCGAAATGAGAGAATTCGATGACCGAGCCCGCCAGCGTAGCCGCAACACCGGCGTCTACAGCGTTGCCTCCGCGGTGAAGCATTCTCAAACCGGCCTCGACTACCAGCGGGTGACCTCCGGCTACTACTCCCCGCGTGCCTCGCACCGGCGGTCTGAATGTGTCCTGCCGGCTGGCTGACTGAGCAAAGCCGGTAAATGAATTGACGACAAGAATCAAAACCAGTATTGCACCTGACAATGAGCGACGAGAGCTGTTGTTCATCATATTTTTCCCCGATTTCTAAAGATGCTCAGGGTGTGAAGTTTAAAGTCTAAAGTCTAAAGTTCAAAGTCGGGAGTACCATATTTGACATATCTAAACTTTAAACCAGCCAGATGAGCTGATTTTTACCCCGATTGTCGGGGACTGCGGTGATGTGTTAAATTCCTGACTGGAGAATTTCTTCGAATTTCATTTGGAGAGTGCAAGTACATGCCGATTTACGAATATGTTTGTCAGAAATGCGGTCATCATCTCGAAATCATGCAGAAGATGAGCGACAAGCCGCTGAACAAATGCCCCGAATGCAAGGGGAAGCTCGAAAAGATATTTTCTCAGACCAGCTTTCAATTGAAAGGCTCGGGCTGGTATGTCACCGATTACAGCAGCAGCAAGAAAACGGACAAGCCTGCTAAGGTCGAGAAGGCTGAAAAAGCCGAGAAAACCGAGAAAGCAGACAAGACCGAGAAGACTGAGAAGAAGGAATCAACCGGCGCCGGAGCCTCAGCCGGCGGCGCAAGCACCACTGGAGCGGCAGATAAATAGTGAACAGACACGGCCGGACAATCAGGGAATGGAAGTCTTCGAAGGCCCTGGCTTTGGCTGTCATGCCGTGGCTCATCCTGGCCACCCTGGCCACCCCTGGTGTGGCACAATCGGGACGTTCGCCGGTATCCGGGAAACGCACAACGGTCATCCACGTCATCGCTCACAAGGTCGACGATCCGAACAAGCCAAAGCCTCTGCTTTCGGGAGGCGATGATAAGAAGGAAGAAGAGAAGATAATTCCGAGGAGTGCACTTGAGCTTTACGACGGCGGAGTCTCACAGAAGATCGAGGCATTCTCGCCGGATCCGACACCCGCAAGGATCGTTCTGCTGATGGACAATTCGGCCACGCTGCAGGCCGACGTCAAAAAACTCGCCTCAGTGCCTGCGGCGTTCGCTCCTGAGATATACGAAGGAGACAAGGTGATGGTCATCGGCTACGACCTCAAACCTGAAATCATCACCGAGTTCACCGACGATCCAAAAAACCTTCAAAACACTCTCTCATTGCTGCGCAAGTCCGATACACCTCATCTTTTTGACGCGCTCAATGTTAGTGTCGAGGATGTGCTCAGACCGGAGGTGGGATTTTCGAAACGCGTGATCGTCATCGTCGGAGACGGTCTCGACCGGGACAGTAAAATCAAGTTCGATGAGATCCTGGCAAAGCTTCAGACCGAAAACATCACCGTTTATGCGATACAGGTGAAGGACAGAACGCGCGGAGCCCTGCGCAAGGATGCGCCAAAACCCGCGGACGCCCTCGACCAGTTGACGGCGGGCACCGGAGGCAAGGTGATTTCAATCGATGGCGACATCAAGGAAACCGTCAAAGAGATTTGCGACGAATTGAAGAACAACCGCTACCAGCTCACCTACTACCCCGAAGGAATCAACGTGATCAATAAGCGCCGCCTGCTGCTCTCATCCTCGGATGCCACACTGAGCCTACGTTACAAGGGCTGGCATCCTCCACAAAAATTCTGAGCCCGGATTTATCCATCCCGATTTACTTTAAACGCTTTTTGATCCAGTCAGAGATTGTCTGAAGAGCGAGAGGTGAGATCGTCTCCTCGATCGTTCCATATTCGCTGGGGGACCCTGTCTGAGCCTTCTGAAAAAGGTGATTGAGTTCGGGGAGCTTGATTACTGTGAAATCCTTGTTGCCGCCGGCTTTCAATGCAGCCTCGATCGCTCCGAGGTTTTCCTTGTACGGCACCTGAAGATCGCGTTCTCCGTTGATCGCCAGTACGGGGCATTTGACCTTCGTCAATGCCGGTCTCGGATCGTATGTGGTGAAGTAGCGAAACCAGGGAGAATTGACGCTTTTAAACTGGGCATCGAGCGCCTTGTCGGCTCCGGCCTTCTTCATATCCTCGGGCATCCCGGCTGTTATCTCGTCGCGAAGAGCATTTAATTTCTTTTCGGCTTCTTTCGGATCCTTCTCGGACTTGATGACGGCAAAGATGCGCTCCTGCATTTTCCTGCTTTCGGCTATCTCTTTCTCGCCTGAGCCCGCGGCTTTCGCAATCAACTCCGCCTGAAGATGGATTATTTCCTCTCCGGGCAGTCCGGTCCCGGCCATCATGACGATAAAAGCGATATCGCCGGATCTGGTCGCAAGCATCGGGGCGATGATGCCTCCCTCGCTGTGGCCGATCAGACCGATGTGCTTCGGATCGATCTCCTTGCGAGATTTGAGGTATTCGACGCCGGCCAGGACATCCTCGGCAAAGTCTTCCGTCGTGGCGGTGGCGCCACTTCCCGTGGAGCCGCCCACTCCACGATCATCGACCCTTAAAACGGCCACTCCCTGACGTGTCAGATGATCGGCAAGAACCAGGAAAGGCTTGTGCCCGAAGATCGCCTCGTTGCGGTCCTGGGCTCCGGAGCCGGTGATCAGGACAACGGCCGGAAACGGACCCTTATTATCGCGCGGCGTGGTCAGAGTTCCCGCAAGCTTGTTGCCCGCTTTTTTGTTCTCGTAGGAGACTTCTTCGTCATTGTAGGGAAATGGCTTCTGCGGTTCCTGCGGCCGGTTGAGTTTCGTCGCCTTTTCGGTGCGCTTCAGCACCAGCGGGAGTTCGAGCCCACCCTGCTTCCAGTTGCCGCTCATTTCGGTGAATTCCGAGTTGATCTTTGCCTCGAACGACGCAAGAAACCGCTTCATCTCGAAACGCACCAATCTGCCGTCGACGTTGACCGAGTCGACCGGAAGATCCAGGGCCCCCTGATCCGGACTGTCGAGTTTTGCCGTGAGGGCACCGTCAGGAGCTTTCGTGATCTTGAAGATCAGCCGGAGGGAAGCTCCGCTGACGCTCAGCGTTCCTTCCCAAACTCCTCAAGATTCGGCGACTGTGCGGAAGTTGTCATCATCAGACCCACCATCAAAACCACCAGAGAAAAAAACTGTTTTTTCATACTCATCACCCTGAAAGAGAAACGGCAATCATGCCTCAAACAATTTCAACTGTGTAATCTTCGATCACAGGGTTCGAAAGCACGTCGTGCGCGAATTTCTCGACCTGAGATTGAGCGGTAGCTGCATCCATCGATCCATCGAGACTGATCTCGAAATATTTCCCTGGCGAACATCGCTGATGCCCTGGTAACCGATGGCCTCGGCTGCGTGATGGATGGTCTTTCCTGAGGATCGAGAACTCCATTTTTCAATGTCACATATACTTTTGCCAGCATTGTCATTTTCCCCTTCCTGAAAATACTCTTTGAAAAATTCGATCGACGTTCTTGAGTTGAGTTCGCACATCAAAAGCCTTTTCTATCTGTTCAGGCGAAACCCGGGATGAGATGTCGGGATCGCTACTGACCAGTTCGCGAAAATCGAGTCCCTCATCCCACGATTTATGAGCATTGCGCTGCACCCAGTAATAAGCCTCCTCGCGTGCGACGCCTGCTGAAGAGAGCTCAAGCAGGAGCTGCCCCGAAAAGACAAGTCCTCGGGTGGCGTTGAGATTCTCCATCATCCGCTTCGGATTGACGACCAGCGTCTCGATCAATGAAGCGGCTTTGGCCAGCATGTAATCGACCGCGATGCAGGAATCGGGCAGGATCACGCGCTCTGACGACGAATGCGAGATGTCGCGTTCGTGCCAGAGAGCGTTGTTTTCGAGCGCGGTCACCGCGTAGCCGCGAATGATGCGGGCCATGCCGCAGATCCGTTCTGAAAGAATCGGGTTGCGCTTGTGAGGCATGGCGGAGGAGCCTTTCTGCCCGGGCTTGAAATATTCGTGGGCCTCTCCGACCTCCGTGCGCTGCCAGTGACGGATCTGAAGTGCGAACTTTTCGAGCGAGGAAGCAACGATAGCCAGCGCACAGACGAATTCGGCATACCGGTCGCGCTGAATGATCTGAGTAGAAACGCTCGCCGGCCTCAATCCCAGCAGAAAGCAGACGCGTTCTTCTATTTCAGGCTCCAGATGCGCAAAGGTCCCGACCGCTCCCGAGATCTTACCGTAGCTGATTCCGGCCCTCGCCCGGGTCATCCTGTCTATGTTCCGGCGATTCTCTTCAAACCACAGGGCGAAAACCAGACCGAGAGTCATCGGCTCCGCGTGAATCCCATGCGTCCTGCCGATCATCGGCGTGTCTTTGAATTCATACGCTCGCTTCTTGAGAACATCGCTGAGCATCTGCAGCCTAGAGATGATCAGATCCCCCGCCTCACACATCAACAATCCGTTGGCGGTATCGACTACATCCGATGAAGTCAGGCCGTAATGAACCCAGCGGGCTTCCGGTCCGATATTCTCGGCAAGATTCGTGGTGAATGCGATGACGTCGTGATCCAGCGTCTTTTCCAGTTCATGAATCCGATCAACTGAAAAATCCGCCTTTTGCCTGATGACCTCAACGGCTTCAGCCGGGATGTTGCCGGCTTCAGCGTTCGCCTGGCACGCGGCAATCTCGACGTCAAGCCACTTGCGGAATCTGTTCTCTTCGGTCCATATCGCGCCCATCTCGGGCAAGGTGTATCTTCTGATCATTTTGCGGATTGAGGATTACTAAACATGTGAAGCAGTTTGAAATTCATCATGCCTGGTAATCTCAGCCTCCATATCTGTTTTTATTGAAAAAAATTACTGCTTCGATCTTTTGGAAAGCGAATAGAAAAAGAAGCTGAGCAAGGCGCAGACGGCCGGGATGAGCCATGCGACCTTCTCTTCTTTTGCCGTATCGGTAACGATCAGGGCAGTCAGCCAGACTGCTGCGCCCGCGGCCAGCCCGATCGCTGCACGCTTGTATGCCCTCACTATTCTCAACCTCTCTTCATCCATCATATAAACAAACAAGAAGTCTAAAGTCTAAAATTCAAAGTTATAAGCCCGAACTGATGATACTTGAATACAGGCGGCCTCCATGGAGGTCGCAAATTTCATGTAATTTGGATTCAAGCCTCAATCAGAAACCACGCCACCCCTCTTTAAACTTTAAACTCTTAAACTTTGAACTTCATTCATCATTCTGCATTCATCATTCTTCATTCTTCTTCATTCTCTCCGTCCGGCCTGATCGCCGGCGAAGTAATTTCGCCTGGAGCGAACGGTGAGCCCTTTTCTTGCGGGCAGGACCTGGATCGAGCGGTTATCCTCAAGGCTGGGTTTGTTTTCAGTGACAAAAGAGACGCTGTATTGGGCCCCGATTTCAGCGACCAGCGGCTGCCATGATTTGATCATCCCGGTGTGATCCGGCGGCAGCCAGATCTCACCGCCGGTCGATTCGGCAAGGTCGCGCAGAATCGAAGCGGCAGCGTCGAGTTGAGGCAGATACCTGCGCAATTCTGTCAGTCGTTCGATCGATGTGGAGGTGCGGGCTTCGTGAGAACTCATCCAGCTCATCGACAATTCGATCTCTCTTTTGATGGCTTCAGCCCAGCCGACTACGAAAACTGAAGCCCGGGAATTTTCAATCGCGCTCATTGCCTGGGATCTGCCCGTTCGACTGGCAGAATCGAGGCCGTCGCTCACCAGCACGATGACGCGCCGGCCGCTGGGTCGCGACTGCAGTTTTTCAGCCGCCAGCTTCATGGCATCATAAAATCCGGCTTTGATGCCGACACGGTATTTCGACGAGATGGAGCCTATCGCACGCCGGTAATCGCTTGTCCAGTCCTGAACCATCTGGACCTTGTCGGAATATTGAATGACGGCGACATGATCGCCGGATGAAATTTTGGAGATGAAATTCTCGGCCAGTTCGCGGGTCGTCGGCCGGGCCACGATGCTGTAATCCCGGTTCTTCTCCCAGATCGGGCGATCATCTTTTTCGTATCTCTGAGTCGGGCCATTTTTGAAGGTGCCGATTTCGTTGCTGAGGTCGAGAACCACGACGATGTTGGCCGGTTCGCGCTTGACGCTGGATACGGGGCGTGATTCCCCCTCTTCGAGGACGATCAAGTCTCTGGTCGTCAGGTCATCGACAAACCTGCCATCGGCATCATAGGCGCGCAGTGGAATGACCACTTCGCGCGTTTCAAGCCTGACAATCGGTTTTTCGGAAGGTTGCTTTCCCTGCGGCTTTCGGCCGGACTGGGCTCTCGATGCCGGCTGAGCGAGGCAGGCCAGCAGCAAGATGATTGCCAGGCGACCCAATTCTGCTTGGATGTTACTGCTCATAACTCGATCCAGTCGCTCGGCCGGTCAAACGCGGCGATGCTGACACGACGTTCCGCATCGGCGGAAAAGAGCGGCGCCCTCTCCTCCAGCGCCTGAACGGCCGCAAGTCGCGCCACGTCCGGATTATTGGTATTCTGTGAAAGGTGGGCGAGGACGATGTAGCGCGCCTTGTTATCGAAATCCTCCCGAAGAAATCTGGCCATCTCGTCATTGGAAGTGTGACCCAGGCGACCCTTGATTCTCAGCTTCAACGCCCACGAATAAAATTCGCATGTCTTGAGCATCTCGAGTTCGTGATTGGCTTCGATGATCAGCGCGTCAGAGCCGAGGAATTGTCCGGCGGCGACCGAATTGATGTGTCCCAGATCGACGGCCATGCCCATCTTGATCCCATTCGCTACCACGGTGAATGCCATAGGGTCTGCTGCATCGTGCGGAATCGCAAAGGGACTGAATTGCATCGACCCTATCTCGAAATGCTCAGACGATGTGATCGACGCACCACGCCGGACATCCTTCATCTTTTCGCCCAGATTACAGGCTTCGAGGGTTTTATCAGAGATGTATATGCGGGGACATTCAACGCTTTTGAAATCGCGGTCAGACCGCGCGCGTGATCTCCGTGCTCATGCGTCACCACGACGGCATCGAGTTTCGACGGGTCTTCTCCGACAGCCTTGATCCTTTTGATCGTCTCTCGCGCGCTCAGCCCGCAATCCATCAGGACGCGCGTTTCGCCTGCGACCACCAGCGTCGCATTTCCAGAACTGCCGCTTCCAAGTATGCAGATCCGCATCTATTTGAACCTTGCTGAATTAATTTCGAGTGCAATCGAGGCGCGCATATTATCACGGATTCCGAATCATCTGCGAAAATTGACAAATTGACGAGCCGGTGCCGGCAGCTACTTTAAATGGCGTGTCGTCTCCTCGGTAATGCTCGAAGGGACTCTCAATTCGTTGGTGTCCGGAGCGCCAATCTCGCCAGGTGCTGCCCCGGGCTGCATCGCCGGTGGAGCCGGCTGATTGGCCGGAAGCTGCTGATATCTCATCATCAACTCCATCTGGCGCTGCTGCTCACGCAACTTCCAGTACTCACCGACCCCTTTGCCGATCATTCCAAACGCCGGGATCAGCATCCAGAACCACCAGATTTTTCCAGCCGGCGCGAAAAAAAAGACCGAAAACGACACCAGGATAAAGGCCAGACCCGAAAAGAAAGATCCTGCAGCCCTTTCGATACTCGGCGGCTTTTCGGCTTTTGACATTCCCTGTGCCGGAAGCTGACCCGTTAATGCCTGCGAGACCTGGCTGACGTTGGCGCCGCAGGTGCGGCAAAATTTGGTTCCGGTGATCTGAGTCGCACAATTCGGACAATACATAAATACCCTCCTGAGAAGAAGAAGAAAAACAAGATTACGAAACAGACGAAATAAAAAACAAAAAAAAATAAAAGGATAATTTCAGCAATAAACATCCATTTTACATTTATCCGGGTTTTCCCGAACAATGAACGTCTGGGAAATTTTTCGTCTGTTTCGTTTATTTCGTCTGTTTCGTAATCTTGTTTTTCGTTTTCTTCTTCTTTCTCATAATTTCACAGCCACTCAAGCATCTCGTATCTTTCGCCGACCAGATGAAGGAAGAGTGATTCCAGTGTGTTGAAGCTGCTCCCGTCGGATTCGAGAGATTCGCCTGAAGCCAGTTTCGAGACATCGCCGAGCCATGCGATCTTGCCGGCTTTGATGATGGCCACGTCGTCGCACAGCCTCTCGACCGTCTCGAGCACGTGGGTAGTCATAAAAACGGTTCTGCCTCCGGCGACAAAGCGGCGCAACCAGTCCTTGAGCATGGCAACACCCGCCGGATCGATGCTCTCAAAGGGTTCATCAAGAAACAGTATCTCGGGCCTGTGAATGATGGCGGCGGCAAATGCGACCTTTTTCCTCATGCCGGTACTGAATTCGGAGAGCCTTTTATTGCCTGCGTTCGCCAGACCCAGCACTGTCAAGAGCTCCTCGACGCGCTGGCGCAATGTCTGCTCATCGAGACCGTACATCCGGCCGTTGAAAGTCAGAAATTCGTGGGCGAAGAGGTGATCGAACAATGCCAACCCCTCGGGCATGACTCCGATGCGTCGCTTGAGTTCGATCGAATCGCTCGTAAAGGTTTCTCCAAGAAGCCTGATGCTGCCTGCGTTCGGATCGATCAACCCGGTCAGGCAACCTATCGTGGTGCTTTTGCCGGCGCCGTTCGGGCCAAGAAAACCGAACAGCCGGCCCGAACTCACTTTCAGAGTCAGATCATCGACTGCGGTCAGGTCCCCGAAGCGCTTGGTCAGATGCTCGACACTGATTGCAGGAATGAGCGACTCGGCTGCATCTCCTCCGGACCCTGTCATTTCCATCTCGTTATCCATTGCTGAAAGTTCTTCCTGCTGTAATTCGTTTGCCCGATTCGTCGTCAGGGTAATACTAGTTGTCGCTTGCACCCGAGAGAAGGTTGATCAGCTTCTCCTTGCGGGATCTCAGCGGGATGTCGATAAATTTCAATGAAAATCCATAAAAACCGACACATAACACGAGAAAAAGCGCGGGAGCCCACCAGAGACGGCTGAGCGTCTCAGGCTGAATCCTCTCCATCACCGTGATCATAACCCAGAAAGGGATAATCGCTCCGCCGATGACGACGATGTTGGCTCCAAGCGAAAGCCTGTTATTCCACATCGCCTCGAAATCACCTCTCTTGGGGGCGAAGATGGAGACCCATAATCCCAGGCCATTAAACATGATCATGCCTGCAACCGAGACTGTCAGGACAATGAGGACAGCCTGCCAGGTCAGCGATCGATTTCTGTAGATGATCACCCAGAGAGTAAATGCGACGAGAAAGGCGATCCCTCGCAGTATCAGCGATGCCAGGCTGGCAGCCTTGAGTGCATCGGCGAAACGGATCGGAAGCACGGCAAATCGCCTGATGCCGGCGCCGTCATAACCGAACAGATTGAGCATCATGGCCGCGCCATTTGCGCTGCTCAGTATGAAAAAGATCGCGATCGACATGCTGAGATGGCTTTTTTCTCCATAGCCAGGAATCAGATACCTGAGCATGAGTATGACCAGCGGCGAGCTGATCAGACTGAACCTGATGATATTGCATCGCAGATGATATCTGAGCGATCGGCTGACCATCGGCCGGTATCGGCTGCCGAAGATGCCGGCAGTCTGATCGTAAAGGTTGTCCCAGACTATCGCGCCGGCACGCCCCGGTTCCGAAACCCTCGGCTTCTTCTCGATGGTCCTCAGGAGCATGAACATCGAGACACACCACAAAATCAAAAGACCGGCTCCTCCCGCAACCTTGAGCAGATCCTGCCCGGTAATCATTGAAGCGGCGGCTCCCGGGGGCAAAATCCGAAGGCAGAGGTCAACCACCTGCCACATTCTGTCCCGCGTGCCGGGGGTCAGTGAACTGATTGCCAGCGGCCCGAAAGAAAGCAGGAGAATCATCAACGCGCCCAGCAAGGTTGCGCCCCTGCGAGTCTGCATCAGCAAACCGATAACGGTCAGAAGCGTGACCGTCAGCAGATAGTTGGCCAGGATGAAAAGCACCGAAGCAGGAATTCCCGCCAGCACAGATTCTCCGCCAAACCAGATGAAGCCGAAAACCAGGCCGATGATCCCCGCAATCAGCAGCAGCCAGACCGGATCGAGCAGTCCGATGAAATGACGAATCACGAAACGCTCCTGCGAATCCAGCGGATAGCGGCGCAGCGAACCTTCGGTGAATGCCTCGCTCGGCCCCAGACCGAAGAGCAGGCTCAGCCCAATCCCGTTCATCATCAGACCGGCGAGCATCAGCCGGGCCACCATCTCACCCCGCCCCAGCTCAACCGCCGCCAGCGCTCCGCCCAGCCCGCCAAGCGCCATGAAGATCGCAAACACTCCAATCAACAGGTAGAGCCCGAAGAAGAGCGCGATCTTGCCGCTGTCGGTTCGCACCTGCGCCCACATCAGCTTGTACCTCAAGCGGACCAGTGCGCTGAACACCCTCAAAAACCCGGGGCTCGTATATTTTTCCAGAGCGAGTCTATATTCAAGTTTAAAGTTTAAGGTTCAAAGTTTAAGCAACGGAGCAGCTTGTACCCCAGTTCGTTGGCAAAAGTTCCGGTAAGGATCCTGATACTTTAAACTGCTTTCTAGCATTCGAGATCCGAGCGGTCCAGTTTAAATCCATCCAGATCGCCAAGAACGGTGACCGCCATTTTTTCAGGCTGGAAAAGTTCAATCGCCAGTCGCTGAACATCCTCGGCGGTAACCGCATCGACCCTGCTGATGATCTGATCAGGCGAGACGAAGCAACCGAAGATCATCTCCTGAGTAGCCAGAGAACTCATGCGGGAGGATGTGGATTCCAGATTAAGCATCAAGGAAGCCTTGAGCTGATCCTTGTTGCGCAACAGTTCTTCAGCGCTGACGGGCCCGGCCTTCATCTTCTTCAATTCAGTCATCGTCGCTGCCATCGTTTCTGGAAGCTGTCCGGTTGACGCCGCAGCGTAGATGCTCAGATACCCGCAATCCTTATAAGGACTGGTTGAAGAGAAGATTGTATAAACAAGGCCGCGGTCTTCGCGGACCGATTGAAACAGCCGCGAGCTCATGCCCCCGCCAAGTATGACATTCATCAGATTGACGGCATACCTGTCATCGCTCACCGCCGATGGGCACTGGGACCCGATCACAAGATGCGATTGCTCAAGGTCCGGCTTGCTTCTCAACACTATCGGATAGGCCGCTTCCGGAGGCGTCAAATTAAAATCGTCTTGACCGGGCGCAAGCTGCCCGAAATATTGTCCGGCAAGATCAATCAGTTGGGCATGCTCCAGATTGCCGGCGGCCGCAATCAACAGATTCTCCGGCCGGTAAATCCGTTCATAATATGAGCGAATCACATGAGGCTTGAACGTCGAAAGCGTACGGGGAGTTCCAAGTATGGGTCGGCCCAGAGGATGATCCGGGTAGAAACTCTCGCAAAACAGATCGAAGATGATGTCATCGGGAGTATCTTCCACCATCTTGATCTCTTCGAGAACGACGTTGCGTTCTTTTTTCATCTCAACCGGATCGAAAGAAGGGCCAGTGACCAGATCGGCGATCAGTTCAAAGGCTCGCGGCAGATGCTCGTCCAGTATCTTGTTGTAATACCCCACAAACTCGCGCCCCGTGAATGCATCGAGGTTGCCGCCCAGCGCGTCGGATTCCGCCGCAATCTGCGCCGCATTGCGTTTGCCTGTCCCCTTGAACAAGGCATGCTCGATGAAATGGGTCAGCCCATTCTGCGAAGGCGCTTCCAGCCGCGATCCCGCTGCGCAGAAATACGCCAAAAGTCACCGATCGCACCTGAGCCATCTTCTCGGAAACAACCACCAGTCCGTTATCCAGCCTGGTCCTGCAAACATCATATTTCTTATCATTCAACATAAGCCGACATCATATTCCACCCACCTGACCACTCTCAAATCAATTGCCCGTTATTGCAAAATAATACCGGCGAAATTCAGTTGATGGAATATCCCCGTCCTGAATTGTTTACTGTCCACTGTTGTTGTCATCATTTGTGGACAGCATCCAGTCGACGTGTCCACTATCATGGACATACATGGACCTGAAGAATCAGCGCCCGTCCCCGAACAGACAGGAAAAAATCAGCACGCAAAATTTATAAGCTTAATCATATTTTGCAGTTAGGATGCGCGGCGAGTTTTTTTCCGGCATGGCTCGAAACGACTGGCACGGTCATTGCAATCACCTATGGCGCGACCAAGGCAATGCCGGGATCGCGGGACTCGACAAGTGATTATCTTGACCATCAAGTTCCAGTTATTTGAATTAACAACAAAGTGGGAGCATCGATCAAAGCCGCACAAGTATAGAAGCAACACCTCACCTCTGCAATATGCTTTTGAGCGCCTGATCGATACTCCCAATAGTTGATCTTAAAGTTGATCTTAAAGATCAGGATTATAAGATTTTGGAGCGTGGCTCCTCCGGATTTGTAGTCATCGGTTAAAGCAAGGACACGGGGGTCGGATTTAACCGGTAACTACATTATCGAGTCGTAAATTGCGCCACACAGGTTACGGGGCACACTGTGTGACGCAATTTACGAATCGGCCGTAAGGCCTGCGGAGTTCGAGCGCAGCTCAACGTGGTTTTGATTTTGTGATTGTCTGCCGGAAGAAAACGGGGGTCGGATTTCGGTTGATGATCACAATCGCCTGATTCGCAAGTTACGCCGACTGGATAACGGGGCACGCCAGTCGACGTAACTTGCGGATCAATCATCAGATTTGTTTGTTCATTTAAACCAAACCTCAGACGGTTTCAATTTGTAGCTTCGGCTGGAAAAGACACGGGGGTCGGATTTTAGTCGACGGCTACAAACTACGATACGCAGGTTACGCCGCTTGGAAATACGGGGCACATCGGGCGACGTAACTTGCGGATCGGCCTTCAACAGATAAAAGATCTTTACATTGGTTTGACAACGAATTATCAGGAGCGCAGCTCCTCAGGGTTTGTAGTTGTCGGTTGAAGTAATGACACGGGGGTCGGATTTAACCGGTAACTACATTATCGATTCGCAGGTTGCGCCACACAGGTTACGGGGCACACTGTGTGACGCAATTTGCGAATCGGCCGAAAGGCCCGATAACCGGATGACCCTGCAAGTAGAGCGCGACAAATGAATAAAGATTCCAAAAAATTTTCAAGTTCTGTGACACGGTCCCAAGCCGTGTCGCGCCGTTTCCGAAGAGCCGACGCCTGGTTGGCTTAAAGACGGCGATGAGCCCTCTGGTTAGACCGCAAAACAACGACTTCTCCCGCTTTAGGACTTCTCCCACTTGAAGTCCGGGGGCTCAACAAGTTTCTTCAGTTGCACGATGGTGCGAATCGGGTCCTCACCCCAGCAGAACAGGCTGCAGGCAGTTAATACTAATGCCGGCAGCCTTTGCTGTTTTCGGGGGAAGAAGAGGAAGATTACGAAACAAACGAAATAAACGAATCAGACGAAAAATTTCAACGATTGATGAGGCCAGTATTATTCAAGGTTTGCCAATTGGACACATCCCGGCCAATGTCTGGTTGAAATTTTTCGTCTGTTTCGTTTATTTCGTTTGTTTCGTAATCTCCGTTTCATTATCCCCGTGCTATACTTCCCACCCGTTTATTTCATCCCGATTGTTGAACATTCATTTATGACCAGATTTTTACACATAGCGGATATACATCTGGGAATCAGGCGATATCGATCCGAGGAACGCGCCCGGGATTTTTACATGGCGTGGAAGGATTGTATTGAGAAATACGCGCTGGCCGAGGATGTCTCATTCGTGTTGATTGCGGGAGACCTTTTTGACGCGAGAAAGGTTGAGCCACAGGCCATGAATCAGGCGATGTACTGCCTGACGAAGCTGCGGGATGCCGGGATCCCGGTTCTGGTGATTGAAGGCAACCACGATTGCCATGAATCGGAGAACAGGTTCAGTTGGCTGAGAAGCCTCTCCCAGTGGGGATACATCAATCTGCTTGAGCCGGTTCATACAGAGAGCGGCGTGTCACTGGAGCCGTGGGACGAGGCGAAGCGCAAGGGATCATTCATCGACATCGAGGGTGTCAGGATTTTCGGCTCGATCTGGTATGGTTCGACTGTAGGGCAGGCATTGCCGCTGCTGGTCGACCAGCTCAGGCTCAACCACAACGAGCGACTCTTCAACATCATGATGCTGCACACCGATGTCGAAGGGCAGCTCAATCGCCCGATACCTGCCCTTCCGGTGGCCAAAATCAACGAGCTCAAGGATTACATCGATTACCTCGCGCTTGGCCACACGCATAAAAATTTCGAAATCGACGGCTGGGTATTTAATCCGGGGTCTCTGGAAGCGTGCAGCGTGGATGAATATGCGAACGAGCGCGGAGCCTATCTGGTGGAGATCGAGGGCGGAAAGATCAATGCCCGGCTGATGCAGAAGTACCATCAAAGAAAAGTGGTTCGGCTGACATTCGATGTCGGAGGCCGCGCGACTCCGGAAGAGCTTCGCCAGTCGCTCTTTGCACAACTTCGGAGCGAGATGCAGCCTCACAACGCCGATGAGACTGAGGCGCCCGAACCGGTGGTCGAGCTGACTCTTCGCGGCCATCTCGGCTTCAAGAATTCGCTGCTGGAGATCAATCAAATCCGGGATGAAATCAAGAGCGAGTTCAACCCGCTGCTTTCGATTGTCAGGAATCAGACTCTCCCGGTCGAATATGCCGTGGCCGTCGGGCTGAGCGAGCACGTATCGAGAGGTGAGCGGGAGAGGCGCGTCATCGAAGATCTGATCTCCCGCGACGCACGGTTCCGCGATCAGGCGGAATCGATGGCCGGGCTCATACTTGAAACGAAAAGGCTTGCACTCGACGATGAGGAACCTGTTAGAATTGCCGAGCTGATCGAGCATGGAATTTCACCCCGGGCGGACGCTATTCCGGCAACCTGATCTGCTGATTTCTGCTGATTATGGACACATTTTTCCTGATTCTAACCGCGATTATTATGCTGCAGAGCCTGCTGGCGCTGGGCGGCACGCTGAGGCTTCTTCGATTCTCGCTTCGCAAACGTCAGACGGGGATCAACAGGTACCAGCCCAAAGCCGTGGTCATCGTTCCCTGCAAGGGTCTCGAACACGATTTCGAAGAGAACATCAAGCCGCTGTTCAATCAGGAGTACAGGGATTACGAGATCATCTTCGTCACTGAAAGCGAGAAGGATCCGGCATACGCGGCGCTCTCCAAAATGATTCACCAGAGCCGCAGGGCCGCCTGGCTGGTGGTCGCCGGTCAGGCAAAGGATCAGGGGCAGAAAGTGCACAATCTTTGCGCGGCAATCGATATGCTCAATACGATCGATCGCCGGGCGGAGGTGCTGGTCTTCGCCGATTCAGACGCCAGGGCCTCAAGGCAATGGCTCTCCGACCTGGTAGCGCCGCTGGGCGACAAAAGGGTCGGCGCCACCACTGGCTTCAGATGGTTTGTCAGCCATCGAAGCAATCCGGCCTCGGTCCTGCTGGCGGTATGGAACTCCAGCGCACTCTCCCTGCTCGGCGAAAATTCCGGCTTTACGTGGGGTGGATCGACGGCAATCCGGCGCGAAAATTTTGAAAAGCTGGCCATCAAACGCAGGTGGCAGGGCGCATTGAGCGACGATTACGTCGTGACGGCGGCCATCCGTGAAGCCGGGCAGCGCATAACCTTTGTGCCCAATGGCCTGCTTGCCTCTTTCACCAACGCTTCGCTCGCCGAATTGCTCGAATTCACCACCAGGCAGATGAGGATTACCCGGGTCTACTCCCCGAAGGTGTGGATCTTCACCGGGATCACTCACGGTCTTTTCAACCTTGCCTTTTGGGGAGGAATAATCTGGATGGCGGTTTCCGGCTTGAGAGGGCACTTCAACCCCTTGCTCGCCTCCCTGACCGGAGGCATCTTCCTGCTGGGTGCGATCAACGGCGCAATCAGGCATTCCGCCGCTGTTCGCATGATGGCCCCGCAGGGCGCCGTTATCAGGCGAAACTCGTGGGCGTTTTTGCTCCTCGGCCCTGTGGCTTCCCTGCTCTACCTCTTCAACGTCATTCAGTCTGCCGGATCGAAAAGAATCACATGGCGGGGCATAGACTATGAAATGCTCTCTCCTCATCAAACCCGCATCCTCCACCGGGCAAGACATCGGACACCAAACGATCCTTCATCCAAACCTTCCGGAAAAACCAGGGCTTCCGTCGGATCATCGACTCAGAAGCAGTAACTCGGCAACGGCAACTCCTCTTTGAACTTTAAACCTTGAACTTTTACCGATACCGACGCGGCGCCCCGGCCGGCCGCCCCGGCCCCGCCCCAGGCCCCGCCCCCCCCCCCCCCCCCCTCAACCAAAAAAGAGGGCCCAGAGCCCATTGCAACAAAAACTGAATACTTTCCGCAACGGAGGCCCTCAAATGGCGAGCAATTACGTTACTTTTCGTGGGCTTTTTCTGGCAAGCATTAGCCCTGAATTTGCCTTGACACGCACCTGCCATTAAACGAAAATCTGACGAGCTTTATTGCATGCGGATTGTCATGATAAGCATGCAAGCACTGGGATATAGAAAACGAAAAAATCGAGATAGTAAAACTACCCCCATCAAAGCCTCCTTTTAACCCTTTGCAACAGCCGGATCGGGCGTTTCCCGGCAGGCAGGCAAACGAGAGGTGGAAGACTTATGAAAACAGCGGTAAATCTTCTGATAGCCGGCTGCCTGATGAGTACGCTTGCGTTCACATCAACACAGCCGGGGAGCGGCCAGTATTCAGGAATAGTCGAGGCATCTCCTGCGTTTGCCATGATCACGGGCAGCGTCAGGGACGAGCACGGCCTGCCACTGGCTGGAGCCTTAGTTTCGCTGCTCGAATCTCAGCCGCGCGGCAAGGAGATCAGAAGCATCAAGACCGATAACAAGGGCAGGTTCTCGGTGAATATCGTGCCGGGGATCTATCGAATCCGGGCTGCGGCAGAAGGTTTCGCCTCGATGCTCACTCGGGTCAACCTTGATCGGCCGGTCAGAGTGACCTACGACTTCGCTCTCAGACGCACGGACACGCTGGTCGACAAGCGTGGCGACAGCGACGACTATCGCTGGGTGGCTCGCAGCGTGCCGCGTCATGTATTGAATCTTCGTGAAGACTCCACCAGCGACACGGTCCCCGTCAACGAATCACTGGCGGCCCGCCTCGAAAACAGGCTCAATTCGCCCAAGCCGACCTTTCACGGCATGGCTCAGTTCATTGCTTCCAGCTCAAACGGACCGGGCGGCAGTTCCGGATCCGATTCGTATGGCGCAAATTTCGCGGTTTCCGGCACATTTGGGAACAACCTGGAAATGGCGTTGATCGGCCAGCGCGGGGCCGGCTTCATCGCTCCGCAGAGATTCTCGGCGATTGCTTCGATGCGACCGTCAGACAGGCATCAGGTGACCGCCATCTTCGGTTACGGGCAAATCGCTTTCGGAGGGAGGAACCCCGATCCGACGGCAACTGCAAATGCCAGGCTGACGACTTTTGCCGGCAATGACAATAAATCGGTCAATCCTTTGGGGCAGGTGTCACTCGATCAGGTCTCGGTCTCGGCGACAGGATCATGACAGGCTTTCCAGCCGCTGCTGGTCATCTACGGATTCGACTATTCCCGCTTCATCAGCCCGAATTTCAGACAAAGCGACAGCTTCCTGCCGCGATTTGCGGTTCAGTATTCTCCGACAGCCAGAACCCGGATAAATGCCGGAATCACGACGGCCGTCAACCAGAGGCAACAATCTCTGGAGAGTTTCAACACTGAAAACATTCAGGCCGGTTTTGAGACCACGACGCCCGAGATAGCTTTTACAGACAGGCCGGTTCATGACCGAAGCCGGCGCTATGAAACGGGCATTGAAAAGATTTTCGGCAATGGCGAGTCCTCGATCGAAGCTTCCGCCTTCTATGACATTGTTTCCGGCCATGGAGTCGGCATCCTTGCACTTCCGCTGGAAGCCTCTCCCGACACCCAGATGGCATTCCAGCAGGTCGCTCATCAGATCATCGCCATGAATGGAGCCGCCCGCGGAGCGCGGCTGATGTACAAGCGCAGCCTCGGCGATCACCTGTCCGCCTCAGTCGGCGTCAGTCTCGGGCGAGGGTCGAAATTCAATTCGGGTTCGCACGACATGCTGACTCCGGCGCGGATGTTCAGAGGGGGCTATTTCCAGGTAGCCACAGCGAAGATCGATCTCGATTTCACGCATGAGACCGGAACTCATATTTCAACCGTCATCAGGTTCTCTCCGTCGGCTGTGGTCTTCGCTATTGATCCATTTGCCGGACGCATGAGCGTCTACGATCCGAATATCAATATCTATGTGACACAGGATCTGCCGAATTTCGGATTGCCCGTTCGCTGGCAGGCTCTGGTCGATATTCGAAATCTGCTCGATCAGACCAGAGGCGCGGAGGACGGTCTGAATCAGATCCTGGCGGCAAGTTCGAGAAGGTCGCTCAGGGGCGGCGTCGCTTTCAGGTGGTAGAGATGATCAGGAATTGAGATCAGGAATTGAATACGGTTTTTTGGAAAAAATCCATATTTCGAAATCTCATATTCAAATTTATGAACCAAATAGGCCGATCAAACCTGGATCTTTTTCAACACCGTAAAGACCAATTTGTTGAAAATGAAGGAAATAAGCGCGAACAGAACCATTTCAAACCGGTTCCCGGCCGTCAGAATAAAGCTGGAACAATAGTTGCTGATAAACTTTAACAACCAGTCTTTAAATTATTGACTCGCCAGCCTCTCTGGAGATTGGAGAACAAAAAGATAAGTGAAGCCGCTGAAAGGCACAACCAGAGTAACGACGCGCGTGATACTTTTATTGTTTCTCGCGATACTCTTGTTCGGTGCCGGGCTTTTCAATCTTCGCGACCGTCTCAACCAGAAACCGGTGCCCACGGATGGGGTCAACTGGCGGAATGATTCAGCGCATGGCGTGGTGGCAGTTGAAGTGGCGCCCGGCAGTCCGGCTTCAAAGGCAGACATCCGCATGGGAGACATCCTGATTGGCATCAGCACCACAGGAACGGAACCTTTCGACGAGATAGCCAAAGCCGAACATGTTCAGATCTACCTCGATCAGGCAAAGGATCTGATTCAGCTCGGCAATCCTTTGACTCTGAGCTATTGGATTGAGCGCAGGAACGATGCGGGCGACACGACCATCCGCGAAGGAATAGCCGATCTTCAGAGCCTGCAGATGCGCGAGACCAGTCCCTTGCGGGGGCTTTACCTTGCGCTGATAGGGCTGGTTTATCTGGGAATCGGCATCTACTTCCTGCTGCGACAGGCGCGCGCTCCTTATGTGACGCATTTTTTCTTCATCTGCCTGCTGTCATTCATTGCACATTTCTACAGTCCGACCGAGGAGATGAGAACGCACTTCGACAAAGGGATCGACCTTGTCGACACGGCGGCTTTGATCTTTCTGGCGCCGCTCTTCGCCCACTTCGCCGCAATCTATCCGGCGCGTTACCATCTATTTTCAAAGCGTCGATGGATTGCATTGGCACTCTATTTTCCGGCCGCGATGTTGTTGACGGTTGAGGTGCTGCTGCGATTTTCCCTGCTTCGCAACATCCTGCCGCTGGCTGCAGTCAATATGCGGGCATCGCTGTCGAATCTGGAGATCACCTTCTTTGCAGTGTCGGTCCTGACAAGCTGTGCCCTTTTCATCCGGACTTTCAGAATTGCCGGCAGGGATTCAGGATCAATAACCGTCAGGCAGCAATTGAAGTGGGTCATCTGGGGGATGGGACTGGCAGGCGGCGCGTTTACGTTCTTTTATCTGCCGGCCTATCTTTTCAATTCAAGGGAATCGGCGATGCTGGAGCTGATAGCACTGGCGCCGTTGGCGTTGATCCCCCTGACACTCGGGTATTCGATAGTCAGATACCGGCTGACCGATGTCGATGTCGTCATGCGCCGCTCATTTGCATACATCATTGCGACGCTCTCGGTTGCGGCGCTTTTCGGCTCGGTCATGGCGGCGAGCTATGAATTCCTGCGATCGTTGTTGTCGCAGGAAGCCACGCTGCTGATCGCGGCGATTTCCATGTCGGTGATCGCGATGCTCTTCGCTCCGGTCAAGAACTGGGTGCAGGAGCGGATAGATCGCCTGTTTTACGGAGAAAAATACGATTACCGGATCACGCTCGAGGATTTCGGCAGGACGCTTTCATCGACCACCGAACTTGACCCGCTGCTCGACAGTCTGATCAGACGCCTCAAGGAGGTCTTTTCGGTCGAAACACTGGCGATCTTCGTCGAGGACCGGTCGTCACTTTCGGGATTCCGGGTGGCCAGGGCAGAGGGACTCAAGAGAGAGATATTCATTTCGGCTGATTTCAAACAGATGCTGCGTGAAGGCAGCCTCGGAAACGGCGTCGTTCGAATAGACGATCCTGACACGCTGGATCAGCCGTTGTCTAACGGAGATCAGGGAAGACCGAGGCGCACGCTTAACTACTATGTGCCATGCGCTGTCCGCGCAAGGATCGCAGCGGTGATTGCTCTCGGCCGCAGCGCTGATGGAGCGCTGCTCTCTTCGGAGGACATGGATCTGCTGCGTGCCATCTCCGGATATGTCGCAGTCGCGATTGAAAACGCTCAGTTGCTTGAAGAACAGGCGCATCGCTCCACGGAAATGGCCCGGTTGAAGGAATTCAACGAGAACATCATCGAATCGATCAACGTCGGGGTGATGGTCATCAGCCTGCACGGAAGAATCACCAACTGGAACGGAGCGCTTGAAGAGATTTATGGTCTCAAACGAGATCAGGCGATAGGCCGCAGGATTACGGAAGTATTCCACGCCGACATGGTGCGAACGCTCAAAGAGCTGATGGCCCGCGGCGAGTGGCAGCAAGGTGAGCCGGTCAACGTCTACAAGTTCCGTGCTGAATCCGTCGACGGGCGCGATCTGATCCTGAACATCTCACTCGCAGCCCTGCAGTCCAAATCGGCTGAGCTCCAGGGAGTGCTGGTCGCCATAGAAGACGTCACCGAACGCATGCGGCTTGAAGATCAGCTGCAGCAATCGGACAAACTTTCATCGATCGGGCTGCTGGCGGCAGGTGTGGCCCACGAAGTCAACACTCCGCTCACCGGAATCTCGTCCTATTCCCAGATGCTGATGCAGCAGATGCCCGCGACAGATCCAAGGCATCTACTGCTCGAAAAGATATACAGGCAGACCACGCGCGCTTCCTCAATCGTCAACAACCTGCTCAATTTCTCCCGCGTCAGCGATTCAAAATTCGCTCCTGCCGATATCAACCGGGTAATTGACGATACGATCCAGTTGCTTGAAGCGCAGTTGCGAAACACCCAGATCGAGGTCAGCCGCAAATTTGATCACAATCTACCCGTCATTACCGTCAATGCCGCAAAGCTGCAGCAGGTATTCATGAACCTGATATTGAATGCCCGCGATGCGATGCCGGAGGGCGGAACCCTTGAAATCACCACCGAGGTCGATACGACTTCCGTGACCATAAGATTCACAGACAACGGAGACGGCATTGATCCCGAGCACATAGCCAGGATTTACGATCCGTTTTTCACCACCAAGCAGATAGGCAAGGGTACGGGGCTCGGTCTGGCGGTCAGTTACGGCATCATTCAGGATCACGGCGGGCACATCAGCGTCGAGAGCAAACATGGCGAGGGGACTGTATTCCGGATCATGCTGCCGCTGATAACCGCGCGTCAGCAACTGGCCACGGCAGGCGATTAAGCAGTTTTTTCCTTCTTCAGAAGTTTCACCAAAACAAAAAAATCGAACGATCGAATTGAGGAGCTGAAAGTAATGAATATTTTCCGGCTCGTCCTGATGACGACGTTTCTCTGTCTGGCATCCGGAGGGTTAGCAAAGGGGGGCGATCTGAGCGCCGGCGTTGGGCGTGTGGAAATAACGCCTCCTGCCGGCTATGCGATGGGAGGCTATAACTTCCGGCCGGGACCATCCAAAGGCGTCCACGACCCGCTCTATGCGACCGTGGTCGTGCTCAGAGCCGGAGGAACGACCGTTGCGATAGTAGCCTGTGATCTGCGCTCTTTTCCATCCGAGCGTATTGTCAGAATCACCAGAGAGCGCGGGCTGGCCGATCATGTACTGATATCGGTTTCACACACCCATTCCGGGCCGCTCACGTGGGAGGACAAAAGCTGGCCGAGTTCCGACAAATCATGGTTTGCGGGGACAGAGGACAGGATTATCAACGCCATTGAGGAGGCATCCGCAAAGATGTTCCCAGCCCGCATTGCCGCCGGCAGCGGTGAGATCTATCTTGGCCACAACCGCAGAAAAGTTGACGAATCGGGCAAAACGACCATGCTCTGGCGCAATGCCGAAAAGGTTCCGACAAGTCCGATTGACCCGACCGTTGGAGTCATCCGGATCGACGATCAGACGGGGACTCCCCGCGCCGTACTGGTCAATTATGCCTGCCACGCGGTGATCCTCGGCCCGGACAACTTAGCCATCTCGGCGGACTATCCCGGCTACATGGCCCGCAAAATCGAAAAGGATTTCCCCGGCGCCCTCTGCCTTTTCATTCAGGGAGGCGCGGGAGACATCAATCCTTATCTCGACAAGCAGCCTGTCAGTCAGAACGGGTTTGGAGAAGCGGAGAAGATGGGGCTGGCGCTGGCTGAAGAGGCTTTGAAAGTGACCCGCAGACTCAAACCCAAAGCGGCACCCAATGCCGCGATTAAAGCGGCTTCAGAGGTCGTCGAATACCGCGATCGATGGGATGATCGGAAGAAAGTCCGAGCGGGACTGACGACTCTCATGATCAACAACGACATAGCCATTGCCACAATGCCCGGCGAGCCTTTCGTGGATCTGCAGATCGCTTTGCGCGATAAGTCCGAGATACCCAACACTTTTCTTTTCGGCTACACCTACAGCGCGGGAGGCGAATGGGTCGGATACATTCCAACCATTCGCGCCGCCGTGGAGGGCGGTTACGGCGCCGGCTACAACACACGACTCGAGGTTGGAGCCGGTGAGTCGATGGTCGACCGCGCCATCGTCAAAATTTTTCAATTTCTGGGCAAGCTCAAAGGTGAGCCCTCGGTTAATTAGCGCAACAAAAATCTATGACCAGAATTATCTCGATAATATTTCTGCTGACCGTTTCAGCTCTGGCGGTTGCGGCACAAACGCGAAGTCTGACGGCGGGTGTATCGCGCGCCGATATTACGCCGTCTCCAGGCGTGGAACTCTGGGGATATTCGAACCGGACAGGGCCTGCGGTCTCGACGCTCGATCCGCTTTATGCCCGCGTACTGGTTCTTGATGACGGCAGGAGCGCCGTGGCGCTGGTGACGCTCGACCTGGGGCGGACATTCGGACAGGCGCAGATGAATCTGGTCAGGGAGCGGGTTCGCCGCGAACACCGGATCAGCGACGTGATCTTCATCGCTTCGCATACGCATTCGGGACCGGTCATCGACGAGGATTACGAGAATGACACCCTTCCCGAATGGGAGCGTCGCGCACTCGACAGGATTTCTCAGGCGATTGGAGAGGCCCGCAGCCGTATGAAGCCTGCCCGCATCGGCACCGGTTACGGTCAGACGATAATCGGCCACAACCGGCGACTGGTTCAGACCGACGGAACCGTAAAGATGCTGTGGCGCAACAGCACTGGTCAGACGACATACCCGATCGATCCGGCAGTCGGCGTCATCCGCGTCGACGATTCCCAGGGAATCCCGATGGCGATCTTAGTCAACTACGCCTGCCATCCCGTGGTCTTCGGCCCCGACAACCTTCGCTACTCGGCCGATTATCCGGGTGAGATGGCCAGACTGGTTGAAGAAAGCTTTGACAACAAACCCGTCTGCTTCTTTCTTCAGGGCGCGCCCGGCGATATCAATCCAATGCTCGACAAGACCCCGCTCAAGGAGAATGCCGACGAAGAGATGCGACGCGTCGGCCGTCAGATAGGCCGTGAAGTCGTCCGCGTCAGCCGGACTATCAATACGGAGCCAGCGGCCGCACCGGAAATCTCGATCATTTCTGAAGAGATGAGCTTCAAGAACAGATGGGACCCTGAAAAACTCAAAGGCATGCTGGTCAAAGCATACGGCCCGAACATCATCACCAGATACAGGCGTTATCTCAACGATCCGCTCATGGCGCCGGTGACGACACTCGTGATCAACCGCAAAATTGCGATCGTCGGGCTGCCGGGCGAACCATTCGTAGGCCTGCAGCTTTCGCTCAAACAGCGATCCCCGCTTCCTGCGACTTTTATGACCGGATACACCAACGGCTACATCGCCTACTTCCCAACGATCCGTGATGCCGCAGCGGGCGGCTACGGTGCGGATACCATCACAACCAGAGTCGAAGTCGGGGCCGGCGAACGCATGGTCGATCGCGGCCTGATCCAGATCTACCGGCTCCTCGGGATGCTCAGGGACAAGCCGGAACAATGAAAGGAATTGATATGAAACGAACGTTGATCGGCACTATGGTTTTGTGGGTTGCGGTAATTTCCTCGGGATCAGTGATCGCCCAGGAGAGGGTCGAACAGTGGCGCGGCAAGACCATCATGGTCTTCACGCCGCATCCCGACGATGACGTCTTCGGTTGCGGTGGCACTCTGGCATTACTGGCAAAGAACGGCAACAAGATCATCGTAGTCATCTACACAAACGACAACAAAGGCTCGTTCGATCTCGAGATGACCAGCGAGCGCCTGGCTCGCAGTCGCAAAGCTGGAGAAGAAGACGCGATGGAGGTCATTGGCATTCCAAAAACCAACATCATCTGGATGGGCTATAACGACGGTGAACTGGAATACGCCGAACCAAAAGCTTTGTGCGGCCAGGCGGCAAAGCTGATTCGTCAGCATCGTCCCGACGTGGTTTTCAGCGTTGATCCGGGCGAATGGTACGAACGCTGGCACAAGACCGATCATCGCATGGCCGGATTCAACACGGCAGATGCGATTCGCGCGGCGGAGTTCCATCTCTACTATCCCGACCATCTGCTGGTTGACGGGCTCAAGCCTTACAAAGTCCCGCTGATCATGTTCTATTACTCCGCCACCGAAGCCAATTATTGGGTGGACATCTCCAGCGTGGTTGACCAGAAGATCAAAGCCATCACCAAACACGTCAGCCAGTTCGAACCTTCGATCAACAAATACCGTCCCGATTGGGATTCTAAAGATTTAGGGAAGCTCGTGGAATATCTCAAAGGCCGCGGAACGAAGAAGGACGGCAAGACGGTTGAAGCCTTTCGGCGGGCCACCGACTTCAACTCACAGTAAGACAAAAGACAAGATCACGCAAAGACAGATTACGAAACAGACGAAAAAATTTCGAGGGGAAAAATGGGTAAAACGTCGTTTCATTTGGAGATACCATCTGAAAGATTGGTTAATTAACCCTCTAAAATTTTTTTCGTCTGTTTCGTTTATTTCGTCTGTTTCGTAATCTTGTCTTCCCCTGTTTCGTTATTCTCATTTCCGGGTCAGATCGGTATCGGCCTTTGACCATGCCTTGACGAATTTGGCGTACGAGTCACGGGCGGCGGCGTCCTTGCCCAGGGCCTGCTGAGCCTGCATGAGGCCGAGGTAGGCGCGTCCGCTGCCGGGATCGCGATCGAGTGCGGCCTGGAAGAACTCTTCTGCCTCAGCCCAGCGCTTCAAATCGACGGCGAGTTTGCCGGCCACTTCTTCCATTGGAACCGGGTAGAGCGGCGGCTCGGAATAACCCAGCTTGATCTCTTCTTCGATGGCTTTTCTGACCATTGCCAGGGCATCTTCCGCCTTGCCCTCGCGAGCCAGAATGCGGGAGCGGATATCATATGGCGTGACATCCAGAGCGCGCATCTGAAGTTTCTGCCTCGCGGCCTGCGGAATGTCTTTCAATTTCGAGAATCTGTCCTTGACCCATGCGATCTCGCGTTCGAGCAGATCGAGATGTGTGCGAGCGCCGGCCAGATCGCCCTTGCCTGCTTTGGCCAGAGCTTCGGCGTAATAACGCCATGCTTTGAAAGTCTCGAACTGACCTTCATTCGGAAGCGTGCCGTTGAGGATCTCATCCCACTTTTCGAATCGCACGAGGGTGCGCATGACTGAAATGCGTCCTTCGAATGCCGTTCTGGATTTCTCCTCACCCGGTTTGTTAGTCGCGTCGAGCAGTTCAAGGCCGGCCTTAAGAGCGTCACGATAGCGGCCCTGATAACCGTAGACCATGGAAAGGAAATGAACATTGTGGCCATACGGGCCGGCGGCGTGATCGGTCGTTTCCTTGTTGTCGCGGATGTAGGCGCGATCGACCTCCGCTGATCCCTCAAAGGCCCGGGCGGCATCATCCCATCGATCCACATGAACATAGGTGTGGCCGGGCATGTGGACTGCGTGGCCGACTTTCGGAGCGAGCGAACCGTAAACATCCGCAGAGGGGACTCCATCCTGGGGGCGCCTGCCCGATTCAGTCGCGTGGATCATGTAATGATGCGCGGCCAGATGATTCGAATCCTTTGCCAGAACATTCTGCAGCAACGAGACGGCCTCGATCGTCCCCGGTCGCGGCGTTCCATCACGCTCATACCCCGACATCAAAGCCAGCGCCAGAAAAAGCCTGGCTTCATTGTCCTGCGGATAGAGAGCGACGATCTTTCTCAAAGCCTGCTTGTAAGGCTCACTCGCGCCGAGAAACCCGTTATTCTGCACATTTGTTTTTTCGCCGAGGTAGCGGGCTTCAACCGCGGAGATGTATAGCTTTTCGTGATCGCTTGCTTTCGCGAGAAGCTCTTTGGCCCGCTTGATCGCCTGATCGCGGCGGACGTCATTGACCGCAGCCATCGCAATTCCCCATTGCGCCATGGCACATTCCGGGTCGAGCTGCGCCGCACGCTCAAATGACTTGTCCGCTTCGTAGGCCCAGAATGAATGCAGCAGAGCCAGCCCCTGGTTAAAAAATGCCTGTGCTTCCGCAGAACCGGTCGTCACTTTGAAATTGACCTTGCCGTATCCTTCGTTCATGACCGCCTTTGCAGTCGAGGCCTTGGTCACGATTGGCGTGTGGCAAACCTGCGTATTGTCCTGAGCCAGCGCCGGCATGGCCAGGGCGATGACTGTTATTGACGCTCGAATCAAATGTGCTGTTTTCATAATTTCCTTCCGGCTCCAAAAATCTGCAAACCTACTTTGTGATCCCCTGTTTCTTCAGGAATTCCTGAATGGCTGCGAAAATCTTCAGACTCTCTTCCTTCGTAAATCCGCCGTGCTTGCCGCCGGGAATCGTCAGAAGCTGGTTAGGCACGCCCGCTTTAGTGAGCGCTTCGTGCAATTTGACGCCATGAGCATAAGGCACGGTCGGATCGGCGTCACCGTGAATCGTCAGGATTGGAGGCAATCCGGCACGGACATAATGGATCGGCGAGACCCGTTTTGCGACATCTTCGCGATTAGGCAGGCTGCTCAACCATTGAACCGCATACGATTTCAAATTCGGCCCTTCGAGCAGGTCGTTAACGTCGGTGATCCCAAACCAGTTGATGATCGCGGCCACCTTGAGATCTTCCGTGCCGTAACACTCGCGATCGAGCCCGGCTGAAGCGGGCAACATACCCGTAGTCAGCGACAGATGCCCTCCGGCTGAATGCCCCGATACAACGAGCTTGTTGACATCGAAATTGTACTCCTTCGCATTTCGAATAACCCAGCGAAGAGCACAGCGACAATCTTCGACTGCTGCCGGAGCAAGCGAGATCCGCGCAAGCCTGTACTGAACATTCACCACAGCCCATCCCATTTCAAGATAGGGAAGAATATTCAGTAACGCGCCCTCCTTGTTGCCTCCGACCCAGCCTCCTCCATGAATGTAGATCAGCGTGGGAACAGGGGCCGCGACTCCCTGCGGCGTGTAGATATCCAACTTCGCATCGAAGTTGTTTGCCGTAATGTATGTCACATTGGGCACAATGCGATAACGCAGCGTCGAAGCCCAGGCAGCCGTCTCTGATAGCTGCGCCTGCGCACTGGTTGAAACTACCAAAATCACCGCACACAAAAAAACCAGGGTAATAAAGGATTTAATTTTCACGGCTGACCTCCCGGAGTGATTAGATTAGACAGGATGAATGATGCGCTCAGCTAAATTTAAAGCCGGTGATCTCTTGCGAAACCACCGGCTTTATTGACTATCAGTTCGTGCAGGCTATTTTTTCTTCTTGCCAGTCCAGGTTCCCGAGAAACCGCCGAACTCCCATTTTCCGCCGATCTCATCGCCCGTGCGCTTGCCGTTGAGCGGGATCGGGCCGTTGCCCTGATATGTCGCAGTCAGGTTGACCACATCGCCTTCCTTGACCTCGATGCCGACGACGTTGAGATCGCCTGCGCTGGGCACTTCAGTGACAAGCTTGCCGCCATCGCGCTTGATAACGAGGGTCATCGGAAACTCGCCCTGGCCGTCGGCGACGATCTTGAAATCGTAGGTACCTTCAAGCGCGGAGGCCGCGCCGCCGGCAGAAGATGATGTTGCAGTTGCAGCAGCCGCCGGAGCCGCCGCGGCGCCATCCTTCATTCCCGACCAGGTGCCTTTGATGTCTCCAGCCGAAAAGTCACCGGCGATCTTGCCGCCGTCATATTTGCCGGCAATCGTCACGGTCGTTCCACCGGCATCGGCAGTGATCGTCACCTTGTTTTCGGTATCAACCGTCACGGCTGTAACCGTCAGCGGCGTCGGCGAATCCACAACTTCACCGGACCATTTGTCTCCGCTGCGCTTCAATACCATGCCGAAATTGAGCGTGCCGAGCTCGCTGCTCGTCGCCGTTACCTTGTACTTGCCCTCGATGCCGTTTGACTGCGCCAGGCTTACTGAGGACATTGCTACCGTGCAGAATATTGCCAGCATCGCGACACCGGCGATTTTCATCAGACTCTTCAACATATCTTACTGTCTCCTTGAAATTACCGAATCCCTTGCAGGATCCCTTTGATTTTTACTGTTGATAAATACCTTTTAACCCGCCCCTTCATCCGATTCTGTGGAGTTTAATGCCCGTAAACCAATAAAACAAGCGGGTGACCATAACATTTGACCGGTTTAATGATTTCAACAATTTCCCAGTTACCCAGCGATCGGCCATCGCCGATGCGATTTTAAGAACAATTAATTGCCGGTATTTTTTTCAGAAGGATGTATAATCGCCGATCTTTGGCGACTCAATCGTGCCCGGACACTTTTTTTCAACCAGGGGGAACAGCTTATGCATGTTGATAGACAGCTTGTCATTGAAGAGCTCGCCAATACGATCACGCATGGTATCGGATTGATTTTCAGTGTCGCCGGTCTGGCTGTTCTGCTTGCTCTTTCGATTTCGAAGGGCAGTCGAATCCACTGCATCGCTTTCGGAATATACGGAGCCACACTGATTCTTGTATACGCCGCATCGACTCTCTATCACAGCGTCCAGAAGGCTCATATCAAGCACCTCTTCAGAGCCGCCGATCAGGTTGCGATCTATCTGGTGATAGCCGGAACATACACTCCCTTCATGCTGATCAACCTGCGGGGTTTCTGGGGTTGGACGCTGCTCATCTCCGTCTGGACCCTCTCGCTGTTCGGAATTTTCTTCAAGATAATCTTCCTCGAGAAATACAACGGAGTCTCATACGCCCTCTATGTGATCATCGCGTGGCTGGCGATCATCGCGATCAAACCCATCATGGCGACTGTCCCGATCGGCGGGCTCGAATGGATCTTCGGCGGCGGCGCATCTTATATGATAGGACTCATCTTTTTCGCCATCAACAAAATCCCCTTCAACCACACCATCTGGCACCTTTTCGTCATGCTCGGCAGCGGCTGCCATTACATCGCCGTATTGTATTACGTTCTGCCGGTCAATCTGTGATTTATTTTTTGAAGTGAGGCCGATGAGGCATTATCTGAATAAAAGGCCCGCGAAGAGATGAACTCGTCGCGGGCCTTTTTTAATAGTCGCCTGCCTTCTGCAATATGCGATTAATTCTTCGACTCGATGCGCATATTGTAGAACGACCGGTAAACGAAGAATACCGAGATCAGGAAAAAGATCGCAGCCAGAATGTGGCTGAGAGTCGCCCCCTTCTGACTGGTCAAACTGACCGCCAGCTCAACCGCAAGCAACCCGAACAAGGTGGTGAACTTGATCACAGGGTTCATTGCCACTGACGAGGTGTCCTTGAAAGGATCTCCCACCGTATCTCCGACAACCGTGGCATCGTGAAGATCGGTGCCCTTGGCCTTGAGGTCAACTTCGACAACCTTCTTGGCATTGTCCCAGGCTCCGCCGGCATTTGCCATGAAGATCGCCTGATAGAGTCCGAAGATGGCAATCGAGATCAGATACCCGATAAAGAAGAAGGGCTCGACAAATGCAAAAGCCAGCGTGCTGAAGAAAATGGTCAGGAAGATATTGAACATTCCTTTCTGCGCGTACTGAGTGCAGATTTCAACGACCTTCTTGCTGTCTTCGACTGAGGCCCTCTCGACGCCTTCCAGCTTGATATTCGCCTTGATGAACTCAACCGCACGGTAGGCGCCCGTGGTCACCGCCTGGATCGACGCGCCGGTGAACCAGTAGATGATCGCGCCGCCCGTGATCAGCCCGAGCACAAATGGAGCGTGCAGCAGCGAGAGCTTGTCCTGATTGACCGTCAGCCCCTGAGTCAGAGCGATGATGATCGAGAAGATCATCGTCGTGGCTCCAACCACGGCCGTGCCGATGAGCACCGGCTTTGCGGTAGCCTTGAACGTATTGCCGGCTCCGTCGTTCTCTTCAAGAAGGTGTTTGGCGCGATCGAAATTGGCGGTCAGACCGAAATCCTTCTTGATCTCGGCCTCGATATTCGGAACCGTTTCGATCAGCGACAGTTCGTAAACAGACTGGGCGTTATCGGTGACCGGACCATACGAATCGACGGCAATGGTCACAGGCCCCATTCCGAGGAATCCAAAGGCCACAAGACCGAACGCAAAGACCGCCGGCGCAATCATGAGGGATCCCAGCCCCATCAGGCTGAAGGCATATGCAATCGACATCAGACCGACGATGCCGATGCCCAGCCAGTATGCCGAAAAGTTGCCGGCCACCAATCCCGAAAGAATATTGAGCGAAGGTCCTCCCTCCTTCGATGAGGATACGACTTCGGCGACGTGCCGCGAATTGGTCGAGGTGAAAACCTTGACCAGCTCCGGAATGATCGCTCCGGCAGCGGTACCGCAGGAGATGATGATCGAAAGCTTCCACCAGAGCGACGTGTCGCCCAACAGATCCGGAATCATGAGCTTCGAAGCGACGAATGTCAGAATGACCGAAACCGCCGATGTGATGATGACCAGACTGGTCAGCGGAAGCTCGAAATCCATCTTGTCAGCCTTGCCGTAACGAGCTTTGGCAAAAAACTCATTGATGAAGTACGAGCCGGCCGAAGCTACGACCATCATAATACGCATCGCAAAGATCCAGACCAGCAGCTGAACCTGAACCGTCGGACTGCTCACCGCCAGAAGAATGAATGAAATCAGCGCCACACCCGTCACGCCATATGTCTCAAAACCGTCTGCGCTGGGGCCGACCGAATCGCCCGCGTTGTCACCCGTGCAGTCGGCAATCACACCCGGATTGCGCGCATCATCCTCCTTGATCTTGAAGACGATCTTCATCAGATCGGAACCGATGTCTGCGATCTTGGTGAAAATTCCACCCGCAATTCGCAGCGCCGCTGCTCCGAGCGACTCTCCAATCGCAAACCCGATGAAACACGGCCCGGCATAATCCCCGGGCACAACCAGCAGTATGAAGAGCATGATCATCAGCTCCACGCTGATCAGCATCATGCCGATGCTCATTCCCGCCCGAATCGGTATCGCATATACCGGGTAGGGCTTCCCTTCAAGACTCGCAAATGCCGTGCGTGAGTTCGCATATGTATTGACGCGAATCCCAAACCACGCGACTCCATAACTTCCCAGAATACCCACCAGACTGAATAAAAGTATGATTGCAACCTTGATAAACGGGAAGCTCAGCAGAAATCCGAAATAGAGCATGATGATCACCGCAATGAAAATCCAGAGGATCACCAGGAATTTGCCCTGTGTTATCAGATATGTTTTGCAGGTCTCATAGATCAACTCGGATATTTCACCCATCGACCGGTGAACCGGCAGCTTTCTCAGCATCGTGTAGGTGACGAAGCCGAAAATGACTCCGAGAAAAGAAACAATAAAACCGAATAATAGAATCGATTTACCATTCAACCCGCCGATGAAATTCACTGATGAAAGATCCGGCAGCTTGAGATTTGCTTCGCCACCAGGCTGATGCACCGTTCCTTCTCCGTGGGGCTGCGCCAGCGCAACACTCACGTTGATCGCAATCAAAGCCAGTATCGATGCGGCTTTCATCACTGAACGGCGGACTTGACCCGATGACATGGACAATCCCCTGGTCGAACAAAGAAACACCAGGAGAGCAATGCCTAAGACAGTTATAGTCATACTCGGTGATACCTCATTATTTAGAATATTTTGGACGGTTATAAAGCAGATGATTATAGTCAAACCACCTTGACTTGAAAAGTGAAGCAAACAATATATTTAGAGTTTTCTCAAGATTTATCGAATGGTGCATTGGTCAAACAATCCGGAAAAGAGCCCGGTTGTATTTCGATTCGTTCATGGATAAAGTGAAAAGATAGTTGCCGGTTGGTGATGCACTGACAATCGGCAACCATCTTTAACTTTGAATTCAGGGGTAAAAGGATGTATCGGCGAAAATTTCGGACAGTGGTGATCATGGTTCTGGTTATTTCATTATCAGGCAACGTGCTTGCGCAGAGCGGCAGGGGGCGGCAGCCCGTGCCGCCGCCGCAACCCAGGCCCGGGCCTGCGACCAATCTACCCAAGACGACTGTGTTGGGCATACCCGAGGGCGGGAAACTGGTCAAACAGGATCTTGACGGCTTTACATCACGATACATCCTGCGAAACGGGCTGACGGTAATCATCCGTGAGCGGCATTCGAATCCGCTCTTTTCGATCAATGTTTCGGTCAAGGCGGGGACGGTGAACGAGCCCGACGAGATGACGGGGATGGCGCAACTGGTAAGGAGCTCGATACTGCAGGGTTCGATGACGAGGTCGGGTTATGAATTTATGCGCGAGGTTGCGCGGCTTGGAGGCTTGTTCCAATCGGAAAGCGGATATGACAGGACGACATACCAGATAACGGCAGCGGCCGAGAGTTACCAGGCGGCAATCGAACTGCTTTCGGATCTGGTGATCAAGCCCGCACTCAAACCGGATCAGATAAAGAATGCCGCGCAAAAAGTCATGCTCGAAGCCCGGGCGGATAACGATAAACCGTCAGATGCGGCGATTGAAGGATTGATGTCGACTGCGTTCACGACCGGCAGGCTCAAACGCGGCAAGATTCCAGCCGAGACGCTGCCGGCATCCTTCACCGCGGAACAGGTGCAGGCTTTCTATAATCGTTTCTACAATCCGGCGAATACTGTAATCACGATAGTCGGCGACGTTTTTTCATTACAGGCTCTGGGCCAGATCCAGCTTCAGTTTGGCGGATTCGCCAAAGTGGGAGCGGCCGTGTCTCAGGGGCAGGCGTCGAAGCCCGCAGCGCCCGCAAAGCCGCCGGCGGCAGATCAATTTTCGCCTGATCCGGAAGAACCGGCTCAAACCGGACTGCGATACAGCAACACACGAAAAGACATCAGTCAGAGCTACGTGACCATCGGTTATCGATTGCCCGATTTTGGCTCGGACAAGGATAGACTGAAGGATCTGGCGACACTTGAAGTACTGGCATCGGTGCTCGGCGACGGCAAGGGATCGCGCTTGTGGCAGGGTCTGCGAGAAGGGCAGGCATCGCGAGACAAGTTGAGCGTCGCGTTTGAAACATCTGCGGATTTGATGATCCTCCCGGGGTCGAACCAGAGAGCATCCGGTCTGCTGGCAATAAGCATGATCGTCGACAAGGATCGAATCGACCGCGCGGAGGCGGAATACTTCAGAGAGATGGAACGATTCCGCCGCGAATTGTTGAGTGAGGGAGAATTGCAGCGGGCCCGCGTCATGCTCGAGAAGAGCCAAATCGACAGAATTTCGGTATTCGAGTCGGAAGCGGACGAAATCTCCAGGTACCAGATTCAGCTTGGAGATTACAGGGTTCTCGATTCCCTGCCTGCAAAAATCCGCGCCGTTACACCACAGGATATTCAACAGGCCGCGGCAAAATACATGACACTGGCAAACACCACAGTCCATGAACTGGAGCCCGCCAACGCCCAGGCCAGGACCTTCTCGCCCGAGAAATTCGCCGAACTGGTCGTGACCTTCGCGCCCGCCGCCGCCCAACCAATCAAGCCTGAGGAGGTCAAACCGGCCGTCGTGCTCAAGACCTTTCCACAGGGAGCCGAGCGAAGCGGTTATGTCGAAGCTCAGAATGTAATCGTCGCTTCGGTGCCGGTTCCGCTCAAGGATTTTTCGGTCCTGCGCGGCCCCAGAGCCTTCGTGCGCGAAGACAAATCGCAGCCCAGACTGGCGGTCAGCGTTTTGTTTCAGGGCGGGCGGTTGCTCGAAGACCAGACCAGCAGCGGAATGACCGAGCTCATGCTCAGGAACATGCTCAAAAGCACCACCTCGCGGAAATCCGACCTGATCGCACTGGAACTTGAAAATTACGGCGGCAGGATCGAGATCGTCAACGAGCCGGATTTTTACGGATTCACCCTGGATGTGCTCTCACGCAATGCAGAACCGGCAATCAAATTATTGCTGGATATCATCGAGAATCCATTCTTTGACAAGAATGAGCTGACCACTGAACGCGATGCGCTGCTTGCGGAAGCGGGCCGCAGGATGGACGCCGATCAGACCCGCGCGGAAGACCTGATGTGGGAGTCGCTCTATCCCGGCCATCCATACGGGATTCCCAGATTCGGCATACCAGGGGTAATCAAATCCGCCACAGATGCAAATCTGGAAGAATGGCACGCAAAAACCATCAGGAAACAATTCCCTATCGTCATGCTGGTCGGAGACACCGACGGATCCGCGCTGGTCTCGAAGATATTTTCAGATGGACTGAGGCGCGAGGAAGTGGACAAGACCATCAAGGTCAACATCCCAACCACGCTCCCGACTGCGGCTGACAAAATCGAGCAGCGCTCACGCTCGATGACATCGCAATCGATCGGCATCAGAGTCATGGGGCAGTCGATAACCTCATTTAACGATCTTTATGCGCTCGAAATGCTCGGCAACATCGCTTCCTGCGGAAAGCCGAGCGAAGAGCTTGAATGGAAGGACAATCCGGCTTCGGGTGTCACAATTCGACTGGCGCAGAGACTCGCTTCCGGCGCATTCGTCGCTCAGCTATCCACCCTGCCTGAAAACGAACAGAAGGCAAAGGAGATACTGATCGCCGAGCTGCAGAAATTGGCCGGCTCGATTCCCGATGACAACGACTTCGAAACGGGGCGCAACGCATCGATCGGCCGGTATGCGATTTCGCTGCAATCGCATCCGCTGCGCGCATTGGAATACGCTCGGGCAATCATCTTCGGCCGAAAACCGTCCGAGGTGGAAGCTCAGCCCGATGCCATTCGATCCATCAGAAAAACCGACATCAAGCGCATGGCCGAAAGCATCCTCAAGTCCGCCCAGCCCGGGCGTGGTGTCGTCCGCCCTCAAAAATGAAAAAGGTGAAGATTGCGGATCATCCTGGTGATACATTTATCCTTATGAATAGCGAGTTTGAGTTCATCCGAATGATTCGTGACCGTGTTGCAGCTGGCGGGAGTGCAGAAGTCATCGAAGGCATCGGCGACGATACGGCAATATTGAGAGAGGTTTCCGGACGCGAGACGCTCGTCACCGTCGATCTTCTGGTAGAGGACGTGGACTTCAAACTCGAATATATTCCGGCGGAATGGCTGGGACACAAGGCCCTCGCCGTCAGCCTGAGCGACATCGCGGCGATGGGAGGAACTCCGGCACAGTCAATGCTCTCACTTGCGATCCCGGTGAAGCTTTCATCAGACGGTGCAGCCGGACAATTCTGGGAAAACTTTTTCAACGGCTATTTCAGCCTCGCCGATAAATATGGTGTCACGCTGATCGGCGGCGACATCTCATCTTCTCCTGACAGACTGTCGGTGGATTCGATAGTGATCGGCCGTTGCAGTTCGGGAAAGGCCGTGCGCCGGAGCACTGGCAGGCCGGGCGACAGGATCTATCTGACAGGTGCGATCGGGGCATCAGCCGCCGGGCTTAAATTGCTGCTCGACGGCGCCCGTGTCAATCAAAGCAGTGATGGCAGCCTGGAACAATCGGCGCTGCGCTCTCATCTCAAACCGGTTCCGCGAATTGAATTCGGGGCTATCGCCGGCGCTCGCAGCCTGGCGCATTCGATGATCGATGTCAGCGACGGGATGGCGCAGGACCTGCTGCATATCTGCGAGGAAAGCCGGGTCAACGCCATCATCGATTTTTGACGCGGTGCCGGTGGCTGCTGAAACATCCCTGGTCACAGACAATATCGAAGATGCGTTCCAGTTCGCGATCGAAGGGGGCGAGGATTTCGAACTGCTCCTGACCGCGGATCCAGAAAACGAGCCGGAGCTGATCAAAGCCGCAATTGAATGCAACCTGCGGTTATCACTGATCGGTGAAATCATCGCACTGGAGAACGATACGGCTGCGCCTCGGATATTCGTCAGACGCCATAGCCGTGTCGCCCCAATGCCGCCGCTGGTTACAACCACTTCAGAAAAGGGTAAAGTTACAACTTAATTTGACGCATCCGCCTTCCTTATCCTAAGCTTCCAGTTCATCCTTTCAAGCTGGAGATCTACATCATCAATGAATAACGGGAACAACTCTCATAGCGGGGAACAACTGCAAAAAATCCTTCAGCGACGCATGGGCGAAGCCATCAGCGATTTCGGCATGATCGCGGAAGGCGACAAGGTGATGGTCTGTTTGAGCGGCGGTAAGGACAGCTACACGCTGCTCCAGTTGCTGATGACATTGCAGCGAAAGGCGCCGATCAATTTCGAACTCCTCGCAGTCAATCTCGATCAGAAACAGCCGGGGTTTCCCGCGCACATACTTCCTGAATATCTTTCGGGGATCAACGTCCCCTTTCGCATCGTCGAGCGCGACACATATTCCGTGGTCAAACGGCTGGTTCCGGAAGGCAAGACGTACTGTTCGGTCTGTTCGCGGCTGCGCCGCGGAATTCTATACAACATCGCGGTCGAGGAAGGCTGCACCAAGATTGCGCTTGGCCATCACGCCGATGACATACTGCAGACTTTCCTGCTGAATTTCTTTTATGTGGGCACGATGAAAGCGATGCCTCCGGTTCTGCGATCGGACGACGGACGGAATACCGTGATCCGCCCGATGGCTTACATCTGGGAAAAGGACATTGCCGAATATTCCCGGACGCAGGATTTCCCGATCATCCCCTGCGATCTGTGCGGCTCTCAGGAAAATCTCAAGCGCAAGCGGATCAAAAAACTGATCGATGAGCTTCAAAACGAGATTCCGAACATACGCAAATCGATGCTCACGGCTCTGGGCAATACCGTTCCGACGCACCTGCTCGACGCCAATCTTTTCGATTTCAAATCCTTATCCGCAGGGATCGGAGACATCTCAGCGGAACTTGATGACGCCATCGGCGTTCACGATGAAATAATGTTTTAAGTTCGGGGTTCCGCCTTGAGGCGGAAACTTCCCATTTACAAATCGCCTGAAGGCACTGCTCTAAACTCTATATCGGAGGCAAAAATGATCACCCGTCGCTTCACCACTCTTTTCTCGATAATTCTTAGCTGCGTGTTGATGGCCGGCCAGATGACACCTGCATTTGCTCAGGCGAAGAAACAGAATCCCGCGCCGGCGGCCTCGCGCAGGCTTCCAGGCAAAACCACGACCGGCACGCTGCTGCCCAACGGATGGTCGTTGACGCCTGAAGGTGTCCAGATTCAGACGAGCGATATGCCGATGAACATGGAGCTCAGCAGGGATGGCCGCTATCTGCTGGCGACGACCAACGGCTGGGGAATGCACTCGATCAACATCATAGACCTCAATACCAACAAGAGCGTCCAGGAAGTCGAAGTAAAAAAATCATGGCTTGGATTGGCCTTCTCGCCGGACGGTAAAAGGTTCTACGTTTCCGGCGGAGACGACAACGAGGTATTCATCTTCGATTTTGACAACGGGAAGGCCACAGAAGCAGGCAAGATCATTCTGGGAAGCCTTCAGTATCACAAGCTCGACGAGAAAGGCCGAGATGAAGCCAGAAAAGCAGGCCGCGGCGAATTTGCGTTCCCCGCGGGAATTGCCGCCTCACCCGACGGCAGGCATCTGTATGTCGTCGAGAACCTGTCCAACCAGGTCTCGGTGATTGAACTCGGCGCCAATTCGGGCAAGGTCGTCACAAAGATCGCCGTCGGTGAATATCCTTACGATTGCGCCATCTCCCGTGACGGTAAAAAACTCTTTGTCAGCAACTGGGGATCGAGAAGCGTTTCAATCATCGAAACGGCGGATAACCACGTCATGGGCAACGTTCAAACCGGCGATCACCCGAACGACCTCGAACTGACACGCGATGGAAAAAAACTTTATGTGGCGAACGCCAACAGCAACAGCGTTTCAGTCATCGATGTTCTGCAGGGGAGAGAGGTCGAAGCGATCTCCACGGCTTTGCATCCCAAGTCGCCTATCGGCAGCACGCCCAATGCCGTCGCGCTTTCGCCGGATGAAAAAACGCTCTACATCGCCAACGCCGACAACAACAATGTCGCAGTCGTGGATGTCGGCACACCGGGAGCTTCCAGGGTCAAAGGATTCATCCCGACCGGATGGTACCCGACTTCAGTCAGAACCAGTAAAGACGGCAAAAGAATCTTGGTAGCCAACGGCAAAGGTACAATTTCAGCCGCCAATCCGAAAGGCCCGAATCCCTACAAAGCACGTGACAAGGATACCGAATATATCGGCGCAGTCATTAAGGGTTCGGTCTCGCTGATCAATGTGCCTGCTCAGGTCAAACTCGCACAACTGACTCGACGCGTCTATTCAAATTCGCCGTACACCGACGAGTTGCTCAAAGCCGCACGTGCGCCGCGCGAGAAAACCGCCATCCCGGTCCGCATCGGCGATCCCTCGCCGATCAAACACGTAATCTACGTGATTAAAGAGAATCGCACCTATGATCAGGTCCTTGGCGATATGAAGGAAGGCAACGGAGACCCGAATCTGGCAATCTTCGGCGAAGAAGTAACGCCCAACCATCACGCTCTGGCCCGTGAGTTTGTCCTTCTGGATAATTTCTACGTCGACGCCGAGGTCTCAGCCGATGGTCACAACTGGTCAACAGCAGCCTATGCCACTGACTACGTCGAAAAAACCTGGCCGACAAATTACTCGCGCCGCGGCCGCACCTACGATTACGAAGGCCAAAAGAATATTTCACGCCCGACCGGCGGATACATCTGGGACTACTGTGCCCGTGCGGGAGTCTCTTACCGGAGCTACGGCGAATTCGTCAGCATTCGCGAAGGCAAACCGGGCGGGGGCGGCGAACTCGGCGGGGATCCCAACTCAAAGGCTAAAAAAGAAAATTTCACCTATGAATCCGCACTCACGGGCCATTTCAGCCCGAGTTTCCCATCCTGGGATCTGACAATACCGGACAATGTGCGCATCGATTCATGGCTGACCGAATTCCGCGAATTTGAGAGGAACGGCAATCTGCCTCAATTCCAGATCGTAAGAATCGGCGGCGACCATACACAGGGGACGCGCGTGGGCGCTCCGACGCCGCGCGCTCACGTGGCGGAAAACGATCTGGCTGTCGGCAGACTCGTCGAGGCCGTCTCAAACAGCAAGTACTGGGAATCGACCGCCATCTTCATCCTCGAAGACGATGCGCAGAATGGCCCCGATCATGTCGATGCCCACCGTTCACCCGCTTTTGTCGCAAGCGCCTATACAAAACGCAAGGTGGTCGATTCGACGATGTATTCGACATCGGGCATGCTTCGCACGATGGAGCTGATTCTCGGGCTCCAACCCATGAGCCAGTACGATGCGGCGGCCACACCGATGTACAACAGCTTCACCGACAAGGCTGACCTGACGCCTTTCAAGCATCGACCCGCGCGCATCGACATCAATGAAAAGAACGCGAGGAATGCCGTCGGTTCGGTGAGATCGCAGCAGATGGATTTCACAAAAGAGGACGCTGCTCCCGATATCGAATTCAACGAGATCATCTGGAAATCGGTCAAGGGCGCCAGTTCACCGATGCCCGCTCCCGTCCGTAGCGCCTTCGTCCGCACCATCAAAGACGATGGTGATGACGACGACGATGAGAAAGGCCGGGACAAGGACGACCGCCCTGCAAAAAGGAAAGTCAGATGACGGGCAGCCTTGATCAGGTTGAAATAGACATCCTCAAGGCTTATCGTGGTCATAGATTAAGGTAATTCCATTTTTTGAGGATCAGCTATGATTGAAATCAATATTGGAGCGTCCGTTGAAAGCGAAGGGCGCGAAATAGGCCGTATCGAAAGGGTTATTCTCGACAGAACGAGTTTTGAAGCGACGCATCTGGTAATCAGGCATGGCGGCGCACTGCAATCGCGTCAGGTGCTCATGCCGCTCGGATGGGTCACTCATTCCGAGCACGATAAAGTAACGACCATCCACAAGGAAAAAGAGATCGTCGAGCTTCCCAGTTTCGAGCTGAAGCATTATGTTGGTCTGGACAAGTTCGAACAGGAGCAGGCCGAGCATCCCCGTTCGAAGATCAAACCGATGGACTGGGTGAACTATGTCGTCCCCCTGGTTGCCAATGCCTTTGGCGATCCGATGCACGCGCCGGGAGTACTCGTCACCGATCAGCTTGTAACTCCATCCGAAAGCACCATCAAACGCGGGCTGGCGGTGGAATCGAGCGACGGCCACAAGATGGGCGAGGTGCAGGAAGTGCTTCTGAGCGAGCCGGAATGGCGACTGAGCGGAATCATCATAGCCCGAGGGTTCGTTCTCAAACATCCGATGCGCTTGCCCGGCGACTGGATCGCCATGATCGAGCGGGAAAGGATCGTTCTCAACCGGAGCAGAGAACAGGTCGAGACCTGGGAAAAACAACAGGCTTAAATAATGATGAAAAGACGCGACTTTCTCTCCAACGCCGCAATCGCCGCCGGCGGCCTGGCGACGACCTCGATGCTCAACTGCAGTAAGGGATCTTATTCCGCGGCGGTCATAACTTCCGATTCCGCGCGTCCCGGAATTCCCTTCGGAGTTCAGAGCGGCGATGTCACTTCAAACCGGGCGATCATCTGGAGTCGCAGCGACAGGCCCGCACGAATGATTGTCGAATACTCGACGACCGAGTCTTTCGGCAATCCCCGGCGCCTCACCGGTCCCGCAGCCATCGAATCGAGCGATTTCACCGCACGAATTGACCTGACGGATCTGCCGGCCGGTCAGAAAATATTCTACCGCGTTTCATTTCAGGACCTGAAAGATATACGAGCTTACAGCGAGCCCGTTCGGGGCAGCTTCAACACCCTCCCCAAAGACAGGCGCGACCTGACACTCGTCTTTGGAGGAGATGTCTGCGGGCAGGGATGGGGGATCAATAAAGAATTCGGGGGGATGAAGATTTTCGAATCGATGCGCCGGCTCCAGCCCGATCTCTTTATCCATTCCGGCGATTCGATCTATGCCGACGGTCTGATCCAGGCCGAGGTCAAGCTCGATGATGGCTCCATCTGGAAGAACCTGACCACTCCTGAAAAATCGAAGGTCGCGGAAACCATCGACGAGTTTCGCGGCAACTATCGCTACAACCTCATGGACGAGAACCTGCGCCGGTTCAATTCAGAAGTACCGATGCTCGCCCAATGGGACGATCATGAAGTTCGGAACAACTGGTATCCCGGGCAGATACTCGACGATCCGCGATACAACATCAAAAGCATCGACCTGCTCGCCGCCCACGCCAGAAGAGGTTTTCTCGATTACATGCCTATTCGATTCAACCCCGATGACCCTGAACGAATCTATCGATCGATCAATTACGGCCCGCTCGTCGATGTCATCATGCTCGACGAACGAAGCTACCGCGGACCGAATACTCCAAACAGACAACCGGTCATCAGCGACGAGACGGCCTTTCTCGGCTCACCTCAACTTGAGTGGATAAAGCAGCGACTGCTGACATCGAAAGCCGTGTGGAAAGTCATTGCCAGCGACATGCCGATAGGCCTTGTCGTGCCAGATGCAGGCGGAAAATTCGAAGCTTTCGCCAATGGCAATGGCCCTGCGCTCGGACGTGAACTTGAAGTAGCCGAGCTTCTCCGCTTCATCAAACGCAACCGCATCAAAAACATCATCTGGGTCACGGCCGATGTACATTATGCGGCAGCTCATTTTTATGACCCCGCGCGGGCTCAGTTCCAGGACTTCTCGCCCTTCTGGGAATTTGTCGCAGGCCCTTTGAATGCCGGGACTTTCGGCCCCGCAGAGCTGGATGACACATTCGGCCCGCAGGTAAAATTCACAGGCATTCCCAAAGGAATGAAACAGAACCGATCGCCCAAAGACGGATTCCAGTTTTTCGGAGCGATAAAAATAGACGGCAAAACGGCAACCATGAGCGTCAGCCTTCACGATATCGAAGGCAGAAAAGTCTATTCGCTGGATTTGCCGCCGCAGAAATAAACAATGAATAAAACCTTAAGACCAGCAGTTTTTATCCTGATTGCGCTTTCAATGCTTCTTCTCCGGTCATCCGACGTGAGGGGATGGGGGCAACTGGGTCACGAGATATCCGGCCGCGCAGCCGCCATGAAACTTCCCTCGGAGATGCCCAAATTCTTCCGTCAGTCAGCCGATCGATTGAGTTACCTCAATCCGGAACCCGACCGCTGGAGAGACCGCACGGAATCGAACATCGACAGGGCCATGGATTCGGCCTATGCTCCAGACCACTTTCTCGATATGGAACTCGTTCCGCCATCGGCGATGAAGGCCATGAATCGTTACGACTTCACATCTGAAATGATCAAGGCCGGACAAAAACCTACTACGGCCGGATTTGTTCCCTACCGCATCCTCGAACTTTTCCAGACTGTCCGTGTTGAATTCAGATTATGGCGTGCCGAGAAGGATTCGAAGAAACGCCGCTGGATAGAAGAGCGGATCATCAACGATGCCGGAATTCTCGGACATTACGTCAGCGATGTCGCAAACCCGCATCACACAACAATTCATTACAACGGCTGGAGCGGAAATAATCCCAATGGCTACACGGTCTTCACCCGCGACCGCGGAATCCATTTCCGGTTTGAAGAGGAATTTGTCGCAGCTCAGATAAAGCTTAATGACGTCGCTCCATCCGTCAGCCAGAATGCGCGTCTCATCGAAAATCCACGCGATGAAATCTGGAAGTTTCTCAAATCCTCAAATGCACTGGTCGAACAGCTTTATATTCTGGACAAGAAAGAGCCGTTCAGCGCTGCGAATCGATCGCCGGAACATAAAAAATTTGTGATTGAAAGACTCGCTGCGGGAACTCAGATGCTGAGAGATCTATGGTGGACCGCCTGGGTGACGAGCGATCCGGCCCTGACTCCGCCTGCGGCAACTCCCGTCAGAAGCGGAAACTAAAAAAATAAGGCTGTCCGAGCTCCCAACGATCACACCCCAACTGCGTAATCTAAACCCGGACAGCCTGTCTTTATCGGGGCTGAAAAGATCGGGCTTTGCGTTATCCCGAACCATTTACCTGACCCTTTCAACCCCTTTTGCTGTCAAATGCAATATCGCAATCAATTGTCGTGCAGTTGTCACGAACTGTTTGAAAATAGATGTGATCAATAAAGCCCGACCTGGACAGGCGGCTATTTTACGGTGATCTATGAGACATGCTTCACTTCTGAAACGCAAAAACACAGCGCTTGCATTGATCGATATGCAGGAGGGTTTTCGAGCGATCATTCCCGATTTCGAGGTCGTTGCAGAGCGGATAGCCATACTGGTGCAGGCCTGCAATCTGCTCGATCTACCGGTCATCGTTACCGAACAATATCCGAAAGGTCTCGGTCAGACTGCTTCTGAAGTATCCCTGCATTTCAGAGAAGGAGCCGATCCGATCGAGAAGCTCTCGTTTTCTGCCTGCGGTGTTCAGGAATTCGACACAAGGCTGCGCGAGTTTCACATCGAACAGGTCATGCTCTGCGGCATCGAGGCTCATATCTGCGTCAGCCAGACCGCCCACGATCTGCTCGTCAACGGCTATCAGGTCCATCTTTTGAGCGATGCGATAGCTACCAGACTCACACGAAATCGCGAAGTGGCGATCAACCGCCTCGAAAAGGCGGGAGCGATTATTTCTTCAATCGAAATGGCTCTCTTTGAACTCTGCAGCGCCGGCACACCTGAATTCAAACTGATGCAGGGGCTGGTCAAGAAACTGTCTTGATGCCGATTTGTGCCTGCATCAGTAAAAAAAACAAGAACAGGCGATACATCACCGGTTTCGGTATTGTATCGCCTGTTTTATTGATTAACCGAAAACTGGTGATTACTTTTTGGTAAAGACCATCTTCGATTCCTGGGTGCCGCGCGGGCTCTCTGAAGTGCGATGAACCTTCAGGGTTTTGCCGCCATCGGCCAGTTCCCAATGCTCGGTCGTGGTTGCGGTGAAATCGTTGCCACCCATGCTGCCGCTCATGACGGTGCTGACTTCGAGCATCTTCCCGCCATCCATCCACTTGACCTTTGTGGTGGATTTGCCGGAAATACGCGGCACATCCGTGACAGATTCACTGCCATCGAGTTTGACCGTCATGGGGCCTCCGCCGCCCATGCCGCCGCCTCTGCCGCCGCCACCGCCGCCGGGGCCACCTGCTGGAGGCGCCGGGGCGCCCTCAACCTTCTGCTCGCGGGTCAACTGACCGCCATCCTGCGTCACAACCCACGTGACACCTTCTGCATTCGCCATCATCGGCGGCAACCCTTCACTCTTCGCTTTATCAAGAGCCCAGGTCCCGGCAAAGTTTGCCGCTTCTTTCGCCTGCGCGAAGCTGATTGCACTCAACCCGATCATCATCACGGCGAGAAGTGTCGCACTCACAAATATTTTCTTCATCTTTCCCCCTTAAAGTTTTCTTATCCTGACCATTGCTGACGCAAAAACGTCAATAGATGGCATAAGCTGCCGGACATAAGACGGCGGGTCAGTTGCGAAAGTCACAAAATCTTTGAGAAAGTTGCGGTTAATCGGCCTCATCAATAACTTTTGAAGCAACCTTTTCCCGGTGATAATTGGCATCGCCGAACATGATTTCGGAGCTTTTGGCGCGTTTGTAGTAGAGGTGAATGTTATGTTCCCAGGTGAAGCCGATGCCACCGTGAACCTGAACCCCACGGTTGCCGACTTCGCGGGCGCCATCGGAGCAGTATGATTTGGCCACGGAGACAGCCAGTTTTGCGGCCGGGTCATTCTCCGAGACTGTCCACGCGGCATAATAAGCAGCCGAGCGGGCACTCTCCGTCATGAGATACATATCGGCGCACTGATGCTGAACCGCCTGATAAATGCCGATCGAGCGTCCGAATTGCTGGCGCGTCTTGGCATAGTCAACCGTCGCGTCAAGAGTCCATTGCATCAGGCCCACCATCTCGGCGCAGATGGCGACATTGGCGATGTCAGTCGCGGCCTCGAACGCATCCTGAGGTTTGGTGGTAAACGCCAGCGCATCAGCTTCCTGAATTGCGACATCGTCGAAATCGACGCTGTAGAGTTTGCGTGTCTGATCGAGGCCGGACATAGGAGTGATCTTGACTCCCCTGGCGCCCTTTTCGACCGGGAGAAAAACGAGACCATCATTGTCTCGCGCCACGCAGATGATGACATCGGCGACGGCGGCATCGGTGACATATTCCTTGCGGCCGCGAAGCTTGAAGGTCTTGCCGTCTTTCTCCGCGCGCATGGTGACAGCGGCAGGATTCCAGTCGGCTTCCTCTTCAAGCAGCGCAACTGTCGCTTTCAAATCGCCGGCCGAGATTGGTTCGAGGTACTGCTTCCGCTGGCCCTCGCTGCCGGCGCGCTCGATCAGAGCCGCCGCCCAGAGAGTCGAAAGAAAAGGGCCCGGCAGACAGGCTCTCCCCATCTCCTCGACAACCGCGACGAGATCGACAAGCCCCAGGCCTAACCCTCCGTATTCCTCGGGAATGATCAGTCCCGTCCATCCCTGATCCGCAATGGCGCGCCAGAGGCTTTCATCGTAAGCGGTTTCAGTAGCCATCAATTCGCGGACTCGCTCGGGTTTGCATTCACGAACGAAAAAGTCACGCGAGGATTGTTGCAATAGTTTTTGTGCTTTTGAGAGATCGAAGTCCATGATGTTTTAGCTTTTAGTTATAAGTAGTCAGTTTTCAGTTGTCGGTTGTTGGTTATTGGCTGCCGGTTATTGGTTGTAATCCGCATCGTTCTCACTTCGCTGGATTCAACCGACAACCGGCAACCGATAACTGACAACTCCCCTCAATAACTTTTCGGCAGACCGAGAACGCGTTCAGCAATGATATTGCGCTGAATCTCGCTGGTGCCTGCTTCTATTGTATTGCCGCGCGATCGCAGGAAGTTGTAGACCCAGCGCCCTTCATCCGTGCTCCAGAGTTGGGACTGAGCTCCGAGAGTCTCCATCGATGTCTGCGCCAACCGCTGGTTGAGCTCGCTCCACTGCAGTTTAAGGATCGAGCCTTCCGGGCCGGGGATGCTTTGGTGCTGCATCTTGCTCAGCGCACGCATTGTGGTCAGACGGAAAATCTCCAGCTCGATGTGAGACTGAGCCAGCTTCTGTCGCAGGACCGGATCCTGACTGACAGCGCGTCCTCCGCGTCTGGTTTCCCGCGAACGCGAGATGAGAGTATCGAAATTCTTCTTGAATTGAATGTAAATTCCCGAGCCGAGGTGAGCTCGTTCATTCATCAGCGTAGCAATGGCGGTGCCCCAGCCCCTGTTGATTTCGCCGAGGATGTTCGACATCGGCACCCGAACATTGTCGAAGAAGACTTCATTGAAGCTCGAATCGGCGGTCATCTGCTTGAGCGGGCGAACGGTCACGCCGGGACTGTGCATGTCGACGAGCAGCGCGGTGATGCCCTTGTGTTTTGGCGCGGTTGGATCCGTCCGGACAAGAAGCAGGCAGTAATCGGCGGCGTGGGCCAGACTGGTCCAGATCTTCTGACCGTTGACGATGAAATGATCACCATCGATCATCGCTTTGGTGCTCAATCCCGCCACATCGCTGCCCGCATTGGGTTCGGAGAATCCCTGGCACCAGATCTCTTCTCCCGACAGAATTTTCGAGAGATATCGTTTCTTCTGGTCTTCGGTTCCGACGGCAATGATCGTCGGCCCGATGAGCGACATTCCCAGAACGTTGATCAATGGAGGGGCTTCGGCTCTCGCCCATTCTTCCTGGAAGATCGACTGCTCGATCAGCCTTGCGCCGCGCCCGCCGAATTCTTTCGGCCATGAGAGGCCGGTCCATCCTCCTTCAAAAACCTTCTTCTGCCATTTGCGAAGGAACTCAAAATAGGGCCCCTTTCCCTCCTCGTGAGTGGTACCGGTCCACGGCGGCGGCACATTGGCTTGCAGCCAGGCTCGCAGCTCGTCACGGAACCGCATCTCCTCTGCCGTTAACTTAAGATCCATGATTAATTTACTCCTTGATTCGATTTGAACTCTGAACGATAAAACTAACTTTTCTGGTTAGAAACCGATTGCCACAGCAGTTCGGAAACATCCATTACTTTGAGCTCGCGGTCGCCGCGTTTGGCGTTGATGCCGTCTTCCATCATCGTCATGCAGAAGGGGCATCCGACGGCGAGAATTTCGGCGTCAGTCTCAAGAACCTGCCGGGCGCGTTCCTGATTGACGCGCTTGTCCTTCGGCTCATCGACAAAACTCATACCGCCGCCGCCGCCGCAGCAGAATCCGTTCTCGCGGCTCTGCTTCATCTCAACCGGTGCGGTCTTCGTCGATATCTGCACCAGTTGGCGAGGCGCATCGAATACGCCGTTATGTCGTCCCAGATAACAGGGATCATGGAAAGTTATCTTCTTGTCGATTTCGGCCACCGGCTTGAGCCGGCCTTCACTCACCAGTGCGGCAAGGAATTCGCTGTGATGGAAGACCTCGTATTTTCCGCCGAACTGCGGATATTCATTAGCGAAGGTGTTGAAGCAATGCGGGCACGAAGTGACGATCTTCTTGACCTTGTATCCATTGAGCGTCTCGACATTCTCTTTCGCCATCATCTCAAAGAGGAATTCGTTGCCGATGCGGCGCGCCGGATCGCCCGTGCACTTCTCTTCGCGGCCAAGAATGGCGAATTTGACGCCGGCTTTCTCCAGCAGTTGAGCGGTGGCTCGAACGACGCTCTGGTTACGTTCGAGCAGCGCCCCTCCACAGCCTACCCAGAAGAGCACTTCCGCATCCTGTGTATCCGCCATCGTCCTGACGTTGAGCCCGTCAGTCCAGTCGATGCGCGAACTCTGAGTGCCCCTGAACGGATGGCCTCGCGATTCGAGCGAGGTGAGCGCTTCTCCCATCGTGTCCGGAAAATCCGCTTCTTCCATGACCAGGAAACGTCTCATATCGACGATCTTCGGCATCTGTTCGATGAAGACCGGACAGGCCTCCATGCAGGCGCCGCAGGTTGTGCACTCCCAGAGGGATTCCGGGGCAGTAGCCGCGACGGCCCCGATGATCGGCAGTGGCGGATGCTCCGGCTGACCGTTGCCGAAGGCTTTAATCGGATCAGCGTGCATCAGATTGCGCAGATCAAGAATGATGTCGCGCGGTGAAAGCGACTTGCCCACGGTGTTCGCCGGACAGACCGATGTGCAACGGCCGCATTCCGTGCACGAATCAAAATCTACCAGGTCTTTCCATGTGAAGCCGGCAAGCGTCTTGACCCCGAGCGGATCCCCTGATTCGGCGGCTTTGTCGAAATCCATGACCTTGAGCGATCCGCCGCTCGGACTCAATCTCGCAGTATAAATATTCAATGGCCCGGTGAGAACGTGGATCATCTTCGTGTACGGCGCCCAGGCAATAAAGCCGAAGACAAGCACGGCATGCAACCACCAGGTCAGCAGGTGAGCCGTCCTCATAGCCGATTCGCTCATGATTGAATCAAAGCCCCGGGCAATCAAATACCCGAAAGGCGACCACGCCCCCCAGGGATCGTTGGTTGCGGCAATCCGCCACCCTTCAACCAGAAATCCCGTCAGCGCGATCAGAAATATCGCGCCAAGGATCAATAATGCCTCGTCCGTATAGACCAGCTTTCGCGGTTTGATAACCAGACGCCTGATCGCGGCAATGCCCACTCCAAGCAGGACCATCAATCCGAAGACATCGACTATGAACGACTGAAAATAGAGATAAAACGCTCCCTTCATGATCTCGATGCCGAAATCGTGATGAATCATGACAACCGTCGTCGCGGCAGTCAGAATGATGAAGCCTGTGTAGATGAAGGTATGAAATACGGCGGCGTAGCTTTCTCGCACCGTCCGGCGCTGCCCCAGAGCATGTTTGAGCAGCATCCTGATTCGTTCGAGTGGCTGATCGAACCTGCCCGCCGGCAGGCCCCTCCGCCACAATTCGACCCTTTTGTAAACGCCAATCCCCGCGACCAGTACCGATGCGGCCAACATCAGATACATCACCCACGAATAGGAGATATTCCAGAGAACTTCACGTGTGGCTTCAGAATTACTCATGTTTCCTGGTTACGAAAGAGGAGGTTTAAAGAATAGTAGCCGGTCGCCAACTGCCAACCGACTACTCACATATAAACTCTATTTCATGGCTGCCAGCTTCTCTTTGAGCAGCGGGATGACTTTTTTGTAATCCTCGACGATGCCGAATTTGCAGTGTTTGAAGATCGGCGCATCGGGGTCGATATTGACGGCAGCGACTACTTTCGAATCGGACATGCCGGCGATATGCTGGCTGGCGCCCTGAATTGCGACGGCAAGATAGAGTCCCGGGGCGACCTTCTTGCCGGTCTGTCCTATTTGCCACGAAGGCGGACACCATCCGGAATCGCAGGCAGCGCGGGAAGCCCCAACCTGACCGCCAAGCATCGCCGCAACTTCCTGTAAATCCTTGAATGGCTCAGGTCCGCCAAGCCCGCGGCCGCCGGAGATGATCAATTTGGCATCTTCGAGTCTGGCTTCGCCGGAAGTCTCTGATTTCCGCTCGACGATCCGTGTCCGGTCATCGGGTTTTATTTCGGCAGATGCGTGTTTTATCTCGCCAGTCGATGCAGCTAAAGCTGCCGGATCGAAAGCCCGCGAGCGCACCCAGGCCACGGCCGGTGATCGCTTCAGCTCGATTGTCGCGACCGCCTTGCCTCCGTATACGCTGCGTTTGATGCGGATCGAACCATCGACGACCGTCAGATCGAGGCAGTCGCCGGCTGCGCTTCCGCCCAGCCGGTGAGCCAGTCGCGGCGCCAGTTCCTGGCTCCATGTGTCGTTGCTCAGAATCACCGCGCGCGGCTCCAGCGGCCGGCAAAGCTGTTTGAGCGCTTCGAGGCAAATCTCCGGCTGATACTCCGAAAGCTCAGCCTGGTCGGCAACAATTACTGAATCCGCAACGGCTGCCGCCTGAGAGTTGAAATCGGGATTGCTTGGGCCTATTGCAACAATATGCATCTTTGCGCCGAGAGAGTCCGCAAGGCGCCTGCCGGCCCCGGCGACTCCCTGCGCCGCACGATCATACCCGGATGCTGAAAAAAGACAGACAACTACGTTGCTCATATTTGATCCAATATTTTTTGATAATAACTATTTATGCTTATAAAGCCTGTGCAATATCCATGATGCGCTTTGCCAGATTACCGACTTTCTCATCGAGCGTATCACCGGAGACGAACTCGCAATTGACATCCTTGACCGGGATGCTCAGATCGACCACCTGATAGTAGCTGCCGCCGGCGCGGACTTCCCCCGCGTTCACTCCGATCTCGTCAAGCGTCAATTTGGTAATCGGCTGGCGCGAAGACATCATAATGTCGCGGGTCTTGGGAATCCTGGGAACGTTGAATTCGTTGTTTGTCACGGTAACCACGAGAGGCAGTCGGGCGCCGGCCTTCTCCCATCCGGTGTCTGTCTGGCGTTTGACGATCAGACCGTCTGCTCCGGACTCAATCTGATCGACGAACGAAACGCATGGGATGCCGAGTTCTTCGGCAATGAGCCCTCCTGTCTGGCCTACGCCCCAGTCGCCGGACTCGCGTCCGACCATGACCAGATCGAATTCACCTGTTTTGCGTATCGCCGCGGCCAGCACCTGCGCAACAGCAAGCGGATCGGGATGCGGATGGCCGTCATTGATCACCATCATCGCCTGATCTGCTTTCATGGCCAGCGCCTTGCGCAGCGAATCTTCCGCACTCTCAACCGAGCCGAAGATGAGCGCGGTTATCTTTCCGCCCGTCTTCTCTCGAAGCTGCAGCGCCGTCTCCAGCGCATTCTCACAGAAGATGTTGGTGACCATATTGGCCGATCCGCGCGTTGCTTCTTTTTTATCGCTATCGACCCGGAAATCGCGAACCGGGATCTCGGGATCGAGAATCTGTTTGAGGCAGACAATGATATTCACGGCAATGCTCTCTTGCGCATCTTGCAGAAGGTTGGGTCAACTACGATGAGCGCTTTCCTGTCGCCAGGTTTTGATTTTGAATTTAAGACAATTATCTTATAATGCCTTGCTCTGGGATCGAAACAAATCAACAAGAAATTGAATTTAACCGTACGGTCAGTAGCTGTCAAGAAAGCCGGCAGCATCCACTTAACTACTTCAAGGAAATCGACAATGGAAACCTTACGAACAGCGGATGATCGTTTCGCGAATCTGCCTGGATGGAACTATCAACCCCACTATCTTGAGATCGATTACAAAGGCACAAGCTTGAGAGTGCATTACGTCGATGAGGGACCTGAAAGCGCCTCTCCGGTTCTGCTTCTTCACGGAGAGCCATCGTGGGCATATCTCTATCGCAAGATGATCCCCATCATCACGGCCGCGGGTCACCGCGCGATTGCACCTGATCTGATCGGATTCGGCCGTTCGGACAAGCTCGCCAGACGCGACGACTATTCCTACCAGTTCCATATCGACATCCTCACCGCTTTCATCAAAAAGCTGGATCTCACCGGCATGACACTGGTCTGCCAGGACTGGGGAGGACTGCTTGGCCTGCGAATTGCGGCAGAGAACCCGGAACGATTCGCGCGCATTGTCGCCGCCAACACCGGCCTGCCGACCGGCGATCAGAAAATGACCGAAGGCTTCATGCGCTGGCGCGAATATTCGCAAACCGTTGAGAAATTTCACGTCGGCGGGATTATCAAAGGCGGCTGCGTCACTGAACTCTCACCTGAGGTTATCGAAGCATACAATGCACCTTTTCCCGACGACTCTTACAAAGAAGGCGCCCGCCAGTTTCCGGTGCTCGTCCCGATCAGCCCCGACGATCCGGCATCCGAAGCCAACCGCAAAGCCTGGCAGGTCCTGACAAAATGGGAGAAGCCGTTCCTGACCGCTTTCAGCGACAGCGACCCCGTCACACGCGACGGCGAAAAGGTCTTTCACAAGCTAGTCCCCGGCACTCAGGGCCAGGCTCACACAACCATCACAGGCGCAGGCCATTTCCTTCAGGAAGACAAGGGTGAAGAACTGGCTCACGTCGTGGTGGACTTCATCAATAATAACTCTTGATAAAATATGAATATGCTCAAAAAATTGCTTTTATTATTTGTCGCACTGGTAATAACCGCCTCGACTATCCAGGCACAGACGGCCCAAAATCGATTAACCGCAAAAGAGAAAGCCGATGGATGGCGACTCCTGTTTGACGGAAAAACATTCAACGGCTGGCGAGGCTTTCATAAACAGAGTATGGCTTCGGGATGGGCTATTGAAGACGGCTGCATCAAGAAAGTCCCGGGCAAGGGCGAACTTGGCGAAGCCGGCGGCGACATCATCACCGTCGATCAATTCGAGAATTACGAATTCCAACTCGAATGGAAACTCAGTTCCGGCGGCAACAGCGGGATCAAGTATCTCGTCTCCGAAAGCCTTCCGCCAACCGGAAAATCAGGAGTCAGCTTCGAAATGCAGGTGCTCGACGACATCAACCACCCGGATGCGAAATTGGGAATCCAGGGCAACCGAACCTCCGGCTCACTTTATGACCTCATCCCCGCATCGACAAACAGAGTCCTCAAACCCGTCGGCGAGTTCAACTCGATACGCATCGTCGTCCGCGGCAATCGTATCGAACACTGGCTCAATGGAATTAAAGTGGTCGAATTCGATCGTTCCAGCGATGATTACAAAAAGCACCTCGCTGAAAGCAAATTCAAAAACACAAAAGGCTTCGGCGAGGCTAAACGCGGCCACATCCTGCTCCAGGATCACGGCGACGCCGTCTGGTACCGAAATATCAAAATCCGGGAACTCAAATAGAGAGTTTAAAGTTTTGTAACTGCTCAGCCCCTGGTCTCTAGTATTTGATGGATTAAGCGGGAATAAAGGTCTTTTTCATCGCCAAGAACGCCAAGAGGATTTAGGGAGTGATTCATACTTTACTTTTAAAACCGGCTAAAATCGAGATGTCAGGCCAAATCCCGGCTATCAATCCTTGGCGTTCTTGGCGATGAAAAATACCTTTATTCCCACGAAATCCGGCTGGTTGGGTAAGAACTTTCCGCTACGAAGACCCGTTAGTAGGGCTGAGCAGTTACAAAGTTTTTATCCCATAAAACCCCGTGGTCTCAACGACTTTGAACCTTAAACTTTGAACTTTAAACTCCTTCTTCATTATGAAACCAATAGTCCAAATATCACTTGATCTGACCGATCTTAAAGAAGCAATAGAAACGGCGCGAATTGCGGTTGAAGCCGGAGTCGACTGGCTGGAAGCCGGAACCCCGCTGATACTGGCCGAGGGGCTGCACGCAGTGAAGGCGCTGCGCGCCGAATTTCCCGATCATCCGATAGTTGCCGATTTGAAAACGATGGATGGCGGGTATCTCGAAGCCGAGATGATGGCAAAGGCAGGCGCCACTCACGTGGTAGTCATGGCCCGCGCTCACGAAGAGACCATCAAAGCAGTGGTCAAAGCCTGTCGCGATTTCGGCATCGAAGCCATGGGAGACAACATGGCCTGCGACGACAAGGCCGCCGCCAGCAAATGGATGGAGGACCTCGGAGTCGATTACATCGTCCACCATACAGGTTTTGACGAACGCAACGGCATCATGGCGGACACAGGGAAGCGGCTGAGCCCGCTCGATGATCTGAAAGCGGTGGTCGATGCCGTGAGCATCCCGGTACAGGCTGTTGGCGGACTGACCATCGAGGAGGCCATCGAGATGCCGAAGCACGGAGCCCCTCTCGTGGTCATCGGCGCGCCGCTGGCCATCAATGCCTATTCATTCAACGTCGCAAGCGGCGATCTCAAAGGGATGCTGCAGGAGATAACAAGGAGGATCCGCCTGTGAGCCAGACAATGACCGGTGTCGTTCAATACGACCTCAAACCGCACTCCGTCGAACTGCGTGAAATTGAACTGCCCGAAATCGGCGACGGCGAAATTCTGCTCAAAGTCGGCGCCGTGAGCGTTTGCGGCAGCGACGTTCATCAGTATCACGGAACTCAGAGCTGGCCGGTGAGAACACCCGTCATACTTGGCCACGAATTCGGCGGCATCGTCGCCAAAGCCGGCAAAGGAGTGAGGAGTTTCAAAGAGGGCGATCGCGTCGTATCTGAAACTGCTGCTTTTATCTGCGGTGAGTGCCTTTACTGCAGATCGGGTGATTACAATTTGTGCCCGCAGCGCAAAGGCTTCGGATACGGCATCAACGGAGCGATGTCCGGATACGTCAGAGTAGCCGAAAGATGTCTTCATCACATACCCGATTCGCTGCCGTTCGAACGGGCAGCACTGACCGAGCCGTGCTGCGTCGCATACAATTGCGTGACTGTAAAAAGCAGGATTCGTCCGGGTGACACCGTCGTGGTCCTCGGGCCGGGGCCTATCGGCCTGCTATGCGCAGAGATGGCCCGGATCAACGGTGCCGGCACGCTGATCGTGACCGGCATGAATCAGGACATTTCGAGACTTGAAGCAGCGCGCGATCTGGGCGTGAATTATGCCGTCAATGTTCAGGAGACCGATCTGGCCGATCTCGTTCGCAGCGTCGGTGACGGCCTTGGAGCTCACCTGATCATCGATGCGGCCGGAGCATCGGCGGCATTGAAATCGGCGCTGGAGATCATTCGCCCCGGCGGGCAGATCACAAAGGTCGGCTGGGGCCCGCAGCCGCTGGGCTTTTCGCTCGATCCGCTGGTTCAGAAAGCCGTTACGCTTCAGGGCAGTTTCAGCCACACATTCCAGAACTGGGAACAGGTCGTCTCGATGCTCTCATCCGGACAGATCAACCTCAAACCGATCATCAGCCGCGTCGCCGGTCTCGGCGACTGGAAGGATTGCTTCGACGGCATGCACGACGGCCGATATGTCAAGACTGTCCTCCAGCCGGAATAATTTCAAACATCAGGAGTATTTTTTACTGCAATGCCCAAACTCAGCGCTTTTCCCAAATGCTACATGGACGATCTCTGCGTCACCAGAACAATGACGCTCTTCGACTGGATCGATCTCGCATCGACGCTCGGCGTTGACGGCGTGGAGATGTACCCCGGCTTTTTCTCCAGCTTCGAACCGGAGTATGTTGCCAGAGTAAAACAGCACGCCGATTCAAAGGGCCTGGAAATTCCGATGATGTGCTGTTCGCCCGATTTCACCCAGCACGACCCGGAAGCCCGCCTTGAGGAGCTCAAAAAAGAGCGGTTCTGGATCGATCTGACGGCGCAACTCGGCGGCAGTTTCTGCCGCGTGCTTTCAGGCCAGCGCCGCGAAGACGTGTCTCGCGAAGACGGCGTGCGATATACAGTAGACTGCATCCGCGAAGTCATTCCCTACGCCGCCGAACGCAACATCGTGCTCAACATGGAGAATCATTACAAGGACGGTTACTGGAAATATCCCGAATTCGCCCAGCATCTCGATGTCTTTCTCGAAATAATCAATCAGATAGATTCGCCATGGTTCGGGGTCAACTTCGACCCGTCAAACTCGATCATCTGCGGCGAAGATCCGCTCGAAGTTCTGGCCGCAGTCAAACACCGCGTCGTCTCGATGCACGCTTCCGATCGTTACCTGATCAGCGGGACCATTGAAGATCTTAAAAACCAGGACGGCTCCACGGGTTATGCCAAAAATCTGAGACACGGAGTGATCGGCAAGGGCTTGAACGATTACGACACAATCTTCTCCACTTTAAAGAAAGAAGGCTTCAACGGCTGGATCTCGATTGAAGACGGCGAGAACGGCATGGAAGAACTTCGCGAATCGGTTCAATTCCTGCGCCACAAAATGGCTCAACATTTTTAAGGAAGATCGATCATAGATCAATGAACAGACTAAAAGATAAAGTGGCTGTCATCACCGGTTCCGGCTCCGGCATTGGAGAAGGCATCGCACGCCTCTTCGCCGAAGAAGGCGCCAGGCTGGTTATCTCCAACCGCAGCGAGGAGTCCGGGATATCCGTCACCGAAGATCTCAAAAGACAGGGCATCGATGCGATCTTTCAGCGCGCGGATGTTTCGATCGAAGCTGATTGCCGGACTCTCATCGACAAGGCCGCAGAGCATTTCGGCAGGATTGACATCCTTGTCAACACCGTCGGCTGGAGCGCGCGCGGAACAATCGAAGACACAAGCGTCGAGGAGTGGGACGGGGTATTCGCCGCCAATGTCCGCAGCTCCTTCATCTGCTCTCAGCAGGCAGTCAAATACATGAAAGAACAGCGCAGCGGATCGATCATCAACATCGGCTCCGTCAACGCCTATATCGGTGAGCCGAAACTGATGGCCTATTCGGCTTCAAAAGGCGCCCTCATGACGCTCACCAGAAACCTGGCAAGCTACCTCAACCGCTACCGCATCCGCGTCAATCAATTGAATGTCGGCTGGACGCTCACTCCCAACGAAAACCGGGTCAAGATTGAAGAGGAAGGCAAAGGAGCCGACTGGATCAAGGAAGCCGAAAAAACCAGACCCTGGGGACGCCTGCTGCTGCCGAGAGACATCGCACACGCCTGCGTCTACTTTGCCGGCGATGAGAGCGAACCCGTCACCGGATCAGTGCTCGACATCGAGCAATACCCTGTCGGCGCCCCTCCCAACTGGTAGAAGAAAGAAGACAGATTACGAAACAGACGGAATAAGCGAAACAAACGAAATAATTTCAGTAAATGAATTAACGAGTTTCATTCGTGATTCGTTTGATCGGGCTCTTGTGCCATTCACTTTCTGAAAATATTTTCGTCTGTTTCGTTTATTCCGTCTGTTTCGTAATCTCTTTTCTTTCACCGAGCATGATTATCTGATCGGTATATCCTTCGAAGCTGTCGTCATGGCTGATGACGAATAATTGCTGAAAATCCTTGATGCGGCCGATCTGCTGGGCGAGATTGCTTCGCCGTTCTTCGTCCATGTTGGCCGTGGGCTCGTCAAAAAAGGCGAGGTTGATTTCTGACAGCTCCTTGAGCAAAGCCAGCCGGACAGAGAGCGCCGCGGCCATCTGCTCGCCTCCCGACATGCTGAGAAACGGCCGTTCGCGCCCTTCCTCTTCCAAAGTAATCTCGTAATCCCTCGACCATTTCAAGGTCACATCGAATCGGCCGGTTATCTCGCGGTACAACTGGTTGGCTTCATTCGAGATCGTCAGCAGATAGGATTCGGTGATGAATGGAGCGGCTTTGAGAAGGGTATCGCGGATAAAATCGGCGGTTTCGCGCAGTCGTTCGGTTTTGGCCTTCTCCGAGAGTATCTCGCTTGCGAGTTCCCGGACGGCGTTGAGATGTTCGAGCTGGGACTGGAGCCGGGCAAATCGCTCGCGCGTGTGATCGAGCTGCGCGGAAATCTGAGTCGCCTTCTCGCGCCACTCATCGAATTGAGCCTGCACGCTGCGATGAGCGCCGGCGTCGTAACCCTGCTGCAAGTCTTTCAGTTCTTGATTCGAAGCGGAGTGGGACTGTTCGAGCCGTTCAATTTCAGCCTCGAATTCAGCGACTTCCTGATGTCGTGAACCGGCGGTAAGAGCGATCATCTCGTTGGCGATGTAAGCCTGATAATCGCGCTCGCATTCAGAGCGCCGCCGAGCCGCCCCGGAGATATCCGCATCGAGCGACTCGAATTTTCGCAATTCGAGGTTGAGCTTATCCAGATTAGCCGAGATCTCGTCAACTTTGCGATCCGCCGTTTCTGCCTGACGCTTGAACTGCTCTTCGCTTGAAACGATCCGATTCAAAAGCGCCGCGCGGCCGCGTGTATCATTGAGCGATGCCAGGCCTCGTTCAGCCGCGGCTATGAGCGATTCGACATCACCGAGAGAAGCGATTTGGCCGGACAATGACTCATTGTCTTTCTTCCTCGCCTCGCCTTCCGATTGCACCAGTTCGAGCTCGGCACGCAGAGGCATGGCCTGGCTGAACAGTTTTTCAGCATCGCGAGATTCTCTCAGTTTTTGCTCTACAACCGATCTGCGATCTTTCAGCTTGCTGATTCCCGCTTCGGTAATGACGCCGCCCGATTCGATCTCATCTGCAATTGCCCCGAACTGAATCGATTTTGAATCGAGATCCTCGCCCAGGCGGATCAGTTCTACGCGCAATTGTTCCAGTCGCGAAGCTTCCGCAGCAGCAGACCGCGCGAGTCTGACTTCTTCACTTACCTGTGCATGCGAAGATTCGATCTCTTCTATTTCCGCGGCGCGATTTTTAAGCCCGGAGCGGAACCTTGCATCGAGCGATTCTCCCGGCTTGAGGTTCAGGCATTTCTCGGTCAGCAGAGGGCATAGACCGCCGCTGTCGAGCGCGGAGATCATATCGCGATCGCGTGCAAGCTCGGCGCGAAGCCTTGCCGCCCTGTCGGCAATCGATCGCTGCCGCGATTCCATTTCACCGAGACTCAAGGCCATTTGAGTCATTGGCTCAAGGCGGGCGATCTCAGACCTGCGATTATCAAGGTCTTTCGAAAGTCGCGTCTGCTCTTTTCGCAGAGCTTCGAGTTGTTCCCTCTTCACCAGAAAAGCGCTGAGAGACATTTCATTCCGCCGGATCTCGTCAAAGAGCGCCGACCGCTCCCTCTCAAGCTCTTCTGCATCGAGAGCCTTATCGCGCCAGGACTCGGCAATCTCCACCTGTCGGGAGAGGGTTGAATATCGATTCCTGAGCTTCTCTATCTCGCGCTCAGTCGATTCGAGTGATCTCTTGAGTCCTGTCAGCTCTCCTCGTGCCTCCCGCAACTCGGCCAGCCTGACCTCGGTCGACTCCTGCTCCTGGATCGTCTCGGCAAGACCGGCAATTTCCTGACGAGCGGAAGCCGCTTCGGCCAGGCGCTCGCTGCAGCGCAGCGACAGTGTCCGGGCCTCGATCATCTCCTTTTCGGCTGAAGAAACTTCCTGTCGCCGGGCATCGCGCGCTTCCCGGTTTTTTTCCAGATCTGCGAGCCTTGCAGATGACCCAAGATACTCCTCGTATCCTTTGCGGGCAGCCTCGACAATGGCGGCCGCAGCCTGCGCCTGCTCTGCCGCTTCTCGCGCGCCGGCGATCGACGCCCGGCTCAGTTCCAGCTTGACGGCAAGCCTCTCAACCGACCCGATCAGCGAATCGATGCTCTTTTGCAGATTGTTCAGCCGCTCCAGTTCCCTTGCTGCGGCATCGCGCTGAGCGCTGACCGAATAATGCTCCCCCTCAAGCGCCCGCAAACTGCTTTCAACCAGCTCATTGTCGCGCCTGACTTCATCGTAAACTTTCAGCTCTCCCTCGAATTGCGCCAGCTTCCTGTCTGCTTCCACAATTCGCCCGTCGACATGCTTGATCGTCTCGCGAAGATTGTCGGACGCCTTGCGATACTCCTCGACTTTCAGAACCTGATCGAAAACACTCTTCCGGTTCGATGGAGCAAGCGTGAAATCGTAGGTGAATGTCCCTTGCGGAACCCCGATCGTCGTCTTGAACAATGATGACAGATCCGTTCCCGGCTCCACGCCTATATGCCGGCGCAGCCACGGCACCACCTGATTCTTCTGCTCGATGAGCCTTACTTTGGTCACCGGATCGTAGACGAAGTACGCTCCGCCTGTGTCGCGCGTAACCACATACTCCCGTCCATCAAGATTTGAGATGAAATTGACGACAACCTGGCCTTTTCTCGCGCCGCGTTTGACGAAATCATCCCGCTTGTAATCGAGATGATCGAAAAGAACCCACGCTATCGCTTCCAGTATCGTCGTCTTACCGGAACCGTTGGGACCGCATATGGCTATGACCCCAGGCTGAAATGAAAATTCCGCCTCGGCGTGATTCTTGATATTCCTGAGTTCGACTCTGGCGATCAGCAAGGTAGGGAAAAAAGGGAGTTTGAAGTTTAAAGTTTAAAGAAGAGTTGTCAGTTATTAGCTGTCAGTAATCTGGATCAAATGTGCAGGGATTTACAAAAGTTCCTGGTTTAATCTCAATCTAATTAGGTTTTCTACCAACAACTGACAAATATTCATTAAACTTTAAACCTTGAACTTTGGATTAGCGTTTAAACCTGTGCGCTTTGCACTACTTCAGGGTTGTCCGTATGCCCGAGCATATGGCGGCCTTCGGCGCTGCGCGGATCGATGGTCCTGACGTGCTTGCGGCCGCGCATCTCCCAGATGGCCGTGATCTTTCCGTTCTTCTCAACCGCGTGATACGTGACCTCTTCCTGCGCCACCTCGGCCACAGGGGTTTCTGCCACTGCTGAATTTTCCGTATTGTTCTCGTTCTCGCTCATTGATTGTCGCTCCTGATTAATTAATGAATTCCAGTTGGATTTTGAAGTAAATTGCATTTTGCCACAGAGGTCGCACGCACGTCAAAGTTTGACCAGCTTGACCGCTCAATAGCACCTAAACTAGAATTTTAGTTTGTTCATTTGATTTTACTGCGATCCTTGATCGCCCGGGACCTATTTTTTTTGAGTTTGTTTAAGAAAAAGCATGAACGCAATTGAAAAAGCACTGACAAAAGTATTTGGATCGGCAAACGATCGACTGTTGAAAAAGCTCTGGCCTGTTGTGGCCGTAATCAATCAGTTCGAACCGCAGATCAAAGCGCTGAGTGACGAGCAGCTTCGCGGCAAGACAGAAGAGTTGCGCGCGCGGCTGACCGAGCGACTTGCAGGTTCAGAAGATCTTGAGCCGGCGATCCGCAAGCAGTTGGAGCAGGAAGCTCTCGACGAGGTCCTGCCTGAAGCGTTCGCCTGTGTTCGCGAGGCATCGTGGCGGGCAACGGGGATGCGCCATTTCGATGTCCAGATGATCGGCGGAATGATACTTCACCGCGGAATGATCGCCGAAATGCGCACAGGCGAAGGAAAAACCCTGGTGGCGACACTCCCGGTATATCTCAACGCACTGTTGGGCAAGGGCGTACACGTTGTAACGGTCAACGACTACCTTGCCAGACGCGACTCCGACTGGATGGGAAAGATCTACAAGTTCATGGGACTGACTGTCGGAGTCATCCAGAACGACATGGACGATTTCGCCCGCCAGGAAGCGTACAAGGCCGATGTGACATACGGAACGAATAACGAGTTCGGCTTTGATTACCTCCGCGACAACATGAAATTCGAGCTGGCCACCTGCGTCCAGCGACCACACTATTACGCCATCGTCGACGAGGTTGATTCGATCCTCATCGACGAGGCGAGAACTCCGCTGATCATTTCTGGAGCCTCTGACGATTCGACGAGCAAGTATTACGAAGCAAACGACGTCATCCCGAAACTCACGCGCGAGGTCGATTATCAGGTCGACGAGAAGCAGCATCGAGCAACCCTGACCGAATCCGGCATTGAAAAGGCTGAGAAGATCCTCGGTTACGGTAATATCTTCGATCCTGCCAACATGGAAATCCTGCACTGCCTCAATCAATCGCTGATCGCCCATTCGCTCTATTATCGCGACAAGAATTACATCGTCAGGGACGGCGAGGTCGTGATCGTCGATGAATTCACCGGCCGCGTCATGTCCGGACGCCGCTGGTCGGATGGACTGCATCAGGCTGTTGAAGCGAAAGAAGGCGTCAAGATCGAGCGCGAGACTCAGACCCTGGCCACCATTACATTGCAGAACTATTTCCGCATGTATCAGAAGCTGGCCGGCATGACCGGTACTGCCGAAACCGAGTCTGTCGAATTCGCCAAGATCTATAATCTTGAAGTTGCCGTCGTACCGACGCACCGGAGCATGGTTCGCCTGGACCATTCCGATGTCATCTATCGCACCATCGGTGAAAAGTGGGACGCAGTGGCCAACGAGATAAAAGACCTCTACCATAAAGGTCAGCCGATACTCGTCGGCACGGTCTCGGTGGAAAATTCAGAGTTCATCTCGGATCGCCTGAAAAAGATGGGCGTCAAGCACAACGTCCTCAACGCCAAGCCTGAAAATGCCGGGCGTGAAGCCGAGATCGTCGCTCAGGCCGGACGCAAGGGAGCGGTCACGATCGCAACCAACATGGCCGGTCGTGGTACCGACATTCTGCTCGGCGGCAACCCCGACTTCCTTGCTCGTGAGATGCTCAAGAAACAGGAGATAAACCCCGACGAGGCGCCTCCCGAACAGATCGAGGCTGCGATCGTCAAAGTGAAGCCTCAGATCGAAGTGGAACACGAGGAAGTCAAAAGCCTCGGCGGGCTGCACATCATCGGCACCGAACGCCACGAATCCCGACGAATCGATAATCAGCTTCGCGGACGCTCAGGCCGCCAGGGCGACCCCGGCTCTTCACGATTCTTTCTCTCTCTCGAAGACGATTTGATGCGCATCTTCGCAGGTGACCGCGTCAAGGCAATCATGCAGCGGCTCGGCATGGAAGAGGGCGTGGCAATTGAATCGAAGATGGTCAGCAAACGTATCGAAGCTGCCCAGAAGAACGTCGAGGCTCACAACTTCACCATCCGCAAACACCTCCTCGAATACGACGACGTCATGAACAAACAGCGTACGTCCATCTACTCACTGCGTCGCCAGCTGCTTGAACAGACCGATCAGCGCGAAGAGATAATGTCCATCGCAGAGGCTCTTCTCGATAACCTGCTCGATCAGTTCCTGAGCCTCGATGAAATGCCGCATGAATGGGATTTCGAGGGATTCAGGGTCCAGTTCCTTTTCGAGTTCGACATCGATATAAAGTCAGCACAAATCAACCTCGAAGAAATGGAAAGGGACGAAATCCGCAAGAAACTCTGGGAACGGATTCAACAAAATTACAGCACCAGGGAGTCCCAGGTCGGCGGCGAGGCAATGCGCTTCTACGAGCGAATCATCAGACTCAACATCGTCGACGCCCAGTGGAAGGATCACCTCCTCGCCATCGACCACATGAAGGAATGGATCGGGCAGATGGGTTATGCCCAGAAAGACCCTCTCGTCGAGTACAAGAAACAGTCCTTCGATATGTTCGAAGGCATGCTCGATCGAATCGACATCGAAACCATTCGCCAGTTGAGCCATCTCAAGGTGACGGTCGAGGAACCCCCTGAACAGCGGCTGCAACGCCGCCCTCGTCGCGGCCAGATGACCTTCACCAAAGCCAATGCCGGCGCCGCAAGGGCCGGTGATGAGGACGGAAAACCCCGCACCGTCGTCAGCGATCAACCCAAGATCGGCCGCAACGAAACCTGCCCATGCGGCTCAGGCAAAAAATTCAAGAAATGCCACGGGGCCGAAGTGTGATCATAAAGTTCAAAGTCTAAAGTCTAAAGTTTAAAGAGCCGTACTCGATATTACCGAGGCGGCTCTTTAAACTTTAAACCTTGAACTTTAGACTCTTCGATTTATTGACAGTACGTCATCCCCAACATAGAATTCCCCTGATTTAATCAAGCACTAAATATATTCCTTATCCGTCAGTCTTGTTCCATACGATTTGAAATCGATGGCGTTTTCAAGCCGTAAATTGCTCACCAACACAGGAGGACAATATGTTTGAATTAATTGGGCTTGCAATATTCGGACTGGTCGTTGGCGTGATTGCCAAACTGATCATGCCGGGCAAAGATCCGGGGGGAATCCTGGTCACCGCTGTTATTGGTATGGCTGGTTCACTCATCGGCACATACGTCGGCAGACTTGTGTTTCACTACAAACCGGGTGAAAGAGCGGGCTGGATCCTATCCATCATCGGAACGGTTCTACTACTCGCCCTTTATCGGCTGATTTCATCAAACAGGCAGGCCTGATCGCGGCCCCCCCTGACTAGTCACGGTTGACCGGCACCACAGGCTGATGTATCTTGAAGTCGGTTTGCACCCGTAGCTCAGCTGGATAGAGCGTCAGCCTCCGGAGCTGAAGGTCCCGCGTTCGAATCGCGGCGGGTGTATTTAAAAAGACAGGATGAGGAAAAAGACGGAATAAACGGAACAGACGAAAAAACATAAAGGGTTGATATGCTTGAAAACATCCCCCTTATATTTTTTCGTCTGTTCCGTTTATTCCGTCTTTTTCCTCATCCTGTCTTTATCTGTGTGTGACGAGTGATGGATCGCTGAGATGCGGAGTCATGTTGAAATTGAAGAGGAGCGGCTCACCGAACCTGATTCTGATCGTCGTCATACTGGAATTGTAAAGCACAGCCATCAGCCGAAGGATCCGGTCATTCGGAAGCGACAGGGCGGATCCGGCCCAGATCGCAATCGGTGTAGCCGAGGTGAAGACGGCTATCTGTTCATCAGGATCGTGATCGAGGAAATCATCGACGATGCTCCTCACGCGTGTTCTAAAACCCTCCCACGAATCACCTTGATAATCAGGATACCGGTTATCCATCCATGCTTCGATGACTGCGCGGTCACATCGGCCCGCAGCTCCGCGTGTCGTATGCGGATCGTCAATCAGCGCTCGCTGCATTTCTTCGAAGTCGGAGGCGAAAGACGGAGAATCGGCGATCAGTCCTGGTACAAGTCCCTGATAGACGGTGGCCAGACTGAATTCGTTCCATCTGTTGTCGGTGACAATGGATGGAGGATTTAATCCCAGATCGTCGAGCCTGCTTGATGCTATCGCCGCAGTCTGCTGCTGACGCCTCAACTCGCCGGCATAGATGGAATCGAACCTCATCCCTCTTTCGGCCAGGTGGTCTCCAAGCATTCCTGCCTGCCGCTCTCCCAGATCGGAAAGAAGGTCGTAGTTCGCTCTCGAACCCGCCTGCCCATGTCTGATCAGATAAATATTGCTCATAAACAAATCATCATTCGCCGGTATAAGGACAGTTGCACAGCATTCTGACCCAGTCGTTATTTATCTTTTGCGGAGCTGAAGACTCCGAAAAATCCCCCTGCACCCGCAATCAGCGCGCCGAATGCCACAAGACTCCACAAATGCATGAATATGCCCGCCAGCAGAAGAACTATTCCTGCCAGCATCGAGCCATTGTAGATTCGAGCTTCCATCATTCGGCCAATGAATATCTTTCCTGAGAGTATTTTAAAAACAGGGTCAATGCTAAATCAAAGATTCGCATTCGACAACCGGGAGTATTTCAGACAAGAAAATAGGGGTGGTTGCCCACCCCTATTATAAAATCTCGACAATCAATTTTTTTATTCTTAAATGAAGATCGCTGAAGAAGAGTTATTTCTTCTTGGCTGCCTTCTTTGCCGGTGCTTTCTTAGCCGGCGCCTTCTTTACTGCTTTCTTTGCTGCTTTCTTGGCTGGCATAGTGTCTCTCCTTTCTCTCGTTGATAGCCTGACCACAAGATGAAGTGTTTAATTACTACTTGTGGCCTAGTGCAATTAACATACTAGATGTAGCTTATAAACTTCTTCGCAACATGTGTCAAGAAAAATCTTCATCATGCATGATCATAACAATCGCATGTCATCGACGATGATCGCATGAAAAACATGTGCGATGAAGATGATCGACGCAAAAGAGCTGTAAACATTGAATAAACACTTATCTCAGTTGTCGTGGCGGGTTGATGCATGGATAATCACGCGGTAATCATCATCGCATTTCATTCGATCAATAAGATCGAGATATATCAACTCATCGGAGAAAAATCATGCCCAATCGAATCATGAACTGCATCATACCCTTGCTGATGATCGGAACATTCATCATCGGCACGGCGATCATTCCGGCAAAAGCCAGATCGACAACAGCAAATGAATCCGTGCAGCAGGGTGCCAAAGAGGGAGAATGGGAAAAGAAGTTCCGTTCGATACCTCAGGCAGAGAGAATGAAGGAGTATGCGCGTTATCTATCTTCCGATCCGCATCATGTCGGATCGGCGGCGGACAAGCGCAATGCCGAATGGATGCGCGATCAGTTCAAAGCGTGGGGACTGGATGCATCGCTGGAAGAGTTCGACGTGCTCTTCCCGACTCCGAAGGAGAGAATTCTGGAGATGGTCTCTCCAGAAAAATACACGGCGAAGCTCAAGGAGCCGGCAGTGCCCGAAGATTCAGATTCTTCCGACAAGGATCAACTGCCGACCTACAATGCATATTCGGGAGATGGTGATGTAACCGCGCAACTGGTCTACGTCAACTACGGCGTGCCGGCTGATTACGAGCAGCTCGCAAAGATGGGAATCGACGTTAAAGGCCGGATCGTCATCGCGCGTTATGGTGGAAGCTGGCGGGGAATCAAGCCGAAGGTTGCCGCTGAGCATGGCGCTGTCGGCTGCATCATCTACTCGGATCCGAAAGATGACGGCTACTACCAGGGCGATGTTTATCCCAAAGGTCCATATCGCAATGAGACGGGTGTTCAGCGAGGGCAGTGTCATGGATATGCCGGTTCATCCGGGAGATCCGTTGACGCCGGGATGGGGCTCGACGAAGAATGCGCGCCGGTTGTCTCGCGAAGAAGCGAAGACTCTCATGAAGATTCCGGTGCTTCCGATCTCTTATGGAGATGCGCTTCCGCTTCTGAGATCTCTTGACGGCAATGTAGTGCCCGAGAGCTGGCGTGGAGCGTTGCCGATCACCTATCACGCAGGCCCGGGCCCTGCGACAGTTCGGTTGAAAATGATATCGGACTGGAATATACGAACTCTGTATAACGTGGTCGCCCGGATCAAAGGGAACACTTACCCCGATGAATGGATCATCCGCGGCAACCATCACGATGCGTGGGTCAATGGCGCCGACGATCCGGTGAGCGGGATGGCGGCCGTGCTGGAAGAAGCTCGCGCCATGGGCGAACTGCTCAAACAGGGCTGGCGGCCTAAACGAACGATCATCTTCTGCGCATCGGACGGTGAAGAACCGGGGTTGCTTGGATCGACCGAGTGGGTGGAGCAGCATGTCCGAGGAGCTCAAGCAGAAAGCCGTTGTCTACATCAACTCAGACAGCACCGGCAAAGGATGGTTCGGAGCCGGAGGTTCGCACACGCTGGAAAATTTCATCGGCGATGTGACTCGTGCGGTTGAGGATCCGAAAGGCAAGGGCACGATCTGGGACTCGCTGCAGGCACGTCGGATCGAGATGGCGCGGACTCCCGATGAGAAGCGCGAAGCTCGCGAGCGTATTCACCTGCAAATCTCGGCTCTGGGCTCCGGTTCAGACTACACCGCATTCATCGATCATCTTGGTATCGCATCGCTCAACGTCGGGTTCGGCGGCGAGGGCGGAGGCGGCGTTTATCACTCAATCTACGACTCGTTCGCCTGGTACACCAGGTTCTCAGACTCGACCTTCGAATACGGGCGCGGACTTGTGCAGGCGGCCGGAACGATCACGATGCGCATGGCCGATGCCGATCTGCTGCCTTTCGAATTCACCAGTCTCGCTTCGACAATCTCTGGCTATATTGACGAAATTTATCGTATGCCGCGACAGGGCGTCGATCTTACCCCGCTGCGACTCTCATCGACTCAATTGAAAGTTGCAGCGGACAATTTCGATCGCGCTTTGAGATCAGCGCTGCGCACGGGCAACCTGCCGGCAGCAAACTCAACCGGACTCAGAGATCTCAACAGGCTGCTTTATCAGTCTGAGAGAAAATTATTGTCTGATGCAGGGCTTCCGAGACGCGACTGGTTCAAACATCAGATATACGCGCCGGGTTTCTATACTGGTTATGGCGTGAAAACTCTTCCGGGTGTGCGTGAGGCGATCGAGCAGCAGAACTGGGCCGAGGCTTCCGATCAGGTCAAAGTGATCAGCAGAACACTCGACTCATTGTCGGCGCAGATCGATGCGGCCACGGCAAAACTGAACTGAGATCAGAAGACAGAGTCCAAAGTCCTAAAGTTTAAAGTCTAAAGTTCAAAGTTTAAAGAACCGAGTTGCAGCGCATCCAACAGCAGAAATGTTGCATACACCTCAACAGGTAAAACTCTTTAAACTTTAAACTTTAAACTTTAAACTTTGGACTTTGGACTTTGGACTTTGGACTTCTTCTTCCTCACCTGCACAATCCCGAGGGATCGTTTCCATTCATGATGGAGAGGACGGCCGCCAGTTTGAGCATGTCGTCTTCCCTGTTTTCGATGATGGCGAGACGTGATTGATCGAGCAGGTCCCCGAATTTTGTATTCCTGCCGATTCTGAATCCATTGCTCAGTTGGACAGTTGCCAGGTTCGGCTCATAGCACCGCAGCAGGCTTTGAAGAACACCCGGGGATGCAGCGAGGCTGTTTGCGGAGAGCAGGCTCAGTTGAATGGCGACGTATTGCCTGTTGAGTTGCTGCAATGGACTCGATCCGCCATCCAATGCGCGGTGGATTGATGTCGTATTGCTTTGGACCAGCACTGACGAGTTGAAATTCACTCCGCCGATGATGATTCTGCCGCTTGGCAGGCGGTTAAGGTTGAGCGCGTAATAAGCGGACGAGCGCAGGCACACAGTCTGACAACTGACGTTGAGGGCTTTGATGGTGAAGTTCAGCGTGTTGGAGGTCCCGCCGCCCGGAGCTGGATTGACCACTGTGACGGTCGCGTTGCCTGGATTGAAGATGTCCGCTTCAGAAACCTGTATTGTAAGCTGGTTACCATTGACCAGAATTGTCGGCCTTGGAGCGCCATTCCATTGAGCCGTCGAACCGGCGATGAAACCGGCGCCATTGATTGTCAGAGTGAGTGCCGGGTCGCCTTCATTGGCCTCCACCGGGCTCAGCGAGCTGATCACCGGAACCGGGTTCGGTTGAGGAGAGATGGTGAAAGTCACAGGGTTCGATAACCCTCCGCCCGGGGCCGGGTTGAAGATTCTGACTTCGGCGGTGCCGATGGTGGCGACATCAGCGGCCGAGATCAAAACAGTCAATTGAGTTGATCCGGCAAAAGAAGTCGGCCGTGGGCTTCCGTTCCACTGAGCGACCGAGCCGTTGACAAAACTGGTTCCGTTGACGGTCAAGGTAAAAGCAGGGCTACCGGCGGCTGCCGTTGCGGGAACGAGAACCGATATGACCGGAACCGGATTCGGCGGGTTGATCTGGAAAGTCAGCGAATTCGACTCTCCGCCGCCAGGAGCCGGATTGATCACGGTGATCAGCGCTGATCCGGCCGATGCGATATCGGCGGCCGTGATTTGCGCGGCAAGCGTTGTGCTGTTGATGAAATCGGTCTGTCTCGGCTGGCCATTCCACTGAACCACAGCGCCCGGTGTGAAACTGGTTCCTTTGACAGTCAGACTGAATGCCGTTCCGCCGGAGACGGTGAAAGACGGTTCAAGGCCGGACAGAACCGGAACCGGATTCGGCTGTGAATTGACGCTGAAATTCAGCGTGTTCGATGTCCCGCCGCCTGGAGCAGGATTGATCACCACCACTGCAGCCGTGCCTGCGCTCGCAACATCTGAAGCTGAAACGGCAATGGTCAGTTGAGCGCTGCTGACGAATGTCGTCTGCCTCGCCGTGCCATTCCATTGAACGACTGAAGCAGGGACAAACCCGGTGCCCGTGACCGTCAGGTTGAAGCCGGGGCTGCCGGCAGTGACTGTTGAAGGATTGAGCGAAATGAGCGTTGGAACGGGATTGACGATTGAAAGCTGAACCGTGTTTGACGAGCCTCCGCCGGGTTCAGGATTCTGAACTCTGATATCCGCAGTTCCGGTATTGGCGATAAAGCTCGCCGGCACGACAGCAGTAAGCGCGCCTGAATTGACGAAAGTCGTCTGAAGGCTCTGACCGTTGATCAACACCGTCGATCCGTTTACGAAGCTGCTTCCATTGATCGACAGCGTGAACGACGGGCCACCCGCATTGACCTGAGCCGGGCTGATGCTTGTGATCAACGCGACCGGATTGGTTATCGTCAAATTGACTACATTCGATGTTCCGCCGCCAGGAACCGGGTTGAATACGGATACCGGCAGAGTACCACCGGAGGCAATGGCCGCCACTGGAATCTGCGCCGAGATCCGAGTCCTGGTAACAAATGTCGTCGGCACGTTTACTCCGTTCAATTGGACGACAGAGTTCGGCACGAATCCTTCGCCGTTGACGATCATTTCCACTCCTGTGCTTCCGGCAACGACGCTCGAAGGGCTGATACCGGTTATTCCCGGAACCGGATTATTGACCGTGAGCGATGCCGCATTTGATCTGCCGCCGCCCGGTTCTGGATTGAAAACAGTTATAGCCAGCGCACCCGATGAGGCGATATCCTCAGGCGTAATCTGTACCGCAAGCACCATATCGGACACGAAATCCGTCTGGCGATCCATGCCGTTGATCCTGACTACCGCCCCCTGCACGAAATTCGAGCCATTAACGATCAGCGTGAAGCCATTGGATCCAGCATTGACCACATCAGGCGAAATGCTGGACAGACGCGGCAAAGGGTTCCGCTTCTTCACTTCAAGCTTCGCAGTGTTTGATACTCCCCCGCCCGGAGCAGGATTGAAGACCTGAATATCGAGCGTGGAGGCCGCTGCGACTTCAGCCGCATTGATGGTCACATTCAACTGGGTCGAACTGATTCTGAAGGTCAATCTGGCGACTCCATTGACACGCACTTCAGCTCCAGAGACAAACCCGGTTCCAATGACCTTGAGAGTGAAATCGGGGCCGCCTTCAACGACAAGAGCCGGATCGAGGCCGGTAATAACCGGGACCGGGTTGAGAATCTGCAGCGTCAGTTCGTTTGAAGTTCCGCCGCCGGGTAAAGGCGAGAAGACGCGAATCCTGGCGATCCCGGCATTGGCAATCTGCGCCGCCGCGATCTGGGCCTTGAGTTGATTGGCGTTGACGAATGTCGTCGGGCGGTTATCTCCTTCAAACTGGACGATCGAGCCGGCAACAAATCCGCTGCCGTTGACTGTCAGGGTAAAATCGCCGCCGCTGCCCGCATTTACCGCAGTCGGATCGATGCTCGTAATGGCAGGCACGGGATTTGGCGGCTGATTGATCGTGAAGCTCAATGCATTCGAATCGCCTCCACCGGGTTGCGGCGTGAAGACAGTCACAAGTGCCGTGCCCGGGATGGCGACATCGGCCGCGGAGATTTTAGCCTGCAACTGGGTGCTGCTGACGAAAGTCGTCGGCCTCGGCGAGTTGTTCCAGCGAACCACGGAATCGGCAACGAAATTCGAGCCGTTAACCGTAAGTGTGAATTCGCCGCTGCCTCCCATGATGTTATCCGGACTGATGGAATTGATCCTTGGCAATGGCCGCGCTGCCTGATTGATGGCAAAAGTGATGAGGTTCGAAGTTCCGCCGCCCGGCGCGGGGCTGAAAACGGTAATATTCGCCGCACCGACATTCGCAATATCGGCTGCGGAAATCTGCGCGGTCAGTTCCGAAACACTGACAAACGTCGTAGGCCGATTCTCACCATTCCATTTCACTACAGAACCCTGAGCGAAATTGGTTCCGACGACATTCAGAATGAAGGCGGGTCCGCCGGCAACGGCCGAATTCGGACTTATTTGTGATATCGCAGGCGGTGCGAAATTAATGGTCAGGGTCGTCTCGTTCGAAAGGCCTCCCCCTGGAGCCGGGTTAAAGACCTTGATGCCCGCGGCGCCGCCATTGGTTATATCCGCGGCGGTTATCAGAGCGCTCAACTGAGTCGAACTGATGAAAGTCGTCGACCGGTTCTGATCGTTGATCCGAACGACCGACTGATTAACGAAATTGATGCCGTTGACTATCAGGGTGAACTGCGGACCGCCGGCAGTAACGACTGTCGGACTGATGCTTGTGACTGCCGGAACGGGGTTGGGCGGAACGCTGACAGCAAGCAGAATCGAATTTGAACTGCCGCCTCCTGGCGCCGGGCTCAATACGGTGATGCTGGCCGTCCCCGGATTTACAATCAGTTCCGCGGGCACCTGCGCGGTCATCTGTGTGTTGCTGACAAAGGTTGTCGCAAGAGGATTCCCGTTGAAACGGACTATCGAGCTGCTGACGAAACCGCTTCCGTTCACCGTCAGGGTGAATCCAGCGCTTCCCGCCTGAATCGTCTCGGGGCTGATGTTCTGCAGACGAGGAATCGGACTGATCGATGCCACTCTGAAATCGACTTCGTTCGATGCACCGCCTCCAGGAGAAGGATTGGTTACTCTGACTTTGAATGTTCCGGCATCCGTCAGATCGGAATCGAGTATCGTCGCGTTGACCTGTCCGGAGTTGACAAAAATCGTCGCACGATTCACCCCGTTAAACTGCACAACGGCGCCTGGAACAAAGCCGGCTCCATTGACAGTCAGGGTGAATCCGCGGGCTCCTGTCGTCGCTGATGACGGGTTGATCGAGCTTACGGAAGGAACCGGATTGACAACCGCAAGACTCAGCGCATTGGACAATCCTCCCCCCGGCGCGGAATTCTGCACCGTGATCACCAGCGATCCGGTTTCGACAAGATCCTGTGCCGGAATAGTCGCCTTAAGCTGAGTCCCACTGACAAACTCCGTCACCCTTGGAGTTCCATTCACCAGTGCAAATGCCCCCTGTATGAAATTGGAGCCGTTGATGGTCAGCTTGAACGAAGCTCCTCCAACGAACGCTGTGCCCGGATCCAGGCTGTTTAAACCGGGAATCAGATTCACTTCCGGCTGGATCTGGAAGACCGTCGGGAGAAATGACGCGGCAACGACCGCTGCCGAGGTATCGGCCACTTCGCGCGCAATCGGAATATCACCGAAACTGAGGGTTGTAGCATTTACCGTGCTTGATGGAAGAACTTTGAATGTCAGCTTGACCAGTTCGCGCGTGCCGGCTGCAAATGCCTGTCCGCTCGGCAATGCGATCCCGAAGCCGATGCGCCCCTCCGATAGCCGCAGCAGATTGACATTCAGGATGGCGCCTGTAGCGTTGGCCCCAGGCACTGCCGAGACAAAGCTGAGCTGCGAGACGTCAAAATTCAGACTGAAACCTGCCGCGTTTTCATTCCCCTGAGAGACCAGCTCGAGCTTCAGCTCGTTGTCCTGCCCTCTCTGCAGAATAACATCCTTGATCTTCAGTGTTCTGGCCAACTGGTCTTCTTCGGCAGTCCCGTTGAAGGCTGTTATTTTATCAAAGTACGCCTGTGAACCGGTGACAGGAGATGACGGGCCTCCGGCCGGCGTGCTTGTTTCAAGCCCCGCCGCATATCTTCCCGCCTGAACCCAGTCGGCAATGGTCAACCGCCCATCGCCGAGAGTTGATTTCGGAGCGCAATCCGCTCGCTGGAACTCCCCGCCATCGAGTGGCGCATCAACGCCGGAGATGAATCTGCCTATCTGAGTCCAGTCGGCAGTCGTTACGCTGCCGTCACCGGTGCCGTTCGGCCTCGGACTGACATCGGCTTCAAATCCCGGGGCTATCACAACGCCCCCCGCCGCATAGCTTCCAATCAGGAAATTACCCTGTACATCAACCATCTCCCTCACCACCGGATCATCGCCAAAATCGACAGAGGTCGCGTTTGTTCCGCCCGCCGGATTGATCGAGAAGCGAACCGTGACGATTTCACGCGCCCCGGCGGTCAACTTCTGACCCTGCGGCAATGAAAACCGGACACCGATGCGTCCCAGCCCGGTCTGACTGGTGTTTAGACTTATCGTGGCGCCGCCTGCATCCTTCCCGGCAACGACCTGTGGACTGCTCAAGACAACGGTGTTGAAATTCAGGCTGAAATTGATTGTATTTTCATCGCCTTCTGAATTAAAAATCACAGGCACAGTGACGGTGCTGTTCGGAGCCGCGCTGCTCCCCATCACCTGCAGCAACCGCTTGCCCGGTACGGCGGCTTCAACCGTATACGATGAAGATCCGGTAACCGCCGAAACTCCGACGAGATAACGGCCGGCCGCAAGCGAGGCCGCCGTCGTAATCCGCTGAACCGAACCGCTCAAACGCGAATTGCCCAGTAAAGTCACCTGACCAGCGCCGGGCCCATCCTTCATCAGATAAAGTGCGAGGTTTGATCCAGGGTTGGCGCCATTCAACTGAACATCAAGCCGCGAACCTTGTGTCAGATTGACCGCAAAAAGATCCTCAACCGGATCACTCAAACCATTATTCAGTTGAATCGTCAGTTGTGCCGCATCCCCGAGCGCAACTGTCCCGGCTCTTTTGCCGGCAAGGAGCAGAAGATTTGCCTGCTCAGTCGTCTCATTCGGCTCGACCTCAAGCTCGGCTGAGCCTGGCGGCAGTATCGTGAAATATGCCGGGCTCGATTGACCTCCAAGCGACGGCGGATTGAAAACGGTGATCACGGCTGAACCGGCTGACGCAATGTCGGCCGCGGAGATGAAGGCCACCAGTTGGGTGTCGCTTACATAAGTCGTCGTCCTGCTCGCTCCGTTCCATCTGACCACTGATTGCCCGCTGACAAAATATGATCCATTGACAGTCAGCGAAAACGGGCCTCCTCCTGCGACGGCGGAGACCGGAACGATACTCGAAATCACCGGCGGCGGCGGCGCTGTATCCGGCGTCACACTCAGCGTGTATCCAGTTGCCCCCTGATTATTTTCGTCGTCAAAGGCGGACACGCCTATCAGATAAGTCCCGCCGCCGAACGTCAATATCGGCGTAATCCGTTCCGTCGTGGTGTTGCCGTTGGATGCCGCCACCTGGGTTCGGGTTCCATCGACTTCCAGCCTGAAGAGAACCAGATCCAGATCTACCGACGAATTGGCAAATGTCAGAACGATATCAAGCCGTCTGGTTGTGTTGGTCGGAATGGTGAATTTATAGAGATCCTCGATCTTGTCCCTGGGCCCGTTGTTATAGACGAACTCATATACGGCGGCGTCGCCATATTTGACCTCGCCTGAGCGCTGACCCGGTATCGAGATGGGAGTCGCCTGCTCGGCCGTCTCGTTCGGCTCGACCTCAGATATGGCCGACTGGAAATAATTTCCTATCGCCCCTTTAAAGGCCTTCTGAATCGAACTCAGACCGCCTGCCCGGGTATTCGATGCCTTTACCGACAAACTCAGAACCGCACTGCCGATACTCAACAGAATAATCAATGACAATGCAATCCCGGCTTTGGTTTTAATGATTGAATTGAGGATAAATGATGTGTATTTCATAAAGGCATACTCCTCCCTGAGTATCAAAAGCTTCGAGAGGCTCTCGCTAAAACCTGTGTATCAACAAATCGGGCCATGATCATTTGGCATGTGAGCTGGGGGAACTTCGACGGCGCCATTAAGAGTAACGCTATGGCCATATCTTAATTAACGCTTTGCAATCGGTCTCTAACCCTGATTAAGGATAATCAGATCTGGGGGAAAATCAGGAGAGTGGATGATAACCCGAAAAGAACCGCTTGGCCAAGATTAATTTTTTGGGGCAAGTCTGCCGGCAAGGATGTAATGTAAAAAAGAAGGGCTGTCCGGGGCTGAAGGCTTTGCGCCTGCCGCCCCGGACCCGAATTAAAGTGAGAAAATGAACCCGCTCAAGGGTCTGCTTATCTTTGGGCTCCCAGTTTGCTGTGTCTGTTGCCGTATAGGAAATAACAGATCAATCCGGCGAGGAGCCAGATGAGAAATCGCGCCCAGTTTGTCCAGCCCAGCTCCGTCATCAGATAACCACACGTCAGCAGGCCGAGGACCGGAAGCAGCGAAAGGCTGCGGAGGTAACAATAAACAGTGAGCACACCTGCGAGGAGCATGTACAACATCAGCGGGATCTTATGCTTGACCACATCCCAGACTCCAATCGCAGGATCTGCCGGATCATGGAGGCTGAAAAAGGACGCCATCGATTCACGGTTGAAGAAGATGAACCATGCACAGATCCCAAGCATGGCCACCGGAATGATGTACTTCGAATTGACATAAGGCGTCTTGAACTTGCGTTCGATCTTCTGATCGGACGCATTGAGAATCAGGACGCCGCCGCAGACAAGGACGAACGCAAAAAGCGTTCCGATACTAGTCAGGTCGGTGACCTCCGTCAGGTTCATAAACAACGACGGAATCGCCACGACAAATCCGGTGAGGATCGTCGAGAACCACGGCGTCTTGAAGCGCTTGTGGATTGAAGAAAATATCGGCGGAAGTAACCCGTCCCGGCTCATCGCCATCCAGATGCGGGGTTGTCCGAGCTGGAAGACCAGCAGCACGGTTGCCATGGCAATGACCGCACTGATCGCAATGATTCCGGAAACCCACGGGATATTGACCCCTTCGGGACCAAAGACATAAGCCAATGGATCCCCGACCGCAAGCTGCTTGTAGTTCACCATCCCGGTCAGAACCAGCGATATCAGAATATAAAGTATCGTGCAGATGATCAGCGAATACATCATTCCGCGCGGCAGATCGCGCTGCGGGTTCTTGCACTCCTCCGCCGTTGTCGATATCGCATCGAATCCGATGTAGGCGAAAAAGACCGCCGAGACTCCCTTGAGAACCCCTGAAACTCCGTTCGGAGCAAAAGGGGTCCAGTTCTGCGGTTTGACATAATACGCGCCGAGAACGATAACCAGAAAGATGATGCACAGCTTGATCGCCACCATGACGTTCGATGCCCGCTTCGATTCCTGAATACCGACAAAGACCAGAGCCGTGATGATGACGACGATGGCTAGTGCCGGAAGATCGCACACAATCCTCAGGCCGCCAAATACCGGAGCCTTGATCCAGGCGAAATATCCGTCCACCGCAGTCGCCATCCCGGCTATACTCCGAACCTGATCGAGTGTGTTCCCGGAAGCGAGCAACTCGGTCACCTTTGCATGCCCTCGCGAAGCGGAAAGAAAGTCCATGGTCAGATATTCAGGGATGTTCAGCCCGTAACCCGCCATCAGCGTCGTAAAATAGTCGCTCCACGAAATAGCTACGGCAATGTTTCCGATGGCATATTCCATCAACAGGTCCCAGCCGATAATCCACGCGACCAGCTCGCCGAATGAGGCATAAGCGTATGTGTAAGCCGATCCCGCAACCGGGATCATCGACGAGAACTCGGCATAACATAACGCCGCAAAGGCACACGCAATGGCTGTGAATACAAAAAGGAACGCAACTGCCGGCCCGCCGTTGTATGCAGCATTCCCGATTGTCGAGAAGATGCCGGCTCCAATGATTGCCGCGATTCCGAGAGCGGTCAGGTCTACGACCCCAAGCGTCCGCCTCAACCCGGATCCGCCGCCTTCCAGCGCGCCAATGCCTGCCGCCGCATCGAGCTGAATATGCTCGATCGATTTCTTTCTGAGCAATGTTTGAAAGGTCATATCAGAATTTGAATATCGAAATGTTGATTTTTAGATGACAAAACTGAAGGAAGAAAGAAAGATTACGAAACAGACGAAATAAACGAAAATTTTCAGGTGGTGATGGTACCTGATCATCCAGGATTAGTGAACGGCAAAACAATTGAACAATCAGGAACAGTCACTTCCCATCTTTTCCGTTTGTTTCGTTTATTTCGTCTGTTTCGTCATCCTTTCTTATCACATTGAGCCTTCATCGGCTGAAGGTCCGTAAATCGAGGGGACTGGAATATCATTGAGGCGAAGATAGACGCTCAATTGTCCGCGATGATGGACGTTGTGATTCAGGACGAAACTTCTCAGGACCGCAACGCGTGGCATTGTAAATGCGACCTTACCGCCCACCATCAACGACCATGATTTCATCAAATGCTCATCGCTTACGGATTCCATCGCGGCTCTGGCTTTGGCGAGGTTCTGATCGAAGAGATCCAGCGCCTCTTTCCGGCTTCCGGCTTTTTGATTCTCCATGGGTTCGCCGCCTTCAGGAGCGATGTCCGTCGAATCCTCATTGATGGTGTGAACGGCCCAGCCCGGCATGGTTGCAAGGTGAGAGATCAGGTCACCCATTGACATTGACTTGTCGTGCGGCTTCCATCCGTATTTATCATCGGGAACACGCTCGATGACTGTTCTGGTTGAGGCCATTTCGTGATCGTATTCGGCAACCAATGACTTACCTATGCTCATTTCTCCTCCTGGTTAACGGTTTTATTCATTTGACTTCCCTGACGCATCGAAAAGACAGTGAACCATATCCCGACTTTTTGGTTCTGACAACCACTCTGCCGTTGTAGGAGATGCTGTATGCGGATTTTTCATCGACCTCGCTGGCGGTCCACCAGTAAATGACTGGAGAATAGGTATTCCACAAGGGGGATTCCTTATCGGGCATGACCTGATAAGTCGCCTTTGCTTTGGCTGCATCCCAGATCCCGCCGGAATTGCTCCCGTGGCGAGACATCGAACGGACCGCTTCATCTATCGTCGGCAATCTCCATAAATTCTGCGGCGTGCCTGCGAGGTTCTTCCCGTCCTCCAGCAACTGGCTGCACAGGCTGCCTGCTTCAAACCAGCTCGTTCCTTCCTGAGGCCATCCGGGCCCGCCCGGAGCCCAGATCAGCTTCAAACCGTTTCCTTCAACAACTCTCGCTTCCGGATTGTTGTCGAACACCCGAGTATTGATCCGGTAAATCGGTTCGACGGCAAATCCAATGAGAATCAAAGAGGTGACGACAACGACAATCAAGGCGGCTGTCTTTTGAGGCTGCGGACGCCCAAACCAGTACATCAACCCAATGACGACCATCGGCAGAAAGATCAGAATAAAAGATGCCTTCAGAAACCCGAAGAACCACCAGGCAAAAATCCCGAGAATGACATGCAGGATGCTGCCGGCTCTGGGGCGAAAAATAGTCACCAGAGTTGCGATCAGAAAGATGATCACCGGGCTCAGGTACTGAGCCAGCGTCATCGCTATGTTCTGCCAGAACGATCTGTAATACCAACCCTCATGAAACGTTTCGTTGATGCCCCAGAATGCCCACAGCCCTGTGATGGCCGTCGACAATCCGACGGCCACCCATCCTGTGATTTGCCTGTAACGCGCCAGGTCGATGGTGGACATAACCGTAACCTCTTCTGCTAAACCGGACTGACCGCTTTTTGAAGATCGATCTCCGTCACCTCTTACCGGATATTTTTATTACTTTCAGATTCGGATCTGAATTTATCTCAGCCGTCGTAAAGAGAATCGATCTCCAATTCTTGGCTGAGAATAATTCCGTCTGGTCATAAAAGAGTTTTGAAGACGGATCACCGGATTGAGAGTAGGTCAGGACCGCCTTTGCCCTCGGGCCTTTTGGAGTAAATTCAAGTGCCATGACAAAACTGCTGCCGCGATTGACCGGATAACCCTGTGATGTCAGGAACCTGCTCCCTTTTACTCTTTGAGGCATCGTCTGAGGTTCAAGCGTGGTCGTGTTGGGAGCATAATTTACGAAATTCGCCACGCCTTCGTAACTCCCCTCTCCGCCGTGAATTGGAATGCGTCCGCCATTCTTGTCGCTGTACTGCACTTTTCCGAGCGGTGTATCGAGAGAGATGTTTGCCGCCTTAAGAACCAGAACTGCTTTCCCAAGATTTATCAGCGCCTGATCCTTACCATCCTTCGGATCAGCCAGCTCAAATGGCGTACCGATCGGATTTTCGGGGCTGAAATCCGTTTTGAACAGGCTTCCTGCACGCTGGAGATCAGCCGGATCATAATTGGATATAAACTCCCGCCATAAAACCGGCCCGACACTGCTCAGTTCATACAGTCCATTCCACTGATTGAGGATCCTGCAGGCTTCATTTAAATCAACCTTCTGATTGTCGACCATGACCGTGCCGGCAGCCTGGCAACGTTTAACCACTTGTCCCCGCAGAAGCTCTGCCGACATGCTGCGGTTGCTGAAGATCGCAGCCGTCAGTTCGTCGAGTGAAAACTTGCCGTCTCTCCCGGACGGCCCATCAGGTCTGATGTCATCCAAAAGTACGACATTCATTCTCGAGCGAAGCGATCTGGAGGTTCCCTCCAGCCCCTGCAGCGGCGAAAAGCCCGTCAGAAGCTGGTGCGGATTGGCCAGCCAGAAACTGTCATTCGCATTGAAAACGAAGTCCCTTCTCTCGATTTGCGGCATTCTGGAATAGGGGATCACCCCGGCGCGCGTCTCCGGATCATCTACCCACTCATTGATCGAATTACTGCCGTCGAGCAGAATTATGCCGCGGTTCCACGCGGTCTTTGTGGCGGGATCACTCTCTTTTCGTTTGAGTAGTCCGGCAATCGCTTCCTTCTTAAGGTTGGGCGTCGAGGACGTGTCCGCGTACCAGGCCCGGCCGTCCGCGCTGGTTGCGATCGTATTGACCCAGGGGAGCGAGTTGTACCGGGAATGAGCCTGCTTGAATTCCTCAAGGCTTCGAGCCTTGTTCATGGCTATTCGCTGCTCCTGGAAGAGCATGTTGTTGGCATTGGCATCGCGGAAGGTGATCGCCCTCTTTGAATTCCATTCAAGACCGGCCATGTTGAGAATCGGGCCGTAATGGCTGAAAAAAATCCTCCGTTCGACTCGTTTGAGCGTGCCATCGGCCTGGCGAACATCGACGCTGACAACCTTGCTGGTCATTTCACGCTCTTTGCCGTCATATAAATATTTCGTCGGATTTCCGGGAACGAGGTCGAGTGAGTAGAGCGTGTAACGTTTGCCGGCGGAAACCGTATGGGTCCACGCCACGGCCTCGTTGAAGCCGATCGAGACTCCGGGTGAACCGAGCAATCCCACGCCGTAGACATTCAGCTTGCCCGGTATCGTCAAATGCTTTTCCCAAAAACGGCTGGAGCCAACCCAGGGATAGTGAGGATTTGCAACCAGCATCCCTCGTCCGCCTTCAGAACGATCCGATCCTATCGCCCATCCATTGCTCTCTCCTTCATAATCGCGCATCTCAAAACCGTTCACCCTGCTCACTTCAGATTTCGGAGGAGCGGCCGTCGCTATCATATCTGAAAACCCAGTGCTGGTGACTGTGACCGCCTGGTGATAGGCCAGCACATCAAGCGGTGTGATTTCAAAGACCCATTCCTTGCCCTTGCACCAGCCGGCTACGGAGTTGACGCCCGTTTCTTTCAGGTATTTGTTGTATCCGGCTGTATAACCATCGATCATTTCGCGGGTCTCTGCCGGCATCGATTGATAGAGCTTGCCTGCCTGTTCGTATATCCCGAGCGCCTTGAACGAAATATCGTTGTTGAGATGTGTGTCCCGTTCGCCGGGACCGAAAAACCTCGCCCGCTCTCCTCTCACCTTGACCACCTGATCGGCCATCGAACAAAGATGGTCCTGAGCAAAGGCATAACCTTCTCCAAATCCCAGACTGCCCATGTTCTTTGCCGTGATGTGCGGGATGCCATGACTGGTGCGGCGAATCTCGGCTTCGTACTGTGTTGCCGCACCCGTAGTGTAGTAATTGGCCATAGCAATACACGCAACAATCAATGCAATCAGCGAGTAAAATCGTGCCGGCTTCTGAAAAATATCACGAGAAAGTTTTCGATTGTTTTTCATCGTTTATTAAACTCCCATTGAGCAGTTTAAAGTTAAAACTGTTATTCACTGATACTGTTGGCGAATTCGCCAACAGTATCGGATATTCACACGATTCTATGGCAGTTTTGCGCGCCCCACCGAATGCATCTCGATGCTTCCGAGATACAGGTGACCGCCGAACTCATTGACGCTGGTGATATTCGTGTAAAGACCGGAGGAATCCTGAAGGTTGTATTTCACTTTGCCGTCCGCATCCAGGCCGATAACCCATCCGACCTTCTCCGGCACCACGGCTTTTAGACGATTGGGCAGCCTGAAGACCAGCCCCCTTTGAAAGGGGCTGCCGGCAAGTCCCTCAAGCGAATTGTTTCTGGGAGCAGGAACGGCTACCCAGAATGTCCCGTTGCCGTTGAATGAAAGGTTGTCGTTATACCCCGGCAGTCCTGCAATGAAGAGATCTCTGGTGCCGGCTTTGGGTCCTTTCAGCCAGTATCGCACTATCCGTGCCGCCAGGGTTTCGTTGACCAGAACAAAAGCCTCATCAGGACCAAGAGCAACTCCATTGGCAAAGAGCAAATCGCCAAGAATCACTTTGGTCTCTTTGGTTTTCGGATCATAACTCAACAGGCGACCCGTCGGCCTGCCCTCCCAAAAGTCATTAATCCAGTGATGTTGATCGAATCTCTGCGAGGCATCGCTGAACCAGATAGTCCCGTCTTTCGCGATGTCGAGGTCGTCCGGGAACAGCATCTTTTTACCGCCAACGCTCTCAACCAGAACTGTTATCTTCCTGTCTGGTGCAACCGAAATAAGACCCTTGAACGCGTCGCAGACAACCAGGTTTCCCTGCGCATCCATCTTCATGCCGAGGGGCCTTCCGCCGGTGTTGACAAACAACTCGCCCGGACCGCCATCTTCGGGCTTGAATCGAATGATCCGCCCATCCTGAAATCCGGTATAAAAATAGCCATCGGATCCCATCGTCACGTCTTCAGGACCGAGTCCGACATCGCGCACCAGATTCTCAAGGGAATTGAAGCCGGACTTGCCGGCGAACTCTCCAGTTGATCCTGGATTCGGAGACGGCGTCCAGACCACCGGCTCAATCGGAATCGGCCAGAAGAGAAAATAGGCTGAGAGTGCAATAAGCAAAACAACGATGGCGAGAAAAGTCTTTTTCATATCGGGGCCTCCTTGGACGTTTTATTCAAGATCCGGATCGCCGGCAAATTTCAAGACCTGTGCCTTTTGGGAACCCACCGCGGCACCATTTCACAATAATCTCCGTATCTCTCACCGAACTTGCGTTTCAAGGCAGGCTCTTCGTAAAAGACGATGAAGATATTGAAAAGCAGAAAAACGCCATAAGCATAGAAGAGCATATTCACAGAGCCAAAGAGGACCGATTCTCCAATGAGTATCAGTGTTATTCCCGCATACATCGGATTTCTCATATGTCGGTAAAGTCCTCGGGCAACCAGGTTTCTGGGTGGATCAATCGGCGCAGGGGTTCCTTTACCGGCCGCAATGAAATCCCACGCGCACCATAGATAGATCAAAACACCCAGCAGGATCGGGATCAGCCCCGTCATACTCATCAGCCAGATGCCTGTCGATCGATTTGGCCACGATCCGAGAATCAGCCAGTATGGAATATAGACCGTGACGGAGCCGGGCAATAGAATCGTGAAAATGACGGTCTTAATGAATATCCACATAATCAACGGTCACTATCATTGAAATCAATTTTGAGGCTTCTTCTCCATAGTCGGGTTTTGATTGTATTGCCGGGAGCCGCCTTTTGGAATACTGATCCATTCCCATTCATCGGAGGCGAGAATTCTCGCCAGCAGAACAATCTGCCCCACGTGATAAGAAATATGAGCTACCGACCGGGCCAGAGCCTCATGCACAGTGAACTCCTGACCTCGGATTGTCACATTGCTGTTCAAATCGGCATCCGTCAAGGCTCCGAGTTCCTTGAAAACCACTTCCCACCCTCCGGCCCACATTCGCTCCACTTCAAACCGTTCATATTGTATTTCATCGAACTCTGAATCCCTGTTTCTCCACGGCTTTTCGCCGTCAGTGGTAAGAAAGCCGGTGAATCGCGACAGCAGATTGCCGCTGATATGCCGAATGATGACTGCAATGGAATTATTATCAGGGCCGATCACTGCGTTCAAACCTTCATCCGAGACCTGCTTGATCGCCTTTTCTCCAATGATCTTATAGCGCTCAAACTCATCGATGAAATCTTTCAGCATTAGTATCCTCTTTTTTATCTCCGGCTTATCTACGGATTTCGTCACATAACAGCTAAGGCAAAATCCCCTGATCTGAAAAAAAGACGTAAACCTTATCGAACTGCAGGGAGCGATCCGTTGATTGAGAGTACTCTTTCACCCAGTCATCCCAGCATATGGGGCAGATGAGCGCACAGACTTTCGTTTGCGGGTACCTTGACGCGTATTTCTTCGAAGGATGCAAGACATGAGCGTATTGGTAATCCAGGGCACCGGTTTCCCCTCCCAGCCCGACTATTATCGGATATTCGAACTCGTCCAGTTCGGAGACTATCCCAATCTTTTTGCAATCTGAGGCCTTCACTGCCTCTACCGCTTTGAGATACGATTCGCTCAGGTCCGGCTTGTGAGCGAAATATAGATCCATTCGGCTCGAAGTGAAAATATTGTTCTTTCTGCCTGGCAGGATCGACTGCCTGGGCAGACTGACACCCCACCAGAGGGCAGGCACTAACAGCACAATCATCACAGCCGTAACCAGTCTGGATGAAAGTTTTCCAGCTGCCACCATCACCACCGGTGCAGCCCAGAGCACGAACAGTGGAATATGAAATCTGGCAACCCCTCCCTGCCAGCGAAGCACCGAACAGAAAAATATAAAGGCGACAATCAGTCCGAGGCTCAGTTGCCAGGGAAGCTCTTTCCGGTCCCTGGCGAAGATTATCAGGAGTATTGTCAGAAAGATAAGGCTCAGATGCCATGGATTTCCCGCATAGGTATCGCTGGCGGGCCTGTCTGGAAACTTGAATTTCCCACGGCCCCAGTTGGAGCCGGGATCATTGAGATCGGCTCCTGATATCGACACCATCCAGGTTATCAACTTTTCAATCCGGTAATTCAAAGCTCTTATCGGCGTTCGCGAATGGACCGCGATATTCTTAAGGATATTGGCATATGTGGTTCTCGGCCCGATCGAATCATTCGCGTATTTTACCCCCCACTCATTGCTGGAACCGAAAGGTGATTTCAAAAGCATTGCGTTCCGGCCCCACTGAGCCGCGTTGATTAAAACCACGATTGCCGCTGCAATCGCCAGTTGTTTCGTGGCTTCCCGCCAAAGCGACTTTGGCCACTTGAGCACAATGGCAGCCAGGAGAGGCGGAGTGAAAAAAAATGCCGTCCCTTTGGTAAACAGTGCCACCCCAAGCGCCGCACCTGCCAGAAGCAGCAAGTTTCTGTCCTTGTCGATTCCGAAAGCAATCAGATAGCAGGCGAATGCTGCGATAAAAAAGGCCACGACGCAGTCATTTTTCCCGCTCGAAGCAATGAGTACCGATTGAGGCATGGTCAGACAGAAAGCGGCCGCCAGAATCTGCAATCTGAGGCTCCCGCCAAGTTTCTCAACGATGATCGAGGCAACCAATGCAACGAGGACAAATCCAGCCCATGCGACTATGCCGTCGAACCTGTCACTCGAAGCAAGCGCATGAAACCGCATCACCGCATACTCAGCGCCCGGCGGCTGGCTCAGTTGACGTCCGTCATTCGTAGGATAAAAACTGACGCTGCCATGCTGCAGCCACATGACAATTCGCGGCAGGTGATATGACATGACATCGCCGTGATTAGGCGGGGCAACCACCGTAATCAAAGCAGAAATCAGCGCTATTGAACCCATTCCGGTCAGCAGTATGTAATCAGGCCATTTCAAACCATCGGCATTTTCAGCATCTACCGCGGTTTCTTTTGATTGAATAATTTTCGGGACGACGCCGCAGGCCAGCGCGAGCCCCAGATCGATGATCAGCCAGCCCGCGATAAGCCCGTTTTTAGAGACCCATCCGGTCAGGCTCAGGGCTTCCGTGAGGATCACGACCAGCACTTGCCAGATTACCGCCATATTCATCAAAGATACTTTGATGCCATATCCGAGACGTCTCGAGATGATATAGAGAAGCAGCAATCCGGCTGGTAGTAAAATTATGGCCATTACTTGTTGATCAGAAAGTCTGTTGGTAAAAAGCTCAGACTCCAAACTGGGTCAGGTGATGGTCAATGTGTTTATATGCCAGCACCGACCAGTCCTGTGCATTAAGTCGTCCGAAGGCGGGGTGCTCCGGCCAGTCCGTCTGAGAACTCCGTGTCGAAAACTCGTCGATCAGAGCGGCCAGGTCGGATCTTTCCTGATCGATCGATCCGGCGGGCCTGCTGATAAGTTCCGGCGCCGTCGGAGCCCCCTTGGGGAACGGCATCCAGTAGATGATCAGCGAATTGATCGGCCATATCCGCAGCGGGCTTATTCTCGGAGCCACACTAAGCTTGCCCTGAGCCATGCGCAGAGAATCGGACAGATGTGCGAGCATCTGCCCTGAATTGAACTTGCCCCATTTGGGCGGAGTCTGCGCGTCAAGCTTCTGCATTCTTTGAATCAGGGATTCACGGGAACTTTTGTCAAAAAGCGACTTCATCTTCTTATCTCCTTTTGATGGGGTGATGAAAGCCGGCTCCATATTCAGAGTATTCAGATCTGTCCCTTGTTCAGGAATATGGAGACCAGAGTCAGGGCTGCAATCAGCAGGCTTATCGCAGTCCCGACCGGCAAATACCAGAGAGTGCCAACGGCCAGAGCCAGCATCGGCCACCAGACACGGCCGTCTCCCATAACATAGAAAACGACCATCGTGAGCCAGGCCAGCCCATAACAGATAAAGACCGATTTCATCAATGTCGATCGGGGTTCAATGCCCAGTGAAGTGACCAGCCCCGACCATGGCCCGAGCCTGCCGGCATTCGGTCCGCTCTTAGGCGTAATGTAATCCCCGATGATCAATGCCCGCGTGCCGTCAAAGGTCATCCAGAAGGCCTGCAAGAGTGAAAGAACGATGATTATTCTTTTGATGTATGTCATAGATGAATCACTCCCCGTCAAGCTGTTACGAAAAAGTTCAAAGCGCCTGATGAATCCACCGGATTTTATCTGAACTCATCATCGTCTTTATGCAACCGGTTATCCGCTATCATTTTCAATCTTTCTTCCCTTGTCTTCTTCTTTTCATTGTATCCGCGTTCGCCGTATGGTTGCAGATTTTCGAGCCACATATCTTCGAGCGAGATCAGGTCGGCTTTATGGTCATACCCGGGTTCGCTGCGTGGAGTAAGCTCATCGAGAATCTCGAAGGCGAATTTATCGGCGCCATATTTGTTCCAGTCAGACTGAAGTTCCTCATTCTTGTGACCTCCGGCACGGAGCTCGAACTGATGACGATTCATTATTCCAGGCAGGTTCAGGCCGCTGACAACCAGGATCTTTTCATTGATCATGTTGCGTATCTGGAATACTCCAATCCTGGTGTGAGTCAGCTTGTAATCCAGCTTAAGTTCCTTGTTTTTGTTATCCACAATCAATCCTCTGATTATTTTCCAGTGATATGCAGATTGGAAAAATGCGCGACTGTCCCCGGCCCGACCCAGAGCGCGACTGAGCCTTTGGTTTTCCCCTGCTTGAGATCGCTGACAATCAATGCCGGCTGGGAAGAGCCGTGGACAAAGAGGCGGGCAGTGACACCGCTGATTTCAATCCTTACTCTGGTCCATTCGCCGGGAACAAGATCGACATAGGATTCATATTTTTCAGGGAACTCTTTTCGCAGCCGCTGCCAGGGAAAGCCGGGGAATGAGATGTACTGAGCTGAATGATTGCGTCGAACCTGATCCTGCGCTCGCCCATTCGTCGGTCGCAGATAAAAGCATTCAAAACGACTCGCATCCGGCGAGGTACGAAAAGCCAACCCGACAAAGCCTCTCGCACCTTCCGGCGCATTCGGTCCAACCTCTCCCGACAAATCAACCTCGATCACACCGTCCTCAAACTCCGTATCCGGCAGAATCGCAAGCCTTCCTTCGTCACCGACACTGCCGGCGGCGGCATCAATTACTCTGACCGCCTTCCGCCCCTTGAATATCACGGTTTCGGCTGTGACATTGATGAGCTTCATGTTCTTGATTTTGTCGAGCGGGACAGTAATGACCCGGGTCTTCTGCCCGGCCGTGACAATACTTGATACGATAAGCATCACTGCCATCACTGATATTTTTTCATGTTTTCACCAATGAAGTTTGAAATAGAAAGTCAGCCTTGCCTCAGCAGGCCGTCAGGAATTGAGTCAGGGACAAAACGTTTCCATCCGGGTCATTAAACCATGCGACTTTCGCCCCATCAGGAGTAGTCCAGATTCCCCGCTCATCCTGATCCATCCAGGCATATCTGGCGAAGACAACTCCTTTTTCAGAGAGACGGTCAATGCTGGAAGCAATATCATTCACCTGCCAGCCCAGTGCGGTGAAAGGCTGCGGAGTAAAATCCTTCACTTTTTGAACCCGGAGCATGGTTCCATCCGCGTCAAATACCATGGCGAAAAGATCGTCGCTGAGGAGCTTCAACCCAAGGGTTTTTTCATAAAAATCCCTGGCCCTCTCGTGATCCTTTGCCGCCAGAAAAGTCATTATCCTCGATTGATCGATCATGTTTAACCTCTCAAATGACCGGGCCATCCCGGCGCCTGGTGAACCGGATCTCCAACTTATTCCTTGAGACTCTCAGATGATTTGGGACAATCTAACGGCAGCAACATCTCAATGTAAACCATTATTTAGCAGGCTGTGGATTTTCCATGCAACGCCTGAATTCCGCTGAACCAAATGAGAAGAATTTATTAACTGATACTGTTGGCGAATTCGCCAAGTGCATCCGTTAATAATTCCATGGTTTCTGTTACTGTCTGTCTGCCCTGATCGTCATGATGAAAGCCAGGGGAGAGGAATCAATTCATGCCAAGTGGAGGAAGACGATGTTGAGGCTAAAACGCGGGATCATCACGTTTTTACTGATGGTCATCAGTCCAGCGGGGAGTTTCTCACAGCAATTGCCCGTTCCCGCCGGCGAAAGCAAGGCAAAAGCTTCAGAGCAAAACCCGCCAAAGCCGGATTCATCGACACAAAAACAGAACGAAGGCATTGTTCGAATAAACACCCAGCTGGTACAGGTGGATGCCGTGATCACCGACAAGAAAGGCAGGCACGTCGAAGATCTGACTGCCGCTGAAATCGAAATGTCAGTAGACGGCAAACAACAACCTCTCACCTATTTCAAACACATCAAGCTTCCCGGAACTGTCAGCCGTGAACTCCCCGCAAAGAAGAAGACAGGCAACGTCACCGCCCCCGAATCCATGCCGACGAGACAACTGGATTCGAAGGAGGTTCGCCGCACCATAGCATTTATCGTTGACGATCTGGGGCTCTCATTCAAGAGCACTGAATTTGTCCGTGAGACGCTCAGGAAGTTTGTTGCCGAACAGATGCAGGAAGGCGACTTTGTCGCAATCATCCGTACCGGCAACGGGCTTGGAATGCTGGAACAGTTCACCAGTGACAAGAGGATTCTTTATTCAGCGATTGAAAGGCTGATCTGGAACCCGCTCAGCCGTGACATGATGCCGTCGTTCGAAGACAGCGCCGTCGATGCCAGTGACGATGATGCCGTTCAAAAACAGGCTACGCTTGACGCCTTTGACGAATTCCGCGAAACGAATTTCTCTACCGGCACTCTCGGGGCCATCAGTTTCGTCGTTCAGAGTTTGCGAACCCTGCCGGGACGCAAGAGCGTGATTCTGCTCTCGGACGGATTCCGCATCAACAGCCAAAACGACGACGCCAACACCACCAATCAGCTTATTCAGGCAATGCAGGATCTGGTTGAGCAGGCCAACCGGTCGAGCGTCGTCGTCTATTCGATCGATGCCAAGGGGCTTCAACCGTTCATGCCGGGTGCGGATGTCGGCGGCAGAGCCAACGCCGGCGCGATTACCAAAGCGCTGGATACCGCACAGGAAGCGCTGGAAGGCCCGGTCTATCTGGCGAAACAGACCGGCGGATTCATGGTCACCAATACCAATGATCTGAATATCGGAATCCAGGAAGCGATCTACGACCAACAGAGTTATTATCTGATCGGATTCGACCCGGAAGACGAGAAATTCGATCGAAAATTTCACTCCATCAAAATCAAGGCCAACCGGCCGGGACTCACCGTCCGCACACGCTCGGGGTTTTTCGGCTCAAATGAAAGTGAAGAACCATCCGAGCCCAAAACACGGGGGGAACAGATACTTTCGGCATTGATGTCTCCACTGGGCAAACGCGACCTGCCTTTGCGAATGACTCCATACTTCTTCAATTCATCAAAGCTGGGACCGCTTGCTCGGACGCTTTTCTATTTTGATTGTTCGAAGTTGACTTTCAAGGATGGGCCCAATGGTCAAAAGCAGTTGAATCTGGAAATCGCCGCATTTGCCTTCGATGAAAAAGGCGCAACCTCGGATATGACCGCCAACCGGATAAATCTCAGCTTCAATGAGAGTCAATATCAGCAGGTTCTTGCCAACGGCCTGGCCTATCGCAGGGACTTCACTCTCAAAAAACCCGGGGCATATCAATTCCGCGCCGTGCTGCGCGATTCGGAGTCGGGCCTGACCGGTTCGGCCAGCCAGTTCATACAGGTTCCCGATCTGAGTAAAAAAAGGCTGGCGATGTCCGGACTGGTTTTGACTGCGCCGGCTGCGACAGATGAAAAAAATCCGAAAGCCGGCGCCACGCAGAGTGACGCGTCAGCACCCCAACCCGGCGGACTGCCGTCAACGCCTTATGTCAGAAGATTCTCTCAAACAGGCTGGATTCAATATGGTGCGGCCATCTACAACGCGACAACCGATAAGAAGACCGGCAAGCCTCAGGTTACTGTTCAGGCGGAGATTTTCAGCGACGGCAAACCAATTTATAAATTCCCCGCGCACTTACTCGAACTCGCCACCGGCGCCAATCCTGAAAAGTTCGACTATGTCGGCAAACTGCGTCTCAACAATCTGCCGGCCGGCGATTACCTGCTCCACATGATTGTCACCGATGGTCTGGCAAAGAAGAAATATGGTCGCGCGGACCAGTGGATGGATTTCAGCGTGAAGTAGAAGTAAAAGAAGAGTTTAAAGTTCAAGGTTTAAAGTTTAAAGAACGTGGGGCGCAAGGATAACTCTCAGGCCGTAATGACTGCTTTCCACGCTCTTTAAACTTTAAACTACAAACTTTGAACTTTAAATTCCCAGCGCTTCCACAGCTTTTTGATAATCCTCCGGTCTGACGTAAATCACATATCCGAAGCTGCCTTTTCCATCCGAGACTCCGGATGAGGCATAAACATTGACCCTGGCATCATATAACTTGACGTGCACCCTGGAGAGCGCTCCAAGCTCGTCGTCGCCCTGGACCAGCAGTGCGTGATACGGGCCATCAATCAAAAAACCTGCATTCTTTGCCTCGGCAGTAAATCTGAGCGGATCGTCAGGGAAAATCGATAACTGCGTATTCGTCGGTCCTATCGGAACGGCAGTAAAGGCCAGCAGATTGATGCCTCGCTCTGCTAGAACTGACAGCAATTTATAGGCTTCTCCGGGCTCGTCTTTTACCGTTACATAAAAATATTCGGAGCGTTTGATGTTGTATGCCATAACCACCTCCAATACTCTGTTTCTGCATTATTTACATAGCGACCAAAAATGGTCGCATCAGATTCCCTTTTATCCTGCAGCGCGCCGGACAGCACGAAGACGAAGTCGCGCATAATCGGCAACCCAGCCATCAAGATCATGGCCTGGTCGCCACAATCTGCACTACCGCCGCCCTGCCTGTATGCAGCGAACCTTCCACAACGTCTCTTTCAATCTCAACGGCGTGTTGCAGGATCAAACCTTCAAGCTCCTGTTTCAGATCGCTCAATGAGGGAAGAAGGTCTTCCGAGGATGGGCCTCCCGTCTTGAAATTGAGTTGTCGGGGCGTATAGGCCTCCATGATAAACACGCCGCCCGGTCGCAGGCCCGCAACAACTTTCCGTAGCAGTTCCTTGCGCATGGCTGAAGGCAGATGACAAAAGATCGACACGATGCCCTCCCAGCAGGTCACGCCGATATCTAAAGTTGTCAGATCGGCGATCTGGGTTTCTATCTTGACGCCTCGCTCACGAGCCAGTTGCTGCGCCTTCTCCAGGCCGATCGCAGATGAATCGACACCGACGACTTCATACCCCAATCCAGCGAGGTAGACCGCATTTCGCCCCTGTCCTTCAGCCAGGCATAACACCTTCCCTTTGGGCATCCGGTCCGCCACCGAAACAAGAAAATCATTTGGTTCCCTGCCGTAAACAAACTCTCCGGCAGCGTATCGCTCATCCCACACTTGAAATCTCAATTCTTCCGCGTCTTGAAATAAGCCATCACAAACAACACTCCCAGAACCAGATCCATCATCGCACCACCGAGTATCAGCGGGCTTACCCCTCCATTAAAATGAAGCGCAAGGACAGCGAAACCGAAACTCGCTTTCTCAAGCACCGTCACGGGCATCATTGGCCGGTATCTTTCGGGATCCCTTGAAAGAACCAGAAAGAGTATCTGCCAGACCACCGCCAACCCGACAAAACCATAATAAAATTCCGGGTGTGTGATTGCCGGCGGATAATCGATCCCGAACTTCACTCTGGTGAAATACTGCGGGATTAGAATAATCAACCCGGATATTCCCGCGAGCAGATACACCCATTTTGCGAATTTCATTGGCTCTCCCTTTTCATATTCTTTTTCTTTATTGATATTCACGTTGCCAAATCAGGCAAGGTTACGGTCGTCCCGGTAGATCCAGTTCACCATGAACAGAATTCCCAATAAAAAAAGCGGGCCGCTGATTGCAAAGTAAACGCTCAACGGAAACCGCCCCCAACTCCAATAGATGTATAAAATCCCGAGTGCAATAAAACCTATTGTTCCGATCCACTCCCTCTTCCACGCCAATGCGAGAATTACAAGTATCAGCGCCGTCGGAATCAGATGGATCGAAAGGCCAAGCGTCGTTTTCCAGAACCCCGCATTGAGTTCAAACACATCCAGAGCAAATATGCTTATGAACAAGGCAAATAAAATGCCCAGGATTCTCGGCGCCCAATAAACGAACAGTCTGCTTGTTTGTTTCATAGATGTACCCACCTTTCTCAAACAACAAGTCATGTCCTGGCTGTTGATCTCAAAGACTGTCTCAGACTACCTGTGGAATCCATGATACTGCTGAAGATCACGGGTGTTAAGCCAAATCCATCAAAGCTCCTGCTCTTGTCATACTAAATACTCGGGATAAACTCATCATACTTTTTTCTGATCTTTCGATTTGATTTGTTTAATTCGAATGTTTCGCAATCCCCTTCTCCGCGATAAGAACAGTAATCGGATATGCAAAATGAATCCTGTCACCGCGCAGGTGAGCCCCGACTCCCAAACGATCAACGCCAAAATCTTCTCTGAAAAGCCGTCGAATCTTTTCGTCATCACCCGGGTTCGGAAACATGACACTTATCTGCTGCTCCAGATCCATTTCCATTTTGTAAAATGCCAGTTGCACGTTTAGCAGCCCGGCATTTGCCGGCAAATCCTGAAGCTCATCAATACTCAAAGCGCGGTGATGTGACGGGTCGAGAAGTTTTTCAAAGCAATTATAGGCATCGACTTTGTCAGCCGGAAGGGCAGCATCGGCTATCAGTATCCTCCCCTTCGGCCGGCAGACACGCACCATCTCTGCCATGACCACGTCCGGCCTTGGAAAATGATGAAAGGCATAACGGCTGATAACCAGAGAAAAACTATTATCCGGAAAGGGAAGCGATTCGATATCGCCCTGATGCCATGACAGATTTACCAACCCTCGCTGACTTGCAAGGGCTTCAGACATTTCGAGCATGGCCGGCGTAATGTCTATTCCGGTAACATGTCCGGCATCCTCCGCAAACGCACAGGCAACGATTCCCGATCCGCAGGCAACATCGAGAACTTCATCCTTCCTCGACACTCCAGCCAGTCTCTTAAGCAGAACTATCGATTCTCGTCGTTATGCCCCGGCATCCGGGAAAAATTAACACCGCCCGTGAATTGATCGATTGAAATCCTTATTATCAACCGCCGCCAACGTGGTCACCTGATCAATCCTCTGACTCTGGCCGCCAGATAAGGGCAACAAGCCATGAAGATCAAACCAATTCCCATCAAACCACCCTCAAATAAATTGTAATCCGCGGCGATCCTGCCCCACGAAAAATCAAGAACCAGGCGTCCGAGGGCTATTTCAAAAATGACTATCATGACAACCCAGAGAACCCCAATGCCGGCAAGCTGACGAACACCCTCCGCTCTGATCCAGCGTATGAACAGAAAAGTGATCGTGAAAATAATCAAAGAGCCGGTGAAAACGGCGATCTGACGCGATCTGTGATCCCCAAGGTAAGGCTCAATCAGAAGCCTTCTTGCCGTACCATGCAAACTTTCAAAGAAGACAATGACCAGCCAGACTGCAATCGCTCTCAGATACGCCATCTCCCAGGTCCTTTCTATCCGGATAAATTCTGATTCATTTAGAAATTTGCTCCCTGCTCGTCGAGCGCTTCAACTAGTTCTCTTTTTTGACATGCTCTTGACCGATTGTTCAATCAGTTTTTTCAAAATTTTCAGATCTATGTCTTCGATTTTTTTGATATACAAGCAGGATTTTCCGGTCTTGTGTTTTCCCAGTTTTTTCATGAGATCGGGGCTTTTCTCAAAGCCGCTCATGAGGTAGAGAGTCAGATCCTGCTTGCGAGGTGAGAAACCAATGATGGGCCATTCGCCCTCCTGCCCGCTCGCATACTTGTATTGGTATGTGCCGAAACCAACAATGCCGGCTCCCCACATCTTAGGTTCAACCTTTGTTATGGCCTTCATCAGCGAGAGAACCGTGAAGCAGTCCTGGCGCCTTGATTCATCGCTGACTTTGCTGAGAAATTCTTCAACGCTTTGATCGTTCTTTTTGGTCTTTAATTCTGCCACAAGTTAATTCTCCATGTTAATAACTGCTCTCCACGCTGATCCAGCCGATGCAGTTTTGAGAGTTGCACCTGCACTCGAAATTCCATGGAGAAGCAGGGATTGGATGAAGAAGATAATTGAAGGTTATCTCGTCGCCCTTCTCAATATCGCGCAGAGCAATCAGCATCCCCCGGTCATCGAAACGCCCATTCGGATCGCATGAATGATTGGTCAGATGCATTGGCATGATCTCCTCCGACCAGTAATCAAACACGTAAAGAGACTCTCCTTTGGCGAAGTTTTTCGCGGCAAACAGGCCTCTCCCTTTCAGATCCCTGTCTTCAAGCACATAAAAATCTTTCCAATGTACAAGCTGCATCCTTCGGCCATCTCCGTTTGCCTGTTTGAGCGTTTTGTCCATCAGGACATCTGAGCTATTTTTTATCGATGATCATCACCGTAAGCCTGCTGACGCACACCAGAGCATTGTTTTCATCGGTTATCCTGATATCCCAGACATGAGTTTTTTTCCCGAGATGAACTGGAGTAACTTTGCCGTAGACCCAGCCTGACTTTACCGATTTGATGTGATTGGCATTGACTTCGATTCCGACAGGAGTCTGATTAGACGAAGCATCGAGGGTAAGGAAAGAAGCGATGCTTCCCAGGGTCTCGGCAAGAGTGACCGAGGCGCCTCCGTGGAGTATGCCGTATGGCTGAACAGTCCTGGCATCAACGGGCATGCGGGCAATCAGATAGTCATCGCCTTTTTCCACATACTCGATCCCAAGAAGAGCGACGATGGAATGCTGGTGATAGTCACGAAGTTGTTCAATGTTAAAGTCTAATTTGAAGATGGATGACATAAGCTTAGTCTCGGTTTATTTCAAGGCAGCCAGACGCGCAGAAAGTCTTCCCGCGTCGTGACAGGTCCGGCACGTTATGGTTGAAGAGGCCGCCTTTTCTGGATTGTTTTTCCACTCCTTCGCTGCCGATTCATATGGCGTCCCCTTCATGAGGTCAAGGATCTTATCCAGGTACTCCGTCATCTCCTGATTTTTATTGGTTCGTTGAGCCGACTGGGCAAGACCGCTGAGAAGCTCGCCTCGAATATGCACAGGCAGCTTAGCCACAACCGGCGACTGCAACTTCCATAAGATCATGTAATTGTCATAGGCCTGAGACCACCCTGACTCACGATTCTCTTTTGGCAGCCGGTCGGCCAGCACCACATAGCTGCCGCCGATGACTGCTGCAGCCCCACCATTATCCGAGCTGAGTTTTTTTGATTCTGAAAAAAGATCGAGAGCTGCCTGGTAATTACGGCGATACTCCGCCATGTTATTGTTCTCGTATGCTCGCACCCCCCTGTAGAGCGTTGCCCCGCCTTTCCATGCAAGCAGCTCTGCCTTTGCAGCCGGGCGCTTTTCAAGCAGCAACTGAATATTTTTTTCGCCTCTTGAGAGCCTCTCCATATCATCCACCAGGAAGCCGGAGAAAATATCCTCCCGAACAAGCGTGTGAATGCTGAGCCGGGTATCGTTAATTGGAATCTCCGGCGTTTGGATCATTGTCACCGTGATAAATAAAACCAACAGAAAAATCTTGCTGAAAGACATGTTAATCCCTCCTTGATATTCATTTTGCCAATGCAATTTTGATGAATGATGTTATCTCATTCAAGTACCAGTCCCCGCCATAGCCAAACACATTATGATCGGCGCCGGGAACGATTATCATCTTCTTTGGTTGATTTGCGATAGCATAGAGCTTCCGCCCCTCTTCTGCAGGGATAATGTTATCGGGTTCACCATGTGTGATCAGTACCGGACTATGAACATTAGACAACTTTTTCGCAGAATCAAACCGATTTCTGGCAAACCTGTGGAACCACCGAGGAAGCCATGGCAAAACTACTGAAGCCATGCTGCTCGACGAGCTCAGGGCCGACTCAAGAATAACCGCCCCGCATCTCTTCCGGGATGCCAGGTCGACAACAGCCGTGATGCCAAGAGACTGCCCGTAAAGAACTATTCGATCGGGAGAAGCTCCAGAAGCTTTCAACACATAGTCATAAACCGAATCAGCATCGGCAGCAACAAATCTCTCTCGTCCCTGATGTCGCCTTCACTGCGACCGTATCCACGATAATCGAAAAGCAGGACATCAAAGCCGCGATTCGAGAGACTCTCACCGAGCCAGCCGATATGGCTGATGTTGCCGCCATTGCCATGGAAGTATATCAGCGTCGCGATGGCAGGTTTTATCTGTGAGCTTATGAACCAGCCATGTAAACGGATTCCACCCTGTGAATTCACCCAGACGTCAACTCCGTCCTTGGGAAGTTTCCATAAATTACCTGAGGCCGCCCGCTCCGGATGAAATGTCACCGCGTATTCATAAAATCTCAGGCTATAGATAAGCAGAAATGAGGTTACTATCAGCATGATCAGCAACCTCATTGCCTTATATCTCAAGTTGTGAAAACCGCGATTCAGTTTATCAACTTTAAACATGAAACATCCTGGGTCAAGACACCGCAGCAGTCGCTGCGGCATCCTGCTGCTGAAGAATCATGAGATACAGTCCGAAAGGAACCAAAACAGTCGGGGCGGGCCCAGGCAACACTGACGGGTTTATTTCCACCGTTACCTGGGTTTTAAAAATATCCGACAACTTCTCTTCTTTTACTCCCTTCCTGAAAATAATGACTTCTTTTTCCTGCCTATCGATGAATGCCCATTGAGTTTGCCAGAAATTCGCAGGCTTCCAGGTATATGTTCTTCGATCAGTAAAGTGAACCACTCCTCCACCCCACAATTTGGGCTGAAATACAGCCATATCCTGCAGATTTCCATCTACTCGAATGGTCACACGGGGATTCAGAAAGCCCACTCTCTTGAAAGTCCATTTTTCATCCGCAGTCTCAGCCACCGCCAATGTTCCAAACGACGATCTGAACGCAAGAGTTCCAATCAGGCTATCTCCAGACCTGAGCTCATAAAATTGTTCAAGACTTTTAGGCTGAGTCCATTCAATAAACGATTTTGTATGTTTGGGAAACGCATCCATTTTTCCTTTTTCACCTCCAAATTCGCTGAGAGATATGCATTATCATTCAAGAGTGAATTCGAGAAAAGGTCTATTCAGGATCCCCCTTTACAGAATCAAAAAACGAGCGGGTACGCAGGCGTCCCGCCTGCGCTCCCGCTCGTTTTTCGACCATTCCAAAATATCAATGAAACAAATTTGCACCCGCTAAAAAGCCGATCTTGAATATTCCGTGAAAACAATATGTAATCGCGTCTATTCTCGTAAATGGGTTCTACTTTATCTCGTAAATAGAATACGGAAAAGGAGTTCAAGATGAACAAATGCCGTTGGTGGTTAATGACTCTATTGTTGGTAATTCCATTTATGGCGCAGGCTCAAAGCCCCGTCTTTTATCAAAACAATTTTCCGCCTGAGGAGTTCAAAGCTCGATGGCAGAAGCTATTGGACGGGATCGGCAACAACGCTATTGCGATCGTGCAAGGCGCGCCTTTAACTAACGGCTTCAACTTCCCGCGCCAGTCAAACGAGTTTTATTATCTGTGCGGGGTTGAGACGCCGCACTCGTATCTGCTGCTTGACGGCCGCAGCCGTAAAGTGACGCTCCTGCTGCCACCGCGCAACGAGGCTCTGGAAAGATCGGAGGGGCGGGTTCTCTCAGCGGCCGATGCCGATCTGGCGAAACAGTTGACCGGGGCCGATGCAGTTTTGAGCACCGAAGCCATGACCAATGACTGGATGGGCAAATTGCTGGGTCGGCCTGCGCCGGCGATCTACGCGCTGTTCACACCCGCCGAAGGCAGCGCTCAAAGCCGTTATGAACTTCAGACTGCGAACGCCGGCATTGCGGCTGATTACTGGGACGGGCGGGTATCGCGTGAAGCGCAATTCATCCAACTGCTCCGCACGCGTTTTCCTCGCGCGGATGTGCGAGACCTGACAACTCTGATTGACCAGATGCGCAGTGTGAAAAGTCCACGCGAGATTGCACTGATTCGACGTGCTTCTCAATTGGCCGGGATGGGAATTCTTGAAGCGATCAGGAGCACAAAACCGGGATTGTTCGAATATCAACTCGACGGCGCGGCGCGTTATGTGTATCTGATCAACGGGTCACGGCTTGAAGGCTATCGTTCAATAACCGCTTCCGGGACAGCCAACATCTGGAACGCACATTACTACCGCAACAACAGCCAGCTCAAAGATGGCGATCTGATCCTGATGGACTATGCGCCCGACTACGGCTATTACACCAGTGACGTTGCTCGTATGTGGCCTATCAACGGGAAGTATGCGCCAGTACAGCGTGAGCTGCTGCAGTTCGTGCTCGAATATCGCAACGCGATTATGAAGCGCATCCGTCCGGGCGTGACGGCTAAATCGATAATGAGCGAAGCCGCCACGGCGATGGAGGAGGTTTTCAAGCGAACAAAGTTTTCAAAACCCGTGTACGAAGCGGCCGCCCGCAAGCTGGTAACCACCGGCGGTGGAGTTTTCTCCCATCCCGTCGGATTGGCGGTTCACGATGACGGGCCATACAACCAGGACGTACTCAAACCCGGCCATGTCTTCTCGATCGATCCGCAATTGTGGGTGCCGGAAGAGAACCTTTATTTCCGCTACGAAGACGTAATCGTGATCACTCAGAACGGATACGAGAACTTCACCGACTTTCTGCCAACTGAGCTGAACGACCTCGAAAAGCTGGTCGGTCAGGGAGGAATCCTGCAAAAGTTTCCACCCGTCTCCGAGCAGGAGTTGCGCCAGCGAAAACAACCGTGATCAAGGCCATCCGGCCTTCGCGTTATTATTTTTGTTTTTACATTGAGCTTTTGAATCTTATGAAAATTACTCGTATTACTGCTTATCAGGTGGATTTGCCGCTGCACGAAGGCGGTTACAAATGGTCGGGCGGCAAATCCGTCACCGTCTTTGACAGCACAGTCGTTGCAGTTGAAACCGATGCCGGCGTTACCGGCTGGGGAGAAGTCTGCCCGCTCGGGCCGGCGTACCTCGCGGCCTACGCCAGCGGAGTTCGTGCTGGACTGGCGGAACTTGCGCCGCAATTGATCGGCGAGAATCCGCTGGAACTCAACAGGCTCAACCGCCGCATGGATGCCGCGATGAAAGGCCATCCATACGTCAAGTCCGCAGTCGATATGGCGTGCTGGGATATTCTTGGCCAGGTTTCAGGCCAGCCGGTATGCGTGCTGCTTGGAGGGCGTTACGGCGACGATTTCGTGCTCTATCGCGCGATTTCACAGGAATCGCCCGAGGCGATGGCTAATAGCGTTGCGGGCTATCGCGCAGAAGGATATCGCCGCTTCCAGCTAAAGGTAGGCGGTGATCCCGACGTTGACATCGAACGTATCCGCGCTGTGCGCGCCGTATTGCAGCCGGGCGATCGGCTGGTGGCCGATGCCAACACCGGCTGGACTCAGCACGAAGCCATGCGCGTCGTCCGCGCCGTGCACGATGTTGATGTGTACATCGAACAACCCTGTTACAGCTATGAGGAGTGCCTCGCCGTGCGCCGCAACACCGATCATCCGTTCGTGCTGGATGAAGTAGTCGACAGCATCGATATGCTGGTGCGAGGCAAGTCGGATCTGGCTATGGATGTGGTGAATATCAAGATCAGCAAGTTCGGCGGATTGACCAGGGCTCGCCAGGCTCGCGATCTGTGCGTCTCGCTCGGCATTGCGATGACTATAGAAGACAGCTGGGGCGGCGACATCATCACCGCTGCCATTGCGCATCTGGCTCACAGCACTCCGCCTGAGTTTCTCTTCACCAGCACCGATTTCAACAGCTACGTTACTCAAAGTATCGCCGAAGGAGCTCCGCAGCGCGTCAACGGTCGCATGGCTGCATCTGAGATGCCCGGCCTCGGCATCAAGCCGAGAATGGAAGTGCTGGGTAAACCGGTACTCATTGTTGACGCCACTTGATTTTCCGGCTTTTGCTTCGGGCTACTCATCATATTGAATCACGTGCTGCACCGATTCCGGAAGCGCGTGAAGCCTCGTTTGCAAAAATGACGGCAGCAATGGCAGGCTGGCTAGCACATCTTGCTTCAATGGAAACCATTGAAATATCAGATTCGACCCTTCCTCGTCACACGGCATCGGGCCGGAATGAACGTGATACCTGCTTGTCGCCGGCAATTTCATGAGGAAATAGAGGCCGATTTCGTGATATCTATATCCATCATATGTGAAGAAATTTTCGGCGAACCAGAGCAGCCTGATAACTTCGATTTCAGCACCGATCTCTTCTCTCATCTCTCGCTTAAGCGTCTGCTCGGCGGGCTCTCCAAATTCCGCTCTGCCGCCCGGGAATGACCAGAAATCATCGTTTACGCTCTTGTGTAAAAGAACAGAGTTCTCATGCACGGCAATTCCGGCCACGCGATAATTGAAACAATTGTTTCCCTCTTCGAATCTGATCATCCTAAAATTCCATCAGCTTTCAAGCTTGTATACGCGAGACATATTACCGGGTCAGACTTCAGATGCGAATAGCTTCAGCTCATGACCTTCATCCGAGAGCTTTATCAATTTTTCAAATCTGAACCCGATCTTTTCAAGGACGCGGATTGACCCTGCATTGTCAGGCTTGGCTATGGCCACGATGCGATTCAACTCGATCGCCTTCCGTGCGTATCCCAATACAGCCAACGCGGCCTCGACGGCATATCCTTTCGACCAATATTTCGGCAGAATAGCAAAACCGATATCGACATCGTCCAGTTCATCTCTTTTTAACAACCCGCAGATTCCAATTGAGTCGCCAGAATCTTTTAACTCGACCAGGTAAAGGCCGAAACCGAATCGCGCGTAACTGGCAATCTGTCCATTCGAAAGGTAGGAGCATGCATCGGCGTTTGTTCGAACGCCTTTGTCACCGATATTTTGAAGAAAAGACGGATCGTTCAACAGGGTCACGATGAATTCGGCATCATCAAACGATAACTGACGAAGAACAAGTCTCTCGGTTTCGAGAACCTTCAATTTCGATCCTCCTTCTTCTTATTAGGACTGGTAAACTGAGGGACCCTTTTCTCTTCGCCTGAACATTCTATTAGTTTTTGAAGTCGCGTGGCTCGTGTCTCTTCTTTTTTTGCGCTCACTACCCACCAGTTCGCCGCTTTTCGATACGAGGCCGGCTGCGATTGATAATACTCCCAGGCATTTTTGATTAACTTGAACTTCTTTGCATATGTTTCCGGGAGATCAACACTTCGCTGTTCATATGAATATATGCCTGATCTGTTTTCCTTTCGCACCTCGAAAGCATCCATCCCCGCAGGAGTCATGAGCCCTTGATCTATCAGCTCTTTGGCTCGAGTGATATTGACTGCACTCCAAACACTTCCGCCTTTTCTTGGGGAAAAGCGAATTGCATAACTATCTCCATTCAGGCTTTTTCGTAATCCATCTATCCAGCCGAAACATAGCGCTTGATCAACGGATTCCGGCCAGGTGATACCTGGCTTCCCTGATCCTTTTTTGTAATACCCTACCCATAGCTCAACAAAATCAGAATGATTGCATTCCAGCCAATAACGAAAATCCTTTGGTGAGGTAAAGAATGTTACTTGCATATCAAATCAACAGTTGGAGGTATGGGTCGAGTTGCCATGAATGTCAGGTCGACTTCCGGGGTGTCACGCTTAAATAGAAATGCCAGAGAATTCTTGCTGCAACCGCGCGCCAGGGGCGCCAATCTTCGCTCAGATCAGCCAGTGCCTGTGTTGTTGGCCGATGAGACATCTGTTTCAGTTGTTGAACTGCGACTGCGAGAGCCAAATCACCGGTGGGCCAGATATCAGGGCGCCCAAGCGCCATCAAAAGATAGATATCGGCGGTCCAGGCGCCTATCCCCTTGAGACTCATCAACCGCGACCTCACCTCGGCATCTTTAAGTGTTCCCAGACTCTCCGGATCGAGCGCACCTTGAATGACCGCTTCTGCAAGATTACGACCGTAACGTGTTTTTTGACGGCTGAATCCAATGGCCTTCAATTCCTCATCATCGAGATTGAGAAAATTCTCGGGAGTCAAAACTCGTAAGGCTTCAACGAGTCGTTCATAGGCGGCTTTCGCAGATGCCAGCGAAACCTGTTGCTCCAGGATGATATGGATCAGAGTATGAAATCCTTCTTCCCGCTTCCAAAGAGGTGGAGGCCCATACAAGGACACGATCTTTCCTAAATCCTGATCCTGAGCTCCAAGCACCTTTACAGCACGAAGCAGCGTTCGCCTGTCGAGTTGTCTGGTTGAGAAGTCAATGGGCTGTTGATGCTTTATGATTCACCCCCCCCACCCCCACACTTTGATTCATCAAAAGCTTTCTGTAATTTCTTTGATGCAATCAGTCGCCATGCCTGGTGTATGTGCGATGCCAGCTCTTCATCGCTGACGCAACCGAGTTCGACTCCAACCCAGCCTCGCACTCCAACATAAGGAGGCTTGTAGAATTTTTCCGGCGAGTCTTCGATCAAAACTGCCTGGAATCCGGGCGGCGCAGGCAACAATACTGAAATATGACCGTCGTTGTGATGGTTGTCAGAGAAGATTGCATATACCTTTTTTTGTACAAAAAAGGTCGGGGCTCCGTGTGAGAGCTTTTCCGTGGTCTCAGGCAGGGCGCCACAGATACGGCGCACCCGCTTCAAATGTTTTTCGCTCATCTAATGATTTAGAATCCTCCTTTCGCATGATGATTGTCAGCAGGGATTTAGTTTATCGTCTATTTGCCGACTGTTTGTCAAAAACAGCAGATGGGGATCTGATTGTTGAAGTTGCAGGTATCGGAAATCAAATAGCGAGGCAGCGAGGAATGTTCTTGACGTTTTGCAGAAAGAGGAAATACTGTCTGAGTTTATCTTCTGAAGCAAGATCCGGTGATTGGTGAAAAATGCAGATAGGATTGGACGGAGCATTGCCGAGTCCGTTTAGAAGAAGTCTCTGAGTTGTAAGAACTCGATGAGATATAGCAGATTCACCCGGATATGGAATGAGTATGGAGAGGTGATTATGATCAATATCAGCCGGGCACATGGAATCATGTTTCATCACTTTTGCGACGATCGTCATCCACGAGGCCAGGGAGCGATTTCAGCAGACGAGCTGGCGGCGATGATCCGCTTCCTGGGTCAGGACCGTATCCTCTCGGCCCAGGAATGGATGCGCCGGGCGCTCGAAAATACGCTTCAGCCTGATGACCTTTGCTTCACCTTCGATGACGGACTTCGCTGCCAATACGAGATTGCCCGGCCGGTGCTGGAGGATTTCGGCATCAAAGCGTTCTGGTTTGTCTACAGTTCCATACTGGAAGGCAGTCTGGAGCGAATGGAAATTTATCGCTATTTTCGAACAACTCATTTTGCCGATGTGGACGATTTTTACGCAGCCTTCTTCGATGCCGTAATTACGATTAAACACTCGCAACGACTTCGTGACCCGCATGCGCGCTTCGATCCTCGGACGTACCTGGAAAATGTTGCTTTCTATTCAGAGAATGACCGTCATTTCCGGTTTGTCCGCGACGAAGTGCTCGGGCCTGCGGCTTACCAGTGGATCATGGACTCAATGATTGAACGGATGGGACTTGAGTTGAAAGAACTGGCTGCTGATCTATGGATGGACGCCGCAGCCTTGCGCGACTTGCACGCGACAAACCATGTTATTGGGCTTCATTCGCACACGCATCCCACTCGAATTGTGAGGATGACAGATGCCGAGCAGACGCGGGAATACACCGACAACCATTCCATCCTGACGCGCGTCATCGGGTGCCCTCCGTTGTCTATGTCTCATCCCTGCAACTCATACAACTCAGCGACTCTTGAAGTACTTCGCCGCCTTGGTATCCGGCTGGGTTTCCGTGCCAACCTCACCTATGAGGAGCGATCGGAGTTGGAGTGGCCGCGCGAGGATCACTCGAATGTCATGCGAGCCCTGGAAGAGAAAGCCGCATGATCATTACCGTTTTTACCGGCAATCAACCACGGCACACCGCCTTGATCGAGTCCCTAGCCTCGGTTGCTGAACGTGTCTACGCCGTAGTGGAGTGCAGTACCCTCTTTCCAGGAAAGGTCGCCGATACTTTCCGTCGTTCCGAGGTTATGCAACGCTATTTCGACCGGGTGATCTCCGCAGAACATCAGGTATTTGGCCGTTCACGTTTCCTGCCGGATAACGTCCGGTCGCTGCCTCTGAAGGCGGGAGACCTTAACGAGCTTGGGATGGATGTCTTCAATGATTCGTTGCAAGCCGACATCTTCGTCATCTTCGGAGCAAGCTACATCAAGGGCCCCCTTGTGGAACACCTTGTCAGCCGCCGTGCTTGCAATATTCACATGGGTATTTCGCCGTACTACCGCGGCAGCAGTTGTAACTTCTGGGCGTTGTATGACCGGCGCCCGGATCTGGTTGGCGCAACCATTCATCTTCTGAGCAAGGGGCTCGACAGTGGCCCGATGCTGTGCCACGCGCTGCCTGCCGCGGAACCTGTCGATCCCTTTGTGTTGGGCATGAAGGCCGTGAGGGCAGCTCATGCCGCCCTTGTCGACTTGATTAGTTCAGGCGAGATTGCCGATCTCGAACCTGTAATCCAGGACAAGACCAGTCAAATCCGCTACACACGCAATGCAGACTTCACAGATGCAGTCGCGGAGGAATATCTGCTCAATGCACCAGAGCCCGATGAGATTCACCGGGCACTGATGGTACGGGATCCTTCACTCTTCCTGCGATGCCGCTTGTTCTGATTTAGCGTTGCAGCGGTTTATCGAGGGTATCCCATTTGTAGGCCATGGCGACACGCTCCTCGAACTCTCTGATTACAGGTCCTCCATTATCGCCATTGGTCATGATGACCACACCGTAACCTTTCCGAATGTGGGCGACCATATCACAGCGAAAGCCCCAGTTGCCGCCGCTATGATTAAAATACCAGCCCTCTCCGCGTTTACTGATCGTAAGCCCCACAGCAAACGGGCCAACTCCGGTTGGAGTGATCATCTCCTGCGCCATCTTGCGCGAAAGCACGCGACCACCTGAACCATTGAGTGATTGTTGAATCTCGACAATGAAAAGCGCCAGATCGGTCGGAGTCGTCCACAAACCCGCCGCAGCCTGTTCAGGATAAATATGCCATTTCGCATCCATCGACTTGCCTTGAAGACTGTGAGCACGTGCAGCCTTCGCCTCCACTCCAGCCGGAAGTGGCTGTTCGTATGTGCTGTTGGCCATGCCCAGAGGCGCCAGTACCGACTTCATCATTATTTCCGCAAATGGCTTTTTTAAAGCTTCCATCAGCGCCAGTTGCATGATGGTCAATCCGCCGCCTGAATACTTGAATGCGGTATATGGCGCCCGCGCAAATAATACGGGCTTCGTATTTGAAGGCTTTTCTCCGGCGATGATTTGTAGCAGTGTTGGTCGGGGCTGTGCCGGACTATAGCCTGGAAATCCAAAACCATCATCCGCACCTGAAGTGTGGCTGAGCAGTGACCGCGGCGTGACCGGCATGCTTTTTGTAAAATCGCTCTGCGGCACCTTCCAGGATCTAAGCATCTTATTGATATCGTCATCCAGTAAAACACGACCATCCTGCACGGCTTTCAGGACCGCCATTGCCGTTACAGGCTTGCTTATGGAAGCCGCTTGAAAAAGAGTGTCGGTTTTGACAGGCTCTTTAGTTTCGATATCGGCGACTCCATAACCTTTCACCCACTGGATCCTGTAATCCTTGATGACAGCCACACTGATGCCGGGCACATTGTATTTCTGCATTACTTCCTGCAGCGTTAACGCATCGAGTTCCCGCCCGCTCGAAGGCTGTTTCCCTTCAATCTGGGCAATTATTGCAGCAGTTAAATCCTGAGCTCGAACGCCTGAATGGCTCGCGCCAATAAGAAGCACTCCGGCCAGAAGGATTATTACTAATAAGTAGTAGTTCGATTTTTTCATTAAGCTCCGCTTTTTCATGGATAATCTTTGCGCTTGGCGGAGAAGGCATCAGACACCTCAGGCGCCCCCACGATTTCAATGCCACCCTCCCCCGCCCTTGCCTTCTTATTCCCGCCCCCCGCCCCCCGCCCGCATTCCTGAAAAAAATTTGTCGTTTTCGGTAAAATACGCATAAAGCTCAGGGATTTGATGATTCGCTTTACCAAGTACTTCAAGGATGGCGGCCTCGCGCTGAAAACGATCCTGGATGATTTGCCAGACTTTAGGATCGTTCGTTGAGGGCTTCAACTGTTTAACCACGCATTTACGCGCTGAGGGCATATGCGTGTCTTCAGATAAAAATGTATCGCCGAACCCTCCGCTCCCCAAAGTACGAATGATGCGGTACCGATTATTCAGGATGACGGACATACCGTAAGTACCTCAAGATTTTATGCTATTCCCACCTGGCCCTTTTGAATGAAACTCGCTTATTCAATCAGGTCAGGAGCGCTTCGACAAAGATCTCTTCAATTTGCACCGGCTACCTCGCAAGGATATCAACAGTCAACCCATCCGGCGTGAAACGCCTGGAGCAGCGAGGCGATCACACTCGCACTTCGCTCATGAGCGCGAGCAGATTTGCGTCGGGGTCACGGAAAAAGGCCATCCACAATTCATGATCCGGCAACCTGGCGATCATATGGGGCTTCGCTTCAAAAACGACGCCGCGGGTCGAGAGGATCTCGAACGCCGCTTGTATGTCAGGGACCTTGTAGTAGATGACAGAACTTTTCCCAGCCTGTTCTTTGGCAGGCTCGTCCAACATCAAGCGAACGCCTCCACAGTCAAAAAAACCAAGACCCGGCGGAGCCTTTGAAGAGGAATTGCATTCCAAGGGTGTCCCTGTAAAAAGCAATTGACCGGTCAATGTCGCTCACGGGAACTGCAATCTGTCCGATCTGATCGAGCCTGAACTTGTTTTCATTCAGGTTGCTCATGAAACCCTCCTGTGTTACTCGGGCTTTGACCATGCAATGTAGTGATGTTGCGTGAACCGATTCCACCCTTTTTTCGTTTTACTTTCCACGGCCCAGTAGTATCCGTTCTGATCATCGGGCCAGTAGGCCATTCGAGCCGCGCCTGCAGGCATTTGCGCTTCAAAACCAATCGCTTCCGGATGAATATCGGAGACATCTGCGATTTTGCCCTCTGAGTTTTCCCATCTGAGGTAAATGACCAGAAGGTTATTATCCCCTCTGGATTCACTCCTATTATGGCAAGCTCCTGATAGCTCTTTTTGCCAAACGCCCAATCGGCTGTCAATTGGATATAAGCGCTATTGAGCACTCTGGTAAAGCTTCGAGTGCAGGTCATAGGGCCCATTGGAGTGGCAGCTTCAGCTTTCCATGTTCCAATCAACGGATCCAGCACGCCGAGTTTCCCTCGCCCCTTTTTCCAGCGTTTTGTTGTTTTTGCCATAATGGTAATCAACTTTCATTAGTAATTGTCGGGCTGACGGAGAAGGTGTCATCTTCGCTTCCGCTTTCTCTATTCTTCTTTCACGCTTTTTGTGGCGAACCTCCTGCTCCGAATTTTGGACTCTGCTGATTTAATCAAGCCCCGATGACCAAAACATCAGATAGCTGAACATCAGCGCGTGAAGAGCATAGAGGCAAAGCAAGACCACTGTTGGCCACGGAAAATCCGCATTGAAGGCGGCTTTCAAGAGGATCATCGAGCCAATGAAAAAGTGGGCTTGATTGCCGGCGACTACAGCTCTTCCATATATTCCGCCGAGAACCGAGCGCCGCGCTATCCAATTCATCGCGCCAAAACTGAACATTGCGCCTCCCCAGAGGGATATAGGTAAATAATTGGTGGTGACGCCAAATAGCCGATTCCCGACCTCTTCGGACGCAAAAATCAGGCCAATGCCACAGATTGTAAGGATAATGGCAGAAGCGGTCATTAAATAAGCGATGTATGTTTTTCGCATTCTTAAATCCTCAAAAGGTTGGTATTTGCTTTTCACTTTTTAACTGTCCCTGTCAAGCGACCATACTTCTCAAGAGCCTTCTTGAGTTGATCGTGCGGCAAGGCGGTAATTTTGGTGTCATTAATACCGGTCATTGTTTCCGCCGCAACCAGGGCATTAACAATTGCCTCTTCAGTTGCCTGCACTGTCGCTTCAAACAATGCATTAATCCGTTCATTGGGCAGCATCTGCAGTTGCGCGATTCCGGCTTCTTTCGCGGCATCGGCGTTAGCGGTCGAGAAAGCAATGAAGATGTCACCTGACCCGTTGCCTGAAGTAGCTCCGGTGCGGGCCAGACCCATCGTCGCACGGCGCGCGAGTCGCTTCAGTTGATGCGGCAACAACGGCGCGTCGGTTGCTACCACAATAATGATGGAACCCACGTCTTCGTTTTCGCGCCAGTGCACACTGGAAACCTTTTGATTATCTGCAATTTCACGGCCGACCGGAACACCGGCAATCAGCAACTGCCTCTTGCCTCCATGATTGGCCTGCACCAACACTCCGACAGTGTAACCGCCCGCATTGTCACTTGTCTTTCTTGAAGCCGTGCCTGTGCCCCCTTTGAACCCGTAGCAGATCATACCTGTTCCGCCGCCGACATTACCTTCAGCAATAGCTCCGGACTTTGCACTCTCCAATGCGGCAAAGACATGTTGCGGTTTCACATGAAAACCGTTCACATCGTTAAGTGCGCCATCATACGTTTCGGCCACGACCGGCAATGACCACCAGTAACCCGTCGAATCCTGTTTGCCTTGCCTGACTCTCCACTCAATTACGGCATCGCGCACAACCCCGACGCTGTGCGTGTTGGTAATCATTACCGGACCTTCCAGAAAGCCGCCTTCGTCAATCCAGGTCGTCCCGGTCATCTCCCCGTTTCCATTCTGTGAGTACCACCCGGCAAAGACAGGAATGAATGCCGAATCTTTGCCGCGCGGGACAATCGCTGTTCCTCCTGTGCGTACGGCGCCGACGCCGACATTCAGCTTCCCTGATCCGGAAATGATTGTCGAGTATCCGACTTCGACACCCTTGACATCGGTAATCGCATTAAACTGCCCAGTCGTGCCATCAAACGGAACACCAAGATCACGCGCCCGCGGTTTGGTTTGTGTTGCCACGGAACTGGAATAGCCGAAAGTGATGAGGAACGTGATGACGAGTAGCAACAATTTTTTAACCATGGTTATGATTCCAAATTTCTTAATAATCTGCCAATTCCTGACAATCGTGCATGAAATGAATTCGCCGATAGTATCGATCTCTTATCTTACGCGCTGATATTTGGTTTCGACGGCCATGGCTTCCATTCCTGTCGGAAGAATATTGTATGCCGTAATTGTCAGATGGTTTTCATCAACAAGTTCATACTCAGTTCGCCAACCCCATTTCGGTTGGTCTGCGCCGACGTCGTAATCGCCGCGAACTTTGAAACCACGTTCCGTCGACTCACCTTGAGAGAACATAATTGCATAGTTCATGTGAAAGTCGTCGACCCAGGATAACTGGAACGATTTAGTTATTGAGTTGAAGGCAATCAGTTCTTCGCCACGCCTGGGTTTTCCCTGGATCGTCCCCTTGTATGTGTGCCGAACGAAACGGCCATCAAACACCTCCACGAATTCTCCTGTGACCTTGGATTCGTCGGCGAGTTTGCCCGGCTCGAACCAGGTTCGGCTGTTGCCTTCCCATTTTCCAATCAGCTTCTTCAAGAACTCTTTCTGTGGCATTTGTGACTCCTGTCGGGTGCGAGGCTGTTTGTTCTTAAGCTCCTGAGCGTTTACAGAAACGACGAGCATTAGACCAATAACTGTCAAAGCAACCAAGGTTTGCGATTTCATGAATCTCCTTTTACCGGCGAACGAGTCGGTTAACCGGGCCGTCGCCATCCTTAAAAGCTTGTAATTGCTCAGCCCTGCTAACAGGACTTCGTAGGGCTGAGCAGTTACATCTTTTTTTAACCAAAGCAGAGAAGCGTCTCTGACATTGATTACTCATCAACGCCGGCCCAGAGGTTCATGGTGCTCAACTCTTCTCGGCCACAGGCCTTGAGATAGAGGAATAACTGCGTGCGATATGCCGCGCAGCCACTGAGTATGAGGTTGACCAGGATGCTCCCGCGCGTCCCCTTGTCACCGAACAGTTCGATTTCCGCGCGAAAATCAGCGTCGGACATGTCGGCGAGGAGTGTCGCGTATGCCTCGGTCTGGGTACCAATTGCAGCAACTGTTTGATCGAAGTCCATTGCTGCCGCAGCCTCTTCGGCCACCGTCCAGGCGGCCGGGTCGAACGATCCTTTCTTGATGGCTTGTATAAGCTCGGGTCCCATCATGGAAAGGTAACGGAGCAGCTCGAGGGTGCTTCGTTGTTTCTGGGTTGGGCGGTAATCGAGCTGGGCGCGGTCGACCTTGCCCGCAAGATGAAGCAGTATTCGAACCTCGTTTTGAAGCGATTCAATAAGTTCAGCTTTTGTCAGAACCATAATAACCTCCGCTGTAAAGCAATCGGCCCAGATACAACTATGCCGCCTGCGTGTTATCAGAAAAGAAGATCCACCCGTCATAGGCGTCCATGAATCGTGGACTCATGCTCATGACGAAAAAACCGTCCATCAGGTATCGGGCGAAACCTGTTTTGTTATCTTTGACTCGTTGGCCGGCGATGTCATTTGCCATCAGCCTTCTGCCCTGTCTTCGACCATATGAAGCTTGTATCCACTTTGATCACTGAGGAACCGATTGATATACGGCTGTTTCGAACTCACCAAATAGCGGCAGCGACTTGTTATCGGCAAACGGTAGAACCTGCGACAGGCATACTCCGCCAATACCCTTGATCGGATCGATCCAGAAGTAGGTGTTGGCGAGTCCCGCCCAGGACAGGCTACCCGCAGAGCGGCCCGTTGGGGCATTCTCCGTGTTGATCATGAAGCTCAGGCCCCATTTCACTGGCATTCCCGGGAAGAAATCGACATCATTGGAAAGACTTGGAATTACCGTCTTGAGCGGACCAACAAGGAGATTGCCAATGTGATTCGCAGACATGGTCTTTACGGTCTCCGGGTTCAGGACCTGCCTGCCATTCGCCTTGCCGCCATTGAGGATCATGCGGACAAACTTGAGATAGTCTCCCGCAGTTCCATAGAGCCCGGCGCCGCCTATCTCGAATTCGGGTTCCTGGGGAATCTCAAGCTCCATTAGCGGTGTCAGACTGCCGTCTTCGTTACGCTGATGGATCTTCGCCAGGCGCTGCCGCATGGACGGCGTGATCTTGAACGCTGTGTCTCTCATGCCAAGTGGCTCCAAAAGGTTCTCTTGTAGAACCGTACTAAGCTTCTTCCCGGTAACAGATTCTATCGCCTTGCCAACGAAATCGATGTTGGTGCCGTATTCCCAACGTTCGCCCGGATCAAATAGCAGCGGAGTACGCAACGCCTCGTTCAGGCAGGTCGTAATTCCAGGCAGGTTGTAAGTTTGCTGATAGCGCAGAATGTCTGCGCTCCAGATCTCATAGGAGAATCCGGCCGTGTGCGTAAGAAGATGACGCAGTGTGATCGGAACCCTGGGCTTGCGCATCAGCGGATTGCCCGCTGCGTCAAACCCATCGAGAACCTGAACTGTGCCAAGGTCCGGCAACCATCTACTCGCCGGACTCTCCAGGTCAAGCTTTCCCATCTCGACGAGCTGCATGGCCGCCGTGCCGGTGAGCGCCTTTGTCATCGAAGCGATCCAAACCACGGTGTCCGTCGTCATCGCAGCCTCCTGCCCTAGAACACGCTTGCCAAACGCTCCCTCATACAACGTACCGTCCCTGTTTGTCGCCATCGCAACTACGCCTGGCACATCGCCGGCATCCGTCGCCTTCTTCAGCAGGGAATCGACCTTTTCTTTAAGGGACATTTCTCTCTCCTCATCAAGTTTACCAGTTCGATCGTGCTTATCAGATAATCGCCGCCCGCAAAGATTTCATCAAAAATGACGGCGTCAACAGTATCAGTGAGTCATTCAATCAATCAGTCTAACGACATAGTTCGTCGTAAGCCTGTTGTATGATAATCAAAGTTTGGAAGGGTGACCGCCATCGTCTCCTCCGTATGCGCTACGCTGAACTCAGCTTAGCCGTGGCTCGCGAGGTCATGCATCAGCGCCGTGTAACTGCTCGGCTGGTCCAGATAGCCGTGCGAGAAGACCACCACTGGCAGCTTCCCGCGCGCGAGGGGCGCGTCCAAATGGCTGTGCGTGACGACCGTCGCGTTGCGCAGCAGCATGGGGCCGGGATTCTGCCCCCAGGCTGCCATCGTGCGGAGGGCCGCTTCCTCGCGCAGATACGGTGCGGTGGGCGTGGTCGCGGCGCGACGGATCGCCGGGTACCACGCGGTCACCACCAGTGGGCGCGCACTGGCGGCGTCGATGACAAACTGGGTCGTCCCGATCACGTCGCGACCGGTAGGCATCGGGAGCGTAAAGGCCGGGGACTGGGCAGGGAGGACGCCGGCGCTACACGTCACCGCAGCCATCCACGCGGACGCGAGACGGGCCCAACCGAGCCGCTACAGTCGTCGAGACATTGGTATGACGCGCAAGAAGGTGATCATACGATCAAGCATCGTGGCGCTGTCGCCTAACGTAGGTAAGTCGTCATTCACTTCTCTGCCATC
>JADJLO010000001.1 GCA_016710075.1 Acidobacteriota bacterium | reverse complement strand
CTGGCCGGTCTTCATCGGATTCAAAATTCCCGAATCACTCAAGGCGGTAGAAGAGATAGTCGAATTTATCAAGACAAAGACGGCAGATCAAATAATACCCGATAAAATCTTAACTGCAATTAATCAATAAACAAGGAATAAAAATGAGTGAGCAAAACCCTCCAGCGGTCACCTGGTGGTGACAATAGGAGCCGGCCCGGCCGGAATATACAGTGCCAGGAAACTGGCGGAAGCAGGACACGAAGTAGTTATCATAAATCGCGATATCAAACCCGGCGGGCTGGTCGAATACGGCATCTATTTCAACAAGCACAAACTGAAAGAAGGGGTTCGCAAACAGTTCAGACAGATTCTGGCTGATGATCATGTCCATTATCTTGGTCACATCAAGGTTGGGGAGAAGGCTGATCTGACGATCAATGAGCTTCGCGATCTGCTCAAGCCCTCAGCGATGATCATCGCCGCTGGAGCTCAGGGGACAAAAGCTTTGGGTATCCCGGGGGATACTGCCGCGGGGGTCTACCATGCGAAGGACCTGGTATATCATTTCAACGGTCTGCCGCCTTTCAGTGAAAAGGATTTCAAAATAGGTGACCGCGTCGCGATCATCGGAGTGGGCAACGTCATGGTCGATATCGCTCACTGGCTCCGTAGATGAAGACCTCGACGCCATCTACAAAGATCTGACCAAACATATCAACGCAAAAGCCAAGGAAGGCGAGAGCCCGTCAAATATGAAGTTCCGCTTTCTGAGCGCTCCGACAGAGGTCGTTGTCGATGGCAACGGCAATATCATTGCCCTGAGGGTCGAGAACACCGAGCTCTACAAGCGTGGAGAAGACATTGCGGCAAAAGGCACGGGCACTCACACCGATATCGAAGTCGACACCATAGTCTTTGCCATCGGCGATCGTGTAGACGAAACCCTGGGGCTTCCCTGCTCCGGCACCGAGTATGTAAAAAATCCGAATCCGGATCCGGACAACCCCGGCGATGAGGCGTATCAGGTCTTCGATCCGCAATCAGGAAAGCTGATCGATGGATACTTCGTCATCGGCTGGTCACGCAAGGCATCCGATGGCCTGGTAGGCAAAGCCAAACAGGACGGCGAAAAAGGAATCGTCGCGGTCAATCACTATCTTGAAAAAGTCGCTCCAGGGTCGGCTGAAGGCGCCGGGGCAAAAATCGCGGCCCTGCGGGAGCTGCTTAAATCCAGAGGCGTCCGGTTCATCGAATATCCCGACATCCAGAAACTCGAAGGCGTCGAAAAAAAGGAAGCAGAGAAACGCAAAGCGGAGTTTTTCAAATACTCGACCGACAAGGATATGCTCACAGCAATCGAGTCTAATTGATAATTCACTGATGTTACGCACATAAGTATTCCAGAATCGGTTTGACACGTTCTATTGAAGTAATTCAAACAGCCGGCGAAGCCGGCGGTGGGCTAGTTAAATCAAAATAAAGAATATTCCGTGCGTAACCTGAGTAATTCAGGCAATTGAATTGAGGAGAAAACATGAGAAGTAGAACATCAGCGAAGTCTTTTTCCCTTGCGGTTATGATTACGGTAGCGATCGCCATGGGCGCATGCTCTTCAGGCCAGACTTCGCAGCCGCAGTTAAATGCGAATGCATCTCCCACCCCGGCAGCGGATTTCGCAACTCCACCGCAAACTCAAATCGGTGGAACAGCCGCGACCCAGCAATCTCCTGGGCAGGCACCGGGACAGGCACTCGCTCCAGGCGCGACTCAATCACAGCCCCAGGCATCAGGGTCTGGAGGGCAATCGAATATCGCACCGCCGCCATCAGGAAGCACGGCTGCAAATATGGCGCCTCGGCCTGTTGCAACACCGGCGCCGCCAAGGGTCTACACGATCCCGTCGGGGACCGTAATTTCAGTGACTACATCGTCCGATCTTACGACCAAAGAGGATCGCAGCGGGCAGAAGTTCACTGCGAGTCTCAATAATTCAATTGTCGACGGCGACTGGGTGATTGCCAAAAAAGGAGCTCCAGTTGAAGGGGTGATCGTGACTTCCGATCCGGGAGGGAAGGTCAAAGGCACGGCGTCGATCTCTGTCCGGGTCGAAAGACTGACCCTCGCGGATGGCCGACAGATCGAGTTTCCAACGAATACATACGCTAAAGCAGCGAAAACGACCAAAAAGAAAGATGCAATGAAGATCGGCATCGGTGCGGGTATCGGCGCAGCCATTGGCGCAATCGCCGGCGGAGGCAAGGGCGCGGCTATCGGTGCGGGCGCAGGCGGAGCAGCCGGAACCGGCTACGTGCTGGGCACAAAGGGAGACCCGGCTGTCATCCCCGCAGAAAGCAATTTGAGCTTCAGACTGACCACGCCTGTCAAAGTAACCAAAAGATAAGATTCCAATCCTGATAAAACCATGCCGGGGTAAAGCGACCTGCTTTGCCCCGGCTTTTTTTATTCACTGATGCTACGCAAATTTTTTTTTTTTGGGGGGGCCGGCCCCCCCCAAAGAGAAAGAAAAGCGGGCGGGGGGGGGGGGGGGGGACAAACCAAACAAAAAAGAGAAAAGTGCGTACGTAACATCGTTGTTCAATTTTATTTCAACTTTTTCCGGCGGAGAGCCATCTATATTATTAACGCAGGAAAACAAAGGTTCGGTTAAGTAACGGAATAGGAGGATGATTATGAGAAGAGTATTTACAGTTTCAGCGGTTTCCGGCATTTTTCTTGGATTGCTCATTGGGATGGGCAGTACTTCATGGGCTCAGGGCAGAGCCAGAGGGCGTTTTTATAACAAGACCGATGTCAGCCGAATAATCAAGCGGCTGGAAGACAACACTGACAGATTCAAGTCCTATATCGACAGCGAGATTGATAAAACGCGGCTGGACAAGACTCCTGCGGAAGACAGGATCTGGGACAGAGTCCGAGCCCTTGAAAGCGCCACCGACAGGCTGCGATCGCGCTTTGATCGCACCGACACGTGGAGAGAAACACGCAATGAAGTACAAGATGTTGTCCAGGAGGGCAAAAGAATAGAGCAACTATTCGAACGTTATCAGATCTATCGAAGAGTCTTTGCAAGATGGGCTGGAGTACGACGCGATATCAACACGCTTGCCGGCGTTTATGAGATTCCGCCGATTAGGTAGTAAGATTACGAAACTGCTAGGCAAAGAACATTCGACCAACTATCAGCTAAAAAATCCTGAACCGGTTTGACATTTTTTTGACTTAGCCATCGAATTATGGTGATCAGGCATTCCCACCATGCGTGTTCGTTTCTGTTTCGTAATCTAATCCTGTTTATCAGTTTTTGATACGTTCTCTGGATAACTCCTCGGCCTTCCGCAGCATTTCTTCAGTCTCCTGATTCGGTCTCAACTTTAACAACTGCCTGAGGACTTTCAGGGTTTCGGGAAGATCTGCCGGATCACCTCTGCGCAGCAGCGCGGAGCCCAGAGACTGGAGCGCCTCGGCGTCGCCCGGTTTGAGATTGTTGAATGCTCTGAAGGAAGAGATGGCTTTATCCAGATCGTTCGAGATCAATCGTCCAACGCCGAGGTAGTAATGGGCCTGGGCGAGATCGGGTTTGATTCTGACGGCTTCCTCGAATTGGCTGAGAGATCCGTTGAGATCGCCCATCTGGCCGAGCAGGAATCCAAGGTTGGTGCGAATCTCCGCCGACTCGGGATCGAGTTGCAGCGCACGATTGAACTCTATTGCCGCATCATCCAGCCGTTGCAGGCGCAGCAGCAGGGATCCGGTCTTGATCCGCAATTGGGCATCATCAGGTTTGATTTCAGATGCCTTGCGATAAGATTCAAGAGCTGCGGCAAAGTCGCCTTTCTGTTCGCCGGCGCTTCCAAGGTTGAGCCAGCCTTCAGCATAATCGGGTTTAAGCCTGACCGACTCCTTGAACTCGGCAATTGCGGGATTGATCTGGCCGATCTTTGCCAGAGCCAGACCCAACGCATTATGAGCTTCGTGGTTTTTCGGATTGGCTTTCACCGCCGCCCGGAGCTTCTGGATCTGAGCGGGGGAGGAGCCACTGGCGGGAGCAGATCTTCTCGGTCTTTTCGCCTGAGCTAATGCGCTGCCGGCGGCAATCAGTATTGCCATTGATATGAATAATAAGATAGCAGTGAGTCTGATCTGATTTTTCAAAGCCACAACGACCCTTGTTTCTTTTCGTATGTTTCGTTCATTTCGTTTGTTTCGTAATCTTCATTTATCCTCATTTAATGCTCACTCGAACGACATTTGACGGCTGGTTATCGACGATCATGACAAGGTCCATTTCGCCTCTGCCCGCAAGGCTTCGCGGCAGTTTGATATTCATCTGGTCGAGACCGGCGAAGGAGCCCTGGGCGCCGGCGAACAAAACGGGGATATCGGTATTGCCTATTCTGATTGAAACTTTCGACAGATCGCTGCGGTATCTGATACCGGTGCCGTAGAGGATGAGAAAACCTGATCGGAGGCTGAAGCCAGATCCGGTCCAAGATCGACAGGCCTGGCGACGAAACGGTTGAGTGAGGTATTCCAAACGGCGATCTGTTCATAAGTTTGATCACCGGAAGGTTTGACTCTGAGAGCGTTGCCGACCACCAGCCCCTGACCGCTGGCTGCGGCGGTGAAAATCGCAGGCGCGACGGTGGCTATCTGGACGATACCGTTGAAGACGCCTCCGGCGGATGTGTAGATCATGACGGAAGCAGGGCCGGTTTGAGTTCCGGCCGGAATAAGATAATTGACCTGACTTGGTGAAACGAAGAACAATGGCGCGGGGCGCTCGACACCAGCGCTATCCCTGACAATGATTGAGGTGCCTGCGAGTTCGAGAGGCAATTGAGCGTCGCCGGCAACCTGAATCGTCGACGATAATCCGGCCCCGAAAGCGGCGACTATCGATTCGGGCGCCATGACTTCGCCTCGCAGACTGGCTGCTGAAACGTTGGCGATCAGCCCGGCCTGGACGACGGTGACTTTTCGACCCGCGATGTTGATGCTTCCGGTCCTTGGAGTAGTGTCACCGGTCGGAGCGACATTGAAGGATACCGTCGCGCTTCCCTTGCCTGCTGGTTCGCTGGTAATGGTGATCCAACCTTCCCGGCTGTCGACGGTCCACTGACAATACCCTTGCGAGGCGCTCACATCGACCGTGCCCCTGCCGCCGTTGATCCCGAAGGTCAAGCCCGAAATTGAAATCGAGCTCGAACAGGGCGAGGTCATCGGGACCCTCCAGACTCCTCGACCATGCGTGAAAGCAAAGAGGTAAGGAACCCCGTTTACAATGCTGGTCGACAGCGATTCCACAGGCGCGTTGGCGAAACCTGTGTTTTCAACCGACCAGTTGGCCCCGCCGTCAATCGTGACGAAGACACCGATATCGGTTCCGACATAAAGTCTCTGCGGGTTTGAAGGATCCACCACAAGGGTGTTGGCGGGGATATCGGGAATTGACTGAGTCCCTGAACCGTCGATCGGTTGCCAGTTGATGCCTCCATCAAGGCTTCGCCACACGTGTTTGCCTCCAAACGTGGAGTATGTCGCATAGGCCACGTCACGGTTGGATGGATCAAACGCAACAGATGAAACGAATCCGGTCCTCGGCATCGAGTTTGACCAGGCGGTATCAGCGCCCGCATTCATGCCGGTCGAAGTGCGATAAACATATCCCGCATCGGTGCCGGCAATTACGAAATTGGGATCGGAGGGCGAGACACTGATGGACGTCGTCGATCCACTGAGATCAGTGCTGGCCTGCGTCCAGCTCTGCGCCCCGTTTCGCGTTCGCCACAGGTTACGGCCTCCAATCCAAAGCCTGTCCGGATTGCCGGGATCCATGACAAATGGAGTGATGAATTTGAAGCCGATATTATTGATGCCGGTTGTCACCGGCTGAAAACTCTGCCCGCCATCATTCGATCTTCTCAGCGACAGACCTGTAGTCTCGGCATAGATAACTCTCGTATTGAACCAGTTGACCGCCACATAACCGCCATCTCCCGATATCAGCTCGCGCCAGTTGTTCTGACCAAAAGAATCAGAGCCGATAATCACACCGTTGTCCTGTGTTCCTCCCAGATAACTTTGCCCGTCCGGATACGGCACGCCATAATAAAACTGCGTGATTGCCAGATTGTTGTTGAGTGAAAACCAGGTGATACGACTTGCGTCAGGAGAACATGCGGCTTTATTGCCGGTTGATGTTTGAGCCCGCGAGTTTTCTGTTTTAAAAATGCCGCCATCGGTGGCCACGAAGACCGACCGCACATTCGCACCGTCAAATTTAGGATGGAAGACGATTGCGTGATGATCGGCGTGTGCGTAGCGGGGATTTGATGGAAGAAGATGCCAGAATGATGCCATTCCCCAGTTGGCTCCGCCATCGTCGGAACGGAAAAGATCGACCCCACCGACCCAGACGATGTTCTCATCTCTCGGATCGACTGCAATGGCGTTGTCGTACCATCCCTGATTGTAGCTCTGGCTGGTAGCGCCCCTGCCGCATTCGCTGAAGAAAGCATAGATCGGGTTGGTGAAGAGCGTATTGTTAATCGTTTTAGCGCCGTTATTGGCTACCTGAGTGCGCCAGGTTCCGGGCTCACCGCCGGCAATCGAGCGGAAGACGGCGTGAAGACTGTGAGGAGCGCCCGCAGCGCCGCTTTCAGAAGAAACGGCATAAATGACATTCTGATTTGAAGGAGCAATGGCAAGGCTCGTCCGTCCCATTCCACGTTCGCTGTAGACCTCGACCCATGCGCTCAAACCTGAAGAGGCGTCGGTATTTCTGTAAATTGAAGCCTGCACGCTTGAGGTTGGATTCGCGCTGATTTCAGTGCCGCAGGCTGCAAAGACGTAATCGGTCGGCTGGTCGGTCCTGATTGCAAGGTCCAGGCATCCGCCGACGCGGGAGGCGTCAATGACTTTGGTCCAACTGACGCCGCCATCGAGGGATCTCATGACGCCGCTGCGTGTGGCTGCATAGATGCGGTTGCGATTGTTCGAACTGACGGCGATGTCATTGACGTAATAAAAATCCGATGTTCCGGTTCCATCAAGACGCCTCCAGGTACTTCCACCATCAAAACTTTTAAAGATGCCCGCTCCACGAACGGCATTGGAATTAAAGAATCCTTCGCCGGTTCCGGCGTAGATGACTTCGGGATTCGCCGGATCGAACGCCAGTGAGTTGACGGCTATGTTTGGCAGCAGATCACTGAGAGGTTCCCATTTCTTTCCGCCATCGATCGTCTTCCAGACTCCGCCGGCAGCAGCCGCTGAATAGATGACATCCGGATTGACCGGGTTGATGATCAGGGCCCTGGTCCGGCCGCCGACATTTCCAGGGCCCAGAGGATCCCAGGTTCCAAGCCTGGCTTCTTCGGAACTGATCGCCATCTCGCTCATCGAAGGCAAAGCGCTGTTGATCCTGGTCGAATACTGTGGCAGCTCACGCATCTGCTCGACACCCAGAAGATATTTCTCAACGGGTATCTCCAGTTCACCCTCGGGCAATCGCTTCGAACGATAATACTCAGCAGCCTCTCCCGGCTTGTCATACCTTTCTCGCTCTTCTTCGGCTCGTTCTTCCCCGGCTTCAAATTCTTCGAATTTCTTTTCAAACAGGAGTCCGGCGGCAGGAAGAAAATGGCTGAAAAAGGGGACACCACAGCATGCCGATATCAGAATCAGCAACAGCAGATATTTAATCCCGGATCTGTGGGTCCAAGTCCGCTTCATTATCTTGTTTACAGCCATTTCCTGTCTGAATCTCAAAGAGATCGACCACAGTCAATGACTGTTTTTCGTATGTGACAAATGCGCAGAAAACCTTAGGGGGGAAAAGCAACCTGTGATCGGGCAAAAATATGCCGATCCAAAGCACCTTCAAACCTCACTATTCGCGTGGAGCTACGAGATTGATTTTGTTTTATTGCCTGTCTGCTGATTACCTGCAATCTATCGATTAAATCCGATCTGATGATTCAGAGTTAAAGATTTAATTCGTCAACCGGGTTCATGATCATGCAATGCCCCTTCGCAAAACGACCGATGCGTGATTCTTCCCACAAAAGGATCACCGCCTTTGAGCAGCATCCGTCGATCAACAGGGGAATGAGGTATTGCACAAACAGCGTCAGCCCATCAGAGTGTTTCGGGGGAGGTCCTCTGAATATCATGGCCCCGTATTCCACGGGACATTGAGGAGGCTGACAATCAGACAAGGCGGATATTACCATGCGAAGTCAGATTCTCGAAACGGGGAAATCCCCTGATCACTAAAATTGAGAATGGAGAAATCATGGGCTGAAAGAACGTGTTGCATTAATCCCGGGCAATGATCAGGTCTGACAGGCTTTTTCATCTGCTGGAAGATTGCGGCTTTACGCGTTGTGGAAGATTCATTAAAGTACTAGAAATCTGAACAATCATTTGGAAAGGAACAACATCATTGAAACTCAAAGATAAGGTTGCGGTGATCACAGGAGCAGGGTCGGGTCTTGGCCGGGCGATAGCATTGCGGTTTGCTCAGGAAGGGGCCCGCATAGTAATCGCCGAGCTCAACGAAGCCGGAGCGGAGGAGACTCTCAAGCAGGTTCACGCAAAAGGGACGGAGGCTTTTGCCGTCACCACGGATGTCAGCGATACTCAATCGGTCAGCCGGCTCTTCAAAGCCATCGACGATAGAGGATGGCCGGTTGACATCATTGTCAACAATGCCGGGAATGCAGGCAATCTGACTCCGCTGCATGAAGTGACGGACGAACAATGGCACAGCGTCGTCGAAGTCCATCTGAGCGGAACTTTTTACTGTTCAAGAGAGGCCATCAAAAGGATGCTGGTGCAGGGTCGAGGCGGCGCAGTGATCAACCTCGGGTCCGTGGCAGGCTTGCGCGGGCTGCCCGGCGGCGCTTCTTATACCGCCGCCAAAGGAGCGATCATAGCCTTCACAAAAGGCGTGGCTCAGGAATATGCATCGCTTGGAATCCGCGTCAACGCCATAGCTCCGGGGTGGGTCGAAACTCCTATCCTCGAAAACCTTCCGGATGAGATGAGGCCGATGATGACCACGATGACCCCGCTTGGTCGAATCGGAAAGCCTGAAGAGGTCGCTGCCGTCGCGCTCTTCCTCGCAAGCGATGAGTCCAGCTATGTCATCGGCCAGACCATCAGCCCCAACGGCGGGATGCACACCTGAGATTCTCCGAGGAGAATTAACTGAGAAGCAAAAACATGAATAAATTCATCAGCCGAAGATCAATTCAGGTATTGACCCTTTTTACCTGCCAACTGTTTGCGGCATTCAATTCGGCGCAAGCTCAAACATCGAATGCACCGGACAGATTCTGGCAGCCAACCAGGACATTTCACACGGCGGACGAGTTTAAAAAGGCGACCGGAGGCAGGGTGGTCATCCAGCGCTCAACCGTCATCCGGGTGACCAATGAAGGAACGCTGACTGCAACCCGCGGCGGCATAGTACAGCGAAAACCGGATGGAATCTTGCAGCCCTATTTTTCAGATCGCCTGCTTCCCATCAATGACGTAAAAGTCCTTGCGCATGATGAATCTTTCATCTGGATGGGTACCGAACATGGAGCATTCAGTTATAACAATACTTCAAACTCGCCAATCAAATACTACGCCGGCAAGCGCTGGCTTCCGGATGATCGGGTCACCGGATTCGGATTTGAAAACCTTAAGGGTGACAGGTATGCCGTCTGGATCGAAACTGCCAAAGGATACAGCCGGATTGAATTCAGGCTGACGACTCTTGCAGAAAAGGCACGAGTATTTGAACAGCGTGTCAGATCAAGGCACGTGCGACATGGGCTGACGGCCGATTCACATCTCAAAGTCCCGGGAGATCCCGGCAGCAATCAGATGGTTTCATCGGACAACGACGGTTTGTGGACTGCAATGTATGTTGCGGCAGAATGCTTTCGTTACAAAGTGACTGGAGAAAATGAAGCGCTGGAGTTCGCCCGGCAGGGCCTGCAGGCGATCATGCGGCTGGAAGAGATTTCGGGGATTTCAGGCTTCCACGCCCGGTCGATCATAAAGATCGGTCTCGATGAGCAGCCAAAGGACGGCGAGTGGCATACGACGGCTGATGGATTATGGAGATGGAAAGGCGATACGAGTTCGGATGAGATAGTCGGGCACTATTTCATCTATCCAATCTACTACGACCTCGTCGCCGGCGATGCTGAAAAAGCGCAGATCCGCGCTGTCATCACGAGGATGACCGATCATATTCTGAATAACAACTACCAGTTGATCGACACCGACGGCAAACGCACGCGCTGGGGCTGGTGGGGACCCGACACAATCTGGGAAGACCCAGATGAAACGGGACTCCGCGCGCTTCATATCCTGGCTCACCTGCGCGTCGCATATCACATCACCGGCAATCAGAGATACAAATCAGCGTATGACGATTTGATCAATAAACATCGCTATCATCTTCTGATGAGGAATCAAAAGATCAACTATCCCGGCAGGGTGAATCATTCGGACGATGAGCTGGCGTTCCTTTCATACTACCCATTACTGAATTATGAAGACGATCCGGAGCTGCGCAAGATATATATCCAGAGCCTGGAAAGAAGCTGGACGGTCGAACGGCCTGAAAGAATCCCCCTCTGGAACTTCATCTATGCCGCCGGGTCGGGAAGCAATGAATTCGACAAGAGCGAATCGATCAGGACCCTTCGGGAAATTCCGATGGATACGATTTCGTGGACAGTAACCAATTCGGTCAGAATGGATATTCCGTTCAACAATTCTCAGGACCGGTTCAATCGCAAACAGGCATTGATCGTTCTGCCCTATGATGAATTGCCGATCATGAAGTGGAACGGCAATCCTTTCAGGCTTGACGGCGGAAACGGCGGACGAAGCGAGGACGATGGAGCCTTTTACCTGCTGCCTTACTGGATGGGCCGGTATCACAAACTGATCGGCGAATGAGAAGAGATACATGAAAATCGATCGTTGCCTGTCAAACAGGATAGAGCGAGCGGAGGGGGCGGCCGGCGGGGGCCGAGCGGTTTACGCCGCCGCTCCATAACGATATCGATGCTTGTCGTCCTTATTGTTTTGCTGATCGATGCTCATGCCCATCCGCTGGGTCAATTTTCGATCAATCATTTTGCGCGGATCGAGATCGGTTCCGAACGAGTAAGGGTGCGATATGTCATCGATCTTGCTGAAGTGCCGACATTCCAAGCCTCGCGGCTGGCCGATGTGGATTCGAGCGGGTCATTGTCCGTTGGGGAATTGAACGATTATCTTGAGAAAATCGCCCCCGGTTATGTCGAGAATCTGGTCTTGATGGCCGGTGGGAAGCGGGTGACGCTCGATCGAACCGGAACAAAAGAGATCGGTCTGCTACCGGGCACCTCAGGATCCGAAGCGATGGGACTCGCCATTCTTCGGATTGTCCTGAACCTTGAAGGCAGGGTCGACATCAGCTCTCAACCAATCCATTTCACCTTCGAGGATAAGAACGAATCGGATCGCCCCGGATGGCGTGAACTCGTGCTCTCCCAGGGCGATGGAATCGCGGTCTTCAACAGCACAATCTTCGGCAACAGCTTGACTGATGAATTGAAGGCTTATCCGGAGAATCCCACGCTTGCACCGCTTGGCGAGCGCAACGGCGAATGGGATGCGACTGCGGGCAAGATCCCGGCCGGCGCAAGATCCCTGAGCCTCAGGGACGGCAGACCTGTCATAAGAGCAAAGGATAGGGCAGCAAAGGACAGGTTTGCCGAACTCATTGCCGTACCAAAGCTGACGCCGGGAATTGTTCTCATTGGGCTGATCTTTGCAATGGTCCTTGGCGGAGTGCACGCTCTTTCACCGGGCCATGGCAAAACCATCGTCGGAGCCTACCTGATAGGCTCCCGCGGCACCCCGAGACACGCGGCCCTGCTGGGTCTGACCGTGACCATAACTCATACTGTCGGCGTATACGCCCTTGGGATCATCACACTTTTCGCTTCGAAATACGTACTGCCGGAAAAACTTTACCCCATACTCAGCCTGATATCCGGGCTGCTGGTTTTGGCAATTGGTTTGACGATGTTCGCGAAGAGGATCAGGAATATTAAAGGTCACCATTCGCATGATCATGAGCATGATCATGCGCATCATCACCATCACCACCATCACGGAATCGGACTTTCACATTCGCACGCACCGGTGCACGATGAAAGCGGTTCGATTACCGTCAAAAGCCTGATAGCGCTGGGCGTCTCGGGCGGAATAATTCCCTGCCCCTCCGCCTTGATAGTCATGCTGGCGGCGATTTCTCTCAACCGCATCGTCTATGGACTTGTTCTGATAGTTGCGTTCAGCTTTGGACTGGCGATTGTCCTGACCGCAGTCGGAATTGCATTCGTTTATGGCGGCAAACTGATCGATCGAATCCCGGCCGGCAATATATGGCTGCGTTTGATCCCTGCCTTAAGTTCTCTCGTCATCGCCTTTGCCGGCGGACTCATCGTATTACAGGCATTGAATCAGTCGGGTGTTGAGCTCTCTACCTGGTTTATCAGGTTTCTCAGATGATTTTTATCGCCACCTCGGAAACTTTCGGAGAGTCGATGGTGAAAGCTCGAGCCGAGACATCATTTTTCAGTGAGATAATCAGATAAACAGCCTGGGCGTAAAAAGCCATGTCGAGATCTTTCTCGGATGGATAGGGATCGGTTTTGGGGTGTGAATGATAGATCGCAATCAGCTCCTCGCCGCGCTCCCGCATCAGTTTAATCGCTCTGAAACGCTCATCCGGAGCCGCGAAATACGACGTCTCGGGTATGGCTGCACGATTGAGCAAAGGGTATCTGCTGCTGACCAGCCCGTCATTTCCACCCAGCAGGCCGCAACATTCCTTTGGTGACTCCATTTCAGCCTGCCTGATCAGGTCTTGATTTATCTCATTCGGAATCGATATCACTTTGCCCATAATTCGAAATATCATCAATTAGACGGTCGCCATTGTTATCATACTTTTAAACTTTACCTGACCCCGCCGCATTTGCGGGTTTTCTCCGGAGGAGTCCCGTGGAATAAGCAGGAATCCATCACGTGGACAAAAGCCCTCCCCCCCCACCTCCCACCACCCACAGAGCCTGTATAAACCGGTTGACAGAAGAATGAATCCTGGCCTATATTTTCAGGGTCTTTTGACAATAGATATTTCGCGTGGCGATTTAAGCGACTTGCACCACGTAAAAAACTGCTAAAGAGCGTGCATCGTTCTCATAAGTTTTCAGGGAACCTCAGCGAATACTTTAGCGCTGAGGTTTTTTGTTTTTGTGGAAGGATGCATTTAAAGGATGCATTTGGCAGTTTCGCGGCAAGTTCGTCATTCCCACGTTTGATCCAGTAACAGACCTCAAGGAGAAAACTAAATGGCTGACGAGCAGAATCCGGTATTTCACTTCAACACACTGGCAATTCATGGCGGGCAGAGTCCTGATCCAACGACAAATGCCAGAGCCGTCCCGATCTATCAGACCACATCGTATAACTTCGACGACGCGGATCACGCGGCAAGACTCTTTGCGCTCAAGGAGTTCGGCAATATCTACAGCCGGATCATGAATCCGACGACGGACGTCCTCGAAAAGAGAGTAGCGGCGCTGGAAGGCGGTGCGGCGGCGCTGGCGACATCGTCAGGTCAGGCTGCAGAAACTCTGGCGATACTCACCATTGCCGGCGCAGGCGACGAGATAGTCTCAACGACATCGCTTTATGGCGGGACCTACAACCTGTTCCACTACACACTACCGAAACTCGGCATTACCGTTCGCTTCGTTGACGCCGAGGATGAGGCCGGCCTGCAGGCTGCAATCAATGACAAGACAAAGGCCGTCTACACTGAAACAATTGGAAATCCAAAGCTGGACATCGTCGATATCGAGAAGCTCGCCGGCATCGCTCACAAAAACGGTCTCCCACTGATCATCGACAATACGACGCCGTCTCCCGCCCTCTGTCGTCCCATCGAGCATGGAGCCGACATCATCATCCAGTCGCTTACGAAATTCATCGGCGGTCATGGAACATCGATTGGAGGCGCGATAATCGACGCGGGAAAATTCGATTGGAAAGCTTCCGGACGCTTCCCTGAATTCACCACTCCCGACCCCTCTTATCACGGCATCGTATACACAGAGGCTTTCGGACCACTGGCGTTCATTCTCAAGGCCCGGGTTCAGGGGCTGCGAGATACGGGCGCATGCCTCTCCCCGTTCAATGCCTTCCTGATTCTTCAGGGAGCCGAAACCCTCCACCTTCGCATGGAGCGTCACACTCAAAATGCTCTTGAGGTAGCGAAGTTTTTGCAAAAACACCCTCAAGTCGAGTCGGTCAACTATCCGGGCCTGGAATCAAGCCCCTTTTTCCAAAGAGCGAAGAAGTACCTTCCGAACGGTGCCGGAGCCCTGGTGACATTCTCCATCCGTGGCGGCCACGAGACCGGCAAAAAGCTGATCAATTCCGTGAAGTTATTCAGCCTTCTAGCCAATATCGGAGACGCCAAGTCGCTGATCATTCATCCGGCATCGACGACCCATTCGCAGCTCACCGAGGAGGAGCAGTCCACCACGGGGGTCACACCCGGCCTGATACGCCTCTCAGTGGGCATCGAAGACATCCGGGATATTCTCGCGGATCTTGACCAGGCGCTGAAGACAGCCGCTCAATAGACTGCTGCAAAAACCTGATTCATCGGGTTCGGGGATGAGATCGATGAATGGTCTCATCCCCGATTCTCAAAACGGATATCCAGGCCATGACAGATCAGATCAATCCGACATTTGAAGGCGACTATTTTTACGATCGGGAAGAGGAATTCGCTCTCGCGTCAGGGCATTCTATCAAGTCGGTCAGGCTGCATTATGCAATCTACGGGGAACTCAATGATGATTGCGATAATGCCGTGCTCGTTTGTCATGCGCTGTCGGGTTCAGCCCGTGTAGCCGACTGGTGGCCCAGGATGTTCGGCGATGCGGGAGTCTTTGACCTCGATCGGGATTGCGTGATTTGTCTCAACGTCATCGGGTCGTGCTACGGATCCACCGGTCCGCATGACATCAATCCGGCAACCGCCCGGCCTTTTGGGGCCGACTTCCCTGTTGTTTCGGTAAGGGACTGGGTCAGATCACAGGCACTGCTGCTCGATCACCTCGGGATCGATAAACTCCGAGCCGTCATCGGGGCTTCCATTGGCGGGATGCAGTCGATTCAATGGGCGATCGATTACCCTGAGAGGCTTGAACGTTGCATCGCCATCGGAGCCTCTCCGCTCAACGCCATGGCCCTCGGACTGAATCACCTGCAGAGAAAGGCTATCATGAATGATCCGCACTGGCGCAACGGTCAGTATTATTCGGACGAGCCACCGAAGGATGGCCTGGCAATGGCCCGGGCAATCGCCATGTGCACCTATAAATCTTCTGAGCTTTTCGCTGAAAGATATCATCGGAACCCAAATCGCAATGGCGAAGATCCATACAAATCGCTCGACGCCAGATATGACGTCGGAGGCTACCTCGATTATCAGGGTGACATCTTCACCAGCAGATTCGATGCCAATTCTTACCTGATGATCACCAAAGCCATGGACAATTTCGATCCTGCCTGCGGATATGCTTCTGAAGCCGCGGCCCTTGCCCGCATCAAGGCGCCGATGCTTCTGGTCGGGATTTCATCGGACTGGCTCTTCCCTGCCTCGGATGTTCAAGCCCTGAGCACGCGAATGATCGCCGCCGGCGCCATGGTCGAATACGACGAGATCGTCTCAAATCACGGTCACGACGGCTTCCTCGCCGAACCGGCTTCGCTGACTCCGCTTATTACACAATTCCTGTCCGCCGGCGGGTCGGACCGAAACGGGGCATTCCCGGCTCAATCTCCGATCAAACAGAATCCCTCCTGCTCGAACCCCTGAAATGTTTTCGACGGAATTATTTGACGCCGTCCGGCTTGACTCATAAAACATTGATGAGTAAGATTCTCCTTCGTTTTCCAGGGAATGCATCTTCCCGGAAACTGATCAAGATAATAAGTGATCAAAATAATAAAGTTATGTGGCGGGTATAGCTCAGTTGGTTAGAGCGCCAGATTGTGGCTCTGGAGGTCGTGGGTTCGAGACCCACTACCCGCCCTCAATACTTATTGATTCATCTTCCCGCCAGACTTACCTTTTCTATAATTTCCGCTGTATCACTGCCATAGATTAGCAGTAACCAAAAAGTATAGGCTTTTAGAACCTCGCTTAAGCCGATCGATCGGCATGGGCGCGAAAGAAAGTCAAAACACCAGGAGAGTGGATGGAAGAACCCAAAAAGAACAAGAAGCGCTTTAAATTTTCGGAGTCCTGGGGAGAAGCCCGGAGCCTGATGGCGGCCAACAAGGGCCGGCTTGCCATCGGCGGAGTGTTGATGATCATCAACCGTATTGTCGGCCTGGTGCTGCCGGCCTCGTCAAAATACATCATTGATAATGTGCTGGTTAAGGGCCGTTCCGATCTGCTTTTTCCGATCGCTATTGCCGCCGGCGCTGCAACGGCAATCCAGGCGATCACGTCATATTCACTTTCGCAGGTGATGGGTGTTGCGGCTCAAAGGGCGATCACCGATATGCGCAAAAGGGTTCAGGCCAGGGTCGAGAGGCTTCCCATCAGATATTTCGATTCGACCCAGACGGGTAAACTGATCTCGCGGATCATGAACGATGCCGAAGGGGTGCGAAATCTTGTAGGCACCGGGCTGGTCCAGTTGACCGGAAGCATTATCACGGCAATCATAGCGATTGGTGTCCTGTTCTATCTCAACTGGAAACTGACGGCCGTAACAATCGTCGTGCTGCTGACGTTTGGCGGCGTCCTGGCCTACGCATTCAAGATACTGAGACCGGTCTTCCGCGAACGCGGAGAGATACAGAGTGAAATCACCGGACGACTTGCCGAATCGCTTGGCGGAATTCGCATAGTCAAAGCCTACACCGCGGAGAAACGCGAGGAGCTGGTATTCGCCCGCGGCGCCCACAAATTGTTCAGGAATATCAGAAAATCGATGAGGGGTATCGGGAATCACGGCCTTCTCGTCGATTATTGTCGGGACTATCGGTGTCGTGATTATCACGGTCGGCGGGAATTCAGTGCTCAATGGGACAATGACCCTCGGCGATCTCTTCATGTACATATTCTTCACCGGGCTCATGGCGATGCCTGTCATTGAAATAGCCGCCATCGGAACGCAGATTACCGAAGCTTTTGCCGGACTCGATCGAATCCGCGAAATCATGAGCATGAGGACTGAAGACGACGAGGACGCTCAACGACAGGCGCTCAATCAAATCAACGGGGACGTCGATTTCGACGACGTCTCGTTCGAATACAATCCCGGAGTGCCGGTCCTCAAAAACATCAATTTCAGCGCTCCTGCCGGTTCGACAACCGCACTGGTCGGTTCCAGCGGCTCAGGCAAAAGCACGCTCATCAGCCTTGTCATGAACTTCAATCAACCGCTCTCCGGAAAGATACGAATCGACGGCAAGGAACTTAACGACCTCAAGCTGCGCGATTACAGGTCTTACCTTGGCGTCGTCCTTCAGGATAATTTTCTCTTCGACGGGACCATCGCGGAAAATATCTCTTTTTCGAAGCCGTTCGCCACCAGAGACGAAATAGTCAATGTCAGCCGTATTGCTCATTGCGATGAGTTCATCGAAGGCTTCGAGCTGAAATATGAAACGATTGTAGGCGAGCGGGGAGTCAAGCTTTCGGGTGGCCAGCGCCAGCGTATCGCAATCGCCAGAGCTCTGCTGGCCGATCCAAAGATTCTCATACTCGATGAAGCGACTTCGAGCCTAGACAGCGAGAGCGAAGCCATGATCCAGGAAGGACTCCGGTCACTGCGAAAGGGCCGCACAACCTTTGTCATCGCTCACCGCCTCTCGACCATCCGCAGCGCCGATCAAATACTGGTCCTCGAAAACGGCGAGATCGTCGAACGCGGAACTCACGATCAGCTACTCGCCGTTAACGGGAGATACAAACAGCTTTATGACAAGCAGTACAAATTCGAACGCGATCAATTCATCAACCCAGGTGAAGACTTCACTCCCGACCTTCCCAAGGTCAAGATCGAGAGCAAGGCTCCTCCCCGAAACGTATCTTCAATGTAGTTCAACCCCTTAACCCCATGGAGAAAACTAATGGCTGAAAATACCCAGAATTATTCAAACCATGTGAGATGGCATGCGCCCTTTCACTTCGTCGGAACTCCGATCCTCCTGATTCTATTACTCTGGTCCGGGTATGGATTATATAAGACGCCGGGATTGCACAGTATTATGGGGCTCCTGCTGGTATTGGCCCTGATCATTACCTTCTTCCTGACAAGAATTAATGCCCTCAAAGCTCAGGATCGTGTAATCAGACTCGAAGAACAGTTGAGATTCCAGAGGCTACTGCCCGCAGACCTTGCAGCCCAAGCCGCCGGGCTTCCCGTCAATTTCATCGTGGCTTTGAGATTCGCTTCGGATGGAGAACTGGCTGAGCTGGTCAAACAGGCGGTCGATAAGAAGTTCGCCAAACCCGATGACCTCAAAAAAGCCATCAAAAACTGGCGCCCCGATTATCACAGGGTGTAAATGAGGAATGCAGAATGAAGAATGCAGAATGATGAATGGTGAATGCAGAATGATGAATGGTGAATGGTGAATATAGATTTAATGCTTAGAAAGACCCAATCGTTTTAACAGACTGAATCCTTGTTCTGCATTCATCATTCTTCTCTATTCTTCATTCATCATTCTTCTTCATTCTTCATTCATCATTCTGCATTTTCCGATTCATTTACTGCTGAGGATCGACGACGATTCTCCTGCGACCGAATCTGGTGAAGCTGGATTCAGCCGGGAATCTCGTCTCTGTACGGCCATCCTTGAGTTCGCGCCCGGGATAACCCCACCACAACGACTCCATCCATGACGCTTGTGCAGCCAAAGCCGCAACCTTGTTGAGCGACAGGGTGTATGCGCCGGTTATGTTAGGTGCAAACGGTGTGGCCAGTATCAGGTAGGTGCCGTTGCTTGTCAGCCTGAAAGTCACCTGGGCATTGGTGCCGCCGCCGGCACTGTCGTCGAAGGCGAGCGGTGGATCGCCGTCGTTTCGCTGCAGAATGAGGAACGCATCGAACGCGGTCGAATTCATGTTGGCCCTGACGTTGTCGTTATTGAGCCCGTCAAACCAGTAAACATCCAGATAATCGCCGGCTGAAGTCTGCAGGTCTCCGGCCTGTATGTTTCCGTTATTGACGGTCTGGCCATAAGTCAGTTGCTGTGTCGTCACCGTCGATATTTTCAGCGTGTATGTGCCCAGGGCATTCGCGGCAAAATCCGAGGATGAAGCAAAGGCGATATATGTTCCGGGAGTCTTGATCAATGTGATCAGCAAGGCATTGTTATTAACAGTGTTGCCATTGCCATATCCACCGGTCTGATCATCAGCCCCAACCAGAGTGAGCGTTGTTCCATCGAGCCTGTAAAACAGCACGCCCGAATCGAACTGAGTCGATCGCTGGTCGACGGCAAGCATGGTATTGGGAGTTGTAACGGCGAATCTGTAAGCATCGAAGAAATAGGTCTTCCCGTCATTTCCAAGCTGAACCTGGTCATTTGCCGTCAATTGCCCGTCAATTGACTGTCCGATTGTGACATCGGTGACTTTCACCGGCGGGAGCTGACCGCCAATCTTGATCGTGGATTCATTCGAATCGCGTCCGTTGGTTGTCACCACTATTTTCAAGGACCCAAGCCCGGCCAGTTCGGGAGGGATGACGACGTTTAGTTGATCGAGTCCTTCGAATTGTGACTGCTTCCCGGCAAATTCCACGGTGGCTGGAACTCCCTGTATTTTCACGGTGACGGATTCCGCCACACCGTTGCCATCGTTCGGATTGGCGGCAGGTGTGTTTCTGATTCCAGTCCCGAACAGAACCAGGATGTTTGGAGCCGCTGTTGTGCCGGCGCTCATATCTCTTTCTGAATTATCAGGGTTGAAGAGCAATCCGCTGACACTGGTGTATGCCGCCGCCACTCCCTGGCCATTCGATCTGGCAGTAAAGATGCCGGGAGCTCCGCGGACAATCTTGAAAGTTCCGGTTCTGGTGGAATTGTCAGAATTGGTCACCACAATATTGACATCGCCGTCAGGAGCATTCGAAGGAATAAGCAGGTTTATCTGAGTCGGGCCGACAAAGAAAAGTCCGGCAGCCACATTGTTTATTGTGACTCTTACTCCTCCAAGCGTTGTCGGAAGAGGAACCGTCTGTCCGTTATAACTTTGATTGTTCTGGGTTATGAAAGCACCAAAGACGGCAGCGATCGAGTCAGGCGTCAGAGCTTTGTTGGCGTCATTGGCAAAGCTGGCGGCATTGAAGACGGCCACAGTCGTAGCCTGCGCCGACGCCGATTGATTCAGGATAGTGCTCCCCCACCTGATCGCCCCGGCACTTGCCAGGGACAGAATCGCTGCAGCAATCAATACTGCTCGGACATTCATACTTCTATTTATTTGACGAGAAATCATGGTCAACTCCTAAGGCAGTCAGGTTAATGTGATATTTTTGCTGTTCAAAACAATATGTCTTGCAGTTGGGTTCATTGCCGGGGTGATGTTGTGCCACTCGAATTCAGGGGGTATTCGGAATTCAGAGGTACCAATTTATCCGGCCTGATTTTCGCTGTCAAGAACCATCTCACTGATAAAAACCACCGGATTGGTTTTCCGGCAGTTAATAGACGCATTTTTTCTGTAAATAGTTGGTTTTTCCGGATCAGAAAACAAAAGGGGATCCGCCAGATCAGATCAGGCGGATCCCCTTTTGTTTGAATCAGGCAGTGTACCCACCCCGCCAAATGCTATTTGATCACGGGCACATCGACGTTCTTGACCTCGATGTTATTGCTTGAAAGCGTGGTGGAGATCACCCGCTGCAGTTCGGCAACCGACTTGTTGTAATCGGCCAGGGCTCGCAACTCAACTCCGCGCGCCTGGGCCAGCTCGTTCTGACGCTGGAGTATGAAGTAAGTGATCGAGAGACCTGCGGAAAACTTCTTCTCTTCGCCTTCGAGCTGCTGTTGAGCATAATCTTTGGCAGCTTTGGCGGCTTCGATTCGAAGCTTCGCTGTCTCAACCGACTGAACGGCGTTTCTCACTTCGACCTCGATATTCTGCAAGGTCCTTCGATTCTGCAGATCGAGCTGTTTCTCAGTTTCCTCAGCGCGTCCAAGATTTGCTTTAGCAGTTCTGTTTCGCAGCGGGAAGGTGAAATTCAGTCCAACGCTCCAGGTCCGAAATTCATTCTTTAACAGGTTCTTCAGCGAAGTTCCGTAACCGCCGAGGAATTCCGGAAAGGAGCCACGCTGCCACACGCGGGCTACCGCCGAGTCCCGCCGTCTGATAGGTGGCAACCAGGTCGATTTGAGGTTTGGCCTGATTCCTGAAGAAATCAATATCTATCTTGTTGATCTCTTTCTGAAGGAAGAGCTGCTTGATTTCGGGCCTGTTCTCTCTGGCCAGCCTGAAGGCATCCTCAAGTGGGATGACCACCGGGCGAACATCGAAAGTCTCGACCGGGACTATCTGGGCATTCCACAGTGAATCCCCCGGGCCATCAACACACAGCGCCTTGAGCGCATTTTCGGCCTGCGAAACCGTGTTCATCGACACAAATACCTGCTGGCGGCGTGTTTCAACCTGTGTTGCCGCTGAAACGACATCGATCGGCGCCAGGGTGCCGACCTCTACCTGCCGCTTGTTGTTGTTCAACTGTGTTTCGGCAAGCTTGACGGCATCTCGCTGAATCTCTTCGTCGCGAATGGAAAAGGCCAGATCCCAGTATGCCTGCTGCACACGGGAGATAATCTCTATCGCCCTCTGCCGGAATACGGCATCCGATAGATCAAGACGCTTCTTGTTGATGTATATCTGCCGCCTGGCGGTATCGACCTTGTAATTTCTCATCAATGGCTGGGTCAGATTAACTCCCAGGTTGGGTGAAAACTGCGGATCGAACAGGTTGATGTTGTTCCCTATTCTGCGATTGTTGAAGTTAGCGGTGAGTAAGCCCCCGGTACGCTGCAGGTTCTGTGAGCGCCAAAGTTGAATGAAAAGGTGTCGTTCTGGGTGAAGTTATCCGTGGTTCCGCTGAAGGGAAATGAGTTCGGGTTTTTCGCCGACAGAAAGCTGAATGCGGCCGACGTGCTGAAATCATAAAAACCCATCGCCGAGACTATGTCGTACTGAGAAAGTCTGACATTTTCCCGCTCAAGCTCGATATCGACGTTCTTATCCAGAGCATTCAATACGGCGTCCCTCAATGTCCAGCGGACAACCTTGCCGCGTTCAAGCCCTACTGTTCGCTGAGGAATCTGCCGGGTCATATTCTGCTTGCCGTCAGCCTGTCCGCCATTATCTGAATTTGATTTGGCGCCATCGGCATCCTGAGCCAGTCCTGCCGTCGGCACCGGCAAAACAAAACATATAGCAAGGAAAACGCTGGCGAACTTTCGAAGATTCGCCGCGGGCCCCGCGGGCCTATTGTTACTTTTGGTCTTCATTTCTCTTCTCCCTGGAGACTTTTTTCGAAGGATGATACAGCGCAGGTGAAAATCCTGAGCTAATTTTTAAAAAAATAATCGTGTTATCGTCAACACTTTACGAAGTCTGCACTTATGCGGTTGCAAAAAAGTTAAAAAGTATCGGCTAACTTCGATAATCAGCATTTATCCGGATATAGCCTTCCGTCATATCGCAGGTCCATTCGGTGACATCAGCCTCGCCCTGCTTCATGTCAAAGGTGATGACCACTTCATCCTGCTTCAAAATTTCAAGAGCCCGCGCTTCGTCGAACTCAATCCCTGCGCCTTGCCTGGCGACAAGCAAATTCCCGATTCTGATATCGACTTTTTCGACGTCGAATCTGACGCCGCTGGGTCCGGCGGCGGCAAGAATCCTTCCCCAATTTGCGTCCTGGCGGGCAATTGCAGTCTTGACAAGTGGACTGCTTGCAATAGTTGCCGCAATCTTCGCGGCTTTAAGTTCGCTCGGCGCACGCCTTACCCTGATAGTGATAAGCTTTCCGGCCCCCTCGCCGTCTTTTGCTACCTGGATGGCCAGATCACGGCAGCCATCAGTCAGACCGCTGGTGAAGGACTTAAACTCCTTACTGTCGATGTCGTGTATCGCTGGATTCTCGGCGGCTCCGTTGGCCATAACTGCAAGGGTATCGTTGGTCGAGGTATCGCCATCAACCGAAACCCGATTGAAACTGAGTTTGACCGCTTCCGTCAATGCCAGCCGCAGAGCCTTTTTCGTTATCGCGGCATCGGTGGTGACGAATGAAAGTAAAGTCGCCATATTCGGATGAATCATGCCCGATCCCTTGGCGACGCCGGCAATCACAATCTTCTTCCCGCCGATGGTCACAGTTCTGGAAGCTCGTTTCGGCCTGGTATCGGTAGTCATGATCGCTTCGGCGACCCGCTTTCCGCCATCCCTTGATAATACTGCCGTGGCCGACCTGATACCGGATTCTATTTTGGCCATATCCAGCCTGACGCCAATCACGCCGGTCGAGGCAACAAGCACTTCTCTGGGGTCGCAATTGAAATAATCAGCGACAATACTTGAAGTCCGGATGGCATCATCGAGCCCACCTTGCCCGGTACAGGCATTGGCACAGCCTGAATTAACGATAATCGCCCGATGAGTCCTGTATTTGAGATGTTCCCGGGAGACCACTATCGGGGCAGCCTGAACAATATTCCGGTGAAAACCGCCGCCGCTACAGCCGGCCTCTCCGAGAAGATGATCGCCAGATCCTCACCGCTTTTCTGATGCCGCATGTTGCCGTGCCGGCGATGAACCCTTTAGGCTGGGTGACTGAAAAATCGTCTTTGATGCTGCTCACTTGATGAACTTTTCCTCTTGATTAACTGTTGAATGGTCCTCAAAGAGGGCTGATCGGTTACAACCCTTTTCACTTGCCGGCTCGGTCGATCTGTTTGACCACGGGAATATTTACCTGGCTGACGTCGAAAGGCTCCGGCTTAACCCCTTCAATCAAATCCAGCACCATGGCAACCTCATCACAGCAGTTGAATTTGTGGCAATTGATGCAGTCCATCCAGACTTTCCTCGGCATCGATTCATGCGCTACTACTCGAAACCCCAGTCTGGAAAAAAAATCAGTGACATAAGTGAAGGCATAAACCTGAACCAGTTCATGATCCCTCGCTTCACGGATATTGGCCTCGACCAGGGCGCGACCAATCCCCTTGCGACCGGCATTCTGGTCAACGGCAAGAGACCTGATCTCTGCCATATCTCCCCAGGTGAAGTGCAACGCAGAACAGCCAAGCACCCGGTCGCCATCAACCGCGACCTGAAAATCCCTGATATTTTCATAAATACTCAGCAATGTTCGAGGCAGCATCTGCTGCATGCCGGCATAGTTGTTAACAAGAGCGTGGATCTGCACTGCATCTCTGGTTAAGCCTTTTCGAATCTCCATCAATTCAGTACTTTCTTCCCTTTCAGTACTTCACTTCATGTCATGCAAGATAATAAAAACCGGACCAGGAAATCCGCTGACCGGTGACTGCTGATCTCTATTCCACGATTCCCACATTACTGTCCGATCGATTCGATCTGAGTCAAGTCGGTAAGAATACTAAATTCCTCGATAAATAGGAACTTGATCGATAACAACCGGTAATTCCGCAAAAGAAAATTTTTTCCAGGCATTCCCCGAGGGAATGATTGGAAATGAGAACAAAATTATAGTCGATCCTGTTCAATGCCTGATGTGACATTATTAAAAGCTGCTGCTATACTGCGTGCTGTTCGGGTTGAGCCTGCTTTTCCAATAATTTGGCTCGGATTTGAACATTATGCCCATACCAGGCGTATCATCAACTCGGTGGGCATGTTACAGGTTCTCGAAATTTTTACTGGCGGCATCGATTGAAGCCGCATTCTTAATTCAGTTGTAGACAAGACCCCAAGGAGAACAACTAACAATGTGGACTCGTCTTAAAAGGCTTTTTCGCTCAATTTTTGGCGGAATAATTGACAGCGCGGAAGATCCTGAATTGATACTTCAGCAACTGATCCGCGACATGAACGACCAGGTGCCAAAGATGCGCGAAAATGTTGCGCAGGTGATGGCCACCGAGAAAAGGCTTGCCCGGGAAATTGACGCAAATCAGTCGAAACTCACGGATATGGACAACAAGGTCAAAGCGGCCATCCGCACAGGCCACGATGACATAGCCACCACCCTGCTCGGTGAGATGCAGACTGCACAAAGAGCGCTTGTCACGACAAAACAGAACTATGAACAGGCCAAAGTCGCATCGGTCAAGGCGCGTGAGTTTCTTGACAATTACATGGCACAGGTCCGGCGCAAAACCGGCGATGCAATGCAGCTTATAGCGGCCAACAAGCAGGCCCAGATGCAGGAGCGGCTCGCTCAGACCATGTCCAGCTTCCAGCTCGGCGACGACTCTCAGACCTTTGATGATATGAGAGAAAAGATCTCCAACCGGATCGCGACGGCGGAGGCAAAAGCCGAACTGGCATCCACCAGTCTCGATACTAGGATGCAGAGCATCGACAAGGAACTGGCCAATATCGAGGCTCAGGATATGCTTCTCGCCTACAAACAACAGATGGGACTGATGCCGGCCGCTGAAAAACCGGCACTCGGCGAAGGCGCCCCGACAATCAACGCCGAAAGGACGCTCGGTTCTGCCGATGCCGTTTCAACAGAACGTAAACAGACCGAGTAGCAATATCTCAGATGGAGTTCAAATCATCTTATTTTAAAGAGGCGCTCAAGGAGCCGATTAATATCGGAGGTCTGCTGCTCGCCGGTGCCGCGGCAGCATATTCCGCAACAACCGGTTTTCTTGAGCCCTCGTTCGTTCTTGTGGGGGCCCTCGTTGCCGAAGGGTTCTACCTGGCGACAGTCCCGGCATCGAATTTATACAGGAAAATTGTCGATCGAAGATCTCGCTACCTGTTCGATGACCAACGTAAAAAACAGAGAATTGAACTCATCAAGACTTTCGATCCGCGAGAACGCGAGGCGGTTGAATATCTCAGTTGGATGAAAAATCAAATTTCCAGCAACTATAGAAAATTCGCCAGGCTCTCGGAAGAGCCGATTCAACTGAGGGAACTCGAATCCACCTGGGAAGCCTTCGTGGATCTGCTCGATGAATATCGCCGCAGAAAAAATCATCTGCGAACGATCAACCGGCAGGCAGTTGAGAATCAGTTGAGACAGGCTGAAAGAGCCGCGCAATTTGCCGATGAGGCAACAAAGCCTCTTCACGAGAAGAATGTCGAGATACTTCGCCGCAGGCTTCAAACATTCGACGATATTGAGCGCAGCGTTAAACGGGTTGAAGCCCAGCTTCAGATGATCGAGAACTTCTTCGGGCTGGTCAACGATCAGGTAGTGACCATGCCGATGCCGGAACATATTCTTTCTCTGGATTTCGATACTCTGCTATCTTCGATCGAGACCACCAAAGAGATTCTGCAGCAGACGGCCCCGATTATGGGCCAGCTCGACTCTTTAAATCGGGAAGCTAATCAAATGAGAACTTCCCTGGCCGGAGAAAGATAATAGACCGCTTGTTCATAAATAATAATATTCATCCCCTTCCCTTATCCCGGCCCCAGCCAATTTTTTGGAGGTATCAGTAATGTTCAATTCGTATTCGATCATATCGGCAGCCCGCTCGGGCTTTTCGAGGTCTCTGATAATTTGCATGGCGACGTGCATTTTGATTGCCGTAACGGGCCGGCGGCGCGGGCACAGAATGCACAGACGCAGCGGGCAAGATGAAGATTTAGGGATTAAGCCGATTCATGTTAACCATGAAGTTATTTCAGCTTCGGGTGCCAAATGGGAAAACCGAACCGCCGACAGACCAGACATTCAAGGTCAGGACCGGCCAAATTGTCGATCACGACAAATGGATCAGCACCCTTAAGAAGAGTTATCCGGTGGGTGATATAGCCATCCTGCGCACTGAATTGCGTCGAGTCTTCAGGACTTCGAAGCCCACAACGGTATCGCTGGCGCGCTCACAGGACGGAAGCAGTTTCGAGTTGTCGTTGAATGGCGCTCAAAGCTACGGCGACGGCACTACTCCCGGCACATCCCTGATACCTGAACTGAATGCCAATCTACCGAAGAAATCAGGTAATAAACCGACTGCCGTATCGATACAGTCGATTGAGGTCGATAGCGGATATTCTTATTACTACGTCATAAGCAACTTCAAGCTTCCACCTGCCGACTATGCGAAGTATTTCAGGCTGGGGGAAAATCCCCAACCTTTCGAGGGATATGACTATTATATCGGGCTCGCCTTCTCCGTTGAGCTGGAAAAGGATCCACAACCCAGGCGTTATGTGGACGAACGCGCGTCCGCAAGCCTTGAAGAAAAAGCCACTCGCCGGGTTCAACTGGAAACACCTCAAGGCATCAAAGATCTCAAGTTGAACGGATTTATCAGGGTGAAGGTGGAAATCAACGCTGAAGGCAAGGTTGTCAGGACTGATATACAATCATCATCAATCCCTGAAGTAAACGACCTGGCCCTGGCTGCGGCACGACAGTGGGAGTTTCCGCAATCCCTGTTTTCAGAGGATAAGACCCCGATCACGGGCTTTGTCACCTTCAGGATTTCCGACAAGTCGGAAGCCGGCAAACCACCATCTCAGCAATAGCTGGGAAAACAACTATCAACGCCGCAGGAGGCCCCGTGACTGCAGTGTAATTCAACCGGATGACCGGGATTTATCCTAATCCGGGATGATCATTTCGCGGACAAAATGTGCCCCCTTCGGCGGAGGATGAAATCATGGCAATATCTGCTCATTCACTCTCCGCTCCTGACACTATGCCCCCGTGGGCTGAAGAGCTTTCAACAAAATACCGCGCCGGGGAAGCCAGCCATTTTCTCCTGCATCCCAATATTTACGATCTGATCAGATCCCGGAGCGGGTACGTTTCCATCCTCTCATTCCTGCAGAAAGAGCTTCTTGGCAACAAACGGATAGTTCTCTACAACCGCAGCGAGGGGATTACTTTCGATTCAGAGGAGACGATGAGGGCGTTTCTAGCCCAGCAGAGAGTCGCTGATCCGTTGCTCGATTTCAAGACCGCGGCCCAACTGCCTCGCGACCCGGCACGAGCTCTTCCGATGATCGAGAGGTTTCTCTATTTCTCCGACAAGGTGGCGGTGATCATCAATTTTCTGGAAACCATCTTTCCGGCTGGAGAGATCGGATATCTTTCGAGCGACGACCGCAATGCGCTCGTCTCGCTGCAGCGATGGTTGACCAGCCCTCGATTCATGGAGACAGATAACCTTGCCATTCTCATCGCAGAATCCCTGTCGGACATTCACCCGCGAATCCGGGAGAATTCGAGACTGGCAACGATCCAGGTCCACTACCCCGACGAGGAACAGCGAAAAGATTTTATCAAGGAATTCACCTCGGCCTACCCGATCGATAAAGTCGAAATGAATCTGGATCAACTGACAGCCATGACTTCCGGCCTGAATCTGGTTCACATCAGATCGATGTTATGCGCAGCAAGGGAATCTGACGACGGTCTCACTTTCAACGATGTCAGAATTAAGAAAAAAGATATCATCGAATCAGAATGTGCGGGCCTGATTGAATTTGTAACGCCGCGATTCGGCCTGGACAGCGTTGGCGGGATGCGCGAAGCCAAGGAATATCTCCGCGACATTGCGGAAACAATCAAGAATGGCAACCTCGAAGAAGCCCCGATGGGCATCCTCATCTGCGGTCCGGTCGGCACCGGAAAGACCTTTCTGGCCGAGTGTTTTGCCAAGGATTGCGGACTCAATGTTGTCGAATTCAGCAATTTCAGAGATAAATGGGTTGGATCAACCGAGTCCAACCTCGAAAAGATCCTCAACCTGCTGCAGACACTGGCGCCCATAGTTGTCTTGATCGATGAAGCCGATGCCGCTCTCGGCTCGCGCGAAACTGATGGAGACTCAGGGGTCAATCAGCGAGTCTTCTCTAAAATCGCATCCGCCATGGGGAATACCGAGAATCGAGGTAGAATCCTCTGGATACTGATGACATCAAGGCCAGACCGACTGCCAATCGACCTCAAACGCCAGGGAAGATGTGAAGAACATATCGCTCTCTTTTATCCTGAAACTGCGGAAGAGAGACAGGAAATTGCCACGGTCATGACGCGCAAGAATAATATCAAGAACAAGATTACCGACTGGGGCCCGGTAAATAAAAGCCAGATTCACCTTTCCGGCGCGGATATCGAATCAATTCTCATCAGGTCGAGACGAGGGGCTCGAATCGCCGGACACGATGGGGTGACCAATGACGATCTGGCATTTGTCGCCTCCGAATTCACTCCGGCTCGCGACGATCAGGCGGTGGAATATCAGGAACTTGTCGCTGCACGCGAGGCAACAACCCGGGCCATGGTTCCGGCCAGGTTCAGGTTGATGACCAGCTCCGAGATTGCACGCAGACTCGAAGTGCTCAGACCGTTCATCAGATGATTCTGTTTCGAGCCGGGGACCTACTCCTTTGAATTGCCCGCAATCTTGTTGATTCGCCCGCGACAATTCGGGGCGCCGCAACTGCATTGCTTTCTGTCTGAGTGATAGGACTGCTCATAATCGAGCAGAATTTCCTCTCCCGGCTCAATATCCCTGAGGGCGAAAAACAATATGTGATCATGAATTGTCCTGACATAACAATTCGGGTTACAGGAATGATTGATGTATTGAGTGCCGTTGCCCGCTCTGCCGTCGATTGCCCAATATGAATTCAGGCCGCAGATATGAATTCGCTTCCTACCCTTGAGCCGTCGGGCTATCTCTCGCCTTGATATCTTTTCGCCCTCGTATTCGGCAATCTTCCTTCCCTTCTTGAACCCGATGGTCGCAAAACACCCCTTGCCATCTATCTCGGATGGCCTGACATCGATTCCCGGCGCCTGATTCTTCAAACTCTCACTCCTCTGGTTTCCTTATTCAATTCAATTTGAGACTGGATGAAGGGCAGAATTTTTCAATCGTACACTTGTCGCATGCCGGCTTTCTGGCCTTGCAAATCTGCCTGCCATGCAGAATGAGCCAATGTGAAAAATCGATCCACAGCTTTGGCTGGAGCAGGTTCATGAGATCTACTTCTATCTTTTCAGGTTGTTTATGATCGGTCAGTCTCAGGCGTTGAGACAGCCTCATGACATGAGTATCAACCACAACCCCGGAGGGAATGCCGAAAGCATTTCCCATGACGACATTCGCGGTCTTCCTACCGACGCCCGGCAGCTCGATCAGCTCTTCAACAGTCCTGGGAACCTCGCACTGGTATTTGTCGATCAATATCTGACACGCTCCCTGGATGGCTTTCGCCTTGTTTCTGAAGAATGTTACGGAATTGATATCTTTTTCGAGTTCCGCCTGTGAGACCGATACATAATCGTTGCAGCTCCGATATTTCCTGAAGAGCGTGGCTGTTACGATATTTACCCGCTCATCAGTGCACTGCGCCGACATAATGGTCGCTATCAACAATTCCACCGGAGACGAATGATTCAAGGCACATTTTGCGTCCGGGTATTGCTTCCGCAACCCACGGCAAATCGCAGCCAGTCTGGCTTCAAGATCGGATCTTTTCTCTTTCATTTTTGAATATTTTTCCTGGAATCCTTTTCAGCAATCCTGAGGATGATCTTCCATTCCTGTGGTTTCACCGGCTGAACGGAAAGTCGCGATCCCTTTCTGAGCAGTTCCATCTTCTCAAGTCCCGGGACATCTCTCAACCGATTCAGAGACAACCCCTGATCGAATTTCCTGATAAGCCGGATATCGACCATCTCCCAGATCGGATTAGCCGGCGTACTCTTCGGATAATAATGGTGGTTCCGGGGGTCAAGCGCCGTATGGTCGGGGTAGGTTTTTTTCACCACTTCGGCTATCCCGACAATACTCGGCGGGTCGGCGTTGCTGTGATAAAAAAAGACCTGATCTCCAGGCTCCATTTCACGCATGAAATTTCTCGCCTGATAATTCCTGACTCCATCCCAGAATGTAGTCTTTCCAGGCATCTTTGCCAGATCGTCTATTGAAAACGACTCAGGCTCGCTCTTCATCAACCAATGCTTCACTTGATTTTTTCGCTCCTGCGACAGTATTGATTTCCGGGGCTCATCTGTTCTGCCCTCTCCCTCAACTCCGTTTTTTTTATGATCCAATGACGATTCTGGTTTACATATTGTCACCAAATCTTCAGATTTGATAATATACATTTCGACTCACAATAAATATATCTCACTTCTATGAACACAAATGACTTTGTTAAATGCGTTGTAGAAGTAACATTCAAAAAAGGTGCCTCATCCCCGCACATTCGGATAAAACAGGCAAAAGCCGCATGCTGAAAAGACTAAAACAATTAATCCTGACAGGCGTCAAGGCTACCGGAGCCTATAAAATAATCCAGCGCAGCAATTGGCGTCAAAATCGGCTTCTGATTCTCGCCTACCATGGCATATCGATGGAAGACGAGCATTTATGGGATAAAGAGCTATTTATGCCGCCCAACCTCTTCAGAGAGAGGATGGAGTTGATCAAGAAATGGAACTGTACAGTCTTGCCGCTTGGGGAAGCCATCGAGCGGCTGTACGCCGGAGACCTGCCAGGAAATAGTGTGGCGCTTACATTCGATGATGGATACTACAATTTTTACAGAGCTGTCCATCCCATACTCAAGGAATTCAAATTCCCTTCCACTCTATATCTGACAACATATCATGTTGAGAATAATCGCCCCATCAAGGATGCATTGGTATCGTATTTGCTGTGGAAAGGTCGAGACAAGGTTATCGATCTCAAGCCGGTAACTGGCATTGACATGAAGTTTGATCTGTCAAATGACGGTGAGAAAAACGCGTGCTTTCGAAACGGTGATAACACATATTCGACAAAAACACTTGTCACTGACTGATAAAGGGATAATAACAAGAGCGCTTGCTGATCAACTCGGAATCGATTACGACCTCCTGTTATCCAAACGAATTCTCAACCTGCTCAATCACGACGAGGTCAGTCAACTTGCTGCAGAAGGTGTTGACATACAGTTGCATACTCACCGTCATCGAACACCTTTGAATCGTGAACTTTTTTTACCGGGAGATAGATGAGAACAGGGCCAGCATTCTAAAGATGTGCGGCTATCGGGCCACCCATTTATGCTACCCCAGCGGCAACTTCGATGAGGCCTTCTTTCCCTGGCTTGAGGATCTGGATGTCGCATCCGCCACAACCTGCGACCCAGGACTTGCCACCCGACAGTCAAATCGCTTCATGCTTCCCAGACTGATTGACACTACCCCATTGCATCATTGCGAATTCGAAGCCTGGTTAACCGGGGTAGCGGCCGCAATCCCACATCGATACAAGACTTATAATATGGGGGTGTCAGATTATGAGTTGAGGCCATCTGTTACAGTGCATGAATAACATTCATTTATTAGAAGATCTATCGAATCAATTGCTTGTCATCCGGATCATAGAGACCTGGTGTCTTTTCTGAACATTAAGCGATCACGAGCTTGATATAAATTGAGCATCAGTCCCGGTGCAAGACGGAGCATCCACAACACGATAGATAGCTTGAGGGTCCTGAAGTATTCGTTGGCAAAAGTCAGGTTTTCTATAGCTTTCGCTGTCTCGCCTGCGAAGAAAGACTGCTTACCCACATATAAACTCAGCATGGCTTTTATATAATTACATCTTGCCTCAACTATCTCTCTTTCTTTTTGAGTGAGGGGCATGGTTCTTTCGATCTTTTCCATGACTCGAAGGAAGCTACTCCAAAAGCTTATCTGATCATCGCTCAAACAACCTCCGCGTCGACGATAGCGAAATAAGGGTTGTTTGTTATAGACAATTCTCCATCCCTGATGGGCGATCCGCAGCCACAAGTCAAAATCTTCGGAGGTTGCCAGCGTTTCGTCATACATCCCGGCGTCAATGACGACCTGCCTCAGCGCCATGGATGTCCCCACGACATGGACTTTTGCCTCTAGCAGGGTCCGGAATGTAACCTCGCCTTCAGAGGGAAAGATGGACATAAAATCTTTCCCCGCGAGAGGGGAATCGCCAAAGATCATGGCATTGGTGTAACTGGCAGCGATGTCTGAACCTGCAGCAAAAGAAGATACCTGCTTCTCCAGGTATTCCGGCAACCATATATCGTCACTGTCAAGCATTGCCAGGTATTTACCTCGTGCGAGGCTAATGCCCGCATTGCGCGCACTGGCAACCCCTCCATTCTCCTTTTTTAAGTAAACAATCCTGTCCTGGTAATCACAAAGTATCTGCTCAAGTCTCTCCGTGTCGGGTGAACCGTCATTGATGACGATGATTTCGCAATCCTTGAACGTTTGCGCGAAAACAGAGTCGAGCGCTTCGCGAATGTATTGCGAGGTATTGTACGCTGGAATAATTACACTTACTGCGGGCACGCCACTATTTTTCATAAACCTTGTCTAATTACAATAAAAGCATTTTCGGGCAAAGATTATCTTTATCAGATGATGATTGATCATCCTCCGCCTCTATTTCTCAGCCGGTATTTGAACTGTTCACAGCCGCTGGTGGTCTGGACAAAGTGAGGCAGATCGGTATCGGCATAGATTCTGCGCATTGCAAACCGATCGACCTTCGAATGATTGAAACCCGGTTCGGAACAGCCGGCCCCTCGATATCCAGCACGGATGACCGCCTCCCGCACGCTATCGTTCATCTCGCCGTTTGGATAAGAGAAGATGTCTGACGGCCGTCCCAGTTCATCCTCGATTTGCGCACGTGAATCATGCACTTCACGCTGCAGCCTGTCTTCGATGACAGTGGTTAGCATCTCGTGAGTCACAGTATGCGAGCCAAACTCAATACCCGCGATCGCCATTTCACGGGCACTGTTCCAGTCAAGCGCCTTAAAATCATTCGGCGGAAGGGTCGGCAACCTGACCCCGAGATTTCCGGCAATCCGTGCAATTGCATCATTGCGCTCATCAAGCGGGACCAACAGAAGAGAGCTGTTGATGCGGGCCGCGGCACTTCCGCGTGAAGCTTCATCCCCAAGTGTTAACCGGATTCGCTCGTCGCCAACCTCAATGAGATACTCTCCCCCCGCAGCCTGAGTTGCAAGAAACACGGCTCGATCCGCCGGCATCCATGCCTTCTGTGATACGAAGTCAGTCACCAGGAAGACCGTCGCCGTCACTCCTTGTTTACGCAGTATCGGAAAGGCTGCATCATAAAAGTCCTTGTACCCGTCATCCACGGTGATAACGGCGAGTCCGCGCGGGAGCGTCTCTCCCGATTTAAGATAATCCGCAACAACCGAAAGCGGCACGATACGGTAATGTGCGTTCAGATATGCTACCTGTCTCGAGAATACTTCCGGAGTAACAGTAACCCCGTCATCAGTCCTGCCGAACCGATGATACATAAGTATCAATGTATCGGTTTTAGCGAACCATCGAAACGGCGCAAAGACGCCGGCCTCGGTCATCAACTCGAGCGCCGCCTTCTTGATCATCCTCCAACCTTCTTTCCCATAATGTTTTTTCTGAAGAAACTATTTTGATAAATAAAACCCGATTTAATTGCAAGTTCTTCTAATTGCCGGTTTTCCCTGGGTACAAGGAGATAAGCCCGTTGTGCGTTCGGCACTTTTGTGGCATCGCTCAATATCTGGCTCAATGCTGACTGCGTCAGAACGGGGCCTTCCGAATGAGTATAGAAATCCGTCAAAAGCACAGAATCCGCCGGGAGAACAAGGTTCTGTCCATCGATAAATGAAGATTTAAGATTCTGAGATTCCATCATCCAGGCGTATTGTGTCAGTTTATTCTCATCAATTCGGGTGTATACATGATGACCTGCTTCGAGGTTCTTGAGCGCCTGCTTCATGAAGTTGTTGACGGATGGCTGCCAGGCTCTCATTGGCCTGTAAGCCAACAAATCAGACAAATTGTTTCTGGCCATTGTATTATTGCCTGGCGATTGTGTTATCTGATCGAAATCACAGGCATAAACTCGCAACTCGGTTGTCTCCCATAATTTAGTTTTCAGTCTTTTCAATCCAGTAGCGACCAGATCTGAGAGCTTCAATCCAGTCCATTTGTGCCACTGATCGAGGAGGTTCGAGTATTTATCCCTTGCAGTTGCCGGAGTTATTGCCAAATAACCAATAATCAACTTAAAGCCTTCTGCAATCCTTCTTTTAGTTTTGTATACAATGCATTGTGCCCTGCTGAAGAAGGCAGTGATGACGTATACCTCATAGTAATGTGTAGCATAGCGGTCTTTGTAATCGCCTCCCGGAGTAAGATCGAAGACAGGTATGGATTCTTTTGCCAGCTCAATTCCCGTCATCAGAATATGCAGCTCGCCTGGAGAATATCTTGCAAAATATGGCGAGTGGGTAATCCGCCCCAAAAGGACCTGCTCCCGGTTGTACATGTGAATCTGGGCTGAAACCAGCTTATCGTCGACACGGAGCGCTGTTGCGTGAATCATCCGTGGCCGACGCAACAGATTCAAATAGAAGGATCTGATTTCCCGGTCTTCCTGTAATTCGGCTAAATTGTAAACTGCTTTCAATCGCAGTGCCTGATAGCTCATCATTTCATCGAATATCGCCCCCAATTCTTCCGGGTCATTAATACGATCAAGGTGCAGGTTACCCAGGCGCTTCAAACGGTTTATTTTACTTTGTTTTTTCTTCCTTAAAGTTTCCTTGAAACTTTCGCCATTCCCTACTTGCATTAAACCGCGCGGCAAGGTTCGGACATGGCAGCGTTTGGACCAACGCTGATCTGTCACTGCCCACTTTACCGGAACAGTTGGAAGCATAAACAGCAATGTCAGCGATCGTCCGCGAAATTTATCGCTTAGACTGTCAAGTGCGGATATGATGAACTCATCTCCGTATTGGGAATCTGACAGCCATGATTGATATTCAGCATGGCTGTCCCCTGCTACTACAATCTTGCCGGTTTCTGAATGAGTAGCCAGTGTAAAAAGACCAATCAATCGCCCTTCAGGATTTACCCCGGTTACGATCAGGGGAACATATTTGCTCCGATAGCACTCATACCAGGTGAGAACGAAATCTTCGCTTTGGTACACTGATCCCCAGTTGCACCTCTCATAAAGTTCCAGCCATTCTCCGAGAAACACCTCATCCTTGATCAGCCTTTCCGCTTCATTTCCAGTCAATATTTCAATTTTCATAGCCTGGCATAACGTCACCATAGGAATTTCCCATTGCAGTCGCTTCGATCAATCCATCTATTATCTGAAATGAAGACACCATTCGCCTTCGAGTTTCGAGATGAGGGCATCACCCTGACTGATGGACCGCAGGAGATCCTGGTCGCGCGAATTAACGAGAAGCCAGGGATAACCGCATTTTAGAAAGCAGCGTTTGTCCGAAAAACTATGAATAAACATCGGATCAAAACGCCCGGTAACTGAGAGTGCGCCAAGGCTCGAGGCATCATGGAAAAGATGATCAATAACCGATCCGATCGAATTCTTCCTGCCCATAATCTGCAGTACATTGGCTTCCCCTCCCGGCTCCAGAATATAGATATACCAGCCGAGCAGTGACCCTCCATTGTTCCGAATCTCATGCATGCGCATAGTGCCTGATTGTGATCTTGTATCTATTGTCTCAAGTACCCATTTCAACGATTGGTCATCGTACTCCGGCCATAGCGCTCTGGAATCGGAAAACTCAGACAGGCAGTTCAACAGCATCTCAGAAGTCATTCTCTTTGCAGAGACCTGAGGTTTTGGTTGACTGAAATATTTCGGCAATTTACGGGCGGCAATGGAGTCGATCAGGTTTGATAGAGGTCTGGTAGACTTTAAAAAAGCATTCGACAGGAATCCACCTTTACCAAAATACTGGGAGACGAGTGACGAAGCATACCGAGCGGGGCGTATCAACCGCGTCCAGTGTATGCCATAAACGGGTACAGTCACCCCGCCAAACACTTCCCACATTTTTCGTGAAATATCATTGGCCTCATCCGTTAGCGATAGATCCTGCGGTCCGGAAAGGAACCTTTTCATAAGCTCGATGCCTGCTCCAGTGGTTTTATTTTCAGGATCGACGATAAACTGGCTGCTGATCGCCACATTAATGGTTTTACCGAAAAAAGACATTCTTCGCGGCATGATTCCAAGGAATCCGGATATCCTGCCCGTTGGCGTCTCTGAAACAAGTGAGGTTATCCCTTCATTAATCCATGGGTTTTTAAGAAAGACCTTTTCAAAGTAATCCGCATAGGCATTTAATTCGCTCGATGAGATTGGTTGCCGCGACGAGCCCCGGGTCGAACCAAATATCCTGTGGTGCAATTCCGCTACCTGCGGAATGTCGTCGCTGATAAAAGAGCGTGTCGATTTCATGCTGGTATTCCAATCTCGCATTTCGATAATAGGTTATTTCCGCTTCAGTTTCATTAGCTTATAAGTATCACGCCCTGCATCATAGGCTCTCTTGAGTAACACCCGGCGGAGCTCATCTTTTTCCTGCTTGACAGGCAGTCGGTAGCGTTTACCAAGACTGATGTCCTGCTGCCGGGTCTGAACGGTGCCGTCAGCAATCATCTTTGTGGCTTCCGTCATCAACTTGACGCAATTAGTTGAAATCCCCTTTCGGAAATCAGCGATAAAAGATTCGTAGTCTAATCCATAATCATAGTCGTAGTTAAGAGGCACTTTTTCCTGTGTAACTATGGCGCCCGTATCAACCTTTGCTTCAACAAAATGAACTGTGATTCCGACCTCTGGCTGACCATTGTACAACTCCCAGAATACCGGTGGCCCCCCTCGATAATAAGGCGCCAATCCCTGATGTATATTTATCGAGCCAAGCCGCGGAATTTTGAATACTGACTCTTTCAAGATATTCGTCCCCCAGATAATTCCAAGATCGGCATTGGAACGCTTCATTAAATCAATTGATTCTTCTGAATGGTAATTCGCCAGATAATGTAAAGGGATACCTGATTGCACTGTCAACGTTTCGAGTTCCGAACGGTCCACGCTGATTTCCCGTTCCCGCCTTGCCCTTTTGCTACTGCGCCCGCTTACCAGCCGAGCCACTTTTTTAACAGTAGCAGTGTAGCCATCATAGCGAATCGAGCGTTCCAATTGTTCACGCAGACCGTACTTCCTGGGAGAGATTTCTGTCTCTACAAACACTCCCGCAACATGAACAAGATCGATCTTCAGCAAACTCTGTAAAAGGAACTCACAGCCTCCATGTGTTAAAACAACAACCTTCAGTTTTTTACTTTTAGAATTCATAACTCTTGATTATTCCAATGATACAAAGCTCAGAGAACGTCTTTACTTCAGCTTCTTAATTCCACCTTGAATTCAGCCACTCTCTGACTGGCTCTTCGAAGCAATAAAATGAAGTCACTCCGACTGCAATTGCCATTATAAAATGCCCGATGGCTAAATGATGACTGCCAATGGCCTTATAAAAGGGTTGCTGCCAGAGGTAGAGCGAATAAGACCACTTCCGAGCATTCTCAAGGGTTTTGTGGCCAGCAACCGCAGCAGTTTGGGCGAAGCCTGCCTCAGATGGACGATTGTAAATACTAAAAGTAATGGCGCCAGCACGTAACTCCAAAGGCCTTCGCCGTTAAAATAGCACATCGAGGCGCCTGCTAACGCAACAGGTATCATCCAGGATTTAATGTAGGACTTAAACCTGTCTCTCAACAGAAAGTAACCTGCCGATAGCATAATGAAAGCCATCTGACATTCGGTTCTTATTTCAAAATTATGCGGCGCAATGGAAGGAAAATGATAGTAAGCAATATAGAATAATATGCTTATCAACCCAAGAGGTATCAGGATAACCCATTCTTTTTTATTAATAATAAATATCAAGGTCAGCAAACTCATAATGATGTATGAATGCTCTTCAATATTTAGCGACCATAAATGTCCAATTGGCAGGCTATCGCTCCACATATCAGGAGAAACGGGAAAGTATGCTCTCATGAAAACAACGGTCGATACTATGCTGTTATAATCAAGATGCTTAACTGATAAATACCTGACGAAGCAAATAACGAAGAGATATAAAAGAAATGTCGGTATAATTCGACTGATTCTTCGTTTGTAAAATATGCCAAGCGAGGATCTTTTCACAAAAAGTATATTGCTCATCAGCATCCCCGAAAGAACAAAAAACACATCGACCCCAAAGCGTCCCGAGTCAACACCGGGTAAATTAAAAAAGTGATCGACAAGCACCAAGGCAATTGCCATTCCTCGCCAGCCGTCCAGATAGTCTATTCGCTCCGGCTGCGAATCCGTTTTTGTTTTTATTGATAAATCGGGAATGATCTTTCGAATAGGGAAAACAGGCAGTCGCATTATAGAAGGCAACATAATAGTCTCCGGTGAGGAAGCAGCGGGTAATAATCATAACTGGCAATTATTACTAAACTGGTACTATTTATTTAGTTTTGAATCACAAATACTGCATTAAAGACCAGGAACTTTTTTAATCAATTTAATCATATTTGTCATCGGGCAAATGACAAATTGTATTTTCCATACGACACTATTTATGATCTTTGCAGCAGATTTGGTGAATCAGTTGATTACGAGTGTTAAATGATATTTATGCCATGAAGCATTCCCACGTCAGATAAACACTCAGAGTAAAATTTCAAAGAAACAGCAATCCAGGGAACTTTCATTAAAGAAGGTTGTCCATACCGTCGCTATGACCCCGAGCAAGGTGCATTTTGTCAAGCGGGCATGATTCTTCAAAAACAGGAGGTCCTTTGGGTGAAACAAAAATCTGATAATTACTTGGACCTGTCAACATCCCACTGAGGCGACAGGCCTTTACCCATGCTTCATGAGAAAAATTAGCAACTATGATATCTACACCAGCTCCTGCAAGATAATTAATGCCTGCAAAAACAAGAGCAGGTGCATCCTTAGACAACCCAAAACCATCAACCAGAGTTCCGACCTTTAAGTTTCCGAAGTAATGATTGTTGTCCATCTGTTTGGTGGCCACCACGATCCATCCGGCATTGCGGTTTGTATCTTTTTTCGTAACCTTTATCCGGATGTAACGCTGATCATCCGGAGGATAGACGATATTGAGAGCCGTTGCATCGGAACGTACGGCGAATTGATAGTCAGATAACGAATCGTAAAATACCTGATCAGCCCAGTCACCGAAATGATCGACGACCGAATGCTCATAGCCGGCGAGGTCTCTCAGGAAGAGTGGGGAGGCTTTTCGCTGGAGATTCAATAAACCGCTGACGCCTGCCCCGATACCGGAATAAGCGCCAAGACGAGCCCCGATTCGAAGCCCGGCGCTGCGATCAAAATACTTTAATTCCTTCATAACCCTTCCCGCCCTGACCGGGTAGAAGAAAAATGGAATCGGCCTGTATTTCCATTTCAATTTGACGAAGAACTGGAATCCATCTGAATCAGAGGTTCCGCCGCCTATCCCCATCAGAAACGGATTGTCGTCGAGGGCTTTTTTCATAAGCCGGATTATTGCGAGGGCGTATTTTGTATTGATAATTCCTTCTGATATCGGCAATTTAGTCCAGCAGAAATCCAATTTTTGGCCATTAACAAATACATTATGATGACAAAGCAGCATGGCCGCCCGTACTTCCTGCCCATCTTCGGCAATTATCATGCGGCGATAAATCGGGAATCCTTCAGGCCTGTATTTCGACTCGCCCGGCAATTCTGGGGAGAGCAGCATTTCCTCTGTTCTGCCTCCCGCTTTTAGTCTGTCGTTGAATCGCGCAACAGATGCCAGATCGATCTCCTCAGCATAACGAATGATCATAATATCTATCTTTATTCCTTAACTCCGGCACTTGAGTGATGTAATTCAGCTTCAGTTACAGTCTCTGGCTTACCTGTCAGTTTATGTAAAAGCAGGAAATCATCGACCATTCTTCTTGCGATCACGCTATTTCCCTTTTCTCCCATATGATTGAAATCCACATAAACTGGCTCGCGGACATCTTGAAAGATGGAGCTTATATTATGAAATGAGGTTTCATTCTTTTGCACTTCGTCTCGCTGTTGCATAAGCGAGTAGGTATCAAGATAGAACTCTTTCATTCCAGGATAGTTGAAGTCGAGTTCCATTGATCTTCTTTCATAATCGGAAAGATACTGCTTGGTGAAGATCACTGGCTGCCAATAACAGATAAATTTAAAATTGTATGTTCTGGAGAGAGCTTGAACCATTTTCATATTATTGAAATAAATATCGATTACAGACTGCGCCAGCGCTCGTTTATCCTGTATTGGAGGATCGAACCGCAACGAATATGGTTGTAGAGAATCCCGTTGCAGCCCAGTTCGCGTGATAACGCCGCGGAGGAAACGGACAATTGAAAGATTCCTGATTGCGGACTGGGCTGCAAGTTTCGCAAGTTTCGATGATTCGGCATTATTGAACAGCAATTCGCGATCGAACTCACTATGGGCCAAACCGGCCACCCTATTTTGAAATGCGCCAAAGGTATCGTTAACTCCATCAAGGAAGATGACGGTGTCCGGAATATTTCCCTTCTGAAGTTGCCGGATCAATTCGATAACACCCTGGGTGCTGACAAAAGCATACTGGCCAAAATTAACAACCTCGGTATGAGTTCCTCTGTTTTGTGTTTCTTTTGCAAAGATGGACGGTATGGTGGATTCATCGTCGGTTCCGAGCCCCCACATGGTCGACCCACCGAACATAAAGATCTTGACCGGGGATCCGGCCACATCGGCAGCCACAGCAGCATGAGTTCTACGCAGGCCGTCAGTGCCGATATTGATATAGTTCCCCCTGAATTCGGCCCTGCGCCAGTAAGAGTATGGATTCCACCTTATTGTCCCGCCTTTTTCTACCTTTTCTATCTCTTCATAATAGGAGGCTGCCCAGGCGGCATCTGAATATGTATCGGCCGTGGCCCTGAAATTTTGTCGAGGTGGACGACGGAGATCGTTAAGATGAAACATCAATGAAAGGCCCCCCTCAAGCAGCACGAGCATGAGCACCGTTATTCCAAGAATAGCCCAGCTAACTTTGATCCAACCGGCAATGGTTTTGATTATTTTCATTACTTTATTTTCAATAAACTAATTCAATAACATCCAGAATAAGCGGAAAGGTTTAATCGAGAGAGAATTCGTTGCGCCAGTCCGTTGAATCCTTGAACTCCGGCTGCTGCTTTTTCTCAAGAACGCAGGTCTCCAGAACAAGAACATCCATTTCCGTTCGCATAAAGCATTTATAGCTATCTTCAGGGGTGCAGACGATCGGTTCACCGCGGACATTAAAGCTTGTGTTGACAATAATCGGGCAGCCGGTCTTTGCGCGGAAGGCCTCGATAATATCCCCAATAGAGTGGATTAACGTCCCTGCGCACAGTCTGAATTCGGGCTGAGTAATCCACATGAGTCACAGAAGGTATCTCTGATCGGATCACCTTCAGCTTGTCGATTCCCCACAATTTTTCTTCATCGGAGGTCATCATCCGACGACGGGTCTTGCTGACATCCGCCACCATGAGCATGTATGGACTGTCTTCATTCAATTCAAACCAGTCAGAGACATGTTCTCTGAGAATGCTGGGGGCGAATGGCCTGAAACTCTCTCGATATTTGATCTTCAGGTTCATTATGGATTGCATTTTGGTAGAGCGAGCATCTCCTATGATGCTTCTTGCGCCTAAAGCGCGGGGCCCAAACTCCATTCTTCCCTGGTGCAATCCGATCACCTTCTCCGCCGCCAATAAATCGGCAACAACACCCGGCAGATCCTGGCGACTGTATTTGGTATACGGGTAATTATTTGCGTTGAGGAACCTCTCTATCTCTTCTTCTGAATCTTTCGGGCCAAGGTATGAACCCTTCATGCCATCGGCGAATGGCGGCAGGGCTCCATTCGAATACTCGCGAGGAGAACGCCAGGTCCCCTGGCTTTCAGGGCTGGTGCGCGAATTTCCCAGGTAGCGGTGCCAGATAGCAAGTGCAATACCGACAGCACCGCCTGCGTCTCCCTGCCGCAGGCTGGATCCAGATGTCGTCAAACAACCCTGACCGTAAAAGCCTGCCATTGGCTACACAATTCAGTGCCACACCTCCAGCCATGCATAGTTTTCTCGACCCCGTTTCCTGGCGGGCAAAATGGGCCATTTTGAGGACTACCTCTTCAGTTATCTCCTGGATGCTGCGCGCAAGATCCATTTCTCTTTGCGTCAGCTTCGATTCGGGTTCGCGTGGCGGCCCACCAAACAATTTATCGAATACCTTGTTTGTCATGCGCAGGCCCTGGCTATATGAAAAGTATTCCTGGTTCAAGCGAAGGCTGCCATCTTCACAGATTTCGATCAGCTTATCCTTGATCAGGGAGACGTATTTTGGCTCACCATATGGCGCAAGCCCCATAATCTTGTACTCACCGCTGTTCACCTTGAAACCCGTATAATAGGTAAAGGCACTGTAAAGCAGACCAAGGCTATCCGGAAATCTCAGTTCTTTGAGAAGAGTAATCTCATTTCCACTACCTCTACCGATGGAACTGGTCGCCCACTCACCTACCCCGTCCAAAGTAAGAATGGCAGCCTCTTCAAAAGGCGAGGGGTAAAAAGCGCTGGCGGCATGGCTTTCGTGATGATCGCCAAAGAGCAGCTTCCAGCGAAACGTTTTAGCCATTTTTTTTGCCGCTCTGTCGTCTTCAGCACCGGCCGCCTTGGCAAATTCGACGCCGATCAAATCAGGCATCCACAGTTTTTCCTTTAACCAGAGCGGCATCGCTTTCAAAAAAGAGCGGAAACCGGCGGGCGAGTAATCGAGATAGGTCTCCAACAGCCTTTCGAACTTGAGCAATGGCTTATCGTAAAACCCGACATAGTCCAGTTGATCATGTGTAATTCCCGCTTCTTTCAAACAGTAACGAACTGCATTGGCTGGAAAGCGATAATCGTGTTTGATGCGCGTAAAACGCTCTTCCTGGGCTGCTGCGACAATTTCGCCATCGACCACCAGACATGCCGCTGAATCATGATAAAAAGCGGAGATTCCCAAAATACTGGACATAAGCGATCACCTTGTTTTTTTGCAGGATAGAATTTGGACACTAATCCGGCATTCCTTAATAAAGAGTCCGTCATGAGGCAACTGAGCCTGACAATCGAGCTTCGTTGCTGCCGTACTAGAAGAGCGTGTAAATGAATGGCGCCAGAGCTGAGCTGCCGGCAACAACCAGAAGAAATCCAATCAGCACCAGTACAATAATCACCGGCGCAAGCCAGTATTTTTTATTTGATCTCATTAACTGCCAGAGTTCGCTGACTACCTTTTAGTTTTGACATGTTCAATGCCTCCTTAATACATCTTTTCGAAATGTTTTGTGTCCCGATGTCTTTCGTTATAGGGATGCCAGTAGGATGATGCGGATGGAGCACGGCGTCTTAAGGGATCCCAACCGAATAGTCGTTTAAATACTCCAATCGGCATAAATAACGTGAAGAATACAATTCCCATAAAAACAGGGGTTGTGATCAGGGACAGTCCTCTGGCAAGTGACATCCAGGCTCGATTCGGGAGAACCAGCGCTTTTGGTATTAACAAACCGAGAGCAACCAAAATCGAGCCGATTCCCACAAACCCGGTCGCCACCGTCTTCCACCTGTTGTGATAGAGCCACCAGCTCCCAATCAGGATAAGCATGGATCCAACGATCAGGCCGAACTCACGTTCATCCCGAAAAGAAGTTCTGGAAGTGTTTTGATTGGTTTGCATGGCAATGTTCTCACTCATAAATAAATAAATAGCATGTATGACTCATCAACGGAAAATCGACCACAGAATTATGAGTCAGTTTGACAACCGTGGAGTCAAGCAGTGGCCATAATTTCATTCATGCTTGTTTGATTGCCGACAAACTCGGCAATACGGTCAACCGATCGGAAATTATCCAGTTCAATATCGTCAAACGAGATACTGATACCGAATTTTTCCTCCAGACTGGCCATCAATTCCACGAGAGTCAGTGAATCGAGCAAGCCTGATTCCATCAAATCAGTTTCGACTGAGGGCACCTCAACGTGTATCTTTTCGGAAAGAATCCTGATGATGCTATTTTGAAGTTCAATGTTGTTAACCATAACCTTAATCCTCAATTAATATAATTGTTGCACTCAAAAATACTAAAGTGTGAGCGAAGCTGTTATCTGGTTGTTACTCTAGGACTCGAGTCTGTCGCCGTGCGTCAGAAGTTCCATAGGGTTCACGGAAAGTCCATTGACCATCGTACGTTTGATCGCAAGCCATTCATCTGAACATGCGACACGAATGATGCCGGCCTCTGACCGATCGACAGTGCCGTGTGGAGAATCAGTCGTCTGGCCAGTAAGGGAGGTTTTCACGAAAGAAACCTCCTGATCACCGAGTTTGGATCTTGGGTGGATCCAGGGCGAAGGAAAAGGAGAATAATCCGCTGCCCGCACGAAGTTGAAGATTTCCCGAGCCGGACGCGACCAGCTCAGCCAGCCATCATCAGGCGTCCCTTTCCGGAAATAGTTGCGGTGTGAGAGATCCTGCTCGATTACCGGAATGGCGCCGGGATCAGATTCTGCCGTATCAAGCAACTGCTTGATCAGTTGCATTCCATATCTGACGCACTTCGCACTGAGCGTAAACCCCGTGTCACTCTCTTCGATATCAAATAACGATTGGTAGGCAATAGGACCGGTGTCGATCCCGGCAAGCATCCTGTGTAAAGTAACGCCGTGGACTGATTCGCCCTGATAGATTGCCCAACTCGGAGCATTCAGCCCGGCATATCGCGGCAACGGACCCGGATGGAGGTTAAAGCTGCCCAGAGCGGCGACTTCGACGATTTCCGGCTTGATGACGAACAACGAATGAACATTGAGGAGGAGGTCAATTTTCTCTGCCTCGAGAATCCTGGCGAAATCAGCGTCTTTGACCATTTCAGCAGGCCACGTACGAAGACCAAACTTTTCTGCGTGCTGCCACAAGGTCAGGCCACCGATCGCTTTTCGAGTAGGTGAAGCTTTATGACTCCAATCAGATGGTAATTGCCATTGGCCAGCATTTTCAAAGTCTGGATTCCGGCCGACTCCTCACCCACCAGCAACACTCGCAGGTTGGAGCCTTTTTTTGGCATCCGCTCCTCGATCATGTTTGAAGGCTCAATTCCCATCGTTCTGGAATTCCTCCCTCAATTTAGGGCGGTCGATCTTTCCATTTGCATTTTTGGGCAACCGCTCAAAACTCATCCACCGGGCAGGGAGCATGTAATTCGGCAGAACCTTGCTTAATGCACTGCGTAATTTTGCAGGTGTCGTGTCCTCTTCTTTAAGAGGGACATAGGCACAGCATATGGCCACTCCTTCAAACCCTGCGGTGTTGATCGCGACGATGGCGCATTCTTCTGTCTGGTTCAGGGCATTCAATGCCGTTTCAATTTCGCCTAGTTCGATGCGATACCCCCGGCTCTTGATTTGTGAATCAGCCCGTCCAAGGTAGTAAACCAGGCCGTCTTCTCCAACTCTGGCGAGGTCTCCTGTCTTGTAGATACGATCTGCCGGGTCGGAGGTACCTGGGAGCTGAAGAAATGCAGCTCCGGTCTTCTCCGGATCCTGCCAATACCCGGGGCTAAGCCCGACTCCGGAGATGAAGAGATCGCCTATTTCGCCTTGTGGAACGGGCTTGAGCGTCTCATCCAGAACAATCAGTTCCTCTCCGTCACAGGCTGTGCCGATTGGAATCTGATCATGCTCGTCGGCTGGGCATTGAGGCACGCTGTAGTAACTGCTCGCAATGGTTGCCTCGGTCGGGCCATAAAGATTGGTGAATTTGACATGGGGCAGACGCTGCATCCAGTGAATCAATGGCGGCGTCGGGAAGACCTCGCCGCACCAGAGCAACCGTTCGAGCGATGGAAAATCATTGAGTTTGACGACGTCGGCTTTTGCCATGAAATTAAGAACCGACGGCACTGAGAACCATTGCGTCAACTCAGATTCGCGAATGAACGCTGCCAGTTTTTGTGGAGCCAGATTCAGTTCGGTCGGAACAATATGCAGTTGCGCGCCGGAGGATAAAGTGCCGTATATGTCGAATGTCGATAAGTCGAAATGAAGCGGTGGGTGGGCCGAAATCTTGTCGGCCGGCTTCGTGCCGAAATATCCGACCGCCCAATCTATAAAACTGATCACATTTGCATGGGTGATCACCACACCTTTAGGCACGCCCGTGGAACCAGAGGTGAAAAGGATGTGAGCAGCATCGGTCGTATCATTTCGGTAATCCAGTTGCGCGCTCGAATAGCCATTCAGATCCTCACGCGTGAAGCGGGCCTTGAAGTTTGAGCCCTGGGCATCGCCATCACCGATCCATCCAATAGCCGTTCCCTTGCGCCGGGCCTCATCCGCCATCAGTTGATCGAGCATTGAAATCACTTGTCCGCCTGCGATTATGAATCGGGGTGTACAGGCATCTATGATCTTTTCCAGCCTGGGCGCCGGGCTGGATGTATCGAGCGGAACATAAACACAATCCGCTTTCAATATTCCAAGGATGGTCATAATCGCCGCAGGCGTTTTGGGAATCAGGAAACAGACGCGGTCTCCCTTTGCGCATCCTGCTTCTTTTAGCAGATGAGCCAGCCGGTTTGAGCCTTCTTCAAGCTCGCCATAGGTCATCTTTTCCTGATGGTAGACAATGGCTGTCTGATCCGGACGCTGCTCTGCCTGTCTGGATACCAATTGCTGCAACAACCTGCTCATCGGGCGGCCTCCTTGACATTAAATTGCCCGATCGCCATCTTGAAAACCATACTGATGTGATAGAGCTCTTCCTCATTCGGCGGGATGTCAAGAATGAAGGTTTTGAAACCGAGGGCGATGTAACGGGCTATTTCCGTGGCCACCCTTGAATAGGTCCCAACCAGATACGGGCAGAAAGTCTTGTAATGCTGAAAAGGGACAAGCCAGTACGGGTTGTTCTCAGGTGTTTTACCCAATTCCGAGAGCTGTTTATGCCAGACTGAATCCGACACTTTCATGGCCATCTGATGAGCAAGCTCACCGCGACGGTCCTCGGGAAAGCGTTCATGTGCGATCTTCCATGCCTGGTCTTCATTGTCGCGAGTGATAATACCCACACGCACTCCCGAATTGAGGTTTTCATCAGGAGGATCATTCTCATAATCACCAGGGGGCTTCGGGTACTTGACTGCCGTTGCTCCAATAGCTTTGGCTGCGGCGAGGCCCGCCTCAGAAGAGCCGGAAATCAGGATGCCGGGGAATAACTCCGGGGGCAGCGAAGGTATCATTCTCAGCTTGTCGATTTGATAAAACTCACCACTGAAACTGACCCCCGTGGTGTGGCCCAGCAGCATCTGGATAACCTTTACATATTCCACTGTCCGATCATATCTTTTGTCGTGCGGAGTATCGTCATTTAACGCCAGCAGATCATTCTTGAATCCCCCGGCCAGCATATTCAGGTATATACGGCGGTTGTGCAGGTACCCATATGTAGTTACCATCCTTGCCGCGGTATAAGGGTGCATGTATATCGGCTGAACAGCGACCAGTGGGCCGAGCGTTTCAGTATTTTCAATGATCGCCTGTGAAACCAGCCACGGATCGACCAGTGAGTTATCGGTATAGACAAGGATGCCTTTACAGCCGTATTTCTCGCTCCAACGCGCCACGTCGATTACATTCTTCAGATACGCTGCTTTATCAACCTGACTTGATTGCGGGCAGGTGGAAAATATTTCGATCGAAGATTCGGCAGCTTCAGTCTGCCGTGCTTGTGCCGTGCTTGAGTTGGTCTCTAAACTCATAGTTAATACCTCCTGTCAGAATATTGATTCGTTTCGGTAATACACTGAAACTCCGGGTGATCATTAATGGCGGGATCCGGTCTTCGTTAAAGCGGACTATCGAGATTTTTGTCATCATTGAACCGCCCTTGAAAGCGGCATCGAGCTGCACAAAGTTGCAGCCGATATCCTTGCCGTTGGTGCCGGCATTTTTGTATGGGCTGGTTGAGGCCAGATGAAAGTCACGACCGGAAAGATCGACAAAGAAAACTTTATCGAATGATGGGGGGAAGTAATTGTCTGCCGGGTAATTCTCGGCTCTTCCTCCGACTATGACATTCTTTTTAAAGAGAGAATTGGCAAAGTACGTGTTGATCGTATCGTTGCCTGGTCCACGATTGTCGCCTTTGACTCCGTATTCGTTATGTGGGAAAAGGTTGTTGCGGAAGATAAATCCCTTGCTCGGCCTGTCATCAACCGCGATGATATTGCCTGCGTGAATGACGGTGTTATTTTCAATAGTTATATGCTGCGGTCCGCGAACTATCTGAAACGCGATCCCGGCGCCTGACCAGCGCTGCCCATCGATCTCATAAAAAAGGTTATTTGATATTTTGATACGCCGGGTCATCATGCTGGTATGGTTATCATCGTCGCCAAGGATGTTGATGGCGGAAGCCGTCCGGCGCACAATGTTATTGGAAAAAGTCACGTCCTGAACAACTGACCAGGGAGAATCGCCATCCTGATTGCGCACCGTGAAGAGGATGGCAAAACCGTTCTGCGCCATTGTCCAGTTGTGTTCGAAGATATTGCCGTCCACCAGGACTCGTTGAGCGTTCTTCAACTCAAACAGATTCTTGACTCCCCAGGGAGTTCCGGCGTAGCCCGGATCTCCGACTCTCCAGGAGAGCGGTTTGAAGCAGTGGTTGTGCCTGAATTCAATGTCCGATGGAACGAGATTTTCGATTTTCGGATCTGCTCCACCAAGAATGAAGTTCTCGCCAGCGCCCTCAAGGTAATTGTTAACTATCTTGAAAGGGCCGGCGCCATTCCAACCGCCTATCGCCTGGGAATCAGCCCCGACTTCATGGCAGTCGGAGATGTAAGAGTCAATGATCGCAGTGGTGGCGCTATTGAGCAGCACTCCCCGTCTAAGGGTCGTGGCTGGACTGCCGTGAATATAGAGCCGGTCAAGGATCAGGTCATGCGGTAAGAGGGCGAGAGATGATTGTTTCTCGCCAAGCGCGATCAGATTGAAGGTTTGCTTTACGCCGGGGGCCACTGTGAATTCCAGCCCAATCAATCGGAAATGATGGGCGCCGGAAGAAGCGGTCAGAGCCGGTTCGCTGTTTGGGCTGACAATCCTGGGCAGGGCGGCGGCAAAATCAGGTGTCATGCGGGCGCCGGGTGAAGGCAGTGTGCTATCCTGAGCTGAAGTCCGAATTACGATCCAGCCGTTGCCGGTTTTGGCGGGTAACATAAAGTTACCTGTGTAGGTGGCCCCTGCCTGAAGGGTGATTGTATCACCGGGATTTGACTGGTCGATTGCAGCCTGGAGATCCCCTCCCGCAGGTACCGGAATGGTCTTACCCGCTTGAGGCACAAAATCTGTGTTGATGAAAACACGGGGCAGTTCAGGCTCGCTTCCACTGACGTTTACGGATGGAGATACGCGCCTGGCCATAAGATCGATTTCAGTCTGAGTTAAGGTAGAGGTCCCCCTGAAAGTGACGAGGTGACAGCCGGCGGCCGTGATAAGCATGGAGAATAACCACGTTCTCAGAGCATTTCTCCTCATTATTGTCCACTTGATCGCCACTCTTTATTAAGCCTTTCCCCTGACCGATTTTCGATTGAGCCCAATGCTCAGAATTTCTCTCAATTTGAGATAAGTTTCGCCGCCGACAGCTTTGGTAGCCTTCTTGATCTCCCACCAGGCCCATTGCTTGAAGCGAGGCGTCGGAAGTCCGGAGGCAAGACCTGCGGCGACAGCAGGCGGCATCCATCGTTGAATGGAGTAGCGGCCGATCACGAGGCAGCCATCGACATTATCGATTCGAACTACAGGTTCTGAAGTAAAGAGAACCTTGATACCGGCGGCTGCGGCAGCTTGAGCAACCCTTCTCGAGTACTGTCCGCCAGGTAAGGAAGCCATAAGCACCGGCTCTTCCAGGATTTCAGACAGCGCTTTGGCACTCTCACTCCATTCACGCTTCATCTCTTCCCACGGACGGGAGGCAAACCGCAGTGGGTGCGAACACGAATGAGAGCCTATGATATGACCTCGACGACGAAGGTCGCGGATCTGCTCGCGGGTCATGAAACCCGGCTTGCCGACATAATCAGTCGTTATGAAGAAATGGCCGCGCCATTGAGCAGCTTCAAGCAGATCGGCAATCGGGTGATGAGAGCTTGATCCTCCGTCATCAAATGTGATCATCCAGGGATGCTCCGATCCTTCATTTCCTTCATTATTCGATTCCAGCTCGGTAACAAGAATCGGGCGGCTCGAAACTGCGCCTGCAATAGCAGCCAGATGCTGTTTGAACAGATCCGGATCAAGCTTGTAGATTGCTGCATCTGCGGTCGGGAAACCGCTCTGCTGATGATCCTCACGCCTGACCACATCGTGGTAGATCAATGAAATAACCCGCTTTTTTTGAGTTACGTTCTTCATCCTGTTTCGTCTTTCCGAAGATCGATCACCTTTCCGTTATCCCTGAAAACGCGGGTTGCTCAATCAGGTCCGCCGTAGCGGGTTGGCGAAGCGTTTGATTCAGCACCTCTTCAAAACGATCCGTGACAACAGCCCAGTCGTATTTTGCGGCCTGAGCAGCCGCGGCTTCTTCAATCTGCATGCGTTTCGGGTGGTCTGTCAGAAGATCGATGACGCTGTCGGCGAATGTCTGCGGATCATCGGCGAGCAGAATGTCACGCCCGTGTTCGACATCCAGGCCTTCGGCGCCAACCGTTGTCGAGACGACTGCTTTTCGCATGGCCATGGCTTCGTAAATCTTGAGCCTCGTACCGCCACCGATACGTAACGGGACGATGAATACTGCGGCTTGCTGCAGATATTCGATGACGGAGGGAACCCGGCCGGTTACCTCGATATCGGCAGATGCCAATTGGCGTATGCGTGAATCAGGGTTTCGTCCCACATTCGCAACCGCGCATCGGGTACCGATTTTTTGACAATCGGCCAGATGTCGCGACAGAAATAGCCTCATGCCGTCAACATTCGCCTCCCAGTCCATTGATCCGAGAAACATGATCACGGGTTCTGTAGCGCTATGACTGTCCACGCCACGGTACTGATCCAGATCGACGCCCGTCGGAACGACACTCATGCTCACCTTATCGTTCATCTGACTCATCATTTGCCGGTCATATTCCGACACGGCGATCACATGATCGAATCGGCCGACTGCTTCCCTTTCGTATCTGAGCATCTTGAACGCTTCAATATTCCAGGCGAGGCGTTTGACGGGATTCGTTGCGTGCTCAGCATGGCGTTGCCACAATATCGATTCGATATTGTGCTGGAAAAGAGCTACCGGAGTGAGCCGCTTTCTAGGAAAGTTTTGCGTTGGCCCAAGGAAATCGCAGACTGCAACGTCAAAACTGCCATCATTAAGCCATTGTGCCAGCAGGCGCTGAACATCGCCTGAAGTGAATTTGGTCACTCCAAAGGGAGCTGGCGAAAGAATATTCCGCAGGTACTCCAGGCCCTTGTCAAAAGTTGTTTCATCTCGTGCGGCTGTATAGATCAGCTTTGTCCCGGGCAAATGCTCGTTGATTTCACGCTCATAGTCAGGATCCCGCCGCCCACCGTAATATGACAGGAAGGTCACTTCGTGACGTTCCGCAAGACGTCGGAGAATGTTGTAAGACCGAATCTTGCCTCCGGTATCGACCGGAAGAAGTTTGCCCGCCTTGACCCAAAGAATTTTCATGTTCTCATCAAACTCCTGCTGAACTGAAACTCGCCTGCGAAACAACCGAACTATCGATTCGGGTGCGCAACGGTTCTCCATCGAAGAAATGGCGCTGCCAAATCTCAAAATTAACCAGCATCCACAACCTCTCGGCATGGTTTTCACCGGCGGCGTGCCGGCCAACGAGATCTCTGACGTATTCACGATTGAAGATACCGCGCTCCAGGGCTCGCTCGCTGAGGACATATTCATCAATCACGCCTCGAAACTGGCCGCGAATCCAGCTTCCGAACGGAACCGGGAATCCCATCTTCTTCCTGGTCAGTATCTCAGCAGGCAGAACGTCCTTCATTGCTCGCCTCAGGATATATTTTGTGGTCCAGCCTCGCAGCTTCATCTCTACCGGCAGATGATTGATAAACTCAACAAGTTTGTGATCGAGAAACGGGACGCGACTCTCGAGAGAAGCGGCCATGCTCATCTGACCCTGCTTCATGAGCAGTTCATGCAGATAAGTCTTCAAATCGGCGGCAAGCAACTGGTCGAGGATCGTTTCTGCATCCGATTGATCGATATATTCAATCGTAGTTCGGTAAGGGTCACGGTCTTCCATCCGCTCGTATGCCTGCGGAGTAAACAACCGCTGCTGCATGAGCGGCGAGAAGACTGCAAAATTATCGAGGTAAGCATCCTGAATGTTCGCCGGCAGTCGCAAAAATGTTCGCCGAAGAATTCTTCGCAGCGGTGAAGCGCCTGAAAGACGATCGATGCTATCTCTGACCAGGTTTCGGATTCCAGCCGACGTGAGGCGCTCATAGTGGCGTCCCAGCATCAAGTTGTAGATGCCCACGCGATATTTGTTGTAGCCGGCCATCAATTCATCGCTCCCCTCCCCGGTCAACACGACCTTGACGTGACGGGCGGCGAGTTTTGAAACGAAATAGAGCGGAACGCTCGATGGGTGGGCAATCGGCTCGTCTTCCTTGTAAATGAGATCCGGCAGTTGATCAAAGAATTGTTCCGGGCTGACTATTATCTCGTGATGCTCCGTCCGGTAAGCCTGAGCCACGATCCTCGCAAACTCCAGTTCGTTTGAATCCCTCTCGGCAAAAGCGACAGAAAAGGTTTTGATCGGCCTTTACCAATCGACTCATGACTGCGGCGATAGCACTCGAGTCAATCCCTCCGGAAAGGAACATGCCCAGCGGGACATCAGACATCAAATGCGACTTAACACAATCATGGAAAAGCTCGCCGAAACGCTCGATGTATTCCTGGTCGCTCAGCCGCTGTGCCGGTTTCGAGAAACTGACATCCCAGTAACGCTCGATATGAACCTGTCCGTCGCTCCAGATCAGAGTATGACCGGGCAACAGCCTCATCACGCCTCGAAAGAGTGTCTCCTCTCCAGAGGTATAACGATTGGTCGTAAAATCGGCGAGCGCGTTGTAGTTCAGCTCCGGCTTGATGGCATTCGACTCGATGAATGCCTTGATTTCAGAAGCGAAGAAAAGTGAGCCGTCATCCTTCACCGCATAGTAAAGAGGCTTGATTCCGAGACGGTCACGGGTAAGCACCAGCCGGCGCCGTGGCGCATCCCATATGGCGAAGGAGAACATGCCTTGCAGATGCTCAACCCCCTTCGTTCCGAATTCTTCATAAAGATGGATGATCGTTTCAGTGTCGGATGAAGTGCGATAGATATGGCCGCGCTCTGCCAGCATGGGGCGCAGTTCCCTGTGGTTGTATATCTCGCCGTTGAAGACGATCGACACGGTATGGTCTTCGTTAAACATGGGCTGACGCCCGCCGCCAAGATCAACGATCGATAAACGCCGGTGTCCAATTCCGACCGAGCCATCAATCAGGATGTCGGCGTCATCCGGTCCGCGGTGGACTAACGCATCGCGCATGACAAGCAATTGCGCCCTGTCTACCTCCCGCTTTGATTGTCGGGGGATTGCAATCCCACAAATTCCACACATAACTTAATAGTCCTGGTATTAATCAAGTCCGCAATTAACAATCAGTCAGGGTTCAACCCTTCGATTCCGAAATCAATTCCTGATAAAGCTCGAGTACTTCCTCAATATTCCGTTCACCCGTTTCAGCAGATGCTAGCGAAGGGGTTCCATGATTGAGCACTTCTTCAATGGCTCGTTTTAGCGACTCCGGTTCGGGTCGAGGGATGAGGTGGATTCCCTGAGGCCGCATTCCGTTGTCAGTGGCAATAACCGGCACTCCGGAATAAAGAGCTTCCCTGACCGATATTGAATCGCCATCATATTGCGTGGTGCGAAGAAACAGATCGCATTCCGAGATGGCACGCAAGGTGATCGCATGCGGTACGTCTCCGCAAAGCAGGATATGCTCAGCGTATGACTTATTTTCAATTTCCTTGCGTATTTTCTCTTCAAGACTGCCTGTGCCAACGATCATCAGCCCGGCACCGGGAAAGCGATCGAGAATCGAACCGAGAACATCAATTTGAAGCGGGACCTCATATTCCGGTTCCAATCCACTGACGGTCAGGATATTTGGTTTATGTGCTTCCATAAATCCAGCCATCTGATCAGGAAGAGACGGCGCAAATGAATCCCTGATTACTGCGTGCGGGAAAATCAGACGGATTTTGGTTTCCTCAGCACCGAATTTTCGATAGAGCTGAGTCAGTTCCTGATTAACTCCTATCAACCTGTCAAATCGACGGAGGACAAACCCTCGAAAGGTTGCGCGGCCGGCGCTGGCTCCAGCCTCGGATGTCGGATAGCCACCGGAATGGAAGGTCAGCACGGTTTTACGCCCGGGCATAAGAGTCGAGGCCAATCCAACCAATAGCAGTCTCGTGGATAAATTCCCGCCAATGTGAAGGTGCAGGATGTCGTATTTCAGTCGAACGAGCATCCACAATAGCTCCAGCGCGCTTTTAGGATAATAAATGTCATCGGCAGCTTCCTTGCGAAACCTCGTCAGGTTGATGACTGAACACGGCACCCCGCGGGAGAACAGCAACCGGCGTATCGCCACCAGATTAGTTTGTACTCCGCCGTGCGGAGGCGGATATGGCCCCAATAAAAGAACTCTCATGTTCAATCGATCTCGACCTCAATTTGACGGATCACTCTCTGGTTTTTTTTTGCCAGCAACCGTTCATATAGCCTTTCAGTGGCCTCAAGCTGTGCTTCACATGAGAACTTTTGCTGGACGATCTGGCGGCCTGATTGGCCCATCTCATTCGCGCGGTCCGGATTTTTGAGCAGATCGATTATCCTCGCGGCCATCGTCTCGTAGTCTCCTGACTCGACCAGATATCCGGTCCGGCCTTCAACGATCACTTCACTCGCCCCGCCGACATTGGTCGCAACAACCGGACGGCCGGCGCCCATATATTCAAGAATCGCATTTGAGAATACCTCGGCTTTCGAACTCAACACGCAAACTTCCGAGACTGACAATAATTCAGCAACATTCCGGCAGGGGCCCAGAAAATAGACATCTGAATCCAGCCCGAGATCCCGGGACAGAGCCATCATTTCCTCTTTAAGGGGCCCTTCACCGGCAATGACAAATCGCGCATCAGAAACGGCTTGCCGAGTAATTTGAGCAGCACGCAAAAATGTCGGGTGGTCTTTCACCGGATAAAGAAGGTTGGCAAGAATCGTGACATAGCGATACCCATTGGCAAGAGGCAGGTTCAATAGCTGCTCGACCTCATCGATGTCGAGTTGATGAGTGACACGATCCAGATTCAATCCATTATATACTTTGACGATCTTATCCTGGTTTATGCCGGCTTCGACCAGGTGCTTCTGAACCGCTTCCCCGTTAACCACAATCCTGTTGGCAAGCCTGTATGATTGATTTTCTACAAATCTCTGGGCCTTTGTTCGCAATCCGTCAGTCTCACGCTTGGAAGCGATGCGACCTTTTATACCCGCCAGCCATGACCCGATCATTCCAAATACATTAGTGTAAAAATCGTGCGTGTGAACGATATCGATCTTCTGCTTTCTTAAATAAACGACGAACCGGACCAGCTTTTTGAGAAAAGTAAAACTGAAAAAACTGTAAAATTTGAATGAGGGGACATGAATGATCCCGATCCTCTTGAGTTCTTCGCCCCAGTTCCCACTCGGATCCAGACAGGCAACAAAAACCTCGAATCGAGAACTTTGATGCAACATCTGGGCAAGCTGAGCCGCCTGCCTTTCCGAGCCGCCAGTCGTATATAGATTGCCTAGTAAGTGCAACACTCTGGGCTTCATACCGGAAATTTCCTTTCTTTGTAACAGGTTCTGAAAACCCGGCACAACCTTGCCCTCTCGGCAAAATCGAATGCCTTTATCAAATACTTGGTTTGATTGTAGATTTCCTGTCCCATATGGTTGCGCTTCATTTATCCGGAATGGTCAAGACTGTAACCGTCTTTTTTCTTATGTTTGATCGAGTCTGGTTATGGATGGCTGGAAACCATCTTGAAGTTTGTTGTTATAGTTTTTTTCTGCCGTGACAATAAAAAAGCTATTCTTCTGAATGCGGATCTCTGTAAAACCTGCCGAATGTAAGGATCTCGTGATCCCTTTTGGCGACTGGCATGATTCGTAACGGCCCTGGGAGAATGGCCATCTGAATTGCCTGCCGATGTAATGTAGGGCGACGCCGTTAATCAATATGTAAAGGCGATAGATAGCGCCCCTGATTTCAAATCCAACCAAATGCCTGAGTAGTTCACCGGCCGTCATTTGGAAGGTATGAAGGGTTGCCCATAAAAGCCCTCCGGGTCTCAGCACACGGCCCATTTCGGTCAGCGCTTTCGAGATATGCATATATGGAATAGCGACCCGGCAGATTACCATGTCAAAAGAATGGTCTTTAAAGGGGAGAGATTCACCCCTGGCGCAAACGAAATCGATCCCCTCGCTTAATTCCTTTCCTAATGAAAGCGCTTCGAAATCGAGATCAACGCTGACCACGGGCGATCGGCCACCGAGATCGAGTGCGATCAATGTCTGACCTGCGCCGCCTCCGATATCGAGAATCGATCGATGATTTTCCCGAACAGGAGGCAGTATCCTGCGGGGATCTTCGGGGCACATCGCAATTGCCAGTTCCTCAAGGTTGTATTTCCGCGAGTCAGTCATCGATTAACCTGCCTGTTCGGTTTTAGTATTAATTGACTCGACTGCTGATGCGGATCGAGTAACATCCCGCCAGCCCAATGGATGAATAACAGACAGGGAGTTATCTCGTTTCATGAAAACCTGAGCAGCTTTCCCGGTTTTCCAATCACCAAGAATATGGATAGCATCCGGTTTAAATCTCGTCAGAGGCCATGAAAAATCACCGAAGGCACGACTGACGATCATTACCCGATCGGGCTCATACTGGAGCAATTGTGCGCCGACCCAGTCCACGGCTGCGGCATTTTGCCCGGCCATGATCAGCCCCAGCGGCAAAGGCTGTGGACGGAGCGGGCCGTCACCCTGGCCCGCCACAACCGCATCGACAACATGAAGAACCCGGCGTTGAGGCCCGTCCGCCAGAGTTCCGTCATTTTGGCCATAAAGAAGTATTCGATTGAGATCAAGACAGGTTCGCCAGATGGTGTCGTTTCCAGACCAGGAACCCTCGATACCTGTTTTGTCACCCGTAAGATGGAGAGCACGCTGGAACTGCCTGCCGATACCGTGCCATAACCGGGCTTTGGAAACGGATGAAGTCATGTACTCTTTGTCGGAGATATATTCCATGGCCTGCTTGATCAGGCTGGAATCGGGATAACAATCTCCACCGGAATGTGAGCCGCCGATGCGATGGTGTGGAAGATATTCCTTGTTGCCGTTGATTCCGATCAGATTCTTAAGCGCGCAGGTTATTCCCGCGTTCTTATGCGTCTTGAGTTTGGGGAGATTGATGATGACATCAGCCTCGATAACTTCTCTGGCAATCAGGTACTGATGCCGTTCTGATGAATGAGTCCTTGCGAGCAGGCGCGGATCATAACAAGTAACCCGGAACGAATCACTATCGCTGGTTATCGGTTCAAGCAGACTATTACGGCCCAGATCAAAGAGAACAAATCGATCTTCCGTTTGCACGCCTTCGGCGGCCATTCTGACACCATCTACAAAGACGCAGGTTGTTCGACGAAAATCCCGGACACCCTTGAAACGTGGATCACGCTTCATCAGATTATCCGCCCATTGCCCCATTCCTGTGGCAACAAGCAGGCGGTCAAAATCACAACCCTGCAACGGGGCGTCACCAACAATGACTTCCCCGGGCTCGGCACAAAGCGCTTCTTCCACTGCCGCACTTATGAGTGAGAGGTTGGTGACCAGGGGTTCGATCCCCCACGGTCCTTCGTTTTCGTGCAGAACCAGGTTGGGTTTGACAAGGACCCTGGCTCCGCGCGGGATGATGCGCCCAAAGGCGCCTCTCCCCTCCTCCGACCAATGCAGCTCATTTGCCACTCTTTTAAGCGCCTGCCTGACCTCGCTCGATTCATCAAGCTGAACCGGATAAGCGGGAGCAGCCAGCGCTGTTACTGCTACATTCGAGTCAGAAAGTATATCTCCGCTCGATCCCTTCATCAGTTATCTCCCTTCTTATTTAATCTGACATCGCTGACTACGGGTCGCCATTTATTGGCCATTGTTCGCGGGACCTGTTCCACCAGATCAATCGTCAGGGGAAGACCTGGTAAATTTGCCCTGACTACATCCTCTATCCGATGAAAGTTCTGCTCCCCAAAGTCTGACTTGGGGACAATCATCAGTTGAACCGAATAATCCTGTCGCTGATGAATCATGAACTCGCGAACAGGGTGATCCTTGATCAGGTGAGGAAACTCGATTCCATGAACCCAGCGCCCATCGTGCAACCAGATACCATCAGTCACCCTTCCAACTACCTCGTGGAGCTTGAAGGTCGGATGTCCGGGGCGACTATGCTGCGGAAACCTGGCTACATCGTCAATCCGATAGCGGATCATCGGCATGCCGTCAGCATGCAATTTGGTGATGAGAATCGATGACTCGGGGTCATCCGTTTCAGGCTCAACCAGTAAATCGGCCCAATCAATATCGAAATCATATGACTCGGCCGGATCCATCTGGTATGCGATATAGCCGATATCGCGACTGCCGTATCGTTCATGAACAGGCTTGCCAAAAGCCTTTTCGATGAGTTGCCTGTGGTGTGGCAGGAGTTTCTCAGCGCCGGTGATCAGGCATCTGGTCGGGTAGCCTGGTCGATAACCGCGATCGAGCACATATTCCGCAAAATGTCCCAACGCGCCGGCGTAAGCCACAATGCATGCCGGTCGCCATCGCTCAAATTCCTGGTGGTAGTTTTCAAACACATCCGGAGAAAGGCGGAAGCAGTTGAACATCTTCGAGTTATTGATAAAGCTGTAAATTCGAGCACTGAGGGAATCCTTACCTTCCAGATCGAGATGGTGCCCCCAGAAATAACCGGTTCTCGTCCCGGGAGGCATCCCGAGACGCCTCAAAAAGGATTCGCCGGAGCTTTCGCGCCAACCTGTCTCTTCCGGGCCCATCCAGATCTCTGTCGGAGTTCCGCTCGATCCACCCGTCGCGTCCCGGTGCAGCTTTTCAAGCGGGATCCTCTTTGTAACCAGCCGTTGTCCGGCCTGATGAACCTCCTCGCGGCCAAGTACTGGCAATTTGGAAAAGTCCTCAAAGCTGAAATCCAGCGCGGGATCAAAACCGATTCCATCGTACAATTCACGATAGTAGCTCGTCTCCAAATAAGCCCGGCGCACAGCATTTTGCAGACGTCGGTACATCCACTCCGTCTTCCGCTCCTGACTCCAGTCGACCGATTCCCTTCGAAAACGCATGCCTTTGAAGAAAATCGATCTGACGGGACGCCTTGAGGGTCGTACCATATGGAAAAGATAAGTCGATGGCACGAGCACATCGATCGACAGCCAGTCTCGAACCGCACTTGCCATATTGTTCATACTTATCTCCAATAGTTGCTCTCGATACCTCTTATCGGTAACTGACTTAATTGATTCCGCGAAGCCGCTGCTGTTTCCATAATGCCCCTTTAGGTACCCGTATCAGCGGGTTCAAAACCGGCACACCAACAATGCCACCGACGGCCTCGACTTTTTCCATACTAAAAATGCGGCGAAAAGCTACAATGTACGCAACAATGAAATACAAATATGGATAGTATTGAACCGATCCGAAAAATCCGTAGATGATGTATGCAGCTAAGGACGCCTGGAAACAGACGCTCAGGATATTCAACTCACGATCGGGCCTGGGGCCGTCGCTTAAGGTCTCACGCTCGATACGGCGAAGAGCAAAAAACGGACCGAGGATAAAAACCAGGTATGCGATGAGGCCGATTACACCCAACTCCGCGGTAATTTCCAGGAAAGAATTGTGTGCTACTTTTTCATGAAATGAGTAGATGTGAAAATTACCTATTCCAAGTCCTATGATGGAACGCCTGACAGCCAGATCTGCCGCCAGGCGCATCAACTGCTGACGCTCCTGGGCAGAGTTAGTCTGATCGGTCTGCGGATTGAATATTGTCATGAGCCGCGTTCGATAAGCTCCAGGCAGGGCCACAACCAGGACTGCTGAAAGAACCGCCGTGCCGACCACAATTCTCAGACGATAACGGCGCCCGATCTTCCAGACAATGACAAACAACGCCAGTGAAAGTCCGAGAAATCCGCTTCGCGAAAATGTAAACATTACCGAAAATACAGTGGCAATCACCGTCAGGAAAGCCAACAAACGGACCTTGCCTTTTCCGGTAAGCACAAAAAAGACAGCAAAGGGCAGAAGCAGGTCGAGCACGCATGCGAGGTCATTCGGATTCTCGAGCTGCGTCCCCCACCCCTTAATGCGCTCAACCTCACCGCTGCCACGTGTGAGGAAAGTTTTCATGGCGCTCACTGAGTAGAGAAAACCGCTGATAACCATCGCAAACAAGAAGGAGCGCAGTCTCTGACGCGTGTCGATCAGACTGGTCATCAGGACGAATAGAAGCAATAAAGTGATGAATGTGTCCTTAAGGACATCAATGCTGTCGCCTGGTGAAGCAGCAATGGGAGTCAGAAGCAACCCCATCACTCCTATTATCAGCATCATCTTCAATTCCAAAGACCAGACGATGAGCTTCTCTCCGGCGTTGTACTTGGAAAACAGATAAACCAGTATCGTTCCGACAGCTGCAATCTTGACCAGTGGCAGCGACCCGAATATTTCGGGCATCACCTCGTGCGGGCGGATGAATATAAGAAGCATAATCAGGTACATGCCCTTATAAGCGGCAGAAAATGTGCCCCGGGCGTCGTCTTTTATCTCGGTCTCGGGTAATGCAGGTAAAAGCCTCATTTTCAAGGCCGGTTTTCTGAACAACACCCCTTTCAATGTATCGTCAATCTCCGCTTTTTTTGCCCAAAGACTCATCTGCTATAGCTCCGTAAAACCATTCTTTGCTTGTTACGCCGTTAAATGACCAACTCCGTTGAGGATCATCCCGGGTTCAAAAGCTGCCTTGAAGAATCGGGAATTTGCCTCGAATTCTTTCGAGTTTATGATAAACCTGATTCCATTCAAGATCGGTCACCACCCTGAGACGCAACATCGCTATGAGATAGAAGAGACCGAAAACCAGGCCGCCAAGAATCAAGAGCACCATGGCCTTGAGTTCATAGGGCAACAACAACTGGCGGACAAAAACAGTGATCACAGATGCCACGATCGTAGCCAGAGCGATTTTGCCCACATCCTTCAACAGCGTAATATCACGGCGCTCGACGCCAAGCACTCGGGAGGATTTGTATAACATAAGCAGGTGCTCGGTAATGTAGACGCCGATTACAGTAGCTGCCACAAGGCGCAAGTCTCCGCTCCTGACCGCCAGCCACAATCCGGCCGCAAGCACCACGAAAAAGACGACTCGCATCCTGGTAATGAATCTGCCGATTTCGATGTAGGCACGCGCAATGGAATCGAGCAGTGTGATTGAAAACGGCAGGAGAGTAAGGTTAATCAGAAAAATTGGAACACTGGTGATGTATGTTTTCGTGAAAAGCGCAACGATGAACTCTTCTCTCATAACGAGCAGAACTCCGTAAAGCGGGAAAAAAGCAATGGCGAGTCCTCGCATGGCGCCCGCAATCAGACTGATTATTTCTCTCTTGTTATCAACACTCTGAAGGTAACTCACACGGGGAATCATTACTGAAGCAGCCGATTCAGTCAGAATGCCGATGAGTGGAAGCTGGAAGACTCCAACGGCGTATATTGCAAATCCCGCCTGCCCGAAATTATGGGAAACAAAGTAACTGTGGATATCCGTCTGCAGGGTCCAGATCAAGGATGACAAACCGTATGGAAGCGCGTAAGTGATCTGCCGTTTGAGCACTCCCCAGTCAAAGCTGCGCCAGAAAGCAGGAAAACATCTTTGCAGATAAAAGCAGAGAATCGCAGTCTGCAGGATTCCCTGAATCAAGGCAGCTGTCAGAAGCGAGCGAACACTGCCGAAAACAAGCGCTGCACTCAAGAGCAGGACTGCTTTGGTGAATTGGGCCAGGATGATGAAGACCGAGGCAAGTTTCGTCTCCTGGTTGGCTACGGCAATCAATTCAAGGAATGCCGATATCAGCCAGGTCAGTATCACAAATCCGATGAGTGGAGCGAGGGCCACTATTTGCCCTCTAATTTGTGGGTCCTGGGCCGCAACCTGATCGCTGATCAGCAGATTGGCAAGCATTTGCGGAAAGAAGACAAGTACCAGTAAAGCAAGCGTGCTGACCGCCAGATTAAAAAGCAAGATATTGAAGACAACAGCAGACTTCTTCTCAGTTTCACGCGGCAGAAAGAAAAAGGCCGTCATACTGAAACCCATCGGCAGCATGGCAATGGATGTCGACACGACAAGAAAAGCCTGCTTGTAAAGACCAAAGCTGGTCTGACTCAATCGCCTTACCAGCAAAAACGGCAAAGCTATATTGAAGGCAAAAGCCAGCAACTTGGCGAACATAATCCAGGCGGCACTTGCGGCTAATGAAACTGATTTTTCCTTACTTTGATTCATGGGATCATCAATAGAACTTTTACTGACTCTGTTTCACCAGCATATGCCGTGGTAATTTTCCGAAGTTAAGCCTGGCTCGATCAATCGAACCAGATCGAAAACCACTCGATCATTATTCAAGTGATTGACAATTGAATGGAACTCCTGATCGCGTTTTCCAATGACAATCACCTCGGATTCATCGATTATCTTGATAAGATCGTCACGCATGAGTGATGAAATATGGGGGATCTCGTTCTCAATGAAGTCCCGGTTGGCGCCGACCAGTCTGGCGACTTCCACTTCGCGATCATAGATAGCGAGTTTGAGCCCCTTGCCGATCAACCTTTCAACCAGAGTGACCATCGGGCTTTCGCGCAGGTCGTCGGTATTGGTTTTGAAGCTGAGCCCAAGGACGCCGATCTTTTTGAGTCCGGTCTGCAGAATCATGTCGACCAGTCGCTCTATCTGATACTGATTACTGGCCAGGATCGAATTGAGCATGGGGGTGTGGACATCGAGTTCTTTGGCCTTGTGTCCGAGGGCGCGCAGGTCTTTTGGCAGACATGAACCGCCAAACGCGAATCCGGGCTTGAGGTAGTAAGGTGAAAGGTTGAGCTTACCGTCGTGGCAGAAGACATCCATCACCGTGTGACTGTCGACATCCAGCGCCTTGCAGACCATTCCGATCTCGTTGGCGAAGGTAACCTTCAGAGCGTGAAAAGTGTTGCAGGCATATTTGACCATCTCGGCTTCCTTGATGCCGACGGTCAATACCGGCGCGCTCAAATTAGAATAAAGGTTTCGAAGAGGTGCAGCCGCATCTTCATCATCTGCTCCGATAAGCGTAAACGGCGGATTGTTGAAATCGTAGACGGAAGTGCCTTCACGCAGGAATTCAGGATTGATTGCCACTCCAAAATCGCGCCCAGCCTTCTTGCCCGAAGAAGCTTCGAGCGTCGGGATAACTGTTCCATCGATCGTCCCGGGTAACATCGTGCTTCGGATCGTGACAATATGGTAGCTGTTCTTTTGAGCAAGAGCCGCGCCGATTTCCCCGCATACGCGACGGATATATTTGAGATCCAGGCTGCCATTATTATTACTTGGAGTGCCGACGCAAACGAGAGATATATCAGACTGCGAAATTGCCAACCCGACATCGGAAGTAGCTTTCAAATTCCCGTTTCTTATGGAAGCCGAGATGAGTGCCTCGATACCCGGTTCAACGACCGGACTTTTGCCGCGCTCGATAATCTCGACCTTGGTGGGATTGGGATCGACACCAATCACTTCATGCCCGGTGTCCGCAAAGCAGGCCGCTGAAACGCAACCGACATAACCCAATCCGAAAATACTCAACTTCATCGAATTACTCCTGAAATCATCTGTTTTCGGCCTCGACCCTGAGGGATCATGACGCTGGTTACCTCAATTGCACCTTCAGCCTTGACCTCAAAAACCGCTACCGGGGCTTTAACACGCTGCCCATAGCAGATGGAAACCCAGCCATCTTCAACCACAGTTCGAGGCAGAACCAGAGTGTCGCCACTGACAAAAAATTTAATCGTCAAAGTGTCTCCCTTTGAATTACGCGCCTCGAAAGTGTCTCCCCCCGAAGCGGTCACCTCGCAGCCGGGCGCAAAATGATATCTGAGGGCATATGAGTGACGCTCAAGGGCGGTAAATTGATCGCTCACAATGAAGACCGACTTTTCACGAAGCAGCAGGATTGAGCGCTGGTGGATCACGGGGTCGTCAAGGCGGCGATAGCCGTCATGAGATCCGCTGCAGATGCAACTATCGCCGCGGTCGGCAAACTCGATCAGGCGACAATCGGCAACCGATGCCCACGAAAACGGTCTGCTGGTTACAGACTGCCCTGCATCGTCGACCGTGGCCGTATTGTGTGCCCTGGTCGATCTGAACCAGTCCCGCATCTCGAAATCCGCGCCGTAAACGAATGTCGCCGGATCGACAAGCCACGTAGTCCCTTTGATAGCAAGCTCGATTGAGAGTGCGTCAGAGTGGGCATGCCCGAATCCCGGGGCTGAACCATGATGTCCGCAATCAATCAGAGCGAAGCTCGAATCTCTGTCCCATCCATCACGCATAACTACGTAACCGCTCGATTCAAAAGATCGCGATAATTCCAGTGGCTTTTCAGGCGTGAGCCGATCGAATTCGGCCAGGCCATCGGGCCCCAGCAGCCAGATCAGATTCGAAGTCGCTTCGCCTGCCGCCAGCTTCCAGTTACCTCGCTTGAAAATCGCGGCTCCAACGGCCATGGTGTCACTGAAATCATTGGCTGCCCGGGGCATCAGTCTGATCAGTCTCCCGCCGTCATCATCGCCAAACAACGGCCATGTGCCGTCCGGTCGCCGGATCCAGAAAAGGTGCTCGTAGAGCCCTTCAAGCTTGTCCTGAAGCTGCCTTATCTCTGTTTCGGAAATCCCGATACCTTTCTGCCGAATCATCAACAGGAGATGTGTGTAAAAATCCGTCGTATATCGATGATAATAGGAAGCCTGTTCGAAGTAGACTCCATCCTTTTGTACCTGCAATGGCAACTGGTCGAGCAGTATTTGAAGCCCGGTCCTGCGCCATTTCCAGGTAGATTGCAACTCCGGCAGTACCACTCCAAGATAGAACAGGCCAAGAGCCTCCCCAGTCAGATGTGTGTTCGGGCTGAAATAATGCGAGAGATATTTTTGAATATGTGTTCCATGTTCAATCAGAGATTTGAGTACACGGGAAACGATATGTTCTGTCAGTTTCGGAGAATCCGCACATAACGCCAAAGCCCAAAGCCATGAGATTGCACGAAAGGCGACGTCAAGACTCGCCGCCCAACCTATACCCATACCTGCCGGATTCGACTCAATCCACGAAATCACCTGTCGGGTGAACTCTTCCACGTATCGATCATCCCCGGTCAACAAATAAGCCTGTCCGAGAGTCACAAAATGTGCAGTTCTGTTTATTTCCCAGTAGACTTTCAAATCTCCATCGCCGATCGGGGAGACGGAATCTATGCGAGTCCAGTGAACGAGCGGGGCCCTGTCGCCGCTCACAGGATCGAGGTGCCAGTCAATCGGATAGCCGAAATCGAGGTCCTCGAAACCCAGTAGATCGAATCTGCCGATCATCGCTCTATCCGCTTCTGAAATGATCGCCCGGCAGTCATCGGGGAATCGGCTGAGCATCATACCGACCAGGGCTTGCCGGTCTTTCAGACCTGGTAAAAATTGCAAATTCCTCTTACGCAACTGTTCGACGACGAGTGATGACGTGACTTGAGACTTGCCATTTCGAGCCGTTTTTTCGAATTTGCGATAAAGCGCGCTCTCGCTCATTCCACTCGTTACTGGAACAAGGAGCCGATCAGTCAGCTTGGTCAGCTCCTGCTGTCCGCGCCCGATCATTTCTTCAAGGCTCATCTCGCGAAGCTTATTCAATTTTACAAGCCTGTTGCTACTCATCTTATTAATCTGAGAGTCGGATGCGGCCGGCTGATTTCAGACATCACCGGTCTGAAAATCATTTCGCGTGATGTTTGGCGTGATTAAGGGCGAAAAGATTTCTGTCTTCCCTCCCCCGCTTTCGAATCTTCTCTTTCAACAACTCAAACCCACTGGTGCTCTGTGCAAAGTGAACCATATCCTGCTGGGTATGAACTCTTTTCAACCTGAGGGGATCGTCACCCGGCGAGACAAGACCGTCGTCAGTCGTGACCGCAACCCGGTAACCTGCTCGTGCTACCTCCCTGTATACCCTTTCGTTGTAATTCCCGTTGGGGTAACAAAATTGATCAACACTGTGACCGAGCATTTCTTCCAGCCTGATGCGCGATTCATTCAACTCAGTCCTTAATCTGGCATCAGTGCAGTTTGTTAAAACAGGATGGCTCTGAGTATGGGAACTGATTTCAATACCCGCGGCATCCATTTCGCGCGCCTGATCCCACGTTATCGCTTCATAGCCTGTGGGGGCTTTCGATGGAAGTTCTACACCAAGATCAACCGAGAATCGCGCAAGTAATTTTTCCCTGGAATCCTCATCCAGTCGTTTGAGCTGTGAATTTACCGATTCAGCAGCCTCAAGCCTCGAGGTTTTGTCGCCAAGATCAAACCGCTTTTCCCTACCGTTGATATTGGAGATGAAAGATTTGGCATTGCTCCGTGAAGAGATGTATCGCATCTTATCCGGCCACATCCAGCATGCCCGATCAACGAATCCAGTGACGGCGAAAAGTGTTGCCGGCACCTTGTATCTTGCGAGTATGGGATAGGCAATTTCATATGCGTCAAGATAACCATCGTCGATTGTGATCGCCGCCATCTTTTCAGACTGGCTCTCTCCTACGGATAAAGATGAGACCAACTTCGACAACGATACGACCTGATAACGCTCCAGTAAATATTCCAAATGTTCAGTGAAATCACGTACGCCCGTTGTCCCCTTATCGCCTTCGACACTAAAGCGATGGTATGTGAGGATCACTGCCCTGCGACGGTTCAGTAACCGGGCTAAATCGAAAGCTCCGGATAAATATAACAATTTAAGGGCTGTCTGTTTCATATAGTATATTTTTGTTATTAAGAACCAGAACCTGCCCTGCTTGAGAACTTGAAGGAGTATTTCAACAGTGCGTTTACAATTCTTTTTGCAGACTGGCCATCCCACATCTCAGGGATCATTTGTCTGGCTGGGGTCACCGAATTAAGCAAATCGCCCACCGCCAGAATGATCCTGACGGGGTGAGTGCCAACCAAACGGTTTGTCCCCTGCTCTATGGTAATGGGTCTTTCAGTGTTTTCTCGGAGTGTCAGACAAGGGATTCCAAGTGCGGTCGTCTCCTCTTGCAGGCCGCCTGAATCAGTCAGTACCACCCGTGACTTGCTCCAAAGCCCTAGAAATTCGAGGTATCCAAGTGGCCCAATAACTCTCACTCCAGTCGATACCTCAAGACCAAATTCCCTGATCCGGGCTGTTGTTCGTGGATGTGCCGGGAAAATCACCGGCAGGCTCTCGGAGATTTTATTAATGGCGCTGATGATTCCACTAAGTATATGGGGATCATCTACATTACTCGGTCGATGCAGAGTCAACACAGCGAAATTGCCTGGAGTCAATCCAAATCGTTCGAGCATCTTGGGGCTGTCAGTTTGTTCGATTTGCTGATATAGCGTATCGATCATGACATTACCGACTTTGACGATACGTTCGGGATCTATCCCCTCTCTGAGAAGATTTTCTTCAGCATCGCCACCCGGGGTCAATAATAGATCGGATAATTGATCGGTAAGTATCCGGTTAATCTCTTCAGGCATTCCGCGGTCAAAACTGCGAAGGCCGGCCTCGACATGTGCAACTTTGACTGGGAATTTTGCGGCGACAAGTGAACAAGCAAGCGTCGAATTGACATCCCCAACCACGACTACCCAGTCAGGCTTATGCTCGATAATCACTTTTTCAAAGGCAATCATTACCCTGGCGGTTTGATCGGCATGCGAACCTGATCCCACCTCGAGGTTGATATCCGGCGGCGGCATCTTCAAATCGTTGAAAAAAGAATCCGACATCGCCCCGTCATAATGCTGGCCGGTATGCACCAGCAATTGCATAAAGTCGTTATTCTTTTTTAATTCGGCAATAATTGGCGCCATTTTAATAAAATTTGGTCGGGCACCAACCACGTTCATTACTTTAATCAACTGGATTCTCCCCGGTCTTCAAGCTCAATGGTTCTTTAACAAGAAAGGCATGCAGCCTCTAAATCAATAGTGTCAACATCGTTGCAGCTACACCTTTGCTGACTCATGCACTCCGTCCTTTAGCAAGTGATTATAACAGGCAACTATTGATATGGAACCGGTGAAGAAACCCGTTTCTTGCAAGAAGAAATACCCTGACATGAAATTTCAGATGCGAGCCGTCGATTGTGCCTGGGACACGATGTTGTTTGATGGAGACGGCAAATTGCCCTCTCGTATGGGTTCCCATACCACATGGTTATGCCCTTTGATAAATTTCAGAAAAGCAGCAACCGAGGCGACGTTAACCAGGGCAAAATAAAAGGGTAACGATAATGGTCCGGATTTAATATTCATCCGCTCAAACAAATACCCTGCGAGCGCTAAAAGGAAAAACGCTAACTCTGCCGCCAGCACGAATCGGAATAAACTATAAGACAGTGCTAATTGCGCACTGGAGACTATCGCAAGAATCAACCATAAAGGAACCGTGTAACGGAGAACCTTGTGACTGATCATTTGAAAAGCAAACATTCCATGTTTGAATGGATTGAGTATCGCCTGATATCTGTGGAGCGCACTGATCGTCTGCTCGATGATCCGAACCCGCATTCGAAACTCATCACGGCTCCGGTTATTGGTATCTTCAATCGATATGGCTTCCGGCTCATATACGGATCTCAGCCCCTGGAGGTGGATCTCAGTCGCGATCACGAAATCGTCAATCATATCTTTGGCAAGTTTTGCCTGCGCTGTTCGGCGCACTGAATAGAGACATCCACTGACTCCTATCAGGGAGCCAAGGCCGTTTTCACATTGTTTGATGAATTTCTCATAGTTCCAGTATGAACGGCAACCCTGGCCAACCGCGGAGGAGACCTGATCAGAATAAACCAGTTGTCCTGTGACACATCCAACAGAGGGGTCGGCAAAATTGCGGACTATCTTTTTTATGACATTGGGTTGATACATTGTAGTTGCATCTGAAAATACAAGAATGTCGCCGGAGGACACAAGCACAGCCTTATGCTGGGCCATTGTTTTACCAAATCGCTCATTCTGGCGAAAAAGGATGACGCCCTTACGGGAATATCGCCTGACAATTTCATCGGTCCTGTCGCTTGAACAATCTGAAGCGACGATGATTTCCAGCCTGTCTCCTGGATAATCCAGTGCCAGTGTATTTTCTATCTTGGCGGCAATATCCTTCTCCTCGTTATGTGCAGCAATAATTACCGATACAGAAGGAGTTATTTTCGCCTGACGAATTGGCCAGGGGATCAACTTGCTGATGACATAGGCAACAAGCGGGTATCCAATGTAAACATAAATAATCGCACCAACAGATGCGAAGAATATGAACATTGAGATCAAACCATAATTCAGTTCTGGTTGAAAGTTCATCTAGTCACCTCACAAATAACATATTGGTATAGTCCAAGTAACCAATCTTTCGGTTTGACGGGCCAATATTCAGGATGCATTACGTCAGATACCAACCTTTAATAAAGAATCGCCATTTTTCTGATAAGTAGCGGAAGCAGGAGTGCGCTTCCGACGAATCCGGATTGACGGAGGATCAACTTCAGGAAACGCCGTTGAAAGTGCTTTCTGTGCTTCCTGTGCGAGTTCATGAGATTCGGCCTCAAGGTGAGTGACCAGTACCTCGGAAAACTCCCTGGCATATGTTTGAAGTACAAGATCGTGAAGATCGAGTCGGTCAATAAGTTTAAACAGGTGTTGGGGCGGTACTCCAAGACCGACCGCCAGCTTGAGCACGCTTTCGATTGTCAGGCTGTTGACCTGAGAGTTCTGTATCTTTGAAAGCAACCCTTGATCAAATGTGTTTCGTCTGCAAAAAACCGACTGGCGAATTTCAAGCTCTGCAAGCCTCACCTTGACAAAGGCAGCAAGCGGAGTCTGATTAACAAACGATTTGTCTGATCCGGTTTCTGTCGTGACTTCAGTGGTGTAAGTACTCATTTCATCTCCTGCATTTTCAGCATTGAAGTGGATCTAATTGACTCACCTGGCACCAAGTGAGATGAATGACAAAAGGCTCCCAAAACTGGTTATACCGGCTATTATTGGAATCGCCTTCATCGCATTGCCGTGAACGATCACGGTATCTCCAGCCTGCAGGGCGATGTTTTCGCCCGGCTCAGCTTTACCATTCAGAATATTCTTAAGGTTTACTTTTATGGTGGTTCTCTGACCGTTCGGATTTTGCCTGAGAAGCGTAACTCCACTTTTCTTGCCCGTGTCCGTGAACCCGCCGGCTTCGGTGATGGCATCGAGAATACTCATCGGCCCGCTCAGCATCAGAATTTTGGGATTCCTCACTTCTCCTATTATTCCAACCTTGGCACTCTGTGCTTCAAGCAATTCGATACTGACGACTGGATTAAGAAGATATTCGCTGAGATCGGTCGTCAAGTGTTTTTTTAGCTGCTCAAGCGTATAGCCCGCAACCAGAATATCTCCGAGCAGCGGGTGATAAACCGTACCGGTCGGTGAAACTTTCAGCTTTTCGATTGAATAATCCGGCTGGCCCTTCACTCTGAGGGCGAATGCATCTGCCGGCCCGATTCTGTAATTATCGGTAAAGCTTTTGATGATGTTTCTGTATACCTGGTCATCGGCTCCTCCCGGGGAGGAGGAGCGCGGCGACTCGCTGGGCTGATCAGGGACTGACTTCTTTTCGCCACTCCCTGCCCTTGCTTCTTGAATCAACGAGCTACCGATTGCTTGAGCCCTGGCGTCGAAAGCAACCGACAATAATCCCGTTGCGACAAATAACGTGAATATTGTCAAAATATTTCTTTCCGGCTTTATCATAGTCATAATATCAGGCACCCTATATTTAATTTTGCTGACAATAATTCCTGTTTATATCGGCAAGTCTGCAAAATTTATCTTCTTATCTCGACAGTCTCCCAAAAAGAACGACCCTGAAAGTATCGAAAAGAATTATGGTATCGAGCAATGGAGACTGATTCTTGATGTAATACAGGTCGTATTGATGTTTTTCCTTTGCATCCTCAAAAGAGGCACCATAGGGGTAACACACCTGTGCCCATCCAGTTAGTCCCGGTTTGACAAGGTGCCTTTCAGAATAGAAAGGAATTTTTTGTTCCAGTTGGCAGACAAATTCCGGTCTTTCAGGTCTGGGACCGATCATGCTCATTTCTCCGGCCAGGATATTTATGAATTGAGGTATCTCGTCGATTCGCAGTTTTCTGATCAACCGGCCAGTACTGGTAACACGCGGATCATTTTCCAGCGCCCAGACGGCGCCCTTGCTTTCAGCATCAGTCCTCATCGAGCGAAACTTGATAATTTTGAAAGTTTTACCGTGAAGACCGACCCTTTCCTGAAAGTAAAAGATGGGACCTTTTGACTCGAGTTTGATAGCTATTGCAACGATCAGCGTCATTGGAAGGGTTACTACCAGGCCGATAATAGACAACGAGATATCGACGAGCCTTCGCGTTCTGCGATAAAATCTCATCCATCTAATGGTATCTGCAAAATACCAGTTGACCGGGCCTCAATCTGACAGTACTTATTTTCCCAGTCAGCCGTTCAAAGAAACTCTCTGATTCTTCGACGGTTATTTCGTCGCGCACCTTTAGCTTGAGGAGCAAATCAAGCGGCAACCGGCCTCTTCTATCGGATAAGGCAACCACCAGGCGATCCGGCTTGCTCGACTCTACAACATTTTCAAGATCAGACATGACGCCAATGACGGAAGGATTGATCAGACTCTTCCCAATCTGGGCTGGATCGTCACCAATGAAACCGATGACTTCGTATCCTGATTCTTCTCTATTGAGAACCTCACGGGCAATATTGATTGCATCTTCTTCGGAACCGATTATCAATACACGCTCGGCGAGCCGTGGATGACCGAGCAACCATTGAACAACCAGACGCCATCCGAGCATCATCGACATCATCAATACCATCGAGAGTGCGAAAACTCCGCGCCCAAGCATCATTTTCGGAGTCAGATAAAAAATCATAGCCAAAGCTATGGCGGCAAGGCCTAATGCCTGAAAGAGCTGAACAATCAATACCGATTTCAGTCTGATCATCTGAAAATCGTAGAGGTCAAACAGATAGAAACTCGCCTGCACGACCGCCATTGACAGCAACAGCTTCAACCACCCCATGTGGCTAAAGAGTATATCGACAAAACCGTCGCCAAACCGCAGCCAGATGGAGACAATGCCACAGAGATAAATCAATACCCCTTCACATATCATCATTCCGAACATTCTACTTCTATGTCTTTTCATCATAGGGGGGGGCCGGTTACATGAGTGAGTCAGGACGAGTCCTTCATTTTCGATGCAACTAGTGTGAAATACGATTCAATACGACTCCCAAAAAGCTGTCTTCATTGAGATACGAAATTGCCTTAGCCATCTTGGAGGTACTGGTTTTTCCGGGATGAACGACCATCAGAGTTGTGTGTGTGTGCAGAATAAGCAGGTTGACATCCGGGGAGGAAAGCAATGGCGCCGAATCAAATAACATAAAGTCATAATTTCCATCGAGAGCCATCATCATTGCCGCAAAATCCGGGGAAGCCAGCAACTCAGCGGTATTTTCCACTTTGGCGCGGGTGGGAAGCACATCAAACCCCGCAGGGATTAATCTTTTGAGCGCGAGATCGGGATGAAAGCCTTCCCTGATCATCTCGGAAAGACCGGTCTCCGTGTCCAGACCGAGCAACCGGCTGACTGATGGCCTGAGCAGATCGGTATCTATGACGAGCACTCTTTGTCCTGATTTTGCAAGCGCGGATGCGAGGTTTAACATGACACATGTCCGCCCTTCAGAATGATGTGCCGATGTGATCAACACCCTCTTGAGAGGAGGATTCTTGATAGCAGTCGTAATCATCGTGACGGCGAGCTTCTGATATTGAGATACTGCTTCGGAATTGGAATCCAATAGAGTTACAAGATGCGGGTCGATTCTGTCAGGAGACAGAAGTACCTCGTCTATCTTTCTTATCCGATGTTGAATTTTCCCAAATGATGCTCTTTCCAGCGCTTGCGACTCAGCAAAGACCGTATCTACGTCCTTGTCATCAATGTCTTTATTTCTACCCTGGTCATTCCCGTTGCTAGAGGGCATCTTTCGAATTTCCGATGACTGTCTCATTTACCACTCCTTACTTGACAACGTAATACAACAAAATAATAGCAGCCCTATCTGCTTCCAAGAATTTGAAACACCTGCACCTTATGCAGGATTACCGTGACTACCGGTATCATGCAGAATCCCATAATCAATAGAATAAAAGAGCTCGTCATCCTTATTCGCCTATGCCTGCTAAGTTCTTCACTGGTGTAAGTCCGGGGTATCAAAGCTACTACCGGCGCGCCAATGTAGTACTCAATGTCTCGTTCATCATTGAGGACCACGAATTTCGGTAATTCAAAAATAATTACCATGATCAGGCCGACTGTGATTGAGAGTGCCAGACCGAAAAGATAGAGAATCATTTTATTAGGGGCAACGGGATGCTGCGGTCGAAGAGGGGCATCGACAATCTGGAACATGGGTGTCGCCGATCCTGAAATTCCCGCGAGCTTGATCATCGAGTCCTGCCTGTCGATCAGTGAGTTGTACCGGACAAGCAATCGATCGTATTCAGACTTGCTCTCAGACATGGACGCGGCCGTGGCTGCATCAGACAGGCCTGAGTAATCTTCAGAATAGATCGGCATCGACGATAGCGACTCTTTTTTTCTGCCCAGCTCTCTCTGTGTTACTTCCAGTTCCGTTTCAAGCCTGGCTAGATCCTTCTTTAGATTTTTCAGTTCCACCGACTCTGGTGTTACTGCTGAAACCGCTTCGGTGGCAGGATTTGCTGATTCAAGGATTTGAATCTGTTTGTTGATTTCGTTCAACTGTTCTCTAACTGAAATGACCTTTGGATTCTTATCGGTATATTGAGTCTGAAACACCTTGATCTGTGCCTCAAGCTCAGACTTTCTAATAAGCAACTGGCCAATGACAGGGTTTGAAGATCTGGCGGTTGCATTCTGTGTCTTGACGACTTTCTCCTGCTCGATAACAAGTCGTTGAAGATCATTAATCTGTCGTTGAATGCTGTATTCCTTATCACTCAACGCTCCAATCGAAGATTCAGTGTTTGAGCGTTGGGCTCTCATTGTCGCGGCGTTGGTAGCCATGCGTGTCACAGACTGGCTGCGGATCAATGCCATGTCTTTTTCCGGGGCAATCTGTTTCAACTTCCCTTCAATTTCAGAGATTTTCTGACTCAACCGGGTCACTTCATCCGCGGCTGCCTGTTTGATCGAATCATTGGCTTTTTCAAAATTATTGACCAATTGTTCGACGACCATTGAAGAAGTATCCGGATCTGCATTTCTGTATGAGATGGTCACGGCTTCCGGACCTTCAGGAAAATACCCCCTCATTTTGATATCCATCTTGATATCTTTACGCAGTGCGTTCAGGGCGAAGTCGTATTCTTTGATAGCAGGGTACAGCCTGAAACGCTTGATCAGAGGCACCAGGACATCATGAGATGCCTGCTGTTGAATGACAGAAGAGAAACTCGTGCTCTGCTGCAACACTTCAGGGAGACTCTGGTTAGTAACCACTATCAAGGCTTTCGCTTCATACAGCGAGGGAACTTTTTTTATTGCGAAATATGATCCAGTCAGCATGATCATTGTCGAAATAATAAGAAGCCCTTTGCGCCGCCAAAGTATTCCCAGAAGGTCAAATATTGTTCTTGGTCTTATCAGCATAATTAATAATATTTTCCGCTATGCCGGCCTGCGAGCCTGATCACCCAAATGAAGTGATTGGTTAGTCTCTCAGGCTGAAAACATATCTGTATAAAATAATCACAGAACGTCAAATTGTCGGTTTGATTTTAGTCAATTGTTGACGACGGTAACGCGACAGTTTTCTTCTTAAAATTGTCGCAATAGCCAATACCATTATTCCACTTACCAGCAGCATCAAGGGCTCTTCTTTCGTAAACCCTGTCATTCGATCAATGGAATAAGCCTCAAGATATGGGCTAATCTGAAGTAGCGGCAGTTTGATCGTGTGGTGATATCTTGCCAGTGGTTCCGGGTTTATTGCAGTCTGGCTGAGTGCGAACTGATTAATCAATAAACATAGAAATGTTACAGGCAATATCGACTTACTCAACTTCAACAATATGAACATGGGGGATCCGTCCTTAAACTTTAAAGCTATCCGGGAGTAGAAGCCTTGAAGACTCCCGGTTATCGTTACTTTCACAACACTATACGCATAACAAAGTACACCCTGACCCAGGGCGGTGCATTGTTTAAAGAGTATTGATAATTAGTTAATAAGATTGTTAGAGCGCTGAATGACAACTGCTTGGCAATGATGGCAGAGGCTTGTCAATATTTTTACCAATAAAGACAAAAATACTAGCCCGGGGAGGGATTGAATTGGTATGATCAATTCACTTACAAGCACTACTTTTAGAATCGATTTTCGCGGGGAAAATACAACTCGATAAAACCATTTTGCTTCAGCTTACAGTTGGCGTTCCAGAGCGATAAAAAGTTACAGATTCAGCAGATTTTGGGTAGGATCCGCCGCTTTTAAAATTGGACAACAAAATTATGGGTCGACCTGATACAACCAGTGACACGATTTGAATACGCAAGACTCAGGACAATATGTGAAAATGGGGTTATTTCGAAAGATCCATAAGCCGTCGTACAACTGATTAAGAGTGACTCTTTAGACCGAGTTTCTTAACCAGGTGATTTGACATGGGGAAAATCGTGAAGAAAGGTTGGTGTTATCGGACCACAAATTTCAATGAACAAATCCAATCCAAACGAATATCGTTCGTTTTTATTTAAAAGTTTAAAACTCAGTAACAACTGAAAAGAGGTTTTACTATAAAACTTCAAGTAATTTCATCGTACGGAAGTACTAATCTTGCAGTATTTTTGATTTATTCTTGGCCGCCTGTACTATGCCATCGTACCAACGTCCTATAAGTTTCATCAAAACAAGTTCATCCAGACAGAATGTCCACAATCATTTGGTATCTTTAACTTAAGTATTGCTCGAAAAAGTAATGTCATGGTGAAAGATTTTACCTGGCATACCAATCCACGGCATACTCTGATCATTGTACTGGTATTATAGATTCAGAATGCAGGCAGCCCCGCTCCTCCACAGACCAGGGCCTCAAAACCAGATGCCATCAATAAATGGTTACTGGTTAATTTTCTCTGAAAAGAAAAATCGGTGTCAGATACTGGCTGGCGAAAAATTATTGCGGCATATCGGCCAGCCCGCATCGATAGGCAAAAATTGCCAGTTCGAATCGATTATTCAAATCGAGTTTGGAAAAAATGGAGGACAGATGATGCCTTACGGTTATCGGGCTGATAAATAATTTTTCGGCAATCTGCTGGTTCCTCAATCCCTCGGCAACCAGCGAGACGACCTCTTTTTCGCGGTCAGTTAGAAATGATATTTTCTGTATAGTATCGTGGGACAATTCATCATTCGCAATAGAAACAGTCCCTGTCTTCGGGATTGCCGGCTGATCTTGAATGATGGTGTTTAATTGCGGCGGGTTGGCGGGTAATGAGGGTTTGGAATCCCAGATTGAGGACATCAATTTCGTCATTAATCCTGAATCGATCCAGACTTCGCCGGAATTCACCGTTTTGATTGCTTTTAGAAGGACATCGGCGGCGTCCAGTTTTTTTACGAGCCCCATGGCGCCATTTCGAAGAGCTTCCTGGTGAAGTTCTTCATTTGGGGTCCCTGTGATGATCAGAATTTTGGAATTTGGCGCGACATCGAGAAGCATCGAGAGATTCTGGTGTGAACTCTCTCCCCCGAGATCGAGATCCAGAAGTATAACATCCGGCTGAGTGGCTGTTGCTGCTGATATTGAATCTGAAAAACTAGAAGCTTCCGAGACAACTGTTATACCAGGCTGACTTTCCAGGAGCATCCTGAAAGCCTCTCTGACCAAAGCCTGGTCGTCGACAATCAACAAGCGCACACTTCTGCTTGCTGTTCCAGTGAACATAGTATTTTCCTCCCACGAGTTTTGTAAAACTGCTTGATATTCAGTAAGAGTCGATTAACGGGCAACTATTGGGCAACAGTGGCTTATATCTTAATTATCTGATTTATCTTCTGAATATCGTAATAATAGAAACATGAGAGAGAGAGATCTCCTGATTTACTTGAATCAGGCTTTTCAGATCGGGTAACAATCTTCGATCTGTTCATTTATTCAATTTTTGGGTTTTTGGCAACGATCTTTATTTTCTTGATGAACTCAACAATCCTGACTTCTCAGATCCAACCCCACCGGCAACAGATGGTAAGGTTATTCCGGAAGAGAAGTAGTTGGAACTTATCAATAATCTCGATTGGTGAAACAAGGATTCTGGGGAATGATCGGTCTTCCCTGCTCACCAGTTTCCGAGATATCTAATCAATCATCAGTCATCAGGGCAAAATCATTGATCTCTCAAGAGGGGATCCAGAATATTGGATCTGCCAAAAAATAATCCATGAAGTTGCGATAGATGAACTGTATTGATTCTAGGTTGTATAAAATTTTGTTTCGTGCGTCAAGTTTTTCAGAACCGGCAATTATTAAAATTTCAATATCATTAAATCCACAGCCCGGGGATTTGAGAGTAGAGGGAACGTGGATTATCTGATAAAGACCAAGTGACTTGCAGGAACAATTGTTTCGTGCAAAAATCCGGATCGAAAATTCATAAAAAGAAGGCTCCCAAGCATTTCGAAATAGTGATTAGACAAAACCAGCCAAGGTGAAGACTGAGTGCCATTGAAAAATTCAATTTTATAAGCCATCAATGCCAGATCATAGTACAAACATCCTAATCGTTGAAGACGACCCATTACATGCCGACATGTTGCTTGGGTTGATCGGAAGCGAGAAGAGCGAATTCAATTGCCAGGTAGTAGCTTCTCTGGAGGCTGCGATTCATAGTCTCGATTCCGAGGACTATGAACTGGTGATATTGGATCTCGCCTTGACTGATTCGGATGGAATCGAGTCGCTGATCAGACTGCAGACCGGCCGGCCGAAATTACCGATCATAATTCTGACTGCATCCAAAGACGAAAATCTGGCAATGAAGGCATTGCAGTTAGGAGCGCAGGACTACCTGATCAAATGGGAGGTGGATCAAAGACTGCTCCAGCGGTCGATCCGCTATGCCCTTGATCGAAATCGCTTCCTCATCGAGAGGAAAAATCAGGAAACCAGCATTCGAAAAATCACCGAAATGTTGCCTGAAATCCTCGCGTTGATAGACGTTAAAACTTTCGAGTTTTCATTCATCAATGATCAAGCGGAAAAAATTCTTGGATATCCGACGGTTGGCTTGAAGCGATCGACTCTATCCGAATTCATACACCCGGATGATCTGGAAAAAGTGATTGACTCATTCAGGGATTGCGTTGATCAGGCAGATGAGAATGCCAGAGAACTGGAGTTCCGGGTCAAGAATCTTGACGGTGAATGGAATTGGCTTGACTCCAGGATAATCGTCTACAACAGGCACACCGACGGATCCCCACAAAACCTGCTCTTCGTCGCACATGATGCAACCAATAGAAAAAGAGCTGAAATTGAGTTGACCAAGAGTGAAGCACGGTACAGCGATCTGATCGAAAACAGCGGTTTATTTGTCGGGACTCACGACATCAATGGACGAATACTAAGCATCAATAAGAAGGCGCTTGAATATGTGGGTGTTGATAATACAGACGAACTGATAGGACAGAATGTCAAGGATTATATCCTTCCCTATCTGCTGCCTCAATTCAAGGATTATCTTCATGAAGTGCTGCTTACACAAAAGTTTGAAGGGTTGTGCGCCTTCCATTCCATAAAAGGCGACAAGGTGGTCTTTGATATCACCAATTCGCTTGGGACTGATATCAATGGAGATTTAATTATTCGCTGTATTGGCCGGGATGTAACGGAGCACCTGAAAACCGAACGCGCACTTCGTGAGAGCGAGGAAAGATTACGACTCTCTCTTCAAGCGGCGCATTTTGGCATTTGGGAGTGGCAAATTGAAAAGGGGATATATACGCAGGATGACACCGCAAGAGAAGTCCTCGGAGATCAAACAGGATCACTCAAGCAATTTCTCAAAATCGTTCATCCGGAGGACAGTGAAAGACTGAAATCGAAAGTTGAACTGGCATTGAATTCCGGATTGAATTACAGCCTTGATTTCAGGCTGTTGGACTCCAAAGGTAACATTAAATGGGTTGAGGCACATGCCCGGGTGGTCAGTAATCACGAGCAGACATTGACCAAGCTGATCGGAGTCGTCAGGGATATAACAGAGATAAAATTGCTGGAAATGGAAAGATATCGCACCAGTCGTCTGGAGAGCATTGGATCTCTGGTTTCAGGCATCTCACATGATCTCAACAACATTTTTACACCGATTCTGATGGGAATCAGCACACTGAAAAAGAGCAGTCTTGACGAGAATGCCGAACGATGGATACCTGTCATTCAGAAGAGCGCAGAGAGGGGGCGCGATCTCATCGAGCAGATGCTCACCTTTGGGAAGGGATATGAAGTGGACAGGGAGACCATTAATATCAACTCCCTGGTTAAAGATCTGCTTATCATTATTGGTGAAACGCTGCCAAAAGATATAGAGGTTGAACTGCACCTTGAGCAGAATTTGTGGGACATCGTTGGAAATCAAACCCAGATTCATCAGGTATTGTTGAATCTGTGCATCAATTCAAAGGATGCAATGCCCAAAGGTGGAAAACTTACCATATCGACAGAGAATCTGCTGATCGATGAAGATAATTCAAAGATCCTCAATACTGCAGCTAAACCGGGCAGATATGTCGGGATTACCATAACCGATACAGGTCTGGGAATCCCGCCAAATATCATAGAGCACATATTCGATCCATACTTCACGACAAAAAAGAACAGCCAGGGCACAGGGCTTGGCCTCTCGACGTCACGTACTATCGTTATCACTCATGGTGGATTTATCAATGTGAGTAGCCAGGTCGGCCGTGGGACCAAGTTCATTGCCCACTTACCTGTTCTTGAAAGTAATAAAGTAAAACCCGGTGTTTCATTCAATAAAAATGCTGAAAAAGGCCATGGCGAGTTGATCCTGATGATAGATGATGAAAGGGACATCTGTGATGTCGCCAAACACTGTCTCGAATCGAATGGTTATCGGGTAATAATCATGCAAAACGGTATCGAAGCCATCAAGATATACGAAGAGCGGAGAGACGAGATTCAAGTCGTGATTACCGATCTGATGATGCCTGAGGTTGACGGGCCGGGAATAATTCGCAAGCTCAGGCAGATCAATCCTGGCGTGAAGATCGTGGCAATCAGTGGGATACGAGGCAATGAAAAAGTACAAAGAAGCCGCCCGGGCAGGATTCAATATCTTCCTCCAGAAACCGTTCACCGAGGAGAAGCTACTTTCGACACTTTCCTATCTGCTCAATCCGACGAAGAGGATGTCAGGTCAGGCCAGACCGATGACAGTTTTATCAGGGTTGAAAGGCGGGATTGAAAGAGCGAGGGGAGTGACCCTCTCAATCCCGATATCTGGAAATTTGAATCAGATCACGCTCAGCTGTTTGCCTGTCTTTTCGAAAGCCGAGAATGCGCGGTCGAGATCTTCCCTCGAATGGGCCGCGGAGATCTGAGCGCGCAGCCTTGCTTCTCCCTGAGGTACGACTGGATACCAGAGCCCCTTGATATAGACGCCTTCGTCAAGAAGCATGCGAGCCATATCCTGAGCCAGCTTCGCCTCTCAAGCATGATCGGTACAATCGGATGAATCCCCTCAATAATCGTAAAACCGAGCTTCTTGATCCCGCTGCGGAAATAAGCGGTGTTTTCGTGGAGGCGTGTGACAATTGAAGGTTCTTCCTCGATCAGCCTGATGGCCTCGATCGATGCCGTGACGACAGAGGGTGGAACGGAATTCGAAAACGTGTAGGGTCTGGATTTCTGCCGCAGGAATTCTATCAGTTCGTGCCGGCCGGCAATGAAGCCTCCGGAAGCCCCGCCGAGAGCCTTGCCGAGAGTGCCGGTGATGACATCTATCTGGCCGAAGACTCCGAGTTCTTCCGGGGTCCCGCGACCTGTCCGGCCAAGCACCCCTGATGCATGGGACTCATCGACAAAGAGCAGGGCGCCGAATTCACGTGCCAGTTGAACGAGATCGGGCAGCGGAGCAAGATGCCCTTCCATTGAAAAGACTCCATCGGTGGCGATGATTTTGATGCGGTAGTTCTTCTCTTTGTCTTCCTGCAGCATCTCGCGAAGATGGGCCACATCGCGGTTGCGATAGAGCTTTGAAACGGTCTGTTTGGCAATGCCGCGGCAAAGCCGGACGCCGTCAATGATGCTGGCGTGGTTGAACTGATCGCTGTAAATAACATCCTGATAGTCTGTCTGGCCGAAGTCATTAGCCATCAAAGCTGCAAAGAATGCCTCATTGGCGGCAAAACAGGAGGAATGGAGGATGGAAGCCTCGCAGCCGACGAACTCGGCAGCCAGCTTTTCGAGCTCGAGGTGGATCGGCTCGGTACCGCAGATGAATCTGACGGATGAAAGTCCATATCCCCACTCATCGAGGCCGCGATGAGCGGCCTGTTTCACTTTCGGATGATTGGCCAGACCCAGATAGTTGTTCGAGGCCAGCATGATGCAATCGTGACCGGCGGCTTTGACTATGCCACCCTGCTCGCTTTCAAGCGGCACTTCATATTTGAAGGTCCCGGCAGCTTTTATGTTGTTGAGTTCCTGATTGAGAGTTGAATAGAGTGTTTCAGAGTTCATCCGCGCTGACTCCTTTCAATTTCCGGTCAGGGACGAGCAGTTGCTTGACGGCCTCCTGGCGCCTGACCATATCGAAACCTCTCTCAAAATCAGCAAGAGAAATAGTATCTCTCGCGATGATCTTGTCGAGCCTTGTCTTGAGACCGGTCTTGTCGACAGCCAGCAGATCGAGCATCGAGTTCCATGTTTCGAACATCCTGCGACCGAAAATTCCCTGAATGGTAACGCCTTTCCAAACTGCGTATTTTCCGATATCAAATGACTGCAATGGCCGGGAAGGCAGACCGAGCAGCAGGATTTTGCCGCCGTTTTTGACGATTCTGCCGGCATCAGTATATGCGCTTTCAGCTCCGGACATCTCCAGAACAACATCAACGCCTCCACCGTTCTCATCCTGGGCATGTTTGATAAAATCGGTTTTCTGACCGGGTGAGTTGTTTTCGTTCGTATCGAAGCAGGCATTGGCGCCTATTTCGAGAGCGGTATTGAGTCTGCGCCTGAGCCTGAACATCGCATCTTCGCCTCCGTTAGGGTCGGAAAAATCGGTGACGAAGATTTTGGTGGCGCCGAGTGTACGGGCTACAGCAGTGGCCATTAACCCCTGAGCGCCGCAGCCGAGTATGGCCACGGTCTTTCCGGCGACGTTTCCCTCCATGACTGTGTAGACTGAGTTTCCGAGGGCATCGAGAAAAGCGCCGAATCTCGGCGGTATGACTTTTCTGCCGCCGACCTTCTCCAGATTAATCAGATTATGAGCCGGGACGACGACGTAATCCGCAAATGCGCCGTCAAGATGCAGCCCCTTCACTTTGATATGGCGGCAGATATGACCGAGACCGTTGAGACATTGCTGGCAGCACCCGCAATTGATGTGCATCTCGCTGGTCACATAATCTCCAACCCTGGCAACCGATGTTGAAACATCGGAGCCGACTTCGACAACTTCACCGCAGAATTCGTGGCCGATGGTGATGGGTTGGTACTTTTCCAGCACGCCTCCGTATTGAATCAACATCTCATCGCGGATTCCCTGCTTCTTCGGGCTTTGATAGATGCCTTGATCAGTGCCGCAAATCGATGCCGCAAGGACGCGTATTTTAACTTCCGATCGACCCGTGATTGGTTCAGGATGGTTGTCGAGATAGACAAATCCCTCCTTCATCAGATCCATTTTCCTGAGTACCTGCATTGAGGACCCCTTTCTACTTGTTGGTGTTAAATTCCGCAATCAAAAAAAGAACCTGAGTGGTTGCTGCCGGATGAAATCCGTGCAATTCACATACCAGTTTAAACCACAGCATAAAGCCTTGTTTCTGTTGAGTTTTCAATTGTATAGCAAAGGGTAAAATTCCCCATGTGAGCGATTAATTTACCAGTTGAATTGGCCAACAGTACCAGTAATGAAAAAGCCCGTCAGCCGGATAAAATTCCAGACAGACGGGCTCAGATTACATCTTCGCGCAATGATTTGACTCATGGGCGCGAACCTTCTATCTCGTTATCTCATGGCGGTTGGTTGGGATTGTTTCACATACTTATCAAACCAGGTGATCATCTCCCAGAGTGTGTGTTCTATCGATTCCCGGGCAGAATATCCGTGAGATTCGAGAGGCAGAGTGACGTAACGGACGTTGCCGCCGTTGCCCTTGATCGCCTGATAAAGGCGATCGCTCTGGATGGGATGCGTTCCGGAATTGTTGTCGGCTTCTCCGTGCATGAGCAGAATCGGCTCCTTGATCTTGTCGGCAGACATAAATGGAGAGACTTTGAAATACATCTCGGGGGCTTCCCAGAATGTGCGTCTCTCGCTCTGGAATCCAAAAGGCGTGAGCGTTCGGTTATAAGCGCCGCTTCGGGCGATGCCGGCCTGAAAAGATCGGATTGAGCCAGCAGGTTGGCAGTCATAAAAGCCCCGTAGCTGTGGCCACCGACGCCAACCCGGCTGCGATCGGTTACCCCCATCTCGACGGCTTTGTCGATGGCGGCCTGAGCACTGGCGACTATCTGCTCGACATAAGTATTGTTCATGGTCTCGGGATCACCGATGACAGGCATGGTGGCATCATCCAGAACAGCATAGCCCAGGAGGGTGAAGAAGAGATGCGAATAACCTCCGAAAGTGGTGAACCTGTTTGTCGATCCGCTGACCTGGCCGGCGGTACTCGCGTCATTGAACTCTATCGGGTAAGCCCAGACTACGGTCGGCAAGGGTGTTCCGGCTTTATAGTCGGGCGGCAGGTAGAGCGTGAACGAGAGATCCACGCCATCTTTGCGTTTGTAACGAACCAGTTGTTTTTTGATCCCGCGGAGTTGCGGTGTCGGGTCGGGGAAGCTGGTTAAAGCCTGTCTTGAGTCGCCGCCGGCATTCCTCACAAAATAGTTGGGTGGAGTGGTCTGAGTTTCATAGCTGGTAATGAAGCGCGAGCCGTCATCAGAGAGCATGGTGACAAAGGATTCGTAACTCGCATCATCGCAGCGGAAGAGCCGCTCGGACTTCATCGTACCGAGGTTGAATTTATCGAGGAACGGGCGATCGCCCTTTGGAGTAGCTCCCTGCCCGGAGAGGAAGATGGAATCACCGCTTTGTAAAATAGTCATTTGACCGTTGGCCAGCCGTTTCATGACCGGGTTTCCAGGATCGTTGTATCGATCCTGCATTGAACGGCTCCAGAGCAATTTCGGCTCCCGCGAGGGGCTGTCGGCATTCATCATGAATGAACGCACCCAGCGTCGATTGCGATCGAAATCGCGAACGATGACCATGCCGTTCTTCTCGCCCCAGACGAGTCCCTGGAAGCGGTGCTCAGTTCGGACCAGTTCAACCGGCTGCCCATCGAATGGAGCTTTGAGCATGACGACTTTATCGCGAAGCGCAACCTTCTTCCTTGTGTCTCCGCCATCGAGGGCCTCAACCCAGACCAGTGTGGCCGGTTCGGTCGGCCGCCAAGAGATATTGCGCGGTCCGGTCGCAACCCCTTCAATCGGGATCTGATCCTGCAGCGGCAGACTGGCGACCTTATGGACAAGTTTCCCGCTTCTATCCCAAACCTCGACTTCTCTTGGGAATGAATTTGCGGCAAGCAGGTATGAGTATGGTTTATGGTTTTGTGTAACCAGCAGATGATTTCCGTCGGGAGCGATATCGACCGAGGCGATTATCCCCGGCCTGCCCAGTCTGGTAACAGCTCCGCTTGTAACGTTGACAGAAGCCAGTTGCGATGTGGAGTAGTAATCAAAGAGCTGTTCATCGTATGAATTTCTCAGCAGATCCTGCAGTGTCGGGGCGGGCGATGCTTTGCCATAATTTTCCTGAACATTGGGGCCGGCAGGTACGGATGGCGCGGCCGGCGCGGGTCCTCGATTGGCTACGATCGACTGCAGAAGGATGGATTTGTTATCAGGCATCCATTGCATCGGGTCGCCATAGGCCGCGTTGATTGTAATGCCCGGGATTCTGCGTAATCTACCGCTTGCGGCGTCTCCAATCCAGAGCTCGACACCATTGCCGGTCACGTTCATTGCCGCAAAATGCCTGCCGTCGGGAGCCCAGGCAGGCATCCCCATGCGGGAATTAGGTGGCAGCACGATCTTTGTCTCGCGCCCGTCAGCGATGTTCCGAAGCGTCAACGAGGTGATGCGCATCGTCCGGTGAGGCGCATTTGTCTTCGGATTGATTCGCGCTCCGGCAAGCCTGAGCATTGGCTCAGCAATCTCTGCAATCGATGGATACCTCGTTGTCGTGGCCAGTAGCATTTTGTCCTTTGCCGGGCTGACTGAAACAAATGGATTTGCCGGGGCATCGAGCACATCCATTATCTGTTTCGGAGGTTTCTGATATTTGGTTTGTGCCTGTGGATTGATGCTGGGGAAGACCAGGGCTAGAAAAATAAAGGCAAGCAGAACGATTCGTCTTCGGGACATGTTTTTACCTCCAACTTGTTATATGAAGTGCAGCCTAATATTCACAGGTCTGGCTGTGAACTTCGAATTTTTTGATCTGTTTGAAAGGCTCAACCTCATGACAGATCATGCAGTAATCCGTCTTCAATTGGCGCCGGTGCCTCAGCGTATCCGAAGGGTGAATCCTGTGGCAGGAGAGGCAGGAGACATCATTATTTCCCTTGATAACGATATCCCGAATATTCTTCTGGATATGAGCATCTATCGGGTTAAGCTTCGGATCGTCAGACTGTGTGAAATCGAATTTGAAGTCCTTAAAAAGGTTGTCCCCGCTTACAAAATTATCCGGGTACGGCAACCCGGTTGATCGGGATTCGCCGCCGCGTAGATGACACGAGCCGCAGGATGAGGCAATCATCTGAGCCGGGTCCTTTCCCTTTTTGGAGAACCTCAAGTAAACATCCTTACCCTTTGTATGCTCGGGATTATGAGGGCCATGGCAGGACTCGCAACCGACGAAGGGCTCGAAGGGGGTTTTCGTCTTTGAATCGACTCCGGTCATATGACAGCCGATACAGGCTGCGTCGAATGTTCCGCCGGCAAATCCGTGGCTCCAGCGAAGATCGAAATACCTGGCCTTATCGGATCCCGGTTTGAGGATGCCGAATGATAGCAACTCGAAATCCCCGTCTACATTGCGACGCAGGAACCGGGAGACTTCTTTCTTCCCCATGATGAATTCTACTTTGGAGGCGCCTCGACTGCCGTTATTATCCGATTTCAGGAATTCAATCTCCGGAGCATCCTTGCCGCCCACGTATTTTCCTCTGATTGAACGGAAGTGCGCATCCTTCTGCCAGACTTGTCCGACTGTGAACCGGTGGCAGAAAAGACATTCATCCCCGCCATAGAAATCCGGTGTTGGCTTTCCGACGTGGTTCGATCCCCAATCGAGAGGATCTGTCTGTTTCGTTTTTTCCTGCTCAAAAAGACGAGAGCTGGCAGTGGTTGTCATAACAACCGCTGCCAGCGCAACGATGATCAGCAAAATCAGTTTAAGCGATTTCATTGATGAATAAGACTAACGGCTTCCTCCTGAATTTCCGGTGGAGGCAGTCGCTTTTGCAGGACTCTGCTTTTCGATGGTGTAATCGAAGAAACCGTTCATCATCTCTTCCCAGGTCTGTTCGCCGAATCGAACCGGTTTCGAGGGATCAGGATTTTGGGCATTTTTCGTCGAGTTATCGTAATGTGCGATGGTCTCGATCTTCGTGCCCTTCGGGATTCTGATGGGTTTCTTCGGATAATAATAGATCTGCCAGTTGAAATCGTAACGAGGAACCGACAGTAGTATCTCGGATCGGCCATCCGGATAGATTGCACGGTAGGTGTAATCCTTACCGCGAAGGTGCATATGAGGCATGAGGCTCCAGATCGCGATATCCTCATCCGCGATCCATTCGGCCTTGACCTCGTAATTCTCGGCATTAGCAGGAATCGTGAAGCGGGCATCCCATGCGGCGCTTGTCGACATCACCTTTTCAACAGGCCATTTGGCAAATTTCAGGCCGACGACCGAGCGATCTTTGGTGGCTTTGCCGCTCGGCGTATAGTGCATCTGGAAAACGAGATTGGAACCGGCCTTGATCAGCTTGGCTGTGCCGGGCTGAGCCTGATATGGCGTCATACCGGGAGAGAGCGCTCCAAGCAGACCGGTTCCGATATCCTGTCTCTTCGGGGCCGCCTCATTCGGATCCCGAACATAGATCACGATATGATGAACTACCGATATATCGCCGGCGCGTGCTTCCATGGCTGCAACATATCTGTCTTCTTTGAAGTTCGTCGGAACGGTGAAGTATTGATACGCGACAGCCCCTTCCGCGGGAACTGTAAATTCAGTCGGCATTTCGAAGATGATATCCGGCTCGCCGATCTGCCAGCCAGTGGTGAATTTCGGAGTCGGAGGCATGTCTTTCGGATTTCCCTCAGGGGCTCCGCCGTCAATCCAGGCGATTATCGTATCGATATCCTGCTGTGACATGCGACGATCATTCGCCCACTCGCCGTGAGTGGAGTCGGCGTGCCAGGGCGGCATATCTCGCTTCGCCACTTTTTCACGAATCGCCTTGGCCCAGGGCCTGACTTCCTTGTATGTCAACAACGACATCGGAGCTATCTCGCCGGGTCTGTGACAGTTCATACAATTTTTTGCCAGTATCGGAGCGACTTCCCTGCTGAAGGTCGGCACAGCCGCCCCTGAAGCATTCGCACCAGTCGCGTTGTACCAGAAGAAGACTCCCGCTGCTGCGGCCAAACACAAGGTTAAGGACAATCCGGCCAGACGTCTTCGCATGCTCTCTTGCCTCCTGAATTTTCAGTTGTTTTATAATCTTGACCTGTCCGACTTGAAGAATTCAAACCGGAATTGAATTGAAGGAAGATGATACAAGCCGGGCGGCGCTAATTCAAATTAAAAACCCGTTTTGCACCCTGACTTGATCGTCATTTTTTTAAGAGTCGAAAATCGCAAGATCCCTATCTTTTTGGCGACGATCAGATATTGCTAAAAACTCCACTGCAATATAACCTTGCGAAGTGTATTCAATTCAATTCACAGGCACTCTCAATAATACAAAATTATGATCGAAGACAAACTGAATCTTTTACAGGAAAAGAATGCAGCGGCAGAGGCCGGCGGCGGAGCCGATAGAATCAAACGTCAGCATGCTGACGGAAAAATGACGGCCAGAGAGAGAGTTGAGTTCCTTCTCGATGAAGATACGTTCGAGGAATTCGATAAACTCAAGACCCATCGATGCCAGGATTTCGGGATAGAGTCTCAGCAGTATCCGGGTGATGGTTTCATCACCGGCCATGGATTGATCGATGGCCGGCAGGTCTTTGTCTTTGCCCAGGATTTCACTATTTTTGGCGGATCGTTATCCGAAACCAATGCCCAGAAAGTATGCAAGATCATGGATCTGGCCATGAAGGTTGGCGCGCCGGTCATTGGTCTCAACGATTCCGGTGGAGCGCGAATCCAGGAAGGCGTGGCATCACTCGGCGGCTATGCGGATATCTTTCTTCGCAACACGCTCGCATCCGGAGTCATCCCACAGATCTCGGCGATCATGGGGCCGTGCGCCGGCGGCGCGGTCTATTCTCCAGCGATTACAGACTTTACGCTCATGGTGAAAAACACCAGCTATATGTTCATCACCGGCCCGGATGTGATCAAAACCGTGACGCATGAGGATGTCACCAAAGAGGAGCTGGGAGGGGCGATGACTCACAACGCCACAAGCGGAGTCGCCCATTTCGCAACTGAAAATGAAGAGGACTGCCTGCGGATGATCCGTGAGCTGCTCTCCTTCATGCCGTCCAACAACATGGAGGATCCGCCGCGAAGACGCTGCGACGACCCGGTTGACCGTGTCGAGCCCTCGCTCAACTCGATCGTTCCGAACGAATCAAACAAGCCTTACGACATCCGCAGGATCATCGAGGGTGTCGTCGACAACGGCAATTTTTTCGAGATTCAGGAGCATTATGCCCGTAACATTGTCATCGGATTCGCCAGATTGAACGGGCAATCGGTCGGGATCGTCGCCAATCAGCCGGCTTTTCTGGCGGGAGTGCTCGACATTGACGCCAGCGTCAAGGGGGCGAGATTCGTCAGGTTCTGCGATTGCTTCAATATCCCCATTATCACGTTTGAAGACGTTCCGGGCTTCCTCCCGGGAGTCAGTCAGGAATATGGAGGCATCATCCGGCACGGAGCCAAGCTGCTCTATGCCTATGCCGAAGCTACGGTGCCGAAGATTACGGTTGTGACGCGCAAGGCATACGGTGGAGCCTATTGCGTCATGGGCTCCAAGCATATCCGCACAGATATCAATTTCGCCTATCCTTCAGCCGAGATCGCAGTCATGGGAGCGGAAGGGGCCGTGGGGATTCTGCACCGCCGGGAAATCACAGGCGCTTCCGACCCGGAAAACGCTCGTCGTGAAAAAATCGAGGAGTATCAGGAAAAGTTCGCATCGCCTTATGTAGCGGCGGAACACGGCTTCATAGACGAGGTGATCGAGCCGAAATATACCCGGCAAAAGCTTATCCGGGCCCTCAAACTTCTGGAGAACAAACGCGACTCCAATCCGCCGAGAAAACACGGAAACATCCCGCTTTGATCAAGGCATCGGCATCACCTTCAATTTTAAAATAACGAAGCGGGTCCGAATTTTTACGATTCGGACCCGCTTCGTTATTTTCAGATTAACTGGATTGGGAACTTATGCTGCCTTGCGTTTGACCTTTGTGCCGGAAGTCAGAACCTCGACAGCCTTCTTGAGCAGAATATCTTCCGAAGGTTTGGGAGCCACAAGCACGGGTGGAGTGTTTCCGCCCTGTTGTTGAGGTGTCTGTGTCTGTGGGCGCGTCTGATTCTGCTGCTTGTTCTCATCCGACTCGGCAGTGGCAATATCTGCCAGATCGGTCCGTTTGACCTCGATGCTGGGAGTCACGCCGTCGGTCATAAAAATCTTGCCAGATGGAGCCGCATAACGAGCAGTAGTAAGCAGCAGAGCCGAGCCATCATCGAGGGGGAAGAGTTCCTGTTCTGATCCCATCCCGAATAGTGTGCGCTCGCCGACGACTTCTCCACGCTGATTTTCCAGAATTGCCGCGGCCACAATCTCGGAAGCGCCGGCGGTCGTCCGGTCGATGATGACGGCAATCGGCAAATCGGTGATGTCATTTTCCGGTTTGGCATCAAAAGTCGAAATAACCTTGTCCTTGCGTCCGATTGACTTGGCAATGACACCGGACTTGATAAAACTGTCTGCCAGGGAAACGCCTTCTTTCAGATCACCGCCCGCCGAACCACGAAGATCGAGGATGATGGATTTGGCGCCTTTCTTAATGACATCCCTGATTGCGGTCTCAATGGCCTCGGACTGGCCTTTATTCAAGATCGGCGCCTTGACATAGCCGATCTGAGATTCCATCAGTTTTGTTTCAGGTTGGACGGCAGGAACGGTTCCACGAACCAGTTTGATCTTGTCAGTTTTTCTGTTGATCAGACTGAGCTCCACGGTTGAACCCGGAGCGCCCATCAGCAGAGTCTTTACATCATAGAGATCAAGGTCGCTGGTTGCGTGCCCGTCGACATACTCGATGACATCGCCGACTCTGACTCCAGCCTTATCGGCGGGAGAGTTTGGAACCAGGGCAATGACGTAGGCGAATCCGGAATATTGTCCAACGACCATCCCGGTCGAGTCACCCTTACCTTTGTTTGACTGATACTCCTTGACCTGTTGAGGCAGCAGATAAGCGCTGTATGGATCGAGGCCTTCAGTCAGCCCGCGGAGCGCTCCGATGCGAACCTTTTCAAGGTCGGGTTTCTCGACATAGTCGCTGACAATGTGCCTCACCACTTCCTCGAAAATTCTCAACTGCGGGTAGGGTCCGGGATCTGCTATTGCCCTGACTAAAGGACTGTTTGATCTTGACAACATACCGCCCACTATCGAATAGATAGCGATGAATGCCGAGAGTGTGACCAGCGTGAGTTTACTGCGAATTGACATCAAAAATGCCCCTCTATGTCACCTGGAGCCCGTGCTGCAGGCCTTCTGCTCGATCGTTATTGCCTCTGTTCCGAATGATACCCCCATCCGCGGATATCACCTGAACTTGTCAAACTACTTATGACTCAGGATGATACACCACGCTCAATTGTGAGCGCAAGCTGCCCGTTTTTCCAGATCCATCGACAGTTTATAAGCCCTGCCCGGGAGATCGAAAAAAAACAGCCGCTCAGATTCAGTTGAACCGAGCGGCTATACAGGAGGATACCCCTTTGAAGAAACACCGAACTGGTGCTTATCTCAGTGAGCTTGTCAAAAAGACGCGCGGGGTTCGAGTCCGGTTTCCAAATACTTTTTTTCGGTTATCTTTTCTGAAACAGTCGAATCCAATTGTTCCAAACAGCGGAAGCTGAAGCCAAAAGTCATATCCACAACAGATATTTATTTATCGCACGCCAGGAGCGTAAACGGATGTTTGAGGATTATACAATTTCCAGTCAAACCAGAAATCTTTTAAGACAGGAACGGGGACGAGTTGTTTTCCAGTCAGTTGACCGCTGACGGCTTTGCCTGAAAAATCCCATTGCGATCCGGTCTGAGAATCGACCAGTTGAAGGGGTTCGATCCCGGGCCTGGCGTAAAACTCGAGTGTGCGGCCATCGACATTTCGTTCGAAGACTCTGATGGATTTCCGATCTTCGCCAACGATGATAATCAAAGGGGCTCCGCCCAGGTCATCGATTACCGGGCTTTGTTCGAGCAGGCCTTTGATGGGATAAGCCTTTGCCGCGTTGTTGATCCTGACACCTGCGATCAGCTCACGGGGTCTCAACGGCTCGTTATTGGCGGCCGGGACGACAACTTTCATCTGATCGATCTGCCGTTCCCAATCTTCAGCAGCATATTTGGCGGCGAGCGCGGGATCAGGTTTGAGCACTCTTCCCCGGGGCTGTTCCCGCTTCCATAAACCGAAGCTCAACTCGTCGTGAAAAACCTGCGTCAGCTTCTTCCCTTTCAATGGGCCCTGAATGGCTTCGCCTGAAACCTGTTGCCACCATGATCCCGTCTCTTCATCACGCATGATGAAGTTCTGATTGTTGATTCCGGAGAGGTGAAAAGTAAGCCTCCTGCCATCTACCGTCGCGTCCCACACCAGACCGGTGTGACAGAGCGTTCAGTAAGTGGCAACCAGATCCACCGCTCCGACCCTGTCCTGCACCAGATGATGGTAGGCCATCTGCCTGACAGGGTATGCCGCCGATTCACCATTAAGAGCCACCGCCATAACCATATCCGAATCCTTGATGAAACCGGCTTCACCCGCCGTCGCAAAGCCTGGATTCGGAAGCGGGTTGAACATCCATTCGAAGTGATTCTGCCTGGCGAACCAGAAAGAGACTGTGACGACAAGCAAGGCAGGGATCAACATCACCCTTCCAATCAATCGCTCAAGTGACCAGATCCTGACGCCCAGAGCAATGGCCGACAAAAGCGCGATTGCCGTCACAACAGGGGACATTGATTTCAGAAAATAAGAGAGGGCGACCCCACTCGCAGACTGGGCTTTAAACGGCATTATCAGCCAGGCGGGGATGAAGACGGTAACCGCTGCGATCAGGACAAGGGTAAGGAACAAACTCCAGTTTATTCCTCTGTTTCGAAAGCTGAACGTTTTTTTTACATTCATAACTATCCTCACGGGTGATTAATCCTGTTGGCAACAATACCTCAGGCTGTAGTAATGTCTCAACCAGATTGACGAATTCACCGAGGTGATTATTTGATGAAAATTGCTTTAAAACCATTTGCGTGCTGCTTCTTCCTGGTGCTTTCACTTGGCGGAGCATCGTTTTTTGTCAGCGGGCAGCAATCGGGCCGGCCGGCCAGATCAATCCGGCCGAGCGATATGCCAAATCCGAGTATCAGATCCCGATGCGTGACGGCGTCAAACTTCACACTGTCGTCTATGCACCTAAGGATGCAACGACGAACTATCCTATTCTGATGCAGAGAACGCCATACGGAGCGGGGCCATACGGCCCGTCATTCCGCCGAACTCTGGGTCCATCGCCATTGTTTATGGAGGACGGCTATATTTTCGTGTATCAGGATGTCCGCGGAACGTTCAAGTCCGAAGGTGAATTCGAGGATGTGAGGCCGCATCTCCCGGATAAGCGATCGAAGAATGAGATCGATGAATCGAGCGACACCTGGGACTCGATTGAATGGATGATCAATAACATTCCGGGTAACAATGGCCGGGTCGGCATCTGGGGGATATCCTATCCGGGCTTTTATACCGTGACGGCTTTGATGGATCCACACCCTGCTCTCAAGGCGGCATCGCCCCAGGCTCCGATAGCCGACTGGTTTTTGGGCGATGACGATCACCACAACGGGGCATTTTTCGTCTTTGATAGTTTCGGGTTCAATATGTTTTTCGGGATGCCGCGCCCTGCCCCGACTGAAAACCAGTTCCGAGATTTTGATTTCGGCACGCCGGATGCGTATCAGTTCTTTCTACAGCTTGGCCCCCTTGCCAATGCCCAGAAGAACTATTTCAAGGGGCAGAATAAATATTGGAACGATATAACGACTCACACGACATACGATCAATTCTGGCAGGCTCGCAGCGTGCTCCCGCATCTGAAAAAGGTTACGCCTGCGGTGCTCCTGGTCGGCGGCTGGTTTGATGCCGAAGACCTCTATGGACCGCTCAATATCTATCGCACTATCGAACGGGACAATCCCGTCAATCAAACCTTTCTGGTCATGGGCCCATGGTCGCATGGAGGCTGGTCGAGAGGCTCGGGCGATTCGATGGGCGACATCCGCTTCGAGGTCAATACCGCAGAGCAATTCAGGGAGAAAGTCGAATTTCCCTTCTTCAGCCACTACCTCAAAGACAAGGCTGAATTCAAAAATTACGAAGTCCCCGAGGCGCAGGTGTTTCGCACCGGCTCCAATGAATGGAAAACCTCTCGGCAATGGCCACCTCAGGACCTGCAGCCCCGGGAACTCTATTTTCAAGCGAACGGGCGACTCTCGTTCGAGGCTCCCCGCGAGGGCAAAGAATCATTCGATGAGTATCTCAGCGACCCTGCCAGGCCGGTGCCTTATACAAACGAAATCTCAAACGATCGTGGCGCCGGTTACATGATTGAAGATCAGCGCTTCGCATCGCGCCGGCCGGATGTACTGGTTTACCAGACTGACGAACTCAAAAGCGAGATCACTTTCGCAGGCCCGATCTCTGCCGACCTGTTCGTCTCAACCACCGGCACAGATGCCGATTTCATCGTCAAACTGATAGACGTCTATCCGGATAACGCCCCAAACAACTCTCCTCAAGGCGCAAAGGTAAAAATGGGCGGATTTCAGATGCTCGTCCGCGGAGAGGTAATGCGCGGCAAATTCAGAAACAGCTTCTCCAAACCCGAGCCATTTGTTCCAAACCAGCCCGCTGAAGTGAAATTCAAGCTTCAGGACGTCAACCATACGTTCAAAGCCGGTCATAAAATCATGGTTCAGATACAGAGCAGCTGGTTTCCACTGGTGGACAGGAACCCTCAAAAATTCGTCGATATTTTCAAGGCGACCGCAGACGATTTCCGGAAGGCCGAACACAAAATATACCGGTCAGGCCGGCTCAGCTCGCACTTGAATATTGGAGTCTTGAAATGAGAGGCAGATTGAAAGGGAGCCTGTGAATAAAATACCAGGACAGCCGGCTGAAGGCCGAACCCCGAACAGGCGCATGGCATGGAGTTCCGCGTTCATGCGGAACTCCATGCAGGTGAACTATTCTTCTTCGTAGAGATACCTGATGCTGGATTTCCGCAGGAAGATCTTGGGACTACCATCACTGGGGCCAAGGCTGAAAACATCTCTGTCGAAATATCGAACCGACCCGCGAAAGCTCTCACCCGTTGTCATGACCACGACTACGGTCTTTTCGGATTCGACCAGTTTTCGCATGTAGAGGGCTTCCATTCCAGTGTTTTCGAGGCTCGACTGACTGCCGGCAGAACTGACGAATTTCTTCTTTGGCCGGTTGTCGGCCATCCTTGGATTCCTGCCGCCGCCCCCTTTTTTATTGCTGTTCATCTTGTTGTTGTTCGGCGGACCCGGTCTTTTCTTTGCAGGACGACGACTTTTAAATGTTGGCATGATCTTACTCCTGAAATTTGGGTTTCCGTGATTGAGCTGCCGGTTCTCATTTTTTACCGGGCCAGCCAAGATTTGACGGCGTGGTGAGGTTGCGCTGACGCTGCTGTTCTCTGACGGCGGCGATTCGCTGCTGGATATAATTTGGCGACTTGGGATCCGGTTCAGTCCGTTCCAGCGTTTTTATTGCCTGATCGAACTGAAAAGTGCGCTCGTAACAATCGGCAACGCCGAAATTGGCGAGTCTGCGAATCGTGGCATCCGTGGTATTTTGTGCAACGGCCTGATAAGCAGGAACGGCTTCCTCGAATTCGTCTCTGAGCAATCTGATTCCGCCGATGCGCAGAAAGGCGCGTTCTGCGAGTTCATCATACGGCGTATTGACGGTGACTTTCTGGTATTCGGCGACAGCCTGTCCAAGGTCATTCATGTCGTAATAGAGGTCGGCAATCTGAAGTCTGATCCGGCGTTTCTCCTTCTCCTCAGGAGTGATCGGCAGGACGCTTTCATACTCGCTGATGGATTCTCGCCTTTTCTGCACTGCAGCATAACATTCCGCGAGTCGCAATCTCGCCTGGTAACTTTCAGGGGATTTGGGGTAATCCTCAATCAAATGGATGTAATGCTGAATTGCCCTGTCAAACTGCTTCAGATTGCGATGACAGACTGTAGCCGCGCGGAACCTGGCAAATTGGGCCTTGTCCCCCTGGGGATGTTCTTTCAGGTACTGCTCGTAAAGTTCAGCAGCCGAATCGTAATTTCCCGCGTCCCATTCCGCCTGGGCTTTCTCTATCAGTGCGCCCCGCGAACAGGAGGCAAGAAGAATCGTTATGGAGACGGCAAAAGTCAAAATCAGGATGCGATGCCGGCGACAAGCCCGATCTCGATATTCAGACCGGACATCGATAAGGTCATGCCTCATCCTGAGACTTATGCCGTTTTCAGTCTTCATAATTTTACTTCTCGGTCTCGGCCTCGACATCCACCACTTCCCGCTGCTGCTCGACGAGTGATGCGCTGGCGACCAGATCGCCGCCGGAAGTATCGATCAGCTTGACGCCCTGAGCGCTTCGACCAGTCGCCCTGATCTGCTCAGCTTCTATCCTGATCAGTTTCCGCAGAGAAGTGATAATCAGCACCTGGCTTTCCTTTGAGACCGGCATGACTGCAATAACCTTGCCGTTCTTATCGGTCGTCTTCATGTTGATTACGCCCTTGCCGCCACGTGACTGGACTCTGTATTCAGTGAGAGAAGTCTGCTTGCCGAATCCATTCCTGGTCACTGTAAGCATCTGCTCGTCGCCGTTGACGGCGACGACACTGACGACGAAATCACCTTCTTTGAGAGTTATTCCGCGAACACCTCGGGCCTGGCGGCCCATATCACGAACCGCATCCTCTTCGAAGCAGATGGCCATCCCGTCATTTGTGCCGATGAAAATCTTCTTATTTCCGTCGGTCAGCTCGACAGTGATCAGCTCGTCGTCAGGATCGACCCCCATGGCGATGATTCCGTTTGAGCGGATATTGCCGAATTCAGAAAGTTCCGTCTTCTTGATCACTCCCAGACGCGTGACCATGACTGCAAACTGGCCCTCGGTGAAGGCTCTGACGGGTATGACGCCGGCGATCTTCTCCGTCCCGGGTAGATTGATGAGGTTCACCATCGCCTTGCCGCGCCCCGCAGCCAGGGCATCCGGTATTTCATGCACCTTGAGTTTGTAGACCGTGCCAATGGTTGTAAACACCATGAGGTAGCTGTGAGTCGAGGCGATGAAGATATGAGAGACGACATCCTCGGTTCTGGTGCTCATGCCTTTCCGGCCGGTGCCGCCGCGCCGCTGAGCGCGATAAGTGGTGAGCGCTGTTCTTTTGACATACCCCGAGTGGGTCAGTGTGATGACCACATTTTCGTCGGCGATCAGATCTTCCAGCGTGAGCTCGACCCCGCTGTCGACTATCTGGGTGCGCCGCTCATCGGCATAGTCCTTTTGAACAGCGCGCAGTTCTTTGATGATAATGCTTCGCAGAACGCGCTCGTTAGAAAGAATTTCCTCGAGTTCGGCGATCAGTTTGATGACCTCTTCATACTCATCGATGATCTTCTGTCGTTCGAGCGCCGCCAGACGCCTCAACTGCATATCGAGAATGGCCTGAGCCTGTATCTCGGAGAACTTGAGCCTGGTGACGAGTCCGGACTTGGCGTCTTCCGTCGACTTCGAACCGCGAATGAGCTTGATGATCTCGTCGATGATATCTATCGCCTTCTTCAAACCTTCCAGAATATGAGCCCGCATTTTGGCTTTTTTGAGATCATACATCGTTCGGTTGCGAACAACCTCCCGGCGGAAGATGATGAATTCGTTCAGAGTATCGACCAGCGGAAGAACCTTCGGCTGTCCATTAACGATCGAAAGGTTAATGATGCCGAAAGAGATCTGCATCTGAGTCATCTTGTAGAGCTTGTTCAGAATGATCTGGGCGATGGCGTCTCGCTTGAGTTCGATGACGATTCGAACTTTCTTCTGTGCCGTACTCTCTCTATCGGTTTCATCGCGGATTTCGGAAATGCCCTCGATCCTCTTTTCATTGACCAGATCGGCTATCTGCTCGATGAGTTTGGACTTGTTGACCTGAAAGGGGATTTCAGTGATGACGATGGCGTCGCGCTCCTGAGCCCCGCGCCCTATTTTGTCTATCGCAGCGCGAGCCCGAAGCTGCAACACGCCTCGCCCGGTCTCATAGGCCTGCTTGATTCCTTCCCGACCATAGATAAATCCTCCAGTCGGAAAATCCGGGCCGGGGACAAATTTCATCAAATCGGATGTTTTGGCATTTGGCGTCTGAAGCAGATGAACGGTGGCTTCAATAATCTCACTCAAATTGTGGGGAGGAATCTTGGTCGCCATGCCCACGGCGATTCCATCGGATCCGTTGATAAGTAAATTCGGAATTCTTGTCGGCAGGACTGTCGGCTCCTGCCTCGACTCATCGTAATTCGGGACAAACTTAACCGTCTCTTTTTCAATGTCGGCGAGCAACTCTGTTGCGATACGAGTCAGTCTGGCTTCGGTATAACGGTAGGCGGCGGCCGAATCGCCGTCGATGCTGCCCCAGTTGCCCTGACCGTCTATCAGCGGATAGCGCATCGAAAAATCCTGCGCCATTCTCACCATGCTGTCGTAAACCGCCGTGTCCCCATGGGGGTGATAGGCGCCAAGCACATCTCCGACGACATTGGCCGATTTCTTGAAGGGTTTGCCTGGAACGAGTCCCTTTTCGTTCATTGAATAAAGAATGCGGCGGTGAACGGGTTTCAACCCGTCACGAACATCCGGCAGGGCGCGACCGATGATGACCGACATCGCGTAATCCAGATAACTGCGTCGCATCTCATCTTCAATATTTACAGGCGGATTCTGCTGATTATCCATTTACCTCTTTCCCCCGAAAGGACAGGCGAACCTGCGAGCCCCCTCGGAATTTCATCTTTGACCACAGGGGCGATCGATTCGCCTGTCCAATATAGTTTAGTATTCTTTTACAAATTGGCCGCTGATTGTATATGTTTGAACCGCCACAAACAAGAACCTCAGGCGGTTCGGCCTGGCTGACCATGCAGGCCGAAGTGCCGCCGGTTATTTGGGCAGCCTGTCGCCGCGTTTAACCAGCAGTTTAAGATTCCCTTTCTCGTCACGATGGAAGATACCGACGTTGATGCCGGCCTTCAGATTCTTCCACTGCGCGTAGAAAACAATTTCGCCCTTGTCATTGATGGCGGGTTGAGTGAAGTTGTTGAAAACCTCATCCTTTGACATTCCCGGCACCGGTTCATCGACCAACGCGACCTTCTCGATTCCCCTGGATGTCTTCAGAAAAATCCCCCGGCTTCTGCCGCCGAAATTCCCTATGAAAGCGATGTCGCCTCGGTTATTGATTATTGGAGCGTTGAAATCGGTGAAGTTGTAATTGGTGCCTTCGAGGGCTTGCCCGCTTCTGGCTATCAAGCTGGTTTCACCATTCGCTCTGAAAAACAATGCTCTTCCGGCATCAGGACCGTCGAAGAAAGCCGAAAAAGCCACTTCTCCTTTATCGTTGATGCTCGGTGCGCGGTTTCCGAAACCAAGATAATTGGCGTCTTTGATGGGCGTCGGCTTGCCGGTGAAGGCGATCATCTCAAGTCCCGCCGGCCTGGCGATATACAGGGCATTCTTATCGCCGATGCGGACAAGAAATGCCAACTCGTCACGCTCGTTGATTGATGACGGGAAATAATGCTCTGAAAAGCTGTAATTTTCGCCTGGAGCTATGCGCTGGCCGCTTCTGGCGACAATTCTGGCTTTCCCGTTTTCAACGATGAAAAGTCCACGGCCGTCAGGATCGCTGTAGGTTCCGATGAAGGCCGTAGTGCCTTTGGTGTTGGTCGAGGCATTGCTCACACCTGAAAAAATAGATGGCATATTTGGCACCTCTTCTCCAAGTTTGACGAGTGATCTCATGCCTTTGGCATCTTTGATAAAAAGAGCCTGTTTTCTGATGAAAACAGTATGCGATGCCGGGTCATGAGGATCAGCCGCGCTCGGGGTGGCCGCATCATCGGCGTAGCTGGCAACGACGGTTAAATCACCATTCTCGTTGAAGTTTGAAATCGAATACTCCCTCAGGGCTTCCGGGTAGTTTTCGACCTTGTCGCCCTCCCTGATGATCCTCCAGCTTCCATCAGGCTTTCTGACGTAGAATTCCTGAGAATAGCCCCTCTTGTCGGCTTTGTTTGAGTGCAGCCCGACAAAAGCAATCTCTCCATTGTTGTTGATGTAGGGGAATCTGAAGTTCCCGAAATCATCATCTGTGAGAGGCTTTTCATCCATTGCTTTTAACGCATTTGTTCGTTCTGTTATGGCTACCGGCTCATCCTCTTTCGCATCCTTCTTTTGAACCCCTTTGCGTTCCTGAGTCGCCGGAGCCGCCGGTTTTTGTTGGTGCGCTGAAGTAATGTGGGAAACACCAAATACCGGCAACAGCAGGCCGAGTGTTAACACTGAAAATGCCAGGCTTGGTCTTAATGATTTAAACATACTGAGTTGATGCCTCCGGGATCGCTGAAATAATTCCAAGGTATTAATTTTCTTGAGCAGTTTCAGAAAAATACCATTGCGGATAAATGAATGTGAGCGGGGCGTGAAGCAAGCACAAAGATAATTTATAGCACAGCAAAGCCGATCATTAAAGTAAGAACTATTATGAAGAACCTCGGGTGCGGAAAGTCGAGTAAGCTTTACGTTTAAACTTCTGACACACTTTAATCTTTTCAAGAGTTATTCAGAGCGTGGTTGACTGCGCCGAGAACCCATGATTTGAAATCCCGTCGCAGTCCCTTGATGCTGTCGACGAGTTTGCCGTTTTTATCGAAGATGAAGGTCTGAGGAATCGGGCCTCTTGGATCGGCGCCATTGAAGATCAGAAACATTTCCTTTGGTGAGAATCCGATCTTGTAGTTGATCGAGTATTGTTGCATGAACATTCTGACCTTTTCCTGATCGGCCGCAGGGTCTTCGACGGTCAGTCCAATCACTTCAAATCCTTTATCCTTGAGTTCCTTTTGAAGAGCGATCAGTTCAGGAATCTCGCGCCGGCAGGGACCACACCAGGTTGCCCAGAAGTTGACCAGCACCACCTTGTTGTTTCCCTGAAGACTGCTGATTTTGACAGTTCCGCCATCGATCATAGTGACCGGATATTGACTGATTTTACTGTCTACCGGCGTGGGTGCGGGATTCGGCGGCCGGTATGTTGATGCCGGAGAAGCAGTATTATTGGCGCCTTTTTCCACCACACTCAGCTTTGAGCAGGAGATGGTCATCGAAACAATCAGAAAAACGGAGAAACAGACAGTCAGTCTGAGCGTTGAGGTCGAATTGAAGTTCATCAAAGATAATTACCTTCTTGGTTTTAATCGTCAGGCTATCGTCGAACCGGGCAATAATAGCCTGTTCATTAACCCGTTGACAACCTTGATCAAGATCCACCTGCTGTCATCATTCGCCATATTGTGGGGTTGCTGGAGGGCATCACATCTTTTTTGTCCGGGATCTTCTAACGGCTTCGACGACTGCTTTTTCCAGCAGGTCTTTTCCGACGGTCTGGTTATAACCTATGAGCTTTCTGATGATCTGTCCCTCGTGATCAAAGACATAGCTTTGGGGGATACGGTAATTGGTGGCGTTATTGTTTAGAAAAAGGTAGAGAGCCGGCGGGGCAAAACCGGTTTTATAATTGATGGCGAATTCGCGGATAAAGGTTTTGACTGCATCCATGTCGGTTTTCGGGTCTTCGACAGTCAATCCGACGACAATCAGGCCATCCCGCGAATATCTGGAAGCCAGTTCCTTGAGATGCGGGATTTCCTGCCGGCATGGACCGCACCAGGTCGCCCACAGGTCGAGCACGACAGGTTTTCCCTGTTCAAGCAGGGCGGCGAGATCTACGTTTTTGCCCTGAATTGTCCGCACCACAAACTTCCTGGCTTTTATCTCTCCAAGAGAAGGAATGGCCGGCTGCGGCTGTTGAGCATAAGCAGTCGATGCGAAAAAAGCGATGATCAAGACTCGTGATATGAGCATCCAGGTGACTTGAAATTTCATGAATTTTGAGGTCTTCGTTGTTTGGTGTTCTGATTAAACTGGGGCATGGCCGGCCCCGATCCGATTGAGTTGATCTGGTCACGCTGGTCTTTGATCAGGGCATTAACCGCTTCTCTTGAGGATTCGCTCTCCATGATCGGTTGAGAGACTGGCCGTCAGAAGTAACATCTTTGAAAAGGACGAATCAAGATCTTCAGCCAGTCTTGAAATCTGAGTGATATCGTAGGGGACGGCGACGGTTTGAACCCCCAGCCTGGCAAAGACCGAGAGGTATTTTGCCGTAGTCAAATCGGGGCAAAGAATTCGGCACCGGCCAATCTTGAGCTCTATGCCGAGCAGTGTGTGATGATGATCGAACTGGCCTTTGCCACGGCATTCAAATCGAATCTTCTGGTCCGGGCGGCCCGGATCCGTTCACGGTAGATTGTCGATATGAGATCATCGGCCATGAGGTTTTTGACTTCTCTCACCAGATTATCGGTTCTTGATTTTGGAGGCCGTGTTTTCTTGGTTCCGGGCATAAAGCATTTTTATTAAAATTGTTTGACGACGCGAAAGCCGATATATGCGGGCGCCGGAGTCCGTCCAGCTCTCTTCTCATCGAAAGGCTGATCGGCGCTGCCGCCGGTGATGACACCGGCGCCGTTTTTTCCGATAACCCACTCTGCGACATTTCCTCCGATATCAAAGATCGGGTCATCTCCAAGAGGCTTGAAACTGCCGGCCTGCTTGAGAAGCGGGGCGGGGCCGCCGATCTCCCTGAGTTTGGCCTGCAACCTTTCGGCATCATCAGGATTTACCTGATAACCTGCCCAGTAATCCAGCGTATTTTCGCCGGCTCCGGCCAAAGCATAAAGCTCCCGAACATCTTCAGCCGCGGCAAGGCGATACTGCCGGCCCGTTTGCCTGCTGAGCCATTCGCAATAATCGGTGGCCTGCCTGAAGCTGATGTTGTTTGCAGGGTGGTTTTCAGTGCCGGGCTCGAATTTGTATGCCGGATCAAAAGCGACGAATTGTGCCCGGGTGACTTCAAATCTTCCGATTTCAAATTTCAGATTCCCGTATTTGACCGTTTCGGGCGCGAGTTTGCCATTGATCGATTCTCCGAAAAATAGTCCCGCTTTTTTAAAAGCCGCCTGTTTGAGAACCATGGCCAGAGGAGAATCCGCCCTGAAAGACTTGTTCTCTTCCTTTGAAGTCTTGAAGAAGTGCTTGTCAAACCATGCCAGTTCTTCCTCAACTTTTCGCTTCTGATGAGTCAGCTTCTGCAAGCCATGAGGCTCGCCCGGGAAGAGGATGAACCGGACATCGGTCTTTCCCAGTTGTTGCAGAGCCCTGTAGTGCAGCCATCCCTGCTGAGTTGGCACGTTGGTGTCCTGGGTGCCGAAAAAGATGATGGTCGGAGTGGTCACCTTGTCCATCCTGTAGAATGGAGACTTGCGGATATAGAGCAGCGGATCTTCCAGCGGGGATTTTCCGAGATAGTAGTTATCGAACGATGCGCCGAAGTGGGCATTGCCCCAGTCGCTGATCCATTCGACATCGCCTGCGCCGGCTCCACAGACCTTGTATCTGGTGGAATTCACCGTCAGGGCTATTGAAAGGATCGAGCCGTTCGACCATCCCATGGTTCCAAGTTTATCGGGATCGACCAGGCCTCTTGAAATCAGGTAATCGACGCCCTTTTCAATATCGGGGACTTCAAGATCGTAGTATTTTCCGCGGCTAATCGATTCGCCGAATTTCAATCCGTAATTAGAGCTGCCGTGGTAGTTGGGTTTGAGCACGAATGCGCCACGTTCGCAGATGAGGTTGGTGGGATAGGCCCAGCTCTCCTCCCACATGTCGAAATCCGCCCCAAAAGGGCCGCCGTGAATCATCAGCATCAATGGATACTTCCTGCCCGGCTCGTAATTGTGCGGGTAGAAAAGTATCCCTTCAACCTCGTCGTTGTTGGAGCCCTTCCATCTGACGACCTCGCTTCGGGCCTTTTCGCGCTGCTTGAAGTGCTGATTGATATCGGTCACCTGCATCAGATCATCCAGCTTTCCGCCATTCAAAGTGCTTTTGTACCACTGCAAAGGAACACTTCCGGTCGAATGGAGGATGAGCAGCGTTTTTCCGTCTCTTCCGGCCAGTGTTTCAAAAGTGCTCGCGGCGAGTTCCCCCTCGATCCAGGTCCTGTTCCATCCCGCTCCTTCGCGGACAAACCGGGCGAACTTATGCCGGGCGCCGTTTGCCATCAATGCAAGAAAACCGTCATTTGTAGCCTCTATCGTGCCGTTAATCCCGTTCTCCCAGCCCAGATCAACCTGAGTCAGACTGTTTCGAGCAGTGTCGTAAAAATAAACGAGGTTAATCGAGGCATTCACATATTCCGGATCTGTTGTATAGGCCGCGACGACATAGAACCCGTCGGCATCTCTCGCTTCATGGACGGCCACAACATTGAGTTTTGCATCGCCAAACAACTGCCGCTGCTCGCCTGTCTTCAGATCGTGCAGAAAAGCCGCGGGTTTGATCTTCTGATCGTAAACGAATCTCAAACTGCGATTATGTATCGCGATAACTTTTGTCCGGTCGCGTGATAGTGCAAACGATTCGATCCAGTCATTGTTACGTGAAAGCCGGGTCGTCTTTTTGTCCATGATGGAAAAGCTGAAGAGCCGAACCGGTGGGGTGTTCTCGGCATCCTCAACGACAACTGATGCATCCTTCTTCTCTTTGACCGTCTTCTCGTAATTGGTGGGATCTTCGGAAGCGATGAAGACGATCGTATTGTCATCGAGCCATTCGAAATTAACGGCTCCACGCTCAAGTGAAGTCAGATTCCATGGTTCCCCGCCCTGAGGACTGAAGAGCCATAACTGTGGTTTCGGCCCGTCGCCTGCCGGCCCGGCCGGCGCAGCCGATGGAGTCTCCCCCTTGCCCTTCGGAACAGGCCTGGTGCTGACAAAGGCTATCAACCGACCGTCAGGAGACCATTTAGGGCTTGCATTGTTCCATTCACTGCCCCTGGTCAGCTCAATCTCCCTCTTTTCGGTCAGCGAAGAAAGGATGAGATTGCTTACTCGTCCGTCTTTTTCCTTGTCGGGCGTGGATTTCACCCAGACAACCCACTTGCCGTCAGGTGAAATATCAGGCTGGATGGCCGCCTCGGACATGATAATGTCGTCAACCTGCCATTTTGATGTTTTGCCGACAGGCGTCTGGCTCATTGAATTGATGGCAATCAGACAACAAATGATTGATGCGAATTGAATTTTTTTGCTCATATTCAAAGGGTATCTGTCCCGGAACAAGGTTTTATTGGTTGAAAAAAGACCGTTCATTCGACGAATTGGAGATGACATATTTCTTAACACATGGAGTGGGGAATTCAAAACATTCGGGAGCCGCCTCGGGATATTTCGATTCGACCCGGCCGTCCTCGACAGAAACCACTTGCCAGAAGGGGGTAAATGAGTCTACATTTATATGCGTTTCGGTGACTTAAGTGGGTTTTATGCGGTCGACACCGAAAGATAAATTCTCCAAAGAAGACATCGCAGCCCCTGATTTATCATCCCCTGCCCGGTTTTGACCCGGGACAATCCTCAACAGGCAATCTCTAAGCAGATTTTATGCTGGGGTAGATAATTAATTGATTACCTTAATGTGTTTGGTAATGACTGCATAATCAAGAGGGTCAGGCATTCTACATGAGCTGGGAACCAAGTGTCCGAACAAGGCACTTAACCGTAATCCTTTTCTTGATATTGATTATCACGGCGACGTTGGTCTCTTTCAACATCGCCCGGCTGATCAATATCCAGACAATAGCCAAGATCGATGCTGCCGAACAATTGGCAGATCAGGTCTTCCCCTTCGCACAAAGGGCAATCAACAACAACCCGCTTGAAGACCCTCAGAGTGCCATCGGACTTGACGAAACGGTCCGGTCGCTGATCAAAGCAAGCACAGGCGAGGGTAAGGATTTCATCTATTGCACGATGATCTCCACCGATGGGGCAATCATCGCTCAATCCGATCCCTCGAAATCGCTTCAAAGCATCAGCCGGCTCAAGCAGATGGATGTCTTCCAGACTACGAGGTGGTACAAACAGTTATGGGAACTCTGGCGCTATGACAACATCTACGAGCTGAGTTCGACCCTCAGTCTTAACAAGAAGCCATTTGCCAGGGTTGTCGTCGGCGTTCCTTCGAAACAGTTGCGCAGCAAAATTTCACCCGCCATCAAACTGAGCGGAATTTTCGGGTTGATCATGGTGGTGCTTTGCTGTCTGACGGCCGTCCTCTCGTCAAATCTGGTCTTATGGCCTCTGCGTGAAGTGATGGAAAGCGTCGAGCAGCTTGAAGTCGAGAGTGCGCTGCACACAGAAGCGCGGCCGGTGAACGTCGAGATGCAGAGCATCGCTTCGCGCTTGCGTGAACTCGGCCGCCGTTTCGCCGGCAACAGGACGGAGATTGAAGCCATCCGCGACCAGTTGCAGCAGGTCGTCGGCAGTCTGACCGAGCGCGTTCTGCTGCTCGACCGCGAACGTCGTCCGGTTAACGGATCACAGCAACCTCAGGCGATCGTCGCATCTCTGCAGCTCTTTGAAGATCGCGGCCAACCCGCCGGCGCCCTGCTCACACTGCGTGATTTCGAAACTCTTCAGCGCCTCGAAACCCAGCTCGATTTTGCGACCAAACTGGCCGCACTCAACCGGATCACCGCCGGCGTGGCCCACGAAGTGAAGAACCCTTTGCACGCAATGGTCCTCCACCTCGAACTGCTTGGAGCCAAGCTTGAAGCTGGTCTCGATCCCAAGCCGCACGTCGACATCCTCATGTCCGAGGTCAACCGGCTTAAACGAGTCGTTCAAACATTCCTCGATTTCACCCGGCCCGTCGAGCTTAAACTGACCCAGGTCGATGCCAATGTCCTCGTCCGCGAGGTGATCCTGCTTGCTGCCGACGCACGCGCCCAGGGAATCGACCTTGAGGAACACTACGGAAAAGGCCCCCTCATCATCAAAGCCGACTCCGATCTGCTCAAACAGGCCCTGCTCAACATCATCATCAACGGCTGCCAGGTAATGCCCAGCGGTGGAAGACTCGTGGTTGAAACCGGTCGCGACGAAGACAGTCATATTTTCATCTCAATCACCGATCACGGCCCCGGCATCCCTGAAGACTCACGGGACAAAATCTTCAACCTCTATTACACAACCAAACCAAAGGGCAGCGGCATCGGCCTCGCTCAGGCTTTCCGCGCCGTCCAACTCCACAACGGCAAAATCAAAGTCGAATCCGAGGTCGGGGCCGGAACCTGCTTCAGGATTATTCTGCCCGTAGGGTGAGAAGAGAGTGCGGAGGGCCAAAGTTCAAGGTTTAAAGTTTAAAGTTTGTGGTCATCGTAGAGCATAATTGGTTTGGCATTTTGAGATTTTCACTAACTGATCTTACGCACGGAATATTCTTTACTGATGTTACGCACCGAATATCCTCTATCTTGATTTGACTAGTCCACAACCCGCGAAGCGGGTGGCAGCATGTAGCTGCCCAGGGTGAAGCGAGGCCGAAGACCGAGCGAACCCTGGGTATCGTAATCAACATCATTCTGAGCCCGTGAAACGGGCGACAGAAAAACAGCCGCTAGACCTTTGGCGCTGAATCTGTCGCCCACTTCGTGGGCTTGGTTTTATTTTTTCAACTGAACCTAGGGTTCCGCTCGGCCTTCGGCCTCGCTTCACCCTAGGCTACATGCTGTCGCCGGCTTCGCCGGCTGTTTGAATTACTTCAATAGAACGTGTCAAACCTATTCAGAAATACTATTTCTCGTAACATAAGTTCTTTATACAAACGTAAAGACCCTTGATCGACAACACAACCATTCCCTGATACAGGCATTCCCTGAAAAACGTCTTTAAACTTTAAACTTTAAACTTTAGACTTTTGGACTCTGTATGAAATACTTCGAAGACTACGAATTAAACAGCACGGCGACATCGGGAACTCGAACCATCACTGAAGCCGACATCGTCAATTTTGCGGGCCTTTCGGGCGATTTTCATGAACTGCATATGAGTGAGGAGTTCGCCAGGCGCGGCCCGTTCGGACGCAGGATTGCACATGGAGCGCTCGTCTTCAGCATCTCCACGGGTCTGACAATTCAGATGGGAGACAGCGAATCGATCATAGCCTTTTATGGAGTCGACAAGCTGAGATTCACGCATCCGACGTTCATTGGCGATACGATTCGGGTGACAAAGGTGGTTATCGAAAAGCAGGCGAAGGATGACAAGCGGGGTGTGGTGGCGTTCGAAACCCGTGTGATCAATCAGGATGACTCCATGGAGCGCCGATGGCCTCCAGTGATTTTTCCAGTTTAGCCGCATCGACTTCAATCAGAGTCCGAAGCTTCTTCAATTCCACATCGAAATCCGCAGCAGCGATGCCATAGGCCGTGATGTGAGTTTGAGTCGGCCTGGAGGTGGACATGCGCTGATCGCCAACGATGCCGTTAACACGTTCGCTGATTGAAGGCGGGAGAGTCTCCTGGCGGGCGCGGAGCACGGAATCGCCGCGCAGCGCTTTGAGGATTTCGTTCAACCGTCTATCGATTCCGACGACTTCATCAACCAGCTTCTCGCTGGCGGCCGGAGTCTCCATCAGGGCTCGTTTGGCAGTTGCGAGATTGGTCCTCAGTTCGTTTGCCGCTGAAAGAGCGCCGTTGACTGCGCGCTGCAGCCTGCCGACTTTCTGCTGGAATTCGAAGAGAGCCTTGCGATCGGCGGCGGCCATGGTGTTCAGGCCTTCCGTGGTCACGTTGAACGATTGCGGTGTGCCGAGCTGCTTCCAGACACCGTTGTAGCGCTGTGAGAGGGTGACGGAGTATTTTCCGGGCATGACCAGACCGCCGGAAGGGGCCGGCCCGAAGACCTCTTCGAGGTTTTCAGTTCCCGGAAGCCGTGGAGGGGCGAGCTGGTTCGAAGGATAACGAAGATCCCAGTTGATTCGCTGTATGCCGGGAGCGTTTGCGCCATTGAGCCTGCGTATGATGTTGCCTGAGGCGTCGGTGACGGTCAGTAAAATCATTGGCGCTTCCTCTTCCTCTTCGGCTATCAGAGCTTCCCTGGTCGGGAACGGCGCATTCCCCTTCCTTTCGGCATCCTTGCGTTGCTGTTTTTTAGTCTTGAGCGAGTCTTTCAGGTAGTAGGTGAAGGAAGCGCCGTATGGGCTGTCGGCGGTGTAAAGGTTTTCGCCCTGGAATGCCTTACCGCGTCCGCCGTATGGCTGCGACTGAATATACATCAAGGCGTCCTTGACCGGGAAAGTGGCGGCTTCCTGCGCGAGCATCTGAGCATTGACCGTTCTGAGCGGCGAATAATCATCGAGGATGTAGGCCCCGCGACCGAATGTGCCGACAACCAGATCGTTCTCGCGTTTCTGTATCGCCAGATCTCGAATCGCAATCACCGGCAGGCCGCTGCGCATCTGAATCCATTTCGCGCCGCCGTCGTTTGAGAAGAAAAGCCCGAACTCCGTTCCGACAAAAAGCAGATTCGGATTCACGTGATCTTCAGCAATGGCCCACAGAGGATGAGTCTTTGGCAGATTGCTGGATATCAGAGCCCATGTCCTGCCCGCATCCTTGCTTTTGACGATGTATGGAGCGAAGTCCGAATTCTGATGATTGTTGTAGAGCGCATAGACTGTGCCGGCGTCGTGCTGGGAAGCAAAAATCCGTGCGACGTAGGAGTTTTCGGGGACGCCCTCGATCTTTTCCGTCTTGCGCCAGTTTTTGCCGCCGTCTTCGGTAGACTGGATCAGGCCGTCATCGGTTCCGATATAGATCAGGCCTTCCTTCTTCGGAGACTCGCTGATTGCCGAGATGTTGCCGTAAGCGGCCGTTGACTGATGCTTGGCAATCGCATCCGGTCCCCAGACCTTGCCCATCACCGGCAGCTTGTCCCGATCGAGCTGGCGTGTCAGATCGGAGCTGATGACCTTCCATGTATCGCCGCGGTCATCGCTGCGGAAAAGCTTATTGGCCGCAAAATAGATGCGCGTATGCGAATGCGGACTGATGATCAGCGGAGAGTCCCAGTTCCAGCGGTAGCCTGCATCTCCCTTGCCCTCTTTCGGCTGTATGCCGATGCGCTCGCCCGTGCGCTTGTCGAAACGGACAATCGAGCCGTACTGCAATGTAGCGTATATGGTGTTGGGATCTTCGGGATCGACGCGTGTGTGGAAGCCGTCTCCACCCTGAGTCACAAACCAGTCTGCATTGGTGATGCCGGTTGCGCTGCGCGTCCTCGACGGCCCGCACCAACTGTTGTTGTCCTGAGTTCCGCCACAGACATTGTAAAACGGCGTCGAATTGTCCACAGCAATATCGTAGAACTGCGTGATCGGCATGTTCGACTTGAACTGCCATGTCGCGCCGCGGTCGTAGCTGTCGTAGATGCCGCCGTCACTGCCGACGATATAGTAGTTCGTGTTGTTCGGGTCGATCCAGATCGCATGGTTGTCGACGTGCTTGGATCGTTCACCGAGCGGCCGAATCGTGCGGCCTCCGTCATCGGAAACCTGAAAAATAACGTTGGGGATGTATATCCTGTCGACGTCTTTCGGGTCGCAGATGATCTGGGAATAATACATTGCCTGGGCTATTGCCGGATTCATGCGTTCCCATGTGGCTCCGCGATCCTGCGAACGAAAAATCCCGCTTCCCTGCCCCTCGGCTTCAACCGTCGCATAAACCACATTCGGTGAAACCGGAGAGACGGCAATGCCGATGCGCCCGACCTCGCCCGATGGAAGCCCGCCGCGAAGCTTGTTCCACGTCGCTCCACCATCGGTCGATTTATACAGCGCGCTTTCCGGACCGCCGTTGATCAAAGTGTAGAAATGACGCCGGCGCTGCCACGATGCCGCATAAACTATGTCAGGATTCGAAGGATCGACAGCAATATCGGTGACTCCGGTATGTTCGCTGATGTTGAGAATATTCTTCCAGGTCTTGCCGCCGTCAGTCGTTTTGAACAGCCCGCGATCTCCACCCGGCCCCCACAACGGCCCCTGTGCCGCGACATAGACGGTTTTGCTGTCACGCGGATCGATGACGATCTTTCCTATGTGTTCGGATTTTTCCAGGCCGACCTTGCGGAAGGTGCGACCGCCGTCTTCCGATTTGTAGAGGCCGTCTCCATAAGCCACGCTACGCTGGCTGTTGTTCTCTCCAGTCCCAACCCAGAGAACAGCCGAATCCTTCGGATCGAGTGCGATGTAGCCGATAGAAAATGATCCGTAGTTATCGAAGACAGGGGTCCACGTGGTTCCGCCATTGACCGTCTTCCAGACGCCACCCGATGCGACTGCCGCGAAATATTTCGCCCTGTCGTTCGGATCAACGGCGAATCCGACGACGCGTCCGCCGGTCACACCGGGGCCGATCGATCGAAAACGAAGTCCCGAGAATGTCGGGGTGGACATCGGGTCCTGCGGCGCCTGCGCAGCCTGCCCTTCCTGACCCGGTTGCCCCGGTTGCCCCTGGCCTCGGCCTCCACCCCCGGCCCTTTGTCCCTGCGCGCTCACGCCAATGACGGCTATCGCGAATATGACGGCGATGGCTATTAAAAATCGTAATGATTTCAAGGTGTATTCCTCCAATGCGTAATTTTACTGGTTCCTGATTATCGGTTTATTGAGCGACGTTTTCTTTCCGGATTATTTCACGGGATTGGCCGGGGTGAGATACTGAGCCAGAAATCTGTATACTTCGCTCCTCGATTCCTTTGCAAGCTTAGTATCGATCCGGTTGAAAGCATGGCCTCCCGGGGCATTTTCGTAGATCTTGTAATCGAACTTCTTCCCCGCGGCCTTGAGTGCCTGAATCAGATGTTCGACTTCGAGCACATTGACATCTTCGTCATTGGTGTTTGTATGAACCAGAAGCGGCGTTTGCAGCTTCTCTGCATTCCAGGCAGGCGAGCGGCGCTTGTACTCATTGACGTTCTGTTCGGCGGTTTTGCCGAGATGATATGGGGCGGAGTAAAGATCGCGGTAGCTCTGACTCTTGTAACCCATGCGAGCGACGAGGTCGCTGACGGGCACTCCGGCATAAACGACCTTGAAATCCTGCGGATGATCGAAGACGTTCATCAGTGAAATCATCCCGCCATGGCTCCAGCCCATAATCCCGACCCGCTGCGGATCTATATTCGGATGGTTCTCGATCATCCACTGCCTGCCCGCGAAGACATCATCGTTCTCGAATCCGCCGTAATCGATCTGGCGCCAGAAACCGCGGCCGTATCCGTTGCTGCCGCGATATTCCGGGGCAATGATGGCATAGCCCTGCTGAATCAGCTCTCGAATAATGTGCACATAGCTGGTCTCGAAGCTTCCGTGAACTCCGCCATGAACAAAGACGATGAGAGGCAGCTTTGACGATGCATATTGTTTTGGAATGAATGTGTATGCGGGGATGATGACAGGATTGGATGCGCCCTGCCCGGTCGGATTTGGAATCACCCGCGGCGGCGGGCCCGTGTAGCGAACCTTATCGACAATGGCGATGTCTCCCATCCGGTTGAACCACATGAGATCGTCGACATCCTTCCCAAGCGACGATTCCATCGAATCCAGCCGCTCATCGAGCGCTCGAAATCGCTGCTGGAGTGGATCTTCAGCCGGCCGCTCCTGACCTTTTGAAACCGAGTTCACACACATAACCGCCGCCACGACGCATAGCAATCTCAGCAGTTGCTTCATCAGGATAAATCTCCTTGTTTGATTGGTTTGTTCAAGAATATATAGACGATCCAGATCGATTTGCGGCTACACCTATTTCGACATTCCGGCCTTGTTCTGTGAAGAATCGACAACCCCCGATTGTTCCCTGATCCGGATCATCCGGTTGACAGGCAAATCCTTCAACGTCTCTTTCAAACCGCTCGGCCATTGAATCTCAAGGCTTGTTATTTTCTCCGATTTTCCCAGGCCAAAATGGATTCTCAAATCGTTCTGAGAATAATAACTGCCGCCGCTGCGGACTTCATCGATCAGGAACCGGTCGCCCGCGGCCAGTCTTAATCTCGCGCCGATCGCGGACCTGTTCGATTTGACGCCGATGAGCTTGATCGTTGTCCAGTTATTACTGTTTTTTGAATCACAGCGCAATAATTCGGGGTAGTCATTAATGGTATTGATCAGAATATCCTGGTCGCCGTCATTATCGAAGTCACCGAAGGCGGTGCCTCTGCCGGGGACAGGTTCGATCAGCGGGCCTCCAACCTGATCGGAGATATCCTTGAAATTGCCGGTTCCGAGATTCCGGTAAAGAATCTTCTTTTGAGCATACCCGATCTCAGAACGCAAGCCGGCCACTTCAGGATAGACGTGGCCGTTTACCAGGAAGATATCCAGCCAGCCGTCATTATCGAAATCCACAAAACCACAGCCCCATCCAAGATATCGCGTGTTGACTCCGATGCCGGAACTCAATGCCGCATCGTCGAAACTCAACAGGCCGGATTTTACTCCGCGATTTTTATATAACGAGGACAACTCGCCGGCGAAGTTGGTTTTAAAGATATCGAGCAATCCGTCTCCATCGTAATCGCCGGCGGTCACACCCATTCCAGCCTGAGTTTTACCTTCGGGGCTGTAGGCGACGCCCGCCTCGATCCCGATATCTTTAAAAGTTCCGTCTTTATTATTCAGATAGAGGGTCGATGAGTCGGTATCGCTCGCAACGTAAATATCGGGCCATGAGTCGTTATCAAAGTCTGCGACCAGAACTCCAAGACAATAGGTTCCAGCGGCTTTAGTTATGCCTGATTTTTCCGATACGTCCCTGAAATTCCCCTTGCCGTCATTTTCATAGAGGATATTCTTCCCGCCCTGCAAACCCGGAGGGCCACAGGCCACGAATTTCCCTTTATAAAGGCATGGTCCGTTTTCGGGCGTCGGCACGGTTTTCAAATCCATTTCAATATAGTTGGCAACAAAGAGATCGAGATCTCCATCCCTGTCAAAATCCATGAAAGCCGCACCGCTGCCCCAGCGCACCCTGCCGCCGGCGACTCCAGCCTTTTCGGAAACATCCGCAAAAGTACCGTCGCCATTATTTTTGAACAAGGTGTTCCTGCCGTAGTAAGTGACAAAAAGGTCATCGAACCCGTCGTTATCGTAATCGCCGATGCAGACGGCCTGTCCCCATCCGCTGCGAGCCAGACCCGATTCCCTCGTTACGTCAGTGAAAGCGCCTTTACGATTGTTGCGATAAAGATGCGTCGTCGGCTCCTGCCCCCTGGGAAATCCCTCGATTCTGGCGCCGTTGACAACGAAGATATCCAGCCAGCCGTCATTGTCATAATCGAACCAGGCAATCCCGGAACCCGTTGTTTCGAGCAGATATCGGTTGCGTCCTTCATCTCCATAAATTGTCTTTGAATTGAGTCCGGCAGCACGGCCCATGCTGGTGAATCCAACGCCATAAGAATCCTGATTATCCTTTTGCACCGAATGGAAATCCATGGCGCATATCGAAATCATCGATAATAGAAAAATCGGCAATCCCAAAAATGATCTGTAGGTGGAGGCGAATTGCAGCATAACGATCAAAATATATGCCCGACCTTCAATTACTGCAATTACATGCAGGCCGGCATGTCTGATTATCTGAAGTCAATCGTGTTGATGGCTGAAATTAAAGAAGGAGTACCCACAGGTAAAGGATTACTGGCTGATCACGTGGTGAGTCTCGTAAGAAAGCTGGATAGGAACGCCTCCGTTGACCTTGACCTTGACCAGGACCTGGAAATTTGCGGGCAACGCAGGAGGGTTGCCGGCCGGTGCGGTATTCAATCGAGAGATCAGATCCCGGATATACGGTGGCCTGGTCACATACTCGGCCGCTGCCTGGGTTCCCAGTGTCGTTATCCCCGCCAGAATCAGCAGCCTGTTTTTTGAATTCAGCCCCTGTAGAACGCTGATGACTGCGTAATCCTCTGAAATCTGGCTGCGGGATGGACCTCCCTGCCTTGCAAAATAATACGGCTGTTCACCGGGCTGAGGCTTTGTGTTGACGATTCCATACGCCGGTTTGCCTCCATCATCCTTATCCGGGATATTGGGCCTGAAGATCAGATCCTGCTTCTGCGGCAGATCCCGCAGGAAGAGATTCTCGGCCGGCGACCCGAGAACCACGATGTTTTCCGTCTTCAAATCTTCCCAGTTGAGCAGCAGACTGCGTTTGACTCTTGAAGGGTGTCGCATCTTGGCGAAGAAATCGCCCAGAAAATAGGCGCCCATCACCTCGCCGATGCCGGTGTAGTGCTCAATGACAGGCTTATTGCTGTACTCGATCCCGCTTTGAGGAATATTCGGAGAACCCAGACTGCTTCCAGGAGAATCGAGCTTCTTGAGAAGTTTCATCCCCTCTTCCGCCGTGCCCTGAAAAAGTGTGTTGCTATAGACCACCAGAACGGGTTCGGTCGAGCTCAGCAGCGGCCCCCAGAACGGGGCTATCTCCCTGCGGTCGATCGTCTCAACTTCAGACAAAGTACCTGCATTTGTCGATTGAACCAGTTGAAGAGTCCTTGACCGGTAGAACAAGGCCGTGGAAAACAGCACCAGGCTGAGAATCGCAAAGACGATGGCCGCAATTTTCCAGCGCCGGTGAAGGCTGAGTGTCCCGCCGATTTTAAGGTTGCCTTGTGTGTCGATCGACTGGCTCTCATCGTCTTTGAGAGTTGACCGATCGGCGAGTGTCGAGGCTACGCCGTTATCCTCTAACCCGGCAGGCGTCGCCGTTTGATATCTGAAGGTCGGGGTGTACTGCCCCTTGGGAAGTTCGAGAATGATCTGATCATCCTTCCCTTCAGTCGCATAATATTCCTGCAGCTTGGTTCTGAGCCGGCCGGCCTGAACTCTGACTACTGAATCGATTCTCGAATCAAACTCGCTCCCGCGGCCGAAAACCTCTGTCGCTATGACATACTCCTTCAACTGGCTCTCGGCATCATCGACGACTTTATCCACCACAAAGCGCAGAAACGCCTTGAGACTCTCGGAGCCCTGAAGAGTGCGCCCCTGAAGAACACGGTTTAATTGGGCAAGTTTTTCTTCTTTTGGAATCTGCATGAGACAATCTTAACGTTACATTTCACGTGTAACGCAGGCTACCACAATGTAACGTTATTGCAAAATCGAATCGAGGCGTTTCATTTCCGCTAATTTTATGATGACAACGGTTAATTATTAAAAAATAAAATTACTTGATTGACATTTTCAGCGGGAGTTTTTAAGATGGCCAAGTCTCAGTGACCGCTCGGTATGAATTTTTTATTAAATTAGAACATCGAGCATCATCACCAACAGATCTTTTACTATAATCTCGACGACTTACTCACCGAGTCATCGTCTCAGGTTCGAATCTAACACCCGCAAATTCCCCCCTCCCTTGTATTGTCCAATCTGAGATTTCATTTAAATTTCTGTGCCCCATAGCGTCTCCCTTTTATGTCCGAATGATGTATCCGAATGATGTGCCCTATCAGTGTCCCATAACAGCCGTGGGCTTTTGAACCGTGAATCAAGGAGTACGAAGAAAATGAAACAACAGCGCGCATCACATGCAGCCAGAAATGACAAGAGCTACCGCAACAGATATAAGGCGTTTCTGGACGAGAGGCAGTCAGGCGGCAGATCGTCGCATTCACAGGATGGAGCAAAAGGTCAGGGGGTGATCAATCTTGCAATTTTTGTCGCATTATTTATTGCGATTCTGACTTTATTCGGCTTCGGACTCTCGAGAATCGATTCGAACAGGTCGATCGAGTCTTCGGGACGGGCAGAAGAGTTATTCAGACAAAAGCAATCGGCGCCGGAGGCCCTGACGCCTCCACCAACGGTCTATCCTTCAGGTCATTCTGAGATCAGAACAAGACAGTCTCCAATGCCTGAAGGCAATTTGGACAGCAGAAAAGAGAGATAGATCAGGAGAATCCGGGGAAATTGGATATTACCAGCTCCCCGTTCCGGGATGGAATCAATCGGAACGGGGAGCTGACGGATCAATAAATCCGCCTCAACCTTGCCTGAACCTTGCCTCAGCCTTGAATGAATCGCTAAAACCTCAGACAATCCCGCAGACCGGAAAATTACACCATTTCAAAGGTTTTGGGCTGTGAGCGATCAACCATTCAATAAATCAAGCCTGCGTGCAACCCTTCGAGCTGCAATCGACAGAGAAATCTCTGATACGCCATTGAGTTCACTGATCAGGGCCTCGGAAGAGCTTTCTGAAAATTACAGATTATCCCGCTCACCTGACGGAAGGATAATTCACAACGATAATCACCGTCTTGCTTATCTAGCATCCAGAATGCCTGCAACATTCGAGGCCGGGTCCGCGGTTTTAAAGGAAATCTCCAGGCAATTGCCCGGGATTGGAGTGCACAGCCTCCTCGATTTAGGAAGCGGGCCTGGAACTATGGCATGGGCGGCGATCGAGATCTTCCCTGAGCTGGAAGCTCTGACGCTCATCGAAAGAGATGCCGGGCTGATCAGCATTGGCAGGCGAATGGGTACGGGTACTCCCATCGAATCATCTCTCTGGCGACAGATGGATATCAGCCGCAGCCCTGAATTGCCTGAATCCGATCTGGTCGTCGCCTCATACTCAATCGGCGAACTCGATGAGAAGGCTCGGAAGTCCGTCTATATGTCGATGCTTGGAGCCGCCAGAATTATCGGAGTGATAATCGAACCCGGAACCGGCAGGGGTTTTGGTATGATCAAGGAAGCCAGATCGTTTTTCATCGAAAAAGGCGCCTGGATTATCGCTCCGTGCCCACACAAACTTGAGTGCCCGATGACTGATGGCGACTGGTGTCATTTCTCCGCAAGAGTCGAAAGATCCTCGATTCACCGGCGCTTGAAGTCAGGCACAATGGGATACGAGGACGAGAAGTATAGTTATCTCGCCTTCGCAAAAGAGCCGGCCGTCAAAGCCGCATCCAGAATCCTTCGCCATCCGGGAATTCATCCGGGATTCATCGATTTTACCTTGTGCACTGAAAACGGGATCGAAAAGAAGACAATCACGAAGAGCAACCCATTATGGAAGACTGCCAGAAAGGCCAAATGGGGAGATGGGTGGTAACAATCAGGGGATTTCGATACTTCCTTCACAGACCATGATCGCCGATCCGCCGACGCGAACGGCCGTGATTGCGCCGTCTTTGATTTCGGCCTCGATTTCAAGCAGGCTCGGCCTGCCCATCTCGACTCCCTGATCTGCCTGCCGGCGAAGGATACCATTCTTCATTTCGCTTCTCGATGCGAGGTAGCCTGCCACGGCGACCGCGGCGGATCCGGTTGCCGGATCTTCTTCGACGCCAAGCGAGGGTGCGAACATTCTGGTGTGGAGTCGGTTCGGGTCGAGGTCGGAATTTGCGGTGAATAGATAGACGCTCGGAGCCCAGTAATTTTCGAGATGCCGGCTCCAAAGATCCCTGTTGATTCGGACCCGCCTCAAAGCATCGGAATTCCGCAGCTGAATGCAGAGATAGGGAACACCGCAGGAGAACGCCTGAGGTCGATCCGGACCGGTGAGTAGATCCTCAATGTCGAGCGAAAGGATCGCCGCAAGAATATCGTTCGATGGCGGCTCAGGGCCTGCCTCCGGGAGCAGGGCGACAGTGAGTTGCGCCCCTGTCGGATCACCGTCTTTAGCGTAAATCGAAACGGGAACCGGGCCGACCCCCTCTTCAAGAACGACCCGCGTCCCGTCTCCGGTAAGCGTGATCTCTCCGAGTTGAGCAAGGACGAAGGCGGTCCCGATCGTTGGATGACCTGCGAATGGAAGCTCGGTAAATGGAGTGAAGATCCGGACACTCCTCGTATTCCCCACATCAGCCGGAGGGAAAACAAAACCGTCTCGGAATAATTGAATTCACGCGCCACCTGCTGCATCTGCTCCGAACTCAGCCCCACGGCCTGCGGAAAGACAGCAAGCTGGTTGCCTCCGAAGATTTTGTCGGTGAAAACATCAGCCGTAAAGTATCTGTATCGCATGAAATCCGATCCGGGGGGGCCCGCTTAGACTGAAATTTTCAAGCCGAACCCGGCAAGCACGTCATCGTCAATGATGGTCTCATTGCGCTCAGCCCCGGTTGAGATGAACGCAAACGGCGCTCCAGCAAGCTCAGACAGGCGATTGACGTAGTTTTTCGCCTTATCCGGCAGGTCCGAGAATTTTGAAATACCGGCTGTTTTTTCCTGCCAGCCGGGCATCGATTCGTAAATCGGAACAGCTGCCGCCATCTGGCCTGCATCGAAAGGAACCGAATCAATATTTTTACCGTCAATGCTGTAGCCGACACAGATCTTCATCTCATCCAGGTCATCCAGAACATCGAGTTTGGTCAGCGCCAGTGCGTTCAACCCATTGACCATGACCGCATATCTTGCAATGACGGCATCGAACCAGCCGGTCCTTCGGGGTCTGCCGGTCGATGCGCCGTACTCGCTGCCGCGTAATCTGATGTGCTCTCCAAGTGAATCGTTCAATTCGGTAGGGAAAGGGCCGCCTCCCACTCGTGTGGTGTAGGCCTTGATGACCCCTATCGTCGCATGGATCATCGATGGCGGCAGGCCTGTGCCGGTGCAGGCGCCTCCAACTGTAGAATTCGAAGACGTGACAAACGGGTAAGTCCCATGGTCAATATCGAGCATCGTCGCCTGAGCGCCTTCAAGCAGAATGGAACTCCCATTGCGTGACGACTGATTGAGCAGGTAGGTCGTGTCAACGATGTGCGGCGCCAGTATCTCGGCCCACTTCAAACCATCCTCGACCAGTTTTTTTTCGTCGATCGGTTCCCCGCCGAGCATCGTCAGAAGTCTGTTGGCCTGGCGGGCATTGAGTGTCAGTTTTGCGGGCAGGCTCTCAAGGTCGGCGAGATCCCCGACTCTGAGCCCGCGACGCGCCATCTTGTCCTCATACGCCGGACCAATCCCCCGCATCGTTGTGCCGACGGCATTGCCCCCGCGACCCGATTCAATCGCCCGATCGAGCGCCAAGATGATATGGCATGATCAGATGAGCCCGGTTGCTGACGAGCAGATTGTCCCGGGTGACTTCGATTCCCTTCCCGCGCAGATCCTCCATCTCGTTAAGCAATGCTTTGGGATCGACCACAACTCCATTGCCGATGATGCAGGTCTTGCCCGGATGCGTGATTCCAGATGGTATCAGATGAAGCACGAACTTCTGCTCCGCCCCATCCTTGCGAATGATCACTGTGTGTCCGGCATTATGCCCGCCCTGATAGCGCGCCACGATGTCAAAGTTCGGCGCTATCAGGTCGACGATCTTGCCTTTTCCTTCGTCTCCCCACTGCGCACCTATGATTGCGAGGTTCATTTTCCAGTTTGTTGAATCAGCTTGAGGTTTACAGGAAAACAGGGCTAACAGGATCGATTGGCGAATCGCGCAAAGGTATCAATCTTGTTAATCCCTGTTAATCCCGCGTGAGTTTCAGTGTTTAACGATTAAAGCTGCTTATCAATCATGTTTGAGATGTGGTCTTTGGCATTGGCCGGGACACCGACATGCCGATCGACTTCCTGACCGCCCTTGAACAGGATCAGTGTCGGAATGCCGCGGATGCCGTATTTGGCCGGGCTTTCTACGTTCTCATCAACATTGAGTTTGACCACCTTCGCCTTGCCCTGATACTTCTGGGCAACGGCATCGACAGTCGGCGCCAGCCCGAGGCAGGGTCCGCACCAGGCCGCCCAGAAATCGACCAGTACCGGCTGATCGGATTTCAGAACATCCGACTCCCAACTCGAATCACTTACTTCTGCGACAAATTCACTCATATCTTTCTCCTTGATCAATTATTTATATTGACTAATATCTCATCTCTTTTTTCGAGATGCCAACCCGCCTGTAACTTGCCCTGTAACTCGCATGGAGTTCAAACCTGCAATCAAAGGTTGACCATTATAGCAAACCCGACAACAAACGGCACACGAGACCGGCCCGCGCGGCTACAATTTCGCAGCCAGAACCCGCCGGTATGCGTCCAGATAATTATGCGCTGCTCGATCCCAGGAATAGTCGGTACTCATGCCATTGCGCCTGATCCTGTTAAGCAGCGCCCTGTCGTAATAGGTGAGCAGAGATTCATAATACTTCTCAGCCAGCCGGTCGCTCGAATATTCGTAGAATTTGAATCCGTTGCCCTGCTCCGTGGTTCGCTCAAAACCCTGAATCGAATCATCGAGCCCGCCCACACCCCTGACGATCGGGATGGTGCCGTATTTAAGGCTGTACATCTGATTCAGCCCGCAGGGTTCATAAGCCGAGGGCATTAAAAACATATCAGCCCCGGCTTCGACCTGATGAGCGAGTGCATTGTTATATCCGAAATAGACTCCAACCTGCTGCGGCCGTGTATCTCTCACGTGCTGAAAGAAATTCTCGTAACTCTCTCCTCCCGAGCCGAGGATTACAAAATAGGCTCCGGTATCCAGGATCTTCCAGATGGCCTGTGCGATCAGCTCTATCCCTTTCTGCACGGTCAGCCTCGACACGATTGCAACGACAGGCTTATCCAAATCCACAGGAAGGTGATAATTTTCGAGCAGCGCCTTCTTGCAGAAATATTTCCCTGAAAAATCATTGATCGAATAATTCGCCGCCAGATATTTGTCGGTCTCGGGGTTCCATTCGTGGTAATCGACGCCATTGAGAATGCCGATCAGGTCCCCTCGCCGCCATCGCAGCAGCCCATCGAGATTGTTACCAAACTCGGGCGTCTGGATCTCTTCGGCATATTTAGGGCTGACCGTCGATATGGCCGTCGAAAAATAAAGCCCCGCTTTCATCGCGCTCGCCGACCCGTGAAACTCCATCCCGTATTGATAGCTGTCCCATCCGAATCCGAATTTTGGCAGCAGATTCGGATCGAAATGCCCCTGATACGCAAGGTTGTGAATGGTGAAAAATGTAGCCGTCCGCCAATAGAATGGATCGCCGGCATAGGCCGAGGCAAGATAGGCGGGTATCAGTCCGGTCTGCCAGTCGTTGCAGTGCAGAATATCGGGCGGCCCGCCAATCCGCTTGCAAAGCTCGAGCACCGCTCGACTGAAAAACGCGAATCTTTCAACGTCAAAATTCCCACTGCCGTAGATGTATCCGTGCCCGAAGTATTCGGCATTGTCTATGAAATAGACCGGAACTCCATCAAGATAATCTCGCCAGACTGCCGCATATCTTACCCCGTCGGCGAAAGGAACCCTCAAATCCGAAAAGAGCAGTTCTCCGGTTTCGTGGCTGACTACGTCGCCGTGCCGCTTTCCCATGCCGGTATATTTCGGAGTGATCACCGCGGCATCACAACCGATTCGGGAAAGCGCTTTGGGCAGGGCTCCGGCAACATCTGCAAGCCCGCCTGTCTTCGAGTAAGGCACAACTTCCGATGACGCCAGTATTATTCGCATGTTCTTTCTGTGACGAGAGCCTTTCGTAAATTCCGGGTAGAAAATTGATGGTCGATACTAAAGGCGCGATTCAAGCCTTGTCAAGAAGACTGAAAAAGTGACAATAGGAAGGTCACCTTTTCAGGCAGTACTGATATTCAAAAATATTGACAGGAGAACTTATGCTGAAAGATCTGAGAGTAGTTCTGCTCGCAGTGGCTCTGCTCAATCCGCTTCAGGTTTTGGCTCAGACGCAAAACTCAATTGATCCCGAGATCCAGACCAGGATTCGCAAGGAAGCGATGGACAATTCACAGATTATGCGGACGCTGCATTTTCTAACGGATGTTTTCGGCCCCCGTCTGACCGGCTCGCCGAATCTGAAGAATGCCGGCGAATGGTCCGTCAAGCAGATGGCGTCGTGGGGATTTGAGAACGGCCATCTCGAGCCCTGGGATTTCGGCCATCCGGGTTGGCTCAACGAAAGGTTTTCGGCTCATATCGTCTCGCCGGTAAAGGAGCCTCTGGTCGGTGAAGTCCTCTCCTGGACGCCCGGCACAAACGGCACGGTAACAGCGAAGGCCGTTTTGATCGCTCCTCCATCAAATCCGACTAAAGAAGAGCTCGACGCTTATCTCGGCACTATCGCGGCGAGTGTCAAAGGCAAAATCGTGCTGGTCGGCACCCCCGTCAAGGTCGCTGTCGTCATCACTCCGGCTCCGAAGCGCCTCGAAGATCAGAGCGCGAAAGCGCGTTTTTCAGGCGATGGTCCGCAGGATCAGAGACCATCAGGTCCCCCGCGTCAGCAGGAACCACCGCAACCCGGGAAGCTCAACTCGAGGCAGGTTACCGAGATCGTCGATGCATTCCTCGTAGCCAATGGCGCCGCAATCAAGGTCGAAGACGGCGGCCGCGAACATCGTCAGATCCGCGCCTTCAACAACCGCACATTCGATCTTGCCAAGGCAGTCCCGACTGTAATTCTGACCAACGAGGACTACGGCCGAATCTCGCGCATCCTCGACGACGGGACAACTGTCGAACTCGAATTCAACATCGTCAATAAATCGTTTCCTGAAGGCACTACCGCCTATAACGTCGTTTCAGAAATACCGGGAACCGACAAGAAAGACGAAGTGATCATGCTGGGCGGACACCTTGACTCGTGGCACGCAGCAACCGGAGCAACCGACAATGCGATCGGCTGCGCGACGATGATGGAGGCTGCGCGGATTCTTAAAGCCATTGGCGTCAAACCCCGCCGTACTATTCGTGTCGCTTTATGGGGCGGCGAGGAACAGGGGCTTCTCGGCTCTCAGGCCTACGTCAAAGATCACTTCGGATCGTTTGAGGAACCCAAACCGGATTTCGAGAAGTTCGGAGGCTATTTCAATATCGACTCCGGCACCGGACGTGCACGCGGAATGTCCATATTCGGACCTTCTCAAGCGTCCCAGGCTCTTCGCGACGCCCTCAAACCTTTTGAGGATCTGGGATTCTTCGGCTCCATCCCTTCCCGCAGCCGCGGTCTTGGCGGTTCGGACAACACTTCTTTCAACCAGTCAGGCCTGCCCGGCATTGGCATCGCTCAGGACCCGATCGAATACGGTACCGCCACCTGGCATACCAACCTCGATACCTTTGAGAGAATCATCGAAGACGATGCCAGGAAATCCGCAATCGTCATCGCCGCCGCCGTCTACTTCCTCGCCATGCGGGACGAGATGCTGCCAAGATTCCCGAAAGACCAAATGCCGCCCAAGCCTGCTCAAAGACCTTGATCTATCGAGGTGAATCAGGCTTTAGTAAGAAGACAGAAGGCAGATTACGAAACAGACGAAATATCACGAAACAGTCGAAAAATAACGAAGGGCATAACGGACCAATGGCTGTTTGTATATTTTTCGTCTGTTTCGTTTATTTCGTCTGTTTCGTAATCTGTCTTCTTTCTTCTGTCTTCTTTCTTCCTTGATTCCGCGTGCTATCTTTTAACAACGACTTTGAGGACCTGCCAACCTTCCGGCGATTTTTTGAAGATCACCTGATCGGAATCGGCTACAACTTTGATTTCATCGCTGTTCTTCTGAACCTTGACGACATCGAAAGATTTAGCGCCTCGTGATCTTGGTTGAAGAATGGTGACTATCGCATGCTCCTTGTCTGACGGTGCTTTCAGACTCAAGACGGTGACCGGTTTGATCCATCCGCCAGGCTGTTCCGTCGACACTGAAATCTCCTGCTCCGGCGAGAAAACATCGAGCGCAGCCTGATCCTGCTCAAAGACCCATTGTCTCGATTTGGACTGTGTGACTGTAGCGTAGGTATGAAATCTCAGCTCGGCAGTTTCAGGCTGGGTCGTTTGAATTTCATCCAGCAGAACCCAGTAGCGTTTGTCGACAAATACTGCGTGACGCCTGACCCGAGGTGCATCGATCTCATAAGCGCTATCGGCAACACCAACCAGAGCGTCAAACCCTTCGCCTTGCAACGGACCGGTGAGCCGGCCGATTTTTTTGGGAGCCTGTCCCTTGCCGCCAATCAGAACCGTATTATGTCCGGCGGTGGTAATCTCGTAATAACTGCTTTTCTTTGACGAAAAGTAATCAGCAGGGTAAGGCCGGCTGCCGAGTTCGACGGCAAGCATCGTCTCGCCATAACCAATATTTATGGTGTTCAAATCGATATGAGTATGATTGGCTGCGAGCGATCCGTTCTTGAATGCCAGGAAAAGTGCCGGATCGGGCTGATTTGAAGCCATCATTCCCCACCCTATCGACGAGAACAGATAGACCGGTTCGAATTTTGGCCGGTAAGCGCCTTTGCTTCGGGAAGCCAGCTTTCTCCAACCGGCCTCCAGATCAGCGACAGGGCTTCCACGGGCCAGGTTGAATTTCTGGATTGAGACATCTCCCTGTCCTGAAACCAGATGTAGTCGGGATTCCGATACTCGCGGCCAAGCAGATAAAAGATAGCATCATTCGCCCTCGAATTCGAATCGCCGAAACCGGCGGTAATCTTGCGACCGGGATTGAAAACAATCGGAAAATAGCCGGTCCTCATCGCTCCGGGCAGCTTGAATCTTTCCGCGCCCCCTGGTTTGCCTGCGCGTCTGAGAGCTTCGGCGGCTATAAACGCGTAACGATGGCCATATGTCCAGTAGCCTGTGCCTTCATCCCATCCGCCATCATCTGCCAGATGTCCCCAGTAATAATCCATGGCTGGGACGGCAATCTTGAGGACATCCGAGGCGAGAGCGCTTTCGCCTTCGAGTGCCAGGGCAAGCACCGCGGCGCCGCCATTGCAGACCGGGTTCCAGTTATTCAACCCTTTAAAAAACCATGGCGGCCGCTTCGCACCGGCGGCGTCGAGATATGGCCTCAAGGCACGGCGCTCGACCCCTTCACGAAGCCTGTTTCGCTCCTCAACCGTCAGATCGTGATAAAGCCAGTCCCACGCCAGACCGAATGTCAGACTATTCTCACCTGTCATCAGATCGTATGGCGGAGGATGCGCGGTATCCACCCAGATGCGCCAGTCGTCGATCGCTTGCAGCAATTCCTTGACAGCCGCATCGCGATATTTACGATCCCCGGACAGATTGAAGGCCATTGCATATGTCAGAACTCTGACCTGAAGCTTGCGCGCGCACGACAGCCCCTTCGATTCACCCTGCGGATCGGGTTCTCCCCGCCCCGTGATTGAAGGTATGAGCACTGCCCCCTTCAATTCCTTCTCGGCACGCTCAATCAATTTCTGCGCAACAGGCTTGAGCGCTGGCGATGCAGCCTTCTTTCGGATCTCGGTTAATTCATTTGAATCGTAAAGCAGCTCCGGGTGTCTTCCGGTAGTTTGAACAGCACTGCCCGAGCCGATCTGCATGAGAAGAATTATTCCGAATAAAACCACACTTCGCACTCGCATACTATTGCTCCATTCTTCGTGTCGATTGCGTAACAGGAGACACAGTTTTTATCAGTGCTTTTCCAAAACGCATCAAATTTGCGACATCCATGGAGTGCGCCTGCTTTCAAGTGAGCAACCTTCTTCAGCTTCAAAATGAGGATTGCCGGGTATTTTGGGCGCTCACCCACCTCCGACAAAATGAACCATCTCGACCCTGTCTCCCGGTTTGAGCAGGGTTTCGCCCCATGCTGATTTGGGAAGAATATCGAGGTTCAATTCGATAGCCAGGCGTTCGGGAACAAGGTTCAATAAATGAACGAGGTCGACGATCGATCTATTTTCGCCGATCAGATATGGCTCTCCGTTGAGGATGATTTCTATTTCAGTCATGTTAAGTAAGGCTGAATCTATTTTCGTGCGTTTTTTGCAGCGAGCCGTTTCACAAAATCAGAATGCTTTGTGACATTGGCACAGGCTGCATCGGTGGGAATCTTCCCTGTCAGCAGCGCGACCGAGACACAGGCGGAGGCAGGAGCGAACTCCGAACTTGCCGAATTTGTTTCGTGGTAATGATTGGGAACGCCTTTATCCCTGCATGGGTCGGCCGTCTCTCTGATCTGCATCTTCTTGAGGTCCACTGGTTCCCTTCTCCAGTCATATTTAGGGACGATGTAGCCGAATTCATCGGGGCAGAGACCGAACATAAAGCGGTATTTCGCGGTCATGGCATCCCGAATTGACGGTTCAGGCGGAGCTCCGGTATCGGCCTGAGGGCAGTCGGTACGCTTATGTTTCGCAACTCCGTAAAAGACCTCGGGGAATAGCTCGCCGGGTGTGGTTACGATCTGGGCATCCCCCAGGTTGAGCGCGTAGATGGTGGTCTTTACTTCCGGCATGGTGCCGTCATCAGTCAATGGTATCGTGTCAAAGACCCCGAGTTTTGCGAGAAATGCGTAGCCCTGATTATCCATAGGGCCTTTAAGATCTGCTTTCTTGACGGAGAGGGAATTGTTTTTGCTCCATCCGCCACGGTCCAGGGCTTCAATCGCGGCTTTTGCGACATCGCGGCCGATGGCTTCAGTTCGATCGAAGGTGAAAACAGGGCGATTGTTATTCTCTTTGAGCGGGAAATCCTGCCCATCGAATCGAATCCGGTCATTATTTTTGTTGTTGGTATCGCCGATTATTTCTGCCGTTCCAATAGCGCCGTTGATGTAGAGGGCGGTTCCGCCGTAACGCTTCTCGACGCTTTCGCGAATGGCATGCGGGAAATCCGAAGTGAGGTATGTATTCTTGTTCTCCATCGACTCAGGATGAGTATTCCAGTTGACGATGGTGGCGACGGCCTTGCCACGCATCTTTCCGGCAGTGCCGACAAACTGCATCACCCGAAGTTCTTGATCGAAAAATTTTGGTGGCCGCCCGCTGGTGCGAGTCTGCATGCCGGCGATGGCGGGGCTGCGCTCGGGATCAGTCTGACCGAGTTTGATTCTCACCGGCTCCAGAGATTTGGCCGCCATGTTGATACTCTTTGCTATCTGACGATCTAGAAAACGCAGATACTGGGGATATTTCCCATCCTTCAAAGGCCCGTCGCCCCATGCGCCGATGGTATCGGGGCCTTCGTGGCTGTGAGTCGAACTCAGCAGTATCTCCTGAATCCCTAGTTTGGGATCGAGCATCTTCTGAATTTGATTGATTCCGTAATAACGACCCTCAGAGTAGTAGCCGATGAAATCGATCGAGACGATCGCTATTCTGGTCGAACCGTAATCGAGCACGACCGTCCTTGCCCATAAATCATCGTGTCTTCCCGATGCCAGTCTCTTGTCGCCAAAACCGGCAAGATAGATTCCGTCATACTTGTTCTTGGAGCTCGCATCCAGCTCGGTATTTCCCGGATCGTCTACAAAAGGCTCTCCGCCGTCCCAGACTCCGTTTCCGTTCTTGTCTTCGAACTTCTCTCCCCAGACACCTGTCGCACTCATCTGTCCATCCCAATCGGCATGCTGACCGAATGGCGTGACGACGACGGCAGCCGCGCCGGCTTTGAGCACAGGAGCTGAAGCCTGTGAGAGTTCGCCAGGCCTGCCGGTAAATAACAGCAGGGCGATCAGGGTCAATCCGAGCAACAACGCGTGTTTCATTTTCTCCTCCGGAAGGTTTTCAATGATTTCGACTTGTCAGGACGGTCGAATCCTACCAATTGATAATCGCCTTGGCAATGAAGCTTGACAGGCAATGTCAAAGGTCTGAGAATCGTTTGGCCTGCATCGTCTTTATCATTCATTGTTTTCAATCTGTATCGAGAAGTGCCATGTTCTGAGTTCGCGCTTGTGCGTGATGATTGAGCAGGTTGAAGCAGAAACATGAATGCTGAACATGAAATTTCTTTGACAGGCTTGTTATCCCGGCTTGGATGAATCTTTGAGGTTCGCATCGAATGGAAAAAGAGAATGAATTAGGTCATTTTTTCGCATGGGCCCGTTCGCGTGCCTATCAGGAATTTGAAAAGCGAATGACGGCCGATCCGGCGCTTGATCCAAACTGGACATTTTCCGAAATCATGCAGGAACTGCTTGACGATTACAGGAAAACCCATCAAGCCGAGCCGATAAAAGATCATTTCGAAGGATTGCCTGAATAATCGGGCACGACTTCAGTCACCAGCACGAGGAGAAAAAAAGCATGAGAATTTTAAAAACAGGAGACAAGGGAGATGACGTTCGTCAAATGCAGCAAAGGCTCAGTGAGCTTGGATTCCTGACCGGAAGTTTTGACGGGCAGTTCGGGACGAACACCAGATCGGCAGTCTCAGCCTTTCAGCGAAATCGGGGCCTCCTGGTTGACGGCATTGCGGGGCTTGGAACGCTGCGCGCCCTCGACTTGATTTCATTCGACGATTTTGTAGTTTCGGTTTCGGTGCTTCCGAGTGTGACGGTCGACAAGGTCGCAATAATGTTTCCGGGCGCTCCGCGACAGAATATCGAGATGTATCTTCCCTTCGTTTTGAAGGCTCTTGAAAAGGTCGAATTGATTGATAGAGAAATGGTGCTGATGGCGCTGGCTACTATCAGAGCCGAGACCGGCAGCTTTGCGCCGATCAGCGAATTGCCATCGAAATTGAATACGGCTCCGCCTGGTCCGGACTTCAATCTTTATGATCGTCGCACAGATCTGGGCAATCAGGGCCCGCCCGATGGCGAACGTTACCGCGGCAGAGGCTTCATCCAGCTCACCGGCAAGGACAATTACCGGCGATACGGGCAGAAGGTCGGTCTCGGAGATGACCTGGTGAATAACCCCGACATCGCCAACTCTACTCAGATTGCGGCTCAACTGATGGCGGCATTCATCAAGGACAAGGAATTTCAGATACGTGAGGCTTTGAGACAAAACCGGCTCGACAAAGCCCGCAGAGCCATCAATGGAGGCCTTAACGGGCTGGCTGCATTCGAAAAAGCCTACAGAGCCGGGGCGGCAGTGATCAATTAAGGGTAAGGATAATGCGATACGGAGGACAATTGATGATGTTTACAGTCAGGCTGAGATCGGTACTTTCATTTACTTTTATCGTCTTTGCGACAGCGCTATTGATCCAGGTAGGGCCGCTTCAGGCGACTACGCATTCACAAACAGCGGCGCCGCAGGGCCAGTTCAGCGAGATGGTCGCCATGCGGGACGGAGTAAAGCTCGCGACCGATGTATTCATCCCTGAAGGCAAAGGGCCATGGCCCGTCGTCCTCACGCGTACCCCATACAACAAACTGCTGCTTGGAGGGCAGAACAAGCTCTGGACGGCAAACAATTACGTATTCGTCGTTCAGGACTGCCGTGGGCGTTTCAAGAGCGAGGGTAAGTATATGCCGTTTATGGACGACCATTTCGATGGTTACGACACGGTTGAATGGGCAGCCAGGCAGCCGTGGTCAAGCGGCAAGGTCGGAATGATCGGCGCTTCGGCGATGGGGATCACGGCGAACCAGGCGGCGATCATGGCTCCTCCGCATCTGGCCGCCATTTATGTTCAGGTGGCTCCGGCCAGCGCATACCAGCAGGCCATATACACAGGCGGAGTCTTCCGCAAGGAGATGAACGAGCAGTGGCTCAAATCACAGAATGCGCTGGATGTTCTGAATCTGACCTTCCAGCATTATCTTGACGACGGATATCTCAATATCCGCGAGGGCCGGCTCCATTGGGAAGAGGTGGAGGTGCCTGCCTACAACTGGGGAGGCTGGTATGACATCTTCTCTCAGGGGAACATCGATAATTTCACCGGCCTGCAGTCGCGCGGAGGCGGCCTGGCGGCCGGCAATCAGAAGCTGATGATGGGGCCATGGGCCCACGGCAAGGTAGAAGAAGTCGATTATCCGAACGCCGCTCCGGATCAGTTGGAACCCAAACGATGGTTCGATTACTGGCTCAAAGGCGCTGCCAACAAGATCATGGAAGAGCCGCCGGTGAAGTACTATGTCATGGGAGATGCCGGCGATGCTCAGGCGCCCGGAAATGAATGGCGAACGGCAGCAACCTGGCCGGTGCCGGCCAAAACCACATCTTTCTTTCTGCATGCCGGCGGAAAATTGAACGAAAGTCTGCCCCAGGATGCTTCGGCAAAGAGCACCTACCAATATGACCCTAAGAATCCAGTCCCGACTGTCGGCGGCGGAAACCTCTTCTCAAAGAAAGGTCCGATGGATCAGCGCGTAATCGGAGATCGCAAGGACGTGCTGAAGTTCTCCACGACACCGCTCAGTTCGCCGGTCGAAATCACAGGTCATGTCATTGTCGAGCTGATGGCCGATTCGGATTGCCCAGACACCGACTGGACGGCGAAACTCGTGGATGTCTTTCCCGACGGGACTGAGAGACTCGTCCTCGACTCAGCCCTGCGCGCAAGATTTCGCGAAGGTTTCGATCACGAAGTCCTCATGAAGAAGGGCCAGATCTACAAATTCAAAATCGATCTCTGGTCGACCAGCCTCGTCTTCAACAAGGGCCACAGGATCGCCGTTCACATCAGCAGTTCCAACGATCCGCGGTTCGATCCAAATCCCAACACCGGCAAGCCGCTCCGCGCGGACTCCGAAACACGCGTCGCGACCAACACCATTCATCACAACCGCGCCTATCCATCACGGATCCTGCTGCCGGTTGTCCGCAAGTACGAGGCCACTCAGATTACACGGCAGACGAATTAGTAATTTATAACCTAAATTTCAGCAAAATAGGGTACGCGGGTCCCGAATCGATTTGAAATATCGTTCTTTTGAAGTAATTCAAACAGCCCGCGCGAAGCGGGTTTTGGGCCATTCAAAATCAAATCGGGGAAAATAAAAGACATATTCCGTGCGTAACATTAGTTAATAACCGATTTCTCCATGACCCGTTTTTTGTTCAGGGTTCACGCTTCAACGTTAAAATTCAGGAAGTCCAGGCATAGGCTCGATCTTCCTGAACAAAATAAACTTTGTTTAGAGATCCGTTTTCTTTCTGCAAGATCGTCATTCCCTGCACGTTCAAAGAGCGCTGAGGATGATCAGATAATAAACCGGCCCGGCCATCACTACACAAAAAAAGCCATATAAATAAGGCGATCGTGCGCTTTCACAGGAGGATTTCATGAAGAAACAGGCAGCAGTGTTTTTTCTCGGCGCGTTTTTCTGTCTTTTATCGGCAATTGAGAGTTCAGCACAAAGCGGAAGTAATCCACCGCCGTTGAAAAAAGTGACGCTTTACAAGCATGGCGTCGGATATTTTGAGCGCCAGGGAAAGATCAGCGGGGACCAGCAGGTGACCTTTCTCTTCGATGCATCACAAATCAACGATGTTTTAAAATCGCTGGTCGTACTGGATCTGGGGAAGGGGTCTGAAAAAGGCAAGATTTCATCGGTCACATTCGACTCGACAAAACCAGTCGACCGAAAACTCGAAGAATTCGGCATCACGCTCGATGGTTCGAACAAGACCGGAATGACGACGCTGCTCGGACAGCTCAGAGGTGCGAAGGTGGAGGTCCGGACGGGGGCCGCCACGGTCAGCGGAGTAGTCATTGGCATCGAAAAGGTCGTCAAATTACAGGGCGGCGAGAAGGCGGAGATCCAGGAGCTGGTGCTCATCAGCGAATCCGGTGAATTGCGGAGCATCGGGTTCGATCAGATTCGCGGCATCAGGATCCTGGATGCGAAACTGCGTGAGGATCTCGATCAGTACCTCGACATACTGCAGTCGACCTTCCACAAGAATCTTCGCCGGCTGACGATCTCTGCCACTGGTCAGGGCGAAAGGGACATGTTCGTCAGCTATGTGGTGGAGGCTCCGGTATGGAAGACGACATATCGACTGGTGATCGACAGTGCAGCCAAGCCATTCCTGCAAGGGTGGGCGCTGATCGATAACCTGCAGGATGAGGACTGGAATAATGTGACATTGTCGCTGATCTCCGGGGCTCCCGTCTCGTTCATTCACGACCTGCAGCAGCCGATCTACAGGAGCCGTCCTGTTATTGCCATGCCGGAAAATGTCTCGGTCGCGCCGCAACTGGCCGAACCGTCAATGGGGCCCGGAGTCGGCGGCGGTGTGGGAATCGGACGGGGTGGGGGAATCGCTACCGGAGACGGGTCTGATAGCCCAATCAAACTTGTCACACCCTCGCGCGGCGGAGTCATCCAGGGCACAATTAAAGACACCAGCGGCGCGGTCATTCCTAATGCGACCATCCATGTCATCCAGGCATCGACAAATGCCAGGATAACCGTCAACTCAGATTCAGATGGGAGATATCGAGTACGAGGCCTTCCGCCGGGAAGGTACGCGCTGAACGTGGAAAATTCCGGCTTCCACAATGCCAGAATTGAAGGCATCAACATCTCTGCCGGCAGTAACATCAATCAGAATCTGGAACTGCGTGTGGGTTCGATATCCGAGGAGGTCACAGTCTCTTCGTTAATGGCCTTACCGATTACCGATAGTGCATCTGCCGCCAAAATTCGAAATGAAGATTCAGGCGTCGACGTCAATGTCGATACCCAGGATATCGGCGAACTCTTCGAATATCGGATCGCTCATCCCGTCTCGATCAAACGCAACAGCTCGGCCCTGATTCCGATTCTTCAAAATCAGGTGGATGGAGAGATGGTCTCTCTTTACAACAGGAGTGTTCGCGAACAGAACCCGATGAATGCCCTCTATCTGAAGAACAACACCGGGCTGACCCTTGAAAGCGGCCCGATAACGATCATCGAAAACGACACCTATGCCGGCGAGGCCATGCTCAGCCGCATCAAACCCGCTGAAAAACGCTTCGTCACTTATGCCGTCGATCTCGGCTGCCGCATCAGCGTCAAGGAAGATGATGAAGAAGAACGAGCATTCTTCTCCCAGATAGTCAACGGCGAATTCAGAGTTCACTACAAACAATTGAAATCAACCACCTATTCTCTCAATAACCTTTCCGATCACCCTAAAACTGTCTACCTCGAACACCCCTACCACAAAGACGAAAAATGGCAGCTCGTCAAAACTCCGAAACCCGATGAGGTAACCGAGAACTACTACCGTTTCAAAATCACCGTCGCCCCCAAATCATCAACCAGCTTCTCCGTCAGGGAAGAGTTGCCCGAGATCAGCACTTATGCCGTCTCAAATATCACAACCACCAACATAGAAGTATTCGTTAAAGCGAACTACCTCAATCCTCAACTTAAACAGGCGCTTGAAGGCATCATCGATCTCAAAGCACAGATCTCGTCCACCATCAGACAACTGTCCGAAAAACAGGCCGAGATCGGCAGTATCGCCAGGGATCAGGAACGCATGCGCGAAAACCTACGCGCTCGGGGCAAAACCGAAGACGAAAAACAACTCGTTCAACGCTATGTCTCCAAACTCTCCCAGGGCGAAGATCAACTCGAACGCCTCCGAATCGAAGAGAAAAAACTTCTGGAACAACGCTCTTCCTCCCAAAAACAACTCGATGATCGCGTCCGCAGCCTCTCAATCGAACATAAAATCGGCTGATTACCGCCTCTCTTTATCCTCGAATCCGCATTCCTCTCCCTCTTCAGAACCGAATGCGGATTCGATTTCCCTTTCATATCGCTGAAATTTTCAAAAAAATCTGACTGAATGACCATTCACCCGCCAAGCCAATATTGTCTGACCGGTCAACTAATTACAAAAACGTGGAACCTGATTAAGCTGGAAATCGTTGATTCGATTGAACAAAAGAGACGGTTTGCGGCTTGACAGAGAGAGGTATTCTGCATAAATTACCCAGGCGATTTTCGAGTCGCGAATAGAAATTCGACCAAAATCGACGATCATTGACCATAAATTGACCATAAAAGAGAATTCGAGAGGGAGAAAGCGGATGCGGATCAAAAGAACATATTCGATAACAGCAGGACTAGTCTTGTGCCTTGCAGTGTGCCTGGCATTTATTGGAACGAGCAGTGCAGACAGCAGTGGGCGTGGTAAAAAGGAAGCGGCGAAGGACGTGACATTCAGCAAGGACGTGGCGCCGATATTCTATAAGAACTGCGTAGAGTGCCACAGGGCAGGAGAGGGAGCCCCCTTCTCGGCGCTTTCGTACAAGGACGTGAGACCGTGGGCGAAGTCGATACGCGAGAAGGTGTCGAACAGACAGATGCCGCCCTGGCATGCCGATCCGCATTTCGGAGAATTCAGCAACAACCGGAAGCTGACACAGGCTGAAATTGATACGATAGTTTCGTGGGTGGATCAGGGAGCGAAGGAAGGCGAGCTGAAGGATCTGCCGAAGGCGCCGGTTTTCGAAACGGAGTGGAACATCGGGAAACCGGATGTGATACTGGAGATGGGTGAAGCCTACACCTACAAGCCCGGATCGGACGAGTATCAGTACATCGACATTCCGACCAATTTCAAGGAAGACAAGTATGTAGCGTTGGCGGAAGCGAGACCGGGCAATCGCAAGATCGTGCATCACATTATTGCGTTCATCGTTCCGCCGGGATCACCGAACATGTCGAAGATGACGGCGGAAGAGCGGCAAAAATCGATGGAAATGATGTTGAAGAATTCGCCTTTCTACCGCGACGGATTCCTCATGCGGTTGAAAGCTGACCAGCCGGTGGTTGATGACGCCTGTGCGGCGAATGACGGTCGCAGCGGAGGCAATGACAGCCTGCTGACAGGTTACGCTCCGGGCCGTAATCCCGACTACTTCCCTGCCGGAGTGGCGAGAAAAGTACCGGCCGGATCGACACGCATATGCATCTGCGCGGCAAGTCGATGGAGTACAAGGTCTTCTATCCCGATGGAAAATCGGAGATTCTCCTGAGCGTTCCCAATTACGATTTCGCCTGGCAGACCAACTACGAGCTCAAGGAGCCGAAGAGACTGCCCAAAGGCAGCAAGCTCATGGTCACGGCTTACTTCGACAATTCGACGAAGAACAAATTCAATCCTGATCCGTCCAAGGATGTCCGGTACGGCGAGCCAACTTACGATGAAATGATGCTCGGCTTTATGGATTTCGTGACGGAGATGCCTGCTGTCGCCAGGGTTGAAACCAGGACTCTCGACACCTACACCGGCCGCTATGAGGTCATGCCTGGTGTTTTTGCCACGGTCACGCGCAACGGCAACGGGCTGGCGATTCAGATACCGATGCAGGGCAAGATCGAGTTCCTGCCTCAGTCGGAGACGAAGTTCTTCCAGAAGGATGGAGATCTGGAAATCAACTTTGTGAAGAGCGAGTCAGGTGAGGTCAGCGAAGCTCAGATAGACATGATGGGTCGCACCATCAAGGCCAAAAAAGCCAGGGAGGTTGCTGCCAACGGCAGCGGTCAGTAACCCTGCATTCAACCATTGGGGACATGGGAGAAGTTTTATCTCCCTGTCCCCATTTTAATTTCATCGGAAATATTTTTTTCCATATCAATTAGTCCTACCAACCTGGCGCTTCTGTATTTATCAAAAAGATGAGGCGTTATTGAACGACAGGAGAAACGAAAAAACATGAGGAACCGCTTCAACACCGCAGCAATCATCATTGCCTTGTCGGCAGTGGCCCTGCTGAACATCGGCACCAGTAAAGCCTTTGAAACAAAGACCACGGCGAAGAAGGTGACGTTCAGCAAGGACGTGGCGCCGATTATTTACAAGAGCTGTGCCGAGTGCCACCGGGCCGGCGAGGCGGCTCCGATGTCACTGCTCAGCTACAAGGATGTTCGCCCGTGGGCCAAAGCCATTCGCGAAAAGATCGTCAAGCGCGAAATGCCGCACTGGGATGCCGATCCGAATTTCGGGAAGTTTTCCAATGACGCGCGATTGACACAGGCTCAGATTGACACGATCGTTTCGTGGATCGACCAGGGGGCGCCCGAGGGCAATCCCAAGGATACGCCTCCGGTACCCAAATTCACCGAAGGATGGGCGATCGGCAAACCCGATCTGATCCTCTCGATGAAGGATGAGTTCACGCTTGAAGCGAGCGGTCCGGACGAGTATCAGTATTTTGAAATCCCGACGGGCTTCACCGAAGACAAATACATTCAGGCCGTTGAGGCGCGTCCAGGCAATCGCAAGATAGTTCATCACATCATCGCCTTCATCAAGGCACCGCAAAAAGAGAACCCGAATCGTCCGAAGTTCACCAGGGAAGAGATGGCAAAGCTTCGCGCCGAGGCAGAGAAAGCCTCGATTCAATACCAGGACGGATTCCTCCGCAGGACCAAGGCCGACGCCCCCGGATACAATGACGGCTGCTCGATTCCACAGGATGAGTACCGCAAACGCCGCGTCCAGGGTGGCGAGGGCGGAGACGCCAACAACAACTGGCTGGTGGGATATGCCCCCGGAAACGTAGTACAACCCTGGGAACCCGGAACCGTCAAGAAAATCCCGGCTGGTTCGAGTGTGATCTTTCAGATTCATTACTCCAAAGTTGCCGGTGAGGTTCAAAAAGACCGATCGAGCGTCGGCATGATCTTTGCCAAAGGCCCTGCTAAAAAAGAGGTCTACATGTCAGGAGTTTCCAATCCTTTCATGAAACTCGAACCGAACAAGGATAATCAGAGAGTCTCTGCCTGCTGGACGGCTGATCGAGATATTCACATCATTTCGCTGACTCCGCACATGCATGTCCGAGGCACAGCCCAGAGAATCGAAGCGATTTTCCCTGACGGTAAATCCCAGATTCTACTCAACGTCCCGACATACAGCTTTGCCTGGCAGACGACTTATCTTCTGACCGAGCCCATGCAAATTCCAAAAGGGACAAAATTTCTTGTAACCTCTGTCTTTGACAACTCGTCAAAGAATAAGTACAACCCCGCTCCTGACAAAGCAGTGCGCTGGGGTGATCCGACATACGACGAGATGATGATTGGCTTCATCGAATACACGGTGGACAGCCAGACTTTGAATAAACCTGCCAAGGCGGCCGCGGCAGTAAGTGGCAGCCCGACAGGCCAGTGAGATCCTGGCGGATGGAGAACACGGCGTTCTCCATCCGCCGGCTGATTACAGACCAGCTGAATACTGAAAGGTTAACATTATGAATCGAAAATCGATCTTTCTCGCAGCGGGATTAACGATGTTGGCCGCTGCCTTATTCCTGTTACCCTCAAGTAGTGCCAAGACGAGCAAGACCAATCCCGGCAAGGCAGTAACTTTCAGCAAGGATGTCGCGCCGATTTTCTACAAGAATTGCGCTGAATGCCATCGCCCCGGCGAGGCTGCTCCGTTCTCTGCCCTTGCGTATAAAGATGTGAGGCCGTGGGCCAAGTCGATACGCGAGAAAGTTCTGGACCGAACCATGCCTCCGTGGCAAGCCGATCCGCACGTCGGCGAATGGGCCAATGACCGCAGGCTGAGCAAACAGGACATCGATACGGTGATTGCCTGGATCGATCAGGGAGCAAAGGAAGGCGAGGCAAAGGACCTTCCGCCAACTCCGAAATATAACGAAGGTTGGGTCATCGGCAAGCCCGATATCGTCATTCCAATGCCTGAGAGATTCACACTTGAAGCGAGCGGCCCTGACGAGTATCAATACTTCCAGGTCGATCCGGGCTTCAAGGAAGATGTCTATGTCCAGATGGCCGAAGCCAGACCGGGCAACCGCAAGATCGTGCATCACATCATCGCCTTCATCGTTCCACCCTCAAAAAATGGCCCCGAGATGGCCAAAATGAGCCGGGAGGAAATCCAGAAGATGCGGGCGAAGATGGAGAAGGATTCCATTTTCTACAGGGACGGATTCCTGTCACGCGTCAAGATGGACGCTCCGGTATTTGACGACGGTTGTTCGATTCCAACGGAAATCACCAAACGTTCCGGCCGATCATCGGAAGAGTCGGGGACACTGCTTTGCGGTTACGCTCCCGGAATGAACCAGGGCATTTGGGAACCCGGAATGGTCAAGAAGATCCCCGCCGGATCGAAGATCATGTTCCAGCTGCACTATTCGAAAGCAGCCGGCAGCGTCCAGACGGACCTCTCCAGCATTGGTCTTGTTCTGGCCAAGACGCCTCCGCAAAAGCTGCTCCAGACCCGTCCGGTATCGAATAACTACTTCAAAATCCCAGCTGGAGCCGACAACCATAAGGTCACCGCCTGCTGGAAGGTTGAAGACGATATTCATATCGTAACTCTCATGCCGCATCTGCACCTGCGCGGCAAATCACAAAAGATCGAAGCCATCTATCCCGATGGCCGCAAGGAAGCCCTGCTTGATGTCCCAAATTACGATTTCTCATGGCAGACGGTGTACTACTACAAAAAACCCGTTGCCATTCCCAAAGGGACGACCATCCTTGTGACCACGACCTTCGATAACTCATCGAAGAATAAATTCAACCCGGATCCGACCAAGGCGGTCCGATGGGGAGATCCGACCTACGACGAAATGATGATCGGCTGGATCGACTACACAGTTGACAACCAGGCCGTCAAATCGGTCGCGATCAATAAATAATTTTTTTGATTATTTTGAGTTTACCAAGGCAGAGCTTTTGCTCTGCCTTTTTATTTTAGGTACAATATTGTTTCTTTAATCAGACCCTTTAGAGACGGTACATTCACCGATTTCATTCAGTGAAATCAAGAAAAAGAAGAGACTGATCATCATTCAGGAGGCAGATCATAGTGAGGAGAGCTTTAACGATTTCAGCATTAGCGACTTTTGCACTCGTCGGAACCTTGTTCATCGGTTCGGCCAGCGAGGCAAACACCAACCCCAAATCGGCGGCAAAGAATGTCACATACAGCAAGGATGTGGCGCCGATTTTATACAAGACGTGTTCTGAGTGTCACCGTCCGGGCGAGATCGCTCCGTTTTCGGTGATGAGTTACAAGGAAGTCCGCCCGTGGGCCAAATCGATTCGCGAGCAGGTTGTCAGCCGCGAGATGCCGCCCTGGCATGCCGATCCGAACCATGGAGTCTGGGAGAATGACCGTCGATTGAGCAAAGCCGAGATCGACACGATCATCGCATGGGTTGAGGGTGGAGCCGTAGAAGGCAATCCGAAAGATCTGCCTGCGGCGCCAAAATTCGAAAGTGGATGGGCCATTGGGACACCGGATAAGACTTTTTCCATTCCGGAGCAGTCAATACCCGCGGATGGCGTCGTCAAGTATCAGTATCTGACCGTTCCGACCAATTTTACAGAAGACATGTGGGTCACGGCAGCGGAGATTCGCAGCACCGGGCGCGCAGCGCTTCACCATGTGATCGTTTACATTCAGGAGCCCGGAAATCAGGGGCGCACAGACGGCAATCTGCTGGCAGGTTTTGCTCCCGGCGAGCAGCCGGCCAAATACCGCGCAGACATGGCCAAGAAGATCCCGGCCGGCTCGAAGCTGATGTTCCAGATGCACTACACTCCGAATGGAGAGGCGACAAAAGACGTCACGACGATCGGCCTCAGGTTTGCGAAGGAGACCCCGAAGCATCAGATCTTCACCCGCCCGGTGCTCAACACCGGATTCGTCATCCCGGCCGGCGCCGATAATCATGAAGTGAAGTCATCTTTCACCTTCAAGGATGATGCACACCTGGTCAGCCTGATGCCTCACATGCACCTGCGCGGCAAGGATTTTCAGGTCAAGGCCACCTACCCTGACGGCACCAGCAAGATCCTCTTGAACGTCCCCAAATACGACTTCAACTGGCAGACTTATTATGTGCCGAAAGACCTGATTGCAATTCCCAAGGGCACGAAGATCGAGTGCGTGGCGCATTTCGACAACTCGGTGAACAACAAGTTCAATCCGGATCCGACCAGAGACGTTCGCTGGGGCGAGCAGACCTGGGAAGAGATGATGATCGGATGGCTCAGCTACTACAACGACAACGGCTCAGGCGCCAAGCCAATGGATCGCCCGATGGCCTCTGTCAGCAACAAGGGTGAGCAGAAGTAGAACCCGGATTTTGTTTCGATTAAAACAAAACAGGCCACGGATCAATGCGGATCAGGCGGATTTATGCGGAAATATACCGCGGGAACCGGTTGCATCAGTGTTGGTTCGTGGCCTAAACTTTTGAGCGTGAGAGAAAACAAAGTCGTCAAGGTTGTGGTTATTCTATTATCCCTGCTGATTATGGCAGGGTTGATCATCCCAATAATCTCCTTCATCTGGAGCATTGGAGTTTGACATGCTTTTAAATTCAATCCGTAACGGAAAAATCGGGATCCTTCTTCTGCTGGGAATCGTGGCTCTGAGCCTGACATTTCCCCGCACCGGCAGTTCGCATGAACCGATCACCACCAAGGTGATGTTCAACAAAGAGGTGATTCGCATACTGCAGACTAACTGCCTGGGCTGCCACAGTGAAGGCCACGTCAAGGCCGATATTCCACTGACAACTTATGAAGAGGCACGCCCGTGGGCGAAAGCCATCAAGGAAGAAGTTCTAGAGAAGCGGATGATGCCTTATCAGGCGGTGAAGGGCTATGGCGAATTCCAGCACGACTACGGAGTCCCGCAACGTGACGTTGAACTCCTCGTTTCATGGGTAGATGGCGGAGCTCCAAAGGGCGACGAAAAGGACTACCCCAAAGAATCCATCCAGAAACTGATCAAGGGGGACACCTGGCAACAGGGCCAGCCCGATCTGGTGATTCAGCCACCAAAGGAGTTCAGGATTTCGCCAGAGGGCAAAAATGGTGAAAATGAAGTGAGGTGCGTCTCGATTGCCACAGGCTTGAAAGAGGACAAGATGGCGGCGGCGATCGATTTCAAACCCGGCAATGGAGCCATTGTCCAGAGCGCGTCTCTCTACCTTGAACGGCCATCGGTCAGAAAAGCAGTCAAGGCAGCGGCAAACAAATGCGAGATGGCACAAGGTGCGGAGCTGCTCAGCACGTGGATCCCCGGAAGCCGGACCGGCCAACTGCCCGAAGGCTACGGGTTCATGCTGCCTGCCGGATCAAAAGTCCTGATGAAAATCAGCTATCGCAAATCGGATGAAGAGGCGACAGACCTGAGCAGCATCGGCATCTATTTCAGCAAAGGCGGACAGCCCGGAAGAGTCGTTCAGGATGTGGCGGTAAAATCGAATGAGACAGTCATCCCCGCCAATGCCGATCGCCATAAGGTGAAGGCCTCTTATCTGATCAATGAAAATACAGAGGCAATCGCTATTCGCCCGGTTCTCTTCCCTTTTGCAAAGTCGGTTGAAGCCGCAGCTTTCAGGCCGGACGGCACGGTTGAGGTTCTGATCTGGGCCAGAAACTATAAATACAACTGGCAGCCTCAATATTTCTTTAAAAGCCGGTAAATCTCCCGAAGGGAACGAGGATAGAGGTTTCCGCCTATCTCGACAACAGCGACAAAAACCTGAACAATCCGAACGACTCTTCAAAATCGCACAAGTTTGCCGACACGGTGTGTGAGCTGACGCTGGCAACAGCCGTCCAGCCACTGCGTCAGGCGAAAAGATAGAACATTTCTACTCGAACTGTTTGCGGAAGCTTTCGAGCTGGGCTTTTAATGAATCGAGTTCCAGCCGCATCGAAGCGACCTCGGTTTCAAGCTGTTTCAATCTTTCGTTATCCGCGGAAGATCTGGAATGACCGGTTTCGGTTTTGATCATGGCCGGCAAATCGTCAAGATTGATGTCACCCGCCAGGAGGTGAGCGAACCTGGATTCGCGCGAGCCCGACAGCCGCGGAAGTTTGACCACCAGCGGCTTTTCTCTTGAAGCGAGGGATTGCAGGGCCTACTCGACGACGCTCAGGCTTTCATAAGTGTGAAGGTGCGCCGTCCTCGCCCTCAATTCACCGGAGGTCTGGGGCCCACGCAAGATCAGCACACACACCAGCGGGACTTCAAGTTCATTGAGATCATATCCCTTGGGAAAGACGTGGCCGTACTTGGGAACACGGGATTCGGATCCGTGAAAAACGTATGCCAGCTTCTTCTCCCTCAGGCTTTCCAGTGCTTTGCCGACAATGCCTTCATCATAAGAGACCACCGGATCGCGATGGTTCTTCTGATTGCAGGCATTAACCAGCGCGTTGAGCGTCATCGGATAATAATCGGGTGTTGAGATCTGCTTTTCCACGAGCGACCCGATTACCCTCAATTCAAATTCATTTAATATCGTTATTGTTTCCATTATTTATTTGTCAGCCCCTCGTCGGCAGCAGCGGCATTTCGGCGCTTCCATGGCCGTGTTTTCAAAACCAGAATCAGAATCAGCAGCGGTAAAAAGATTGCAATCTCATAAAGACTCAAGACGAATCCCTGCTTGAGTATCTCAATGTATGATTGGGTCGGGGGGTTCGGATAGAACTCGTAATTCGAAAACAATCCCATGCGGTATTTTTGATCGGTAAAGGGCCATAACAACTGGGCTCCGCCGAATTCTTTCTTGGTCGCGACGTCCATCAATCCGTGTGACAGTAGAGCGCCGATGTAGGCCAGCACACCGCGGATGCTGCTCTCCTTGAGCAGTAATGACAGAGCCGAACCAAAGGCGATGGCAAAGACAATTGAGTGAGTGAAACTGCCGTGCAGTTTCATGGGATATCCAAGGCCCCAGACAAGAATCAGGTCCAGATCCGGCAAGATGCCGATTGCGGCGCCGATCAGAATTGCAGGCCAATCCCGCCGCAATTCAAGATCTTTTCTGATGACTGAAAGAACCGTGGCGCCAATCAATCCGTGTGCTGCTGGTAACGGCATTTTGAAATTATTCCCTGGCCCTGCTGACGAATTCACCGGTCTGAGTGTTGATGCGTACCAGCTCCCCTTCCTTGATGAAGAGCGGTACACGGATCTGCAATCCGGTTTCGAGTGTGGCAACTTTTGTCGTGCCGCCCGATGCGGAATCGCCGCGAACTCCGGGCTCGGTCTCGGAAATAATGAGATCGACCGTTGACGGCAGCTCGATCGCAATCGGGTCGCCGTTATACTTGCGAATCTGCAGGATCAGTCCGTCTTTCAGATAAAATCTTTCCTCACCAAGCTGATCTTCATTGAGATGAAACTGCTCGTATGTTGACTCATCCATAAAATGATACCCGTCCCCGTCAGAATAAAGGAAGGATGCCGGAGTCAGTTCAACGTCCGGCTCCTCGAACTTTTCACTGGTCTTGAATGATTTTTCGAGGACCGATTCGGTCAGCAGGTTTCGTAGTTTAGTCCTGACCATGGTCGAGGCACCGCGTGCGGTTGGCGATGCGAAAAAAACCTCGACCACTGTGTACGGCTGACCTTCAACGGTGATCAGCATCTTCTTCTTCAATTCATTGGCCCCTATGAGTGCCATCTCTTTCCACCTCCCGTAACGATAAAAAAATAGATGCGGCTTCTGCCGGAAAACAAGTCAGATATGATAATCTGCCGTATCCAAAATCCCTAACATTTCGATTAAAGAATGAGAAAAGATGTGATTATCATTGGCGGAGGAGCAGCCGGGCTCTTCTGCGGAATGACAGCCGGCAGGCGAGGACGATCGGTCCTCGTCATTGAACACGCCGATAAAGTGGGGAAGAAGATCCTCATCAGCGGCGGCGGCAGATGTAATTTCACCAATATTCACACCTCCCCGGAAAACTTCATCTGCGGAAACCGTAATTTCCATAAATCCGCGCTCGCCGGATTCAAGCCGGTCGATTTTATCGATCTAGTTGAAAAGCACGGCATAAGGTATCACGAAAAGAAACTCGGCCAGCTCTTCTGTGACGATGGATCAGAGCAGATAGTTGAGATGCTGCTCAATGAATGCGCAGATGCCAGGGTCGAGATAGCCGTCAACTGTCAGGTTGAATCGATCGAAAAGACGAATCATTTCGTGGTCCGCACCAGCCGTGGCGTCTATGAATGCGATTCTCTGGTTATTGCCACAGGCGGGCTCTCGATTCCAAAGATGGGAGCCACGGATTTCGGGCATCAGATTGCACGACAATTCGGACACCGCGTGACGGTATTGAAACCCGCCCTGGTGCCTTTTACGCTGACCGATCGTGACCGTGAGAAGCTCTCTCCGTTGAGCGGGATATCGATTGACGCAACTGTCAGGCTTCGTAATCACAGCTTCAGGGAGAATCTTCTTGTCACCCATCAGGGTTTGAGCGGACCCTCAATTCTGCAGATTTCGTCATACTGGAATCCGGGCGAGACTCTCGATATCGATCTGATTCCGGGTCGGAACGCTGAGGAGATCCTCGAACTCGAAATGGAGACAAACAAGGAGTTGAAAACAGTTCTCAGCCGGTTCTGGCCGGCCAGATTCGCCCAGGCCTGGACCGAGCTTAATGCCGGATCGAAACCCATGCGCCAGATCACCAGAAAAGAGATCAGAAGCATCTCGGAAAAGATTCATCACTGGCATCTGCAACCGAATGGAACCGAGGGTTATCGCAAGGCAGAAGTGACGGCCGGCGGCGTCGACACCGATGAGCTATCGTCAAAAACCATGGAATCCCGTATCGTGCCGGGGCTCTATTTCATCGGTGAAGTTGTCGACGTCACCGGCCATCTTGGCGGCTTCAATTTTCAATGGGCGTGGGCCTCAGGTTTCGCCTCTGGAAAGTCCGCCTGAACCACCTTGACTTGATCGACTACTCCGCCCACCCCCATCCTTCGGCGTTCCTCTTAACTACCTCATGGAAGAACGTAGAGCTGAATAACATTATTCCTGTAATTCGAATCATTGATCTGAAATACGGGGCCGTCAGTCGAAACTTTGACTGATGCCCTTCCGTTAAAGAAGCGAGTATCAAGCGACCCGGTCACATAAGGCGAGCTGATATTCATCCCCGTCCTGGTTCGATTGATTCTGACAATGCCAGATGTTGTCAGGTAATTTCTCGGGCTGATAAAGAGATATTTCCCGGTGAATGAATCCCACATCAGTGAATCGCCGGTTCGGTCATCCTGCAGGAAGCAATCCCAGATGGTCACGGTGAATTTTCCTGTAGCCGTTGCACCACCGGCATCAGTGGCCTTGCAGTTGACCGTGGTGACACCGACTTGAAACATCGATCCAGGCACTGGCGTGCATTCAATGGTTGCACCCGGGGTGTTGTCGAGCACCCTCGGCATCTGATAGTTCATCACCATGCCGCTGCGATCGCCCGGCCTTGCTCCAACCGCCATGAGATCATACAGACCAACGATCACCGGCGGTGGATTGAATGCAAGTGTGGTGATTGTCATCTGATTGTCGTCAAGTTTCGGATCGGGAGAAACAGACATGACCGAAGCCAGGTTGGTAATCGGCGCTTTGTCCGCCACATTGAAATTGACCATGGCCACCAGCGTCATAGTCTCCGTTACGCCTGCCGCTATTGATCCATACCTGAACTCCCTCTTGTTGCCGGAACCAAGGCATTGGCCAGTTCCGGTTACCAGGCAGGATACAAAAGTCGTATTGAGCGGAAGGTCATCCAGAACTACCACGTTCAATGCAGCAGACGGTCCGTTATTCGTCACCTTGATGGTGTAGGTTATATTCTTACCCGTTTCTGTGGGATTTGGGGATCCGTTTTTTACAATTGCCAGATCGGCAAGCGGCGCCTCCACATTGAGCAGCACCGAGACGGTGTTCGAGACGAAATTCGCCGTGGCGATATCGAGTCTCCCGTCCTTGTTGAAATCGCCCGTGACGAGGTCGAACGGGGATTGCCCTGTCTGGAAATCACTCCATGGGGTTCTGACCATTGTTCCATCGCCAAGACCGGCGAGCAGTGTAACCGTGGAAGACTCACGATCGATGACTGCCAGATCAATATTTCCATCCCCGTTGAAATCGCCGGCAGCCAGTGCAACCGGCTTGATTCCTGTACTAAAGACTTTTCCAGGTTCAAGCGTACCGTCTCCGCGAGACAGCAAAATGGTGACCGTGTTGCTCGTCATATTGGCAACGGCCAGGTCTGGGTAGCCATCATTATTGAAATTTCCCCTGGTCAATGCCGTGCTTCCGGGACCTGACGGAACGTCATTCCGTTTGGCAAAGGTACCGTCTCCATACCCCATTAAAATTGACACGGTTTCGGTCCCTGTATTTGCAGTCATGATGTCCATGAAACCGTCATCATTCAAATCCATCGTGATTATCGAATGAGGGCTGGTTCCCGTCTCATACTCCATCATCGGGCCGAATGTCCCGTCTCCTTTGCCGATCAATATCCAGATGGTCGAGCTCGGAAGAAAGGCTATTGCAAGGTCCACCTTCCCGTCTCTGTTGAAATCCCCAGCGGTCATCGATCGTGGCTCAGGGCTTACCGGAAAATTGGGCAGCTTGGTGAATGTCCCATCTCCCTGGCCCAGCAAAATCGAAACCGTGAAGCAACAGAAATTTATCGTCGCAAGATCCTGATTGCCGTCGCCGTTGAAATCCGCCGTGACGACCGAGAATGATTTAGAACCTGTTTTGTAATCCTTCTTCAGATTGAAGGTACCATCCCCTTTTCCAAGATAGATGGAAAGATTATCGGTGTCTCTATTGGCGACCACCAGATCCAGTATCCCATCTTTGTTGAAGTCCGCTCTGGCGATCGAAAACGGCCCGACCCCGGTTTCATAATCGACCTTCGGTTCAAACCAGATATGTTTGAAGTCGGGGATTGTCGAGAACTGAGCCCTCGCAACCATAGTGAGCGCAATGATTACCATTGCAAACGAGACCCAGAATCCTGGTCTCCTGATAAATCGAATGTCATTTAACGCGTATCTCATGGCATCTCCTTTCCCGGGGGCAACCTGTTTGATCTTGAACACTGCCATTGTGTTATATCTGTTTCTGATACCCTTCTCCCGGCAACCAACACTCACTCGCCAAACTCAATTTTTCCAGGGCCAGGGATTGATCCGGGCGCCAGACTTCTCCCAGACTTCTCCCAGATGATCGGTCGAGCCAGTGGTGGTGGGGGGAGAAAACATCTAAAATTTCTCTTTGGCACCAGGAAAGAGACATTCTTTGTTATTCGTAAATAGTCCTTGCAATAATCGGACCAGAAGGCGAATGGGTAATTTTAAGCAATCAAAACCAACTGCAAATCAATCAGTCATCGGGCAGTCATCGGGCAGTCATCGGTCAGTCATCGGCCAGTTGCAGATCCGACAGGCATCAGATCCCATAAACCAACTGTCTTCTTCAATTTACTGTTGTTGAAAATAGTGAAGGCCATTTATTGACTCTTCAGCTTACGGGAGCGCCCGGACAGGCATGAAATTTGCGTATTCTTAAGACAGCGGATTTTTTCGCAGTCAGATAATTTGATTTTTCGACGACTAGCGATTTTCAAATGGGTAAATTCGTTGTATAAGAAAGATATTAAATCCGCCGGCAATGTGTTTTACACGGGTCAGGTTTATTCTGAATCGGGCCTGAGGTAAGCAGCTAAAGTGAAACTAAATAATCCAGGAGGAAACAATGCTTCGAAGATTGTTCACAATTGCTATTCTGGTCGTGGGAGTCTCCATCGTTGGCTACAACTTTACCGCATCAGCAAGTCAGGGAAAGGGTAGGAACGCTGAGGGTAAGAAGCTCTTCATGCAATATTGCGCATCCTGCCATGGGGCCGATGCCAAGGGTACAGGACCAGCCGCTCCAACATTGAAAATGGCCCCCAGAAACCTTACGAAGATTGACAAGGTTGACGGGAAATTCCCATTCACCAGGGTCCAGGAGACCATCAGCGGTGAAGGCATCATTCCAGCGCACGGCTCAAGCGCGATGCCTGTCTGGGGAACGTATCTGAGACGAAACAAGGGTGAGAATTTCGCCAAGCTGGATCTTTACAACCTGACGAAGTATATCGAATCGATTCAGCAGTAAATTTGAAAGGTAAAAGAGTTTAAAGTTTAAAGTACTCTCCCAAGTCGTACTTTGGACTTTAAACTTTAAACTTTAAACTCTTTTGATAATCAGGGCAGTTTCCAGTTCGACTTCAAGCTCAGGTACTGTTCATGAGGCAGTTGAACAAGCAGCGGTCGCTTAGAGGGATCGAGCCAGTTGACCACCTGTTTGATATTATCCGCCTGCATGGCCGTACAGCCGGCTGTGCCCTTATTCTCTCCACTCCAGATATGAAGGAAGATGCATGAACCGCAGGAAGGTTCACCCAGGGCGTTGTGATCAACGATGACGCCGAGGCTGTATAGATCATCCTGGCGACGCATCTGCTCCGAGCTCTTCCAGTCAGGCGATTTTATCCGCCTGCGATCGAGCACACGGTTGTAGTATACCGATTTCACATCGTCCACACATTCGAGGGATCCGGTGGCCACCACGTAAGGGAGGCGGATCCCTTTATTGGCGCTTTTTGGAGCATATCCGAAAGCTCTGCTCATGCTAAAAACCCCGGCCGGAGATTTGCCGTCTCCTTCCCTCTTGATCGGACCTTCTCCCGGCGGCTCGCCGTGCAGGCCTTTGCCCCAGGCCATTCCTGTCCGGCCGACTACGATTCTTATCTTTTCACCCACGGGCTGCCAGCGATTGTCCCGCCGCTCATATCTCTGTAACTTTCCTTCGACAGCGTCCCAGTTTGAAGTTGTGACAACGATCAACTGACCTGCTTTCGACAAAGGGTCCGATTTTGACTGGCTCATCGTGGTCACCAGCAAGCTCAGCATCGCCAGTGAGAATAAAAGCTTCATGATCACTAATCCTTTCCGAAAACCTGTTTTAATCATCCGATTCCTGATAAATTCGCAGCATCTTCACACAACAACGTTTAATTCAAAGGTGAGCATATGCCAAAGAATATTGTAGTCTGCTGCGACGGAACCGGAAACGAATTCAGTCAGAACAATACCAACGTCGTAAGATTGTTTGAAGTGATCAAAAAGCACCCTGACGAACAGGTAGCTTATTATGATCCGGGCGTTGGGACATTCGGCATGGAGCTGATTGGTCTGATCACCGGTTACGGAATCACCCACAACATCAAAGATGCCTACGAGTATCTGATGAACAGATACGAGAAAGACGATTTCGTTTACCTCTTCGGGTTCAGCCGGGGCGCATTCACCGTTCGCGCACTCGCCGGCATGATCGAGAAATGCGGACTGCTCGAAAAAGGAAGCGGCAACATGATCGATTACGCCGTGCAGATGTACAAGGGAGAGGACAACGATGCGCTGGCGGCTGACTTCAAAAAGACCTTTTCGCGCGAATGTCCGGTCTATTTCATTGGTGTGTGGGACACGGTCAAAGCAGTGATTCCCTTCTCGAAGATCGCGCGTTTTCAAGGACACAGACTTCACGACAAGGTAAAATTCGGAATCCATGCTCTCTCTATCGACGAGAAGCGAAAACAATATGCCCCCGAATTATGGGATGAAACGAAAAAAGCGAAGGATCAGGTGATCGAACAGGTGTGGTTTGCGGGAGTTCACTCGGATATTGGAGGATCATACGCCGAGCCGGGGCTTGCGGACATTACGCTCAAATGGATGCTCGAACACGCGAGGACGGCCGGACTGCTGTTGAATCCCGACGCCTTCGACAATATTCATCCAAATCATTTCGATCTGCTCCATGACTCGCGCACCGGCAATGGCGGCATCTGGAAACTCTTTCCTCCGAAATCACGCAAGATTCCTGAAGGCTCAAAGATTCATTCGAGCGTCTTCGAACGATTGCAGCATCCTGAATTGATCGAGAAAGGCAAGAAGGAGTACAAACCGGACAACCTGCCGGCAAGTCGTGTGATTGTCTGAGTTCAAGCCTCGGTTTGTTTTTACAGTCAATATCGAACTGAGGCTTGAACTCTGAACAATGCGCTAATTCTTCCTGGCTGGTTTGACAGCCGGTAGAGTCGGGCCGGCGCCGTTATTATAGTTGGGATAAGCCGGCTTTTTGATCTTCGGCAACGGGTTTTTCCTGAGAAGATCGAGAGCGACCTGAACTGCCTTCTCGAGTTGAGGATCGTGTCCCTTGCGCCAGTCGGCCGGGTTCAGATCCACCTCGACATCGGGCGGGGTTCCGAAGTTTTCGACATCCCACTCACCCTGCAGGTTGAAGAAAGCCACGCGTGGAGCGGTCACCCCACCTCCGTCGACAAGTTGAGGATAGTCGTAGATGCCGACCAGACCTCCCCAGGTTCGTTTGCCGACCAGAGGTCCGACGTTGGCCTTGCGGAAGAGCCACGGCATCATGTCTCCGCCGGAGCCGGCATATTCATTGATGATCATGACTTTTGGACCATAAATCGAAGCCGATGGGGTGGAGAAATCCTCGCCCTCGCGCGTCGCCCATTTATTCATCAAGGGCCGGCGCATGTAGTCAATGATGTAATCGGCCGCAGTGCCGCCTCCGTTGAAGCGCTCGTCGATGACTACGCCTTCCCTGTCGATCTGTGAGAAGTAGTAGCGATTGAAGTTGGTGAATCCCCCTGCCGCGGTATCGGGCAGATAGACGTAGGCGAGTTTTCCTCCGGAAAGTTGATCGACCTTGCGGCGATTGCCTTCGATCCAGTCGAGGTTTCGCAGCCCCTGATCGTTCGCAACGGGAACGACCGTGTATTCGCGGGCGTTTGAGCCATCGCCATTGGAGCTGACCTTGATGACGACCTGCTTATTAGCTTTGGATTCGAAGAAGCTGTAGACATTGTCTGTCGATCGAACGTCACGGCCATTGACTGCTATCAGATAATCCCCGACCTTGACCTCAACTCCCGGTTGAGTCAGTGGAGCGCGCAATTGCGGGTTCCAGTTCTCGCCATCGTAGATTTTCGTGAATTTGTAGCGGCCGTTTTCGATCGTGAAATCGCAGCCAAGGAGGCCTGTCGAAATGAAGTTCGGCTGCGCCACGTCGCCGCCGCCTGCGTTGTGGTGTCCGACTGACATGTTGCCGAGCATCTCGCGGAAGAGATAATTGAGATCCTCGCGATGGCCGATTCCGTCGAGATAGGCTTCGTACTTTTTCTTCGTCCCCTGATAATCGAGGCCATGCAGGGCTGGATCGTAGAAAAAGTCGCGCTGGATTCGCCAGGCTTCGTTATACATCTGGCGCCATTCAAGCCGTGGATCTACATAAACTTCCATTTCACCAAGGTTGAGCACTCCCTCGCCGGGCTTCATCGGCGTCAGCGTCGGAGCGATGATAAAACGGGGCCCCTGAGCGAAGAGCATCTTCTCGCCGTTTGCCGAAATGGTGAAGGCGGAGACGCCTTCGAGAACCTTGTCGAGCTTGCGTTTCTCGAGATCGAACTTGTGGATGATCGCTCCCCCACCTGGAAGGCCCGCCCCACCTGGAGTTTCAGCGATGAAGATGATTCCCGGTTTGGCGACATCGAGACCGATGAAGTTCCTCGCGGGTATCAGGCAATGCAAGGATGAGCTGGCCGATTCCCTCGAAATCGATCGTGAATTTGACGTCTTCTTTTTTCTGAGGAGGTTTTGGAGCCTCGTCCTTCTTCTCTTCGGCAATCTTTTCCTCATCGCTTTCCGGAGCAAGAGGAGACGCCTCGCCCTTTTTCAGAACCACGAGGTAAACGTTTCGAGTCACATCGTGTGGGAAAGCCGACATATCCAGCCATCCGGTAGTCGGTCCCGCGTTTGTGCTGGCAGTGAAATACAGGTACTTGCCGTTCTTGTCGAAATTCGCAAAACGAGCATCGCTCAACCCATCGGTGATTTGAGTCGACTTCCCTGTTTCAAGAGAGTAGACAAAGACGGCGCACATGCGATTTTTTGAGCTGTTTGGTGTATGTGATCCACTTGTTGTCCGGAGACCAGTTCGGATCCATGACACGGAAAGGATTTTCGTATGTGTTGGCATCGACTTTGACCGGTGTTCCCTTGTCGATTTCGAGATACCATAGATTGAGCCGCTTGTCGGTGAAAGCGATTTTTTTGCTGTCGGGAGACCAGACAGGGTTATAAAAGTAAGATGACGGGTTGCCGAGGCTGATCTTTTTGACCTCGCCGATGCCGGTCTGAGGGCTAAGGTGCAGGGCGTATTCACCCGATTCATCGCTGAAATAGGCAATCCATTTACCGTCCGGTGACCATGAAGGGTAGCGATCGGCGGCGCCGGAAGAGTTGGTCAGGTTGCGAGCATTTCCCTTTTCCGCCGGAACGCTGATGATCTCGCCTCGGGCCTCGAATACGGCTCGCGCTCCAGTCGGTGAAAGTCCCAGGCTGCCGATGCGGCCCGCGACCTTCTCAAAGTGCGGACGGACTGCCGCCAGATCGCCTTTAACCGTGATGCTGACCTTTGTTGTCTTTCCCGAATTCAGATCGAAGAGGTTGATCTCTCCGAACTGCTCATAAACGATCGCTCCGGGTCCGGCTGATGCCGATTTGATATCGAGCCCGTCGTTTTTGATAAGCTGACTGACGCGTCTGGTTTTCAAATCATAATCGAAGAGCGTGAAATGCCCGTTGCGATCCGAGAGAAAATAGACTTTATCGGGCTTCTCGGAAGTCCAGATCGGGTTGAAATCGTTGGCATTACTTCTCGGAATTTCAACGACTGAAGAATCACCGAGGCTGCTAATCCAGATTTTGGTCATCCTCCCGCCGCGATAGTTCTTCCATTGATCGAATGCGGGAGCCAGAGGTGTGTATGCCAATTTCAATCCATCGGGCGAGAAGGCGGCGTCGTACCCCATCGGCAGCGGCACCTCTGTCTCAAAACCTCCTCCTGCCGGAACCGTATAGAATCGCTGGAAACGCGAGTAGCTGCTGCGTGACGAACGGAAGAGAATGCCTTTACCGTCGCTGGTCCAGTTGACGGCAACATCGGAACCGGGATGATAGGTCAGGCGGCGCGGAATTCCTCCGGATGAGGGAATCACGAAAACATCGGTGTTTCCATCATACTGGCCTGTAAATGCGATCATCGTCCCGTCAGCCGAAAAGATCGGGTAGCTTTCGATTCCAACGCCGGTGGTGAGCTGCAGGGCTTCTCCACCTGCGCGCGGAACCGACCACAAGTCCCCGGCATAATTAAAAACAATATGAGTTTTGCTCAAAGTCGGACGCTGCAACAGCAGTGACCTGTCCTGCGCCGCCGCCAGGCCGAAAAGTGAAATAAGAATTATCGATACAAGTATGATTCGGTTCATCAGTCATCTCCACTTAAGAAGTTTAAAGTTTAAGGGGTTTAAAGTTCAAAGCTGCCTCTCGGCGCTTTTAAGACATCAATGATTCGATAATCGACAACATCTTTAAACTTTAAACTCTTAAACTTTAAACTCATTTTAGTTACCAGCCGCAGATTTCCCGTTGTGATAGTTAGGATAAGCCGGGCGCTGGTACTTCTTCGGCGGGTTCTTTTCAGATCATCGAGCAGCATCTGAACACCCTTTTCGAGCTGGATGTCGCGGCCTTCGCGCCATGCCTTCGGATCGAATTCTATATCGACATCAGAGCGACCCCGTGATTCTCGATCTCCCACTTTCCTTCAGGAGAATAGAATGCGAAGTGCGGGGCAGTGACCGAACCGCCGTCGATCAGGCTCGGGTAGCCGCCAATGCCGACAAGTCCTCCCCAGGTTCGTTTGCCGATCAGCGGGCCGATGCCGGCGCGCCGGAACATATAAGGCATGTAATCGCCGCCGGAACCTGAGTATTCGTTGACCAGCATGACTTTCGGGCCGGGCATGGTTCCGAAAGGCTGGCGCCAGTCTTCGCCGTCACGCACTGCCCAGAAGCTCATCAGCGGCTTGCGCAGGTAATCGATGACGTAGTCCGCGGCCTGGCCGCCGCTGTTGAAGCGTTCATCGATGACTGCTCCATCCTTGTCGAGCTGTGAGAAGAAGTAGCGGTTGAAGAAAGTGTATCCACCCTGCGCAGTGTCGGGAAGGTAAACATAGGCCAGCTTGCCGCCGCTCATCTGATCGACCTTGCGGCGATTCTCCTCGATCCAGGAGAGGTTGCGCAGCCCCGTTTCGCCTGGAACCGGAACAACGGTCACGTCCCTTGAACCCGAACCATCGGGATTCGGGCCGACTTTGATAGTAACCTGCTTTCCGGCGGTCCCTTCGAAGAACTGATAGATGTTATCCGCGGCCGTCAGATTGCGCCCCTGACGGCCAGCAAATAATCACCGGCGGCAACATTGACTCCGGGCTGGGTCAGCGGGGCTTTCAACCGTGGATTCCAGTTCTCCCCGTTGAAAATGCGTGAGAATCGATAGCGGCCGTTTTCGATCTTGTAATCGGCGCCAAGCAAACCGCCGGGAACACGTTTCGGATCGGGAACATCGCCACCCTGGACATACAAATGTCCAACGGTAAGCTCACCAAGCATCTCCTGGAAGAGATAGTTCAGATCCGCGCGGTGAGCCAGGGATTCGAGATATGGCTCGTATTTCTTCGCTGTGGCTTTGAGGTCGAGGCCGTGGTGGTTGGGGTCGTAAAAGAAATCGCGCTCGATGCGCCATGCCTCGCGGTACATCTGATTCCATTCGGCCTTTGGATCGACGTGAACTTCCAGATCCTCAACCTTGATTCGGCCCTCACCGGGTTTGACCGGCTGTGCCGTCGCCGCGATAAACCATCCCGGCCCCTGGCGGAAAAGCATCTTCTCGCCATTGGCCGAAACGTCGAAGGTCGATATGTTATCGATCACCTTGTCGAGCTTGCGCTTGTCGAGATCGAATTTGTGAATGGTCACGCCCGCCGGACCCGGGCCGGCGCTGTTCGGAAACTCCGCAATAAAGAGCGTGTTCGCTTTGACTGAAATAAGCCCGACAAAGTTCAGAGCCGGGATCGGCAACGCGACAATGCGCTGGCCTATGTTGTCGAAATCGATACCGACTTTCGGCGTCTCTTTCTTTTCAGGAGTCTTGGGAGCAGTAGCAGCGGCTGCGGCTTCAGGCTTAGGCTCGTCCTTCTTTTCCTCAGCGACCTTCTCTTCATCGCTTTCAGGTGCAAGCGGCGAAGGCAGATCTTTTCTCAACACGCAGGCATAAACGCTGCGCGTTGGACGTTGAGGATAACCGGACATATCAAAACCGAAGAGGCGTGGACCGATATCTGTGCTTGCTGTGAAAAAGATATATTTGCCGCCTTTGTCAAACTCGGCCCCATCGGCATCGCTCATGCCATCGGTGACCTGGGTGGATTTCCCTTCTTCAAGTCCGTATACGAAGACGGCATTATACCAGGATTTGAGAGGCTTAACATAAGTCAGCCAGCGGCTGTCGGGCGACCAGCTGACGCCGATTCCTCCACCTCCTCTGCTGAGCGAATCAACTTTTACCGGAGTTCCCTTTTCGATATCGACGTACCAGAGGTTCAACCGCTTGTCGGAATATGCAATCTTTTTGCTGTCGGGCGACCATGACGGTGAATAATAGAATGACGGCGGATTGCCGAGGTTGATCTTCCTGACATCACCCATGCCGGTTTGATTCCGCAGATGGAGCTCGTATTCACCTGATTCGTCGGAGAAATAAGCGATCCACTTGCCGTCGGGCGACCATGAGGGATCGCGCTCGGCGACGGCTGTGGTGTTGGTCAGATTGCGGGCGTCTCCCTTTTCAGCCGGGACGATGAGAATCTCGCCGCGGGCTTCGAAGATGGCGCGTGCGCCGGTGGGTGAAAGATGAGCGTTCTGGACTCTCTGCGCAACTTTTTCGAATTTCGATCTCAGTCCGAGCATATCGCCGCTGATCGCGACATTGACGGGTTTGCTCTTTCCGGACTTGAGATCAAAGAGGTTGAGTGCGCCGAACTGCTCGTAGACTATGGAATCCGGGCCGGCCGATGCCGACTTGATGTCGAGACCGTTGTTCTGAATCAGTTGAGTAACCAGTTTTGTTCTGGTGTCGTATGAGAAAAGGGTGATCGGCCCATTGCGGTCCGAGAGAAAGTAGACCTTGTCGCCGATCCACATCGGGTTGAAGTCATTGGAATTATCGCGCGGCACTCGCTCGACCGCCGAATCACTGAGGTTGGCGATCCAGATGGGAGTGGTCATACCTCCGCGATAGCGTTTCCATGCGGCGAAACCGCGCTGTATCGGCACATAGGCAAGTTTGGAAGCATCAGGCGAGAATGATCCCTCGTAGGCCATAGGGAGCGGTATCTCTGTCGGAAATGTCCCGTCAACCTGGATTCTGAAGAGTCTGGCGAACCGCCCGGAATAGCTGTTGCGCTGAGAAAGAAACATCAGTTCCCTGCCGTCCGGCGTCCATCCCTGAAGAATGTCCGCGCCGGGATGATAGGTCACGCGTTTCGGAATCCCCCCGATTGCCGGAATGGTGTAGACATCCATGTTTCCATCATATTCGCCCGTAAAAGCGATGGTTCTTCCATCAGGCGAAAAGAGCGGGGTTGTTTCGACCCCTTCACCGGTTGTCAGCCTGCTCGCCTCACCGCCTTCACGCGGGACAGTCCACAGATCGCCGGCATAAACGAATGCGATGTGTGTTCTGCTCAATGTCGGATTGCGCATCAACAGCGGCTTGCCGCCCTGCGCCGAACTGAAACTTGAATCGATGCTCATGATCGACAATAAAATTAAAACCGCCAGGACCACTTTTCTCATGATTTTCTGCTCCACGGCCCAAAACTCCCAGGGTTTCGACTGAGTTGAGCCAGTCTGAATTTTCGTCTGTGACGTAATCTTGCTTTCTTATAGAAGCAGGCGGGACGCCTGCGCTCCAACTCGTTGGATCCTTCTGCAATTCCTGACAAACGAGCATAGAAAGAAGGTTCCAACAGTATCAGTTACTTATTTATGGTAAACCGGAAAAGCCGGCCGCTTGTGCTTGGGAAGCGGGTTTCGTTTCAACTCATCGAGAAGCCATTCGACTGATTTCTCAAGCTGCGGGTCGCGTCCCTGTCGCCATGCCTGTGGATCGAACTCGACTTCGATATCCGGGCCGACACCGACATTCTCGACTTCCCATTCGCCATTAAGCCCGTAGATGGCGGCATCAGGAGCCGTCACCGCTCCGCCATCCATTAAAACAGGGGCTGTGAAGGAAGCGATCAAGCCTCCCCAGGTGCGTTTGCCGATCAGAGGGCCGACCTTCATCTTTTTGAAATACCAGGGCATGGCATCGCCGCCGCTGCCGGCCATCTCATTGACGATCATGACTTTCGGGCCATAGATCGCGCCAAGAGGCGTGGGAATATCGCGGCCTTCTCGGAAATAGATGTAATTGAGCAGCGGCTTTGTCAGATAGTCGATAATGTAATCGGCAAGCGCTCCACCCTGATTGAATCGCTCGTCGATGACCGCGCCCTCGCGATTGGTCTGCGAGAAGAAATATCGATTGAAGCTTTCATATCCCGAGCCGCTGGTGTCAGGCACATAAACATATGCCAGTTTGCCGCCGCTCAGTTCTTCGACCTTGCGGCGGTTGCTCTCAATCCAGTTGCGATTGCGAAGCCCCGTTTCAGAGGCAATCGGGACAATGGTCACTTCGCGCGAATTCGATCCATCAGGATTCGGTCCAACCTTGATGACCAGTTGTTTGCCGGCCGTGCTTTCGAAGAATTGATAGACCTCATCGGTCCCTTTCAGATCGCGGCCGTTGACTGCAAGCAGATAATCACCGGTTTTTACATTGACCCCGGGCTGGGTCAGAGGCGCCCGCAACTGCGGATTCCAGTTTTCGCCATTGAAGATGCGGGCAAAGCGATAACGCCCGTTTTCGACCTTGTAATCGCACCCGAGCAATCCGCCGGGAACGAAATTCGGCCGCGGAATGTCTCCGCCAAAAATGAACATATGTCCCACGGTAAGCTGATTGAGCATCTCAGTGAACAGATAGTTCAGATCACTGCGATGCGCCACGGCGCCCAGATAGGGCTCGTAGGTCGCCTTCATCTTCTCGAGACTGAGGCCGTGAAGACTGGGATCGTAGAAGAAGTCCCGTTCGCCGCGCCAGACTTCATTGAACATCTGCTTCCACTCGGCCTTTGGATCGATCCTGACTTCCATATCGGCCGTCTTGAGCGCGGTTGGACCTCCAGGTCCTACCGGGCCTCCGGGTCCCATCGGTCCGGCAGGCGCGCCAAGTGTCGCCGTCGAAGCAATGAACCACCCTCCGAATCCCTGGCGATAAAGAGCCTTCTCGCCGTTGGCGGAAACTTCGAAAGCCGTGATCCCGTCCATCACCTTGTCCAGCTTGCGTTTGGTCAGATCGAACTTGTGGAGTGTGATACCGGGCGGGCCCGTGGGGCCGCCGGCGCCTGCGGGCAGTTGTTCGAAGATATAAATGATATTCTCTTTGCCTGCCGTCAATCCCTGAAAATTCCTCGATGGTACAGGCAAAGCGATGATCCGTTGATCTATCCCTTCAAAATCGATTCGAACCGGATCCGGATCCTTCTTTGCCGGAGCTTTGGCTGCGGCGGCCTGCCCGTTTGCGGGCTTGGCATCGTCTTTTTTATCCGCGGGTTTATCCGCGGGCTTATCGGGCGGTTTCTGATCGTCCTTCTTCTCTTCGGCAATTTTCTCCTCATCGCTTTCAGGGGCGAGAGGAGATGGAAGATCGTTCCTGAGCACAACCGCATAAACACTGCGCGAAGTCTGGAACGGGAAGTTTGACATTTCCGCAAAGCTGAATGTCGGGCCGAGATTTGTGCTGGCGGTGAAGTAGATGTATTTACCGCTCCTGTCAAAAGCAGCGAAGCGTGCATCGCTCATGCCGTCAGTTAGTTGATGAGATTTTCCGGTTTCGAGCGAGTAGACGAAGACGGCATAAAGGCGATTATCGAGCTGGCGGGTATAGGCTATCCACCTGCTGTCGGGCGACCAGACCGGATCGAATCCAAGGTTGGCTCCAAATGGATTTCGATCAACAAGCGCCGGCGCAGCCTTATCCAATTCCAGGGACCAGAGCTGCTGCTTCTTGTCCAGGAAGACTATCTTTTTACTGTCGGGCGACCACGAAGGCGAAGAGTAGAATGTTGGTGGAAGGGCGATCTTCCTGATCTCTCCGTCGCCCTTTTGATCACGGATGTGCAGTGCATATTCGCCCGATTCATCGCTGAAATAAGCGATCGACTTGCCGTCCGGGGACCATGCCGGATCACGCTCCATGACGCCCGGAGTGTTGGTCAGATTGCGTGGATCGCCTTTTTCTGCAGGCACTGTGATGATCTCTCCACGAGCCTCAAAGACCGCTCTCGCTCCAGTGGGCGAAATGCGAGCCGAGGTGATGCGCGAGCCGACCTTCTCAAAGCGAGATCTGAGAGTGAGCAGATCAGCGTTGACGGTGATGTTCACCTTCTGAGATTTTCCAGATTTGATGTCGAACAGGTGAACCGTACCGAACTGCTCATAAGCGATGACTGGATTGCTGCCCTGAGCCCCTTTCCAGGCTGAGGCCGACTTGATATCGAGCTGGTTGTCATTTACCAGTTGATCGACTTTTTTGGTCTTGGTGTCATAGGAATAAAGCGTGTATTTACCTCCGCGGTCCGATACGAAATAGACCTTGTCGCCGACCCACATCGGATACCGGTCATTGGAATTCTGGCGGGGAATCTGTTCGACCGACGAATCGGAGAGTTTCGCCAGCCATATCTTGTCGGTCTGGCCGCCGCGATACCGTTTCCATTCAGGTTGCCATTGAATCAAGGGCTCGTATGCAATGTAATTGCCGTCGGGCGAAAACGAACCGCGCTCAGCCATCGGCAATGGAACCTCTTCAGGCAGGCCGCCTTCAGTGCCCACCGTGAATAACCTGGGAAAATTCGAGAAACTGTTGCGGCCCGATGAAAAGAGGATTCTCTTTCCGTCATTGGTCCAGCCGGCAACAAGGTCCTCACCCGGATGATATGTCAATCTGCGCGGTACTCCGCCTGTCGCTGGAATGACGTAAACGTCCGTATTGCCGTCATACTGGCCCGTAAAAGCGATTGTCGTTCCGTCAGGAGAAAAGAACGGATCGGCCTCTTCGCCAACTCCGGTCGTCAGACGCCGCGCCTCTCCGCCCTCACGAGCAACTGACCATAGATCTCCGGCATAAACAAAAACTATGTGTGTCCGGTTCACTGCCGGTTGCTGAAACAACGTGACCCCGCCTGTTTGAGCCAGTCCGGCAACAGCCGTACCAATCAACAGCAGAAACACCAACAATCCTTTTCTCATCTCATCTCTCCGAAGTTAATTATGACCGGTGATTCAAAAACCGGGCTTGATGATCGATTTCCTGTCGATCGTTGAGGCGTACTTCTTCGCAAGGGTTTCTATTTCGCTCGATTTACCGATCAGAACGAATACCAGATTATCGAGCGGGAAGTATTGCCTGATCACGCGCTGAGCATCGGCCCTCGTCATCGAATCGATCTTCGCGTACAAATCGTTGATATCCCGCGCGTCGAGACCGTAGAACTCAAGCTCGGTGATGAGCGATGCCAGCTGGTCCGTGGTTTCAATCCTCGGAGGAAACTGTCCCCTTGATGTAGTTTTTAGCCGAGGTCAGATCCTCTTCGCTGACAACTTTCTTTCATGCAGGCGCTTGAGGATGTCCAGCGACATATCGATCGCCTTTTCAGTGGTCTCATTGCGGGTGTAGGTGGCGATTGCAAAGGTTCCTCGCACTTTTCGCTGGTCGAAAAACGAGCTCGCCCCGTACGTCAGCCCCGAACTGACGCGCAAGGCATCGTTGAGCATCGAGGTGAACCTGCCGCCAAAGAGCGTATTGATCACGTTGATGTAGACCCGGTCATTATTGTTCCGCGCGATTCCAAGATTGCCTATGCGAAAGTAGGTCTGAGTCGAATCCGGCTTGTCCACCAGAAGCAGCTTTTTCCCGGTAACCGGCGCCGGTTCGGGCAAAACAGTCTGAGGAACGTTCCTTGAAGGCCACGAACCAAATTTATCGTTGACCAGCTTCTCCATTTCCACCGTGTTGAAGTCCCCGACAATGGAAAGGATAGTGTTGGACGGAGAATAGAAGCTCTGATAAAAACCGGCTATATCATCGCGAGTGATTGAAGGAAGCGATCTCTCATCTCCGGAGGTCGGGCGACCATACGGATGATCACCGTAAAGATAGCTGTTGAAATAATTCGAGATGACTCCCTGTGCCTGATCCTTTGAGGCCGTGATGCCGTCAATGGTCTGTTTCTGAAGTTTGGTGAACTCATCCTGCGGGAAAGTAGGATTGAGTAGCACGTCTGCAAAGATATCAAACCCTTTCGTCAGGTCTTTCCTGACGAACTCCGCCCTGCCGGCGCTGAAATCCACTCCGGCAAAAGCTCCAAGCTGCCCGCCGATGAAATCCAGTTCGGTTGAGATCTGATCGCTGGTGCGTGCCTTCGTCCCTTTTCTGAGCAGCCCGGCCGTCATCGAGGCAACTCCCTCTTTACCTTTCGGATCGGCGGTCGATCCCGATTTGACCAGAAACCCCATGCTCACCAGCGGTATCTCATGCTGCTCCATAAGCAGAACAGTCAGGCCATTCTTGAGCCTGACTGTTTTGTATTGCGGTAATTTCAATCCTGAGGTCTGGGCAAATGCGCTCAAATCCGAGGATGCGAGAACTGCCATTGCAAGTATAATAGCCGTCAATCGTCTGATCATCTGGTTCTTCTCCATCAAAGTGATACCCATGATTAATTACTGGTTCGACTTTTCCTGTTCCTTTTCAGGTATCAGTGTCGCTACAGTGCGGTTTTTCTCGCCGAAATATTTTTTGGCGACTCGCAGCAGATCATCTTTGGTGACCCGGGAAAGGTCATCGGCGGCGGTGAAGAGTTTCCGGTAGTCTCCGAAAAACACCTCATAGCTGCCGAGCACATTCGCCTTTCCGCTGATCGTTTTCAACTGACGATAGAAATTGGCGAGCTGAATGTTCTTGGCCTTTTCGAGTTCCTGATCGGTCACGGGCTGAGTCTTTATTCTTTCGAGCTCTTCATAGATGGCTTTTTCGAGTCTTTCAGGTTCGACCCCGGCCTTCGGCTGCGAATTGATCTCGAAAAGGGTCGGATCGAACGAAAACCCCGAGCCTCCGTTGACGAAGAGGGCTATCTGATCCTTGTCGACCAGACGCTGATACATTCGTGAACTCTGCCCGGAAAAGAGAATGGTTTCGAGTATCTGCAGCGGGTAGTAGTCGGGGTTGTTCGATTCCGGCACGTGATAACCCATCATCAGTATCGGCAGTTGCGCGAATTTGCGTATGACGACGCGGCGCTCTCCCATCTGTTCAGGCTTTTGTGGTGACAGGAGGCGGAGGATTGTGCGACTTGATCGGTTGATGTACTTCTCAGCCAGCTTGATGATCTCATCTGGACTGACATCTCCGGTAACCACCATCGTGGCGTTCGACGGCGAATAGCCCATCTCGAAATGGCGCTTGAGGTCTTCCATCTTCCAGTTCTCGATATCGACCATCCATCCAACAACCGGCCATTGATACGGGTGCGCGGTAAACGCACTTGCATAGAGCTGCTCAGAAAGTATGCCGAAATTATTGGCATCGACCGAAGTGCGCCTTCGGACGCCACAACTCCACGCTCTGACTCGACCACCTCAGGGTTGAAACTGAGATTCTCGATCCGATCGGCTTCCAGATCGAAGATCCTCTCCATTGCCGACCGCGGGAACCAGTCCTGGTACACGGTCAGATCATTGCTGGTATAAGCATTGTTCGAACCGCCAGCGGCCTCCATCACCCTGTCGAAATCCTTCGGGCCGTACTTCTTCGCTCCATTGAACATCATGTGCTCAAAGAAATGAGAGAGCCCCGTGGTCCCCGGTCGTTCATTGCGCGACCCAATCCTGTAAAAGATATAAAGGGCTACGTTCGGAATGGATCGATCCTCTTCAACGATGATCTTCATCCCGTTCTTCAGCGTGTGGGTTTTTATTTTGGATTGCTGTGCCGCGGCATTGATCACCGCAATCAACAGACAGAAGGCGATGAGAGTTGTCTTTTTTATAAGACCCATATTTTCTCCTGGTCGTCCTGATCGTTCAATTTATTTGTATTGTTGTCCAACCGCAGGATGCTACTCAATTTAGCTCTTACGCATCAAGTGATTATCAGGTTCCGCAAAATTAGTTATTTTCAAGCAAGTCACATAGTCACATCGGGCGGCTTGAAGAAGCGGGGGAGTTGAGATTAAGATTTCAAGGAAATCAGCATTCAAACAATTTTTGAAACGGAGACTCCATAATTATGAGGAAAAGTTTGTCCCGGTTTACGGCGCTTGTCATTCTGATGGTCTTGACGACTTCGTTGGTCTATTCGAAAGAGACCGGATTCCTCAATCGGACTGTAAAGATCGGCCAGAGACCTACAATTATCAGGTCTACGTCCCGCGCAATTGGAGCAAAAGCCAGAAATGGCCGGTCATCCTCTTTCTTCACGGCGCCGGGGAAAGAGGCGACGACGGTTTCGTGCAGACTGAAGTCGGCATCGGAACGGCGATTCGCAAATATAATGACCGATTCCCCGCCGTCATTGTCATCCCTCAATGCAGAAAAAATGTCTGGTGGACGGAAGCCAACATGGAGCGGCAGGCCCTGCAAGCTCTGGAAAAATCCATCAAAGAATTCAACGGCGACAGGGAGAGACTCTATCTCACGGGGCTTTCGATGGGCGGCTATGGCACATGGAGCATTGCAGCAAAAAATCCGGGCATGTTTGCGGCATTCGTCCCAATCTGCGGTGGAGTCATTCCGCCAAAAGGGGCCAACCTGCCCGATTCAGTCAATCAACTGGTGAATTCTCCCGATCCTTACGGTGAAGTGGCCAGAAAGATCGGCAAAACTCCAGTCTGGATCTTCCACGGCGCCGATGACAGAGTCGTCCCTCCCGATGAATCCAGAAAAATGAATGAGGCTTTAAAAACGGCCGGAGGCGATGTCAAATACACCGAATACGAAAAGGTCGCCCACGACTCATGGAACAAGGCCTACGCCGAAAAAGAGCTCATGATCTGGATGCTCTCCAAAAAGAAACTCAATCAGATTAAATAACTGATACTGTTGGCGAATTGAATTTATAACCTGTTTCCACTGTTTTTTGATATTTTGGAATGGTCGAAATACGAGCGGGACCGCAGGCGTCCCGCCTGCGTCAATTCGATTAACGCAAATCTGATATGAATGTGCAGATATTTCAGTAAACGCAGGCGGGACGCCTGCGGTCCCGCTCGTATTTTGATTCTGTAATTTCCGCTGTTTGGCTTATCGATGATCGCTTTCGGCATCTATAGTTTCATCGGATCGAATGTCAAAGCCAACTCTTCGGGCCCGCCGGCAGCGCGTACGGGAGCCAGTGCGATTGGATCAGTAACCGCAGAATTGAACTGCACCACTTCTGGATGTCATACGGGAACTGCCGTAAATACCGGTGGCGGCACAGTAGCGATATCACCATCTTCCAATACTTATACTCCTAATCAGGAGATCACCATCACAGTGACCGTCACGCAGACGGGTCGATCGACTTTCGGATTTCAACTGACGGCGGTCAATCCTCAGGGAACGAGAGCCGGAGATCTGACTCCCCTTGATAACCGGACATTCACTCAGATTGCAACCAGCGGCAGCCAGGCCGGGCGCCAATACATCAACCACTCATTCAATGGGAATGAGGCCACTGCACCGAATGTGGGCAGTTGGCAATTCAAGTGGAAAGCACCGGCGCAGAGTGTGGGCACGGTCACATTCTTTGCCTCCGGAAATGCCGCCAACGGAAACGGCACAAACGGCGGGGATCTTATTTACACGACCAGCCTGACGATTCAGGCCGGGTCTACAGTTGGGCCTCTTGGCAGCTTCTCTGCCGCCAGCTATGCCCAACCCGCTTTGCTTACTCCTGATGCCATAGTTGCGGCATATGGTGCGAACATGACACCAAACACTGTAGGTAACACACCCGGTCAGCCTCTGCCTACCCAGCTTGACGGCACAGAGGTGAAAGTCAAAGACGCGAGCGGCGTAGACCGCAACGCCCCTCTCTTCTTCGTTTCCCCCGGCCAGATCAACTACATCGTGCCGACGGCTACATCAAACGGTCTGGCGACTGTCACTGTCAGACGCAGCGGAAATGATATTGCTCAGGGGACCGTCAATATCGAATCGGTATCACCAGGCATCTTCTCTCAGAATTCGAATGGCCAGGGTGTCGCGGCAGCATACATCATCCGGGTGAAAGCCGATAACTCGCAGTCTCAAGAATTCGTGTTTGAATTGAGTAACGGGACATTCGTCCCCAAACCGATTAATATGGGCCCCGCAACCGACAAGATTTTCCTGGTGCTTTTTGGCACTGGTTTCCGGCGTCGCTCGCAGCTTTCAAATACAACATGCACTGTCGGGGGCACCGATCTACCGGTTTTATATGCAGGCCCAAGTGATTTCGTTGGGCTTGATCAGGCGAACGTGGAGTTGCCTCGCACGCTGATCGGTCGCGGAACGGTTAATGTGGTCTTCAAAGCCGACACCAAGATCGCCAATACCGTCACAATTGCAATCCAGTAGGCGTCAAAACAGAGGGAAGATAGATTACGAAACAGACGAAATAAACGAAACAAAGGAAAATAATCAAAAGTCGGATTAGTAGATTTTCTTTGATTATGACATCCACCCGATAGAGTTAGATCATTGACCAATTAAAAATTTTCCATCTGTTTCGTTTATTTCGTCTGTTTCGTAATCTATCTTCCCTGTTTCGTAATCTGTTTTTTTATTTGATCTTTTTCGATAATTCTTCGTGCACGCGTTCGAGCAGTTTTTTAGTGGCACGGATTCCATCGGGTTCGCTCATCTTGTCTCCCTCATATTCAATACCGACGAAGCCGCGGTAGCCCGCATCGAGGACAATCTTCATCATCTTGTGGTAGTCGGTACGAATCTCCTCGCCGCGTTCGTCGAAGTCGTTCGACTTGGCGCTGACGGCTTTGGCGAAGGGCATGAACTCGCTGACTCCCTTGTACCGGTCGTACTCTTCGGTATTGCTGAGCCTGAAATTTCCGAAGTCTGGGAAGGATGCCGCACATAGGATTGTTGACCATCCTGATGACTGAAGTCAGCCACTGGCCGTTTGACGACAAGCCACCGTGATTCTCTACGATGACGGCGATCTTGTGCTTGGCGCCGAATTCAGTCAGCCTTCGCAGCCCGTCGGCGGCGAGTTTCATCTGTTCGTCATAACTGCCTCGGCTCTGAGCATTGACGCGGATGATTTTGCACCCGAGGAACTTAGCCGCCTCGATCCACTTGTAGTGGTTTTCGACTGCCAGAGTCCGTTTGGCTTCATCGGGATCTCCCAGCGCGCCTTCCCCATCGATCATGATCAGGCGGTTTTCGACTCCATAATCTTTCGCGCGCTTGTTCATCTCAGCGAGATAGGTTTTATCTTTCGCCTTGTCCTTGAAGAACTGATTGACATACTCGACCGCACTGATGCCGTAATCAGTTTTTGCCACTTTCGCAAAATCCAGGTTATCCAGTTCCTTCTTGAACAACGCCCTGTGCAGAGACCACTGAGCGAGGGATATCTTGAAGAGAGGTTGTTTGGCCAGGGTAGTCAATGATCCACCGGCAATCGCCGCCATTCCCAGTGTCGTGGCGGACTGCGCAGATTTTATTATGAAATCGCGACGGTTAAGAACTCGTGTCATATATCTCATCCTCACATATTCTTTAAGATTGGATTTTTTACGGTATCAGGAAGAAACAATCAGCGTCCCGGTGTCAGACGATTGAAAATCGCCGAGACGGCCCAGGGCAAGCCAGGAAGGAGCAGAACGAAGAGAAATCCCGCAATAAACTCGAAGCGGTTGAGATCCCAGTAACGCCCCAGCCAGAAATAGACAAAAGGTACTGAAAAAAAGAGCACCAGGGTTATGGCAATTCGCAGAAATAATCTTCGGCCATCGCCATTGAGAAGCGATTTCACTTCACTGAGCCCGAATTCGCACGAAGAACACTTCGAATTCCGATCCTCGTTACCGGTTCCGCATCGTGGACAATAGATCATCTCTAATTCTGCCCTGGAGTTTCTGCGTCTCGTCCTCAGTGACGCTCGGTCGCATCGGATTGGCAATCTTGTTTGTCGGAGGCGGAGCGATCTGCGGCGGCTGGTAATTCTGTTGAAAAAGCGGTTGCGGCGGAATCGGCGGTGCCTGACTCAATCGCTGAACTTCAGCCTTGTAACTGAAGACGGACCATAAAATGCCGAAAATCACTCATGACTCCGGCAACCGGAGCCAGTCTCACTGCAAAGGGGATCAACTCTCCGAGTGCTCCAAAGATGGCAGGGAGAAGACGAAAAGCAGAATTCTCTATGACCATCTTCTGCTTCGGAGACAACCCTTCGGTCATCTTTGACAATGCGGAGGAGGCCTGTTGGAGAGGTGGCAACGGCTGCAGCGGCGCCGTTCCGCCCGTCGCGACATAGCCTGTCAACTGCGTCAGCGGCAAACCGCATTGACGGCAGTATTTGGTTGTATCTGTATTCTGAGAACCGCAACGTGGACAGAACATCTATATCACCCCGGTAAACCAAGACTTCGACTTTAAACCATTTCATTCATTAGCCGAATAGAAATCATCGGCGGCACTGACGCCGGATTCCGGCAGTTTGCAACCTTCGGCCTTGAGAGCTTTTTCGAGAGCGGCCAGCAAAAGCAGGACATTATTTTCGGTGCTGCCGGCGCCCATCAGGCCGATGCGCCAGACTTTCCCCTTGAAGACACCGAGACCTCCGCCGATTTCGATATTAAACTCTTCGAGCAGCCGGCGCCTGACGCGGGCATCGTCCACGCCTTCAGGAATTCTGACGGAATTGAGCGTCCAGAGCCTGTGTGCCGGCGCCACCAGCATGCTCAACCACATCGCCTCGATGCCTGCAACCAGCGCCCGATGATTGCGCTCGTGCCTGAGGGCGCGGGCTTCAAGCCCTTCCTCTGTGACTATTCGCAGCGCCTCGTGAAGCCCGTAATTCATGGTGATCGGCGCAGTATGATGGTAGGCCCGCTGCCCTGAACCGGCATCCTCCCAATAAGCTGTCAGCAGACTCGTGTCGAGATACCAACTGCCGACTTTCGTCTTGCGACTCTTTATCTTCTGGACGGCCCGGTCACTGAAGGTCACTGGAGAGTCCCGGTGGACACGATAGCGCCTTCTGGGTACCGGAATAACATGCGTCTACACGGTTGCGATCTGCTCCGACCGAGTGAGCTCCAAGACTGGTAACAGCGTCGATCATCAGATAGCCGTCACGCTCATCGACGATTTCACGCAAGGGCGCTATCTGCTGCAGCACTCCTGTTGAAGTTTCAGCCTGCACCGCAAAAAAGACTTTTGCGCTGGAATTTTTCATGCATTGCGGGCTTTATCGAGATCCACAGGGCCTCCCCATTCGCATTCAACCCTGACCGGTATGGCGCCCGCTCTGCTGGCCATTTCGGACATTCGCTCACCGAAATAGCCGTTGATGCAGATGACGATCTCTTCTCCCGGTTCGACCATATTAACCATGGCCGCTTCCATCCCGGCGCTGCCCGTGCCGGAGATGGGCATCGTCAGCCGGTTGTTGGTTTCAAAGACATAGCGCAGCATTACCTGAACCTCATCCATAGTTTTGACAAACATTGGATCCAGATGCCCAAGCAGCGGCGCACTCATGACACGCAGCACGCGGTCATCAACCGGGCTCGGCCCCGGCCCTAACAGAACCCGTCTCGGTGGATTCAACGGAGCTATAACGGGCGCATCAACTGAAGACATGATTTATGATTTCTCCTGATAGTATTGTATGAATTTGGAGTGAAATTATATAACGGCAACTGAATGCCCATGATATTCGATGACACGGCCGATAATCGCCGCGTGCCGGTAATTTTGCTGCAACCTGGCAAGCATCGCTTCTGATCTTTCGGATGAAATCGAGATCAACATTCCCCCGGCCGTTTGAGGATCGAAAAGTACGCTGGCCATATCTTTTTCAATTGCCCTGTCGATGAAGACATTATTACCGACATAGTCACGGTTGGTGCGGTCTCCCTGGGTCAACATCTTACGGCGGGCGAGTTCGAGTGCACCAGGCAGAACCGGAACGCGTGAAGCGACGATTTCAAGCGTGACTTTGCTCGCTTTGGCCAGCTCCCAGGCATGCCCCAGAAGACCAAAGCCCGTGATGTCGGTTGCGCCGCGCACCTGAATTCGCTCATGGCCTCGGCGGCCTGCCGCCTCGATGTCAGCATCGTGGCAATCGAATTCGACGCCGTCTGAGCATCCGCCTTGCCGAATTTGATGCCGGTCGAAATGATGCCCGTCCCGACGGGTTTTGTCAGAATCAACGCGTCTCCAACGCGAGCGCCGTCGTTGGAGGCATACTTATCCGGATGAACCAGCCCGGTAACGGAATACCCGAACATGATTTGATCGTTTTCAACACTGTGCCCGCCGGCAAGCACCACATTGTTTTCCGTCAGGACCGACAAACCTCCCCGCATGATTTCAGCCAGGATCGAGAAATCCAGACCTTTTTTGGGGAAGCATGTAATGGCCAGGGCCGTAATCGGCGTCCCACCCATGGCCCAGACATCGTTGATCGAGTTGAGAGCCGCGATGCGCCCATAATCGAACGGATCATCGACGATCGGGGTAAAAAATCGAGGGTCTGAACCAGGGCAAGATCGTCACTCAATCGATACACTGCGGCATCATCCGCATTCTCATAGCCTACGAGCAGATTGGGATCGCCTGGTTGTTTGGGTAGAGAGCCCAGAACCTGGGCCAGTGCCGCCGGAGCGAGTTTGGACGCTCAGCCGGCGCAGTCTACCATCTGCGTTAATCTCTTTGCCATGATTGTTGAATTATGTTGAGTTATTGAGTTATCAGCTTTGCTTCGAAGCAGGAAATTCACCACAAAAATCACATCCTGCGGTTTTTGTGGTGAATGATCCTCAACTAAGAAAGGCGCACAGTCCTCAATCAATTAAATCAATTAATCGCTGGTGCCTGAGTCGCCTGCTGACCGCGCGGCGCCACGTTTGGATGGCGTCGATTCTGAAGCAGCGGCAGATCCTGCTGCTACTGCTGCAGGTTGAGCCGCCGGCTTGGCGATGCCAAGTGCGACTCGGACCTCGTTCTCGATTCTGGCGCAGAGCTCTTTGTTTTCCTTAAGAGTGTTCTTGGCATTCTCACGGCCCTGGCCGAGCCGCTCACCTTTATAGGAAAACCAGGAGCCGGCTTTCTCGACTATCTTCTTGTCGACTCCGATATCGATGATTTCTCCGTACTTCGAGATCCCCTCGCCATACATGATATCGAACTCGGCCTCCTGAACGGCGGGGCGACCTTGTTTTTGACAATCTTCACCTTTGTCCGGCTGCCCACGACAACCTCGCCATCCTTGATCTGGGTGATCCGCCTGATGTCGGCGCGAACGGATGAATAGAATTTCAGAGCGCGGCCGCCGGTTGTGGTTTCGGGGTGAGCCGAACATAACGCCAATCTTTTCGCGGATCTGGTTGATGAAGATCAAACAGGTGTTGGATCTGCCGACCACAGCGGTCAATTTTCTCAAGGCCTGAGACATCAACCGGGCCTGCAATCCCGGCAATGAATCGCCCATATCGCCCTCAAGTTCCGCTCGCGGCGTCAGAGCCGCAACCGAATCGATCACCAGGACATCTATCGCATTGGAACGAACCAGCGATTCGGTGATCTCAAGGGCCTGTTCACCGGAATCCGGCTGGGAGATGAAGAGATCGTTGATCACGACTCCCAGTTTTTCAGCATAGCCCGCATCGAGAGCATGCTCGGCGTCGATGTAAGCCGCGATCCCGCCCAATTTCTGGGCTTCAGCCACAATGTGCAAAGCCAGTGTGGTCTTTCCGGAACTCTCGGGACCGAAGATCTCAACCACGCGCCCTCTGGGAAATCCGCCGACTCCTGTCGCCGCATCGATGCCTATGCTTGAGCTGGAGATCACAGGTATCTCATCGACCCTCTGGTCGCCGAGCTTCATGATCGAACCTTTTCCAAATTGTTTTTCTATATTCAGCAGTGCCGCTTCAACAGCTTTTGTCTTTTCACTCTTCTCCATAGCCATAATTTTTCACTCTTTCTGATTGTTTGTCGGGCTCGATGAGCCGACCAGTTGTTGAATAGCCTTCGTTGACGGCCCGCTGCCATCTTAGTCCACTTCCGCCACTTCCGGCGGAAGCAAATTCGAAATGACTTCGTACTCAGGCAGGATACCTAGCTAACAAACGACGAGTTGAACCAGTATCGTCGGGGAGGGTAAACAGGCAGTAATTATAAACAGTAAAGCACCCGGCGGCAATATCGATATCAAAAAAGATCAAAGATCATTTCCTGACATTTTTCGAAACAGCGGGGGCAGATTGAAATGCTGCTGAGGTCTCTGAGCAGCAAATCGATAAAACGTGCCTCATTCACGCGGGATTTGCGATGCGGCAGTATTCCGGGCCATGCCAGCCCGGGGGAATCGGGCAGGTCGTCACCGGCTCCGGCCTTGACGGCTACCTGATAATCGTCTTCCTGTGGATTGATTTCACAGGCCGCACGGAAATGCTCGCGCGCCTCCGCCATTCGATTGGAATGCCAGCAGAGCAGCCCCAGGCCATAGAGTGCAAGATCGAAATGAGGATCGAGTCTGACGGCTTTCTGAAGATGTTTCAAAGCCTGATCGGCTCTTCCCTGCTCCCAGTAGACCCGGCCGATCAGATAATACATTTCGGGCGCAGGATTGATCGTCAGCGCCTTTTTGAGGTGTTGAATTGCATTGCTGAAATCCCCCACGCGTGCCAGCAGGCGGCCAAGACCGTAATGTGCGGCGAAGGAGTTTCCATCCTGAGCCAGAGCCCGCTGCAGATGAATGATCGCCGATTCGGATTCTCCTTCGTCGCCGCTCAACAGACCCAGCAGCAGCCTCGCCGCAAAGTGCTCGCTCTGCTCATCAAGCGCGCGCCTGAGAAAAACCGCCGATTCGAGAGTTTTCCCGATATGAAAATAATACTCGCCAATGGTGAAACTCAATTCGGCGTTGCGCTCATCGAGCGAAAGGGCCGATTCAAGCATTCTCAAACCCCGACGTGTCCGCCCTCGGTAATGAGCAGAGTTCCCTCTTCAACCAGATCGGTGAAATCCTCGCGTCGCGATCCCCTCTATGACTTGATGATCGATTCGCACCTTTCATCGAGGCGCTCTCGCTCGGCGGTCTCCTCATAATGTCTGGCGACACGACTACGCCAACGCTTATCGAGCTCTTCAGGATTGACCGCCCGCATTTCAGTCAGAAGTTCGGTCAGTGATTCGAGCATCATATGATCGTAAAAGCTGCCCGTGGCCTGTTGCTGAGCCAGATCGAGCAACTGCTCGAATCGCTCGTTGGCCCTCGTCAGGGACGATTCGAGCGCACTGACCCGCTCCAGAATATGCTCTTCAAGCGTATTCTCGGCGACATCATGCGATGAACCACTGTGAGGCCGCGAGATCAGCATCAATGGCGCACCGCAACCATCACAATGATCCGACTCGCTAAAATTTGCTTTCTTACAACGCTGGCAAAAGATCATAAATAATAGTTAACTTGAAAAATCAAATCTCGAATCTATCGTTCGACCGCAAGGGCAACGGCGTTTCCACCGCCAAGGCAGAGGCTGACGATCCCGCGCTTCGATCCTCTCTTCATCATTTCATGAAGAAGAGTGACCAGGACGCGCGCGCCTGAGGCGCCTATCGGGTGACCCAAAGCGACGGCTCCACCGTTTACATTCACCTTTTCAGGATCGAGTTCCAACTGCTGTATGAGAGCCACCGATTGCGAAGAGAATGCCTCATTCAGTTCAAACAGGTCGACGTCTTTCAGATTCCATCCAGCTTTTGCCGCGACTTTTTTGACGGCCTCAACAGGCGCCATCATGACCAGTTTCGGCTCAAGGCCCGAAACCGCCTGGGCAACTATCCGTGCAATCGGATCCCGTCCCAGACTGGCGGCCATTTCCATCGAAGTCACCACCAGAGCGGCTGCGCCGTCATTAATTGTCGAGGCATTGCCCGCCGTCACCGTGCCGCCGGGCCGGAAAGCGGGTTTCAATTTTGCCAGGCTCTCAAAGGTCGAGTCCTCGCGTGGCCCTTCGTCCGTGTCGAAGATAACCGGGTCTCCCTTCTTCTGAGGAATCGAAACGGGCGTGATTTCATCCTTGAATTTCCCGGCCTTGATTGCGGCAACGGCTTTTTGCTGCGACCGGGCGGCGTACTCATCCTGCTGCCGGCGGGTAACCCCGTATCTCTCTGAAACCACCTCGCCGGTCTCTCCCATATGCCACTTGTCAAAAGCGCACCAGAGCCCGTCGTGCACCATCGAGTCAAGTATCTCGCCATTTCCCATGCGGTAACCGTCCCGCCCCTTCATCAACATGTATGGCGCGTTGCTCATCGATTCCATGCCGCCCGCAACTATTATTTCATTGTCTCCGAGAGCGATTGATTGAGAGGCGAGCATGACCGATTTCAGACCTGATCCGCAGACCATGTTGACCGTGTGCGCGGCAACCTTGTCCGGCACACCGGCTCCAAGCGCCGCCTGACGCGCGGGATTCTGCCCCAATCCCGCCTGCAAAACACACCCCATTATCGCTTCGTCTATCTGACCCGGTTCAAGACCCACCCTTTCTATCGCCGCCCTGATCGCTATCGAACCAAGTTGCGGCGCGCTAAACGGCTTGAGCGCCCCTTGAAATCTGCCAATCGGAATTCTTGTCGCGCTGATTATCACAGTTTGTTTCATATCTATTATTCCCCTTCAATAAAAAACCTCGTCCAACCGCTTATATAAAATTATTGGTCCCGCTGATTATAACAATCAGCAGTCTAAAGTCTAAGTCCGGGGTTAAAGTTTGTCACTGCTCATCTCCCATATTCAAATGTTCAATCCCAGCCTGATATCGTCATCTATCGAATTCTGTTGAGCAGGGGCTGAGCAGTTACTAAATTCTCATCTGATACCCGTGGAAGAAGAAATTTTATGGCCGTGCATCCTGCGCAAATGTTTCTGCATCGGACTGACGCCTTATCTTTCTCACATGCCCATTATGCAGATTTATTAGATTTATAAATTGTCGGTCGATCACTCGAACGGCAATATTAAAAACAACGAAATGTTGGTCGAAAATGAGAGGAAGAGAGGCCGTTGATTAAAGTGTAAGACTATGAATATAAATTATCTTGCGGCATCGGATTGGTTATGCTACTCTGCTCATCGTTCGAGCGCTGCCTCAGGGCTTTATCCATATAAATGGCGCTCATGACCCATTCCGTACCCCCGATAATGCGGATTCCCGAGTTCGCAAGAATTCAAAATAATTAATCCGATAGCCCCGTCTCTGGCCCTTTTGATTCAAATTGTTTCGGTTAACTTAAGTTTTAAAGTGTTGTTTCAGGGGCGTTAGTGTGGACAGAGAGAACAAGCGAGAAGACAGATATCCATTGCCTTCCCGGCATGATCTCAAAAATGCCCCTCACTTAATGGCCTATTAATTAAATTGTTGAAACGCAAATATCCCGGGTGAATTCGGGTGAATTCGGAGGATATGATTACCAATGGGGAGATCAATTTATGCAGTTCAACCCTCACCAATGGAAAATATCATTTGAGATGAAGTATATGCGATCAAATTCAAAGCTTTTCAAATTGTCATTATTTGTAATGACTGCGATTTTATTGATTGGCGCAGGCACATTGAGCCGGCGATCAGTGCAGGCGTCGAATGAAGGAAACACGGGTAAGATATTATCCGTTGCCGCCACTTCGTTTGCACCGTTTCAGGATCCCGGCCAGCCGGTAGTCGGTCCGGGGGTTCCTCAGGTAGGTTCAAATGGTGCGAGGAGCGGCTTAAGCAGCAGCAAGGCTGGAAGCGTGCTCTTTTTCAGCAAGTACACCAGCGACCTGTCGAGGCCGGGAACGACCAACACAGTGATCTCCATAACCAATACAAATCCCAGGGATTCGGTAACGGTCGAGCTGTTTTTCGTGAGCAATTGCACGGTTGAAAGCATCATTTACAATTTTGCCGCCAACCAGACTCGAACGTTTCTCGCCAGCGTGGAAAGCCCAAACAAGACCGGATATATGATGGCAACCGCGATCAATTCCCAGGGCTTGCCGCAGCAATTCAACTGGCTGATCGGAAATGCCAGCATCACCGACAACAATGGATTCGACGGTTCATACAACGCAATCAGCGTTTCGAAGAGAACCGGCGGTCCGGTCAGCACTGGTGACGGCGCGAGCATCGCCGAGATGAAGTTCAACGATACGGATTATGACCGGCTGCCCCAGCAGATCGCCGTAGATTCGATCGGCAGCAGCAGTTCCTCTAACACGGATCTGACGGTCTATTCACCGATATCCGATCTTTCAGGCGGGGCGCAGACAATCAAGTTTACAGCGATTGCCTATTCACAAAGTGGAAGGCCCTATCCGCAGATAATCGAAAAGAGCTGCGGAAATCTAATCGGCGATGTCGATCAGATCTGGACTTCTCCCTCGATAGACACGTTTATTACGCCGGGCACAAAGGGTTGGGGAACATTTGCGGCATCGAGCAGCAACAATCCGGTTCCGGTGCTGGGTCTGAGTTCCGTGCAGGGAGGTTCATACCTCTATCATAGTGAACGCCCGATGCATGTCCTGAGTCGCCTTGAGTCATTCACGATGAAGGTGCCGGTGACTGCGCCATTGAGTCCCGCACCCGATGCCGTGACTCAGGCACTTCCTGCCGCCACAGGCGGCTCACTCGGTGCGGGTGAGATGAAGCAGGGAAGCATTCTGATTTATCCGAGGTACAACACTTTCGGGATCTCAGGTGCTGAGGCAAACAAATCGGTCATCAACATCACCAACACACACCCGACTCAGAAAGCCAGGGTCCGGGTATTCTTCACCGGTGTTACCGATTCGCCGGTGATGACGGATGCGATCGTATCGATCTTCCCGAATCAAAACGTGACACTGCTGCCCAACGACTACGTACCCAACCAGAAAGGCTGGGTTCTAGCCATGGCGATAGATGACAGAGGGCAGCCTGCCAACTTCAATTTTCTGATTGGAAGCTGCTATCAGGCGACTTCATTCGGATTGGGCGGTGGCGGATACAATGCGATTTCGATAGCCAAGAACTCTCCGGGATCGGTTATCCGCAACAGCGATATTCAAACCGCCGATCTGATCTTCAACGACACCGAGTACGACAGATTGCCATCGACTCAGGCGGTCTCGGGGCTTTGGAGTCAGTCGGACAACACGACAACCATCGGGTACGCCCGTCCGCCTCTAAACATTCTCGATCCGCCCAACACCAGAGGATCGGTGCAGATTACTGCTTATGACGATCTGCTAAACCAGGCATCCGCGCTCATTGGGCCGACGGAGGCTAAAATCGGGACGCTGCGTCCAACCGCGCTGCTTCCTCCCATCACCAGCACACTTCTCTCCGGTCGCCGAGGATGGTTCAAGCTGAGTCCCGGATCGCCAATTTTTGGATGGACCAGCAACTTGCCGACAGGCAATTTATTCGTCTCGGGTACGTCATGGAGTGGCGGGATCAACGGAGGCGTGTCACCTCAGTTTCTGACGACGACGGACAGCTTTACCATACGTATAGCCTCGACCAATCCGAACAACGGAGCTCCGACGGCGCTGTTCGATCCGATCGATGTCTACATCGAGGCTCGTTCGAATCTCGGGACGATTGTTCGTCTGGACGGCCGGGCTTCAACCGATCCGGATTCAAACGACGTGCTGACGTACAAATGGTACGACAATGACGTTCTGATCTCGACCTCACCAGTCTCAGACTACCGTTTAAGCATAGGGTCTCACGTGCTTCAGCTTGTTGTGACCGACAAGAGTGGAATCAACAGCGAGCCTGCACAGACCTGGGTGGAGGTGCGTGACACAACGCCTCCGGTAATGAGTGGCGTTCCGAGCAATATTACCAAGTCAACTTCGTCGACGGTGGGAGCATCAATCAACTTCCAGTTGCCCGTCGCCTGGGATATGGTCGACGGCTCGGTGAGAGTCACTTCTTCAAAATTGCCGGGCAGTGTATTCCCTGTCGGCACGACTGTGGTCAAATTCTCGGCAAGTGATGCCGCAGGAAACGAAACCCAGTCATCCATCAATGTAACTATCAGCATTGGCGGCAACTTCCCTGTCAATGGCGGAACGCCGCGGAACAAAGTTCCCTACATGGGAAATCTCAATGATCAGTATGTCATTGTCGGAAAGACTCGTGTTTTTGAGTTGACTGCTGCCGATCCCGATGGCGATCCGACTACCTTCACGCTGGTAAACGGTCCGGCATTTGCGCGGATCGAAGAGATCGACCCGGTCGCGAGGAAGGCGAAACTCAAGATCACCGCCCAGGCGAGTGACAGGGTTGTTTCCGGCAACGTTCGCGTTGTCGTGAGCGACAACAAAGGCGGATCGTGGAGCACTCTGCCGTTCCGGATAATTATCAGCGACGTCGAGAATGATGAAACCGGAAGCGGCATCGGTCCCGGCGGCGGCGGCGGTGGCGGCGGTGGCGGCGGCGGCGGCGGCGGTGGCGGCGGCGGCACCAACAATGCTCCGGTTGCCAGAGCGGCGGCCCTGCCTGCAACGGTTCAGGCCACAACCAAACAAGGCGCCATTGTTCAACTCGATGGCTCTCAATCGAATGATCCCGACAATGATCCGTTGAGCTATGTCTGGAGAGACGGCGCGGTTGTCATAGCTGAAGGCGCGATTGTCAATGCAGCCCTCGGCGTTGGATTGCATTCGATTACCCTGACCGTATCCGATGGCAAGGGAGGTTCCAGCACCACCGAACCACAAAGCGTTCAAGTCACCCCGAGACCGCTTTCAGTAATCAGTTCGTCTCCTGCCTTAATCAAGCAGTTTAATTTCACGACGATCACGATTACCGGAACCGGCTTCAATGAGGGGACAAAGGTCCGAATCGATTGCACAAGCTTCTGCAGCGCGGGTTCGCAGACCACCGTGACAATCAATAGCATCGAAGAAGACACCATCGTCATCACGGTGAAAACAACTCAAACAAGCCCATTCGGAAATAGAGATCTGGTCGTCACCAATCCGAATGGTGAAGTCGTCAGGAGGGTTAGGGCGCATTACGTGTCTTAAAACCCTGCTTGATCCGGCTTCTTAACCAAACAAAAAGCCGTACATCCTGTCAAAAGGGGTGTACGGCTTTTTAAATTGACATCGCTTTTACACGCCACTCCACAGGTCTGTTATCCCCACCGACCATATCGCTCATGGAAGATTAACTCCGTTGCGGAAAGGCCCTGTTAGTTAAAAGTTTGTAGCAGCGCTTTTCCCAAATCGCATCAAATTTGCGACCTCCATGGAGTGCGGCGACTTGTCGCCGCTTTGGTATTGTTCCAGAAGTCCTGTTAAATCGGTGGGCGGTTTGCGGTGGAATAGATTTTTCTCAATATTTGAGTGGCCACAGGACTACCAAAGCGGCGACAGGTCGCCGCACTCCATGGAGTCCGCCTGTTTTCAATGATCCACGTATCATCGGTTCATGCTTTAAACTTTCCGCAACGGAGAAGATTAATATTCATATTTACTATAATAGAATGGCGTGTATAATTCTGACTCTGTTTTATTTATGTCAGTAAATCGGCCTTCGTTTGACACTTAACTCTCTGCTCGGATCAATTCTCCGATTGAGTGATTGCGAAACAGCCTCGAGCGAATGTAAAACCTTATAAAAAATAGACATAATAATGTCATTGATTTACTCTGCTTAACGACAGCCCATTCCGTGAGATCACGGTTCAGCGGGATGTAAATATGAATGCTGCCTCGACATGAGGTTTCCTTAATGGTCCGACAATCCTGGTCGAGGTGTGCCTGATCGGGTTAATTGAAAGCGTAAAAGATGAGAGTTGAAACCGGCAACAAAGCAACCGAGATTCACAGAATAGAAGCGACCAGCGGATGGGTTTCACTGAGGCTGTCAGAGCTTTGGGATTATCGTGAACTTCTCTATTTTCTTACCTGGCGCGACATCAAAGTCCGTTACAAGCAGACGGTACTGGGTGCGGCCTGGGCGATCATACAGCCGTTTTTCACGATGCTGGTTTTCAGCATGTTTTTCGGGAGGCTTGCGAGGGTGCCCTCTGACGGGATTCCCTATCCGGTATTTTGTTATGCGGCGCTCGTCCCCTGGACATTTTTCGCCAACGGACTGACGCAGTCGTCAAACAGCCTTGTCGGGAGTTCCAATCTGATCACGAAGGTCTACTTCCCGAGGCTGACCATACCACTGGCGACGGTCTTTTCCGGCGTCATCGATTTCTGCCTGGCGTTTCTGCTGCTGATCGGGATGATGATTTTTTATGGTCTGATTCCGACGGTAAACATCGTCTGGCTACCGTTATTTCTGCTGCTGGCTCTTGTCACATCGCTTGGAGTAGGATTGTGGCTGGCGGCGCTCAATGTTCAGTTCCGGGATGTTCGCTACGTGGTCCCATTCGTCAATCAGTTCTGGATGCTTGCGACACCGATTGCCTATCCGAGCAGTCTGATGCGCGAGAAATGGAGATTGATCTATGGCTTGAACCCAATGGCGGGTGTGGTCGAAGGGTTCCGGTGGGCGCTACTGGGAGTAAACACGACTCCAGGCCCGATGCTGATTGTTTCATCCCTCGCGGCAGTCATCCTCCTGCTGGGTGGAGCCTTCTATTTCAGACGCATGGAGAAAACATTTGCAGATGTCGTCTAAGGGTAATAACCGGATCGATTGATTGATTGATTGATTTCAAACACTGAACTTCAAACTCTGTTTATGTCTTTTCGCAGAAAACTCGTATACACCGGCAGGCATTTTACTCCGACCTGGAGGTATCTCTTCAATCTGAGATCCACGCTGAGATACAGAAGAGACAGGGAGCAGCCCAAAGGCGAGGCGGCAAGAATCGTCTCCGATCTCAACCGGGATGGCATCGCTGCAAGTCACATCGACAAATTACCAGAGATGTGGGAGTTATATGAATCCTTGAAAGATTCCGTCGATCAGATGGAGGGCGAATGGGAGGAGCGAATTTCGGCGGCCCGTCGCGAGACCGAGGGAGGCGAGATCGGCGCCAAAACCTTTCTGCTGCGGCTGCTTGGCGACAATCCACGCCTCGACCCGGAGAGCATTTATGCCCGAATTGCCCTGCATCCATTGACGCTTCAGATAGCCAATGAATACTTCGGGATGTACACGCAACTGCGTTATTACAATATCTGGCATACCATGACGACGAGAGGGCCGGCGCGCGAATCACAACTCTGGCATTACGACCGCGAAGATCACCTGATACTCAAGCTCTTCATCTATCTTTCAGATGTCGATGAAAGCGCCGGGCCGTTCACTTACGCCCCTGGAACTCACAGGAAAGGGCATGTCAAAAGCAAGCCTGATTCATTTGAAGAGAAAGGGGTGGAACGCTGGACCGACGATCAAATGGCAGGTCTGGTTGCGGCCGACAAATGGATCACGGCGACGGGAAGGACGGGAACCATACTCTTTGCGGATACTCGAGGCTTTCACAAGGGCGGTCTGGCGCGCGGCAAAGATCGCCTGCTCTATACCTGCCTCTACACTTCACCGTCATCGCAGGCGCCTGAATTATTCATCAGGCCTGAGAAGATTACCGGAAGCATGGACAAATCCGGTAAATTCGCACTGGCCCCGCCATCCAAAGGTCTTTTCGGATAGGCCGATTATTACATATTGATTGAACAGCAAATGAGCCCAATAAATAAACTGGAAGGATTATTTGCTTCACCGGAATCCCCGTGTCTGATGGTCGCCGAGATAGCCCAGACACATGACGGGAGCCTCGGGACGGCCTCATCGCCAATTGACGCGGCGGCGAAGGCGGGAGCGGATGCGATCAAATTTCAGACTCACATTGCGTCGGCCGAAAGCACGCCTGGAGAACCCTGGAGGATCAAATTCAGTCCACAGGATGAGACTCGTTATGATTACTGGAAGAGAATGGAATTCACAGCCGCTCAGTGGCTCGGGCTGGCAGAGCATGCAAAAGAGCGGGGGTTGATCTTTCTCTCATCCGCCTTCTCTTTTGAGGCGGTGGATCTGCTGGAAAAGACCGGGGTGCCGGGATGGAAAGTGGGAGCCGGTGAAGTCTCGAATCTTCCGCTGCTTGAATATATGGCGCGCAGCGGCAAGCCGGTCATTCTTTCAAGCGGCATGTCGCCGTGGGACGAGATGGATGCTGCGGTCGATTGCGTCCGAGGCGCCGGCGCTCCCGTGGCCATACTTCAATGCACTACGGCTTACCCCTGCCCTCCCAACAAGCTCGGGTTGAATGTCATCGACGAGCTTCGCAAACGCTACGACTGCCCGGTTGGATTGTCGGATCACTCGGGAACGATCTACGCCGGAATTGCAGCTGCGACTCTCGGAGCAAAGCTGATCGAGGTTCACATCACCTTCTCCAGAGAATGCTTCGGTCCGGATGTAACGGCCTCCATCACGACTGCTGAACTGAGGCAATTGGTGGATGGCGTCCGATTCGTCGAAACGGCACTGGGCAACCCGGTCGACAAGGAAGCCATGGCTGCAAGTCTCAACGACCTGCGTCAAATCTTCGGCAAGAGCATAGTCGCCGCCCGTGATCTGTCGACGGGGCATGTCATCTCCAAACAGGATATGGCTTTCAAGAAACCTGGCAGCGGCATTCAGGCATCGAGGTACAAGGAATTAACCGGTCGCAGGCTGAAACGCCCGATCGGTGTCGACTCAATGTTTTCGGAGGATGATTTTGAATAAGCGTCGAAAGATCTGCGTTGTGCTGGTCGACAGGGCCAATTACGGCCGGCTCAAACCAGTGATCAAGGCAATTTCCGAACACCCGGCTCTGGAATTACAGATCATCGCCGCCGGCACCATGGTGCTCGAGAGATTCGATCAACCGGTGAGGGTGGTGAAGCAGGATGGGTTCAAGGTTGACGGCGAGATTTACATCGAGCTCGAAGGATCGACCCCGGCGACAATGGCCAAATCAGTCGGGTTTGGCGTGGTCGAATTCGCCAGCGAATTTCAGCGGTTGAAGCCCGATGTCGTACTTCTGATCGGCGATCGATACGAGGCGCTTTCAGCGGCTATTGCAGCAGCTTACATGAACATCTGCCTGGCTCACATTCAGGGCGGCGAGGTCTCGGGTTCGATCGATGAAAGCGCCCGCCACGCGATCAGCAAATTCGCACACTTTCATTTCCCGAGCACCGAAAGGTCCGCCGAATATTTGATCAGAATGGGGGAACGCCCCGATACGATTCTCGCAGTGGGATGTCCCTCAAGCGACATCGCGCGCAATCTGGATCGAATCCTTGAGCCCGATATCGTCAATTCGACCGGCGGGGGTGGTTTGATAGATGCCGGCAAGCCCTATCTTCTGGTGCTGTTTCATCCCACGACAACGGAATTCGGTGGAGAACGCAGTCAGATGGAAGCGGTCCTTGAAGCGCTGGGAAGGCTTAAGATACAAACCATCATGCTCTGGCCTAACATTGACGCCGGTTCAGACCACATCAGCAAGGCGATACGCGTTTTCAGAGTAAGCAATCAGCCGGACTGGCTTCGAACCCTGACCAATCTGACTCCGGATAACTATCTCAAAGTTCTGGCAAATGCAGCCTGTGCGATCGGCAATTCAAGCAGCTTCGTGCGCGATGCCAGCTATTTCGGAACACCCGTGGTCCTGGTCGGAAACCGCCAGGAAGGCCGCGAGGTCGATGCTCACGTAACACTTTCAATCCCAAATGCCGATGATGTTTACGAGGCGGCTCGCAGGCAGCTCGCTCACGGACGCTATCAGCCAAGCAGGCTTTACGGGGACGGTCACGTCTCAGAAAAAATCGCCGGCGCACTCGCCCAACTCGATCCATACATCCAGAAACGGCTTCACTACATTCACGATTAAAGAAAAGAATAAACCGGGATTACCCTTAATTTATGATCGAACCATCAATTGAAGTGAGTTCAAAAGCGCTGCTCGACGCATCGAACAGACTCGGCTCCAAACGACTGGCATCCTTTACCCGAGCCTGTGTGATCCCACTGATCTTTGACTCGATGGAACGGGCATTCGGCACGGACAAGGAACCCGTCGGCGAGATCAATTCCCTGCTCGAACTGCTGGCTGATTATTTCAATTCGGCCGGGAGAAGCGGCATCTGCGAGCCTGGCGCTGCATCGATTCCTGCCGAAATCGGCGGCAGCGAGTTCAGCGAGCCGGTTGAAAATGTCACCGGCAATCATTACGGACGGCTTTTCAGTGCCTTTTCAACTGAATCATTCTGGCAGGAGACGGTACATCTCCTCAAGACGAGGCTTGATAGAAACGGCATAGACATCACAAACATTGGTCAGATGAAGGTGCTCGATGCGGGGTGCGGCGGTGGGCGTTATACTGTAGCCTGGCGGCAGCTCGGGGCCAAAGCGGCCGTCGGAGTGGACATCTCTTCGATCGGCCTCGAGAGCGCCCGCAAAAGGGTGACTGACAACAACCTGGCGGATATAGAGTTTCAGATTGCCAGCGTGCTTGAACTGCCGTTTCCCGACAACAGCTTCGAGATCGTCTTTTCAAACGGCGTGCTGCATCACACAGTCGACTGGAAAGCCGGGATTTCCGAACTGGTCAGGGTGCTCAAGCCTGGCGGGTTGGGCTGGTTGTATCTGATAGAGAATCCGGGCGGGCTCTTCTGGGGGCTCATCGACGTGCTGCGTGAGCTTATGAGAATGAGAATAAGGAATTCGCGCGCCTGTCGCTGAAGATGATCGGAATTCCGGACAACCGAATCTTTTACATGCTCGATCACGTCATGGTGCCGATCAATATACAACTGACTCCCGCTGAAATCGAAGATGCATTGAAGACAGCCGGAGCCGTCGATATCCGAAGACTCCAAAGGGGAACCGATTTCGATCGCATCGAAAGCATTTACCGGCGGGATCCATACGCCGAAGTGAAATATGGCGTCGGCGAGAACCGCTACGTCTTTACCAAGAAGTAGGGCGCTCTGACAATATCCAACAAATCAAATTCGCTCCGGATTCTTGGACTGATACCTGCCAGAGGCGGCTCGAAAGGCGTTCCGGGAAAGAACCTCAAGGACCTCTGCGGGAAGCCTTTGCTGCAATATACGGCCGAGGCTGCGCTCTCATCAAAATATCTGACGAGGGTGATTCTGAGCACCGAGGATGAAAAGATCGCCGAATGCGGCCGGCAATGCGGTATCGATGTCCCTTTTCCGAGGCCGCAGGAACTGGCTCGCGATGAGACCCCCATGCTGCCGGTGGTTCAGCACGCAATTCGATTTATGGAGGCAACTGGCGAAAGATTTGACGCTCTGTGCCTGCTTCAGCCAACCAACCCATTGCGAAAGAGAGAAGACATCGATGGCTGCATTGAGTTGCTGATTGAATCAGGCGCTGATGCAGTGGTTACGGTGCTCCCGGTCCCGTCCGAACACAATCCGCACTGGGTCTATTTCAAGGACAAGGCGGGATACCTTCGACTGAGCACCGGCGAGCCGGCGCCAATCCCGCGTCGGCAGGAACTCCCTCCGGCATTTCACCGCGAAGGCTCAGTCTATGTGACGAGGAGGGATGTGCTGATTGACGAGGGAAGCTTTTACGGTTCAAGGCTGCTGGGTTTTCCGATCGATCCGCTCGCAGCGTCAATATCGACACCATGGATGACTGGAGCCGCGCCGAAAAACTGATCGCGGGAAAATGATAAAAGACTGCCAATTCTTATGTGTGGGATAGCCGGTATTACCGGTAAAAACTGGAATCGTTCGCAACTCGAATCGATGGTCTCCGTCCAGCGCCACCGCGGACCGGACTCTTCGGGAATTTCGATGATCGAGGATGGAGAAGATGGACGCACCGGGCTGGGGCATAACCGCCTGAGCATCATCGACCTTTCACCCGCCGGCAGCCAGCCGATGATCAACAATGACGGCACGCTGCAGATAGTCTTCAACGGCGAGATCTACAATTACCTCGAATTGCGTTCTGAACTCGCCGATTACGATTTTCGCAGCCACAGCGACACTGAAGTGATTCTGGCAGCCTATGAGAAATGGGGCGAATCGTGCCTCGATCGATTGATAGGCATGTTCGCCTTCCTCCTGTGGGATGGGCGGAATCGACAGTTATTTGCCGCGCGCGACCGGTTCGGAGTCAAGCCGCTCTACTACTCGACAAAAACGGACGGCGCTTTCTATTTTGCGAGCGAAATCAAGGCGCTGCACGCCGCCGGTATCAGGCCTGAGCCGGATGAATCGACATGGTCGGCATATCTCACCTTCGGAGTGTACGAGAATTCCGAAAAAACCTTCTGGAAAGGAATCAATTCCCTGCCGGCGGGTCATTCACTGACCGTCAAAGATGGAGATTTACGGGTCAGCAGTTGGTATGACATTGCTCAAAGGTCGGGAGAAGCTTTTGACGCCCGGCCGGCGGAAGAAGTCGAGGAACAATATCTCGCGCTTCTAATCGACAGCGTCAGGCTGCGATTCCGATCGGACGTCCCCGTGGGAATCAATCTCAGTGGAGGTCTCGATTCGTCCACGCTGCTCGGCCTTGTCCACCAGGTGCAGGGAAATGAGAGCGACGTCAAGGCATTCACTTTCGTCACCGGCGATCCGGATTACGACGAAACCACTTGGGTCAGGCGGATGCTTAAGCAGACCCGACACAAGTCGATTCTTTGCGAGCTTCGACCGGACGATGTTCCTGATCTTGCCGCATCCGTCCAGAGATCGCAGGACGAACCCTTCGGAGGAATTCCGACTCTCGCCTATGCGCGCGTATTTGAACGAGCCAGGGCCGAAGGGGTGATCGTGCTGCTCGACGGTCAGGGACTGGATGAACAATGGGCCGGGTATGATTACTATGCCAATGCGCTCGAAGGCCGAAGTGCCGGTCTGGTTCAGGGCTCAAATGACAGCCCCGTCCGGCCCGATTGCCTCAACCCTGAGTTCCGCCGGCTGGCAAGTCCGTTATCAACCCCTGAAGTCTTCAGCGACAGGTTGCGAAACCTTCAGTACCGGGATGCGAGATTTACCAAAATTCCGCGGGCGCTGCGGTTCAATGACCGTGTCTCCATGCGCTCGTCGACTGAGCTCAGAGAGCCCTTTCTCGATCACAGGCTTTTTGAACTCGCACTCCGTCAGCCACCCGAAAGAAAGATTTCAGGCGGAGTTCAAAAATTGATGCTCAGGAAGATAGCGTCGAGGCTGCTTCCTGCCGGAATTGTAGAGGCCCCCAAACGCCCATTGCAGACGCCGCAAAGGGAATGGCTGAGAAACGAACTGAAGGACTGGGCAAGAGCAAGCATCGACTCCGCCCTCAACTCTTTCGCCGGCCAATGGCTGGAGAAACAATCCGTGCTCGACGAATGGAACAGATATCTGGCCGGCGCCGGCGACAACAGCTTCTTCGTCTGGCAATGGATCAGCCTCGGACTCATCACATCGATCAGATTAAAGCTTGAGCTTAAAGCCTGAACTTTCAACTCGTTCATAATAACCATAGCTAAGTTATCAATTAAATGCCCGAAATTGCCATCAGCGCAGACAAAATCAGCAAGCGTTATCGAATCGGCTTCAGGCCGCGAGGAAGATACCGCACATTGCGGGAGACTCTGGTCGAGTTCGCGTCAAATCCTTTCAGAAGACCGGCAAGATCCGAGGACGGCAAGGGTAGTGAATCCGAGATCATCTGGGCCTTGAAAGATATCAGCTTCGAGGTCAAACGCGGCGAAGTGCTCGGCCTCATTGGGCGAAACGGCGCAGGTAAAAGCACTCTGCTCAAAGTGCTGTCACGAATAACCGAGCCATCTTCCGGTGTGGCTGAAATACGAGGTCGGGTCGGATCGCTCCTTGAAGTGGGGAACTGGATTTCACCAGGAACTGACCGGCCGGGAGAATATCTATCTCAACGGCGCCATTCTCGGCATGAGTCGTTCCGAGATAGAGAGGAAATTCGATGAGATCGTCGCCTTCGCAGAGGTCGAAAAGTTCATCGACACACCGGTTAAAAGATATTCAAGCGGAATGTATCTGAGACTGGCCTTTGCTGTGGCGGCCCACCTCGAAACCGAGATTCTGCTGGTCGACGAGGTGCTCGCCGTCGGCGATGCGGCTTTCCGTCGCAAGTGCCTCGGAAAAATGCAGGAAGTCGGCAGTGACGGCAGGACGGTGATATTCGTCAGCCACGACATGACTTCCATTGCAGGCCTCGCGCAGAAGTCGGTTTATCTCGAACAGGGGCAGCTTAAATTCATCGGCCCCACCGATGATGCCATCAGGCTCTATGTCAGTCAGCCCATGACCCAGAATGGCGATCTCCGCAACCGCAGGGACCGGTCCGGCGACGGAGTCATCCGAATGGAATCGATCAATATCTACAACGCAGAAGGCGCCCCGGTTCAAAGCATTCAATCCGGCGATGAGATCACCATCTCGATCGAATACAACAGCAAACTTCAGCAACTGGATACGGATGCTTTGATTCTGGATTTACGTGTCACCGACGTGCTCGGACATCCGATTGTCACTTTCTCAACCCGCTTCAGCCCGATGTGGCCGTCAGTAAACATTCCCGGAAGCGGCACATTGAATTGCCATATTCCGACCGTTTCGCTGGCTGATGAAACCTACTTCTTCGATCTGATCACCACATATCGCGGAGCGAAATCGGACGCCGTGCCAAGGGCAGCCGAAATCCTGGTCACGACCTCGGATTATTTCGGGACCGGATTCGCTCCCGTCAAGCATAAGCACGGAGCGGCACTGTTGAAGCACGAATGGAGCTTCAGCCACAGGTGATTTTTTCAAAGGCGGGCGCATCAATCGACACCACAACAATCATGGAATCAACTGAAACATTAAATGATCCGGTCAAAGCGGTGGTGCTTTCATCATCGCTGCTGACCGAGAGGATATTTCTTTACTCCAGTTTTCTGGAAGCGCTTAAGGCACGGGTCAAAGCCGATCTCTGGACGACTTCGGCGAAGAATCTGCATATCGACCAGCAAGCGCTGTCATCTGAGATGACGGTGGATTCATTCCCGGCGGTCAAGCCGTTCAAGCAGTTTCCGTACACTTACCTGAGACGGCTTAATGAATATGTCTGGGATTACCGGCTAAAACCGCCCAGCCGGATGGGTATGATCAAGGAGATCCGAGACCGCAATACGCGGTTTCACATCCGCACACTCTATGCTCCCGCGCGGATACTTGCGGCGCTGAGGATGGAACAGGTTCTTGAAGACTGGCTCGAGGAGTTCCTGCTGACCTACCCCCGCAGCCCTGAAAGCAAGCTTCGGCTCGAATCAAACCCGCCGGATGTGGTGCTCTCGACCGGCAGCTTTCGCTTCGAAGAACCTGCTGTCGCAGCCGAGGCAAGGAAGCTCAACATTCCGACGCTGGCCTTCATCACTTCATGGGACAATCCATCGACAAAGAACCGAATGGTATACAAGTACGATGGTTATCTCGTCTGGTCCGAGATCATAGAAGCAGGACATCATCATTTCTTCAAGGAATCTCGCGACGTTCCCGTCTATATCACCGGGGCCCCTCAATTCGACGTCTTCTTTCAACAGCGGTTTTATGAATCAAGAGAGGATTTCTGCGCTCGGAACCAACTCTCACCGGATAAACCGTTCATTCTTTATGCTCTCGGTTCGCCAAACCTTTTCCTGGAAGAGGCCAGCATCTACTATCTTGCAAAACGCGTTGCCGAAGGCGAGCTTGGCGACGTACAGCTTCTGATTCGACCGCATCCATTGCATGACAAAGGGCTTGACGCCGGCATCTTCAAACAGCTCGGGCCGCGCATCATCATCCAGGACAACGGACAGGGCGGGCTGAGCGTCCCAACCAGGGCTCAGACCGAACAAAACATCCACGACTGGGTCAATACATTCAGACACTGCGCGCTGCTGGTCAACCTCTCATCAACCGCTGCAATAGACGCTGCTATTTTCGACAAGCCCATCATCAACCTCGACTATGATCCTGAGCCGGGTCAGTCACGACAAAGGCTGGTCAAGGAAATAAACCATACCTGGACCCATTTCAAACCCGTAGTCGACTCAGGCGGCATGCTGCTGGTCAACGATGATGCAGAGATGGTCGAAGCCGTGAAGGCATATCTCCTCAACCCGGGACTCCACCGTGAAGAACGTCGCAGGATGGCCGAGATGGTCTGTGGCTTCCTCGATGGACGCTGCGGCGAAAGAATGGTCGATGCCATCCTCGAATTTCGTGGAGAAGAAGAAGAAGAGGAAGAACAAGCATTCGTTACAAACGAATTGAACCAGCCAGATGAAAAAAGAATGACAGTAATGACAGTTCAGAAAAAACGCCCACGAATAGTTGCCATTCTGCCCCGCGGTGAAGCGATTCGTAATTTCGTATACTCCGGCGCTCTCGACGAGCTTTCGAAAGAAGCCGATCTGCATCTGCTATCGATTGTCCCCAACGACGAGATCTGGAAATACCTGACGCTAAAATTCGAACAGATCATCCCGCTCAATGAGAACGAGGATTCGTGGATAGTCCGCTTCATTCGAGAAGTGCTGGATCTGGCTCATGGCCGGTGGCTGTGGTCGAGCGGAGCCCAGGTCAGATGGGAATGGCGCGATCAGGAGGCCGATACCTGGAAAGGCTGGCTGAAGAGAACGACAAAAAAACTTCTTTGCTATCCTTTCGCCGGTAGAGCCGGACTCGAACTTCTTTCGGGGATCGAGATCAAAGCCAGCCAGTGGCTGCGAAATACCGATGAGTTCATCAATTTGTTCAGAGAGCTCAAGCCTGATCTTGTCTTCAATGCTTCCCAGGTACACAGCAATGTCGCGTTCCCGGCAGTTCATGCAGCGTATGAACTCGGCATCCCAACTTCGACATTCGTATTCTCGTGGGACAACCTGACTTCACAGGGGCGGATATTCCCGGAATACGATTTCTATGTCGTCTGGGATGAAAACCTCCGCCGGGGCTGCTGGAAATCTATGGCAAGCTGAAGCCCGAGCAGATCTTCGTCACCGGCACACCCCAGTTCGATTTCCATTTCAGACCCGAGTTTTTCTGGACGAGAGAGGAATACTGCTTGCGAATGGGCCTGGATCCGGGCAGGCCGATCGTGCTTTACAGCACCGCGATGGCCAATCACGTGATCGGAGAGCCATGGATAGTGGAGAAGATCGCCGACATGCTGGCCGGTATGACGGATTTGGGCCCGCCTCAACTCGTTGTCAGAATCCTTCCCAAAGGACCTCAGGGAGATTTCGACGATCTCAAGTCCCGCCGCAAGGACATCCATATCCCGCACATCCCTTGGGAACAGAGATGGCTCACTCCGACATTGGAGGACACCTGGCTATTGACCAACTCGCTCAGACACGCCGATGTCGGAATCAACATCGCATCGACCATCTTTCTTGAGTTGTGCATGCTGGATAAGCCCGTGATCAACGTTGGTTTCCCCCCGCCCCCTCTCGACCCGACAAGAGAGTTCGATTACACAAGGTATTACAATTTCGAACATTACCGTCCAATTGTCGAAAGCGGAGCCATTGATATGGCCTATTCGGAAGACGAACTGCGACAGAAGATCGTCAACAACCTGCGCAATCCTTCCGAGCTTTCCGAGAAGCGCAGAGCCCTGATCAGAAAGTTCTTCGGCGAAAGACTCGATGGTCGATCCAGTAGCCGGGTCGCACAAGCCCTCTATCAAATGGCATGCGCGAAGAAGTAAATTGTCGGCTGATGTTACGCAAATAAGTATTCCTGAACAGAGAAAACCGCCATGTCACGACTTGATATGATGATTTATAGAGCCTGGTATGGCCCTTTGAGGCGCCCAGTGAGGGCTATTGCCAGGAGGATTGCGGGAGAGGCTCGAATCGTCCTGGGGCCGCTCAAAGGCAGATTCTTTCGCGGCAAAGAGCTCGTCTGCCGGATGGGAATATATGAGCTTCATGTGCAATACCTCATCCGCGATCTGCTCGATCCCGGCGATGTCCTTTACGACATCGGTGCCAACAACGGTTATTTAAGCCTTCTCGGCGCACAGTGCACCGGCCCCACGGGCAGGGTTTTCTCGTTTGAACCGCTTCCAGCCAATGGCGACCGGATCAATGCCCTCATGAACGAGAACCGGATGACAAATTTCGAACTGGTCCGGATGGCGGTTTCGGACTCAGCCGGAGAGATGGAGTTCTTCATCGGAGGCGACGAGGATCCCTACACGCCCTCGCTCATTCGTGATCGCAGGAGCCGGTCGATCAAAGTGATGGTCACGACGATAGACGAATTCGTCGCCGGTAACCCGGCGCCTGATCTGATCAAGATGGATATCGAGGGAGCTGAAGTCATGGCGGTTAAAGGGGCAGACCGGCTTCTGGCAAGCCCACATGCCCCGAAACTATTGATCGAAGTCCATTCGCAGGAGATCGATCAGGAGATCTCATCGATACTGCGCAATCACGGTTACACGCTCAAAACGATCAGAGCCCCCTTCGACAGAAGGCCGTATCCCAACCATCTTCTGGCTACAAAACACACGGATGAGCGAGCGCAGCGAAATAACCATCGTCACGCCAACCTTTCGGCGCCCGAAAGAGACTGCCGAACTGCTCGATAATTTCAGCAAACAAACACGGCTGCCGGTGGAGGTCATCCTGGTCGACGGCGCGCCCGAGGGTGAGAACGAGACTGAAGAGATTGTCAGACCTCTCATTCCGCGACTTCCCTTTCCCTGCCGGTACATACGTCACGGAGGAGGAACTGCAATACAGAGAAATGTCGGGATCGGAAATGCGGGCTCCCCGCTCATTGCACTGATCGATGACGACATCCGCCTGGATACCGATTTCCTCGAAAAGATCGAACGAGCATTCACTGAAGATCCTGAAAAAAAGATCGGCGGGATCGTAGGTTACCGGACAAACCAGCAGTTTGATCCCAACGTCCTGCGATGGAAATGGTACCGGAGGCTGAAATTCTTTTCGACCTATGAACCCGGCCGTTACGACTACAAAAGCGGCTATCCGATAAACGTCAACTTGCAGCCTCCGTTTTCAGGCCTTCGGGAAGTTGATTTCATGACCACCTCCTGCGCCGTCTGGCGACGTGAGGTCTTCGATTCGGGCCTGAGCTTCGATCCCTTTTTTCGCGACTACGGCATGCTCGAAGACTGCCATTTCTCACTGCGTGCCGGCAGGAAGTGGAGATTGCTGCAATGCGGAGACGCGCGGTGCCTGCACCTGCATGCCCCCGGCGGCCGCCCGCAGCGCCGCAAAATCGGATATAAATCGGTGGTCAACTATTATTACGTTTTTCAGGATATCGTCCGGCCGCTCACCTTGAAGCACAAGGTGCGCTTCTGGAGATTTCAGTTGTTCGAGTTGATAAGGGTGACGAGTTCCGCCGTTCGCCGGCGCAGATGGTCGGATTTTCAGGAATTGATCGGAAGAATCGAAGGATTTATCTCGATCGCCGCCGGACGGGCTTTTAACGGCCGAAATTCCAAATGACAAGACTTGCGGTTTACTCGCACAAACCCTGTTGGCGATCGCCCGGTTCACCGAGTGGATATGCCACTGACGGCGGATTTCCCTTTCAGATGAATGCCCTCTCTGAGATCTTCGATTCGACGACCGTCCTCGTTCCCATTCATATTGCGGCAAACCGAACCGGAGAAATACCGCTGCATGGCCACAATCTGACAATATCGCCGCTCACTGCTCCAGCGGGCAAAGGTATCGCGCGCAAGATCGGGATGTGCTGGTGGATGCTGAGAAACTCCTGGCGCCTTGTCCTGGAAGCCGCCAGGGCCGATGTCATCCATTCGCCGATTCCCGGCGACATTGGAACCTTTGGAATGATCCTTGCGATACTCTTTCGCAAACAACTACTGGTCAGGCATTGCGGCAACTGGGAATTTCAGAGAACCGCCGCCGAAAGGTTCTGGAGATGGTTCATGGAGAGATATGCCGGAGGCCGGAACGTCATGCTCGCGACAGGCGGCTCCTCCGAGCCGCCGTCAAAACGCAATCCCCGGATTCAATGGATCTACTCCACCAGCCTCACCGAAGAGGAACTTCAAAATTGTCAATTCGATCGCCACGCTCCTGGGACGGTTTCACCGCGACTGATCAACGTCTGCCGGCAGGAAAAATTCAAAGGCACGGATCTTCTCATTGAAAGCATGCCGCTGCTTATCGAAAAATTCCCGGGAATCAGCCTTGATCTGATCGGCGATGGCGACGCCGTTGAAGAACTGAAAAGCAGGACCGTCGAGCTTGATCTCACCGGATGCGTGACGTTCCACGGAAAGCTCGATCACGAAAGAGTCCTTGAGCTGCTGAAAAAAGCCGATCTCTTCTGTTACCCGACAAAATCCGATGGATTCCCCAAAGCGGTTCTCGAGGCACTGGCCTGCGGGCTTCCCGTCATCACCACTGCCGTCTCCGTACTTCCACAATTGATCGGCAATGGATGCGGGGTGATCGTGGACAACCCGACACCGGAAACCCTTGCCCGGGCCATCGGTGAAATCCTTTCAAACGAAACAACCTATTTACCGATGTCCCGGCAGGCATTCAAAACAGCCCGTCAATATTCGCTCGAGAGCTGGCGCAACCGTATCGGACAGTTGCTGCGAGAGGCGGCATGACAGTCAGCCTGTCGGGATTACACCCGGCTTTCATCGCCGGCACCCTGGGACAGGGCGGGGCCGAAAGGCAGCTCTATTACATTCTCAAGGCGCTCAAGGAATCAGGTGCCGATCCCTGCCTCATCTGTCTGACTCAGGGAGAATACTGGAAACGCCGATCAGAGAACTCGGAATCCCCGTCATCCATGCCGGAGCGAGCCCATCCCGATCTTCAAGACTGACAAAGATAATGAGGATCCTCAAATCGCTAAAACCAGACATCATACAAAGTCAGCATTTTTATACGAATCTATACGCCTCTCTCGCCGCAAGAGTGATCGGAGCCCGTGAAATCGGGGCTATCAGAAACGATGTAACCAGCGAAGTCCGGTCAAACGGCAGACTGCTTGGAAATCTGAGTCTGAAGATGCCACGCCTGCTTGCGGCAAATTCAAGAGCGGCAATCAGAACGGCTGCCGGCCTCGGAGTCCCGTTATCACGAATCTTTTATCTGCCGAATGCGGTCGATACTGATCTCTTCCACCCTGCTCAGCAGCGCAATGCCGGCGGCGGCGGCGTTAAAATAGTTTCGGCCGGCAGACTGACCGAACAAAAAAGATTCGATCGCCTCTTGAGAATCGTCGACAAACTTAGAAATCTGACCGCGGTTGAGTTCAAAGTGTCGATTTACGGCATTGGCGAGCTGTGTGAATCACTTGAAGCAATGGCCAAGGCCATGGGGCTTCAGCCATTCGTCGAATTCCGAGGGCTCGCTTCCGACCCGCGAGAAGTCTACGAGCAGGCCGACATCTTCGTTCTCACTTCCGACTGGGAAGGCACGCCCAATGTCGTGCTTGAAGCCATGGCTTCCGGTTTATCGGTGGTTGCAACCGCCGTCGGCGATATCCCCGAAATAATTGATCATGGACAGAGCGGTTTCGTTTATGATAGACAAAATGAGGCGGCGATGGCGGCAAAGCTTGCTGAATTGATCGAGAATCGGAATCTGAGAGTTCAGACAGGCAGAACGTCCTGTAAAAAAATGGAAGATTGCCACTCCCTGCAACATCTGCCGCATGTTTTGCAGGAACTTTATCAGAAAGTAGTCAGATGAGTTATCCATCCGGAAATATAGCCGCTGGAGAAATGAATCCCAGAATATTGGCCGGCCGGCGCTTCAGGGAGTTTGTCACCGGCAGGGCGTTCCTGACGCTCGGATTCATCCTGCTGCATATACCGCTGGCCTGGCTGATGATTCAATCAAAAGCCGTGGCGACTTTTCACCTGTTCATCGTTATCTGTTTCGGTTTATGGTGGGCGATCATCAATCCGCGGTTTGAGCGACTGGCCATGGTTGGAGGTTATGTAGTAAGCGCCGAAGTGATGTGGCGAATGATGCAGGTCTCCCCGATCTGGGAGTTCGGCAAGTATACGATCATAGTGCTATTCGGAATCGCATTGATCAAAAACGGTCGATTGCAGGGACCGATTCTGGCATTTGTCTTCTTTTGCCTGCTGCTGCCGTCGGCAGTCCTGCCGATGGTCAATGTTGATTCGAGCACGCTGCGCGGCGACATCAGCTTCTACCTTTCGGGACCACTGGCATTGGCCATCAGTGTCTGGTTCTTTTCACACGTCAGAATGACCGGGGCGGATCTTCAAAAACTGATGATTGCCATGATTGGCCCGGCTATCAGCCTGGCGACTGTAACGCTTCTCGGAATACTGACGACACAGACCCTCAGATTTTCGAACAATTCGAACATCATTACCAGCGGCGGTTTCGGACCTAATCAAGTCTCTGCCACACTTGGACTCGGAACTCTTGCTGCATTTCTTGCCGCAATGGACCGGTCGATCAAGCCTGGACTCAAGACTTTCCTGCTTCTGGTCACGCTATTCCTCGCGGCTCAATGCGCCATGACTTTCTCACGCGGCGGCCTTTATATGGCTTCAGGCGGCATCATTTTCGCGTCATTCTACCTGATCAGGGACAGAAGGATTCTGCTGCAGCTCATAGCCGGCATTGCGGTGCTTGTTTTAGCCATCAATTTCTTCCTGCTGCCACGCCTCGACCAGTTCACCTCAGGAGCACTGAGCAAAAGATTCACCAACACCAGGCTTTCGGGGCGTGATCGCATCGCTGAAGCTGATCTGCAGGCATTTACAGAACACCCGATTTTCGGAGTCGGCCCCGGACAGGCCCGCACTTACAGGATGAAGCTTTTCGATACGTCGGCGGCCCATACTGAATTCTCAAGGCTGCTTGCCGAACACGGCATTTTCGGACTATGCGCAATCCTGGTTCTCTTCGCCCTCGCTCTTCAGCATCTCAGACGGGCAAATTCTGCTACGGGTAAGGCAGTGGTTGCATCCATGGTCGGCTTTTCTTTTCTGTTCATGATGGCGATCGCCATGCGACTCGCAGCTCCGGCATTTGCGTTCGGGTTATCGGCATTGTCGCTGATTCCCGATCCTGTGATCGATCCTGAGACTCAGAAACACCGGGATTCTCAAAACATACATCCTCTCTACGGCGCAAGGTATTGATACGGGATTGAGCAACCCGACAATTTTACTCATCGGTAATTTTCTCTCATCGGCAATCGGCATGCGCCATGTCAGCGAGGATCTGGCGGAGCATTTGATCGCGGCCGGATGGAAAGTTATTACGGTCTCCGAGAAGCCGGGAAAACTGGAACGGACAATCGATATGGCGTCAACCGTATGGAGCAGGCGCCATTCCTACGATATCGCCCACGTTGAGGTATACAGCGGCCTGGCCTTCGGTTGGGCTGAGCTGGTCTGCCGGATGCTCTACATGATGGGAAAACCTTTTCTGATCTCACTGCACGGCGGCAATCTTCCTGAATTCGCCAGGAAATGGCCCGGCAGAGTCGGATGGGTTCTCAATCACGCGATGGTCGTCACGACTCCTTCGCGATACCTGCTTGAACGTCTATCACACATTCGGAAAGATATCGCACTGATTCCCAACCCGATCAACCTCGGCGCGTATGAGTACAGGAAGCGAAGTGTTCTTTCTCCGTCGCTGGCCTGGCTGCGGTCATTTCACAATATCTATAACCCTTCGCTCGCAGCTCGCGTAATTGCGATAATCAAGCCTGATCATCCGGATATCAAACTGACCATGATCGGCCCTGACAAGAATGACGGCAGCCTCGATCAATTCCGTCAAGTCGCCGCCGAACTGGGTGTCACATCGAACATCGTCATCACCGGTTCAGTATCAAAAGATAAAATCTCCGATCATTTGAATACTGCCGACATTTTCATCAACACGACCAATTTCGACAACGCCCCGGTGAGCGTAATGGAGGCCATGGCTTGCGGGCTTTGCATCGTCAGCACCAACGTTGGCGGGCTGCCCTTTCTGCTCAAACACGAAGGTGATGCCCTGCTCGTGCCGAAGGACGATCCGGAGGCCATGGCATCAGCGATTCGACGGCTTCTCGACGATCCTCAACTCGCAGCCGCACTTTCAGAGAACGCTTACATTAAGTCACGGCAGTGGGACTGGGCGGCGGTGCTTCCACAATGGGAAGCCCTCTTCAGAATGAAGTAATATTGCAAACCGGATTCAAACAATGTCCTCCCGGGAGAGATGAATGAAACTTGAGCGGGTTTTATGCCCGATATGCAGCAAGGATGATGCGGGGAAATTCCTTCCCTTCGGGCCCGATCACCTTGTCAGGTGCCGGACCTGCGGCCTGGTTTATTCCAATCCACGCAGGTCCATGGACGAAGTCAGCGAATTCTTCGAGGAAAAATACATTCCCGATCAGAAGAAGCTCAAGCGCGAACTGGGAGCCTGGCGCGCCGAAAGCCTGCTCCGCGAAGCTGAAATAATCAAAGCCATGAAACCGGCAGGCGCCATTCTGGACATCGGCTGCGCGGGAGGCCACTTCCTCGAGCATTTTCTCAAGGATGGATGGGAATGCACCGGCGTCGAGCCTTCTCGCGTGGCCGCTGAAGAGGCCGGAAGGAAAGGAATAAGGATATTTCAATCCGTGCTCAACCAGGCAGACATCGGCCTTTCGGACCATTTCGATGTCGTCACCTATCTGGACACACTGTTCTTCTCCTCGACTCCAGTCGATGATCTTAAAAAAATCAGCCGCCTGCTGAAAAATGACGGCAGGCTTTTCCTCGATCTTCCCGGCTTCACCTATCGAATCGCAAGAAACTACGGGCCGCTCTGCCTGCTGATCGACCGGCGCTGGACAAATTTCAAACTGACTTCACCCCATTTATTCATCCTCTCCACCCGAACACTGCGCAAAATGCTCAGTCAGGCCGGAATGGAGATCGAAGCGGTCCACCTTGAACAGGCCCCTGCGCGCGGATCATCCTTGATGAGATTGATCAACCGCGCGCATTACGAATTTTGCCGGCTGCTGTTCAATCTTTCAGGCGGATCCATCAACCTCGCCGCAAAAGCCTTTTATGTGTGCCGAAAAATTGACTGACAAAGATAGTACGATATTGCCCGAAACCGTAGTTTCGATGTACCGCGCTCAGGGGCGAACCGTCGTCGAGACTTCAAGCTGCTGGTGGTACAACGCATACGGTCAGAAACGGGTCTATTTTTCATTCCCGCCGCATCGGTGGGTGACGCCGGAGCGTGATGAACTCGATCAGGTATTGCGCATCAACGGCGCATTCGCCGTCAGGTTCATTAGCCCGCCCGACCCGGACTTAAATCAAAGCTGTATCTGGACGGCGAGAAAGCCCTACACGATCGACTCGCTCAGCAGCAATAACAGAAGCAAAGTGCGCAGAGGCTTAAAACAGTGCACCATCCGGCAGATAACCTTTGAAGACCTTGCCAGCCTTGGTCAAACAGCTCAACGGGATACTCTGGCAAGGCTCGGCAAAGACATGAAAGGTATTGTTGCCAGCAGCCACATGGAACAATCTCCGGCCTTCGAGGCATGGGGAGCATTCTACGAAAATGAGCTTGCAGCCTATGTCATCATCCTCAAAGTCGAGGACTGGGTCCATATCCAGGTCAACAGATCGGCAAATGAATTCCTGAAGTATTACCCGAACAATGCGCTGGTCTTCACCGTCACCGATCATTTTTTGAATGAGCGTGGATATGCGGCGGTCAGTTACGGGCTGGAGCCTTTGACGAGAATGGAATCGCTGGAACAGTTCAAGCTGAGCATGGGATATGTCAAAGAAGCCGTCACTCAGCACATCGTCTTTGCGCCGAAGCTGCGAATCCTGGTCAATCCGATCACGGTCAGACTGGTTGAGCTCTCGGCTCGATTGCTGAAAAACAATCGTCGCTTGCAGCAGCTCGCGGGCCTCCTGCGTTATACCTGATTCTCTCTTGATGACCGATCTGAAGCTGAAAATTTATCATCACCTGCCTCCGTGGGGACGCAATCTGGCGGCAAGTTACCGTGGGCGCCAGTTGAATTCATGGCGCTACGGCCCGGAGACCGAAAGGTTGATCGATGAGGCCCGAGAGCGTGAAAACTGGAATTCATCACAATGGAAAAGCCGTAGCGAAGAACGTCTCGCACGAATGCTTCATCAGGCCGCGACGCGAGTTCCCTTTTATCGAGCGGGATGGGAAGAGCGGCGCCGCCGTGGCGATCGCTCCTCCTGGGAAGATCTGAACAACTGGCCGCTGCTCGACAAGGAATCAGTCCGCGAAAATCCGCTGGCCTTTGTTTCCGACGACTGCCACACACGCGACCTGTATCGCGAGAGAACCAGCGGCACGACCGGCAAGGCGATAGATCTATGGTGGAGCCGGGACGCGGTTCGCAGGTGGTTCGCACTCTACGAACTTCGCAACAGACTCTGGCACAATGTCAGCCGCCACCAACCCTGGGCGATACTCGGCGGTCAGCCGGTCATCCCGGCCACCGTCACCAAACCTCCATTCTGGGTCTGGAACTCGGCGATGAATCAGCTCTATCTTTCTTCGCATCACGTCAGCCCTCGCAATCTATCGGCCTTCGCCGATGCCATTGAAAGCTATGGAGTGACGCATATGATCGCCTATTCTTCGTCGGCGGCGGCACTGGCCCGAGAAGCTGCGGATCAGGGGCGGACACTCCATAACATCAAAGTCGTCATCACCAACGCCGAGCCGCTCTTCCCCTGGCAGCGCGAAACCATCAGACAGGGTTTTGGCTGCGAGACTCGCGAAACCTACGGAATGGCCGAGATAGTCACCGCCGCCAGTGAGTGTGAGCATGGGCGACTGCACCTCTGGCCCGAAGTCGGCGTCACCGAGGCGCTCAAAGATGATGGTGCCTGCCCGGTCGAGCCCGGGCAGGCAGGCAGGCTCGTATGCACCGGTCTGCTCAATGACGCCATGCCTTTGATCAGATATGTCGTGGGCGACCGTGGCCGTCTCTCCGCCCAGGATGATCATTGCGCCTGTGGTCGCCGCCTGCCGGCAATCTCTGCAATCGAAGGCAGAACCAACGATATGCTGCTGGCAAAAGACGGCCGGCGCGTTTACTGGCTGAACCCCGTCTTTTACGGACTCCCGGTTCGCGAGGCTCAGATCATTCAGGAATCAACCGACCTCATCCGAGTCCTCTATGTCCCAGCCCCGGAATTTAAATCCGAAAACGAGAAGACTATCAAAGAAAGATTGCAGATGAGGATGGGAGATATTCCGGTCTCCGTCGAAGCCGTCGCATCCATCCCCAGGGCTCCAAACGGCAAGTTCAAAGCCGTGGTCTGCAACTTCGATCATTAGCTGACTTATCCGGATCAGAAACTTTAAACTTTCGCCCGGGCGCGGCCCCCTGGGGGAAGTCCCGTTGGCGTAAAACATAACTCTTAAACTTTGAACTCTTGAACTCTCCCATGTCTTTTCCATCAGTAACCGTGATCATTCCCTGCCGCAATGAACGGAGCTTCATCGTTCCCTGCCTCGATTCAATCCTCGGCAGCGACTATCCCGAAAACCAATTGGAGATCATAGTTGCCGACGGGATGAGCGACGACGGCACACGCGATCTGCTGCTGGAATACTGCTCGCGTCACCCGGCAATTCGAATGATCGATAATCCAGGGCGTATCGTGCCTACGGGCCTGAACCTTGCCATTAGAGAAGCCCGCGGCGAAATCATCGTCAGAATAGACGCGCACACCGAATATGCCGCCGATTACATCAGGCAGTGCGTCGACACCCTTATCGAGACCGGCGCCGACAACGCCGGAGGCGCTCACAGAACCAGGGCCGGCGGTTACCTTCAAAGCGCCATTGCCCTTGCCTTCCACTCTCCATTCGCAGTCGGAGGAGCCAGATCGCACGATGTCCATTTCGAAGGATGGGTCGATACCGTCATCTACGGCTGCTGGAAAAAGGATCGCCTCCTGGAACTAGGCCTCTTCGACGAGCAGCTTGTCAGAAACCAGGACGATGAATTAAACCTTCGAATCAATCGCAGCGGGGGGAAAGTGTACCAATCAGCAAAGATCCTCTCGTGGTACAGGCCCAGAGCATCCCTGACTTCCCTGCTTCGCCAGTACACGCAATACGGATACTGGAAAGTCCGCGTCATACAAAAACACAAGATCCCGGCATCGATCCGTCATCTGATACCGGGACTCTGGGTAGCAATCACCATCCTCCTCGCACTCGCCTCTCCCTTGAGCCGCATCGCCGCCCTGTTGCTGATGCTCGATCTCGGACTGTACGGGGCAGCCAACTTTTCCGCGGCAGTTTATACATGCGCCAAATCACGGAACCTCAAATTCATCCCGATACTCCCGTTGATCTTTCTCATTTATCATTTCGGATACGGATTCGGCTTCCTCAGGGGCCTGATCGATTTCATCATTCTCAGGCGGGGAGCCGGGGATCAGTTCACGAAAATCACCCGGGAGAGCGCCAGGCCAACAGGCGACCCTGATTAATTTATTGACCCCTGGACATCAGTAGGCTAAACTCCCTCTCGTCGTCGAGCTGAAGCTTTTCGTTTCCCCCTCGCATTATTCTTTTTACCCCGTTTTAAAAAGTTAAATTAATAATTTCCCAACTTTTGGTTCATTGAGTTTTATATGAATAAGGTCGGCATGTGGCGATATAGCAGCCTGACAATCTGTTTGTGTGTGATTAGTTTTCTGGCAGTAATCTCACGCAACAGCCTGACAGGAGCAGTTCAGGGGCAATCACAGAACATCAGCTTGAACGGCGTGATCACGTCTTCAACCTCGGTGCAACTAAACTGGAGAGTGAACAATGGCGGCGGCGCAAAATCTGTTCAGATTTTCCGCTCTCAGGACGCAAATTCGAATGTTTATACCAGTCTGGCGACATTTGCGGTCAACCTGACTACTTATGCGGATCGTAATGTCGAGCCCGGCAGAAGTTACACTTATCAGGTGAGGACCGTGACATCGGTGACCACACCGGCTCTTCTGTCCAATTTATTTACCGTCACCCTGCCTGCCGTCTCCGGAAATCCGACCCCGAGGCCAACGGCTACTCCGACTCCAACGCCGGCGCCAACGCCGACTCCGACTGCCACTCCGACTCCAAGACCGACTCCAACTCCGACTCCAACGCCGACTCCGGCGCCGGCATCATCCGGACAGCAACCATCTTCAACAAATATCACCGGGATATTTGTCGCGCCAAACGGCAGTTCGAGCAATCCAGGAAGCATCGACAGGCCGATGGACATCGTCAAGGCGCTCTCTGCCGGCTCACCCGCGAAACCGGGCGACACCATCTGGCTCAGAGGAGGAACCTACAAGGCTCCGAACGCACAACTGATCGGAACAGAAGAGCCGACGCTGATCAGCTATCTCAACGGTAATTCAAACGCATCAATCACCGTGCGCTCTTATCCAGGTGAGCGCGCGACGATCGACGGCGGTATCCGCATCGAGGGCTCCTGGACAACATATCGCGATTTTGAGGTGACTAACTCGAATCCTGATCGAACTCAGAAGCGTCCCATGGGTCTGCATGTTTTCGGCCACCACTCGAAGCTGATCAATCTGGTCATTCACGATTGCGGCAACGGCATAGGATTCTGGCAAACGGCAACCGATTCGGAAATTCATGGGGCAATCATTTATAGAAACGGCTGGGAAGCCACTGCTGATTATCGCGGCCACGGTCACGGCGTATATGCCCAGAATCAGACCGGAAACAAGATCATCTCCGATGTAATCTCGTTCGATCAGTATTCAAGCGGCATGAAGGCCTATACCGAACAGGGATACATCAATAACATCACATTTGAAGGCAACATCTCATTCAACAACGGCTCTCCCGCCAGACCGCAGAGCGCCTACGACCGCGTCGAGAACATCCTGGTCGGCAGCACCACCAACCCTCCGGAAAATATCAACGTCCTGAGCAACTATACATATCACCTGCCGACGACCCGCGGCACATCGCTCTTCATCGGCTATACCCTAGATAAAAACAAAAACATCACGTTCAGGGATAATTTCGTAGTCGGCGGTTCGGCAAACGGAACCTATATCACAAGATGGCAGCAGGTCGTCATGACCGGCAATACCTTTATCGGCGGCAACGACCTTATGGTCCTGCAGATGCCGGCCGGACAGAAGTCTTCAACTTACTCTCAATGGGATAACAACAGCTATTTTTCAAGAAGCAATCTCTGGCCGTTCATCCACACCGACGATGCAGTCAAGGGCGGTTATAAAAACCTGCAGGAATGGAAGACCCTCACCGGTATAGACAAAAACAGCGTCTGGCTGAAATCAGTCAGTAACAAACTGACCGGATCAAACGTCTTCGTCCGCCCGAATAAATACGAAAGCGGAAGAGCCAATATCGCCGTTTATAACTGGGATCTCAAAGACAAAGTAGATGTCGATGTCTCGAATGTCCTCAAAATCGGCAGCAGATATGAAGTCCGCAATGCCCAGAATTTTTACGGCACCCCGGTCCTGACCGGCGTTTACGACGGAAAAACACTGGCATTGCCGATGTCGGGAACGAAAACAGGCCCTGAATTCAATGCCTTCGTTGTGCTGACTCTCGATGCCTCGACTTCAAACAACAATCCAACCACCCCTAATCCCCCCGTAACACCAACCCCAACCCCGACTCCCACTCCCACACCGACTCCCACTCCCACACCGACTCCGATAAACAACAATCCCCCGACAAATTCCCTGACGGCAATTCCACTCGATTCCCAGGAGAGCAACCTGCTGGATCTGATCAACAAATTCCGGCTTCAAAACGGGAGGAATCCGCTTAGCCCGTCAATAAGTCTAAGCAACGCCGGCGACTGGATGGCCGGGGATATGGCTTCGAAGAATTATCTGAACAAGATAGACACCAGCGGCAGAAACCCGTCGCAAAGGGCCCGGGTGTTCGGATTCCCTGTCGACAATTCGACCACACCGGAAAACTCCCTGATTGCATCGACCGAGGGAACTCCACGTCAGGTATTGGATCAATGGCTTTTAAATGCCGCCGACAGGGAGATATTGATAAATCTCCACTGGAAGAACATTGGAGTGGCCAGAGCTTTCAACCAGCGACTGAACCGCTGGTTCTGGGAGGTCACATTCGCGGCTTACTGGGACAAGACAATTCCACTTCCAGGAGAAGATGAGGAAGGCCGGATCGACAACAACGAATTCGTTCGCACCCGCCCGCCCGCAAGAGCCCTCGGGTCCTCATGGCGCTTCACCGGCTACGGTGACGACGGGAAGCAATACAGCACTACCCATTGCATTGTTGAATCATCGCCAGAGTTCTGCTGGAGTGATCCGCCACGCCAGGGTAATCCGCTCCTGAACGATATCTCAATGTCGGAATATCTACCCGGAACCTGGAAGGTCATGTACACCATCTCGATGCTGGGTATTGTTCATGCCGACCTTGGAATTTTTGACAGAACAGGATTCAACATGGAACTGCAGATCAATCCCGGCGGCACCTGGTCGATGAAAGGCTATCGCTCCGGCGTCCCGGCTTCGCAGTTCGAATCCGGCAACTGGCAGGCTGTCCACGACGCTTCAAGAAACGAAGAGATAGTCACCTTCGTACGCCAGAACGGGCTGCCACGAGCCACAATTCGCATCCACGCGACGAAAGATCAACTGACCTTCTTTGCGGTCGATGGCGGCGGCACCATGAAAAACTTCCTCCGCGGTGTAACCGCCGACGACAACCAGAAAGACGATCCACAGGTGATCTTTATCCCCAAAAACTAGGAAAAAGAGAGAATACAGAAACAGACGAAATAAATAAACGGAAAAAACATCAGGGTGAAAGTGTCTGGTTTCATTTGGTGAACGTCTATTTGAGAGTTCCCCTCTAATCAACCCTTGAAGTTTTCCGTTTGTTTCGTTTATTTCGTCTGTTTTGTAATCTCTCTTTCTTCCTCTATTTTGAGCTTGCAGGAATTCGAGCATGAGCCTGTTGACTTCATTCGGGCTCTCCTGCTGGATCCAATGGCCCTTGCCCGGTATGAGTACTTTCTTTGTCAGGTGGGGCACATTCTCTTCCAGCCTGTCAAAACCTCCCTTGCCGAAGCCGGCGACAACCACATCGTGCTCACCGGCGATGAACAGGCAGGGCTGATTGAGCTTCGCATCCAGCAGAAACGCCCCAATCTTCCAGTTACGATCTATGTTGCGATACCAGTTCAAAGGCCCTCGAAAACCCGATTCCCTGAACTGCCCGGCGAAGAAATCAACGTCCGCGTCGCTCAACCAGAGAGGCAGTTTTTCGGGCACCTGCAATGAACTCAGCATTCCGCCGGTGCGATCGAAAAATCCAGTGAACCGCTTGTCCGCGGGCGCATCACCGGAAGCGAAGTAGAGCATTGCCAGAATCGTACGCCGTGCATCCTTCTCCAGCTCCGCCTCGGCAACTCCAGGCTGCTGGAAATAGACCTGATAAAAAACCTTCGGACCAGGCATCTGCCTGGCCGCCTCCATCGGCGCCGTGCCGCCCTTTCTGCGAGGCCCATATGGCACGCTCAGCAATATCGTAGCCTTGAACATATCGGGCCTGAGCACCGAAGCCTGCGCCGCCACGGCCGCTCCCCAATCATGCCCGACTATGATCGCCTTCTCTTTTCCAAGCGCCCTGACCAGACCCACGATGTCTCCAGCAAGCTGCAGTGTGCTGTAATCCTCAATCGCTTCCGGCCTGTCCGTCTTTCCATAACCACGCTGATCCGGCGCCACCACGTGAAACCCTGCCGCCGCCAGTGCGGGTATCTGATGCCGCCACGAATACCACGACTCCGGAAATCCATGACACAGGACAACCAACGGCCCCTCGCCCTGCTCAGCTATGTGCATTTTAATGCCGTTGGTCTCGATCATCCTGAATTTGATCTTCGACAGATCTGGCTTCTGCTCTATACCTTCAGCCATAACGCTCCCGTTTATCAAAACCATAATCATACAGCCAATAAATACCATCACCAAAAAACCAGTTCCAAGTACTCGTTTCATATAAATCCTCTGAATTTTTCGTCTGCTTCGAGTGTTTCGTCGTCAGCTTTTCTGTACTTTACCTTTATGACTCGCCGGCTGCAACACTCTTTAGATTAAGAGTCTTGACAGATCGCGCTCAATCTGGGAGCATAGCCCTTCGTTTCGTTGAACGTTCATTTGAACGTTTGTAAGTTCTTTGTATTTCTCCAGAAAGGCGGCGTAGCCAAGTGGTAAGGCAGAGGTCTGCAAAACCTTTATCCATCGGTTCGATTCCGATCGCCGCCTCCACTTGCCTCCCCAGGCGCCACTTCGATATTTTTCCTGCCCCACAATCCCTGCGACCTATTCATACCCCGTGTGACTGTGCACTCACTGTCCTTACATCAAACAGTTCCGGTGCATTAAAACAATTCACAATTAATATTGCCCCTCACCCCCTATTTCACTGGATTAATTTTTCTAATCCTGTGCTGTCAACGATTTATACGATCCATCTGACAGTTCGGGAATTTTGGGAACACTGCTTGCGTTATCACCCCGATAAAGATGCGATCTGGTGCGGGCCGGATCGTTCACAACTACGTTATCAAACGTAAAATTTTTCGAATCGGAGAGACAAATGGACTTCATCCTTAGCATTTCAGGCGAAGAATTGTATGAGGCTATCTCACGCGGCAACGATCTGGTTCTGGCCGATATTTGTCCGGCTAAGTCCTTCAAACTCGGACTGATTCCGGGCTCAATCAACCTGCCCTGGAATCAGGTCAGCGAGCTGGCCGAGCAGGTGATCACCAATAAAGACGCAGAAATTGTCGTCTTCAGCACCGACTGGGATGCCGGCGCTACCGTGGCCTGCACTGTTGAACTGATCGAAATGGGATACACGAATGTTCGATTCTACATCCGGGACCTGAATCACCTGATCGAGACGTCTGGAAAATTCGAGACCTCATTCAAGTCTTCGCAGATCGTCGCCGCCTGATTGCCGGCCAGATCCATTGGCCTCACGGCGTCGTTCTTTTTATTTGATAAACCTTCATTTCAGGGATCATCTCTTCGATGGTCCCTGTCCATGGGCGAAGTTTGCTCTTCATCAACCCTCACCAGACCCGGTGAGGGAGCTCAGTCACCACACAAGTCATTCAAAGTTAGTTCATAATCGATTGCTGTCCACACAGCATGGAGTTCCGGCTGGATCAGCTATCAAGAGTTCCGCCTTCAGGCGGAACTCCATGCGCCGGCTGAAGCCGGAACTCCATGCTGTACTCCATGCGGGCGGAACTCCATGCGGGCAATTGAGAATACGGGCAGTATCCGTTACTCTTAATCTCGTTTCGAGACCCGGCTTCAACCGGGATGCGTGGAAAATAAGTAAAACGCCTGAAGGCGGGACTACAAACCAGAGAAGGAATTTGCCCATGATTGAAAACCCCAATGGAAATACTACACATTCGACAGTTCAAACAAACGCCACACCGCCGGCCGACGGCGGCAAATTAATAGTAATCACGGCGCCGCTGACGGAGACGATCGATCACGCAGGGTACTTCATCCAGATGGGAATGGCTTCGATGCCGATCTGGATGGAGGGGGTGATGACTAAAAAATACCCCAAATGGCGAGACGTGGAATACAACGACGACGGGTCAGCGCGATACATGCCGGCCGGTGTGCGACTGGTGGAAGCCTCGCTGCTGCGAGAATTCAAGCCGGAAGATATAGTTTGCTGCTTCCCTGACGATCTGGATAAATTCGTCGGACCTAAGACGCGAGTGGTAGCGGTCTCGACCCACAATCCACTTGGAGTGACCTTTGCGGCGGGAGTATACACCTCGATCTTCGGCTCGTCGAAGATGCCGATCAATTCGCACTATTCGCGGCTCATGTTTTCGAAGATCAAGGAGAATCCGTACCGGGGAAACTTCAAAGTGATTGTCGGCGGTTCGGGCGGGTGGCAAATCACGCAGACCAACAGCTTCGAGGAGCTGGGCATCGATTGCGTGGTCGAGGGGAGAAGCGAATCACAGGACACGATGTCGCTTTTCCACAAGGCAATCAACGGCGAGGAGCTTCCTCGCGAGATTTCGGTTGGTCATCCCAATGAACGTGAAGCTCTGCTGGTGCCCGATAAGCGCACGACCTTCGGAGTCGTTGAAATGACCACGGGATGCGGGCGCCGATGCAAATTCTGCGTGCCCGATCTGAATCCGCAGATAGATTTTCCGAAAGAGAAGATCATGGCCGCAGTCGCCTCAAATGTGCGAGAGGGCAATAAACAGATCAGTCTGGCGACTGAAGACATGTTCATCTGGGGTCAGGTGCACACCGATACGCCATTCTATTTTCCCAACCGGGAAGCGCTGCTCGACCTTTATTCATCGGTGATCAATACGCCGGGCGTCGAGCAGCACGTCCTGAGTCATTCGACAATCGCGCCTGCAGTAGTCGACCCGGTGCTGATCAAGAAGCTCTCCGATCTGGTGCTGCCCAAGAGCCCGATTCATCTGCCATATTTAAGCAATCATCCCGCAAAAGAAGGCTCTTTCGCCACTGCTTGGATTGGAGACCGGCTCGGTCAAACTGGCGAAGAAGATCATGCCGAGCAAAGGCGTGCCGTTCTCCATCGAAGACTGGCCGAGCGTGGTGCTCGAAGGGCTGCGCGTGATGAATGAGAACAACTGGTTCCCTGTCATGACCTTGATTGTAGGGAGCCCCGAAGAAACCGATGAAGACGTCATGGCCACGCTCGACCTGGTATACGAGATGGAGCGCCGGGGACTGTTCGGATTCCTCGTGCCCTCGATCTTCACTCCACTGCATGACACCCGCATGGAAAATGATAAAGGGGTTTCAGAGACGCGCGAATTGAGCCCGCTTCAATGGCAGTTGCTGATGAAATGCTGGAAGCTGAACCTGCGTCCCGGATTGTACAGTTGGTGGGGACCGATAGCCTGGAGGACAGGCGCCCTGGCACTCTGGGCATGGAAACTGCGCAAGATCAACGGACCCAATTTCACATGGCCGCTGTTTATGTTCGCCTCGGCTTTGCCGGAGAAGCTGATGTCAAGGATGGGCAAGATATACCTTGGCCAGCCGCTCAAGACCAAAACAAGGAAAGAGCTTCTGGAGACAATCCGTCCGAATCAACGGCAGTTTCTGCGTGAAGATTGCGGTGATTTGCCGTCAGGTTCCTAGTTCCGGCTTTAAGCATGGAGTTCCGTCTTCAGGCGGAAAGACTCGACAACAAAGTCATCCGCCTGAAGGGGGAACTCCAAACTTCCCGATTCCAAACTGATGAAAAGAGTAGTTCACCTCAGCCAACTGTCTCACTCATCATTGATCGAACCCGGCAAGCCTGGGGCTGAAGTATTTACGCCTCATCGCCGGGCGGCTCGAGTGATAGGATCACCCTACCAACCACTCGATCGCGAAGCCGTCAGACTTCTCAGGCGCAATGGTTGGGAGATGGCCACAGGCGTGGTTGCACGCCGAAATCTGATTGCCGCCGTCAAGCAGGTATTGAAGCTGGATGAGCCGTCGCCCGTTGCTGCACGAATGACTCCCTCGATGCAGGCGCTGTTGCGAACCGGTATCGATCCAAACAATCTCCTGAATTATCAAAGCGAACGGGTAAGGCAACTTGCCGAGATAACACTTGTCTACCAGGCAATGCTTCACCAGCAACGGCTACTCGATCCATCCGAGGCTCTCTGGCACGCATCAAGACTTAAATTGAATAGAAAACCGATCGTTGTCTATGGCTACTTCCGGCCGCGGATCGATGAATTGGCCTTTATCGACGCTCTGGCCGGTGAGGGAAGCCGGTTTCTGGTTCCCTGCGCCGATCATTCGATATTCAGGGAAAATCGAAAAGCTCTGGAGTTTCTGCGTAGCCGGAACTGGGAGGTGGAGGAACCCGGGACCTCCCTTACGACTTACGGTCAGCGGATAGCCAATAGTTTTTTGACGGGCAACGCGTCTGAAGATAGATCGCCGGCTCATTCATATCCGAACCTCGAAGCCGAGGTGCGTGGAGTGTTGGCCCAGATAAAAGAATTGCTGATCAGCGGCGTCAACCCGGATGAGATAGTTATGGTAGCCCGCGATGACAAAATCTACGGGCCAACGCTGCTCTCTATCGGCTGGGAATACGAAGTGCCGGTAAGGGTGCTCTACAATTTCCCCCTTGATCAGACGCGGTTCGGCGTGTGGGTGCGATTGATGCTGGAGGCGGCATCCACCGGATTTTCATTTGAGCCGACGATTCAGATGTTGTCACATCGGATGGGGCAAGGTCTGGGGCTGTCTGCGCAATCGCTGAAGGCGTCAAGGAGCGTTCACACCGAGGGGCTCGATGGCTGGAAGAGTCTGGAAATAGACCTTTCACAGCTCGATTGGCCGGAAAGCGCAACTCGGACCGAGTGGGTAAGATTGCTCAGGAACATTCTCGATAAAACGGACTCACGCAAACACGCGGAGCCCTGGGCCAGGGAGTTGAAAGCTTTTGAAATCTTCCACGAAAACGTGGACGGCCTGCTTTTCGATGAAGCTGAAGAGATCGTCACAATCGAGACCTTCGCCGCAGACGTAACCGAACTGCTGTCTTCGCTGACAGTCCCTTTTCAGCCGGGTGTGGGCGGGGTTGAGCTTCACACGCCTGAGGTGCTCTTTGGCTCGCAATATCGTCATGTCTTTGTGATGGGGATGAACGAGGGTGTCATGCCCGCGCCAGTGAATGAGGATCCGATTCTGGATTTTTATGACAGAAAACTGCTTGTCGAAAAAGGGATTGGCCTCGAATCTGCGGCTGATGTGGCGCGGCGCGAGGTACTCTCATTCTACTTGATGATCGGAATCGCCACTGAGCGGATCAGCTTCAGTTATCCGCGAATCGTCAACAATGACGAATCGATACCGAGCGCCTTCATGCAAAGAATGGGATTAGTGATTCGACCTGCCGTCGAACTCGAGCTTCCATTGGCCAGCCGCGAGGAGGCGCGAAGAGCATTCATCGGTGGCGACGCTATTCTGTCGGGTGACGATGTACTGCCGGCCGCCATTCGTTCACTGGAAGTGGAAGCAGGAAGAGAGAGTCCTGCTGCCTTTGACGAGTATGATGGCGTGGTCGGCCTGCCGTTGGATGCAGGCGAGATACAGTGGAGCGCATCACAGCTCACCACTCTTGGTCAATGCCCGTTCAAATGGTTTGCAAGCAAGGTTCTTCTGCTGAAAGAACCCGACGAAATGGAGACAGAACTCTTCCCTTCTCTCAGGGGTCGCCTCTACCACAAGGCACTTGAGCTGGCCTTTGCAGGTCTGATCGATGTTGAGGATCCGCGGGAGGCGGCGCTCATGCGTCTCGATGAAGCATTTATTCAGGCCGAAAGAGAGATCGGCATACCTGGCCTGCCGGCATGGCCTGCTCAGAGGGCTGAGCATCTTCAGACCTTGCGGAATGCAATCGGATCCGCTGATTTCATCGAAGCCGGTTCCCGTGTGATCCACACTGAAATGACTTTTCAATCGGTCTGGCACGGTCTGAAGGTCAGAGGTAGCGTTGACCGAGTCGACAGAACTTCGGCGGGAATCGATTTGATCGATTACAAGACGAGCGCATCAGTTCCGCCGGGTGCGAAGAATGAGGATGGAGATGCCAAACTGGATCTTCAGATGCCGATCTACATTCATGCCGCCGGCAGTTCGCGCTTCCCCGGCGAGGCGATCACAGGAATTTATTATTCTCTGAAAAAGGCGGAAGTCCTGGAAAGAGTCGAAGTGGCCGATTCTCCCGAATTGCAGGCATTTGCCGAACGGGTCAAGAGGCATTTGAAAGATGGCGACTACCCGGTCGACCCGGATAACGAACGGAAAGCCTGCACCTTCTGCGAATTCGATTTGGTCTGCCGTCAGGGAAATCGACTTGACCGCAAGAGGAGCGCCTGAATGGGATTGACCGAAGATCAGAGAAACGCTGCTCACACGCCATCGAGCGTCGCCGTCACCGCGGGAGCGGGAACGGGCAAGACGTTTATGCTGGCCGCACGCTATCTTTTCCATCTGCAGGAACAACATCTATCCCCGCTCGAAGTTGTCGCGATCACTTTTACGGAACGTGCTGCAAACGAATTGCGATCTCGCATCCGCCACACCGTGATCACTGAGTTTCCGGACCACCCCGAACGTGAAGAGATCATTGCCGAGCTTGAAGCGGCTCAGATCAGCACCATTCACTCTCTCTGCGCCCGCATTTGCCGCGACCATCCCGATGAGTCCGGCGCTCCGATAAATTTCGAAGTCCTGGATGATGCCGAAGGCGCCTCAGCAGCAGCAACATGGTTTGATGAAGCTCTCGATTCCATGCCGCAGGATATCTTTGGCCTCATCTCATTCAGCTTGCTCAAGGCCGTGCTGAGTGACCTTCTGAATGATCCGATAACCGCGGAGCGGGCGCTGACCTTCGAACCGGAACATTGGCAACAACTGGCCGAAGAAGCAAGAGTGCAGGTCTTCTCCGACCTCAAAGCCGATTCCGACTTGATCGCCGATCTCTCCGTCTTGAGATCGTTTCGAGGCAAAGATGACGACCTGAAAGAGCAGGCCAGGCGGACAGTTGTCGAAGCCGCAATCAGGCTGGAACAGGAAAACGAGGAATGGGTCCCGGCACTTGAAGCTATGACAAACGTCAGCCTCCGTGGCGGGAGCGAGAAGAAATGGCCTGACGGCGGCTTGGCGGAGGTCCGGGACTCGCTTAAAAGAATCCGGGACATTGCAAAGGATTATCTCAAACAGGCGAAATCTCTTGAATATGGCGAAATGGACAGGCGATTCGCAGAGATGCTGCCCGCTCTGCGCCAGGCATTCGCCCACGTTCGTGATTTTGTGAGACTGAAGAAACACCGTGCCGGACAACTGGACTTCGCCGATCTCGAAGAATACGCCCTGCGGGCATTGGACCATGAGAGCGTACGTCGATACTACAGCAAACGCTGGCGCGCCTTTCTTGTCGATGAGTTTCAGGACACAAACCCCATACAGGCAGAGATTCTCTCACATCTCAAAGGGACCGCCTGCCTGACCATTGTCGGCGACGAAAAGCAATCGATTTATGGGTTTCGCCGCGCGGATGTCGGGGTGTTTCAGCGTTTCAAGTCAGAGATAGAAGACGACGGCGGCATACACACGCGGCTCTCACTCAGTTTCAGGACGCATTTCGAACTGATGGGCAGCTTCAACCGGATCTTCGAATCGGTGCTCGATAAACTTCACAGTCCGCTCGAATCGCATCGTCAGGAATCTCCGCACACAGGCCCGCATCTCAAAGTTTTCTCGGTAACAACCGATGACAAGGTAAACAAATACGGCCTCCAGCGCACCGAGGCCCGGCACATGGCCGGCATCATCAAACAGATACTCGACGACGGTGTTGAAGTTACTGACAAGAATACCGGGGCCCTGAGGCCTCTGCGCCCAGGCGATTTCGCCATTCTGTCGCGGGTCTGGCAGCCGCTAGATATTTATCTTGAAGCCCTCATGAGCGCCGGCGTGCCCGCTGTTCATATGGGCGGCGGGAGCCTTTTCGAAACGCGCGAAGCAAAGGACGCAATCTCCCTTATCCGCTTTCTTGCAGAACCGGATGACGATCTTGCGCTGGTTGCCGTATTGCGCAGCCCGTTCTTTGCCGTCAGTGACCGCACGCTGTTTAAAGCCTCTCAGGCTCTCATTGATCAGAAATCCTGGTGGGAGCACGTGCAGACATCGAATGATCCGACTCTGGTAAGGCCCCTAACAGTCCTTAAAGAGCTCGTTGATCAGAGTTCCACACTGTCGCCTTCAAGGCTGCTGCAACTGGCGGATCGATTGACCGGTTACAGCGCCGTTATTGCCAACCTCGTAAATGCCGAGAGGCGCGAGGCTGACTGGCGCGGCATGATGGAGTTGGTCAGGTCACTTGAGCAGAGATGCGGGGAGGATATTTTCGCACTCAACCGCCGCCTCAAGCATATGATCCAGACCATGGTCGAGGCGCCTCGCCCACCTCTTGAAGCGCACAACGCCGTATCACTTATGACCATCCACTCGGCCAAAGGTCTTGAGTGGCCGGTTGTCATCGTGCCCGATCTTTCGCGGAGGAGAAGATCCGACAGCCGGATCACCCTCTTCGATGCACTTCGCGGAGTGGCTATCAAACTCATGGATCAAGAAGGGCAAGCCGCAAAAACCGTGCTCTATTCCATGCTCGAAGAGGAGCATAAGAAACGCGAGAATGAAGAGTCCCGCAGATTGATTTACGTGGCTCTGACACGCGCCAGGGACCGCGTGATTTTGAGTTCGGCCGAGCCTGCCGGAGGCTATCTCGACATACTCCACGATGGCCTTGAGGCTGCGGACATCCTCGTCGAGAAGATCGATTTCGATCCCGCGGACCTCCTCTCATTCCAATTGCCCGAAACGGAAAAGCCGAAACCTGCATCAAGAATGCTCATTTGAAGTAAGCGATATTGAGCCAGTAAAAAAATAAGACCGAGGCCGAAAATACGAAGTATAAGTTTGGAGTTGCGGCCTTCAGGCGAAACTCTAAACCGATCTCCAAACCCAACTCCGAACCAATCCCACTTGCGCTTGAGTAAATTTTACGCTTGAATTCCAGAGTTCTGTCATGGATTTGCAGAACTCAATATTCATCCAAACACAGGAAGCAAGAGTCAATGAAACGATATCTCCCTTTCGCGCTCATTCTCGCGGTCATACTGATTGGTACGGCAGTCTTTTTCTGGATCTCTCAACCAGAGCAGGTGCAGCCAATACCCATGGCATCAGTACCTGCGAGCGGCTCGTCCCCGGCCAGTTCGACCAATCCTCGGGGGAGCGTGCTGCTCGAGGAGTTCGGTGATTATCAGTGCCCTCCTGCGGATCACTCCACCCGTTGATCAAGACGCTCAAATCGGAATACGGCGACCGTTTGAAAGTTGTCTTCTACCAGTTCCCGCTTATCGTGCCACACAAGAATGCGCTCACGGCAGCTCACGCGGCGATCGCGGCCAAACAGCAGGGCAAGTTCTGGGAGATGCATAATATGCTTTACGAAAATCAGGCTGCCTGGAGCGAACTGCCCGATCTGCGGCCGGTCGTGACGAACTTCGCTATTCAACTGGGATTGGATGTCAACAGATTCGTCAAGGATCTGGACAGTCCTGATATTGCGGCAATGGTTGAAGCGGATATGCAGCGCGGCGCGAATTTCAGGGTGACTTCGACACCCACGCTCTTCATCAATGGCCAGCCCGTACCGAATGAGAAGATTTCTCTCGATTATTTCCGCAATGAGATAAATGAGAGACTGAAATAAGCAGGTCCTGCCGCTTGCCGGGTGTATGACTTAATCAATGAGCAAGATCTTTCACGAGGTATCTTTTCACCAGCACCAGTAAGAGCAGGATGGTCGTCGTCCCGGCCGAGAGCAGGCAGAACTGGCAGAAGGCGTGCAGGACAAAAGCCTGCAAGTAGACGAACCAGAGGGTTGCAAGAAACATTGCCGCTACCAGCAGGCTCAAGCTTTTCCAGGCGCCTCGATACCCGAACAATGCCAGAGTGGCCAGGCTGAAGACAGTAAAATAAGCCAGAATCCCGAAAGAGGCAGTCGGGATACCTGCTATTTTTGCGTATGAGCTTCCCAGCACCTCAGAACATCCTCTGATGACAGTGCAGCGGATCGTCCGGCCCGCAAGATGCTCCGCCGTCAGATAAATCGAATCCCCAAGACCGATCAGGGAAACTATGATCGCCACCAGATAGATCCAAAATGCCCGACGGCTATTCGAATTCGTAACAGTCAGTTCCATGTCTCTATTTTTTCTCTTCATTCGCCTTGATTCAAGTGTGAAATCAAGATTCAAAAAATAAATATGTGGATTTGTAATATGATCCGTTTATGAATAGAGAGGTCGTAATCATTGCAGGCAAGGACCCGGAAAACCAGACCGGGGGGCATTCGTCATTCGTCCGCGCGACGGCTCGCGCAGCGATGGCTTTGGGATATGAACCCCACATCTTCTGTGCGGCTGCAAAAGGAGGCATCACAGAGACCGATTACGGAATGATCCATAAAGTCCGCTCGCCTTTGAAATCATTCCGCCAGATCACGCTGCCTCTTAATGGCCCGCTAATCACCCGCCATCTGATCAACTACCTTAAGGATAAACCCGGCCCTCACCTGATTCACAGCATCAACGCCTGGGGATACATCGGATCCGCAGTCAAGAAGAATCTCAAACTCAGAGGCATAGAGGTCGTCCACATAGTCAATTCATACGACACAATGGATCATGAAGCACGCGGCAAATTACAGGGTCTGCGGTTGGCCCATGGCATAGGCAAATGGATCAGCAATTATGCCCAGTATTTCTGGATCAAAATCGTAGTGGAAAACTACGAACGACGAGCATTCACTGAAGCGGATGCGCTTCTTGTCAATTACGATTCCGTCAGAAGGCTTTTAATAGACAGGTATGGTGCGGATCTAAATATCCACAAGGTAACTTATAGTCCGGAAACTGAATTTCTCAAAAAAACGAGCCCGGATCTTGAAGAGATCGGTCAGACCGGGAAAGTTATTTCGGCGTTGAAGCCCCCGAATGCACCGTTGATAGTTTCCATTTCGCGACATGATCCGCGAAAGGGCATGGATATGCTGAGTCGCGCACTGGCAAAGCTAAACGCCGCGGGAGCTGAGTTTCGCGCCTGTCTGTTGAGTGGCGGCCCCCTGCTGTCAGCTCACACAAAGCTCTCGGAAGTACTCCAACTCGGTGCGACGACGATCATCACAGGCTGGGTCGCCAATCCCATGCACTTTCTTGAAAAGGGGGATATCTTCGTCCTTCCCTCCCTTGAGGAAGGCAGCGGATCAGTCTCACTTCTTGAAGCAATGCAGGCCGGCAGGTGCATCGTCGCTTCAAATATCGACGGTATTCCAGAAGATATCTCTGACGGTTATGACGGATTGCTCTGTTCTCCAAATGACGACGAATCGCTCGCCGAGAAGCTCACTCTTGCCATTCAGGATCAGTCTCTTCGCGACAGTCTGGGCCGCAACGCTCACAACTCATTTGAACTCAGGTTCTCAGCCGACGCTTTCGTCAAAAATTTAAAAATAATATACGGCCAGTTTGGATTTCATTGAACAAAAGCCCGCGACGGGTTTTTGCGTGCTTTCACGCACTATTTTGTGAAGTTTTCCCCAGTATCAGCGACCCCGGTCAGAGCCTCAAGCCTAAGCTGTTGATTTTCAGCTAATTAGACCGGGCGTAAAGATATCTAATGACCATCAGTTCCGGCCCGTTACTTGCATTGCAGCATTATCAATAACAACTGAGTTTTTATCCTTTGTTACGCACTTGAGGTTGTGGCTATCTTGTTGCAATCCCAAGTGCGTAACATTAGTTAATCATTTTTTCTTTTTTGCAGATTAACCTGGAATACTAAATCCTGGGGAGGAACGAAGATGAGGAGACCGATCTATTTAATCATACTGCTATTTTTAATACTTGCCCCGACAATACCAGCGAATGCGGAGACCGTGACAGCCAGAGTACCATTAACATCTGGTGCGGAGGTCAGTCCGCCGGTCCCAGTTCCGGCAACGGGTACGGGGATGGCAACGGTGACATTCAACATCACCCGTGACGCGTCGGGCACGATTACCGCGGCGACGGCGAATTTTTTTGTAACGATTAATATTCCCGAGAATGTGACCATCGTTGGGCTGCATATACATGAGGGAGCGGCGACGGCCAATGGACCAGTGGTAATAAACACAGGCCTGACATCGCTGCCGGGCATTAATTTTATCGCCGGTGAAGGAGTGATCAACGTCAATGCGCCGACGGTGGATCTTGCAGTTCTGGGAAGGCTGGTGGCAAATCCGGCGGGATTTTATGTGAACGTGCATACCACTGCCAATCCTGCAGGAGCGATCCGCGGACAGTTGACCGGTCTGGTTGAGACCCTGGCCCGAACTGTGCCATTGACGACGGCCGCAGAGATCAGTCCGCCAGTCCCGGTTCCTGCCGGTGCAAGCGGCACTGCAACCATCACGCTCAATCCTGCGAGAAACACCAAGGGAGAGATAATTGGAGGTATGGTCAATTTTGCGATCACGTATGATTTCCCGGCAGGAGTGACGATAGTGGGACTTCACATACACGAGGGAGCGGCGGATGCAAATGGGCCGGTGGTGATCAACACGGGAGTCAGCGCAGGTTCGCCGGTAATCTCAGCAGACGGCAAGGGCACGCTGAGCATCCCTGTTCAATTGGCGACCACGACAACAATCGGCGCACTGCAAAGGCTGATCGCCAATCCTGCGAATTTTTATGTCAACCTGCATACGTCAGTAAATACTGCCGGAGCGATCCGCGGACAATTATCCGCGCTTCAATCGCCGCCGGTAATCTACCTCGCCTCGAACTACCTGTTGATGAATGGATCAGAGGCGGAAATCAGGATTGCGGGATTCGGATTTAACGCCAACTCTCAGGCACTGGTCAACGGACAAGTGGTGACTACAACCTACGAAGAAGCAACAAATGAGTTGACGGCTTCGATTCCGGCTTCATTACTGCCGAATCCATTCTGGAATCTGAATTCACCCGTTCTTTACTTCCTCCAGATTAAAAACACTGCGGGGCAGCTTTCATCACCGATTGTTGTGGTAGCCATCGTTACGGCGTCGGTAAATCCCATAAATATGGTTACGGTTGATGCCGCGCGCTACGGCAATGCTCTGGCGGCTCAGAGCATAGCTGTCAGTTTCGGCACGAAACTGGCGTCAACCACGGTCAGCGGGCCAGCCTTTCCCCCGCCGGCGCTTACACTCGACGGCACGACTGTTTATGTAAACGGGATTGCCGCGCCGTTATTCTATGTCTCCCCAGGGCAGATCAACCTGCAGATTCCTCCGAATGTCATTCAGGGAACGGGGTCTGTGGTGACGGTGGCGAAAGACGGGACTGTCTCGAGGGGCTCGGCAAATATCGGCAATATCGCCCCGGCCATCTTTACACGCAAGGGTGATGGAACCGGAGCTCCGGCGGCTACGGCCTCAAAGAACGGCCAGGTATTCGATATTCTTGTCGCCAATAACGATGGAACTCCAGTGGCGCTGGATGCGGGAAACTATGTCTCCCTGTTCGGCACAGGATTCAGATTTCTTTCAGGGCCGGCCACAATTACCCTCGGAGGAACAAACATAATTCCCTTATTCGTTGGCCCACAGGGACAGTTTGCAGGCCTGGATCAGATCAACTTCCAGATCCCGCTGTCTCTGGCCGGGAAAGGCGATGCGGATCTTGTCATAACCCTGGATGCAAAGACTTCGAACCTTGTAAAAATGAAGATCAAGTAAACTGTTTAACCACGGAAGACAGAGAGGAAAAACTAATTTCGATAAGTCATCCTTCCGAGTTTTCCGTGGTTTGATTTTGTAACGATCTAACTGAATTGTGGAGGTCTAGCCGGTCACTTTATCGTCCTGCCAGACGAAGATGTCTTTGGCGATCTCTTTTTCGACGGCGATCTGTGTCTCATCGCACTGGATGACGAAGCCGGGAAACTTCTGATGCAGGCGAATGGTCACACCTGGCGAGATTCCGAGTGAAGAGAGTTTCTGCACACGAGAGTAATTTCTGGCGCTGACGTAGGCAACTCGGGCACGGTCACCTACATTCAAGTTGTCTACGGATGTGACGACTGAATCGAGATGATGCTCGTGCTTGCGACAGCAATGTCCTTCCGGAATCGGGAGATTATGCGGGCATGTTCGCGGATGACCGAGCAGCGTGCAGATCGCTTCGATGATCCCTGGAGCCACGAGGTGCTCGAATTCGCAGGCGTCTGATTCGACTTCTTCCAGCGTCATTCCCAGCACATCGACTACAAGTCTTTCGGCAATGCGATGCCGTCTGATGACATCTTCCGCGGTCTTGCGCCCAAGAGGCGTCAGCTCGATCTCGGAGAGATTCCTCGTGATATACCCTTCCCGCTCGCATTCTGCGAGCAGATCTTCGGTGACGGTTGTCTTTGCAGACGAGGCTATGCTCTCTTCGTCGTTTGCACCCTTCTCTTCATTGGTCCAAACCGATTCAAGAAGCTCGATTATTTCCTGTGAAATCCATTTATGCATGTCTATTCAGTGAAAGTCAGATTACGAAACAGATAAAAATAATCAACTTAAAAAAGGCAGGACATTTTCAGATCTTCACCATTTAGAATTTCTCGCATCATGACCCTCTGAAAATTTTCGTCTGGTTCGTTTATTTCGTCTGTTTCGTAATCTTTTTACTCCATCAATTAATTCAAAAAGTTATCCCAAAATATCTCAGTAAAAAATTGACCACAGCCCCGACGGCGATGGCAAAGGGAGTGATGAAAGCCAGGATGAGCATGGCCCTTTTGGTTCCCTGCTCCCTGATAATCATGAAGAAATTTGCCACGCAGGGGATGAAAAGCGTCAGGACTATGAGAGAGGTGACGATCTGAACGGAATCCATCAAACCGTTGCGTACCATATCGAAGAGGCCGGCCGCGCCGTAATCGCGCCGCAGAAAGCCGAGTATGAATACCTGGGAGCTGCGCTCCGGAAGTTTCAAAACACCTGTCACGATGGGTGAGAAGGCTGAATTGATGAAATCGAGGCCGCTTCTTCCGTTCATTCTCAGCTTGTCGAGCAGAAAAAGGATCAAAGTGCCCAGCAGGAACAGCGGCAGAGCTTCACGCAGGTACCAGACCATCCGGTATCGGGTTTTGGTCCAGACGTTTTTGAGAATGGGGATTCTGATCGGCGGAAGTTCGAAGATGAAGTCGCTCCGCTTCCCTTTGATGATCTTGGACGAGAGGTAGCCGACGAGGAGCATCTGCGAAAGAATCACGCCGACGACCGTCGTGACTGCGCCGAGACTCATAGACCCGCTGATCGCGAGGATCACGCCGAGTTGAGCCGAACACGGAACTCCAAGGGCGAGCAGCATTGTCGCGATAAGGCGTTCTTTTTTTGTGCCGAGAATCCGCGTGGTCATCGTGGCCATCGTGTCGCACCCGAGACCGAGGACCATCGGCAGAATTGCTTTTCCATTCAATCCGATGACTCTGAAAACGCGATCTGAAAGTATCGCCAGGCGCGGAAGATATCCGCTGTCCTCAAGCAGGCCGAAGGCGATGAAGAAAGTTGCGACGATCGGCAGAACTATCGCCAGCGCATAGGTCATGCCAACCGAGATCAGCCCATAAGTTCCGAGCAGAAAATCATAAATCAGGCCGGGCGGGATAATCGCCTGCAAGCCGGGCGTAAGAAAAGTGTTGAAGATGGTGTTTTCGAGGGCATCCACTAATGATGCCGCCCCTATGACACCGACGAACTCGTACATCAGCAGCAGTACAACAAGCAGCATGGGCACGCCGGTCTTCCAGTCACGCGACCAGTAGCCCAGCCTCTCGCCAAACAATCTTGACCGCCGCAAAACCATCATCAGCGGAATCACCACAGGAGCGATGAGCAGCGCGAACTGAGTCACCGCCGGATAGAGCAAGCCATTCTCAAATGCTCCGCTCTCGCTGTTAAACGTGCCGAAGAGAAGCCGTCCGAGCCAGCCCAGCCTCAAACCATCAAGTGAGGCAATCAGTCGAGGAAGCGCATGCCCATCCAGCCACGTGGTGAGCAGCGAATAAGGAGTCGGCAGCCCGAAGGCCCTGCCTATCTCGGTGTATAAAAATGTCAGGGTGCCGAGCGCCAGCAGGATAAACACCAGCTTCAAAACCACGCCACTGCGAAGCTCGTCGACCACGGTGGGAATCGTCTTTTTGTATTTGGCTACGGACTGCTCAAGAAAACCGTTGCGCAACTGATCGAGCCGGCTTGAAAGCTTGCGCAGCCTGAGTCGGGATTCAGGTTTGAATATCTCGTCTTCTACGCCAGATTTTTCAAGATAATTTTCGACAGGTTCTCGCAGGTTTGCATCCTGAGTCTGCATCCATTCGAAAGTGTTTTGCAGAGGGAGGCTTGTATGCCCTGGATTTTCATACCCTTCACCGGCAAGCAGTCGTTCTCTTGGCTCATTGAGCGGATCGGTGGGGATTTTGGCTTTGCAGATGTTTTTGAAGAGATCGTAAAGGCCCTCGCCTTCGGTAGCCACGGCCTTGAGCACGGGAATTCCGAAGAGCTCGCTGATGCCGTTAACGTCTATCTCGATGCCGCGACTGCGCGCCTCATCCATCATATTCAGCACCAGCACCATCGGCAGTCCGAATTCAGCGAGTTGCGAGGTTATCAGCAGCGTCCGGCGCAGGTTTTTAGCATCCGCCACCTGAACGATCACATCGGGCGGCGCCTCGAGAAGAATATCCCGCGTCACACGCTCGTCTTCGGAATGAGGCGCAAGCGAGTTGACGCCGGGTGAATCAACCACTTCCCAATCCACGCCGCCATAACGCATCTTCCCATGCGAAACTTCCACGGTCGTCCCGGGATAGTTCGAGACCGTCACATATCTGCCCGTCAGATAACTGAAGATGACCGATTTACCCACATTCGGATTGCCGATAAGAAGCAGCCGCGGGCTGGCTTGAGTGGCTTTCTTCTCTGATATTTTGAGATCGTTCTGATCGATTATTGCGCTCATAGATTAAAATTCCGTAGCGCAATGATACTACAGTATCTTCTTTCTTTGGAGCAGGACGAGCGGTGATAAAGAATAGATACTGGCTGATCAGGTTCCTGATTAGTAACTGCTCAGCCCTACTAACGGGACTTCGTAGCGGAAAGTTCTTACCCCGCCAGCCGGATTTCGTGGAGATAAAGGTATTTTTCATCGCCAAGAACGCCAAGGATGGATAGCCAGGATTTGGCCTGACATCTCGATTTCAGCCGGTTTTAAAAGTAAATTATGAATCACTCCCTGAATCCTCTTGGCGTTCTTGGCGATGAAAAATACCTTTATTCCCGGTTAATCCATCAAATACTAAAGACCAGGGGCTGAGCAGTTACCTTGATTAATGTAGAGCGCAACTTGCACTCCAGTGTTAAGGGGGTGTAATCATGATGAAAATGGACACGCCTCAAATGGACGGAACAATGATCATACTGGACGGAACAACACTGACACTTGAAAATACCAGTCGTGTAGCCGAGGGCGAGCGGGTCTCGCTTTCGCCAGGGGCTCTCGAAAAGATTGAAAAATCGAGGCGTTATGTTGAGCAGATCATCGAGCGGGGTGAAGTGGCATACGGCATCAACACGGGTTTTGGCTCGTTGTCCGAAGTGAGCATTCCAAACAATGAGCTTCGCGATCTGCAATTGAATCTGGTTCGTTCACACTCCTGTGGGGTGGGAGATCCTCTGCCGGAGAAGACCGTGCGAGCGATGATGCTGCACCGGTCAAACGTTCTTGCAAAAGGTTATTCCGGCTGCCGGCCGATAGTGATCGATACCATCATATCGATGTTGAATGCCGGGATTCACCCGATGATTCCATCGCGCGGTTCGGTGGGGGCATCCGGCGATCTGGCGCCTCTGGCACACCTTGCGCTGGTGGCGATCGGCGAGGGTGAGGCGTTCTATCATGGAAAAAGAATCCGCGGGGGCGAAGCGCTCAAACTGGCAGGAATAGAACCATTGATCCTTGAAGCGAAAGAAGGGCTCGCGCTGCTCAACGGCACTCAAGCGATGACGGCCGTCGGTTGTCTTTCCCTCTTTGTCGCCGAAAAACTTGCTGAAGCCGCCGACGTTATTGGAGCCATGTCCCTTGAGGCACTCAAAGGAACGCCCGTTGCTTTTGACGAAAAGATTCATTTAGTGCGGCCTCATTCCGGTCAACAGGCAAGCGCGAAAAGGCTTCGGGGTCTGCTTCAAAACAGCGAGATACGCGAATCGCATCGTGATCGCGGCGTCGATCCGCGAGTGCAGGATGCTTACGCCCTGAGGTGCATGCCACAAGTGCACGGTGCCGTTCGTGACGCTCTTACACATGCCAGGAATGTCCTCGAGATCGAGATCAACAGCGCCACCGACAATCCCCTGATCTTCGCCGATCAGAATGAAGTTTTATCCGGCGGAAACTTTCACGGCGAACCCGTTTCTCTGGCCCTCGATTATGCGGCCATTGCCACTGCCAATCTCGGAACCATTTCAGAAAGAAGAATCGAAAGACTCGTCAATCCGGAATTGTCCAATCTGCCAGCATTTCTCTCTCCACAGCCCGGCACAAATTCGGGGCTGATGATCGCTCAGGTCACGGCCGTGTCATTGATTGCCGAAAATAATGTGCTCGCTCATCCAGCTTCAGTGACCAACCTTCCCACTTCGGCAAACAAGGAAGATCACGTGTCAATGGGAATGACCGCGGCATTAAAGTTTTCACAGATAGTCAACCATGTCGAAATCATACTGGCCATAGAATTATTGTGCGCCGCACAAGGGTTGGAGTTTCTAAAACCGCTGCGGCCCGGACCACGGCTTGAGGCCGTCTACCGTAGAGTTCGCGAAATCATACCGCCGCTTGGTCGTGACATGCAGTTGTCGGAATATATTAAAGACCTGACCCCGGTGGTCAGGAGATCGGTCAATACTGACAAACTGGAATAAAAGAATAATTATGATCGAGAAGAGAATCGTCAAAGCGCCGCGAGGCAATCGAATAAGCTGCAAGGGCTGGGGGCAGGAAGCGGCGCTCAGAATGCTGATGAACAACCTCGACCCTGATGTCGCCGAAAAACCCGATGAGCTGATCGTCTACGGCGGCACCGGCAGGGCGGCGAGGGACTGGAACTGTTTTGACGCCATCGTTCGTTCGCTGCAGGAGCTGGAGAACGACGAAACGCTGCTGGTGCAGTCAGGCAAGCCTGTGGGCGTGTTCCGAACACGCGAAGACGCGCCGCGTGTGCTGATAGCCAATTCGAATCTCGTAGGTCACTGGTCAAACTGGACGGAGTTCAACAGACTCGAGCGCATGGGGCTGACGATGTACGGCCAGATGACCGCCGGCTCCTGGATATACATCGGCAGCCAGGGAATCATTCAGGGAACATTCGAGACTTTCGCCGCCGTCGGCAGCCGCCATTTCTCAGGATCTCTTGCCGGCAAATTCGTCCTCTCCGGCGGCATGGGTGGAATGGGCGGCGCTCAGCCTCTCGCGGCTACAATGAACGGCGCCTGCTTCCTTGGAATAGACGTCGATCCGGCGCGCATCGAGAAGCGGCTAAAGACAGGGTACTGCGACCGCCTGAGCCGGGACCTCGATGAGGCGCTGCAGATCATCGACGACGCGCGAAAACAAGGCACCGCCATATCAGTCGGCCTCGTCGGCAATTGCGCCGATGTTCTTCCCGAACTTGTCCGGCGCGGCATTGTTCCCGATGTCGTCACCGATCAGACCAGCGCGCACGATGCGCTCAACGGGTATGTTCCCAATGGAATGAGCTACGATGAGGCGTTGAGACTGCGAAAAAAAACCCTGATGAGTACATCAAGCATTCGATGGAATCGATGGCGACTCACGTCCGCGCGATGCTTGACTTAAAGCGCCTCGGAGCCGTGACCTTCGATTACGGAAACAATATTCGCGCTCAGGCCGAGCAGACAGGCGTCAAAGATGCATTCGAGATCCCCGGATTCGTTCCGGAATATATCCGGCCTTTGTTCTGCGAAGGTCGTGGTCCTTATCGCTGGGTGGCCCTGTCGGGAGATCCGGATGACATACGCAAGACGGATGACCTTGCCTCCAAACTCTTCCCCGATGATCCGGTGCTCGACCGCTGGCTGAAACTGGCCCGCGAGAAAGTCCATTTTCAGGGTCTGCCCGCGCGCGTCTGCTGGATAGGCTATGGAGACCGCGCCGAATTCGGCGCAGCCATGAATGAGATGGTCCGGAGCGGTGAACTCAGCGCTCCAATCGTCATCGGTCGCGACCATCTGGACACCGGCTCTGTGGCCTCTCCTTATCGCGAAACTGAAGCAATGATCGACGGATCGGATGCCATCGCCGACTGGCCCCTGCTCAATGCGCTGATCAACACGGCTGCCGGCGCCACCTGGGTCTCAATTCACAATGGAGGCGGCGTCGGAATCGGATACTCCCAGCACGCGGGCATGGTCGTCGTCGCCGACGGCACCGAAGAAGCCTCAGTCAGGTTGCGGCGCGTCCTGACAACCGACCCCGGCATGGGCATCATCAGGCACGCGGACGCCGGCTACGATAAAGCAATCGATGAAGCCACAAAACACGGCATCAGAATTCCGATGAGTAACAAGGGAGTTTAAAGTTTAATGAAACAGTCAGTTGTCAGTTACCAGTAAAAGAAACACTGGATATTGGCCAAGTTACTGGCAATTTAACCCAGCAGCTTTTAACTGAAAACCATTAACTCACGACTCACCTCTGACAACTGACAACTCTTCTTTAAACTTTAAACTTTGAACTTTGAACTTTAAACTATTTTTATGAAATCTTACGAAGATCAATTCTGGCCGCGGGCGAGTGCCTGGCTGGCAGGAGAACATAATGATGAAACACTGGGAAGCCTTGCGGTAATCGGGGCTCCAGTACGCCTTGGATCGATTACACCGGGCAGGTGCGACCTTGCGCCATCGGCAGTCAGGTCGATCCTGCGAAAATTCAGTTGTTATGACATAGAGGCCGACACCGATCTGCATCACCTGCGGGTCAACGATCTTGGCGACCTTCCGCTGGCTGAATCGAGGCTTGAAGATGCCCTTGAACCAATCATGCTCTCGGTCAGACAGGCGCTCTCATCAAATGATGCGGCCGTCATCATCGGCGGCGACAACGGTGTGACGAGGCCCGGAGTCAGGGGCCTGAGCGATTCTCTCGAAAGATGCGGGTTGATCACGCTGGATGCGCATTTCGACCTGCGGGACCTTGGCAACGGCTTGCTCAACGGTAATCCGGTTCGCGCCCTTCTCGCTGACGGCCTGCCGGGAAACAACATCGTTCAGATCGGCATTCAGCCCTTCGCCAATTCTCAAGCTTATGCCGAAGTAGCCAGAAAAGCCGACATCACTGTGATTACAATCGACAAAGTGCGGGCGCATGGAATCGAGACGCTGCTCAATGAATTTCTCGACTATCTATCGCACCAGGTTGATTCTATCTACGTCGATTTCGATGTCGATGTGCTCGACCGGGTATTCTCGCCGGCGACTCCAGGCTCGCGACCGGGCGGCCTAACACCGTGGGAGCTGCGCAGAGCTGCCTGGATCTGCGGGTCTCACCCGAAAGTGAAAGCGATCGATCTGGTCGAAGTCGACCCGACGCAGGATATCGCCGACGCAACAATACTGACGACGGCTTCATGCCTGCTCTCTTTCGCTTCAGGCCTGGTGACACGTCTATCGTCAATGAAATGAGAACTCGACCCAGTCAAATAATTTAAATATTATCTTTCAGGCCCATTCAACCGTTGTCTTCTTTTCGTCTGTCTCGTTTATTTCGTCTGTTTCGTAATCTTGTTTTAATATGACCGGAAAGCTCGCCATCACAGGGATATCACAGCTCGTCACGCTTCGCGGGCCCGCCCGGCCGCGCACAGGCGATGAGATGGGCAATCTCGCGATCATCGATAATGGAGCAATGATCATCGAGGGCAAGCGCATCACTTGTGCAGGCACGCGTCATGAGATCGAGCCTCTGATCAATGCGAATTGCAAAGTGATCGATGCCGGCGGCAGAGTCGTTATGCCCGGATTCATCGACGCTCATACTCACCCCGTCTTCGCCGGCAATCGCGCAAATGAATTCGAAATGCGTGCTTCAGGCGCAACTTATCAGCAAATATCCGCTGCCGGCGGAGGCATACAGTCGACCGTAAAACTGACTCGCGCCGCGACCGAGGATGAATTATTCGAAACCTCGAAACACTACCTTGAATGGTTTCTGAGATCTGGAACGACGACAATCGAGGCCAAATCCGGGTATGGTCTGACGGTCGAAGATGAGCTGAAAATGCTCCGTGTCGTGCGCAGATTGAATAACGAAGGACCGATACGCCTCGTTCCGACTTTTCTCGGTGCTCATTCAATTCCGGAAGAGTTTAAAGACCACCGAGCCGATTACGTAAATCTCATCGTCAATGAGATGTTGCCAAAAGTTGCCGATGAAGGACTCGCCGAATACTGCGATGTCTTCTGCGAAGAGGGTGCATTCAGCATCGATGAGACGCGGAGAATCATGCTGGCAGCAAAAGAGCGGGGGCTGAAGCTGCGCCTGCACGCCGACCAGCTCACTTTGAATGGCGGCGCAGCTCTTGCAGCCGAGCTCGGCGCAGTCACGGCAGACCATCTTGAACAGGCGGATTTAAAAGGAATTGAGCGGCTCAAAGCGGCTGGTGTTCAACCAATCCTGTTGCCGGCTTCTGTTCTGATGATCGGGTCGACAAAGTATCCGGACGCCAGGGCAATGATCGATTCGGGGCTCGCCGTAGTCCTGGCCACTGATTTCAATCCGGGATCTTCACCTGTACCCTCGATGCCGCTGGTTTTGACTCTGGCTTCCACGATGATGAAGATGACTCCAGCCGAGGCTATCACAGCCGCCACGATAAACGCGGCCTACAGTCTCGACAGAGGAGCTGAGATCGGATCGCTCGAACCCGGCAAGGTCGCAGATTTCGTAATTTATGATTGCTCAGACTACCGGGAAATCGCTTATTTCGCCGGAGTAGAACATGTGATGAAAGTCTTTATCTCCGGGATGATTCAATCTTCAGGCGGTATTCAGGAGGGAGGCAAGAATATCTTCTCTCTCAAGATCAGCTAATTCCTCATGCACTTGATCTACGCTCCGCCCTGCGGCCGGGAGATCGAGCACAACGATAACTCTGATTCTCATTCCACGAATGCAAGGACGCCCACCTCATCGAAAAAGTCAGCCACGATCGAGTTGCCAGATAGCTCTCAATTTGACCTTGGAATCGAGTTCTTGTAAAAGAGGATGAAATTGACGAAATTTAGAAAACAAATTATATCCAACAAGATATTTCGTCATGGATTTTTACCCTGATCAGTTACTCTGGCGTCTTATTCTCCAGGTCCGCAAGAGAATTAATATCTGATGTTACCTGCATAACATCAGTTAATATTTTCAACCAGAAAAGAAAGGATATTCAAATAAGACCATGCAACAACCCATATGGAATTTCGAACAGGAACCAACTACAGAACCTCAGGACGAGACCGGCGTCAATCTGAGAGCCTATTTTGACCGGATGCCGGACGACAAGATGCGCCAGTACAATTCATCCTGGAGTAATGAAGAGGTCATCAAATGGGATGACAACTTCACTGACGAGAACAATCTGATGCTGTTGTGCTGCGAGCGCGATGTGCATGTAGATGAATACCGCAGAGTGCTTGAAGATTGCATCAAATACCGCGACCGCGTGCGTGACAACCTCACTGCGGGCGCCGGGGCTTGAAAAACATGATCAAACGCAGAGATTTCATGCAGTCCTGTCTTGCCGGCGGGACTGCATTTTTTTCGACTAACATAGATTCGTCGTCATTTGTAATGAGGCTCGTTGATTCGGGCAGTGCTGATTTCGAACTGACCGAAGCCACGATTGCACAGCTTCAGGATGGGATGAAACAGGGCAGGTTCACTGCAAGATCGATTGCTGAAATGTATCTCGGCAGAATCGCCGGGATCGACAAGCAAGGCCCGAAGATAAACTCGATCATCGAGCTCAACCCCGATGCTTTATCGATTGCAGATAAGCTGGACGAAGAGCGTAAAGCTAAAGGCCCGCGCGGCCCGATGCATGGGATACCGGTTTTACTCAAAGACAACATCGACACCGCCGACCGGATGATGACTACCGCGGGATCGCTGGCGCTTGAGGGTTCCTACGCTTTGCAGGACGCTTTTATTGCAAGGCGGCTTCGCGAAGCCGGCGCGGTAATACTCGGCAAAACCAACCTCAGCGAGTGGGCAAATTTCCGATCAACGCATTCCACCAGCGGTTGGAGCGGACGCGGCGGACTGACAAGAAATCCTTATTCGCTCGATCGCAATCCCTGCGGCTCGAGTTCCGGATCCGGAGCCTCCATCGCTTCCAATCTCTGCGCTGTCGCCATTGGGACGGAAACCGACGGGTCAGTGGTCTGCCCTGCCTCGACTACAGGCATTGTCGGTATCAAACCCACAGTCGGCCTCGTCAGCAGGGCCGGGATCATTCCAATAGCCCACTCTCAGGACACTGCCGGGCCAATGGCCAGAACAGTCTCTGATGCCGCCATCCTGCTCAGCGCCCTGACCGGAATCGACCCGAGAGATGCCGCAACCCAAAAAAGCAGAGGAAGAATTCAGACAGACTACACCCGATTCCTCGATCCGAACGGGCTCAAGGGAATGCGTATCGGCATCGCCAGAAAATATTTCGGCTACAGCGACAAGGTGGACAAACTGATTGACGATGCAATCGATGTCTTAAAGCGCTCAGGAGCCATCATCATCGATCCCGTTGGACTCGAAGCCCCGAAAGCCTACGAGGCTACCGAGCTCGAAGTCCTGCTCTATGAGTTCAAGGCGGATCTCAATAAATACCTTGCGGGTCTGGCCCCAAACATCCGCGTCAGGTCGATGAAGGATGTGATCGAATTCAACGAAAAGAACCGCCAACGGGAGATGCCGTTCTTCGGCCAGGAACTGATGATTCAGTCACAGGCCAAAGGCCCGCTCTCCAGCCCCGCTTATCGAAAAGCCCTGCAGAACAATCTGCTCAAATCGCGAACCGAAGGAATCGATGCCGTCGTCATCAAACACAGGCTGGATGCGATTGTGGCTCCAACCGGCGGACCCGCCTGGACCACGGACCTCATCAACGGCGATCACTTCACCGGGTCGAGTTCCACTCCGGCCGCCGTTGCAGGCTATCCCGCGATAACCGTTCCGGCTGGATTCATCAACGGTCTGCCAATCGGCATCTCATTTTTTGGAGCCGCCTGGACCGAACCCAAGCTGATCAAGGCAGCCTACGCTTACGAACAGGCTACAAAACATCGCAGGCCCCCGGAGTTTCCGGATAGGATTGAGTGAATAGTTGTTTTTCGATGGTATTTACTTAGCAGAGCTGAGGCTTTCTGTCGCCAGAACATCGTTGTAATAATTGATAATGACGCGTTTTGGTTTGCGAGGAAGCTTGAGCTTGTAGACTTGGGATGTTCCGCTTCCGCTGATGCTGACATCTCCAAGACGCACGATGTTACCGTCAAAATCGACATAGACAGGGACGATCATCTTGAAAGTCGGAGAGACATCGCTCTGGGTAATGGTGAAATTGAGCGAGACTTCGCTGCCGCCTGCCGGTTCGTACCAGTACTCCATTTTATAGCGAGGAATCTCGGTACCGTAGACCCATTGGCGGAAGAACCAGTCCATCCGTTTGTTGCCTTCGAGATCCATAGCCGGCTTCATGTGTTTGTCGACATAAGCCTTGAACGACTCGGTTGATGCGTTTTCGTTCGCATGTCCCTTGACGAAATCGCGCATCATCTCGATGAACTTCTGATCTCCGGTTTTCTGGTCGTACATCATCCATCGCAGCATGTGCAGAACGTAAGATCCCTTGTTGTAGGCGACGCGACTATATGCGCCGGGAGTCCGGGCGGAGTTCAATCGCAATCCCATCCAGATCGGACCGGCGTCGTTGTGGCGGATTCCGAAGACATTTTTTTCCAGGATCGCCTGGCGCTGGCTTTCCCAGAATTTCTGGTAACGATCGATTTTGCCTCCCTGAGCGTATTGTAGAAACAAGCTGGCCGAAAAATCAGAAAAGCCTTCCGAGATCCATTGATCGTGATAGGACGTCCAGCCGACGATGTGCCCCCACCATTGATGAGCGACTTCGTGCGGGGTCACTTCCTGGACGAAATCGGTCAGTCCTCTTTGCATGCCGAACATCTGCCAACGCTGTGTCGAATCGAAGAATGCGATGATCGGCAGATAGACCAGAGTCGCTTATGACTGGCCGAAATTGAGTTGCGGCTGCTGGGTGATGGCAATGCGCCCGTACGGCGCCTCGCCAAACCAGTGATTGAGATGCGTATCGAATTCTGTGCATCGACCATGGCGGTTTCAGTCAGCCTCGCCGGAGACATTCCACCAATTGATTCGGCGCCGCGCATATATGAGGGAAGTTCGCTGGTAGCATATCCTTCGATCTGATATTTCGTCTGAGGGTCGGCAATCTCCTTTTTTCTTGAACAGGCCGTAATTGAACCCCGCCACGGCCAGAGGAATATCGGAGACCCAGTGCGAGACGGCGAAGTCGCCTTCCTTCCCTTCCTTGACCAGTTTTCCGACCCCGACAAGGACGAACTTGTCGGGATCTTGAAGGTCAGATCGAAGGTTGCGCGATCGTTGAAAGCATTCACGCTGGGATACCAACTGGTTCTGGCTCTGACGGCAAAATTGCCGCCGCCTGCATCTTCCAGCACTTTTGTTCCGTGATATTCGATTGTGATCTTGTAGCGCCGTCCTTTGACCAATGGCGTTGGAAAGAGCACGTGAAACGAGCTGTCTTCATCCTTTTTCTCCTGAATGAAGCCAATCTCGGCATTATCGAATGCAACCCTGGTTACCCTCAGCGTGGGTAGAAGCCCGAAACTGAGCAGGCGTTCACCGTCAAGGAGCGAGGTAAAGGTCAGTTCACAGGTCGAAGTCGTTTTCGCCGGTGATGACGGTTTCGATGCGGTAGTTCTCGGCATCTATCAGACGTTTATCCTCACCTGAACTGGCCTTGTTCTCCTTCCACTCCTTCTCGGAATGGGTGAGATACCAGATACCTTCTTCCTTAGCTTGCGGGTCAAGGTTGACCAGGGTCACTTCCTCGGGCGAAAGACCCGGCAGCGCTCCGTGTGGGCGCACGAAGAAACGCAAATCGTGGTGCTTCTTACCGTAGATATAGGCATTGAACATCTGACCACGGTTCGGATTGAGCAGGTAGGCCAGCAAGGTCGCATCAAGGTTCTCCATCTCCTCACCGGCAAACAGGGCTTCCACCAGACTGCGCGGCCTTTCGGTGTTCCGGCGCATGCGCCCGCGAAAGTCTTTGAGCAAATCCAGCGCTGATTGATCTGCGGTGACCAATTGAGCTGACTTTTTGAACTCATCAAAAGTCTGATCGGTGAAGGTCAGCACAAGGCGATCGAAATTCTCGCTGACGGTCTCTTTTTCAGTGAGCATTTGAGGTGGTTCTTTTCCAGTTCCAGAAGCGGCATCATCGTGAATTCGCCGTCACCCGTAAAACTGCCATTGAGACCTTGTTGAGCAGGGTTTGAGAAAAGTGATCCGACCGGTGCGAAAAGTGAAATTGCCGACATCACGTTTGATCGTCAGATTTTGAGTTCAAACGACTGATCGATGACCGCGTCGCGAAGCGCTCGATAATTTGGATCCGAATTGGGAGTAACCGTGCCTCTGGCTCCGACGGCAATCTCGGCACGGGTCTCGACGATCTCCAGCCTGACTTCAAGAGGTGCCTGCTTGATGCCATCAATCGTCAGATTGCGCTGAAAAGGTTTGAATCCCTCGACTTTCACTGTCACAAGATAGCTGCCTGGAACGAGGCCATCGACTTTGAAATTGCCTGCATTGTCCGATACGGCAGTCCTTGTTTCACGGGTGGTTTCATTGCGAAGTATGACCTCAGCTTTTTGAATTACCGCTCCGTTCGGGTCTTTGATGTTTCCGGCAAGCGTTCCTGATTGGGCCTGACTGGATGCGGTGCGAGCTGGGGCCAGAACGACAATCAGTATAATCAGGGCTGAGAGAAGCCTGTAATTGAACATATTCCCCTCCGGCGACGCGGTCAATACTCGCAAACAGGGCTGTGGACCTGGTATTTGACGGCGTTCTTGAATGAGTCTGCGGCATGGCATTCCGAGCAGATCGGGACGCGCAGGATGCGTCTGTGCCTAAGCGTGGCATTACCGTGGACCTGATGGCAGTTGAGGCAGGTAATCGATTCGTCTCCCTTGAGGACCACATCGCGGACATTCCGATAGATATGTCGATCGCCGGGGTTCAGATTCGCATCGTCGGCTTTCGAAAAGTCCACCTCGAAATCCTGGAAGAGATTATCTCCGGCGATGAAATTATTGGGATAGGGCAGGCCGGTCGAACGCGACTTCCCTTCTCTGAGATGGCACTGAGCGCAAAGCGATGTAATCACTTTGGCATCGTTGCGCTTCTTTTTCGAGAGAAGCATCAGCGCGCTGTCTTTATTGTGCTCGATGTCGGCATTGCCGTGGCAGGTGTAGCAATCCAGACTGAAAGCCGTGTAAGTTTTCTTCTCCAAATCGACGCCTGTGCATGGCAAGCCGGCGCAGCGGTTGAAGAATTTATCCTGATCCCAGGCGGCCTGATCGAGACCGGTCCATTTCATCTCTTTCTTATCGGCAGTAAGAGTTCCGCCGGCACTAAAGAGCGCCAGCCTGCCGTATCCCGTCTTTTTCGCCATTCTGATATGATTGCGGCTGCCAATGAAAATTCGATCTCTTTTAAAAATTTATCCATCCGTGGTTCGGCTTTGGCGAACTCGACCAGATCAGAGGCGCCTTCGCGCTCACGGATAGTCTTGGCGTGTGGATCCTTTTGCCAGGTCGGGCCAATAGCATTTTCGTGACAGAAAAGGCATTCGTCGCCTTGAAGATATTCGGGAACGGGTTTCCCGGCATGATTTGAGCCCCAGGCCTTTGGATCGAGCTGTTTCTGCTCCTGCCCGCTCACTCCACGATATGCCGGTTGAAAATGATTGCGACAATTACCAGAGCTAAAAGGGTAGTTAGTTTTGCAACCTTCATAATTAATTATTATCCGATCAAATAAACATTCTGGTCACGCCTGATTTGATGGCTGAGATGCCTGGCGTGCCCTGGCGAAGAAGCTGAAATTTTCGAGTCCTGAGAAGAGCGAATAAGCTACAGGGGTTACAAGCAGGGTCAGTAGCAGGCAGAGCGTCTGGCCGCCGATGATGGTGACGGCGATTGCCGATCGTTGAGCCGCACCGGCGCCGATGCCGATAGCCGTCGGGATCAACCCGGCGATGATCGAAAAGGTGGTCATCAGAATCGGTCGGAGCCTGACGTGATTGGCGGTAACGATCGCATCTTTGAGCTCAAACCCTTCTCTTCTCAATTGATTTGTGTAGTCGATCTGCAGGATGGCATTCTTCTTGACGATGCCTAGCAGCAGCAGGACTCCAAGGGCGCTCAAAGATTCAGGGTGCGGCCGGTCGCCCAGAGCGAAAAGAGTGCGAATGGGATCGAGAGCGGCAACGAAAGCATGATGATGAACGGATAGAGCAGGCTTTCAAACTGCGCAGCCAGAACCATGTACATGAAGATCGAGGCCAGCAGGAAGGTCAGAATCAGGTTTGCCGTAGTCTCTTCGAGGACCTTGACCTGACCGAAGAACTGGAATTTATAGCCTTCAGGCAATGTGACTTTGCCGATGGCATCGGAGCTCTCTCTGGCGCCTTCATCGAGGGAGACTCCGGGTTTGAGATTGGAATTCAATCCGACCTGAAACTGGCGGTTGAGTCGTTCGATGCGCGCCGGGCCGGTGCCACGCGAAATGTTAGCCAGATTATCGAGTCTGGTCTGTCCGAGCTTTGATGAAGGAACCATCAGCCTGGCGAGCATGCCAGGATTGTTTCGCTGCTCGGGCAGTAGCTGCATAGTGACTTTGTACTGCTCATCGCCTTCCTTGTATGTCGAGATCTCATCGTCGCCCGAGGAACATAAGCCTGACGGCAGTGGCGACATCGATGACTCTGACACCAAGATCCGAAGCTTTCTGACGGTCGACCCTGACCTGGTATTCCGGGTTATTAAGGTTCAATCCGGGCTCGACATCGACCAGACCGGGCTTCTTCTTCATCTCTTCGGTGCACAGTTTGGCAAGTTCAACGACCTTGTTGAAATCCTGGCCCAGCAGGCTGCCTCTGATCGGATAGAACTGCGCTTCGCCTCCTCCGCCCAGCGCCGACGGGATATTCACCCTGTAGCGCAGATCCTTGTACTTCATCAGTATTTTCCTGATCTGGCCCGCAATCTCGACATTGGTTTCTTTGCGTTTTGAAGCATCGATCAGTTTGATGTAAATGTGAGAATGGTTCATTCGCCCTTCAGGAGGCACCTGAGGCACGACGAAGTCGACTCCCTTGACCTCGCTCTTCATGCGTTCCGACATTTCCTCGATGGCTGTTGAGGGGTGGCCACGAGCGATGTCCCTTAGGGTATCGAGCGAAACCATCAACTCGCTCTGGTCGTCGGGTGGAATCCAGTCGCGACCAATCGAGTTTGAAAGGGAAGGTTGTTGCAAAGACTGCAAGGCAGATGATTACGACGATTGCTCTATGCTTGAGAGACCATTCGAGCATCCAGCCGTAGGCGCGATCGAGGATGATGAAAAACTTCGACTCTTTGGAGGCGTGACGCTCGTGAGTCTTGTCCTTCTTCTCGCCTTTTTCATCATCTGATCGGCTCTTCAACAGGCGCGAGCTGAGCATCGGCGTCAGCGTGAATGAGACCAGCAGCGAAACGATGATCGAGAGGCTATGGTCCAGCCGAATTGATAGACGTAGCGGCGGGCATAGCCCGTCATAAAAGCTATCGGGACGAAGATGATTACCAGCGACAGCGTAGTGGCTTATGACGGCAAGGGCAATCTCTTTGGTTCCGTCGATCGCCGCGCGGAACGGAGTATAGCCCTTCTCTTCGACATACCTGTAGATGTTTTCGAGCACCACGATTGCGTCATCGATTACGATTCCCACTGCCAGAGTCAGCGCCAGCAACGTCATGTTGTTGAGCGTGAAATCGAGCGCCTCCATGAGGGTGAATGTCGCAATAATCGAAGTGGGAATGGCTACGGATGCAATGATCACCGAGCGCAGATTGCGGATGAAGATCCAGACGATGAGGCTTGCCAGCAGGCTGCCAAGCAGCAGGTGTTCCTGAAGTGAATCTATTGAAGCCCGGATGAAGACCGATTGATCTCTGGTGATGCGAAGCGTAAACCCGGCAGGCAGCTCTTTCTCGATGTCCGAGAGTTTCTTTCTGACGGCGTCAATGATCTTGACGGTATTGGTGCCTGACTGTCGCCGGACTTCCATCAGGACGGCCGGCTTCTTATCCAACGAAGCGTAAGTGCGAGGTTCCTGAATATCGTCCTCTAGCTTGCCGATGTCCTTGAGTCGTATCGGAGAACCCGCGTTGTTTCTGACGATGATGTCGCTGAACTGAGATGCGGCATCGATGCGGCCCATCGTTCGAACGCCGAGCTCGCTTGCGCCTCTGATGATGCGACCTCCGGGAGATTCCACGTTCTCCTCGCGAATCGCTCTTGAGACTTCATTGATGGTGATGCCGTATGCGCTGAGTTTTTCGGCGTCGATGTAGATTCGAATCTGCCGCTCGCGGCCGCCGCTCATCGAAACTTCACCAACTCCATCGACAGTTTCAGGATGCGGCGGATCGACTTGTCGGCAATCTCGGTCGTCTCTCAGGTTGCGATCGCTGGCGACTGCGATCGTCATCACCGGCTCGGAATCCGGATCGGCTTTCTGAATTACCGGCGGGATGACGTTCTGCGGCAGGCTTCTCATCGCTCCGGCAACTTTTCGCGAACGTCCTGTGCCGCATCTTCAATATTGCGTTCGAGAATAAACTGCACGGTGATCGTCGCCACGCCTTCTGTCGTGCGAACGCGCAGCTCGTCGATGCCGCTGATGGTCGAAAGCGCATCTTCAATCGGAAGGACAACCTGTGTCACCATCTCTTCCGGCGACGCTCCCGGCAACCTGACATTGACGAAGACCGTCGCCGGATCCGCCTTGGGAAAAAGATCGACTCCGAGATCGCGAAACGAGAATATCCCCAGCACCACCAGAAAACTGATGAGCATCACCGCAAACACAGGGCGCTTGACACAAACTTCAGCAAGAGTCATTGATAAAACAGATTACGAAACAGACGAAATAAGAATAAAGGAATATCATCTCAGTATCATATTTTCGTCTGTTTCGTAATCTTCTCCCTCATTTTACGATCTCTATTTCCATTCCATCTTTCAACAGCTGACCGGGCGCGGGAATGCGATCCGTTCGTCGGGCTGGAGTCCCTCGATGATTTCAAGGCGGTCGCCTAATCGATCGCCGAGTTTGACTTCGCGTTCCTTGATTCTGTTTCCCTGGACCACAAAAACCTTGTAGGTTCCGAAAAGATAGACAGTCGAGTTTGCCGGGATGGTGATGATCGAATCTATTTTGTTCGATTCGATCACGGCCTTGACGAAAGAGCCGGGTTTGAGTTCGCCGCTGTGATTTGCGACGAGAGCTTCGATCTCGAAAGTACGGTTCTTTTCATCCACGGAAGGATTGATGCGCGAGATTTTTCCGGTGAATTCGCGCCCCGGGTAAGCTTCAATGTTGAGTTTGACTTGTAGCCAACCCTGACCCAGGAGACATCTTTTCGGGGACATTGAGTCTGACACGCAGCGGATCGATATTGACGATAGTCATGACCGGGGTCTGCAATCTGAGAAACTGCCCGGCGGTAACGCTGCGCTCCTTGACGCTGCCGGCAAATGGCGCCTGAATCTGAGTATCTCGCAGTCGCTTGTTTGCAAGGTTGAGAGTTGCCTGAGTCTGTAGCATCGATGCCCTCCAGATTCTCGACCTGCTGAACGGCAAGATCGTAAGTCGCTTTTGCGGCCTTGTAGCGGGCCTCGGCTTCGTCAAATTGCTGACGCGGAATGACGCCGGTTTCCAAGCAGGCTCTCGGCCCTTTGAATTTCTGTTCGGCGTCGGCGAGATCAGCCGCTGCTTTTTTGACTTCCGCGGCCTGCCTGACATCTTCAGTTCAGTTTCATTTTCACGGAGGCCGAGCCTTGCTCTTGCCTGGGCCAGCACTGCGCGCTGCTGCTCGACGGTAAGTTCAAACTCTATCGGGACAACGCGGGCCAGAACCTGCCCCTTGCTGACGCGGTCGCCGACATCGACCAGCACCTGATCGACGCGGCCTTCAATTTCCGAACTGACTGTGACTTCATCCAGGGCAAACAGCGAGCCAACCGCTTCGACGTTTCGTCGCTGCTGCTGTCGCTCTATGCCGACGACTTCAATCTTCGCCTTCGGCGCCGCAACCTGCGCCTTCGAGACTGATTCATTGCCTGGCGAACCCTGGCGGCAGGAGGCGATCAATATACAAAACGAAAGAAAAGTTAGGCAAAAATAAGTTCTATTTCTCAAGATGTTATCGGTTTCTCACTCTCAGCTTAGTTCAATATCCTCTCCTCAGATCTTCGTTGAGCGAATCGAGGAAAGCGGATAAGGGTTTGAAATCAGCCTTTGAGATTCTGATTTTCAGCAATTCTTCGTCGGCCTGACGGATGCGCGACTCGCGGGCCATTTCACTGATCAGTCTCATCTCTTCCAGAATCTCGTCAAACTTGTGATACAGACCGTCGTGAAAATAGGGCTGCGTATGAGCCAGGTTTCGCAGGGTTGGAGTCTTGAAAGTCCTGATCATTCTGCGCAGGAATGCGTCATCGGTTTCACCTGCGCGGCGAAGAGGCGATTGCTTGAGATCCACGAAATTCTAGTGGCCCAGATCGACCAGTGCCGGATTCGATGGAGATGGTATCTCCCTGAACTGCGAGGATGGACGAACAGTTGTCGAGGCATCTGGGATGACCAGGGCTGCGAATCTGCCTTCTCCATGAAGCTTGTCGTATTCGCGCTGGCTGATGCCTTTGTTGTGGAATGAGCGATCGGTGAAATTCGGAGGCGCGTGGCAGGCGACACAGTTGCCGGTCGAGTTCTCGCCTTCGGTTCTCGAAATATTTTCAGCCCGTCGAGTTCTGTCTGACCAAACCTGGGGATGAATTTGAGCGTTTTGTTCTGTTCAAGTCGGGTCAGCCTTGCAATCGTCTTTTGACCGAGCAGGGCCCGTCTTCACCGGCAGCAGGACTCGCATCAAGGCCGTTCAAGAGGCGAATTTATCGTAGGCGGAATCTTTCTGGTCTTGAGCGTTCTGGTGACTCGGCTATGGCTTTCGCCACTCAAAACGAGAGCTCCTGTCGCGATCGATCTTTCCAGATCGACGTTGAATGTTTTTCGAAACTCTTCGCGATAAGTGCCGGCGGCTCCGGGACCTTCGGCTCTGGCATTGATCAGGACCTTTAAAACATGGGTTCGAAGGCGCTTCCTCGCCGGGAAGCCAACCCATCGGTCTTCCTGAGAGGTGCTTTGACAAGGGCTTTGAGCGACGGGAACTCGCGTCATAATGCAATCTTTCCATCTCGCCGACATCGAAGAGCGTCGGTGAATTCCTCAGCTCCAGACGCCTTGGACTATGAATTCGCGAAGATACCAGCTGCGATTGAAGAAATCGGCGTAGGCCCTCAATCCCTGTGGATCTTCGTCGAGTAGATGGCAGGTGCTGCAACTTGCAGGAAGATCTCCTTTGGGCGTGGAAAAACGATCATCCCGAAAGAGCCTCTCCTAGGCGGACTATTGCAGGGCGATCTTTCTTCTCCGCGATATTCCTTCCTTCAACCGGTCTTATGATTAATCGATCGGATAGAATGATTGCCGGAATAATCAGGAAAATAAAAAGGATTGCCTTCTTTGAGCATTAACAGCCTCTCGGTATTTAGTCGATAACGAATCAGCGTTCAATCCTGAGGATCGAACGCTGATTCGTTTGATGCTGATTGATCGACTGATTATTTGGCCATTTCCTTGCTGTAGACGGCACTTCTCCCAGACGGACGAACGGTCCATTGTCTTCAGAAAGTTCCTCAGTGACAGTGAATGAGTGGGCGGAAACCACCGAGCGTGCGCTTCAGTTTGAGGTTCTGCCCTTGATCTTGACCGGATCGATCGTGAAGCGAATCGAGATCGCTGGTCCAATCGCCTTTGGCGTTGATGGTTGCACCGCTCGAAAGCTTCTCGACCCAGGTCATCATCTTGTGGCTTCATCGAAGGTGATCATCCAGGTCTCTTTGTAGGCGCCGCGTCGTTGGTTCCCTGAACTGCGGCATCGGCGACTTGCCGTCCGCTTTCTTTGAAATCGTGACGGTGCCCTGTCGCGGAGCTGCCCAGAGACCTCGCGTCCCAGGTATTTGAAGTTCCATTTGCCGGCGAAATATTCGAGCGACTGTTTCGCTGCGGCTGCTCGACGTTGGGTCTCTGCTGGCGCTGTTGACCGCCTGCTGCGCCTCCGGCTGCCCCCGCTGGCCGCCCGCCGCAGCGCCAGCCGGCGCCGCCGCGGTCAATGCCCTTCGGTGTCAGCGCTGACGCGTTTGAGATCGATATCCAGAGCCATGCTCTGGCTGCCGAAATCCAGCGATCCTGCCCTTGAGCGTCTCGCCATCGAGCTTGAATGAATAGTTGATCGCGATCACAGCCCGGGGGTTTCCAGATCCGCCTTGGCGGTCACAGTGCTGCCGTCAAGCTTTACATCCTTGAGCTCGACTTCAGTCCCGGTCGCAATCCCATCGATCTGCCCGTGTAACCTTCACCATTTTTCTTGAAGATCATGACTGTCGGCCTTTCACCCTGCGGTGACGCAAGCTTCCTTCCCATCTTCCTGACAACTTGTCCTGAGCACCGGCAAGCCCGGTCAATGTCACTAAGAGCAAAAAATAGCTGGTACGACTAGTTTTCGTCGCATCGATTTATCCTCCATCATTTAATTTAAAAGAATATATGCTGCAAAAAATTTCGGTCAGTTACCTGATCGGACTCGCGGGTTAAATCTTTTTCGGATGGCCCTCAATCACCTCAATGCGGATCTTGTCGGGGCCTTCAATGAAAGCATATTTGATCTTACCGCCGGCGATCGATTTTATCTCATCGGTGACCTTGGCCCCGTCTTTTCTGAGCTTCGAGCCCCTGTTCAAGATTGGCCAGGCTGACACCGATATGATCGATCGAATGGCCTTTGGTCGACTCAAGTTCGGTCTTCCCTTTCCATTGATCGGCATAGGCCTTCTTCGAGTATTCAACCGGAAAGATGATGATGTTCACGTTATCGAGCATAAACGAGGCGCTGGGGCCGATCTGGTGGCCTCTGTAGAACCTCGGTTCACGAGAGGGATTGCGATTTCGGCGCTTCGCCCCGAGGTACTTCTCATACCATTCGGCCGCACCAACCGGATCGGCGCTAAACAGGTGCAGGTGACCGAAATTATGATGTGCCGCCGTATTGAGCTCTATCAGAGCCTTGTCCGGACTCTCTACATAGGCGTAATAGAAACTCCCGGGACGGGCATTGGCATTTCCGCCGATGTCGCTGATATCGGTCAGCGGCTCAAAGAATTTCGTTCCCATTGCGAGCTGTTTTTCATAGGTGGCCTTCATGTCTTCAGCCCCCCAGCCGATGTGCCAGATGGCCGAATTGAGGTCCGATACCGGGGCCTGATTGACCTTGCTGAATAACAACCACGATTTCTGAGCCCAGACGGCGTCGACCAGCCCTTCGAATCTGGCTTTCTCGGAGTCGAACTTGCTGGTGTAAAAATCTATCGAAGCTTTTGGATCCATCACATTCAGATGAACGTGATGGAAATGCTTTTCGTCATCTTGAACTGCGGGCTGAACGGCGGGCTGAGCTGCCGGATTCTGATTGGCTACGGGAGGATTCTGATCCCTGATGGCACTCACACGACCCGCAATCAGCGCCGGCACGGTCAATCCAACGAAGATAAAAGAGGCGATTACCAGAAACGTCTTGATGTGATTCGACATATTGATGGCTCTTCAAAGGAAAACAAGCAGGTGCTTGTAATTGTTATGATCGGGCCAATACGAAAAATAACGAAACAGACGAAAAGTCAAAAATGCATTTCCGCTGTTTCGTTATCTCCGATTCGCCATTATTCGTGCAGTCAACGATTAGTCGTCGGCACGAACCCAGCCATAAGCTGCGTTGCTGCGCTGTCCGCCGTTTTCAAGATAGGCGGTCTTGAGTCGATCAAGAGTATCGGCCGGCATGGGGTTGCGTTTTGCCTTGACGTTGACGTTGTAGAGTTTTGCGGCGTTGAGTCCGAAGATTTTCGCCTTGTCTTCCTTGGTGATCTTCTTGTAACCGAACTTCTCGCAGAACTCATCGCTGATCTGGAAGCGTTTGAAGGCTTCGATGACCCACTGCGGCGATCCCCACCAGAGGCAATCAGTTCCCCAGACGACGTGATCGGAACCGAAGTTCTTGATGTTCTTTCCGATACCATGCATCGCCATCTCGGGATGAGCGATGGACAGAGGCCCAAAGAAGCTGCCGATTTCAGCGTAGACATTCTTCATGTTCGGGTTGCGCTTCTTGATGTCCATCAGAACGCTATGCCATTCGAAATCACCCGTGGTCGGATTATAGAGATTCTTCTGAACCCAGGAATCCTTGGCTTCACCCGGAGCGAGTTGTTCGCCGGGACCGTGCTTGATCGCCGAGTGATAGACGACAAAGTTGAAGTCGGGGTTCTGAAGCGCCGCTTTCTCGACATCCTTTGGATTTGCCAGATGGCCGAGAGTGCGTGACTGGTAGGAGTAGCCCTTGTGAACGCTGACGAGCTTGATGCCGAGTTTCCTCGACTGCTCGTAGAACCACATGGCGTTTTCGTCATCAAGCTGGAAGCCCTTGCCGGTGCGCCCTGGATCGGCATGGCAGTACCACTTCCAGGAGCTGATACCGTATTTCTTGACCTCGCGCTCCATCTGTTCAAGCGTCAGAGCCTTGTCCATCTTGTCGGTAACCTTGTCCCAGTAATGGTTGGGACCGAGATTGCCCTGGCTGAGCGCTCTCTGTGAACCGGCAAGCGTGTTGATCTCTTTGGCGGCTTGCGACATCAACCAGCTCGGCAGGATCCCTCGCGGGCTGCGATCCTTACCATCGAGCAGCTTTCCGTCCTTGTCTTTGTTGTACTCGATGCTCGGTACACCCGATACGACGACTATCGAAGTCTCGCTGTCGAGATACATCTCCTTGACGAAGGTCTTGTAGCTGTAGGCGTCGGCATCATTCTTCAGATCGAAGCCCATGTTTTTCATGAACTCGCTGTTTCTGAAATTGAGCGCCATGCCGTTGGTGAAGTGGGCCTGAACGTCGATGATGAAATATTCGCTCTTGGGCCATTTTTCGTTGTATGCAGCAGGTTCCCACGTTTCGGCCTCGTCAACATCATAGTAGTTCTTGCCGAAGGCGATGTTGGAAGCGAGAAAACAAGTGGCCATTCCCATCGATGTGCGCATGAAATCGCGGCGTTCAAGGCCGAGCTTTTTGGCGCGCTCAGTTGACATCTCTCCGATCAACTGCTCGACGTGTTTCTGAGTGCTGGTCTGATGCCGTGGAACGAACTCCTCGTTTGAAACGGCCTGCGTCGGCATTGGCGAATCAACGCCTTTCAATTTATCTCGTAAAGATTTACGAATCCACATCTAGTAACTCCTTGGTTGGGTTGTTTCAATTGGGTGGAAGGAATGGATACTTGTTTCAAAGCGCCGGATATCAGGAGTGCCTGATATCCGGCGACAATGATTCACGGTTGCGTTCAATTATTTAAGCGCAGTCTGGGTTCCCGCTTTGATATGCTGGCCATCGAGAGTGTAATCGATCCAGCCAATCATCATCTCTTCCCAGGTCTGGTCGCCCCATCGGACAACCTGAGTGGGATCGGGGTTGTATTTGTTATTGGCAGAGTTGTCAAAATGAGCCACGCAATCGATGCGGCTGCCCTTGGGAACAGCAATGGCTTCCTTGACGAAGTAGGTCAACTGCCAGTTGAAGTCATACTTCGGCACACGAAGCAGGATTTTCGAGGTTCCGTCCGGATAGACGATCTTGTATTCGAAATCCTTGCCGCGGACGTGCATATGAGGCATGAACATATGAATATGCGCATCCTCGGTGAACGTGAAAGTCGAGCGAGCTTCATAATTCGCATCGCCGGCAGGGATGGTAAAGCTGCGCGGGTCAACGGTGACGCCCTTGGTTATGACTCTCTTTTCGACCGGGCCTTTGGAGAACCAGAGAGCGACGCCCGTTTGGTCTTTGGCGGCATCACCGGTGGTCGTGTAATGCATCTGGAAAACGAGGACTGAACCCTTTTTGACGAGTTTTGCCTGACCTGGGTCGAGTGAGAGCGGGCTCATTCCGGGAGCCCAGCCGACGAGCATTCCGTCGGGATTGTTTCCGGCTCCGCCGCGACGCTGCTGTGTGGCTGCCTGATTCTGCTGTGCTTCACGCTGCGGATCTCTGGCCTGCTCGGGATTGAATCTCTGAGCGCCCAGTTTGATCTCGCCGGCGGCCGGCAACGGGCCCATGCCCGGTTCACGGACGCTGATGATCACGTGGTGAACCACGGTCGGCGCTCCGCGCTTGATCTCGGCATATTGAATGTATTTGTCTTCGTCAAAATTGGTTGGAACGGCGTAATATTTGTAAGGGACGGTCCCGTCCGCCGGGATTTCCGCCGCTTCGGACATTGACAGAACGACGTCCGGCTCGCCGAATTTCCAGCCTGTGGTCGGGAATTTCGGCGCTGCGGGAAGATCTTTCGGATCCCCTTCTTTGGCGCCGGTATCAACCCAGGTGCGGATCGTTTCGATCTGCTGCGCGGTCATGCGCGAGTCGTTTTTGAACTGACCGTGGTTCGGATCGGCAAACCAGGGAGGCATCTCCTGGCCGACCACTTTCTCGCGGATCGATTTCGCCCAGGGTCTGACATCCTTGTAGGACATCAACGCCATCGGCGCCATCTCTCCCTTGCGATGACAGGACACGCAATTCGCATAAAGAATCGGCGCCACATCCTTCGAAAACGTCACGGCACTGGCCGATTGCCTTGAACTAAAGCTCACCGCTATAGCCACAAAGGCAATTGCCGCCGCCAGACTGAATATAAAACGTCTGCTGCTGGCTTTTAACATGTAAAGGTTCCTCCAAAACTGGTTGCTGTTATTGAATAAAAGCTGATTGAATATTGAAAATAATTTTGCCGTAATAAACCTGGAATCTCTTCAAGTTGCTTCGCCAGCCGATTTCTTGATTAAGTTTTTAATAAATATACAAATGCGACTATTAAGACGTTAATGAGTCGCAGGAGGTTACCAATTTATACCCGCTAACAGCCAATTAATTCAAGCGGCTGGGGGTAAGAACGAAAAATATTTAACAAAGCAGTGATAAAGACCGGTCTCATCGATTGAGGATAAGAATACTTTTAATGGAATCGCCTCGGACAATCCGGTCAACGATCTTCATTCCACTGATCACTTTGCCAAAAACGGTATAACCGCCGTCGAGATGGGGCTGGGGAGCATGAGTGATGAAAAACTGACTGCCGCCGGTATCTTTACCCGAGAGGGCCATACCAAGGGCCCCGCGGAAGTATGGTTTTGTATTGATTTCGCAGCGGATCTGATAGCCCGGGCCACCTTCCCCGGTCCCCTGTGGGTCTCCTCCCTGAATGACGAAATTCGAAACCACCCGGTGGAATGAAATTCCGTTGAAAAAGCCCTTTTTTGAGAGAGTGATGAAGCTTTGGACTGTATTTGGAGCATCTTTCGGATAAAGTTCGAGGGTGATGGGGCCTTTATTGGTATTGATCACTGCCATGATTTTCCGGTTCATGAGTCGAATCAGGCTGGAATAATATCCGGTTGTATGGCCGGTATCGACTATGCCGATCGAATTCGAGAAGTCTCCCACCCCGGCCTGTTTAAGCAGTTCGACGGCGCGCCTGCGAATGAGATGGTCCCTGTCGGTGAGAGCCGATTTGATGGTATTGACTGCTTCGGGATTCCTGTATTTTGACAAAGCGGTGAGCAAAGCGGGTTTGTCATCGGTGGATCGTTGATCCTTGATTCGGTTAAAAGCGGCGATCAGGGCTTTGAGATTTTCATCAGCGGGGAAATTGGCTATGAGTGATGCGGCGGTCGTTCGAATGGATTCGTCATCACTGGCCAGCGAATCACGCAGGATCACATCCCCCCCTTTGGTCCTGACCTTGACCAGGGCGCGGAGGATCTCGGGGACGGCGTTTAATAAGTCTTTGCGGGGATTGCTCGAGGCGCTGTTCAGCATTTTAAGCAGATGGTCAAGAGCGACTTCAACGGGAAGTTCGCCGAGTCCGGACGCGAAACTGGCCAGATGTCTCCAATTGTCGTAATCGGGGTAGAGCTCCCTGCCTACAGGTTTGAAAAATTCGGCAGCGCCGAATCTTGCAATTGCGACCTCGATTTCGGGATGCCCGCCGGCCTCGTGGCTCCATTCGCGTAATTCGCGAAGAAAAGGAAGGGCTCTTTCATCCTTGAAACTGCCCAAAGCAACGGACAATTCAAGCAGGATATCGGCATCATCCGATAGAGGCCCCTGCACCATCTTAAGTCGGACCTGGCCAAGATCAACCAGAGGCATCAGCGCGCGCGAATCGCTGATCGAGGCGAGGGCGCGAAGGGCGCTGACGACCACCTTATCGCTTTTATCGCTGAGTGCGGCAATCAGTGGATCGACTGCCGACTTGTCTTTGGTTACGCCCAGGGCGCGTGCCGCATTCGCCCTTGCATCTTCATCGGCGTCGCGCAGTGACTTGATCAGAGCCGGCACTGATGTGGTTATCGGCAGTCTCAGCCGCGATAGCGCATTCGCCGCCTGTGAGCGGATTTCCGGATTGCGGGATTTCAACTGGAGTGTCAGCGGCTCGACAGATGAGGCGGACCGAATTCTCATGAGCGCGGTTATCAGAAGCCCCGTTAAATCTCTTTGTTGCGGCGGCAGCATGGCAGAAGGCAGGGGAAGCAGCCTGATGATCGATTCATTCAGTCTTTCAATTCCCGCCTTTCCGGTCGATTCGATGTTGGAAGGTACCGAGAGAATCTTGCCCATCGCTTCAGCGGATCTTGCCCTGAGCTCAAAAGATTCCCGCGAATTATCTATCGCTGACTGCAGGGCGTCGATGGCTGCCTGATCCTCCATCTCACCGAGTGCAAATGCCGTCATGACGCGAACCGCATCGATCTTTTCGTTTCTGAAAAGATCGATCAGGCCATTCGTGCCGCTCTTGTCGCCGATGCGCCCGATTGCGAGAGCGGCCCGGGCTCTTATATTGGGCGAGGCATTTTCGAGCAGCTTTTCCAATTCTCCATTATTGAGATTACGCTCGTCCTCAAGTTTGAGAATTCGCGCGTGAGTCGTTGTCGGGATTTGAGCTGGAACGGTGTGGACTTCAACAGCGGCGATAAAAATCACCGCAATCAGTTTCAGCATGATCGCTCGGGTTTTCATAATCAGTTCCCTGCCTGGGGTTTATTCCTGGCTTCCATAACCATTCTTTCGACGTCTGCGAGAAGCTTTCTGGCGTCATAAACGATGCCGTCCTTGATGGTGAACCTGACACCGCCGACACGTTCGACCTGATTGGTTGCATCGTTGAGTTTAATGGCGCCGGTGCCGTAAAGCATTTTCAAATTTGCGACAGGGCTTTCGGGGACGATGATCAAATCGGCCAGCATACCGGGTCTGACAGTCCCGAATTCCGGCTTTTTACCGGAAGGTTTGGCGAGCAGTTCCGCGCCGTTCAAAGTTGCCGACTTGATAACTTCGAGAGGGTGAAAACCGGATTCCTGAAGCAGTTCCAGTTCCCTGATGTAATCGAATCCGTAAAGCTTGTAGATGAATCCGGAATCGCTGCCGGTGGTGACGCGGCCGCCACGGTTTTTATATTCATTGATGAAGGCCATCCAGAGGCGATAGTTGTTCTTCCATTCGATCTCATCCTGCGTCGTCCAGTTGAACCAGTATGATCCGTGGGCTTCGCGGCTCGGCGTATAAAACTTCCATAACGACGGCAGGGTGTAACGATCATGCCATTCGGCGCGCATCGACCGCATGAGATCGCGACTGGCTTCATAAATGGTGAATGTCGGATCGATGGTGAATCCCAGCCGGATCAGCTCGTCCATGACCTCGTTCCACTTTTTGCTGCCGGGCGCTGCAGCCTGCTTCCAGAGCCTTCCCGCCTGGCCAAACCTGTGAGATTCGTCGTTGTAATTGTAATCGAGCGGATAATCCTGAACGGTGCGTTCATCAAAGAGGGATTCGGGCAGGCCGTACCAGTGTTCCATCGAATCGAGACCTAGTCGCGCGGCTTTGAGGATGTTCATCCGAGCAACGCCTGTCTGGGCGAGATGGGTTGTCGATCCCATTCCATTCCTCCTGGATTCATCCAGAAGCGCGGCCATGACATCCGGATCGTAGAGGGGTCCGTCACCGATAATCTTGAATCCGTCCGCACCCTTCTGTTTGGCCCAGCGAACATATTCTCGAGCCGCCTCAGGAGTGGTTATCGCCCCTTTGTCCCATCCCGATCCGGGGACGACGTAAACGAATAAACGAGGAGCGACAATCTGGTTCTTCGCGCTGCGATCGCGCTCGCTCAATGTCCAGTCAACTCCATTCATCGAGCCCGGATCTCGAACCGTGGTGACTCCATGCCCCATCCAGAGCTTGTAAACATATTCGGCAGGCGTTCCCTGAGCCAGACCGCCGATGTGGCCGTGACAATCGACGAGGCCGGGAAGGACGAACATTCCGGTTGCGTCGATCTCTTTGACGCCATTCTTCGGCCGGCGATCTTCCCTGATCGGCATTTTGGGGAAGCCGACGCTTCTGACTTCGACAATGCGATTCTTCTCGATGACGATGTCGACAGGGCCGACCGGCGGAGCTCCTGTCCCATCAACAACCGTGGCTCCACGAATGATCAAACGATCGAATGGCCCTTCACCTTCTACGTTTGTGCGGTTCGGAGCAGGTTGAACCACCCGCTGAGCCTGCGCCGAAGCGATGATCGCGCAAATCGAAAGACAAATGACGATGAGCCATGGCCTGGAAACCGGTATTCGCATGTTTTCTCCTGTTGATGTTTGGGGTTGCGCCTTGAGGCGGCCAACAATATAACACACGATCATTTGATGGCTTAAGGATGTTGGCGTGGTAATCAAACAGGCCCATGGAGTTCCGGCTTCAACCGGAACCTGAACCCAAACGCAAAACTACTTGTTGAGATCAACAGGAATCGTATAAACTCCTGATCCGTCACAACCAATTAATTAAATCTATGAAGCTCTACAAGACAAACAACGGGGCGGTAATCGAGGAACGCGGCGAGTTCTTCAAACTGCCTGAACATGACTGGGACATCCTGCTTAACCGCAGTGATCTTGAGCTGGTCCTGACCAGTCTGACGCGGCGAGCAGTAAAGCTTCCGGGATTTTCGCCGCTGCATGATTCGCTCGCTCCGATAGGGGCGCAGGAAGTTTGGGCCGCAGGAGTTACTTATTACAGCAGCCGGACAGCGAGAATTGAAGAGTCGCATGCTGCGCGTAGCGGCGATTTTTACGATCGTGTTTACAGCGCCCCAAGGCCGGAACTCTTCTTCAAAGCAACGCCTCACCGGGTCTCAGGAAACGGCGACAAGGTCCGGATCAGAAAAGATTCATACTGGAACGTCCCGGAACCCGAGCTTGCGCTGGTAATCAATTCGCTGGGAACAATCATCGGATACACCATCGGCAACGACATGAGCTCGCGTGATATAGAAGGCGAAAACCCGCTCTACCTGCCACAGGCAAAGGTCTATTCCAACAGTTGTGCGCTCGGACCATGTATCGTGGTCCGCGACCGTCCGCTGCCTGAATCAAGCGAAATCGAGATGGAGATCATACGTGACGGGGTCAAGGAATTTCACGGCCAGACCAGCCTGTCGAATCTTAAGCGCACCCCACGGGAACTGGTCGAATATCTATTCAGAGACAACAGTTTCCCCAACGGATGTTTTCTGCTGACAGGCACAGGGATCGTGCCTCCGGAGGATTTCACGTTGCATCCGGGTGACGAAATTCGAATCAGAATCGACCATATTGGGGAATTGATCAATTACGTTCAGCTTGGGTAAATCAGAATGGAACTAAGAGGTAGAAACATCTGTGCCGGCGGGTACAAGGAAAGCAGCGGAAGCCGGTTCAAAGCATTCGCTCCGGCATCTGGTCAATTTCTCGAACCTGATTTTGAAGAAGCGGATGCAGGTTTGATCAATCAGGCGCTGGTTCAGGCTGAAGAGGCATTCGAGCCGTATCGTAAGCTCAAGGCTGAGGCACGCGCTCAATTTCTGGATCGCATAGCCGTTGAGATTGAAGATCTGGGCGACCGGTTGATCGAGCGGGCACAGCTTGAAACCGCGCTGCCGAAAGAGCGTCTCTCTGGTGAACGCGGGCGGACGATCAATCAATTGAAGATGTTCGCGCAACTGATTCGAGAAGGCTCGTGGGTGGAAGCGAGAATCGACCGCGCGATTCCGGATCGACAACCGCTGCCCAAACCGGACGTACGCAGGATGCTCATCCCGATGGGTCCGGTCGCCGTCTTCGGAGCGAGCAATTTCCCACTGGCCTTTTCAGTTGCCGGCGGGGATACGGCCTCGGCTCTTGCCGCAGGCTGCCCCGTTGTGGTCAAGGCTCACCCTGCGCATCCCGGCACTTCTGAAATGGTCGCCGGGGCGGTGATCAAAGCGGCCTGTGAAACCGGAATGCCGGCCGGCGTTTTCTCAATGCTTCACGGAATCGGTCATGAAGTCGGCATCGGCATCGTCAGGCACCCCCTCACCAGAGCCGTGGGTTTTACCGGTTCGCTTCGCGGCGGAAGAGCCCTGTTCGATGCTGCAGCAGGCAGGCCCATTCCGATACCGGTTTATGCCGAGATGGGCAGCATCAATCCATTCTTCATTCTGCCCGGGGCATTGAAAGAACGAGCCGAATCGATCGCCGAAGGTCTGAAGAATTCGGTCACTCTCGGTTCAGGCCAGTTTTGCACCTGCCCTGGTCTGGCTGTTGGCGTTGCTGGTGACGACTTCGACCGTTTCAAAAGGTTCTGGGCGAGATGATCTCGGAGGCGCCGGCGGCAACGATGCTCTACCCAGGTATCCTGCAGGCATACAATGAAGGCATCACCCGTTTGAGCACCATCGATGGACTCGACATAACCAAATCGAATCAGCCTGCCGATTCATCCAGGACTCAATGCTCACCGGCGATGCTCTCAACGAGCGCTGAAATCCTCATTCAACATCCAGGCCTGAGCGAAGAGGTCTTCGGCCCTTCGACTGTTATTGTTTCCTGTAATTCCATAGAGGAGATGGAGCGGATTGCGCGAGGTTTGCAGGGACATCTGACGGCAACAATTCACGGCACGGAAGAAGACCTCAAAGAGCAGCATTCGCTGATATCGATCCTCGAAGACAAGGTTGGCCGGCTGGTATTCAACGGTTATCCGACAGGGGTCGAGGTCTGCCCTTCGATGCATCACGGCGGCCCGTATCCGGCAACCACCGATTCAAGATCTACTTCGGTCGGTACCGCCGCGATTCAGCGATTCGCCCGGCCGGTCTGCTATCAGGGCTTCCCGGATTCTTCCCTTCCCGACGAACTTAAGAATCTGAATCCCCGAGGGATCTGGCGCCTGGTCGACAACCGGCTTACCAACGAAACAGGTTTTCATGCTCCAAATACTTCTTTAAATTGAAAACCATCCGGTTTCCTTTCCAGGCTCAGACACTTTGCCGCGGCTCTCATCAAAAATAAATCAGCCTTCGATATTGTCTCCGAAGGGAAACTCAGCAACAGTCCCGGGAGCTTCCGTTTTTTGAGGAGCGGGAGTTTCTTCACCGGATGAAGCAATGTTGAGAGGCGACTTGAAATCCAGCTCGGCCTCCCTTGGCCGCGTCCTGTCCTGGTAATAAAGCATCTCTGAGGCATAAAAATTGAGTTTGTTCCACATCCTGGCTGTGAGAGCAATCTGCGCCAGCAGAAAAGCCAGAAATACAGCAAGCGCCCAAAAAGTTTTTGATCGAAAAGACGATAGCCCGCCAGGTCTCGCGAATCATCTTCCGGCTGTCGTTGAGCACGGTGGATATTCTGGCGTAATCGAAGATCATGTTGACGAAGGCAATCATGAGCATGAGCAGAAAGAGATTGAACCAGGTCTTGTAAACGACCGATTCGAAGGCCTCAGCGCGACTTTCGACCCTGCCGATAAGGCTGCGAACAAGCAGGAAGATGATGATTGCCACGCCATAAAAAACAAGCGAGATCAGCGTCAGCCGCGTGAATCGCCAGAAGTGAGCGCCACTGCCGGACCAGAACTTCCGCATCGAAAACCGCTGATCCTCAGAGGCGAATACTTCCAGAATTCCTCCTGCAAAAAAGATATTCAGCAGCAGGTAGCCGATTCCCATGATGAGAATGCCGACACCGAGCTGAAGACCGAATGATTCCAGGGAAAACCCCGGGAACTGCTGATTAACTATATCGGCAGCCCAGGGGGCATAGAGGTTGTCGGCCATCATCTGTCCGGATGCGGACGTAGAGGCAGTCGTCGTCACAATCAGCAGAAAGATCGGAATGACGACCGGGATGGAAAATAGAATACTTGCGACCAGGAGCAGCAATACCAGCTTCCAGTTTTTTGTCGCCAGCAGGATACCTTTAAAAAAAGCTGTAAACACGATAGCGCCTCCCTGATCAACTCAGTAAAGTGAATGCCTGAAGAATGGATTGAATCCAGAATAACGCGCCGGAGGACCAGCGTGAAGCGGCGCCAATTCCGGTTGCCGATTCCTGTCTGGTGTTATTGGTCAGGTTGGCATCAAGAAGCACCTTCTGCGCCGGATCGATTTGAGCGGATATCATTTCTGCTGAATTCGGGAATTTGAACTTCTTCCAGCGGTCCTTGATGGCCCAACTGTCCGTCCATTGTCTGCCGTCTTTGCCGGCGGTCAGGTTGTAGTCGATGACGCCATCGTGAACCCCCTTCGGGATTGCCGTGACAGTGCTGCCATCCTTGAAATTGAAGGCCATCTCGACAGGAAACCATGCCTCTCCTGCCCTTCTCACGGTAACCTCGGAATCGAATTTTTCCGATCCCTTTTCTGCCTTCTTCTCTTCGACCTCGACCTTCTTTCCCTGCTCATCGAAAACGCCGGCTCTCTCTTTCACGGGAATATTGCTGATCTCGACAATCTCATAATCGAGCGTGTTCGTTCCCTTGACGAACTGGTCGAAGAACCAGGTAAAGTCCTCACCAGTGGTTTCCTTGACCGAATCGAAGAAATCCTGCGAGGTGGGATGCCGGTATCTCCATTTCTGATGATACGCGCGCATGACTTTGGCCATTCGGTCTTCGCCCAGGAAACGTTCGAGAGTGTTCAACACCAAACCGGTGCGCGAATATGAATTCAACGCATAACTTCGAGAATTGATGTATTTCCATGTTGGCGTCAGGATGGGATCATCGAATTTTCCCTGCAGGGTCATGAGCCTGTCCATAAACGACGGCTCCAGCTCTAACGGAAAATTGAATAACGGCACACCGAAGATCGGGATTGGCAGAATTTCCCTGCCATAAGCAGTGCTCAGGACTTTGGCGGTTGAGTAAGTATTGAAACCCTCATCCATCCACGATTCCTCGAACTCATTTGTCGCAACCAGCCCATACCAGAACTGATGACCGAATTCATGGACAATTACGCCTTCCGGAGACTGAGCCCGGGTCGGCCACCACGTAGTCCCGGCGGTGATCAAAGTCGGATATTCCATTCCTCCGGCGCCGCCGCCGTTGTATGGAGGGTCGACTACGGTCAACGTCTGATAGGGATACCGGCCGTACCATAAGCCGAAATGCTTGATGGCATTGAAAGCCGCGGCGAAATGTCGATCGACCTGGTCACGATGCTCCGGCTGGAGCAGCACGGTCACTTCAACATCGGTCAGGACGATCTGTTCCAGCGGGAGATTGAGTTTTTCAGTCCAGCGATCGAGCTCATCGCGTGTCACCTGATCGGCGGCTTTGAATCTTCGTGTGGTAACAACGTAGTCGTTATCGATGGTCCATGCAAAATCGTGAACATTCTCCTGCTTGAAGTTGTAGGTTACGGTGCCGTCAGGATTGTCCTGATTCGAAGCCCATTTCCCAGTCGCTCCAATCTTTTCCTTGTAGATGGCCGGAACAGTAATCCGAACGTCGAAGGATCCGAAATCTGCATAGAATTCCGAGTTTGCGTGAAACTGGTGACAGTTCCAGCCTGGGACTTCACGGCGGCGCTCGCCCTTTGTTTCCCAGACTCCGATCTTCGGAAACCATTGCCCAACCATGGCAAACCCGCCCCAATAACCGGTCCGGGCAAAAACGCGCGGCAGTTTTGCGTTGAATTTGATATCGAGCGTGATTTTCTCACCGGGTTTGAGCGGCTTGCTCAAAGGGATGCGCATCACCGTCTGATCATCCGCATTGTCGTCATCGGGATGAATGAACTCCTTACGGGGAGTCAGATCCTCGCCGCCCGCGATCTTTATTTCCGTGACATCGATCCAGCCCCACTGCCCCGGCTCGAATCTGTCGCCGCGCAGTTGCCCGCCCGATTCCTTGAAAAACGTGCTCTTCTCGTTTTTGAAGGCATTGAGATAAAGATGGAACTGCAGGTCGTTGATCGTGTCGCTCGAATCATTGAGCCAGACCAACTGCTCCGTAGCCTGCAGCATGTTGGGATGCTGCTTGTCATCCAGCTTCAACTGAACATCGATCTTGTAGTCGACTACATTCTTGGATTCGTTCTCAGCCGTCACTTTGCCGGTGCTGTAAGACCCTATCAGCCCGATCAGCATGAGAAGAGAGAGAAAAATTAAGGGCTTTTTCATGTCAACTCCAGATATTGCAAAATTTCGTCTGTTTCGTTTCTTTCGTCTGTTTCGTAATCTAATTTTTTCCGATTATCCGAAACAATAGATCTTTCCGTCCTGTGAGCCGATGACGATGCGGCCCGAGGCAATTGCCGGCGAAGCGGAGATGGCGGATCCGGCAGTAAACTCCCAGAGCTTATTGCCGTTTGTCAGATCGAGAACATAGAAGCGACCATCATTGGATCCAACATAAACGCGGCCGCCGCTGACGACCGGGGACGATTCGACGCGCGCCCGTGTGGTAAAGGTCCAGATGGCCTTGCCCGTTGCGGCATTGAGGCAATGAACCATCTTGTCACGGCCTCCGAGTATCACCTTGCCGCCGATGACCGCCGCCGATGAGTAGAAAGGAAACTGCCGCTGCGGATGCTGGTAGAGCCAGCCGCGTCGACGCGTCTTCAAATTCAGGCTGATGACCTCATTGTTGAAATTTCCAAAATAGGCGTTCTGACCGATGAATGCGGGCGAGGCACCGGTATAGCCGCCGGCCGACATCCTGATCACTTCCTTGCCGTCGGTTATACGAATTCCCCGAAACAGCTCGTCGCATCCGGTGATATAAGCAATACCGTCGATCACGGCCGGCGTCGCGTGAATGTAATTTTCGGTTTTGAGCTTCCAGATCGTCTTGCCGTCGCGCATGTTGAAACAGTAGAGAGTTCCGTCATAGGAACCGATCAGGACGCGATCACCGACGATCACGGGCGACGATTTGATCTCCGCTCCTGTTTTGTAGGACCAGACTCCTTTGCCGTCGGCAGCGCTGACTGCGTGAAAGACTCCTGACAGATCACCGATAAATACCATCCCGCTGCCGACCGCTGGAGATGATTCGCCCACCGGCTCTTTGGTCTGATATTTCCATTTCAATTTGCCGCTGTTGAGGTCCAGGGCCAGCAACTCCCCTTTGCCCGATCCAACATATACCGTCCCATCCAGAATCGCAGCCGTCGACTCGACCACATCACCCGCTTCATAAGTCCAGATCATTTTAAGGTTCGGAGCAACCTCTGACCCCGCAACACCCGTGTTATTGTAATTCCCTCTGAATTGAGGCCATGAATCAACTGACTGCGCTGATACCAGCAGTTGTGAAAAAATAAAGAGACACCAAAAAAATGAGGAATAAAATAAACGGAGAGCAATAGTCTTTTTATTCTTCATAATGCGTTTTCGTAAACCTCCATAGCTCCTTCGATATTCCACTCGCGTGGATTAAAGCCTCCGGTCCATTGCATTGATGCTTCCTCCGCCAGCAACGTCAGATCGGTTGCAGGCACGTTGATTGCGCTCAGAGTCGTGGGCAGATGGGCGGAGCCGGCAAGTTCCATCAAGTAATCGGCGAGGTCGCATCCAGCGGAACTCGAATTCGATCCTTGGACGGTTCGCTCAATACGCGCTCGTAGTTTGAGTGAAGCAGTCTCCACGCTTCGCGGGCAAACATGTCGGAAAAAGGATTGCGCTTTCTGGTCACGTAGCTCTCAACCGCATGCGAAATGGCGTCGTACCCCGTGGTGGCGGTCAGGCTTTCCGGTTGAGTCAGGGTAAGTTCCGGATCGAGTATCGCAACTTTGAAGGCGGCTTTTGGATCACCACAAGCCATCTTCAGATGCGATCCGGCATCCGAGATCAGTGCATAAGACTGGGCTTCGCTGCCGGTCCCTGAAGTTGTCGGGATTCCGATCATCGGCAGCATCGGTTTTGAGGCTCGCGCCCATCCCCAGTAATCACGGATCGATCCGCCGTTTGTCAGCACGAAGTTTATTCCCTTCGCGCAATCCATGCTGCTGCCGCCGCCCAGCCCGATTATTGAATCGATGCCATGGGCTTCGGCCATGGCACGCCCTCTCTCGACCATGACGCTATCCGGATTTTCGCCGAAATCGTGAAAGGCGAAATTTTCAATCCCGGCTCGAGTCAGATAGCCCGATACCCTCTCAACATAACCGCATCCCACCATCCCACTATCTGCAACAACCAGAGCCCGCTTGAATCCAAGCTCCCCGGCAATCTCTCCAAGCCGGTCTATCGAACCGGCGCCAAAGATCACTCTCGTCCGTGCATGAAAATCGAATACGTTCATTACCAGATACCATTTGGCCCTCATAAAGAGGGCCAAATGCTGATTTATTTCATTAGGGAGTCCGGAAAGACTCGAACTTCTACTTGCCTGATCCGGCGGCTTTTGGAGCAGGTGCAGGCGCGGCAGTAATTGAATAGAGCTGGTTGCGGTTCATGATGAACAACGCTCCGTTGGCGGGAACCGGGCTTGAATAGACCGAGCTGCTCATGTTCATCTCGCCCAGAACCTTCTTTTCCTTGCCTTCCTGCAAAACCACTATGTCGCCGTCCTCATCGCCGAGATAGACTTTCCCATCTGCTACCAGAGGCGATCCCCAGACGGCTGCGAACATGTCGTGCACCCAGTAGGGCTGCCCTGTCTTCGCATCGAGGCAATGGAGGAAGCCGCTGAAATCAGGGTAATAAACAAGACCATCGTGAATGGCGGCCGTCGAGATCGAGCGGCGGATCTTGTCGTAATGCCAGAGCAGGCCGGTTTTGGTGATGTCGCCGCGTTTGGTGGCATCGATGCAATAAAGGTGGCCAATGCCCTCACCGTGTTCCGGATCCTGTCCATTGGCAAGATAGACCTTGTTGTCGTAGATCACAGGAGTGGCGATGATCTCGTTGCGGGTTTTCGGCCAGATTGAATCTTTCGGATTCGTATCGAATTCCCAGAGACGCTTGCCTGTCACGGCTTCATAACCGCGAATCCAGCCGTCACCCTGGCCGTGGACAAGCATCAGGACATCTCCGACTTTACCGACCGATGGAGACGACCACTGCCCATGAAGGATGCGCTCTTCTACTGCGTTGTCTTCCCAGACAAGTTTGCCGGTGCTTTTGTTGATGGCAATTATCGAAGGAGCTTTGGGCGATGGAATGTTGACATGGCTTTCATCCTGCCCATTTGAAGTGCTGACGTATAACAGATCGCCATAGATGACAGGAGAACTATTGCACAGATTATGCGGATGAGCGCCGACCTCTTCGATCATGTCGAACTTCCAGAGGATATCGCCGTCGTTCTTCCCGGTAAATTTTTCGTCTTTGAATGGGCCGTCATTTTCACCGTCGTGAAAACCTTTGGCATCGGCGCAGATCACTTCGCCGCGATTCGAGACGTAATAAACCTTGTATCCTTCGACCGCGGGAGATGAAGCGACCCCCTGATAGGGCCAGTCATTAACGCGGCCGGCAGCGAGTTTCTCATGCGTCAGTTGCCACATGAACTCGCCGTCCGATTCCCTGAAGCACATCAGGACTCCGCGATCTCCACCCTGCTTGGGATCTCGCATCCCCTCGTTGTTGGTGCCGATATAGACCTGGCCACCTGCAACCACAGGGTTGCCGTAGCTCTGCGAACCGAGCGTGGAGACCCACTTGATGTTCGTCTTCTTGGCCACATCCCAGCTTGAAGGCAATCCCTTCATGTTGGAAACCATGTTTCGATCCGGCGTTCCACCCCACATCGGCCAGTCACCTGAACCGGGGTCAGAAGCCGAAACGAATCGGGTCACAATGAAGAGCGCAATGACGAATGCGCTCACAATCAAACTGAATCTCATACCGCTGATTTTCATAAAAAACTCTCCGTTTCGAATCCGTTGCTTGAGCCAATTCGGCTTCCAGTCTATTTGTTCGGGGTGACTTTGATATTATCAAAGAAAATCTCGTTTGGCGCATCGGCAAATATTCCGGCGCTGCCATTACGATGGCCGACCGGATCAGTCCATTCGATCAACCAGTCCGCAGGCTCCGGATCGGATGCAGGCCAGACCTTGCCGCGGGCTCTCGTCTTTCCGCCGGGTAAATTTTCAACCTGTAGTTTCAATCTGTACCAGGTGTCCGGTTTCCATTTGAAAGGTTTATCGAAAGTCCTTTTCGGCTCGATCTGCCAGGAGCGCAGTTCAACCTTCTGGATATTGCCAAACAGGACCAGTTCGTAGCGTTCAGCGACAATTCCGGCATCACCCATCTGGCGGCGTTTTTCGATGCCGCGCACATCTGCCTGGACCGTGTAATTCGACTCGCTGACGGCGCCAAAGAGCGACCTGGTGCGTTTGAAGGCCGGGTTATCGGCTTTTTTGACCAGAATCTTGTTGCCGTCAAGCTCCCTGACGACATACTTGCCGTTGGTGTTGAGCCAGGTGCCGGGAGCCTGATCGACCTTGTAAGTTGAAAAGTCCTCGGAATATGGCATCGGCGGTATCACTCTGACGCGGGCAATCCCGGTTTTACCGGCGACCGTTGCCTTCAGAGTTCCGGCCTGGGTTCCACCATCGGCCGGCGAGGTGAATTGATTTCCCTGTGCCGTGCCTTTAATTCCTTCCATCTCCCAGCTCGCTGACGATTCCTGCCTAATGAATCTGCCGTGATCGTCGAAGAGATTTAATTTGAATTTGACTGTCTCACCCGGTCTGATGGTGATTTCAGCCGGCACGACCTGAATGTGGCTGACGACTGCGCCGGCCGGAGCGCCATCAACCTTCTCGATTGCAGGAGGCAATGCCGGATTCTTCTTCTTCCCAATCGCATAGATATTCTTGGTCGAGACTAGAAAAATTCTGCCGCGCGACACTGCGACCCCTGAAAGAATCTGCTCATTGGAGGCTATCAGCTCATCGCCGACGGCCGAATTGACATCGACCTTGTCGACCGGTTCCAGTTCATCCTCATCGAGCACATCACATCCGCCGGCACCGGGTTTGAGAATGAAAAACTTGCCGTTTTCAGTGCCGACATAAATCTTGCCGTCTGCAAACACCGATGAAGCCTTTTGAATGGTGCCGAGGTTCTTCGCCCATATCTGTTTGCCGGTATTGATATCGAAAGCCAGAAGATTGGCTCCGGCGTCGACCTGATAGAGCCTGCCTCCGTCGATCACAGGCGATCCGGGACCGAGTTGATAATTGGTGATCGCATATTTGATCTTGTCTGCATTGGATGTCTTGCTGACAACACCCTTTGCCGAAATATCTATTGCCGCCAACTGTCCCATTTCGCTGGTATCGAGATTCTCTTCCATATGAGTCAGATAGGCGATGTTCCCGACTACAACCGCGCCGGGGTTGACCCCGCGCTTGCTCATCGGATAATTCCAGACAGGTTCGCCGGTGTTGACCTTGATCGCATGAATAGCTCCGTCGCCGCTTCCTGCAATGAGAATCCTCGTCCCGTCGATGGTGGCGACCACTGGCGTCGAGTATGTCGTATCGTATGGGCGCCCACCGGGGGTGCTGATCCAGACGCATTCGCCTGTCAGCTTGTCGAATGCATAGAATCGGTGGCGTCGCATGAAAATATCGGCATATCCATCCGTCACCGTGCTGATGATCACCAGATTGCCTTCGATTATCGGAGAGACTGTTCTGCCGCCATGCGTCGTCCATGATCCATATTCATCGGTCATCGAACGCGTCCAGAGCAGTTTGCCGTCATATGACAATGCAACCAGATCATTGGAGGCGCCGAAGGCATAGACATTGCCTGTCGTCGGATCTCCAACCGGCGAAGACCAGGCTACCCTGCGCGGCGGGACATCGGTCGAATAAACATTGAACCTGTATTCCCAGACCTTCTTTCCCGTCTCCATATCAAGCGCAAGCACTCGCTCCTGCATCGTCTCTCCCTCGCCCGCGCTGTTGAACATGAATACCCGGGTGCCCATCGCTATCGGCGCCGAACGCCCGCCATAAGGAGCCTTCCAGAGAAGGTTTTCTCCCTTGGGCGACCACTTCTCAGGCAGATTTTTCTCCGCCGAATGGCCATCCCTTGCCGGGCCTCCAGTCGGCCCAGTCGCTTCCACTCTTTGCGCGGGCCGGCGATTGTGCTGTGCTGCTGTATTTCCACCCGGCAATCAATACCATTGCCGTCACTAGCGTCATGAGGCAGATCGTTCTTCTCGTCAGTTTCATATGTGATTTCAATTCGTCTGTATACCGAACCAATTCCGTTCAGCCTTTGGTTTGATGATTCTGAATATTTCTGATTTTTCGTCAGACAAACTATAATTTGCCACCCGCTTCAGTTCAAGGCGACTTTCCGAAACATCATTATTATTTTCCATTTAGAGGATCAGGTTAGACCTCGCTAACTGACTGATGATACTGTTGGCGAATTCATTCTTTGGTAGATTGCCAGGAATTACAGAATCAACAAACGAACAGGCTCCCGGTTCAAATTGAAGCCTGACGGTGAACCGTTCTTAAAACAGGATTTTTCAGAGAAATAATGCCCGGTCTCAATACGCTCGACAAATGTGTCGGTTGAAGTGTTAAAGTAACGATCGGAATGACGACGAAGCAACCCAAAAAATAATAAGCCAAGAAGGAGAATTATCTTTGATGAAACGTGCGCTCATGACCCTTGTATTTGCCATTATCGTTTGCTCAATCAGCGACAGGATGCCGGCCACCAGTGCCTCGGGCGGCTCGAACTGGCCTCAGTGGCGCGGTCCGGAGGGACAGGGTATATCAGCCGAGAAGAACCTTCCCACTGAATGGAGCGAAACCAAAAACGTTCTCTGGAAGTCGGCTATTCCTGGACGCGGATTCTCACAGCCGATCATCTGGGGCAATCGCATCTTTCTGACGACGGATATCGATGGCGGGCCCGCCCCTGCAGATTACAAAAAGCCCAGTCATTTGATTGCCGGGAAGGAATTCAACCATCCTGAGTGGACCGGAACCGATGTCACTCACACATTCAAAGTTCTTTGCATGGATCGCGATTCGGGCAAAATCCTCTGGGAAAAAACGGCCTACGAGGGGACCGTTTATGACTACCGCCATAAACGCGGCAATTACGCGGCGCCAACTCCGGTAACGGACGGAAAACTGGTCTTCACTTATTTCGGTTCTGAGGGAATCTACTGCTACGATTTCAACGGGAAGCTTATCTGGAAGAAGTCGATGGGCCAGATAGGCACGATGGGAATGGGTGTAGGGACGTCACCCATACTTCACGAAAATCTGGTGATCCTGCAGTGTGACGAGGATATGGGCAAGAACTCATTCATCGTCGCGATGGACAAGAAGACAGGCAAGGAAGCATGGCGAGTCGCACGACCGGTGCAGAGCAGTTGGACGACGCCTGTCATCGTCAAAACTCCTCAGCGCACTGAAATGATAACCAGCGGAAATGAGTTCCTGATTTCTTACGACCCTGCAACAGGTAAAGAATTGTGGAGAGCCGACGGGCTGAAGAGTCATGCCATTGCCACCCCGGTGGTTGGCAACGGTGTAGTCATCCTGTCATCAGGATATCCATCAAAGGTGATCGTGGCCGTTCGGCCCGGTGGATCCGGCAAGATCGACGGAACCGAGAATGTACTCTGGAAATACAACAAGGGGACATCCTATGTTCCATCGCCAATACTCTATGGCGATTATGTTTATTTGATGAGCGATGCGGGCATCCTGACCTGCCTCAATGCAAAAACAGGCGAAGTAATCTATGAAGGCGGGCGCGTCCCGATTGCGACAAAATTCTACGGCGCATCTCCGGTAGCTTTCGACGGCAAGATCCTGCTGACCAGCGATGATGGAGACACGTTCGTCATCAAAGCCGGGCCCAAACACGAGGTCCTGGCCAGCAATTCAGTCGGTGAGCCGGTCAGAACTTCGATCGCAATCGCTGACGGCAAGCTCTTCATACGCGGCGATAAACATCTGTTTTGCGTAACAAATAAATCGAATGTTGCCGTAAACACCAAAAAGGCCGACTAGGGAGCGCAAAGCGCAAAGTGTCCGGTTGGCAGATGCCATAGACACGCGCCCTGAAGATTTCAGGGTCGCGATAACCTATGAGCCAGCCCGGGGCTCATATTTGCAGGAGAAAGTTCCAGATGAAACGTCTTGCGGTATTCTTTATTTTAACAGCTTCCATATACATCGCTTCATCGCCATATCATTCCGGTGCGGCGCCGAAAAGCAGCAACTGGTCACAATGGCGCGGGCCTGAGGGCACCGGCATCTCGGCGGAAACAAATGTGCCGCTCGAATGGAGCGAGAACAAAAACATCAAATGGAAATCAGCGTTACCCGGCCGCGGCCATTCTTCACCCATCGTCTGGGGAGATAAGGTTTTTCTGACAACCGACATCGAGGGAGAAGAAGTGGCAGGCGCGAAGGCTGTAAAACATGTGATCGAGGGCGAGGTCTTCGTTCACCCCGACAGCGTCGGAGCCAATCGCAAACACGTTTTCAAAGTCCTCTGCCTGGACCGCCACACAGGGAAAATCCTCTGGGACCAGACTGCATACAGCGGAACGGTCTTCGATGATCGCCATCGCAAGGGCAGTTATGCGGCGCCGACACCGGCCACCGACGGAAAACTCGTATTTGCATGGTTTGGCGGTGAGGGAGACGGGCTCTATGCTTATGATTTCAACGGCAAGCTGAAATGGAAGACCGAGATCGGCAAGATCGCCAGTGTCGGAATGGGCCCGGGCACTTCTCTGGTCGTCTTCGAAAATCTCGTCATCATCCAGTGCGATGAGGATGAGGGTAAAAAATCGTTCATCGTCGCATTGGATACAAAGACCGGCAAAGAGGCGTGGCGCGTGCCACGCAAGGTGCAGGCGAGCTGGTCGACTCCGCTGGTCGTGAGAAACGCCGGGCGGGCAGAACTGATCACAAGCGGCAATGAGCTGATCATCTCCTACGACCCGAAGACCGGCAAAGAGTTGTGGCAGGCCAAGGGACTTGAGAGCAATGCCATACCGACCCCGCTCGCCGGAAACGGGATGGTTTTTGTATATGCCGGGTATCCCGTCAAAAAAACCATGGCCATCAGGCTTGGAGCATCTGGCGACCTGACCGGCAGCTCAAACATGGTCTGGCAGTACGACAAGGGAACGGCTTACGTGCCCTCCTCGATTCTCATCGGCATTTATCTCTATCTGGTTTCAGACCGAGGAATAATCACGTGTCTGGAGGCCGCGAGCGGCAAGGTCGTTTATGAGGGCGGACGCATTCCTGTCCCCGCGACCTTCACTGCTTCGCCCATTGCCTTCGACGGCAAGATCCTGCTGACCAGCGAGGATGGAGACACATACATCATCAAGGCCGGGCCAAAACACGAGGTCATCGCCACCAACCCTGTTGGCGAACCCGTCTACGCTTCCCCGGCGATCTCCGACGGAATGATCTTCATCCGCGGAGAGCGGAATCTATTCTGCATCGGTTCAGGAAAAGCCAAAGGCTAGGAAGGAGACCTGATGAAACGAATAACCCATTTGACGGGCATCTCATTGCTTCTGGCCGTTACGGTTCTCGCCCACCCCTGGCAGAAATCGGATTTCAGCGGAACCTGGGTGCTTGATAAGGACAAAAGCTTCAGCAATGGCGCCGGGTTCGATCAGACGATGACCATCACTCACAAGAACGATGCGTTCAAAATAGAAGCGAAGCAGAAGACCGCAAGGGGTGAGCAGGCAATCACAGAGGAGTTCACTCTGGATGGAAAAGTGTCCGAATACAATCCTCCGCAGCCTCCAAACGCGCGCGGCAAGCGCACGGCCTCTTGGCTGCCGAACGGAAGAACCATCCTCGTCAATGACGAGGTTTCGGCAGACGGCAAGGTCATCCGTCAGGTTTCCAGAAAAATGACCCTCTCGGCCGACGGCAAGACTCTCACAGTCGATCTCTTCATCGACGATTCTCGCGGATCATTCGAATCCAAACGGATCTACAACAGGGCCGGTTAGTACTCTGAAAAAATATTCATGGGCTCAAGGCGCGAGAAATTCAAGTAAGGTGTCTGCCGATTAATATTCAGATGAACAGGTAATATCTTTTTGGAGAAGGTTGATCATAATCAATCATGAAAAAACATAATCACGCCAAAGCTATTCTATACATCCTCTTCACGGCAATACTGGTAACGGGATTCTCATCCTGTAAATCAAAATCTCCCGAGGCTTCGGCTTCCGCCAAAAAATACGAGCTTCAGGGCAAAGTCGTCTCTGCCAGCAAATCGGGTCACACGGTGACCATCAATCACGAAGAGATCAGCGGATACATGCAGGCAATGACCATGCCCTTTGCACTTTATGAAGACTGGGTCTACGACGAATTGAAACCTGGATCCCAAATTCATGCGACTCTGGTTGTGGATGGCGGTAAAACGTGGCTCGAAAATCCGATCGTCACCAGCGTTGCCGATCCAGCCCTTGCAGGCAAGGCCGAAGAGACGGGCGTCGAACCTGACCCCGGCTCCGCTGTCCCGGATTTTTCACTCGTCAATCAGGACGGGAAAAAATATCCCTCAAGCAATACCAGGGCAGCACGCTGGTGCTGACTTTCATTTACACCCGATGCCCAATGCCTGACTATTGCCCGCTCATGAGCAACAACTTCAGCAAGATCCGCGAAGATCTTCTCACCAGGCCCGAGTCTAAGAATAATACTCGATTGCTCAGCATTACTGTCGATCCTGATTTCGACAAGCCGGCCGTGCTCAGAGAATACGGCCTGAGATACGCAGGCTCGGATAAGGACGCTGTCTTCAAAATGTGGGAATTCGCAACCGGGACGCCCGAGCAGATCAAAGCCGTCGCCCAGTTCTTCGGCCTGAATTACTGGCCCGAAAAGGGACAGATCATTCATGGATTGCGCACCGCAATCATCGCTCCTGACGGCAGGGTATTCAAAATATACAGAGGAAACGAGTGGAAACCATCTGAGATTGTCGAACAACTCGGCAGGATCAAATAAAAAGAGTTTAAAGTTTAAAAGTTTAAAGTTTAAAGTTTGTAACTGCTCAGCCATATAAGGCATTTCTGAATGGATGCCGTACTTAGACTTTCTAATGCAAACGGATTTAGCAGCTAACATGGCAACGAGTGAGGGACCTAGGACGCCAAGAAGATTTAACAACCCGGGCGCATTTACATTTAAAAATGGCTAAAATCGAGGTGTCCCGGCCGAATGATCTGGCTAACCAGGTTCGCGCACTTCATTGGCTCTCTTGGCGTTCTTGCGATGAAAATGCGCCCCAGCACTCCTGCTTAATTCTTCAAATGTTCAGAGAAAGGGGCTGAGAGCAGTTACAAACTTTAAACTCCCTCTGGGACTCAGCCTTTAAGCAGATTCTTGAGCACGAACCAGACGTTGGCGGGGCGCTCGGCCAGCCGGCGCATGAAATACGGATACCAGAATTCTCCATACGGGACGTAAGTTCTGACCTTGAACCCATCCCTGGCCAGTTTCAATTGCAGGTCACGCCTGATGCCGTAGAGCATCTGAAATTCGAAGGAATCTTTTGAGATGTTCTCCCGCGCTGCAAATTCACGGGTGGCGGCAATCATCTTATCGTCGTGAGTTGCGATGCCATGATAGATCCCGCTTTTGAGCAGTTTCTGCATGAGCCTGATGAAATTCGCGTCGACCTCGGATTTTTGGGGAAAAGCGACCGATTCGGGCTCCTGATAGGCGCCTTTGCACAGTCGTATCCTCGCCCCCAATGAAATAACGTCGTCGATATCTTTTTCCGTGCGGTAGAGATAGGACTGCAAAACTATGCCGACGTTGCCGAACTCCTGAAAAAGAGTCCTGAAGATTTTGAGTGTCGCATCTGTTTTGGGAGAATCCTCCATATCGATGCGAACGAAGTTGCCATGACGTTTAGCATTCTCGACGATCTTCCGCGTATTGAGCATGCAGAAATCCTCATCGATATCGAGGCCGAGCTGGGTCAATTTCACCGAGACATTGGAGTTCACGCCGGTAGCCTGAATCCTGTCCAGAACGTAGAGGTACTCACGAACATCGGATTCTGCTTCCTGCCTTGAAGAAGTGCTTTCTCCGAGGTGATCGAAAGTCGCGGTAATTCCCAGTTTGTTCAGTTCCTGAATAGCCTTGATCGCATCATCGATGTTCTCGCCGGCAATGAAACGGTGCGTCACCTGCTTGAATCCGGGGAATTGTGAGAAGACCCCTTTAAGCCCGTGCTGTCTGGAAAGGTAAAGTAAAAAAGCTCTTGAGACCATATCTCTTCCTGTAATCAGTTGAATTTAATAACACATCTTATTTTTATCTCGATCGTCAGACTCGCAATCGTCTTCTTCATCTTTTGCTTGTCTTTTGGTTGACTTCCGTTTCTCCCCGATTACGGACAAGTGACGGGAGAAACCGGCACCCTGATCTTGTATTCGGCGCTGAAAGAGAGCGGCCTCGCATTGCTGCCGCTATTGAACTCGCCTGTATTCAATTGAGCGCCGAGAATCGGAACCAGATCCGTTGTCGTAATTGAAAACCAGCCGTTGGCCCCGGATGGCAGCAATTGAGCCAGCGAGGTTGGAGTCAGCCTCAGAGCGGAGACTACAAAATCATTGTAACAGGCTACGGAAAGGTTTCCGTTTGTCGTAACAATCTGATTCTGGCTGTTTTTAGCTGAAGCGGTCAGCCGCAGACTGGTGTTGGCCGTTAATCCAGTCAAATCCTGGACCGGCCGGTAGAGGGAAAAGACTGTCGAGTTTGCGGCATTCGACTGAGTCGGAACGCCCTCAAATGCAATCGGCCCCGGGAGCCTGTCGTAGTTCAAGTCGTCGAAGATCATCTCGGCGGATCCGTTGACGTTCGGGACAATTCCGTCGATGCGTTTGGCAATGGCAAGGGCGTTGAGAGCCGCGGTGAAGGATCCGCCGATTCCCGGCGCCGATTGTCTGACAAGGGCGGTTCCTATCAGCCAGTTGAATTGAATCGGCTCTCCATTTGCGTTGGTTGCAACTGCGACGATATACCCTTTGATCCCCGGGTCAATGTCGCTCATCAGAAAACTGAAAGTCTGCTGAGGCTCAAGGCATAATTGAATGGTATCTATTCCGCAAGTCGAACCGTTGACCAGAAAAAACCTGACGAAAACACTCGAAGCGACATTCGTATTGGTGATGTTCACCCTGGTGTTTTCAGCGGACGGATTGCTGACGCTGGAAGTATACCGGTTGTAGAAAAGAACCGAGCCAGGTTTCTGATCGCCAAGGATGGTGGCGGCTGAGACGGCAGCAAGCTTCAAATCCACAAAACCGATCGGGGTGCCTGTTGCAATTGCCCTTCCCGGAGTCCCGATCACTCCCTTTGAGAGTATCCATAAGAATGAATAGAGATTTGGAAAAGCCATGACATCTTTGAGGTCAGCCTCGCCGGCGCTCAGATTGGCCCCTGGAAGCGGCTGCCCTGAATTCACCTGCGCCCCCTTGGGAACAAACGATGCGATCGGCACAGGAGGCAGCAGCCTCTCGTTAAATAACGCCTGCCCGAATGAGAGTTTGCTGATGCTCATCAGTTTATCTCCCTTCATGAGATAGACCGTCAGAGACGTTCCGGCAGGGACATTGATATAGCTGGGAGACTGCACCAGTAGACTGGAGGGGGATTGGGGAAGCGTATTTGCCGGCGTCAGCGAGCAATACAATGCATCATCGAAAAATGCTCCCTCTCCCTTCGCCGTCAAAACCGATGCCAGCAGAAAAATTACAGTCAACAGGGTATCGAACTTCGGATGGAACAGGGTTCTTTTTGCCACCAATGCCATAATAAATTACCTCCTTATTATCGGCTCAAAGCGTTTGTGAAATTTACGAATGATCCTCGGGCAAACGAGATCCGGGCAGAGTCCCCTCTTCGTATCTTCGCCACTCTTTGCCACAGATAAATCTTACAGGGCGGCATTTTTCATGACTGAGGCCTCTTCAACGATCACCTCTTCGAGATTAGTAATCATGGCGCTGATTTCTGCCTTTTTGATTATATATGGCGGGAGAAATCTTAGCACGGTATCGTGCGTGCAATTCAAGACAAATCCTCTTTCAAGCATTTTGGCGATGACGCCTTTTCCTGAAAATGTCAGTTCGGCCCCGACCATCAGTCCAAGTCCGCGGACTTCAGCGATCAAATCCGGATGGCTGCGCTGCATGCGTCTGAGCAATTTTCTAAAATAATTGCCGACTTCACTCACGCGCTGCATCAAATTCTCTTCCTGGAGCATATGCATGAACTCAAGGCTCAGGCGGCAGGCCAGTGGCCCGCCTCCAAATGTGGTTCCGTGATCACCGGGCTGTAAACCATCGACGGCCTTCTCGGCGACAAGGAACGCCCCTATGGGGACTCCCAGCCCAAGCGGTTTGGCGACACACAGGACATCAGGTTTTACCGAAGTTTGTTCAAAGGCGAAGACCTTGCCGGTCCTGCCCAGACCGCACTGAACCTCGTCGAGAATCAGCAAAGCCCCGACTCTGTCATATGCCTCTCGAACGACTTTCAGAAAATAGTCGTTGACCGGGCGGATTCCGGATTCGCCCTGGATCGTCTCGATGATGACTGCGGCCGTTCGCTCATTGATGGTCTCTCTTGCTTCTGCAAAATCATCTTCGCATTTGTTGGCATCGATGAATCGCACCCCGGGTATCAGCGGCTCAAATGGTTTTCTGTATTTTTCCTGCGCTGTGATCGACAGGGCCCCCATCGTCCGTCCATGAAATGAATTGACCAGCGAAACGAATTCGGTCTTGTTTTCGTGCCCCTGCCTTCTCTGCCATGCCCGCGCAAGTTTGAGCGCCCCTTCAACCGACTCCGCGCCCGTATTGCAGAAAAACGCCCTCGCCATGCCCGATGCTTTGATCAGGCTCTCAGCCAGTTGCCCCTGATAGGGGTGATAATAAAGATTCGATGTGTGGAGCAGATTCCCCTGCTCTTTGAGCACCTTGCGGACCCGCGGATGATCGTAGCCCAGCACGTTGACTCCAATACCCGAGATGAAATCGAGATAAGCCTTGCCCGTATCATCGTAGAGAGTCGAACCTTTGCCACGCACGAACATCACCGGATTTCGGGCATAGGTCTGAAGCACGTACTTCGACTCCAGCTCCTGTGCCTGCGCCAGTGTGAATGATTGAGAGGTCTCGTCTTTTTCTTCAGCTACTGATTCCATTGTCTGATTTTTGTCTCCGTATCTTTGCGAGTTTAAAGTTCAATGTGTAAAGCGAGTTTAAAGTGCAATGTGTAAAGTTTAAAGATCCGGCATCGAATAAGTGTTACGGTGCGCCCCCGCCTCCGACAAACAGGTATCGAGTCACAGAAAGTCAGGAGATGGAGGTGCCGATCCTGAGATCATCTCTCACTGCCTGCAGCAGAGAATCCTCTTCCGCAGCGCCGATGATCATTATCTTATTAACTCCGGACTCGAGCGCCTCAAGGCATGCGCGAAGTTTTGGTCTCATTCCGCCGCCGGCCACTCCGGAGTCGAGCAGTTGCAGGATCTGCTCGCGATTGAGTGATGAGATATTGTGGCCATTGGCGTCCCGAACCGCGCCGACGTCAGTGACAAAAACCAGTCGATCCGCGCCACATCCGCCTGCAACGGCAGCGGCCATCTGATCGCCGTTGATATTGTAGTACTCGTAATCATGCCTGCCCAGTGCAAGGCAGGCAACGACAGGGATCATCTGTCCTTCCAGTAAAGCGTTGATCAAGCCGGGTCTGGTTTCGATGATCCTGCCGACAAAGCCGAGGTCGGTTCCATCCTCGGCATTCATCTTCTCCGCCAGAAAGCTCATTCCGTCGCCGCCGGCAATGCTGACCGATGCCACTCCGTGCCCGGCGAATTGAGCGACAAGATCCTTGCCGACCTGGCCTGAGAGCACCATCTGCGCCGCGTCTCTGGCGTCTTTATCGGTAACCCTCAATCCGTCGTGAAACTTCGATTCGATCCCGAGCCTGTCAAGTAGCGAAGCAATCTGCTTGCCTCCTCCATGAACCACTATCATCTCGCCGGGGCTGAGACTGGCCAATTCGACGATTTGTGTGATCAGTTTTCGCCTTAGCGCCGGATCTATGATAACGCTGCCGCCGAGTTTGATGACCGTGCGTCTCATATGATTCCCGCTCCTTCATCTACCCCCAGCGCCAGGTTGGCATTCTGCAGGGCCTGACTGGCGGCGCCTTTTAACAGATTGTCAATTGAAGACACAATGATCGCCTGCCCCGTGGCTTCATCAACGGTACATCCAATATCGCAGAACGGCGTATTGGCCGTGAACTTGATTTCAGGAAGCTGTGAGCCGTCAAAGATCCTGACAAATTTCGAGCTCTTGAAACTTTCGCGCCAGCAGTCAAGCAGATCCGTGCGCCTGACACCGCCCGTCAGCCGGATATAAATTGTGGAAAGGATGCCTCGATTGATCGGCAACAGGTGCGGAGTGAAGATAAGGTTATCGGTCCGGTTCTCCAGCCCAAGCCCCTGAGCGATCTCGGGAGTATGACGATGCTTGAAGACGTTATATGCCCGGAAACTTTCACTCACCTCGACAAAATGTGTCGTCGAATTCGCAGTCTTCCCCGCTCCTGTGACCCCCGATTTCGAATCACAGATCACGGGCTGGCTCTCATCGATGATGCCGGCTCTCATTAAAGGATTCATCGGAATCAGAATCGAAGTGGGATAACAGCCCGGATTGGCAATCAGTTTCGCGCCCGGCAGCTCATCAGCGACAAATTCGGTAAGCCCGTAAATTGCTCTTTCAAGCAACCCCGGGCTTGTGTGCTCAAATCCGTAATACTGCTCATATAATCTCGCATCGCGAAGCCTGAATGATCCGCTCAAATCGACTACCACAGCTCCCGTTTCAATCATCTTCGGAACGATCTCGTGCGAAAACTCGTTGGGCGTTGCCAGAAATATCAAGTCCGGCTTGAGACCTTTAACTGCCTCTTCATTGAATGGCCGGCAGTCCAGGTCTGTATACCCCGTAAGCTGGGGATGGATCTCCGTTAATTTAACCGCGTCCCCGGAACTGGAGGCAAATGTCCCAACCAGTTCCAGATCGGGATGCCTGAGCAGCATCCTGATCAAATCACGCCCGGAATATCCCGTGGCCCCCGCGACAACCGCGCGAAATCTATGCTTCATCCAATTTCTCCCGATTTCTCCGTGCTGAAATTCCAAGTTTGCCATTAAAAATTCGCCAAAGTTTACACCAGTCGTGCTGTCTCTTAAAGAGGTCCAGGTTAAGATGATGGAATTGAAAGCGGTTGTTTAGTTGACAAACCCTCAACCCGAACTATAATTAACAACTTTGTCGGCGCAGAGGGAATATTATGTATATCTCACTAGTGCGCATGCCCGCAGACGGGCTGAAATTTGAGCACAAATATCAAGAGGGAGAGCTTGAGACAAGCGGTTTCGAGTTCGAATTCATAGAGACACCGTCACTCACCGGTTGGGTAGATCCGGTGGGAACCGACATGAGGCTTCGCAGCGACATCCGGGCCCGGTTGAAGGTGCCGTGCGACAGATGCCTCAAAGATGTCGAGATCGATATCAAAATGCCCGTCGATCTTCTTTATTCCAGGGAAGATCCCGGATCGGGCAAATCCGGCGAAATCGAGCTTCATTCGCAGGATCTATATTTTGACATTTACCAGAACGATCAGATCGATCTTGATGCCATGGTTCTGGAACAGCTCGAACTCAGCATTCCGATCAGGGTGTTGTGCCGGGAAGAATGCCGCGGATTATGTCCGCAATGCGGCACGGATTTGAATATCGAACAGTGCAACTGCACCAAGCCTGTAGATCCCAGGTGGCAGGCGCTGGCCGATATCAAAGAAAAGCTGAGTTGAACCAGTTTATTGCAATATTTATTAATTCCGGAGAAGTGCTATGCCAAATCCAAAACGACGTCACTCAAAATCACGAGGCCGCAAGCGCCGCACACATGATGCATTGAAGCGCACCAACCTTGTTTCATGCCCGAACTGCGGAAACATGAAACTGCCACACCGGGTATGTCCGAGATGCGGTCATTATGCCGGGCGCACTGTCATTGAGATTGCAGAATAATAACCAGATTTCACCCTACCCTAATGCTCACCACCATAGCCGTTGATGCAATGGGCGGAGACAATGCCCCCGCGATCGAGGTCGAAGGAGCGATCCAGGCGGCAAGAGAGCTCCGTGCCCGGGTTCTTCTTGTTGGGCAGGAGGAGAAGATCCGCGCCGAGCTTGAACGTCAGGGTGTAACCAATCCGCGCAAACAGCGTTTGCATATCGAGATCGTCAATGCGACGGAAGTGATCGCCATGGATGAGCCTGTGGCGAACGCAGTTCGCCGCAAACGGGACTCATCGATACGTGTCGCCGCAAGACTGGTGCGAGAAGGCAAGGCTCATGGCCTGGTGAGCGCCGGGAATACGGGTGCGGTCATGGCCACGGCCAAACTGGTGCTCGGGACGCTTCCATCGGTCGACCGCCCTGCCCTGGCCGGCATTTTCCCGACGCTTAAAGGCAACGGCACGGTGCTGCTCGATGTCGGAGCCAACGCCGAATGCAAGCCTGAACATCTCAAACAATTCGCGATCATGGGCTCGATCTACTCCCGCTCGATACTTGGCGTGAGAAGTCCCAAAGTCGGTCTGATGAGCATCGGCGAAGAGGCACTCAAGGGAAATGATCTGACCAAGGAGACTTTCAACAAACTGATGGAAGCTCCGATCAACTTCATCGGCAACGTCGAGGGCCGCGATATCTTCACCGGTGAGGTCGACGTCATTATTTCCGACGGATTCACGGGGAATGTGATTCTCAAGACCAGCGAGGGGCTGGTTGAGGCGATCATGGGCCTGCTCAAATCCGAGCTGGGGCAAACGATCATGACTCAGGTTGGAGCCATGCTCTCGCTCAATGCCTTCCGTAGCGTCAAAAAGCGTCTCGATTATTCCGAATTCGGGGGCGCGCCGCTGCTTGGCTGCAAGCAGATCTGTGTCATCTGCCACGGCAGCTCTACGCCAAAGGCAATTAGAAACGCCATTCGCGTTGCAAAAGAGTTCTACAAGGGAAAATTAAGCGAGCGCATCGACAGCGAAATTAATGGGACGCCGCAGTAACATGCAGTAACATCATGATGAACGGTGAAGTCTCATTGATCATTTCATCCTATGGGTAAACTTGCATTCATATTCCCCGGCCAGGGATCGCAGCACGCCGGGATGGGACTGGAGCTTTCAGAGAAATTCTCTGCGGGCCGGGAGGTCTTTGAATCCGCCGATGAAGCGATCGGCTTCAAGTTGAGCGAGCTCTGCTTCAGGGGGCCTGAAGAGGAGTTGCAGCTTACCGCCAATACTCAGCCCTCGATCCTGACGGCTTCAGTAGCAGCTTTCAGAGTTATTTCTGAAAAGGGAGTCAAGCCGGATGTGGTGGCGGGGCACAGTCTTGGTGAATATTCAGCACTGGTGGCGGCAGGCGCTTTGAGCCTGCAAGATGCCGTCAGACTGGTTCGGCGCAGAGGGCAGTTCATGCAGGAGGCCGTGCCTGTCGGGATTGGCGCCATGGCGGCGATTCTGGGTATCGATGCGACGAGGGTCGGCGAGGCCTGCGCTGTGGCCGCGCAGGATCAGGTCTGCGCTCCGGCGAATTTCAATTCGCCCACACAGATCGTGATTGCGGGTCACCTCGCTGCCGTTGAGCGTGCCGTTGAGGAATGCAAGGCACGTGGCGCCAGGCGCGCGATGATGCTCAAGGTGAGCGCGCCTTTTCATTCGTCTCTCATGATGCCGGCTCAGGAGAAAATGGCCCCCCTGCTCAACGAAACTCTCTTCAATGCCCTCAGTTGCCCGATCATCAATAATGTCGATGCCGCTCTGGTCACGGATGGCGATGCCGCCCGTCAGGCGTTGATCAGACAGATTTCCTCTCCGGTTCGCTGGACCGAAAGCGTCTTCAGGATGTTCGATCTTGGCGTCGAAACTTTCGTCGAGATCGGCCCCGGCAAGGTCCTCATCGGGCTCATCAAGGCAATCGCTAAAGAGACCGGCAAGGAAGTCCGGCTTTTTAACGTCGAGGATGAAGCCAGCCTGCTGGCGACTCTCGATTCCATTTCCGGCTAGTATCGAAACAGTATTAAAAAAAATAATCATGTTCAGTCTTGATGGTCAAACAGCACTGGTCACCGGCGGGTCTCAGGGAATTGGTAGAGCGACGGCGCTCGTTCTCGCGCGTCTCGGAGCAGATGTTGCAGTCATGGCGAGATCTCTCGATAAATGCGAGACGGTGGCGGAAGAGATCAGGCAGACAGGACGCCGCGGACTGGCCGTCAAAGGAGACATCTCCAGCCAGGTTGAGGTCAAGGCGGCGGTTGAAAAAGTCGCTGCGGAACTTGGTCCGATAGGCATTCTCGTCAATAATGCCGCGGTCACTCGGGATGGATTGCTGCTCAGAATGAAGCTCGACGATTGGCAAAGTGTCATCGACACCAATCTCACGGGTGTCTTCCTGCTGACTCAGCAAGTGCTTCCGATGATGACCAAAGCGCGCCGCGGAAGAATAATCAACCTGACTTCGGTCGTGGCTCAGTCGGGAAACATTGGACAGGTGAACTATATTTCCGCAAAATCCGGCATCATCGGGTTTACAAAAGCGGTTGCCCGGGAATACGCATCAAGAAACATTACAGTCAATGCGGTCTCCCCGGGTTTCATCGAAACGCCCATGACTGCGGTTCTCAACGAGGCCGCCCGCAACGCGATGCTTGAACAGATTCCATTGAAACGACCTGGCTCTGATTTTGATGTAGCCAATACAGTTGCATTTCTGGCCTCTGATGAGGCAGGCTATATCACCGGTCAGGTGATAAATGTTAATGGTGGTATGTATATGTAACAGGTGAAGGACTCTTCAGGTGTCAGGCTGGCGACTCAATGCTCGGGCCGCTGACCTGATTCCTGAAACCCGGCATCTAATATCCAAATCTTAGTGGAGGAACTAATGGCAGAATCAATTGAGGACAAGGTAAAACAAATCATTGCCGATGAACTTGGCGTTGATGAATCGGAAGTAACGGCGAATGCCCGTTTCATTGATGATCTGGGCGCGGATTCCCTGGATACGGTCGAACTGGTGATGCGATTCGAGGAAGAATTCGGGATCGAGATACCGGATGAGGAAGCCGAAAAAATTCAGAGCGTTCGCGACGCCATTGCATATATTGACGAGCACAAGAAGTAATCAGCTCAGACGGCTTTCACCAGTACGAAAATACGAAATAATAAGCCACAAGGGGCGTCACTCCTACTTAAGCAGAGAAGGCTTCATTCCGCTTTTGTCGTTTAGGCGTCTCTTTGTGGCTGATTCAATTTCAGGCGTATTCAGGCATCACCAGATCGCACCAGATCAAGGAAGGCAGTCGTGAACAGAACAATCAATTTGAAGCGAGTGGTCGTCACGGGTGTAGGGATTATCAGCCCGTTGGGTAATTCTACCGAGGAGACATGGACCGGGCTGATTGCAGGACGCAGCGGCGTGGATTACATCACACGCTTCGACACCAGCCAGCACAAGGTTCGATTTGCCGCAGAGACCAAAGGCTTCGATCCACTCAATTTTGTCGAGAAGAAAGAGCTGAAGAAGATGGATAATTTCATCTTCTATGCCATTGCCGCCTCGCAGGAGGCGATCGCGGATTCGGGGCTCAAGGTGACTCCTGAAAATGCCGAGATGATCGGCACCTATATCGGCAGCGGAATAGGCGGCTTCAGTGTCTTCGAGCGTGAGCACACTAAAATGATGGAAGGCGGGCCGGGGCGCATTTCCCCGTTCTTCATTCCGGCATCGATTGTCAATCTCGCATCTGGTTATGTTTCAATTTACAACGGCACCAAAGGGCCGAATTCGGCCACGGCGACAGCCTGCAGCTCGGGGGCTCACGCAATAGGCGACAGTTTCAAGATAATCCAGCGCGGGGATGCGGTTGCAATGATCTGCGGCGGGACTGAGGGCGCAATCACCCCGATGTCGATTGGCGGCTTCGCCGCCATGCATGCGCTCTCGACTCGGAATGACGATCCGCAGCACGCATCCCGCCCTTTTGACAAGGAACGAGACGGATTCGTCATCGGCGAAGGAGCCGGCATCGTGATCCTTGAAGAACTCGAACATGCCAAAGCCCGCGGAGCCAAAATTTATGCCGAGGTCATAGGCTACGCCATGACCGGCGACGCTTTCCATATCACCAACCCGGACATGGACGGCCCGAAAAGGGTCATGCTCAAAGCTATCAAGGACGCGGGCCTCGAACCGAACGTCGTCGATTATGTGAATGTTCACGGGACATCGACCCCCGTGGGCGACATCAATGAGACCAATGCTCTCAAGGCGGCTTTCGGCGAGCACGCATACAAACTGGCGGCAAGCTCTACCAAATCGATGACGGGCCATCTGCTGGGAGGCGCCGGAGGACTCGAAGCCGGTATCACCGCCCTCACCGTCCATCATCAGATAATCCCACCGACAATCAATTACGAAACCCCTGATCCCGATTGCGATCTCGACTATGTCCCGAATGTGGCCCGGGCAACCAAAGTCGATTATGCCCTGTCCAACAGCTTCGGTTTTGGCGGAACCAACGCCGCTCTCATGCTCAAGCGTTACCAAGACTAGAAGAATGGAGAAGAGTGAATGAAGAATAGGGAATAAAGCGAAATCACTTCATTCACTATTCTGCATTCTGCATTCTGCATTCTGCATTCTCCATTCTCCATTCTCCATTCTTCATTCTTCATTCTCCATTCTTCTTTTCCGGAAAGACCAGCAAAAGAACCTTCTCGATGATCCACATCGCGGTGGAGACAACGAGAACCGATGGAATCCAGTAGAGCCAGTAGTTGCTGATCATATCCTTCCAGATGCTGTATACCTTGTGGGCATTGTTCACATCCAGGTCGAAAGGAGTGAACATCCTGCAGATCTGCTGCACCAGAAGGAACAGAATAATTCCGGCGATCCAGATTCGAGGCTTCATTCGCACCTTTTCAAGAATAAGGAGCGAGAGGATGGTTCCTCCCAGATGCGAAGCGATTGAAACCGGGGTGATAATTCTGATAACGAACATATCGACTGCCCAGGGAGGGATGCCGAAGACGATCAGCAGCGCGGAAACCCTGATGATTGCCGGGTTCGCGGTAAAGAGCCCGAGCGCCAGTAAGAGATTGGCCAGATGGCACATCCACAACACCTGACTGGGAGTCCCCACCTGAACGTATTCGACAAGACGCGCGATGAAGAAGATCAAAGGCAGGAGGCCGATCAGCCTGAACCATTTTGTCCGCCAGATCACCTGTTCATGATAGCCTGAATCCCCCGACCGGTTCATTTTTTGGCTCCTCTTCAATTCAATTTGATTCTAAACGGGTTTTAATGACCGATTGATTTGATCATTTACCCTGCGGCAGACGCAACTGGTTTACGTAGCGATGAATGCTTGGCTATAATACAAGACATCGGGCACTCATCATGCGCTCACCCTGGAAACGGCGCCAATCGAGCAAAGCTGAATCGGAGTAATATTTAATGGATCGCTTGATACAGTTTTTTTTCAAACATAAATGGTCGGCCTTTGAGAAAGGCGAATTCAGCTTTGCCGGCCGGCCATCATGGTTGCTGGTGATATTGATACTGGCGCTGGCGGGGCTATTGATCTATTTTCTCTACATTCGCCCTGGCTATCGCATCAATTCGAGCAGCAAATGGACATTGGTGGCGCTGCGAGCATCACTGCTGGCGGTTCTGCTGATCATGATCATGCGGCCGGTGCTTGTGGTACCGTCCGTCATTCCGAAAAGCACGACTCTGGCAATCCTCGCGGATGATTCGCAGAGCATGAAGCTGGCGGATGAGAACAATCGCACCCGGATCGATGCGGCGAAGGAATTGATGTCACGTGAAGGCCAGTTCATCAAGGACGTCGATTCGAAGTTCAGGTTGTCCCTTTACGGTTTTTCGACCCTGGCGGCAAGGATCAATGGCGGGCCCGATTTGAAAGCGCAGGGTGAGTCGACCGATCTCGTGGGAGCGCTTCAGGAAGCGATCAAGGATTCATCGGGAAGCCCGCTCTCAGGCATAGTAGTCATCAGCGACGGCGGTTCGAATACTCCAAAAGATCTGAGTGCGGAACTGAGGGATCTCAAATCCCGGAATATCCCCGTGTATACGATCGGCGTGGGAAATCCGGCCCGATTCAAGGATGCCGAGCTGGTCAGAGTCACCGCGCCGCGACGGATGCTGGTCGGATCGGCTGTCAGCGCTGATGCCCTTGTCAGGCTCTCGGGTTTTGGCGCGACTAAAATCAATCTCTCGGTAGCAGAAGACGGAAAAGCGATAAAGACGCAGCAATACGATCTGAAGGGCGGAGAATCCCAGACCGTCACCATCGAATTCACTCCGACCTCGGCTGGCGCTCACAGGTACACCTATGAGGTCACGCAGCTCGACGGCGAGACCACAAGCGAAAATAATGCCCAGGAATCATTGATCGAGGTGACCAATGACAAGCCGCGCGTGCTGTTTATCGACGGAGAGCCTCGATGGGAGTACGGCAAGCTGAGATTCTCTCTGGCGAAGAACGAGAAGAACCTTGTGCTCGTCTCCGTTCTCAGATCGGCCGACGGAAAGTTCTACCGTCAGGGCGTTGAGAGCGGTGGCGAGCTGACGACCGGATTTCCCACGACGGTAGAAGAATTGTTCTCCTATCAGGGACTGATCATCGGCAGCATCGAGGCCAATTTCTTTTCCTATGAGCAGTTGAAGAATATCGAACAGTTTGCTTCGAAGCGAGGAGGCGGGGTTCTGGCTCTGGGAGGTTCGAGGTCATTCGATGCCGGGAAATTCGCCAATACACCGCTGGCCGAAGTGCTTCCCTTCTATCTCAACGACAGGATCGAAGAACCCGAGATGCAGGTAGTGAGCAATTTCAAACCTGTGCTCACATCTCGCGGCCGGACGCACGCAATAACCAGAATGAACGAAGACAGGGCATTGAGTGCCAAGGCCTGGGAAGAGATGCCTCCAATATCGATCCCCGAGACGCTCAGTCAGATCAAACCCGGCGCGACGCTCATCCTCGAAGCGAGAAACACGACCGACAGCAACAGGGTGATTCCGCTGCTTGCCGAGCAGCGTTACGGCCGTGGCCGTTCGATGGCGCTGACCACCAGCGACACGTGGCGCTGGAGAATGGAGCTGCCGTCGCAAAACAACTACCACGAGACCTTTTGGCGCCAGACACTGCGCTACCTCGTCAGCACTACGCCAAACCAGCTCGAAGTCGGCGCCGAAAAGATGTATACAGTCCCGGCGACGTCGTCATCATTCGCAGCGAGGTCAACGACAAGAAATTCGACCCGATAACTGACGCCACGGTCACCGCAAAATTGACAAAGCCTTCAGGCCCGACGGTCGATCTGCCGCTGAGGATTAATTACGGTGAAAAGCTGACCGATTATCGCACTGAATTTTCTCCCGACGAAAAAGGACTTTATCGCGTCGAACTGAATGCAATGAGAAACGGCGTGGCGTTAGGATCGGCACAATCGACATTTTTCGTTTCAGAGCGGACACGTGAATTCAACGATGCGGCTCAGAACGTGGAACTCCTCAAGAGAGTGGCCGCTGAAACCGGAGGCAAATACTACACTATCGGCAATGCCAAAGACCTGCTCGACGATGTCACCATGATCGAGGGCCGGAATTCGGAAAAAGTCACCAAAGAACTTTGGGATATGCCGATAAATTTCATGCTGCTTATCGGTCTGGCTAGTACCGAATGGTTTCTGCGTAAACGCAAGGGATTATCCTGATATCAATGCCCGGAAGTTTTCATTTCATCATAATGTATAGATTGTTAACTGCAGCTTTCATTTTATTGTTGATTGGGGGAGTTTCAGCCTGTGCGCAGGATGTGCCCGTGACTGTGGCGCCAAAGCAGGCAAAACCTGCCGAGCCGAAACCGGCCGCGCCACGCCTTCCCGCCGACAGGAACAAATTCGCCATGATTATCACCGGAATCAGCGGCGAAGAGACCTATGCCAAAAAGTTCTCCGATTGGACCAATCAATTGCGCGATGCGCTGACCGGGAATCTGGGTTTTGCGGAAGAACAGGTCACCATCCTGACCGAGAAACCCGTTTCAAAAGAACAGCGCAATACGGCAGAGGCGGTCAGGCAGGCTTTCGTCGTCCTGCGTAATGCGACAAAGCCCGACAATCAGATATTCATATTTTTCATAGGCCACGGCAGCTTCGACGGCAAAATAGCCAAGTTCAATCTGGCCGGCCCCGATCTAACCGCAGGCGATTATGCGCTGCTGATAGACAATCTTCCGGCAAGGAATATCGTCGTCGTGAATATGGCGAGTGCGAGTGGAGAATTCATCAAACCGCTGACGGGAGAAGGCAGAATCATCGTCACCGCCACCAGAAGCGGGATGGAGCAGAATGCGCCAAAATTCGCCGATGCGTTCATCTCCGCACTGGCCAACCCTGAAGCGGATGCCGACAAGAACGGTCGTGTTTCGGTGCTCGAGGCTTTCGAATACGCGGTCAAACTGACCACGAAATCTTTTGAAGTCACCGGCAAAATCGTGACAGAGCATGCGCTGCTCGATGACAACGGCGACGGGGTCGGACATAACGGCCTTGAATCGGGCGATGGAGGTCTGGCCAAGACCACTTATTTCGATTCCCTGCCCCAGCAGCAGGCCGGAGGCGACCCCGAGCTGGCGAAACTTTTCTCTGAACGGATGAGGCTTGAAGGCCAGGTCGAACAACTCAAGGCGCGAAAGAGCCAGATGAAGGAAGATGAATACGACTCTGCACTCGAAAAACTGCTGATCGATCTGGCCAGGATCAGTCAGAATATCCGCGCCAAACAGAAAAAATGAATGTTCGACTCAGAGAAATGGAAATCGATTCTGGAATTATCATCATGCGAAGTTCGATCAAATACGTCATGTACATCATGGGTTTGAAGATGAGCCGGAAACTTCTTTTGTGCCTGGTGCTGCTGACATGCTCCGCCGCGCTGACTGTGGTCCTGTCGTGCGTCTCCGCCCGGTCGCAGGATATCGAGAGCGCCGAAGAGGAACTCAGGCAGGGAAAATATTCGGCCGCCATCGCCGCGTTTAACAAGCTCCTGCAGGCTGACCCGAAGGACGCCCGGGCTCAGTGGGGGCTGATCCAGAGCTACCTTGAAACCGGCCAGTATGCAGATGCGGAACGACAAGCGAAAAGTATCTGCCAATCAAGGAGAACGAACCGCAGACCAGATTGTTGATCGGCGAGATCTATGCCATCACGGGCCGTTACCAGGAAGCCATGGTCGAGTTCGAGAAAGCTCGCAACACCGAAGAGATCCCGATCAAGCTGAGAGCCGACCTGCGTCGCGCCGAAATTCTGGAGATGACCGGCAAGGAGGAAGCCGCCCAGGAGCTATACCGGACTTTCGCCGAATATTACAAAGACGAGAGTCCCGATTCTGCTGATGAATTGACGATGATCGCAAGCGCTCTGACTCATCTTGAAAGATATCAGGACGCGAACGAAGTCTATCTCGAAGCCATCGCCTCGGACGAAAAATTCATCGATGCCCAGCTTGGAGGCGGCGAACTCTACACCTCCAAATATAATTACGCCGATGCCGCCGAATTTTTCAATGACGCTCTGAAGATCAATCAAAACAGCGCCAGGGCCCATCTCGGAGTCGCCGCCAACAAACGCATCGAGGGCGGTGAAGCCATGCTTTCGGCGCTGGCGCAGGCTCTTAAGATCAATCCCAATTATGTCGAGGCCAGGACGTTCGCAGCATCGCTCGATCTCGAATCAGAAAAATACGGTTCAGCCTCCACGCTGATCGATGAAGCGATAAAGATAAATCCCAACTCGCTCGATGCCCACTCGCTGCGAGCTGCCGGCTACTGGCTTCAGAACCGCCAGACCGATTACGAAAACGAATTGAAAGCAGTATTCGCCATCAATCCGCGATACGGAAAAGTTTATGAGGTGCTCGCGCATTTTGCCACGCAGACGCGCCGTTACAGCGAGTCCGTTGCGTTTCTTCGTGAGGCGATAAAGATTTCTCCGCGCCTCTGGTCGGCGCATCTCGCATTGGGAATAGGACTGATGCGACTTGGGGAGATTGTGGAAGGCCGGGCAGCCATCGAGAAATCGTTCGAAGGAGATGCATTCAATATCTGGGCCAAGAACACTCTCGATCTGCTCGATTCGATGAAGGAATATCGCGAAACGAAGCAGGGAGATTTCATCGTCAAGGTGGCGGCAAAGGAAGCCGATGTTCTGACAGGTTATGCAACCGACCTTCTCGACGAGGTGCAGCGCAAGCTGACGACCAGATACAAATTCACGCCGCAGGGACCTATCTCCGTGGAGATATTCCCCAATCACGAGGATTTCGCCGTGCGGGCGCTGGGATTGCCGGGACTCGGAGCCCTTGGGGTCTGCTTCGGCAAGGTGATTGCGCAGGATTCGCCTTCCGCCCGGCCGGGAGGCCAGTTCAACTGGGGCAGCACACTCTGGCACGAATATACACACGTCATCACGCTGCAAATCACCGATCACATGATTCCGCGCTGGTTTTCAGAGGGACTGTCTGTCTTCGAGGAGCACAATGCCCGCCCGGGCTGGGGAGACGACTGGAGCGTTGATACGATCAAGGAATTCGCCGACGGCAAATGGTTCAAGATCTCAGAGATAGACAACGGCTTCATCCGTCCCAAACGACCCAATGACATCAGCCTTGCCTATTTCGAGGCCTCGCAGATCTGCCACTTTATCAACGACCGCTACGGGTTCGATGCAATTCTGGGAATGCTTCGCGGCTACCGTGACAAGAAGAAGACCCCCGAAATACTGCTCCAGGTTCTCAAACTATCCGAGACCGATTTCGATCGGGAATTCACCGGCTATGTCCGGTCAAAAATTGACAGATACATCAAAACACTCGAAGCCGGCTGGAAGAACCCGGCGAATGCCCAGATGACCGATCAGGATGTCATCGCCGCCGCGCCCTCCAGGCCGGATGATTTTGTGATCAACCTCCGGGCCGGAATGATCTATTATGGGCAGCGGGACAATGACAAGGCGGCTCAATACCTCAAAAGGGCAATCGAGCTCTTCCCTTATCTGACCGGTTCCAACAATGCTTATGAAATTCTGGCGGACATCTACCAGAAACAGGGCGACAAAACCGCCGCCGCCGAATTTCTGGAAGCTTTGATCAAGTACGATGAGAACAACTATCCCGCACTCAGGAAGCTCTCCGAGCTCAAACTGGAGTCCGGTGACAAGCAACGCGCGATGGAGCTGCTCAAACTAAGCTTTTACGTCAATCCGTTCGAGCATGAGCAGCACACCAGAGCCGGCAATCTGAGTCTCGACAAGAACGATACGGAAGTCGCCATTCGCGAATTCCGCATCGCCCTTGGAGCCGGACCTCCAAATCCGGCGGAAGCTCATTACAATATCGCCCGGGCCTACCTTGCCGCCGGCAGGAATTCCGAGGCGAAACGTTCAATACTCAAGTCGCTTGAGATTGCACCTGGATTTGACAAGGCACAGGACCTGCTGCTCAAACTGACCGGACAATGAACCACACCCTGATCGGGCGAATGGAGTAACGATGAATAAACGACGGCTGATAATCTCGACTCTGGCGCTCTGCCTGCTGGCGGGTATTGCGATGGCTCAGCGCCCGCATCGCAAGCCTAAAATGGATCTCCCTGATGTCACTGAAAACGGCATCACAAAACCCGACCCTAACCTCTCGGGCAGATTCACTTTCGTCCGGGTGCGATACGATACCAGCCAGTTTGCCGGGGCTTACGGATACAACAATGTGCTCGGGGACGGAGGTCCACCGTGGTCGCACGATTATCCGGTTGCCGGGCGGCACCTGATGAAGATCATCACCGAACTGTCAAAGGTCGATGCGAACATGGACATCAATGAACCGATCGTCAGCCTGGACGATCCGGCCATCTACAAATTCCCGTTTGCTTATCTCTGCGAGGTCGGCTTCATGAACCTGACCGATGCCGAGATTGCAGGAATGCGCGAGTACTGCCTGCGAGGCGGGTTCCTGCTGGTTGACGACTTCCGTACTCCATATCAGTTCTACAATCTTCGCAACCATTTGAAGAGAGCCTTCCCTGAACTGGAATTGAAGAAGCTGGACATCTCTCATCCGATATTCAACTGCTTCTTTTCGATCAAAACCATCGATGTCAACCCGGTCTATGGCGGCGGATACGTCACCCGCGAAACCCAGACGCCTGAATTCTGGGGTCTCGAAGATGAAACCGGAAGGCTTATGATGATCGTCAATTACAATTACGATGTCAGCGATTACTGGCAGTTCTCCGACAATCCGTTCAGGCCGATCGAGGAAACAAACGATGCCTATAAATTCGGAGTCAATTATATTATGTACGCGTTGACTCACTGAAGACGCGTCAACCAGAGGACTTTTAATCATTATTTCAAATCTCGAATTTCAGGAATGAGATTCATCAAAGGGAGACCTTAATGTCAGTCGATACACAATCGCTCCGCGATGAAGAGCTGTTGGACAAAATGATTGCCGCTCGCCAAAGCATTATGCGCGAGATTCGAAAGGCGATTATCGGTCAGGATGAAGTGGTCGAGCAGGTCCTGATTTCGCTCTTTGTCGGAGGACATTCAATCATCACCGGAGTTCCGGGACTCGCCAAGACGCTGCTGGTTCGTACGATTTCAAGCGTTCTCGATCTGTCGTTCAAGCGCATTCAATTCACTCCGGACCTCATGCCCGCAGACATCACGGGAACCGAGATCATTGAAGAGGATCGCGCCACCGGCAAACGAGAGCTGCAGTTCATCCGCGGGCCTGTTTTTGCGAACATCATCCTTGCCGACGAAATCAACCGCACGCCTCCCAAGACTCAATCGGCCCTGCTCGAAGCGATGCAGGAAGGCACCGTCACCGTTCAGGGAACGACTTATCAGTTGCCCAAACCGTTTTTTGTTCTGGCCACTCAGAACCCGATCGAGATGGAAGGCACCTATCCGTTGCCTGAAGCCCAGCTCGACCGTTTCATGTTCAATGTCAGAATCGGCTATCTGCCCGAGGAGGACGAAATCGCCGTCGTCAAAATGACGACTTCTCCACAGGATTTGAAATTCGAACAGATGATGTCGGCCGATGAGATCATCTCTTTTCAGAAGCTGGTTCGAAAAGTCCCGGCCGCCGACACGGTCATGCGTTATGCCGTGAACCTTGTCGGCACCAGCCGCCCCGGAACCGACAAGGCGCCGGATTTCATCAATCGCTGGGTCACCTGGGGTGGCTCGCTGCGCGCATCGCAGTTTCTCGTACTGGCCGGGAAAGCCCGCGCCATCCTCCACGGGAGATACAATGTTTCGTGCGACGACATTCGCGCCGTCGCCAACCCCGTATTGCGCCATCGAATCCTGCTCAACTTCCAGGCCGAATCCGAGAAGGTCGATTCGGATATGGTCGTAAAGAGGCTCATCGAAGCTGTCCCTGAACCGAAATCGGGACTGAGTTAATAAGCGGTTTAAAGTTCAAAGTTTAAAGTTTAAAGAGGGTTCATCAATGGCTTGAGCTGTTTATCATCCTTAAGCCGACAACCATTTAACCGCATCTTCTTTAAGCTTTAAACTTCAAGCTATCAGGATTTTTCAATGTGGTGGAGAAATAAAAAGCAGGCCGCAGGGCTGGACCTCGAAAAGAGCGTTGCGCCGAAGGGCGCGCCAAGAATGGCAGCAGGCCAGAAAGGTTTCTGGCGCCTGAGGTGCTTGCCAGCATACAGTCGCTTGAGCTTCTGGCGCGCAGCGTCGTGGAAGGGTTTATTTCGGGTCTGCACCGGTCGCCCTACACTGGCTTCTCCACGGAGTTCGCTGAATACCGCCAGTATATGCCGGGCGATGATCTGCGTTATCTGGACTGGAAGCTGCTGGGCAGAACCGATCGCTACTATATCAAGAAGTTCAGGGCCGACACGAATGCTCAGTGCCACATCCTGCTTGATGCGAGCGCATCGATGAAATACACGACGTCGAGCATCACGAAACTTCAGTATGCGCAATTTCTCGGGGCATCTCTGGCCTACCTGGCAAACAAGCAGCAGGATGCGGTGGGGTTGATTGCCTTTGATCAGCAGGTGAGAACGCACGTTCCGGCGCTGAGTCGCACCGGCCACATGAGAACCATCTTCGGACGCATGGAGCAGCTCGAAGCCGGCAACGAGACCAACCTCTCGAAGATGCTGCATGAAGCCGCGGAACGGATCTACCGCCGTGGAATCATTGTCGTCATCTCGGATTTTTACGATGAACCTGAGGAAGTGATCAAAGCGCTTCAACACCTGAAATTCAAGGGGAACGATGTCATCGTCTTTCAGATTCTCGACCGGAACGAGATCGATTTCAATTTTACAGAGCCCGTTCTGCTTGAGGATTCAGAGACTGAGGAGCAGATACACGTCATGCCCGACATTCTGGCCGATGGGTATCGGCAGGCAATGAGCGCTCACATCGAGGAGTTGCGCGAAGGGATGGCGAAAAACAAGATCGACTACGAGTTGTTGACGACGGACAAAGCCCTCGATTACGCGCTCTACTCTTTCCTCTCGAAGCGGGCAAATCAGTAAAATAATAACGGGGCTGAGCAGTTACAAAGGTAATAGAATTAGAAGAAGATGTCATTTCTCAATCCACTATTTCTGATCGGAGCCGCAGCGGTCGCGCTGCCGATAATCGTGCACCTGGTGCGGCGAACGAAGGCGCCACGCATCGAATTCCCTTCTCTGATGTTCGTCAGGCGGGTTCCGCAGCGCACCATTCGCCGGCGAAGAATTCAAAACCTGCTGCTACTGGCGCTCAGATGCCTTGCATTCCTGCTGCTGGTTCTGGCATTCGTGCGGCCGTATTTCAGCAGCAGTGAGGCTGAAGCGGCCCGTGGGCAGCGATCGAGCATCATCCTGCTGGACAATTCCTTCAGCACGCGGTTTTCAAATCGATTCGACCAGGCAAAACGAAAAGCGCTCGATATCGTCAACAATGCCTCATCCGGTGACAGATTCGCAGTCGTCACGTTCAATCAGGGAGTTGAAATACAGAGCAAGCTCGGAGCCGATCTGAACCAGATCAGAACGACGATCAATGGCCTCCAACCTGGATCGCTTGCAACCGATTATGCGCAGGCGCTGCGGTCGGCAGAGGCTTTATTCAAGGACGGGGTGAAGGAGGAAAAGCGAATCTACCTGATTTCCGACTTCCACAAATCGGGAGTCAACCCTGCGATGGAATCTCACAGGATAGGGAAATCGGTCAAATTGATTCCGGTTGATACCGGCGAACCTGTTTCAAGGAATCTGGCGGTCACAGATGTCGGCGCTCAGCCGTTGATTTACCAGGCGAAATACACCGATAAACTGACGGCCAGAATATCAAATTTCAGTGATGAGGCGAGACAGGGAGCCAGGGTCGAGCTGCTGCTCAATGACCGAACCGTGGAGAAACGGGAAATCAACATCCCTGCAGGCGAGTCCACACAGGTGGAATTTTCGGGTTTCAATCTCAACCCGGGAGCCAATCAGGCAATCATTCAGGTCGAGGGAGACAACTTCCCTTTCGACAATCGATTCTTTTTTATTCTCCGCCGATCGGAGCAATCAAAAGCTTTGATAATCGAATCGGCGACCAGGGGGCGAGGCGAGAGCTTCTATCTTAAAAATGCCCTGACCACGGGCGAAAATCTGCCTTTCAATACAGAGGTAAAAACCGCGGGGTCGATCAACCCGAACGAGCTCGCCCAGTATCGGCTGATCATACTCAATGATGCGGGAGTTATCAGCCAGGCGCTCGGTGCCCAGTTGGTCAAGTTCGCCGAAGCGGGTGGAGGGCTGATCATCTCCGCCGGCCCTCATACCGATCCGGCGAAGTTAAATGAGGCCTTTCAAAACAGGCTGCCCGCAAAGCTTGAAGAGGCCGTCCAGTTGCGCGGCGATTATGTGTCGATGAGCGAGATCAAGACCGATCACCCGATCTTCGAGGTCTTCCGGCGCAGCGGCAGGCTCTCGGCTGCGAGAGTCTTCGGATATCACAAGTCGGCGCCGGCGACGAATGCATCAGTTCTGGCACGGTATGAAGACGCCAATCCCGCGCTGATCGAATCGACTCTCGGTTCGGGCAGAGTGCTGTTATTCACCTCGACATTCGATTCGAGCTGGAACGATCTGCCACTGACTCCGATCTACCTGCCATTTGTCAGGCAGATGGCAAGATACCTCGGCGAGCGCGAGGTTAATTCGTGGTACCTGGCAGGCCAGTCCTTTACGGCAAAGCCGGCAAAGACGGCTCGCTGCCGGCTGTGGATACGCCTGGCGGCGCGCGACTGACCGACCACCAGCAGACTTCCGGCGGCGATCTGATCATCAATGCTCGTGAAGCGGGTTTCTATCGTCTCAGATATCAGGACTTGCCGGAACTTGCCGCGGTCAATCTCGATCCGCGCGAATCCGATCTGACCAGACTCAATATCGATGAGTTCATGACATCAGTCACCGGAGCCGATCCGAAAGCTGTTTCGGCTTCATCAGCCGAACAGAAGTTGAGCGACGAGGAACTCGAGTCGAAACAGCGCGTCTGGTGGCTGATGCTGATCACGGCCCTGATCCTGTTTACGGCTGAAGCAATTCTTGCCCGGCGCATCAAGATGGCGAAGGTTATCAACTGACAGAAGAGGTTTTATTATTATGAATTTCCAGGGAGACAGCCTTAACGAAATCATCAAATCCGTTCGAAGACGGCGTGGCCTTTTGCTGGCATTGCGCGGGGTGACAATCCTGCTCGCAGTCGCCGCCATTTTGTTGGTGCTGCTCGGTCTCGCTGCTTATCGATACAGATTCAGTTCGCCGGCGCTCATCTCCCTGCGAACGACGGCAATCCTGGGAATTCTCGCCACCGTGTTTTTCTTTCTGATCAGGCCTTTGAGGCGCAAAATCAGCAACACGCAGATCGCCAGGCTGGTCGAGGAAAAACAACCGGGCCTTTATGACAGGCTGGTCAGCGCCGTGGAGTTTTCAGAAAGCGAGAGAGTCGCCGATTCATCACCGGCACTCGTCGGCAGACTTATCGATGACGCCGATCGTGAAGCCGGCGAGATCGATCTCAATGCGGTCATCCCCACCAGAAAATTCATTCAGTTCGGCGGAGCTGCACTCGCAAGTATTCTTCTCTTCATCAGTGCGGTTGTATTCGGACCAGGCGAGATCAAGAGCGGCGTAGCGCAGCTTGTAGCCCCTGCCGGCACCGCTGCCGCCGCCAACGCTCTCAAAATAGATGTCAAACCCGGAACGGCGCGTGTTCCCAAATCCTCGGATCAGAAGGTGATCGCCACACTGATCAACTTCTCCTCCGAGCAGACCACCATCTTTGTCAGGAAGGCCGGCGCCAGAGACGATCAGTGGATCGGCCAGCCGATGGAGCAGACCAAAGACAACAACAGGTTTCAGTTTTTCATCTTCAACATTCAGGAGGACAGCGAATATTTCATCGAGTCCGCCGGATGCAGATCCGAGATCTACAAGCTGACCGTTGCCGATCTCCCGCTGATCAAACGAATCGACCAGACGCAATATGCGCCGTCCTACACGGGGCTCGCCCCCAAAACCATCGAAGACGCCCCTGATATCGCAGTCCTCGCAGGCACGACTGTCCGCCTCACGGCAAAGCTCAGCGGAAGGGCGAAATCCGCCCTTATCATCCTTGCCGATGGATCGAAAATAGAGATGGAGAGTTCCGGAGAGAATGATTTCGCCGGCGCCATTACAGTCAGCAAAAACAGCAGCTATCACATCCAGTTGACCAGCATCGACGGCGATGTCTATAACGGCTCGAATGAACACGATATTGCCGTGCTCGACGACAGGCCCCCGGTTGTCAGTTTTGAAAAACCCGGCCGCGATCAGCGGGCAACCAGCGTCGAGGAGATCCTGACGCTGGCAAAGGCAGAGGACGATTATGGCGTCACTTCCCTCGATCTCTATTACACCGTTAACGGTGGCGAAGAGAAGAAGGTCGATCTCCAGAAACTTCGCGGCGAATCGGCAAAAGTGCTCAGCGGCGCCCACACATTCTTCCTCGAAGAATTCGGCCTCCAGCCCGGCGACCTGATCTCCTACTATGCGAAAGCGCGAGACGCACGCAATGAAACGACGAGCGACATCTATTTCATCGAGGTCAAGCCGTTCGAGAAGGACTTCAAGCAGTCTCAACAGAGCGGTGGCGGCGGCAGCGGTGAAGAAGACCAGCAGGGTCTGACCAAACGCCAGAAAGAGATAGTTGCAGCCACATTCAGAATCAACCGCGAAGAAACAACCTATACCGAACAGGAGAAGGGCGAAAACTACAACACAGTCACGCTCGCGCAGGAGAAGGTCCTTGCCGATGCCATCGCCCTCATCGACCGCATCAAGCGTCGACTCGGCCCTCAGATCAACCAGCAGCCCGACTTTCTGAAACTCGTCGAGAACCTGACACAGGCTACGAAGGAGATGGATCCGGCGGCGAAGGAACTCAAAGCCCGCAAGGGGAAAGACGCCCTTCCCTACGAACAGCGGGCACTCCAGCAATTGTTACGTGCGGACGCGATTTTCCGCGAAATGCAGATCGCTGTCAGCCAGAACAGCCAGGGTCAGGGTTCACAAAAAGCCGAAGAACTTGCCGACCTCTTCGAACTCGAACTGGACAAGATGAAAAACCAGTACGAGACACTCAAACGCGAACAGCAACAGCAGCAGGGGCAGGGGCAAAAGAAGGACGACGAGACCAAACGGAAACTCGAGGAGCTGTCTCGCAGAATGCAGCGCGAAATTGAGCAACAACAGCAGCGCATGAGGCAGTCGCCTCAGAATATGAGCGGCGGCGGAGGCGGCCGTCAGCAGCAGCAGATGATGGAGGAAGCCAGAAAGGCCGCGCGGGAACTCGAACGTCTCTCACGCGAGAAACGCGACCCTCAAATGATGGATCTGAGCAACAAGCTCAATCAGGCCGCCGACGAAATGCAGCGCGCCCAGAACGCCCAGCAGAACAACAAGCAGGAAGAGTCCATCTCCAGAAACCTCCGCGCCATGCAACAACTGGAAGAGGCTCAAAGACGACTCAACCAGCTCCAGCAGTCTCAAGGCGGCAAATCAGTTCAGGAACTCAAACAGCGCGCCGCCAATGCCGCCTCTAAACAACAGGAGATCTCCCAGGAGATGGAGAACGTTGCCAGACGAACCGGCTCCGGCGACCCTTCCGCAAATGAATCAAAACAAAGGCTCGGCGAGCGCAAAGAATCTCTCGCCAATGAAATCAACAGTCTCGAAAAGGATATCGATCAGGCCGCACGTAATCTGGGCCAGGAACAACAGGCTGCCGGTAACAGGCTGCGTGAAGCCGCAAATGGCCTGCGACAGAATCGCGTCTCCGACCGCATCAGAAATACCAAACAACTCGTCGATAACAATTACTTCGATGCCGCCCGCGTCGGCGAACGCATGATTCAGCAAAACCTCAATGACCTCGCCCAACAGATGGAAGAAGCCGATAAGAGCGCTCAAAAGAAAGGCGCCGGCTCCGAGACAGAAGATGCCCTCGATCGCACCAGGCAACTGGCCGATAACCTCGATTCACTGCGCCGGAAACTCGGCAGCGGCAACCAACAGAATGACAAGAATCAACAGGGCGGCCAGAAAGGACAACAACAACAAAACCAGCAGGGACAGCAGGGTCAGCAGGGTCAACAGGGTCAGCGTGGCCAGCAGGGACAGCAAGGTCAACAGCAGGGTCAGCAGGGCCAACAGGGCCAGCGTGGCCAGCAAGGTCAACAGCAGGGTCAGCAAGGCCAGCAGGGTCAGCGTGGCCAGCAAGGTCAACAACAGGGCCAGCAAGGTCAGCGGGGCCAGCAAGGTCAACAACAGCAGGGCCCAGCAGGGTCAACAAGGCCAGCAGGGACAACAGGGCCAGCAGGGACAACAGGGTCAGCAGGGACAACAGGGTCAGCAGGGACAACAGGGTCAGCAGGGTCAGCAGGGTCAACAAGGCCAGCAGGGTCAGCAGGGACAGCAAGGCCAGCAGGGTCAGCAGGGTCAGCAGGGTGGAGGACAACAGCCCGGCGGCCGGCAACAGTCTCAAGGCCAGTCAGGAGGACAGCAGGGTAGCCCACAGAGCGCAGGCAATCCATCCCAGCAGAATCCTCAAAACCCGTCCGGAGGCGGCCCGATTCGAGGCAACCCTAACCGCCAGATTGGCTCAGAGCTCAAACAGTATCTGCGCGATGCAGAAGAGTTGCGCAAGGGGCTCAACCGCGATCGCGACATGGCCCGTGGACTCGATCAGGCTATCCAGGGCCTGAGACAGGCAAGCGACTCACAAACCAATGACGATAACGCCACTGCCAATCTGCTCAAGGCACAGGTCATCGATCCGCTACGCAGTATCGAAATGGAACTCAGCAAACGGATTCAGGCCAAATTCGGCAAGAATAATCTGAGACTGTCCGATGAGGGGGCGGCCCCGGCTGTCTATAGAAAACTGGTCGATGAATACTACAAGCGACTCTCATCCAGACCTTAATCAGTTCAGGTGGCGCAGCTCGTCAGGTTGCGCCACCATTGGTCACCCTTCCCCCACTTGACGCTTACCTGATTGCTGAATAGAATTCAGAGTTTAAATCAGATCGAAATTTATATACCCGGAATACCATTGGGTTTTTAAGATCAAACCACTGAATAATCGGAGGCCGTTTTGATCGAAGTTGAGCATCTTATCAAGAGCTACGGACAGGCTCGCGCTGTAAATGACATCTCTTTCAAGGTAGAAAAGGGAGAGATCCTCGGATTTCTGGGTCCCAATGGAGCCGGCAAGACGACGACAATGCGGATACTGACCGGCTATCTGCCGGCAACCGGCGGAACGGCCCGGATTGCAGGATTCGATGTATTCGAGCAATCGATGGAAGTCCGCAAACGCATCGGATATCTTCCCGAGACGCCGCCGCTTTATACGGATATGACGGTAGAGGAGTATCTTTCCTTTGTCGCCAGAATCAAGGGAGTCGGCACGGCGGATATTCCCAAACGGGTGGAAGAGTCCATGCGAATGACCAACGTGCTTGACCGGCGCAAGGACCTTATCAAAAAACTATCGCGCGGGTACAGGCAGCGTGTGGGGATCTCTCAAGCCATCGTTCATAATCCCGACGTGGTCATCCTCGATGAGCCGACGGTCGGCCTCGATCCCAATCAGATCAAGGAAGTTCGTAACCTGATCAGAGGGCTGGCCGGGGATCATACGATAATCCTGTCGACTCATATTCTGCCGGAAGTCGAGATGACCTGCGACCGCGTAGCCATTATCAACAAGGGCAAGATCGTCGCGATCGACACCACTGAAAACCTGACCAATCAGCTCAAAGGCGGCGAGCGTGTCAGAATCACCGTCAGGCGTTCAGGCGACGAGACAGAAGCCAGACTGAACCAATCGATCAGCCGGATTGAAGGCATCACCAGTGTCGAGATCGCCGGCGAGGAGAATGCTTCGCTGCTGACGGCGACGATCGAAAGCACCCAGGGACTCGACCTCCGCTCCCAGATAGCCTCGGGCATCGTCACGAGCGGAATCGATCTGCTGGAACTGCGCGCCGTCTCTCTGAGCCTTGAAGATATATTCATGCAGCTGACAACTGAAGAAAAAGCTGCTTAACATCTGCAGAATGACCTTCTGCGCCACATTCATTCAATCAAGTTAAGTGATGAGATTATGAAAGGTATCCTTGCCATCTACCGCCGTGAAATGAACGGCTACTTTGTATCGCCGATCGCCTATATCGTCATCGGCTTCTTCCTGGTGATCACAGGTTATTTCTTCTCAAACATCCTTTCCATATTGATCGAGCGTTCGTTCATGATTCAGATGCAGGCTCAGCGCACCGGCGCTCCGCCGGATATGGATGTCCCCGGACTTGTGATCCGGAATTTCATCGGAATCATTGCGACGCTGCTGCTCTTTCTGATTCCGATGCTGACGATGGGCGTTTATGCTGAAGAGCGCAAACGCGGAACCATGGAGATGCTCATGACGTCTCCGATATCCGAGCTGCAGATCGTGCTTGGCAAGTTTCTCGCCTTGTTCAATCTCTTCATTTTCATGCTGGCGCCGACACTGATTTATCACTTCATCATGTCGCGCTACAGCGAACCGGCGATGCCCTGGCGGATCGTCTGGTCCGGATATCTGGGCGTCCTGCTGCTTGGAGCCGTGTTGATTGCTCTCGGATCATTCATCTCTTCAATGACGGAAAGTCAGGTCATTGCCGGCGTGATTACCTTTGTCGTCTTCCTGCTCCTCTGGGTGCTTGATATGGGGATTCGTGCCGCAACCGGCGCCACCGCCGAGATTTTAAAATATTTATCCATCCTCCAGCATTACGATTCATTTTCGCAGGGAGTCATCGACACATCGAGCATAGTTTTTTATCTGTCGCTGACCGCGCTGGGACTCTTCCTGACGTTGCGCGCACTCGATTCAATGAGATGGAGAAGAGCTTAAATCATACATAGAGATCTTTTATGAACATCAATCGTCAAGAAATCAGCAGACTCGCAGGCTTTGTCGGAGCCGCCTTGTTGATTGCGGGTTATGTCCGCCACACCATTCAGGAGCTCTGGGGCCCCTTCAATCTAACCCTGATCATTGCAGGGGCGGCGCTTCTACTGGTATCGATCGTCCTCAATTTCGGAACAATACTGGACTTCTTCCGTGGCCGATCGGGCAAGCTGGGAACCAATACGGTCGCTTTGTCGGTAGCGGTCCTGGCCATTCTAAGCATCGTCAATTTTTTGGGTTATCGTTATCACAAGCGCTTCGATCTGACGACCGAGGGGCTCAACACGCTATCCGATCAGACGAAAAAGATCGTCGGCGGCATGCAGAAAGACGTGAAAGTGATCCGCTTCGACAAGGTCGACGATCAACGTCTTGCAGATATGATGCGCGAGTACAAATTCATCAACGCTCGCGTGACATACGAGAGAGTCGATCCCCAGTTGAAACCGGAACTCGGTCAAAAGTATCAGGTCAAACGCATGCCCGATACAGTAGTCACATCTGGAGAGCGGATTGAGAGACCACAGGCTGATGACGAACAGTCGGTGACCAATGCGTTGATGAAAGTCACACGTGACAAGCTCAAGACCATCTGCTTTATCGAAGGGCACGGCGAAAAGGATCTCGGCAGCCAGGAGGCTGATGGCTACGCCAGCATCGATAAGGCCATGAAGAGCGAAAACTACGAGGTCAAATCGGTCAACCTCGTGTCATCCAATAAAGTTCCGGAAGATTGCGCAGCCATTGTCGTGGCCGGTCCAACCAAGGAATTCTTCCCACAGGAAGCCGATCTCATAGGCAAATACCTCGATGGTGGCGGAAAAGCCCTGCTCATGCTGGATCCGGGGTCTGACGGCGGTCTCAACAACCTGCTGAAAAACTGGAATATCATTATCGCCAACGACACCGTCATCGATGTCAGCGGCGTCGGCCGCCTTTTCGGGACAGGACCTGCAGTTCCCCTGGTGACAAATTACGGCGCTCATCCAATCACCAAAGATCTCAACCGGGTTGCGACATTCTTCCCGTTTGCCAGATCGGTAGACACGGGCGAGTCGGCCAAAGGCGATGTCGTCTTCATCAAAATGCTCAACACCTCGGAAGCCAGTTGGGCTGAAACAGAGCTCAAAGGCAATGAGGCCAAATTCGATGAAGGAAAAGACAAGAAAGGCCCTGTCTGTCTTGGCGTGGCCATGACTAAAATGCTAGGCGAGAACCAGGACATCCGGCTGGTCGTCATCGGAGATTCCGATTTCGCCACCAACAATTATGCGGGCAAAGCCGGCAACGGTGACCTGTTTCTCAATACCGTCAACTGGCTGGCCCAGGACGAGGACCTGATCGCGATCCGACCCAAATCTCCCACGAATCGCTCGATCACCCTGTCGGAAAGCCAGCAGAAGACTTTCTTCCTCCTGACGGTCCTGTTGATGCCGCTGGTTGTCATCGGAACCGGAGTCTGGATCTGGTGGAAACGTCGCTGATAAAAAATACAGATTACGAAACAGAGGAAGAAAGATTACGAAACAAACTGAATTTTTCTATTCGATCAATATACAAGATCAATAATGTCGCCTGACATACAGGGTTATCGAGATTAACGAACTATATATTTTTAAACTCTTTTCGTCTGTTTCGTTTATTTCGTCTGTTTCGTAATCTTTCTTACACTGTTTCTTCATCTCACAAAAACTATGAAGAAGAACACGATCATCCTTTTGTTAATTGCGGTGATGGGCGCCGCGGCTGTCTATTATCTCGAAATAAAACCGGGCAAGCCCCGTGACCAGGAGGCGGATGCGACCAAACCCGCCTTCAGCTTCAACAAGGAAGACATCACATCAATCACCCTCACCCGTGGCAGTGAAAAGACAGACCTGCAGTTTGAGAACAACAAATGGGTGATCAAACAACCGGTAAGCGCGGACGCAGACGAAGACGCATTGAACTCCTTGACCAGCGATATGACGAATGTCCGCATCGAACGCGAGTTTCCCGCTTCCGAGGCGGATCTCAATACCTACGGCCTGACTTCGCCCACCGTTCGTCTTGATGTCAAACTGAAAAACGGGCAAACCCATAAAATCGAATTCGGATCGAAAGAACCGATAAGCTCAGCGGCTTATGCCAGAATCGACGGCTCTCAAAACATCGCCCTTCTGGCCGCATCCCTGCTGAACTCCGCGGACAAACCCGCAACAGGTTTTCGCGATCGATCGCTGTTCAAAGAGAATCAGTACGACTTCAACTCGGTGAAATTCAACAACACCAACGGCTCATTTGAACTGGCCAGGAAAGGCGAATCCAACTGGGTGCTCAAAACACCTGCGGAAAACCCAGCGGATAACGATGGTGTGAGCAGCCTCCTCGGTGATATCACTGCCGCCAAAGTGGTCGATTTTGCATCGGAGACATCTGACGACCCTGCAAAATACGGCCTCGATAAACCAAAAGTGACTTTCACCGCAAAGCTGAATAACGGCGTAGAGAAACCATCAGCGTCGGATCCAGTGTCGAAGCGCTTTATTATGCGAAGGTTTCGGATAAGCCTCAGGTGATAAAGATCGATTCCGCGCTTTACGACAAGCTCAATTCAAAAACGATTGCCCTCCGCAGCAAGACCTTCTTCACTATCAATCAAGATGAGTTGACAGTAATTCAGGTCAAGAACCCCAACCTGACACTCATTACCGAACGGGACAAAGAGAGTAAGTGGGTTGTCAGAGAGCCTGTTTCGAGCAAAGGTAAGGAGGCTGTGGCTTTCAAGGTCCTCGACCCCCTTGAGGCTAAAGCTCTCGAAATTCTGGATAAGCCCTCAGCCGCTATTTCAGGTAAACTGACAAAACCTGCTGTGGTGGTAAGGACGACAACCAAAGACGGTAAATCCACCGTCATCAGGATCTCAGCCGCCGATGGTGAAAACGCTTATGTGCAGATCGAAGGAAAACCCGAGATCTACAAAGTTCCAAAATCGGTTCTTGAAAGTATGAGCTTCAGGCTGGAAGACGCCCTGGTGGCAAACTGACCTATCCAACGGCAAAGGAATTGATTTATGGAATCTGACGGCAACAGGGAGTTGGCAACACTTGCAGGCGGATGCTTCTGGTGTCTGGAGGCTGTGTATGACCAGCTAGGCGGTGTTGAAAAATCGGAATCCGGCTATGCCGGCGGACAAACAGACGATCCAACTTACCGCGAGGTCTGTGAAGGAGACACAGGGCACGCCGAGGTGGTTCAAATAACCTTCAATCCAGGCATCGTCTCCTACAGGGAACTGCTACAGATATTCTTCACCATACACGATCCGACCAGCCTCAACCGCCAGGGCGCCGATGTCGGAACTCAATACCGCTCCGCCATCTTTTATCACTCGCCCGAACAGAAGGCGACCGCCGAGCAGGTCATCGCTGAAATCGAGGCGGCGAAGATATGGGACGATCCCATCGTCACCGAGATTGCCCCCCTCACCAAATTCTACCCCGCTGAAGATTATCATCGCGATTATTTCGCTCGTAATCCTTTCCAGCCATATTGCATGGCTGTCGTCGCCCCCAAAGTAGCCAAATTCCGCAAGCTTTTCCTCGACAAGCTGAAAAAGCATTAACCCATCATTCCCGGCGCCATCATGAGACACCGGATATCTTCAGGAAGTTTCATCATGCTAAAAAGATTGGTTTCGATCGCATTTCTATTAATCATCGGATCGCAGGTATTTGCATCAGTGACAGCGGCGCCGGCGAAATTCGGCGGGATCTGGTCTCTGGTCCGCACAAAAAGCGAAGGACTGACCGGCACTCTGGCAGGTGCGGACATCATTCTTTATGTCGATCAGGATCTGAAGAATATCTCAGTCGATCAGAAGATCCGAATCCGCGGTCACGAGCAGCCATCACAGCCCTTGATTTACAGTCTTGAAGGCAAGGATACGACGGCCGAGGTTGTCCGTCCAATGGCTGGAACCATGACCCTGCAGGCACGCTGGATCGAGAAGGGGCAGGTCCTTGAGCTCAAGTCATCGATCAGCGGAATGAACCTCGGCAAACTCACCGGTGTCGTCACAAAGGAATACTGGGAACTGGTCGATGATGGCAAGGGACTCAAGATCACTCGCACCCGCGAAACTCCAGAAAAAACCCAGCAGTTCAAACTCTATTTCGAAAAGAAGGGGTAAGGGATAGAACAGTTCAGAGTTCAGCTTGACGGTTGACCTTCCTGGCAACAATCTCGGCATTTGGGCGTTTTTGAGGATCACGGCGGGTTTCGAGATAGTGGATGATCTCAAAGTCTGAAAATTCACTTTTCAATTCGCCGGGCTCGAGCAGGAAATCGGGATTCATCGGCTTTAAATCGGGGTCATGATCGATCAAAGCGATAACGGCAATCAAGAGGGCGCCGATCTTAAGGCCCTGACGGATCTGAGAGAAGAGCCCCCTTTGAAGATAGAATGTATCGATGATCAGGTCATAGCTCTCTGGCTCGATGATGAATTCACCTTTCTCGAGATCGGCGAGGCGTGTATCGATTTTCAAGTTTCGTTCGGTAGCACGCGACTGCAGCAATACGAGAGCGACTTCGGAAAAATCTACGGCGGTGACCTTCCATCCGAGACCGGCGAGATAAAGTGAATGGCGACCGGAGCCGCAGGCGAGATCGAGCGCCCGAGCTGGAGCCATACCTTTGCAGCACTCCTCAATCAGCGGCAGAGGCCGCAGCATGAGACTTTCGTCCTGACTGTATCGTCGATCCCATTTGTTCATCGCGAGCTTCAGATCTGATTTTCGAGCCAGGCGGCATAACGACCAAGGGCGGTCAGAGGAAACTGGTTCCGATACTGGTGATAATTGATATAGAAATGGCCGGGGAACCCTGTGCCTGTAAATTCAGCCTCGGGCCAGCTTCCGTCCGGATTATGTTTTGACAGCAGGAATTCGATTCCCATGCGAACGTTGTCGGTTTCGAAATCGCCGGCGGCCATCAATCCCATCAGAGCCCAGGCAGTTTGAGAAGGGGTGCTGGGCCCTTTGCCGCGCAGGTTTGGAGCCTTGTATGACTCGCAGGTTTCGCCCCAGCCTCCGTCGCTGTTCTGTACGCTGCGCAGCCATGCGGCGGCCTGTTTGACCTGATCGCACTCCATATCGAAACCAACATAAGTCGAGATTGACCGGAGACCGACAAGCGCAAGGTATGTGCCGTAGATGTAATTGACTCCCCATCGGCCCCACCACGAACCATCTCTCTCCTGAAGGCTCATCAGAAAATCAATCGCTCTTCGGACCTGATCATCGGAGTAGCGCTTTTCTGTGTGTCTTTGCTGCCAGTGTCCAAGAAGTTCCAGAACGCGGCCGGTGAGATCCGCTGTCGGCGGATCGATCATCGCCTTGAGATCTCCGTACGGCATCTGGTTCCAGAGTTCCAGAGTATTATCGATATCGAATGCCGCCCATCCTCCGTTTTTGCATTGCATCGACATGACCCATTCGGTCGCCGCTCTGCAGGCTTCAAGCTTGTACGGCTCCTGGTCGAGCTTCGTCCCAAGCAGCGCCATGATGACAGCCGCCGTATCGTCTACGTCCGGGTAGTAGTCATTGAAGAACTCGAAAGCCCACCCGGCAGGTTTCCCCTTGCGATTGAATATCGCCCAGTCGCCATAACGGAAGATCTGTTTTGTCAGCAGCCAGTCGCCTGCGGCTTTGACCCTGGGATCGTTCGGCGGAACCCCTGAATCAAGCAGCGCCGTCAGGCCGAGCGCCGTATCCCAGGTAGGTGATATGCACGGTTGCAGACGCAGGTATTGAGGCAGTTCCGAGCCCTGGATGACGCCTTCTTCAATACAGAACCGGTCAAGAGCATCAAGCCCGCGTTTGATGTATGGATGAACCGCAGAGTATCCAAGTACATGAAACATCAGGATGGAATTGAGCATGGCCGGAACTATGCCGGCCCAGTCGCCGGTGGTATCCTGGCGCTCGATGACCCATCTCTCAGAGGCTTGAATTCCCTTCTGCCTGAAGGGGACCATGCCCGCACGGTTGAAGAATTTGAGCAGCTTATCCGCCGCCAGAAAGAAAGAGCCCGCAGTCGTCCTGTCGTTGTTCTTCAGACTGACGTCGGCCTTTTCCATACTGCCTTCAACGTAGAGTTCATCTGCTGTGACACCCGCATCAGTTACCGGCCGCTTGTCGATGACAACCAGAAGGGGCACGGTGGATGAACGCGCCCAGCTCGCCATGGTATAGATGTTGAACGGGAACCATTTCGGCAACAGCATGAACCAGGGAGGAAGCGTCGGAATGCCTTCCCAGGGGAAAGCTCCAAAAAGCGCCATGTGGATTTTGGTAAAGACCCGGGCTTTTGCCAGCCCGCCGCGTTCGAGGATGAACTTGCGCGCCTGCTGCATCGCCGGATCATCAGGCGAATGCCCCGCCAGCTTAAGTGCAAAATAGGCTTCAATAGTGGTGCTGATCTCGCCGCCGTCGCCGTAATACAGCTCCCAACCGCCGTGCTTGCGCTGCTCGCGCAGCAGATAGCGGGCCATCTGCTGAATCTGAGCCTCTCTGTCCCTGCCGTTGCTCAACCTGTTCTGCGGATCGGAATGCATCAGTATTTTGTGGAGCATGACGTACTCTGCCGTCAGAGTCACATTGGCTTCCAGCTCAGCCCACCAGAACCCTTCGAGATTCAATTGTGAGATCAGATAATCCTGTGCGCGACGGATTGAATCGTTCGTCTGATTGAGTACCGATTGCTTGATTGCAGATTGTGGAGAACTCATTCGATATTTTGATCCTGAATGATAGTGATAGATGGATAACGGTTCAGCCTACCGGAGCTTTGGCGGCGGCGCCACCACCACCCCCACCGGTCGTGGAGCTAACGGAGTTCCAGTGCCGGCGCCTCCACCACCCCCAACCGGTCGCGGAGCTAATGGAGTTCCAGTGCCGGTGCCACCACCCCCGCCACCTCCTCCATCCCCGACAGGTCGTGGAGTTAACGGGGGAGCCGTGGTCTGCGGAGCAGTAGTAGCCGGTGGAACACTGGCCGGGGAGGATTCTCTCGGCTGGAATGTCGGAGACTTGAGGTAATACCCTATGATCAGCGGAATGTCTTCGTCAAAATTCTCATAGCCGCGCCTGACGCGATTTATTCTCAGATAGAGACCCGTCAATCGCTGAAGCAGCGTATCGGGGTAATCACTTTTGTCTTGAACCAGTAATCGATTCTCGCATCCAGATCAGTTGACGGTCCGCGGCCGACCTTGTCCCTGTATTGACCGACTCCTGATTTTTCAATCTCTTCAAGAACTTTGATCCCATGCAGAAATCCGGAATATCGAACATACGGGTCAGAAGCGTTGGTGCAGATAATATAAGCGACAAGGTTGGCCTCGTCTTCTCTGGCATATCCTCGCTGATGAGCCTTCTGGCGAGCGATGACGAACGGCAGATCACAGTTCGGCACCGCTTCGTTATAAAGCGGCTCACCGCTGTACGGGATGAAGAATCCTTCCGCTCCAAAAACACCGGCTACCCTTGAAGAGTAAAGAGGTTTGGGAACACCCAGCCCTCCCTGTCGGGCGACTCCAAGATGGGCGTGTTCTGGAATGAGGTCTCAAGGATCTCATTGAGTTTGGCCATGGGCATGGGTAGACGGCTGGTGCCGCTCCATCCCTGGCCGGCGGCTGCATCATCATAGTTTTTGTTGATTCCCGAATAGATCCTGGCGCCGATAGCCTGCAACTCATCAGATCTTGCAGGCCTGCGAATCAGCCCCATCGAATCAGAAATTGGCATCCGTTGGAAATTGAGTCCCCATAAAAGCAGAAACAGGACAAAGAGTGTGCTGAAGGTCCAGGCCAGATGCAGAAAAAGAATCTTGATCACATCAAAGACTCGCGTTTCCCCTCTGAATGCCCTTCTCAGATACCATATTGTCCAGAGGAAAAACCAGATGATGACCATCCCGAAAAAGATCTCTCCCAGTGAAATGGAGAAGTACCTGTTCACATAGGTCAGAAGCCGTGAAATGTGAAAATAGATAGTCTGGCTATAGACCAATTCAACCAGCGTTGGAGAGAGGCTGGCAAGTGTCTGAATGCCGAGAGCAACCAGAAGCCATATCGTTGCCTTCCAGAACAATGATCTGATTGTATACCCGGATGATATGGGTTCTTCATCGGGTATATCGAAAAACTCCTCGATCGGCGGCGGTGCCGCCGGCTGCGGCGCTGCGACGGCGACAGGCGGTCTTAATGGAAATCTTGCCATAAATTATTTGCCTAATCTCCAGCCTCATTGCAAAACGATGGCATCGGCTTCGATTTCGATCAGCATTCGATCATCGATCAACCTGCTGACCTCCACCATCGTTGTACATGGGCGGATCACACTGAAAAATTCACCGTGAGCTCTGCCATACTCTTCCCAACGGCTGATATCCGTAACGAACATCCTGGTTCTGACCACATCCCCGAGAGAGCCGCCGAGAGCATTCAAAGCCCGCTCGATATTTCGGATCACTTGTACGGCCTGAGCATAGGCATCGCCCTCGCCGATGATCTCTCCATTATCGCCTGTTGCAGTGGTGCCGGTGACGAAGATCTGGTCACCGACCCTGACCGCCCGCGAATAACCGACTATCGGCTCCCATTTCGTTCCTGAAGAATAGTACTTTTTCTCTGTTTCCATTGATCAGATCAAAAACCCGGTTAATCTTAACCTCATTTACTTCGTAATTTTACCGGTCTCCTGCGGGCCACGATCAAATCGAAGAGGGTTACGGGCAGGACTCTCATCAGCTTCATCAAAATGCTGGCCGGGAGTGGGAACCTGATAACCCTGTCGCCACTCTCGATCCGTCGCAGGATCAACCTCGCCGACGCATCAGCTTCCATAACCAGCGGCATATTGCCGAAACTCGCTGTCATTGGAGTCCGCACATATCCGGGCTCGATCGTCACCAGCCTGACACCGAATCTCTTAAGATCGACTCGCATGCCTTCGAACAATGAAGAAAGGGCTGCCTTTGTCGCGCAATAACCGGCAGATCCGGGCACTCCCCTGTCAGCCGCAAGGCTTGAAATCGCAGCTATCACTCCATCTCGCTGGCGGACCATGATTTGAACCAGTTCCTCAAGACAATACGATACGCCGAGAAGATTCGTCCTGAGCAATTTTTCAAAATCAGCCGCGCTGAAATCCTCGGCTACAGTTGGTTCGCTGATTCCTGCCGATAGAATTGCGAGATCGATTCTTTTGAAGTGAGCGACAGTTTCTTCGATTGCCTTCCTGACCTGCTGCTGATCGGAGACGTCACAAGTGATCGACAAGGCGTCAGTCCCAATGCTTTTTACTTTTTCGGCAAGCTCATCGAGCAGTGTTTCGCGCCGTGCAGTCAACGCCAGCACATAGCCCTGCCTTGCAAGCTCAAGGGCCAGCTCATATCCGATCCCGCTGGACGCTCCTGTAATGAATGCTACTTTTCTCATGACTGCCTGTCTGCATGTCTTATGATATCAATCGATTTCAAGCAGATGATAGTTGAGAAACACTCTGAATAACAAGATTTACGGCCACGTCACCGGGAATTTTAACCGATTGACGGTAGTCAGATTTTTTTGAAGGGGTGTTCCAATTGCTGGTTCTAAATAAAGGAACGCCGCCTGATGGCTCCATGCCTGCAGGCGGCGCTCCCGATGATTTATTGAAGGTCCCGATTTTCAGCCCGTTCAAAAAATCGTGGTTGTCGTGTAATTAGTTGTGAGTGGCATCCATCATGCAGTAGTCGCCAATGACGCCGCCAAAATTCAGGCTATGATACAGGTGCGCTGAATCAGGTAATTGCAAAGTCACGTTTGCCCACGAACCGTGGGAGCCTGGAAGGTCCACGCGCATTGTCGCGGCGCACGACCTTACTGGTACCGGGAAAAGCCGCCTCGGTGAGCGCCTTCCGGTCGCATTGTGGACCCTCCTTCCTTCCATCCAGATAAGTAAGCCGTCGGCCGGTATCCCGCGAGTGTTTTGGCCGCCGGTGGTCAACGCTAGGCCGACCTTGTTGCCTTTAATTAATGTGATGGTCTACATCCATCGCTTCCGGATCATTTTCCTTGCCATCGTCATTGTGATGATTCTTCCCGCCACTCTGTCCGAGAACATTAAAGAATCCCTTGTTAAAATTACTGACCATATGCGGCGATCAATGCGATTACCAATGAAATGGTGATTACTGTCTTTCTCATTACTTATCCTTTCTGAGTTTGGTCTGAGTTTGGTCTGAGTTTGGTCTGAGTTTGGTCGTTTCTGAGTTTAAAAGTCGTAAACAGGGTTTGATTCTGTCCATGAAAACAGAAACAAATTGCCCAGTGAGCAATCAGGCATAATCTTACAAAGCTATAATTCCCGATGAATATCGGAGATTTTCTTCCGGATAAGACTATGCTGAAGGCAATATTCTTGGAGGTCCGCGTTGATGGAGGGAATTGGGGAGAAGGATCTGCCGGTATTGACTGATGGCAGATTCTGAATGTAATTCTTTGCCGGTGATTGCCGCCGGAGTGCGGATGAACTCCCCTTCAGAATCATCATCTGAAATTCGGAACTATCAGCGTCATCAACCACCTTAAACTGCAGGTGGCTCATCAGTGGCAGATTACCAGCATTCTCATTTGATGAAACGGAGACTGGTGATCGATCCGATGTGATGTTCGCCGAATCGTCGCATATGGAGAGATTAAAGCAATAAAGAAAGGATAGTGATGCCGCGAGAACCGCTATCATGACTGCTGATCTTGAATTCGGTTTTGTCCACACAGGTGCAGGCATCAGATTAATCTGTCTATTTAGTTTATGCCGTCAGATGTCTTACACAAGTAATGAATTGACCACCGTTGCAGTGTAAGAAATTGACTCATCTACAGAAAAATTGAATTAAGAAAAATTTGAATCCCACTGAGAAAACCGGGTCTGTTTCATTTCTTCGCTTCTTAGCTTCTCTTAGCTTTATGATTGCCGGACCCATATACCAGGAATCGGATACTTGTTTTGAGGCAATAAATTACTGCATTGTCGCTCTTAAACCGCTACTCAAAAGTTGGTGGAGTATAGGCTAGAAAAATCGGCAGTACAAGAAAAATAAATAAATTTTTATCAATTGATTCTTTTTTTTGTAACGGCTCAGCCGCTATCAGCAAATGTCCGGGAAAAATATAGGCAGGAATTGAACAATCCACAGGCAGTGGGCGAGCAGGGTTAAGAGATATTGAGGTTGGATTGAACAAGCTTTTAGATCGGGCAGATGGGGAAACGAAATCCTGTCGGCCCAAAGCCGGCGGATCGTGTAATCCCAACCTGATATCAATCAAAATCTGAAGCACAAGGCAAAATCTGAAGCACAAGGCAAAATCTGAAGCACAAGGGGTGGGGCTGAGCAGATACTGTAGTTAAAGATGCTGTAGAAGCAATCGGGCGCATTGGTGGCCGCTTTGGACGGCGCTTTCGATGGTTGCAGGGAGACCGGTATCGGTCCAATCGCCTGCAAGGTAGAGGTTCTCGAAATCTGTTGCATGACCGGGGCGAAATTTTGCAAGACCGGCGATGTGAGAAAGCGTGGCATCATGTTCTCTGACGACGTAAGCGTGAATCGGCTGTTGATGTCGCGCGGATGGAAAGAATCTGTTGATCTCATCGACGCCGATTTCGATGATCTCTTCTTTGGAAAGCGAAGCGACTTGATGAGCCCCGCTGATAACGAGTGCCAGATGCTGAGGCCGTTTTTGCGGGTTTCCGATAATCGCGTTTTTATTGAAGACCCACTCGATACGGGAATCTATCAGTCCGACGAATTCCGGAATCCATGACAGGATTTTGATACCAGAGGTTTATCGAGACGATCGGCGCCGAATTGAATTGATTGAGATGGCGGAGGCTGTCGCTTGATTCAACGACCTCCGCGGGGAGAATGCGACGTAGAGCGAAATAAGGCACCGCGCTGATGAGAGCATCGGGGATTATCTCTTCGCCGCTGCGAAGGACAATCCGGCTGACGCGCTTGCCTGCGAATTCAAGACCGGCCACATCAGCGTTCAAGCTAACCCGGCCACCTCTTGATTCAATAAAATTCCGTGCATTGGTGGTGTAGAGGTCGCTCAGTCCGACCTTTGAGATGACCATCGTCGAATCTTCCCTGGAGTGCATAAATCCCTGCTCCAGAACGCGGGCGAACATGTCTGCTGAAGCAATTTCAGGAAGTTCATTCAAGGTGGCAAGAGCCATGAGATCCCAGAATTTGTGCTGAATATTTTCCGACTGGCCAAGACCGGTAAGCCATTCGCGCACGGTGATATCGGCGAGTGACGCCCAGTTGCCGTTCAGTCTGCGCAAAGCCAGACCTACGTTCAATGCCTTGAACTTATCGGTCCAGCTCAAAGTCTGCAGTCTCATCAACCCGGCCACAAGATGTAACGGAGCCGGCAGCGAAGGACATTTAAAGCTGGATTGTCTCGGCAGGCCGCCGGCGATTTCCAAAAAATCGACCTGAGAATCGGATTGAAATCTGAGCTTGTCTGCAGATCCGATCTTGCGAAGAAAATTGAGTGTGTGATGGTAACAACCCATCATCAGGTGCTGGCCGTTATCGATAACATCGCCTGTAGTCTTGTCGGTGAACGAATAGGCGCGGCCGCCGAGGAAAGATCTGCGTTCGAGCAGCAATACCGGCAGACCTCGTTCGGTGAGTTCAACGGCGGCGGCAAGGCCTGCAAACCCTCCGCCGATGATCACGACCTTATTCTTTGCCTTCTCTGCCGAGTGTCCGTTCATCACCGGGAGGTTTCCTCAGCAAGCTTCGATCCGACCCCGGCCTTAGCCCATTCTGTCAGAGCTATCAAGAAGCGTTCGGGTCTGTGCAATCTGATCTGATTATTGAAAACGTCGTAATCGACCTGCTTTATCTGTTCGAGCAGTCTGTGATAGATCCTGCCCATGGTTATGGCGGCGGTCAGAGTCGGGCGGTCTTCTTCAGGAAGCAATGACTGAGCGCGATCGTAGTAGTCCTGCGCACGCGCACATTCGAACTCCATTAATCGCCTGAAGTTGTCGTTGATGACATGGTTGAAAAGGTCCTGTTCGGAGTAGCCGAATCTCCGCAGGTCTTCCTGAGGAAGATAGATTCTGTCTCTTGATGCATCTTCCCTGATATCCCTGATAATATTCGTCAGTTGAAGCGCAATGCCCAGATTGGTCGCGAATTCCCTGGTCTGCGGGGAATGGTATGTGAAAATCTCTATGCTCATCAGTCCGGTGATGGCGGCCACGCGATAACAGTATTGATAAAGTTCATCAAAGGTTTCGTAACGGTTTTTGTGAAGATCCATCTCGCAACCGTTGATCATCTCTTCAAAATATTCCTGCGGCATGGGGAACCGCTCCAGCACTCGCTGCAATTTCAGAGCTAAAGGCTTTTCAGGCCTGCCAAGATAGAGCCTGTCGAGTTCAGCCCTCCACCCGGCAAGCTCTGCATGGGCGAGGTTTTTCTCATTCTCGCCGCCACCATTTGAATCATTCTCAACCAGATCATCAACGACATCGTCCACTGCACGGCAGAACCCGTAGACATCGATGATGGCTTCCCGTTTATGTTTCGGGAGAAACAAAAAGGAATAGAAGAAATTAGATTGGATCGTTTTGGCCAGATCATGTCGCAGGCCTCGCGTGCGATCACGCAGATGCCACGGTGTGAAATGGATGTTGCTTGTGTTGACTGATTTCATATAACAGTAACGATCTTCACTTCCTGCTGATCAGGGATTTGAGGAGCAGCATAATCTTGTCTGAAGTTGAAATCGACGGCCTTTGGGTCAAAGTGTCGAACTGCAGGCCTTCTATTTTCTCAAGAATTCGCATGCCACCCAGCCAGGTCAGCCTCAATTCGATCGCCAATCTTCCCCCAACCAGGCTCGGAAGCACTCTTCCCTGCTCGAAAATTTCTTTTGTGCGCCTGACCTGGAATTTCAGCAATGAGGCATATTGACTGGTCAAACGCCTGTTTTTCAGGTCTTCGACGGTGACGCCGTAACGGGCCAAATCATCCTGCGGCAGATAGATCCTGTCTTTTTGAATATCGACTGCGACATCCTGCCAGAAATTAGCCAGTTGGAGAGCAGTACAAATATGGTCTGAAAGAAGATGCAGATGCGTGTCGCGATAATCGAACAACAAAAGGATCAGGGATTCAACTCCCTTGCTGTTTGAGCCAGCGCGATGAATATCGGATTGTCAGCACGGCCCTGATAACAGGATTCCAGCTCACGCTCCCATTCATCCAGATTCGCCAGCCTCTCGGCTTCGTCGATGCCTTTCTCGTATCCCTCATCGGCGAAATCATCCGCGGTACGGGCAAAAGCGTAAATGCTGTAGACGTGCTTACGCCTGCTTCGTGGGACCAGCATTGAACCAACAGGAAAGTTCTCATAGTGGTTTCTCGCCATTTGCTCGCAATAGGCATAAGCCTCAGCCGTCGAACACGAGCCGCCACCGTGCATTTCCCGTTGGTTGGTATCGATCTGTGCATTCATAAGATTGGTTTGATCAGTTCCAAAGAATAACAAGAGAACAGACCCAATACAATTAGTAACTGCTCAGCCCCTGCTCAACAGAATTTGATAGATGACGATATTAGGCTGGGATTGAACAATCCACCGGCTTCCGCCGGTGGTATTCGCGAAAGTCTCTGCAAGTCACGGTAGGCAGGAATTGAACGATCCACCGGCTTCCGCCGGTGGGATTACAGCATTTTGGAGCAATGTTGGATGGTTGGGATTGAAGCAACCGCCGATAAAAAAAGAAGCCATGGAGGATAACGAAATCCCGCCGGCGGAAGCCGGCGGATCGTTCAATCCCAGCCTACCGTCTTCTTGAACATTTGAAGATCGGCGCTGAGCAGTTACTTCAATTAAGCAAAGAGTGTGCAAATTAAAGTTAAATAGAATTAGTCCTTTAAGGCCTCGAAGCGTATAGAGTAGGGCCGAAGCTGCTCCACCGCCCTCGCCAGGCTTGATTGCCAAACCAGTGGCTTATTGTTAATCTTTCGAGTCAACTGATAATTGAAAAATATAACGATCTATTCAGAGAAGAGGGGAAAGTCTTGTTGAAAACACTTCTACTCAATCCGCCATCATTTGAAAAATTCGACGGTGGAGCAAGTTCACGCTGGCCGGCGACCCGTGAAATTGAAAGTTACTGGTATCCGGTCTGGCTGGGATATCCGAGCGCCATGATCAGGGACCTCGGTGGAGAGTCCAGGCTTCTGGACGCGCCTCCGCGCCACATCAGCCCTGAAGATACTGCGCAGATCGCAAAAGATTACGAGTTCCTGGTTCTGTTCACGTCTCACGTTGGCTTCAAGAATGACGTCAAACTGGCTGAGAGAATGAAGGAGTTGAATCCTGGTCTGAGGATAGCCTTCGTCGGCCCCCCTGTGACCACGCACCCTGAGCAGGCGCTCAATGCCAGTCCCGTGATCGATTTCGTCACTCACAAGGAATTCGATTACACGGTGACAAGATACGCGAGCGGCGAATCGCTGGAAAAGATTCCCGGAGTTCACTTTCTCAAAGACGGCAAGATGGTCTCCACGCAGCCCGAACCGCTGGTTCAGGATCTGGACAAGCTTCCCTGGGTGACTCCGATCTATAAACGAGACCTCGACATTACGCGTTATAACGTCCCGTTTCTGCTCAATCCTTTCGTGGCCTTCTATTCGACCAGAGGCTGTCCTGCTTTGTGCACATTCTGCCTGTGGCCTCAGACGTTCGACGATCACCGCTGGAGGCAACGCAGCGTTCAGGATGTGGCCAATGAAGTGGAATGGGCGCTCGATGCTTTCAAACCCGAAGGTTTGCAGGAGATTTTCTTCGATGACGATACATTCACCTTCAATCCCAATCGGATGATCGAGATGAGCAAGGCCTTCAAGCCTCTCAAATTCCAGTGGTCGAGCACCTCGCGAGCCCACCTCGATTATGAAACCCTCAAGGTGATGCGCGATGCAGGCTGCAGGCTCTTCATTGTCGGCTTCGAATCGGGCAATGACCAGATACTCAAGAACATCAAAAAGGGCATCTCGGCCAAACGCTCCCTTCAGTTCGTCAAGGATTGCAAACGCGCCGGCATCAAAGTGCACGCAGACTTCATCATCGGCCTTCCCGGAGAGACTCGCGAGACGATCAAGGAGACCATCAAATACGCCAAGGAGATGGATGCCGAAACCCTGCAGGTCTCTGTTGCCCACGCTTACCCCGGCACGGAGATGTATGAATGGTTCAAGGCAAACGGCGTGATCCTCAATAATCAGATGTCCGACGAACTCGGCCAGCAGCTCCCGATGGCCAACTTCCCGCATCTGCCGGCCGCCGAAATGCTCGAATGGGTCCACAAATTTTACGACGAGTACTACTTCAGGCCCAGAGTCGTCGCACGCATCGTGAAGGATGCCATGTTCAAAAGCAGCGAGAGGAAGAGGCTCTACAAAGAGGCAAAAGAGTTCCTCGCAACTCGAGCCAGACGACGCGAGATGGTCAAAGGCGGACATGTTTAACACAGACCGGGAATGAACACTCCACCGGCTTCCGCTGTTGTGATTGTTCATTCCCAGCCTGCTTTGATACGAAACATTCGCAAGAGGTGCAAAGGGTGTATTCACAGACTGCTATTGTTTGAGATTTTTCGTCTGTTTCGTCTGTTTCGTATTCTCCTCCCCCCCACCTCCACAAATCGATTGCAGGTAAGAGAGTTTTCGTTCCCCCAACAACCCATACATAAATGAATAATTGAACATATGAACCACAGTCGAATTATTGCCACAACGCTGTCTTCAATTCTGGTTCTCCTCATCAGCGCTCATGCATCCGCTCAGAATGCACAGAGTCTGCCGGAAAAGTTTGCATTGCCTCAGAATCCGATCGAGCTTGGCAGGTATAGCCGCAAAGACGTCTATTTCGATGCAGTCGGAAGGAAGGCTGCGATTTTTGCCAGGGAATCCGGGACCTTCGAATCGTGGGTCTTTCCCATGAAATTGTTTCACAATGCGGCTATCAGCATCAGCATCGAGGGGCAGGACAGTCCGATAGATTTTTCATCAAGCGTGGATAAGGTGATCGCGCGACCTGAATCGACGACGCTGGTGGCCACCAATCAGCTCTTCACGATCAAGGCGACATACTTCACCCCGATAAACGAGCAGGGGTCGATCATCCTTCTGGATATCGACACAGCAAGGCCGATGACATTGACTATCAGCTTTGTGCCGGATTTAAAGCCCATGTGGCCCGGCGGGCTTGGAGGGCAGAGCGCCGGCTGGAGGGATGATCTCAAGGCGTTTGTGATCAGCGAGAGCCGGAGAAAATACAACGCCTTCTTTGGATCTCCCGGGGCGGTTCGCGGAGTCGCGACACCGGCGCACCAGTTGGCATCAGGGGCCCTCAGATTCGATATCAAGGTCGATCCAAAGACCGCACGGAAACCATTTCTATCCGCTGATCATCGCCGGCGGAATCAACGGAAGACAGCCGGTCATAGATCTTTACAATCGACTCGCCGGCACGGTTCAGGAGCAATATCAGGCGACATTCAATCATTACCGCGGCCTTCGCGAAAAGATGATGAGCATCGAGACTCCGGAACCGGCGCTCAATCTCGCTTTCGAATGGGCAAAGGCGGCCATGGATAAAGGGATGGTCGATAACCCCGAACTTGGCTATGGACTGGTTGCAGGCTGGGGGCCTGCTGAAGGCGGAGCTCGACCCGGTTTCGGATGGTTCTTTGGGGGCGATGCGGCTATCAATTCCTATGCAATGACCGGGTATGGCGATTTCGAGTCGATGCGGGCAGCCTTCAGATTTCTGGCAAAGTTTCAGCGCGCCGATGGAAAGATCACGCATGAGATATCGCAGGCCGCGGGGATGATTAAATGGTTCGAGGAATATCCTTATGCCTTTTATCACGCCGATACGACCCCGTTTTACATAGCAGCGGTCTACAACCTTTATCGCCAGAGCGGCGACATCAAACTGATCGAGGAACTCTGGCCGAATCTCAAAAATGCCTATCAATTCTGCATCGACAATGACAGTGACGGCGACGGCATACTGGAAAACTCAAAGGCCGGGCTTGGGGCTTCTGAACTTGGATCCCTGCTCGAAGACCTGCATCAGGATATTTATCTCGCCGCGACAAATCTTGAAGCGTCATTTGCCATTCGCGAACTCGCCGAGATCATGAAAGACACCCAGCTGCGCGACCTTGCCGAACAGAAATATCAGCGCGCTTTTGCGTCATTGAACGAACTTTACTGGAATCAAACTGAAGGGCGCTACATCTATGCCCTGACGAAAAGCGGCAAACAGAACACGGAAGTCACCGCCTGGGCTGCCGTGCCAATGATGTTCGGCCAGCTCGATGCGCGCCGAGCGAGCCTGACGATCAGGACGCTGAGTTCATCACAGATCAGCTCCGATTGGGGAGCCAGAATGCTGACCAATCGGAGCCCCGCATACGATCCGATGGCCTATAACAACGGCGGTGTCTGGCCGTTCCTGACCGGTTTTGTCGCCTCGGCGGAGTATGCATACCGGCACAACCATTCCGGGCTTGCCCATTTGAGGCAACTCGCCCGCATGACTTTCGATCATTCGCTCGGATTTCATCCTGAAATTCTCTCGGGCGACTTTTATCGCCCGCTCGATGAATCGGTGCCGCATCAGCTCTTCTCTTCCGGAATGGTCATCACTCCATTCATCCGCGGACTGCTCGGCCTGCGGGCTGATGCCCCAAAAAAGAGCCTCATGTTTTCCCCGCAGATTCCCGCCTCCTGGGATAAATTGAGCGTCAGGAATTATCTTTTCGGGAAGAGCAGCATCTCGATCAACTTCAGGCGCACCGGACTTACAAGTCTGAGTTATGAAATAAGTAAAGATGATGATGATCCGATCAAACTGCAGTTCGAGCCGTCACTACCGGCCTTCGCCAGAATCAACCGTGTTCTGATCGATGGAAAAGCCGCCAGAATATCACCCAACCAGAGCGATTATCTCAAACCGGCTTTGAGCCTCGAGACGACGCTCAAACGCAGGACTCTCATTGAGATCAGCTTTACCGGCGGGATCGAAATTGAAGTGCCCGACAGCCCGACTCAAACTGGAGACCGCACATCTTCGCTCAAAATACTAGAAGTTATGCCATCCTCCGCAAACAGCTTGAATCTGAGCGTCGAAGGCCTTTCAGGCAAAACTTATAAGATTCTGGCGAGAGCGCCAAACGGTATCCAGGAAATCAGCGGCGCCGCAATCAAAGGCGATGAGAACGGCTGGAAGGCGATCTCAATCGAGTTTCCTGCCACCGAGGGAGATCCGGTCTATCAGGTTAAGCTCATCCAGATCAGACCCAGATGATTTTACCACCTCCTAAGTCCATAAAAATTAACACTTTGCGAAAAAGAGAAAAGTGTTATAATGCGGCTTAATTGTTGACAGGGTCAGGACTGACGATTTTCATGCAGGACAATCACAGGGTTCAATGGATTCTTCCTGCCGGTTATTAAAACGACAGAGAGCAGTAATAAATGTCATCAGCATTAGCATACAATCTTCGCAGATGGGTTTCCTCACCCGATATTGCGATTGATCTGGGGACAGCCAACACCAGACTTTACGCATACGGCAGAGGAATGATTGCGGAGGAACCTTCAATTGTCAGCGTCAAACCGGAAACAGGAGCCATTGAGGCGGTAGGGGTCAAGGCGGCGCGTCTGGCTCAGACAAATTCAAACCATGTTTCAGTATCGCCGCTTCATTCGGGTGTGGTAGCCGATGTCGAAGCCGCGACTTCATTGTTACAAAGCCTGATCAGCAGGGCTCGCCGGTTTGGGTTGCTCAAACCAAGGGCGCTGGCCTGCACTCCGACTGATGCATGCGAAGAGGAACGCGCGGCACTTGTGGAAGCGACACGCCGGGCCGGCGCATCATCCGTGGTGATTGTGCCGGAACCGCTGGCGGCAGCCATTGGCGCGGGCCTCGACATCACTCTGCCCTATGCACAGATGCTGGTGGATATCGGCGACGGTGTCACAGACATTGCCGTCATCCGATCGAGCACGCTGATCAGGACATCCGCAGCCAGAACAGCCTGTGGCGATCTGCATAATTCGGTATCACAGAGAATTGCTTTCAGGTATGGAGTGCTTTTATATCCGAGAGAAGCCGAGCGACTGACACATCTTATTGGAGCCTCGCTTCCGGACTCGGAGGAAGAGGATTTTTATATTGCCTTCGGGACAGACATGCTTACGGGCGACCATACCAGTGTCTGCGTCAGCAGCCTCGACATGATAGAAGCCATCGAGCCTGTGCTTGAAAGCATCATCGAAGCAATCCACAACACCGTTCGCGACCTGGAGCCGAAGACCTCGTGTGAGGTGATCGAGAACGGAATCTGCCTGACCGGCGGCGGCGCCAACCTGCGCGGAATCAAAACCAGACTTTCCAAAGCAACCTCTCTCGATATTCATATCCCTCCTGATCCAATGAGGTCAGTGATTAACGGCGCCAGACAGATGCTCAAGGTCGGTGTCAAAACGGACATGTGGAGAAACTAGGGTTGTAACATTTTGGAGACTGCTGATCATGGCATTGAATACACGCCAGAATCCCGAAAACGGAAACCTCGAAGTTCAGGTTGGTGAGGAGTGGGTCCTGTTCGAAGAGTACCGAAAGAAACAGATCGATGACGCCTATCTCAATTCGATCAAGTTTCTTCGCGAGCGATTGGGCGAAGATTCCGCAAAAGAACCGCAGAAATCTGACGCATCGACAGAGACCGAGAGCAATCAATAACCATCTGCCGGAATATGATAAAAAAATGCCGCCGCCGCTGAATAAACTCCTCCTGACATCACTCATACTCTTCTCGACAATAAGCATATCGGCCCAGAGAATTCCTGAAACTGACCGACGGCAGACAGAGATCAGACCTCTCGATCTGACCTATGCCTTGCCTGAGTATCGAACGAAGGAAGCCTGGCTGACTCGGGCGGAATTTCCGAGAAAACAGATTCTGTTCAGCGCCGGGCTCTGGCCGATGCCCGAAAAGCAGCCGGTCAAGCCGGTGATCTTCGACAGAAAAGACCGTGGTGATTACACAGTTGAAAAGGTCTATTTCGAATCGCTGCCTGGTTTTTACGTAACCGGGAATCTGTACCGGCCGAAAAACATCAACGGGAAGGCGCCTGCCGTACTCTGCCCTCATGGGCATTGGACATACGGCAGACTGGAGAATACCCCTCTCAATTCCGGACCTGCCCGTGCGGCGAGTTTTGCGCGCCAGGGTTATATAGCATTCAGCTACGACATGGTCGGATACAACGACAGTGCGGCAATCAGCCACCGGTTTGCGGATCACAACACAACCGGCCGGGAAGCCCTGTGGAACGTCAACCTTCTGGGGCTGCAGCTTTGGAACAGCATTCGTTCGGTGGATTTTCTGCTCTCACTGCCTGAAGTGGATTCGAACAGAATTGCATGCACTGGAGAATCCGGCGGTGGGACACAGACCTTTCTGCTGATGGCGGTCGATCCGCGGATCGGCACTGCCGCACCCGTCAACATGCTCTCATTCATCATGCAGGGCGGCAGTCTCTGCGAAAACGCTCCAAATCTGCGGATTGACACGAACAATGTGGAATTCGGCGCGCTCATGGCTCCGCGCCCTATGATCATGATTTCCGCCACCGGAGACTGGACGAAAAATACTCTGACCTCTGAATATCCCGCGATCAGCAGGATCTACCAACTTTTCGGCGCCGAAGAGAAAGTCACCGCCATCCAGGTAAATGCTCCTCATAACTACAATCAGGAGAGCCGTGAGGCCGTTTACGGCTGGTTTGCCCACTGGATGCTTGGAAGGCCTGAAATAACCCCGGTCAGGGAGCGCGGCAACCTTGTCTCTCCGTTAACCGATCTGCTGGTCTATTTCAGCCGGCCCCGGCCGGAAAACGAACTGGATGAAACGGGACTCGCCGGATACATGATCGAATCCCGAAAGCTGCAGTTCGAGAAATCATTTCCGACGGATTCCGCCTCGCTCGAAAGCTTCAAAAACAGCTATGGTGTCGGACTTAAGTACGCATTGATGGCTCAATATCCGGATCAGGTAATTGCCGGCGAGCCGGTCGCGTCAGATCCCGAAATCAAAGTAAAAGGCGTTATCAAGGAAGACCGAATCCTGTCGAGGCCCGAGTCGGGCGATCGGGTTCCACTCTCGATCTGGAGAAGACCTCAGCCCAAAAGTGCAGCATCTTCAATAGTCCTGATCGCCTGTGCCGACAGCAGAAGCGATCAAGTCAACGACCTGGCGACTGAGATGATCAACAGTGGTCATGTTGTGGCAGCGGTTGGATGCTTTCCAGGCAAGAGGCAGATACCGTCGAATATCAAATTTTTCACGACTTACAACCGGACGGATGAGGCGAACAGAGTGCAGGATATCCTGACCGCGACGTCTTATCTGCGATCACAATACAAGGGAGCAGGTATTTCTCTGATCGGAGCCGGACAATCAGGCCTGCTCGCACTGCTGGCAAGGGCCCTGGCCCCGCGGTTTGACAAAACAGTAATCGATGTCTCAAAGTTCGATATTGCAAACGATCAGGAATTTATCAGGCTTCTGCCGATACCGGGAATCCGGCACGCGGGCGATCTGCTGACGGCAGTGACGACTGCTCCCCTTTCACCATTGCTGCTTCACAATGCCGGTGAAAGAGTTGATTACGGCAAACTCGGCAAAATCTACTCTGTCATGGGAAAAACCGGCGACTTCCGATCGGAAAAGTCTCAATTATCGGCATCTCAGATATCGACCTGGCTAAGATAAACACTCAGAAATTCTCGTTAGAAATAGAAAAGGAAGATAATGGCGGAACAGCAAAATAATCAAACGACCAATTCTCAAACTCTTGTCATTGACGCGGATGAATTCAAATTTGAAGCTCTCGAACAGAACAACGGGATAGCGACGATAGTCAAGTTCAAGGTGGATAATCCTGAAGTCAGGCCCGGAGATGTTTTGCTGATACTTTCAGGAACAGACATTCAATTCCATGGATTCATCGGGAAGGTCGAAGACGGTTTTGCCTTTGCAATTGACCGGACGGGTTCGACGCTGACAACCGGAATTCATTGAATCAGGAGAAAACGCTTTCGATCACCCGGCCTCCGAAATCGGTCAGCCTTTCATTGCGGCCGTTATGAAGAAAAGTGAGAGACATCTGATCCAGGCCGAGCAACTGAAGCATGGTTGCGTGGATATCGCGCGGGTGATAACGCTCTCCCACGGTTTTGAAGCCGATCTCATCGGTCTGGCCGATGACCTGGCCTCCCTTAACGCCGCCGCCAGCCATCCACATTGAAAATGCCGTTGGGTTATGGTCTCTGCCTTTGCCGTTTTCAGAGACCGGGGTGCGTCCGAATTCGCTGCCCCAGATGACCAGAGTCGAGTCCAGTAAACCGCGACCTTTGAGGTCCTTGATCAAGGCTGCGACAGGCTGGTCGGTCCAGCGGCACATCTGTTCGTGATTCGACTTGACGTTATCGTGCGCATCCCACTGAACGCTGACGGGGCCGCCGCCGGAAAACAGGAGCACGAACCGGACACCTCTTTCGACCAACCTGCGAGCCAGCAGGCAGCGTGTACCGAATTCCGCGGTGTCAGGATCGTCGAGCCCGTAAAGCGTTCTCGTTGCCTTGCTTTCCTTGCCAAGATCGACTGCTTCAGGCGCGTGCTGCTGCATTCGCCAGGCGAGTTCATAAGATGAGATTCGCGCCGAGAGTTCGGAATCCCCTTCCCTCAAATTCATCGAATTCATCCGGTTCAGATAATCGAGCATCTGACGCTGTTGATTCTGTCCGATCTCTTTCGGGGGGTCGAGATGGAGTATCGGCTTCGAGCCGTTTCTGAGAACTGTGCCCTGATGGATTGCCGGAAGATAACCGGCTCCCCACATAGGCGAGCCGCCTTCGGGCAGTCCCTGCGGCTGGGTCATGACGCAATAAGCCGGCAGATTTTCGCTTTCACTGCCAAGTCCGTAAGTAACCCAGCTTCCAAGAGACGGATGGGCGGCAAGAATTCGTCCCGACATCATCTGATACATCGCAGGCGCGTGGACAAAGCTGTCGGTGTAACAGGATCTGATGATTGCAAGGTCATCCACACAACCGGCAAGATGCGGGTAGAGATCCGAGCCTTCGATACCTGACTGGCCGTATTTCCTGAACTTCCAGGCGCTGCCCATCAACGGAGTGCCGGCTTTGACGAACTGGCTCTTCACCTCGCCGAAACTTGGCGGCATCTTCTGCCCGTGCAGACGGTCGAGAGCAGGTTTCGGATCGAAAGTCTCCAGATGGCTCGGTCCTCCTACCATGAACAGAAAGATCACGGATTTTGCCCTGGCTGGAAAATGAGGCTGCTTCGGCGCGAGCGGATTGACGCTCTTTTGAGGCTTTTCACCCGTCGAAGCGAAGGCGTCCCTGGCGAGCAGGGACGAAAGCGCCATGGCCCCAAAACCATTGGCTGAACGCATCAGAAAATCACGACGCGATGAGTGTTCCGAATCTTCACGAAATTTCATTTTCATCTGATTATCTCAAATAGACGGATTCATTCAGGTTCATGGTTGAAAGGCAAAGATCCACCCAGGCCGCTGCAGCCGGAGCATCGAATGGAATCCTGAGACCTTCGAGTTCTGCGATAGCTTCTCCGCGCGACTTTCTTTGGCCGATCAATGCCGTCTGCTTTTTGAGGAAGTCCTGTGTCAGTCGAATTTCCTCAGTCGTGGGTCTTCTACCAAGAGTCAGCAGATAAAGCCTGTCGATCATCAATCGTTCGCTTCCGCCGCTCTCGTTTATCAATCGGGCGGCAAGGGCCCTGCTCTGCTGAAACATGAAATCACTGTTCATCAGCGTGAGCGCCTGCAAAGAGTGGATGCTGGCGCTGCGCGCGCCGCAGGAGCTCATCAAATCCGGAGAGTCGAAAGCCACAAGCAGCGGCAGTCTCACATTTCTTTTTCGCAAAAGGTAGAGGCTGCGACGAAGATGCTGGCGAGGATCGGGGTGAACCGGCCATAAATTGTCAGGTTCAAACTCGGTGAAGATGGTGTCATAAACTTCGGGCTCGAGTGGGACTCTGACCGGAGGCCCTCCGGTTTGCTCAGTCAGTTTTCCGGTGGCGAAGATGACGGCGTCCCGAATTGCCTCGGCATCCAGGCGCTGGCGGTTCATCCTCCAGAAGAACTGATTATCAGGATCTATCTTCACCTTGATCGGATCAGGCTCCGAACTTTGCCGGTAGGCATTCGACAGGACCATCAGTTGATGCATTTGCTTCAGGCTGTATCCGCGCGCGATAAACTCAGCGGCCAGCCAGTCTAGAAGCTCAGGGTGAGTGGGCGGGCGGCCGTTTCGGCCTAAATCGTTAGGAGTGGCGACTATGCCCCTTCCAAAATGGTAGTGCCACAGCCGGTTGACCATCACTCGCGAAGTCAAAGGGTTGGCAGGATCAGTCAGCCATCGCGCCAGCGCCAGCCTTCGACCTGGAGATTTAACCTCTTGACCATCCTGCCCCTTGAGACTGACTGATTGCACAACTGCGTCTGAATCGGAATCCGCCGGCAGGAGGATCGTGAGAAATCCGGGCATGACTACATCGCCACGCCTGTGTGGATCTCCGCCTTTGAGGATGTGCATCGAGGGCGCCGGTGAAATGACATCGCTCACGCTCAGCGCCTTTGGCAGCGGCTCGGGCGCATAAAGCTCGATCTCGTGCATGCGCCGGCGCAATACCGCGCGGGATTCCTTATCCGTCGGATTCAAGGTTGCAAGCAGTTCATCCCAGTTGACGCTGAGCATCCGCTGGGCATCCTTCGCCAAAAGCTTCTCATCTTCAGTGCGGTCTTTATCAGGTTTTGCCAGGGCCGCGGCAAAATGCGGTTCGAGTTTCGCCTTCTTTTCGGCGGCGAGGCGCTCCTTGTAGGGCTTTTCGATCCGCGAGATCTGGTCGAGTATCGGCTTCAGCTTCTCCCTGTGAGCTGACATCGCGGCATTATAGGCATCCTGCTGCTCTTTCGACGGGCGTTTGTAATCGGCAATGTCCGAGCTTGAGAAGAAAGCCTGCAACCTGTAAAAATCGGCCTGCAGGATCGGATCGAACTTGTGATCGTGACAGCGCGCACAGCCGACCGTCAGCCCCATGATTCCACTGCTGACGCCGTGCATCACCTCTGTCAGCCATTCCTGCCTGTTGACTTCGAGGTCCTGATTGCCGGCAACCACATGCTGCGGACCCGCCCGCAAAAAACCCGTGGCGATACGCATCTCGAAGCTGTCGGGATCGAGTTCATCGCCTGCTATCTGCTCGACGATAAAGCGATCGTAGGGCTTGTCGTCGTTGATCGACTTGACCACATAATCACGGTAGCGCCACGATTGCTCGCGATCCTGATCGAGTTCGAAACCGTTCGTTTCGCCAAACCGGACCACGTCAAGCCAGTGCTGCGCCCAACGCTCTCCATACCGCGGAGAATCGAGCAGCCGCTTGACCACTTTTTCATAGGCTCCAGGCGATTTGTCCGCGAGAAATTCTTTGATCTCTTCGGGTGTTGGCGGCAATCCGGTGAGATCAAACGTCACCCGCCTGAGCAATGTCTGCCTGTCTGCTGCAGGTGATGGCGCCAGCCCCTTGGCCTCCAGTTTTGCGAGAATGAACGAATCGATCGGATTGCGAACCCATGATTTGTTTCTGACTGGTGGAATCGAGGGGCTCACGATCTTACGAAAAGCCCAGTAATTTCGCTGCTCATCGGTGAAGCGCCGTGGCGCCGTCTTGTTTCTCGCCGGGGCGTTTTCAGCGGATAATCCTTCAGGCCAGAGAGCGCCTGCATCGATCCATCTTTTAGAATGTCGATCTTCCCGTCTTCGAGTTTTTCGCCAAGAGGCATGCGTGGGGAAGCTTCGCCGGAAACAAATCGGTATAAAAGGCTGGAGAGGCCATCACCGGGCTTGATTGCGGGGCCTCGGGCCCCTCCCTTGAGCATTGACTCGCGTGTACGCAGATCCAGGTCCGACATCCTGTCCTGGCCGTGGCATTGCAGGCAATGATTCTGCAGTATGCTCACAGCCTGGCGCCCCAGATTCATCTCATCCGATTGAGCCGAGCTTCCACCAATCAGCACGCCCTCATGATTCAAGCAGAATAAAACCATGAGCCCGAAAATCAGCAACATTTTTTGAAATCTTTTACTCACCTTTGTCATACGGATTCCAGATTACGTTCAATTATGTAACTGCTCAGTCTTTAGTATTTGATGGATTAAGCGGGAATAAAGGTATTTTTCATCGCTAAGAACGCCAAGGATTTATAGCCGGGATTTGGCCTGATCTCTCGATTTCAGCCGGTTTTAAAAGTAAATTATCAATCACTCCCTGAATCCTCTTAGCGTTCTTGGCTTCGCTTGGCGTTCTTGGCGATGAAAATACCTTTATTTCAAGAAATCCGGCTGGTTGGGTAAGAACTTTCCGCTACGAAGTCCCTTTAGTAGGGCTGAGCAGTTACTAATTTATTTGACGATTATTCTAACTGGATTAGAAGCGATGCCATCGACTGTCAAGACGACATCAATCTCTCCCTTGCCTGAAAGGATGCGATCGAGAGTGATGTTTGCCTGATCAAGACCAACGAAATCCGGCGCGGCTCCGGCAAAAGTTACCGGCAGCGAGATGTTTCCGGCTTTTGAGGAGACGTTTTCGAGGGCGCTGTTGAATCTGAATCCCGTGCCGAAGAGCAAAAGGGATACCTGATCGTCGGCAGGTTCGAGGTCGATCGGGAGAGGGACGAATCGTTTCAGATTTTCATCATACCGCGCGACGGCTTCATAACTTTCCGAGCCATTTGCCCGGCGTCGATAAATCAGTGCAGCTGCGACCCCACTGCCGTTCTGATCAGCTGAAAAAATACCTGGTGAAATCTGGGAAATATTGAGCAGCGCCGTGCTTGTTTCGCCGTTTGCTTTTGAAACGGTAAGAGCGGCCTTGCCTGTCGCAGTGCCATTCGGAATCAGGTAATTGACCTGTTGTGATGTCACTGCAAAGATTGGGGCGATTCGTTCGACATTGAGGGAATCGCGTATTTTGACGGCGACTCCGCCGAGGTTGTTCGGCAGAGGGATGGTCGCGGCGGCGGCAGACCCGGTCGAGAGATTTGATCCAAACCCTGCAACGATCGACTCCGGCGCCTGGTTTCCGATGAAATAACTTGCCGCGGAAGTTGTGGCAAAGCTCTTCAAGCCTGAAGAAAGAATCGTCTTTCTGATCCGGTTATTGTTGTTGTCGGCAACCACAATATTGCCGTTGATGTCGGCGACAGCAGATGTCGGAAACAGAAGAGAGGCTGCGGTTGGAGAACCGCCGTCTCCTGAAAATCCGGATACTCCGGTGCCGATCAGCGTCGAGATGGTTCCATTGCTGTTTGTGATCTTTCTGATTCTGTGATTTCCTCGATCGGCGAAGATCAGATCATCATTCGAATCGATCGAAAGATAGGTTGGGAAAGTGATATTGATTTGAGCATTACTCGCAGGGATGTTGTCTCCATTAAATCCGGCCACGCCGGTTCCGGCAATGGTGGCGATTGTGCCATTGGCCGAATCTATCCTGCGGATTCGCTGGTTGCCGGTATCGGCGATGAAGACATTGCCGAATTTATCGACGGCCACACCACTAGGCAGAAAGAGTTCCGCCTGAACGGCCGGCCCGCCATCGCCGGAAAAGCTGATGGTGCCGGTGCCGGCAATCGTCGTGATGATTCCGGTTTTGCCGTCCACCTTCCTGATGCGGCTGTTGTTGCGATCGGCGATATAGAGATTCCCGTCTTTATCAACCGCGATCCCCTGCGGACCATTCAAATCGCCCTGCAATGCGGGCCCGCCGTCACCACCGAAATCCCCGAAACCGCTGCCGGTGCCGGCTACAGTTGCGATCTTCCCATCGATTGAGATCCGGCGGATTTTATGAGCATTGCTGTCGCCGACATAAATGTTTCCCGCCTTGTCAATGGCGATTCCCCTTGGAGAATTGAAGGTTGCGGCTGTCGCCGGTCCGCCGTCACCGCTGGTCCCGAGGTCTCCGGTTCCGGCAAAGGCGGTGATAACGCCATTCGACGATATCTTTCTGACTCTGCGGTTGGTATTGTCAGTGAAGTAGATATTTCCAGCCGTATCGACGACAACGCCGCTTGGCCCAAATAGATTTGCGGCGACTCCAGATCCGTTATCACCTTCAGTACCGCCGGTTCCAGTTCCGGCCGCTGTAATGATGACACTCTGGGTCGAAAAATTGACCGTGATGGCCGCGGAGTTGGAATTCCCCGATGAATCGATTGCAGTAACAGTAATGACATTGACGCCTGATTGAACACCGATCGATGGCACTGACCAGTCCATGGTGCCTACGGCCAGCCCGGCGCCGCCTCGGTCATTTTGCCACCTCACTGCCACCACGGAGGAGTTGTCTGAAGCTGTCCCGGTGAGATAGATCGGGCTGGAATCGGCATTGTATGATGAAGCGGTTGTCGGCGCGGTGATCGAAATGGCCGGCGGGATATTGTCGCCGGCCACAGCCGGAGCGATCATCCTGATTCGATGACCATCACGCTCGGAAAAAACGACCCTCCCTGAAAGGTCCAGCGCCACGCCGAAAGGATTGTTCAGCCTTACCCCAAGCGCCCCCGATCCATCTGGTGTGTTTCCGGTTGAAGCGCCTCCCGCAATGGTTCTGATTGTGTTATCCGAGCCGGCAATCCTGCGAATCCGGGCTCCTGCCCGATCGACAACAATCAGATTTCCGGATGCATCACCTGTGATCGATGCCAGCGACGTGAAGAATGCGGAAGTAGCCTGAACCCCTTCACCATCCGTCCCCTGGCTGCCTCCGCCGACAATGGTGCTGATATTGCCGGTTGCTGTGGTGATCTTTCGCACTCTGACATTGCCTGCATCACTGATCCAGACGTCTCCTGACTGACCGACAAAAATGTCATTGGGCAGTCTCAATTGTGCGCTCGTGGCAAGACCTCCATCACCGCTGAATCCTGCTCCTCCGGTTCCGGCAATCGTATTGATGAAGCCCGTTGCAACCGTCACTTTTCTGATTCGATGGTTGTTCGAATCGGCAAAATAGATATTGCCGTCTTTATCGAGCGTGACGTTTTCAGGCAGGTTCATGTTCGCGGCCGTCGCCGTGGCGCCATCACCGCTGTATCCGGGTATGCCTGACCCTGCAACCGTGGTGATCCGCCCGGTAGCTTTATTTACCGCACGGATGCGGTGATTGTTGCTGTCAGAAAAATAGACGTTTCCGTCCTTATCGACGGCCACACCCAGCGGCGAATTCAACTGGGCTGAAATTGCCGGGCCATTATCACCGCTGAAACCCGGAACTCCAGTGCCGGCTATTGTCGAGAGCACTCCTTGAGAATTGACGCGGCGAATTCGATGATTCGTAGTGTCGGCAAAAAACAGGTTGCCGGATGAGTCGAAGGCCAGTCTTGCAGGCCGGTTTAGCCACCCGAACGGAGCCGGTCCGTTGTCGCCGCTAAAACCCTGTGCACCAGTGCCCGCCACGGTCGTCAGCACTCCCGCAGGACTGGCATTGACGGTTATCCGGGCCGGCCTGCTGACCAGACCGGAATCATCAGTGGCTGTAATAGTGATGATGTTAGACCCGGGGCCAAGCGGTATCGAGGTTAAAGACCAACTGGTCGTGCCGCTCGCATTGCCGCCGAAACCGTTGCTTGATTGATACGCCACCGAAACGACCCTGCCATTATCTGATGCAGTGCCCAGAATGGTTATGGCCCCTGAAGTGGTTCCGACCACAACGCCGGCCGGCGAAGTGACTGTCAACAGCGGCGGGGCAAGATCCGGCTGAGCTTCCTGAGTGATCGTAAAGCTGCCGGTTCCGACCGTGACGGTGCCCGCTCGCGTGCTCAGTGTAGTGTTGGCCAGAACTTTCAATCCGAAAGAACCGCTGGCGCTTCCCTGCGCGTTCGGTGCAAGCTGTATCCACGATGCATTGCTCTGAGCTTTCCAGTTGCAACCATTCGGCTTTGCCGTAACATCCACGACCAGATCGCCGCCGTCCCGACCGAAATTCCTCGTAGTCGGGGTTATCGCATAACTGCAACCGCTGTTGTTGACCACGGCTTTGTATACGCCACGGCCGTGGGTAAAGGCATACAGACTTGTGACTCCGTCTACAATGTTAAGAATCAGCGCTTCTGTGACAACATTGGCAAATCCGGTATTCTCGACAGACCAGCTCAGCCCACCGTCGATCGAGACGAAAACTCCAAGATCGGTCCCAACGTAAAGCCGCGCGGGGTTAGAGGGATCGACAACAAGACAATGGACGGGAATGTTCGGAATTTTGGCAGTGCCGGTTCCATCGAGCGGCGCCCATGTCAGTCCTCCATCCAGCGAACGATACACGTGAGCTTCGGTGTCATTCTGCGAAAATGTCGAGTATGTGGCGAATGCAATATCTTTATTGTTAGTATCGAATGCGACCCATGAAACAAAACCGGTTCTTGGTCTTCGAGTGGTTTCAGTGGAGGCTGATGGCGGAACTTGAGTACTCATAGTCAACAGCCGGTCAGTTCGGATAATCGAACCGTCATTCATTCCTATCAGGGCACGGTTGGGATCGGTCGGTGCGACCGCAATCGCACTGATCGTGCCGCTTCCGCCCGCGCTGATCGACCTGAATGAGCCAACCGAGGTCCAGGATGTCGCGCCATTTGCCGAACGAAACAGATTCTGGCCTCCGGTGTATAGCCTTCTGGGTTCGCTCGGGTCCATGGCAATCGGCGTGATGAACAGACCCGACTCCGTCAATCCGAAAGTGGCCCCGGTAAAAGTCGCTCCCGCATCCGTGGATTTTCTGATCCCCGTATTCTGGGTCGATGCATATAAGGTGTTTGGATTGATGAAATCGACTGCTGAATATCCGCCATCTGCTCCATTGATCATCTTCCAGTTGTTAGACCCTGCCAGATCCGTCCCAAGAACCGTGCCGTTGTCCTGGGTTCCTCCGAAGTACGACTTTCCGTCGGGAGTGACTACTCCATGGTAGAACTGTGTCACGCCGTAATTGTTATTCAAGGGGGTCCATAAGACCTGAGAAGCCGCCAGCGGATAGCAGACTGCCGGCGCTCCAACGGCCACCGGCGCGCGCGCGTTGTCGGTGCGATACAACCCGCCGTCATTGCCGACATACATTATCTGATTGGTTGTACCGTTATACTGAGGATGGAATATTATCGCGTGCTGATCAGGATGTATCCGCCACGGACCTTCATTGGGGTAAACGACTCCGCCCAATCCCCAGCTGGCTCCACCATCGTCAGTTCTGAAGAGATCTATACTGCCCAACCAGACACGATTTTCATCGAGCGGATCGACTGCCATTGTCAGGTCATACCACGACTGACCCGAGAAGCTGTTTGAGGTTCCATACTTGCATTCACCGGCTGTGGCAGAGGCCGGATTCGAGAGAATTGCCGTGTTGAATTTGTTCGAGTCGGTATTGTTGACTCGGGTAATCCAGGATGAGCGCTCACCTCCGGATGCCGATCTGTAAAACTTGAACAGTCCATTTGCATAGGTCCCGCTGAGGGCCACAGTAACGGCATACACGATATTCTGGTTGGATGGTGCAATCGCTATGGCCGAACGACCGAAGAGCGGATCGGTAATGACCAGTTCCCAATTATCAGGGTTTGAAGATGCCGCATTGATATTTCGCAGGATCTGCCCCTGCTGAAAATTGCCGCAGGAGGCAAAAAGGAAATCGTTGGTCTGGTCGGTTCTGATCGCAAGATCGGTGCAGCCGCCCTGGATTGAAGTAACGTAGCCTGTTTGCCAGGTCACGCCGCCATCAGTGGATTTCCAGACTCCCGTCCTGGTCGCTGCATAAACTCGCTGGCTGTTGTTGGGGCTGACGACAATATCGTTAACATAATAAAAATCAGCAGTCTCTGTTCCCGCCAGGCGTGTCCAGTTTTCGCCGGCGTCAGTCGACTTGAAAATCCCGGCGCCACGGACGCCATCCACATTGAAAAAGCCCTCGCCGGTGCCGGCATAAATGGTGTTTGAATTCTGCGGGTCGAAGGCCATCGAAGTGACGGCGATGTTGGCTATCAGATCCGACTTGGGGAGTCCAGGTCTGCCCGCCGTTTGATGATTTCCATACCCCGCCGGCGACACCGGCGGCATAAATCAGATTGGTATTCTGCGGATCGATGAGAATGGCCCTCGTTCTCCCGCCGATATTGCCGGGTCCGAGCGGCGACCACGTGCCGATATTCTGGTTGGTTCCGGATACACGCATCTGCAACTGCGAGGGATACTGACTGTTCGTGACCGTCGAAAACTGAGGCATCCCCTTGATCAGTTCCTGAGCCTCGAAATACTTTTCAATCGGAAAGTCCGTTACACCCTCAGGCAGGCGCTTGTTCAAATAGAACCTGATCGCCTCATCAGGCTGATCAAAACGCTTCGGGCTCCAGGCCCTGATTCTCAAATCCTCAAGGACCGGATTCTCATTTTGAGTCTGACGAACCGGTAATTCGGGGCCGGGGTTGTCGGTCGACTGCCCCGATGAGTTTTTTGTCTTCTCGCTCGCCGATTGACCGGACTTTTGTGTTGAAGCTTTGTCGTCAGGCTTGCGCTGCGTAGATCCGCTCGCCACCCAGCCTGATATGCTCGACAAGCACGCCATGCTCAAAGCCAGGGCCACTCCAAATATAACCATTCGACTAAGGCCGATTTTGCTCAAAATTGTCATATCTCAAATCCTTGACTCGAATTTGACGGGAAGGTTACCAGAAGAAACCAGAAGAAATTTGATGACGAGTCATCGAAGCAGGAACTTCACCGCACCAAGACACAAAAGCACAAAAGAAGGAGGTGAATCTTCCCTGCAGTTGCAACATAACCTAATGATGAATGAACTAACGCTTATCTGGTCAGGTAGACTTTGGCGCAATCCTGCGAGCAGAAGGTCTTTGCCTTACTACCCGAACTCAAAGTGATTGCTTCTCTGGTTGAAATGAATGATCCGCAGCTGGCGCAGCGGATCATCTCGGCACTCGATTCCGGTCTTCCTCCAACCTGGTCGCGTAATTTACTGACATCCCGAATCGTTCCCCTGAGATTGAAGCTAAGCCTGGCGATGGCTTTCATCACATAAACGATGAACGAAAAGACGAGCAGAACCATGACGCAACGGAAGACAAAACTCACTGCCTGCCTCCGGGCTTAGCCGCAGACTTCCCCGTGTTCGGATCTTCAGGGCCATGGCCGAGCACTGTCTTTGAATCGGATCCTGGCTGGGAATCGGGCGATTTGCCGGTGCGTGCCGATTCAAGTTCCTTTCTGGCATTGGCCAGGATGGTCGGATCGACTTTCTGCACTTCCAGCCTTTTCAGGATGCTTTCGGCTTCATCGAGATTTTTTCTCAAACGAATGTAGGAGGCGACGAGCAGGAACGACGCCCCGGGATTTTCCTGATTAATATCGATTGATTTCTTCGACCACTTCACTGAATCGTCATACTTCTCGAGCATGAATGAGGCCATGCTCAGGCCGGCCATGGTCCGGGCATCATTCGGCTTCGCCTGATCGGCCTTTTCAAGGAAAGGTATGGCTTCCTCGGGTCTGCCGAACTGGATGAATTGATCCGCTGCTTCAAGCTGGGCTTCGGCATCGTTTGGATTGTTTTTTGCCTTATCGATGATCTGGCGCATCTCATTCATGACCTGTTCGCGCTGCTGGGGCGAAAGACCCTGACTCCCGGCATCGGCATGCGAGCCACCCTGCGCGGCCCCCTGCGCGGCCCCGGCCGCGGCCATGGCATCCGGCCCATGTTCTCTTCGATACTGGCTGTTGGCTATCTTGAACCCAAAGATGAGCCCAAGGATAAGAAAGATGATAACTATTGAGACTCTTGTTTGAAGAAATGAGAATTTCATTATCGGTTCGCTTTATTTTTCAAGGGATTGTTAAAGAATAACTTACTATGAGCAAAGTGGAAGTTGAGGAGCCGGCCTGTAAGCCGAATTCTGTACTCAGCGAACTGAGTGGCGATCATTCATCTGGGCGGCGCATTACTGCGCCGGTCATGCGACCTACCCGAAAACGCGCCTCGCACTTCGCCCGATCTCAGAAAAAAATAATTGTGACTATCTTTCTTTCTGAAAACCGGCGAAGTGCAAGGACTCAGGCGGACAACCTTGATCAACGTTTCCCTATTTGGTCTTGCACCGCAGGGGGTTTGCCTAGCCGAGCATGTCGCCACACTCGCTGGTGATGCCTTTACCTCACCGTTTCACCATCGCCATCGCGTATAAACGCGGTTGGCTGTCTGTTCTCTGTTGCACTATTCCGTCGGGTCACCCCGCCTGGCCGTTAGCCAGCCTGCTGTCCTGTAGTGTTCGGACTTTCCTCCAGCATCAAATGAATGACGCCGGCGATCACCCGGCCTGCTTCTCAGCTTCCGATGGCGAGTATAACATGGCCGGGTACTTTTTTGTCAGCATGGCCGGCGGTTTCGGCATAGAGCTTCCAATCATTCATTGACTGAGTGTAAAGTGAGTACCCCAAAAATGAACCGATAATCTGAGAAGCTGAAATGACAATGAAGGAACTTAAATTCTCGACAAAACTTTTCGAATTCCTGCAGGAACTTAAATCGAACAACAACAGGGAGTGGTACGAGCAGAACCGCGGCAAGTACACCGAGCACGTTCGGGATCCGTTTCTTGCATTCATAGCCGCGTTCAGGCCAAGGTTGAACGCCATCAGTCCGTGGCTGATTGCCGACCCCAAACCGGTGGGCGGATCGATGCTGCGAATTTACAGGGATGTCAGGTTCTCAAAATCGAAGGTCCCCTATAAGACCAATGCGGCTGCATTCTTCTATCATCAGGCCGGAAAGGAGAATACTCCGGGGATTTATCTGCACCTTGAGCCGGGGAGCTCATTCCTTGGAATAGGCCTCTGGCAGCCGGATACCGCCAACAGAAGAAAAATCACCGACTCCATTTACAACAATCCCTCTCGCTGGGGTGATGTCGTCACAGACAGGAAGTTTAAAAAGAGTTTCAAGTTAGCCGGCGACTCGCTGAGCAAGGTTCCGAAACATTATTCAGGCAGTCACCCGTTTCCGGATGATTTGAGGCGCAAGGATTTCATCGTCACTTCGGATTTTTCCCAGCGGCAGGTCTGCGAGAAGGATTTCATAGAGAGGGTTGAGGATCTCTGCATAACTGCGGCGCCTTTCATGCAGTTCCTCACGGAAGCCTTGGAAATTCCCTGGAGGAAAACGTCAAAAGCCAGAGAATGATTAACGTCACTTCAATGCGGAGCATGCCGGGTTTGGACCTGGCGGGTTAATCGTCCGGCAGTGCCGCAAGGGTTGCATTGACAGCTTCGCAGGCTTTTTCATATAGTTCAGTCTCTCTTATTTAACCCGCAAAGAAGAAAAAGAAGAAGAAGATATTAGCGATTATGTTGAGGACGAATTCAGGGGAAGACCCGGCTTCCTGGGAATCAGGAGATAGTTCAACGATGCCGCCCTGTTGCGGCTCCGGCTGTGCAGTCTGTGTTCTTGATTACTGGGACGGCGACTGTCACAAGGCTCCCGATCAGAAGAAAACCGAATTCGACGAGGGGCTGGTTTCAAACGATCTGGCGGAAATGCTCGACGCTTTTGAATCCGCCGAGCATGAGGTTCAGAAATTGATCTCAGAGATCTCGGGCTGAATGCTTTACTCAAAGAGGCACGACTCAAAGAGGCTAGGGGCATAAGTGGTTTGCCTTTGGTCCTGAACACATCGAACTGTTCCACCTCTAAATCTCAAAACAGATAAAACTCAAGGAGGCACTTATGGCTGTTGAAGCCAAAACCGCGTCAGACCTCGCCGGCGCCCCTGAAGCGCACAAACCTTATATTTCCGCTTCAACGCTGCTGCCGGAATTCACTCCCCGAGCGGTTATCCTGGGAGCGATCTTCGGAGTCATTTTTGGAGCTTCCACAGTCTACCTCGGTTTGAAAGTTTGTCTGACTGTAAGCGCATCGATACCGATTGCAGTGCTGGCAATTACCATATTGCGCGCATTCGGCCGGGCGTCGATTCTGGAAAACAACATAGTCCAGACGACAGGATCAGCTGCCGAGTCGATCGCCGCCGGCATTGTATTTACAATCCCGGCGCTTCTGATACTCGGCCTTGATATAGATATCATGCGGACATCGATGATCGCCGCGGCGGGAGGGCTGCTCGGAGTACTGCTCATGATTCCGTTGCGCAGATCCCTGATCGTCAAGGAACACGGCAAGCTGCCCTATCCTGAAGGAACCGCCTGCGCCGAAGTTCTGATTGTGGGTGAAAAAGGCGGCAGCGATGCGAAGACGGTGTTTCTGGGTTTCGGCGTCGGCCTGGTCTACAAATTCCTGATGTCAGGATTCAAATTCTGGAAAGAGATTCCGGCAAAGGTTCTGACCTGGTATCAGGGAGCGCGTGTGGCGGCCGAGATATCACCTGAGTTGCTTGGAGTCGGCTACATCATCGGGCCGCGCGTAGCCTCGTACATGCTCGGTGGAGGGATCATCGCGGCGCTGGTGCTGACTCCGCTGATCAAGTTCTTCGGGGCCGGCCTGACGACAAACATCTTCCCGGCGCCCGCCGGAGAGCTGATCGGCAACATGAGCGCCAGTCTGGTCTTTGACAGGTATGTGAGATATATCGCAGCGGGAGCAGTTGCTGCCGGCGGTGTGATCAGTCTGATCAAGTCGCTGCCGACAATCGTCCAGGCGTTTCGCGCGGGCATCAAGGATTTCAGCGGCGGCAACAAGCATGAAGGCGCCATCCCCCGAACCGAACGCGATATTCCGCTGCCGTACGCCCTTGGAGGCGTCATCCTGCTGCTGATAGTCATCGTCGCCATTCCCAAGCTTGAAGTCGATCTGATTTCATCCCTGATGATTCTGGTCTTCGGTTTCTTCTTCGTCACCGTTTCATCACGAATCTGCGGCCAGATCGGATCGACATCAAATCCGATATCGGGTGTGACGATTGCGACGCTGCTGTTCACCTCGCTGATATTTCTGCTGCTTGGGAGAATGCAGCCGGGAGATCGAGTGATTGCGCTGACAGTCGGCGCCATTGTCTGTGTTGCCGCGGCGAACGCCGGCAATACATCGCAGGATCTTAAGACTGGCTACATTGTGGGTTCCACTCCAAAATACCAGCAGTTGGGACTAATTGTCGGCGTCCTGACCTCGGCCATGGTCATCGGCTGGACACTCGATTTTCTGAATCGTTCGGCGATCAACCTGCTGCCGGTCAATTATGCATCCTTCTCGATTCCAGCCTCGGACCTCAAAGGCACATGGACGGATTCTCCGAAAACCGAGGATGGGAAAACCTATCGAATCGCTCAATTCGCGATTGAAACCGATGGTGGGGACGGCAGGACGAAAATCCCCGCCGGCAAATATCTGGTCGGCGACGACTTGAAACTGCACTACCTGGTCAATCCCGGAGTTGGTGGAATTCGCCAGGCGCTGACACAAACCATTCCCGCCGAGGTTCAGGGAAAGACCTATCTTGAAGGGCCGAATGTGAGAAAGGCCGGCCCTGCCCGTGGCATGGACGACCAGATGTACGAACGTGTTGTGGTCAGGGAAGATTCGAAGGAATTCACGCTGCTGGTCGATTCCGCCGGCTCTCCGAAGTTCTCGGTTGAAGAAATGACCGGAAAACTCGACGCTCCAAAGGCGGCGTTGATGGGCGTACTGGTCGATGGCGTTTTGACCCAAAGACTGCCCTGGGCGCTGATCCTGATCGGCGCAATCATTTCGATCATGCTCGAGATCATCGGTGTCAGCGCTCTGCCGGTCGCAGTCGGGATCTACCTGCCGATCTCGACATCGGCCACGATCTTCTCCGGCGGTCTGATAAGGTCTCTGGTCAACCGGTTCACCAGACGTGAAGGCGCAGAGAGCCTTGCCGAAGAAGAGACCGGCAAGGGCGTGCTTCTCAGCTCCGGCCTGATCGCCGGCGGCGCCATCGGCGGTCTGCTCGTAGCAGCTGGAAGAGTCTTTATCGGTGGTGAAGAAAAACTCGGCATCGCGAGAAATAACTTCATCAACCACAGCACATGGGCGAACGTTTTCTCATTGATCATCTTCGCCGGCCTGGCACTCTTCGTCTTCACGATTGCACGTAAACCGGCTGATAAACGTTAACAAGAAGGGAGAATGAAGAAGGCAGAATGAAGAATGATGAATTGAGAATGAAGAATTGAGAATGCGGAATTCACATTCGAACAATTCTTCATTCCTCATTCTCTATTCTTCATTCTTTTTATTCTGCATTCTTCATTCTCCATTCTCCATTCTTCATTCTTCATTCTTATGAATCTTCCATTACAGGGAATCCGTGTTCTTGATTTCGGGCGATACATTGCCGGGCCGTATTGTTCGATGCTGCTGGGCGACTTCGGAGCCGAGGTTATCCGGGTCGAGCGCCGCGAGGGGGGTGAGGATCGCTGGGTTGCGCCGATCACCGAAGAGGGCGAGGGCTCGACCTTTATCGGCATCAACCGCAACAAGAAGAGCATGACGCTCGACCCGGCGAATCCGCAAAGCTACGAGATCAAACACCGGCTCGTCTCGCGAGCCGACGTCGTTCTGGCCAATCTGCCTCAGGACGTGCTGCTCAAACTCGGGCTCGATTACGATTCTCTGAAAGCAATCAAACCCGACATCATACTGACGCGAATCTCAACCTTCGGTCACGAAGGGCCTTATGCCAATCGCGTCGGCTTCGATCCCGTGATCCAGGCGATGTCCGGGGCAATGAGCCTGACAGGATTTCCCGGGGCGCCGGTTCGCAGCGTGGTTAATTTTGAAGACTACGGGACGGCGCTTCACGCGGCTTTCGGCACGATGGTGGCGCTCTTCGAAAGAGAGAGGACAGGCAAGGGGCAAATCGTCGATGCGTCCCTGCTCTCGACCGGAATTGCATTTATGCAGTCGCTTCTGGCTGAGCGGCATGTACTGGATATCGCTCGTCAACAACAGGGCAACACCGGTTATCACGCTGCCCCTGCCGATGCTTACAGAACAAAAGACGGATGGGTGATCATCATGGCAATCGGCAATTACATGTTCTCCAGATGGGCAAAACTTGTGGGAAGACCTGATCTGATCGATGATCCGCGTTGTGCCGACGATATCAGCAGGGCGAACAACAAGGATTTGATCACTGACGCGATGAATAGCTGGATTTCAGTGCGAACGACTGAGGAAGCCATCAGGGATCTCGAAGAAGCGCGCGTTCCCTGCGGTCCAATTTACGATCTGGGTGCAGTTTTCGACGACGAGCAGATCAAGGCAAGGGGGCTTTTCAGGTACATGGATTACCCGGGGTCACCCAAATCCGTACCCGTCGTCAACACTCCAGTGCAGCTTTCTGAAACTCCGGGTGGAATCCGCCATCGCGCTCCGACGCTTGGAGAGCATACAGACGAGGTGCTTCAGGAATCGGGATTCAGCGAGGCTGAAATAATGGCTTTCCGGAACTCGGGAGTGATCTGAAGAAGCAGACTTCAAACCTCGTCCATTTCGACCCATTGAACGATGCTCTCAGGCGCGCGGTAATCTTTCAGGGCGTCCAGCAATTGATTGACATCATTCGAGAAGATGATCAGATCCCGGAAGCGGGGCCTGACAAATCCTTCCTCTATGCCGCGATCGATCATACTGATCAATGGATCGAAATACGATTCCACGTTAAGAATACCGAGAGGCTTTTTGTGAATGCCGAGCTGTCCCCAGGTCAGCGCCTCAAAGAGCTCATCGAATGTTCCGTACCCTCCAGGCAGGGCGACAAAAGCATCAGACAGACTGACCATGATCGCTTTGCGTTCGTGCATGGTGCGGACAACCCGCAATTCGACGCGGTCATTGAAAGTTGTTTCGAGAGCGCGCTCTTTTGTGGCAAGAGCGTAAGGGATGACTCCGGTGACATTGCCTCCGGATTTGAGGACCGAATCGGCGACAATCCCCATTAAACCGACACCGCCGCCGCCGTAGACGAGGTCGATGCCCCGGTTCACCATTTCCCTGCCCAGGTGGCCGGCCTTTTCAGCATAGATGCTGCGTGTTCCGGGGCTGGAGCCGCAGAACACGCAGAGCTTTCTTATCTCCATTGAAAAGTTACTCGTATTTCCTCAGTTCGAGCTTGGCGATCGACTCGCGATGGACCTCATCGGGACCATCGGCCAGTCTGAGCGTCCGCATGTGAGCCCAGGCATTAGCCACTTTGAAGTCCTGACTGACGCCGCCGCCGCCGTGAGCCTGAATCGCGCGATCCATGACGCGCAGCGCCATGTTGGGTGCAATCACCTTGATCATTGCAATCTCGGCGCGTGCGACCTTGTTGCCAACCATGTCCATCATATAAGCGGCCTTGAGCGTCAGGAGGCGTGCCTGTTCAATCTCCATTCTCGATTCCGCGATATCGTGGCGAATGGTTCCCATCTCAGCCAGAGTCCTGCCGAAAGCTACTCGATGCTTGACGCGGTGACACATGGCTTCGAGAGCTCTCTCAGCCATGCCGATTGTCCGCATGCAGTGATGGATACGACCCGGGCCGAGCCTGCCCTGCGCGATCTCGAATCCACGTCCTTCTCCCAGCAGGAGGTTTGTCGCCGGGACTCTGACATTTTCAAAAACCACTTCCCCGTGTCCATGCGGTGCATCGTCGTAGCCGAAAACGTGAAGCATCCTCTCGATCTTGACGCCGGGCGCATCCATCGGAACCAGGATCATGGACTGTTGTTTGTGAGTCTGAGCGTTAGGATCCGTCTTGCCCATAAACACTGCAATCTTGCAGCGCGGATCGCCGGCGCCTGAAGTCCACCATTTTCGCCCGTTGATCACGTAATGATCGCCGTCGCGGACAATGGAAGATCTGATATTTGTGGCATCCGATGAAGCAACCTCGGGCTCAGTCATCGCAAAGCACGAACGTATCTCGCCCTCAAGAAGAGGCTTGAGCCACTGCTTTTTGTTCTCCTCTGAGCCATACCTGACGATCACTTCCATGTTGCCAGTGTCCGGCGCGGAGCAATTGAACACTTCCGCAGACCAGGGCACTCTTCCCATGATCTCGCAGAGCGGAGCGTATTCAAGATTAGTCAGCCCGGCGCCAAGCTCGCTCTCGGGCAGGAAGAGATTCCACAACCCCTCCGCTTTCGCCTTCACTTTCAACTCTTCAATGAGCGGTATGACCTTCCATCTTTCTCCTGAATTGAGCTGTTCGTAGAATTTGTCCTCATTGGGATAAATATATTCATCCATGAATGCGCTGAGCTTTTTCTGAAGGTATTTGACCTTGTCCGAGAATTCGAATTCCATGATTATGATTCCTTTCAATGATAGGTGGATTTAATTAAAGAACAGCATCAATTAGTTGAGGTCCGGGTTCAGCAATGGCGCGTTTCAGCTCCCTGGCCAGATCCTCAGCCGTTTCGACACGAACAGCCGGGACTCCAAGTCCCTTTGAAACCGAAACCCAGTCGATGGCGGGATCTCGGAGCCCAATCAGATTTTGAGCCTGACGTCCAAACTCTTTTGCGCCTGCGCGCATCAACTCGATCCCAAGAATCCTGTAGCTGCCATTGTTGCAAATAACAGTCTTGACGTTCAACCGCTCTCGCGCCTGAGTCCATAAGGATTGAAGCGTATACATTGCGCTACCGTCAGCCTGGAACGTGATGACGGGTCTGTCGGGACAGGCGATTGCAGCGCCGGTTGCGCAAGGCATTCCGAGACCGATGGCTCCGCCTGGCTGTGCCAGGGCAGTGTGCCTGGGAGCGCTCTGAGACAAGATATCAAAAGGTCCGGTGCTGGTATTTCCCTCGTTCATGACGATTGCATTTTCAGGCAAAAGCGCAGCGACCACGGCCGACAATGATTCAGGCGTTATTCTGCCAGAGGGCAGCGGCGGAAGCTGCAAGGTCGCATTTATTTCGACAGCTGCGGCCGCTCCGAGTTCATCGGCAAGCGCTTCAAGCGCCCCTGCGATATCATCCTCCGGCCGGCAGAGAATAAACTGATCGGATTCCGGTGGGATCAAATAACTCGGCAATCCGGGATATCCGAAAAATGCGACAGGCGAAGTTGCCCCGGCAAGAATGACATTCTTAAATGGCGAGAGTGCCGCCATCGCCTGTTCAGGGAAGTATGGCAATCTTTCGACAACCGGCAGCCCGACACCACGCTCCCATCGTGCCGGGAAGGTCTCGCACATCAGTTTGCAGCCGGTTGCAGCGGCAATTCGAGCGGCAGCAGTAAGCCCTCGCTCACGCAAAGCCATGCCGCCCAGGAAAAGCAATTTGGTTTCGCCCTGCCTCAACAATTCAGCTGCTTTTTTCACTGTAGAGGCACTGACTCGTGAAGGATCAGAGACGTCAGGAACTGATACAGCTCCTCCTGCGGGCTCCATCTGGCAGTCATGCGGGATGATCAAAGTTGCAATCTGACCCGGGCTCACTTTCGAAGCCGCAATAGCATCTGCCACATCTCCGGGGAGTTCCTCAGACGATCTGTTTTTCCTGACCCATGCCGATACGGGTCTTGCCAGCGACTCGATGTCAGAGGTCAGTGGCGCATCGGCCGACAGATGCCAGGTCGCATGATCGCCGATGAGATTGATGATCGATGATCGCGCCCGTCGCGCATCATGCAGATAAGCTATCCCGTTGGCAAAGCCAGGGCCAAGATGGAGCAGCGTCAGGCCGGGTTTACCGGCCATCCTCGCGTAACCATCCGCCGCGCCGGTGCAGACACCCTCAAACAGACAAAGGACCGCCCGCATTCCCGGCATCTCATCGATCGCCCTGACCATCGGCATCTCGGTCGTGCCGGGATTTGCAAAACATACATCCACGCCGGCATCGACCAGCGTCTTGAATAAGCTTTCAGCTCCGTTCATGTGTGGTTTCCTGGGTTTGGCTGCTCACATCCCGGCGATCATTTGACCGGAGAATAATCGGTTGCCATGACTATGACAGAATCGACCTTGTCGGTCAGCTTACCGTTCTTTTCGCTCTCTTTGCGTGCTTCCTGCCATACCGGATCAGCAGCGAAAGCTTTCCAGGCCTTGTCTCGCGCTTCCCGATTTGGAAAAGCAAGCACATAGACCAGGGTGTTTTCCGATCCTTTATCCTTATCGGTGGGCCCCCAGAAACCTACGACTTCCATGCCATGTTTCTTGAAAAGCTTCATCGTGTGATTGCGGAAACGCGCGTGAAGCTCTTCGAGCTTACCGGGAGCCGCAATGTATGTCCTGATCTCAAAGCAGCGGGAATCTTTGGCAAGCGAGGGGCTCGGCGCAATTGCCGGAGGAGCCTGCGGGCTGCTTTGTGACAATCCAGTAACCGTCATGAGGGTGAATATCAGAGTGAACATTGAAATTCTAAGCATACTTGATCTCCATGGAAAAATAGATTCAGCAACTGACACTGTTGGTCAATTCGCAAACAGTTGATAAGGGCCGAAGGCCCGACCGGAAAACAGTCAGGGGTGAGCGCAAAGGGCGTCGCCCCGGGCTGTAATAATTTTGCGGCTTCGGCGCGTTTGAGCCATTGTCAAATAAATAGTCCTATGACAATTATTTCGGCGGCATTCTGAGCGCGCCGTCAAGGCGTATCACCTCGCCGTTGAGCATGACATTTTCGATGATGTGTTTGGCGAGGGCGGCAAATTCAGCGGGTTGTCCGAGCCTTGACGGAAACGGCACCTGCGAGCCGAGCACTTTCTTGACATCCTCCGGCAAACCGGCAAGCAGTGGAGTATCGAACAGGCCCGGAGCGATGGTCACCACCCTGATTCCAGTCCGCGCCAGATCACGCGCAATCGGCAGAGTCATTCCGACGATTCCGCCTTTTGAAGCGGAATAGGCCGCTTGCCCAATCTGGCCATCAAAGGCCGCTATCGAAGCCGTATTGATGATCACTCCACGCTCGCCATCTGAGCCGGGTTCCTGAAGGGACATCTGCGCGGCTGCCAGCCTGATGACGTTGAAGGTTCCGATCAGATTGACTTCGATCACTTTTCTGAAAGATGCCAGCGAATGCGGGCCGTCCTTGCCGACAGTCTTTTCAGCCACACCGATTCCGGCACAATTGATTGCACCGTTCAAACTGCCGAAGGTCGAGACTGCCGTATTGACGGCATTCCTGACCCCCTCTTCATCGGCCACATTGGTCTCGACGAATCGGACATTCGCTCCGAGTTCTTTTGCAAGTGCATGACCCTTTTCCTGGTTAAGATCGGCAATCACCAGATTGGCGCCGTTTTGAGCCAGCATCGTGGATGCGGCCCCTCCCAATCCGGACGCTCCTCCGGATACCAGATACGTTCTTCCCTTGATTTCCATTTTTTAAATTCCTTCTGATTGTCAGCCATCGCTTTCATTTATTGATGACTGATGACAACCTTAAAATTGCATGAATAATTACCGGTTCAGCCATGTGTTTCGACAAGACCGTTTCAATCAATATAAATAGTAGATATGATTAAGCGAAAATTCTGTAATTCTATTGAATTTTGACACGCTTATTTGGGGAAAGATTCAGAAGAACACTTTATACTCTGGTGGCCTGAAGTCGCAAGACTGAGTTGACGAGATCGACAAATGCCCGCGGTTTTATCCTGAGAGGTCGTTGTTTCAGGCGGGTGGATTAATACGAAATGCCATTAGTGACGATACCAGCCATTGCAGTCATCCAGCTTCTCGAAAACGAGACCCGAGTAGCCGAGGCCCTGTTTTTTCCGGAGGTAATTCGGATCGGGGCCAGTGACAAGAAGACGATCGAGAGCCTCAAGGCCAATCTTGCCAAGATCGCAAGCGAAATCTCGTTCAATTCATTACACCAGCGACTGCCGTCAGGCCCCGTCGAAATCAGGCAGATAGCCTTTAATTTCGCCCCCTCGAAAAGAACTCTGGCCTGGCGCAGTGAAATAAGACTGAGGTTTCCGGCACTCTGCTGGCAGTATGGAGACCAGACTAAAATCGCGACTAAAATTGCCTATGTCCCTGCGCTCGGCATTGAAATTGTGGGCTACGGTTCGATTCCCGCCGATGAATTCGACAAAAAGATCGAAGCTCAGATAATCGCGGCCATCAACCGATCAGGCTTGAGTAATTCCCTGGGAGATCTGATCTGGCTTCAACGCAGCAGTAAGATCCGCGTTGAGGACCTGAGTCTCGGCGTCCCGCTTCCGACAACAAAGCAGATGGCCCTCAAAACAGCCGAGATTGAAGATCAGAAGAGATCCGCACTGAACGAAGCAGCGACAGATCTGACAAAGGAGAAGTTGCTGCCCGCCTACGAGACAGGCGGCCTGATTGAAAGAATGGCTGAGACTCTGGCAGGGAAAACCCCTGAGAGCCTGCTGCTGGTCGGGAAGTCAGGATCAGGAAAAACTGCCTCTGTTTACGAGATGGTCAGACGACGCCAGGATTTTCAACTGGGCCATACTCCATTTTATGCGACCAGCGGTTCGCAGCTCATTTCCGGAATGTCGGCATTCGGTCAATGGCAGGAACGCTGCCAGAGCCTGTGGCGAGAAGCGACGGAGCAGCGAGCGATCCTCTACATCGGGAATCTTGTCGAATTAATGGAAGTCGGCAAGAACTCATCAAGCGCTCAGGGAATCGCCTCTTTCCTCAGGCCTTATATCGCAAGAGGGGATGTACTGACCATCGCCGAGTGCACTCCCGAGCAGTTGACGATGATTGAACGGATTGATCCCCGGCTGATCCAGGCCTTTACGCAGATCAAAGTCGAAGAACCAACTAACGAAATCAGTCGAAGCATCCTGCTGAGCGTCGCCCTTGAATACGCGGGTGAAATATCGATCGATCTCGAGGCCATCGAGCGCATCGACCAGCTTCACCGCCGCTATGCATCCTACTCAGCCTATCCCGGGCGCCCATTGCGCTTTCTGAGACACCTGATTCAGGATCGCATCCTTGCAGGCGGGATAAAACCGGAGTTGAGTTCGGATGATGTGCTCGCCGCATTTTCAAAACAGACTGGTCTGCCGCTGATTCTGCTGGACGAGAAAGAGAGACTGGATCAGGCGGCGGCCGAGACATGGTTCAGCGACAGGATCATCGGCCAGAAAGATGCGATTGACCTGATCGTCAACCTCATTGCAACGGTCAAGGCGGGGCTGACCAAACCAAACAAACCCATTGCGTCGCTGCTCTTCATCGGGCCGACGGGGGTGGGAAAAACAGAGATGGCCAAATCTCTGGCGGAGTTTCTATTTCAGGATCGCCGCCGGATGGTCCGTTTCGACTTGAGCGAATACTCCGATCCGGTTTCGGTCAACCGGCTGATCGGCGGGGTTTTCGGCGCCGAAGGCCAACTGACCTCCCTCGTCAGGGAGCAGCCATTCTCTGTCCTGCTTCTGGATGAATTCGAGAAGGCTCATCATTCATTCTTCGATCTGCTGTTGCAGGTGCTTGGCGAGGGTCGCCTGACGGATGCCAGAGGCCGTGTCGCTGATTTCAGCAATACGGTTGTCATCATGACATCGAACCTCGGAGCGGAATCTTTCCAGCGGGGCCTGTCAGGGTTTAAACGCCCGGGTATCAGCCGCGAAGAAACTCAGCGACATTTTACCAACGCCGTCCGCCAGTCATTGCGTCCTGAAATTTTCAATCGCATTGACCGGATTGTCCCTTTTTCATCGCTGGATGAGGAATCCGTCTTCAGGATAGCAACCAGAGAAATCGAACAGCTTGGTAAAAGAGACGGCCTGCTCTACCGTGATATCCGGCTGAATGTCAGCGAGGAGGTGATCAGGTATCTGGCTGTGCGCGGTTATGACGCGCGATATGGCGCCAGACCGCTCAAACGCAGCATCGAACGAAATCTGATCGTTCCGCTTTCTGAAAAGTTAAATCATCTTTCGGTTCATGCGGCAACAAACATCGACGTCTATCTGGACCAGAAGATCAAATTCACAGTTCGCCCGGTAAACGATGAAGGCAGCCGGCAGATCAACCAGCAGTTCAACGACCGATCCATCACAGCCATGGCAAGGCAGTTTACGGAACTTCGAAGAATGTCTCAGAGGCTCGAGCATAGCCCGACAAAATTGAATCTCAATAACGAAATCTATCAGCTTCAAAGAATTTCCCGCCGCCTCGAAAAGAGCGACTGGAAAAATCCTGAAGATCTCAACCAGGTTGCGCGTCTTCCGCGACTTCAGACGGCTCTTCATGCCATTGAAGAGTATTCATCCTCGATCAAGACGATCGAGCAGGAGATTCTCTTCTCTATCTATGGTAAATCATTATTAATTGATGCCGATCTCTATCACAGGAAGCTCGAGGCTCTCAAAGTCGCTTGGAGAAACCTGATCTTTGACACATACGCCCTGAACTTCCGCAACCCGAATGCCATCACACTCGCGGTTTTCAGTAATGATGCCGCTTCCCTTCTGGCCCTCTCGAGAGCGTATTACAAGATAGCCCGGAAACATGGGGCGGAGATCGAAATATACAAACTTCTGCCGAATTCAAAAATCTCAGGTAAGTCCAACAAAGCGCCGGGGCAGTCTCAGTATCTCAAAATCAAAATGGAGGCGCCCGAGCGATATTTCGAAAACGGAGATGAGCATGCCGTCGGCATCGTACTTGGAATAACGGCTCCACTCGCCATGTTGAAATTCGAGAATGAGCGAGGCATTCACATCTTCATCAATAAAAAAACGGCTTCTCGGTGTTTCGTTTATACCGGCGAGATCGAGACGCTTCATTTCGAACCGTCGCTCGATGCGTTGAGCATGCAGGACAAGCGGCGAATCTATGATGGAGACAGCGGCGAGATCGACGACCCGGTCGTTAAAAGCAAAGCGCCATCAATCAAACTTGAAGACGACATTCTGGGAATGATGGATAAATACCTCCTCAAACAGGCAGAAAGTATCATCGAAGAATGAGAAATTGATGAATCTCAAGATTCCGATTTACATCGAGTTGCTGACCGACGCCGAGCAGTCCGCCAATCTCTATTCCGTGCGTCCGCTCTTTTTCAGGGGGCCGGTCGCGCGCGATCCGGAACTGCAGCGAGCCATCGCCAGATTCATCAAGGCATTCCGCCAGGAATTGAATCAGATGGGTAAGCAGATCAGACACGACGCGCTGATCTCATTCACATTCTCGCCGGATCTCGAGGAGCAGTTGATCACGCTCAATATCGATCTCAAGAATCGATCTCCGAGGTGCCGATTTCTTTTCGTCGTGCTCAAGGCTTTTGATCGAAGGATAGCTTTCACTCCGTCAATACCCGGTCTCTGGTTCGACCTCGAAAAGAATGAAGAGCTTCCGGCACGCGCCGCAGAGGTGCTCAGGGAATATTTTCGCGAGGGTCAGAAGTCACGGTCTCCGGACAGGCCTCGGCCTGAAGACCTCTCACTGCAGAACAAGGCCTGGCTCAGTTCGGTCGATCTTGACATCCGCCCGCCGCTTCTGGGAATCACGCCTCGCGAAGAGTTCCGTGCGATTCTGGGCGGCGATTCGACTCTCGACGGCGAAATCGAACTCGAACAAGTCGGAAGATGCCTGGACTGGCTCTACCCGAACGAATTGAAACGCGTCGAATCGAGAGACTCGGAAGTGGAGGAACTGACAAGGATTTTAAAAAGCGGCGACCGCAGGCCGGTACTTTTGATCGGCCCTGGATCGGTGGGCAAAACCTCCATCATCGAAGAATACGTTTACCGCAGAGCCGACAAGCGCAAATCCGGGTTCTCTTCAAAAAACTCGGTGTGGCTGATTGCGCCGCAGCGATTGATTTCCGGCATGTCGTTCATCGGTCAATGGGAGAAGCGCCTTCTGGCCATCATCGCCGAGGTGAAAAAATGCAATCATCTTCTCTATTTCGACGACTTGCTTGGACTCTTCAGGGCGGGCATCAGTCGTGACTCGAATCTCAACGTCGGTCAGGTGCTGCGCCCCTACATCGAGAAGCGGGAAATTCGTGTGATCGGTGAAATAACCAACGAGAGCTGGAGGATACTGCGCGAGCTGGATCGCGGATTTGCCGATCTCTTTCATCTTCTGCCGGTCTCAGAACCCGACGAGCAATCCAATTTGAACATGCTGCTCGGCCTGATAAGACGCCTTGAACAGTCCCACAAATGCAGATTCAGCATAGATGCGTTGCCCGCGGTAATCGACCTTCAACGAAGATACGTACGTGATGCCGCTTTTCCCGGCAAGGCAGCTTCGTTCCTGCAGCAGATTGCCGTCAAATATGGCGGTTCGGATATCGATCAGAATGCAGTGCTCAACGAGTTCCAGGCCAAAACGGGACTCAGTCTCTGGTTCCTGGGTCAGAATAAACTTGATCGTGAAGAAGTGGTTGAAAGGCTCGGCCGTGAGGTTGTCGGACAAAACAATGCTGTCGAGGCAATTGCCGACAGCATTTGTACAGCCAAAGCCCGGCTTCAGGATCCGAATCGGCCTCTGGCTTCATTTCTCTTCCTGGGACCGACCGGAGTGGGCAAGACTCAAGTCGCAAAATCTCTGGCATCATACCTCTTCAGCGATTCTGAAAAGCTGCTCCGCTTCGACATGAACGAGTACATCACAGCCGCGTCGATATCCAGACTGATTGGAACATTTGATCAGCCTGAAGGCCTCCTCACCGGGGCTATTCGGCGCCGGCCGTTTTCCGTAATCCTGCTCGACGAGGTCGAAAAAGCCCACAGCGACCTCTTCAACCTGCTGCTTCAGGTGATGGGGGAGGGTCGCCTGACCGATGCTCTTGGCAGAACTGCGGATTTTACCAATTCAATCATCATCATGACTTCCAATCTCGGAGTTAAGGAGGCGAGCAGCGAGCTGGGGTTCAACCTGCAGCGTCTTAATGAATCGAGTCTCTATTCACTCGCCGCGGAAAAATTCTTCAGCCCGGAATTTTTCAATCGGATCGATCGTATTGTTCCATTCGACAAGCTGAACCGGGAGGCGATAGAAAAGATTGCCACCAGCCTGATCAGGGACATCTTCCGCCGCGAGGGGCTGGCGCGTCGGCGATGCCTGCTCCAGATAGACGGAGCCGCCATGTCAAGGATCATCGATGCCGGCTTCCACCCGCATCTAGGCGCCAGAGCCCTCAAAAGGTCAGTCGAAATTGAACTCACGCAACCCATTGCGGCGAAGCTCTCTGCCATTTCCCCTGCGTCCCCGACTGTCATGCAGGTCTCCCGAGAACCAAACGGTCTCTGCATTGATATGCAGGAGTTGAGGGAAACTCCCTCATTCGAGAAAGGAATATCCGAATTTATCGCGAACCCTTCCCTGACTCTCAATTGCGTCGAAGATACGATCATCCGCATTGAAGACGAGTTGTCAGCGATCAGACCTGAAGGATCGGTTGAACTCAATCAGATAAGCCGGCGGCAGTTACGATACTTTGCAATGAGCGATCAGCTTAAGAAAGTCCGAAGACTCTGCGACAATATCGGCTACCTGATCGAATCAAGATTAAAATCACCGGCATCGCTCACACGGAATTCATCAAACACCCTTCCAAAAGTCCTAAACATCAGGAGCGACGGCGGGACAGGAAGAGTTTGGAAAGAGTTGTTTGCGGCGGATGAGATGAATGGCTACCTCAATGAACTGGCGACCGTCTCGTCATATGCGGATTCCGGTTTTACCGACCAGCTTGCCGAGTTGATTCGCGAAACCGCGCTCCTCTCGATGCTCTCAAGTGAGATGGAAGACGACGATTACGATCAGGTTCTGGTCATGGTTCGCGCCCTTGGAATCTGCAATGACGCTGATTGCCTCAGGCTCATGGACGATTATCTCGATCTTTTTGAAAGGCAATTGGGTTTCGAGGCCGGGATTGCTCAGGAATATTCCGAGCCCGGATTACACTGGCTGCGGATCAAAGGCTTCAAAGCCGCACAATTGGCGGCAGCCGAGAACGGGACTCATCTATACATTGAGAACGAACTGATGGGCCTGCTGCAGGTTAAAGTCATCGTCTTAAACAAGGACGATAATCAAGCTACCCTGAGCGAAAAGATCTCATCAATCAGGAAGGGGCTCATGCATTTCGACCCCGTCACGAGAATCCAGTACTTTTCCGGCAGGCGAAGAGCCGCACTGGATCTGCGCTCCGGACTGAACGCGCAGAACATTACCGGCAAACAGAACCTGCGCGCCTTCGTTCTGTCTGTGGTTGAACTGCCCGGAGAGTTTTCTCCGGAATAACCGAGTACCCTTTTAAAGCATAGAGCAAATGGCAACCTATCGATTTTCAGCACTGGTCCTCGAGAACTATGCGGGATTCTTCACCGCCAGTCTCATCGACGACGACGAGGCGCCGGCCGCATTCGGCACGTCGGAAGCTGAAGTCCTCAATCAGCTCAAAGACTATCTCGACTGGCGGTACCAGATCGATCCCTGGCATCAACCGTCTGATATTGCCGATCCGAGGCTGGTCTACATCCGCGTGCCCGTCAAACCCGAATACCAGATAGATGACCGGGCTTATCCCTGCGACGAATCGATAGTGCTCAGGGTTCCATGCGTTCACGGTCGCAGCCTCAGATCCGCCGGCGGAACGCTGGTCTGCACCCTTCCCACGCTCGGTCACAAATTTTACTACTACGAACCGGGGAGACTTAAGGAGCTGGTCACCCATTATGTAAGCGACAATTTACGCGGCCAATCTCCCCGCGACCTGACGCGATTTTTGCAGCCAAAATCGGCAGTTCTCAAGGAGATTGTCCTGCATGGCAACAGGCGGGAAATCCATGAATCATTCTCTCCATCACTGGAAGTTCTCGGGCAGGTTGCCGAGCCACTTGGCGACAAGAGGCTGAGAAAACGCTTCTCGAAAGCCTGGGAGCGAGATCGCGAAGTCGCGGATCTCGTCAGAAGAATCCGCGAAGAAAGATCTAACGTGCTGATAGTCGGAGAGACGGGATGCGGCAAGACTTCCGTCATGATCGAATCAGTCCGATTGATCGACCGACAGCTCGCTCGAAGCACCGAAGTTCAAGGATCCGGCTCGGTCAAATTTATTCACCGGCACTGGATGACCTCGGGCGCGCGGCTGATAGCTGGAATGCAGTACCTGGGCATGTGGCAGGAGAGATGTGAAAAATTGATCGGAGAAATCTCCGAGATAAACGGGTTTCTCTGCTTCGACAACCTGCTGGAACTGATCAACACAGGGTCGAGCGATGTGACAGACAGCCTGGCAAATTTCTTTCTCCCCTATCTGCAGCGAGGTGAGTTGAAGATGGTTGCCGAGGCTACGCCCTCCGAGCTCGATGCCTGCAGGAGGCTGTTGCCCGGATTCGTCGACATGTTTCAGATCCTGAATATCGATCAATTCAGCAGCCGGCAGGCAATTACGGTGCTCCATCGGCTGGCGGGTAATCTTTCGCGTAATTCAAAAATCAGGATGGCACAGGAAGTGCCGGCATCAATCCACAGGTTGTTCCATCGCTTCCAGCCCTATCTGGCTTTTCCCGGGCGGTCGGTGGCCTTCATCAATGAATTGTTTGAAAGGGCTCAAAGAAGTCATCAGACGCAGATCACTGAATCGGATGTGATTGAGCAATTCGTTCGTCATACCGGCCTGCCCGAACTCTTTCTTCGCGACGATCAGCCTTTGAATTACGATGACGTGCTCAATCATTTCAAGAATCAGGTCATCGGACAGGAAGCAGCCTGTGCCGCAGCCTCACGAATCGTGACCACCATCAAATCCGGGTTGAACGATCCGAATCGTCCTTTCGGCGTGCTGCTTTTCTGCGGACCGACCGGCGTCGGAAAAACTGAAATGGCCCGCGCTCTCTCTCGCTACATTTTCGGTCATGGTGAACAAGAACCAGTGAATGACCGGCTCATTCAGCTCGATCTCAGCGAGTTTGCCGGATGGGGGGCCGCTCACCGGATGCTCACCGGTCCCGACGGCGAACCCAGTGAATTGATCAAACGCGTTCGCAAGCAGCCCTTCTGCGTCATCCTGCTCGACGAGATCGAGAAGGCTGATGCCGATGTTTTCGATGTCATGCTCAGCGTTTTTGACGAAGGAAGGCTTACCGACAGATTCGGCAGAGTTACGACTTTCCGCAGCGCGGTCATCATCATGACCTCCAACCTCGGTGCCGATAAACTTCAAACTGTCGGGTTCGAAACCAGCGGGAAACCGTCATACTCCCGTGAAGCAATGAACTTCTTCCGCCCTGAGTTCTTCAACAGAATAGATTCGGTGATTCAATTCAATTCACTCAACCGTGAGATGATGCGCGACATCGCCATCAAAGAACTGCGCGAAATTGCCAACCGGGAAGGAATCCTGAGATTCGGCCTCAAACTCGAATGGGCCGATAATCTGATCGACCATCTGGTCAATAAAGGATTCGATCAGCGATACGGCGCCCGTCCACTGCAGCGAACCATCGAATCGCTCATCATAGCCCCTCTGGCCAGGCGCCTTCTGGATAACCCTGAGTACAGAAACACCAGCCTCAAATTATCCGTTTCCGAAGACAAGCTGGTTATTTCCGCTTAAGCATCTCGGTGAAGCGCTTCACATCCTGTGAACGCGTGACATCGGCAACCATCAGAGCATCCGGAGTATCGACCACTACCAGATCATCAACACCCAGCAGCGCGATCTTTCGATCCGTACTCGAATAAACCAGATTATTCTCGGAATCGACGATCATCGAATCGGCCAGTACCAGGTTGCCGCGAGAGTCATACTCGTCCGAGCGAAGCTCATAAAGAGCCTGCCAACTGCCGACATCGCTCCAGCCGAAATCGGCCCTGAAGACAAGGATCTGATTTTTTGTCCGCTCCATGACCCCGTAATCGATGGAGATCGAGGGCAACCCCGGATAAACTTCCTCCAGAATCTTCTCGTAATTTCCGTCATCGATCGATTGATCGATCTTGAGCAGACCGTCGTAAAGCTCCGGGACGCAGTTGCGGAGCTCATCGAGTATCACGCGCGGAGTGAAAAGGAAGATGCCGCTGTTCCAGAGGTAGTTGCCCTTTGTGAGATAGCTTACCGCCGTTTGATAGTCGGGCTTTTCAACGAACCGCTCGACTTCATAATATTTCAGCCCCGAGGAGACTCCTTTTTCACCAGCAGCCTGAATGTAACCGTAGCCGGTTTCAGGTCTGCTGGGAGTGATTCCCAGTGTCACGATGGCGCCGGTTTTTGCCACCTCTGCGGCCGCACGGATCGTATCGCTGAAAGCTCCTGGATCGGCGATGAAATGATCAGCCGGCAATACAACCATCACATCATCTTCTGAAATCCGCGAAAGATGCAGCGCCGCCAGTCCAATGCATGCGGCGGTATTCCTTCCTGTGGGTTCGACAAGCACTCTCACAGGCATGCCGGCTACCAGGTCACAGGTGATCTTCTCGTGTATTCGGCCGACGACCACCGATACCCTCTCGATCTCTGTAAAGCTGGTAACCCGCGCAATGGTCTCCTCAAGCATCGTCCGATCGCTGGTGATCCTGAGAAACTGTTTTGGCATGGTCTCACGGCTGGCGGGCCAGAATCTGGTGCCTGAACCGCCGGCCATGATAACGGCTTGCATACTTCTCTCCTCCTGAAACTGAATCAATTATCCGACTATCTGATTTTCGCCCATGCCAGCCCGTCCGGTCCATTGCCCGTTTCAATGCGCCCGGCAATTGAGAGATCCTCAAGATTGATCACCACGACTTTATTGGCCTGATTGGCCGCGACAAAGACTCGTTTATTGTCGGGAGCCATCAGGACTCCAACCGGGAAGTCTCCAAGCTTGATCCGTTTGATCTCTTTTCTGGTGGCTGAATCGAAGATGGCGAACTCGCCTTTCTTCGGATCTGAAATGGCCAGGCGTTTTCCATCGCGCGTGAATTTCACGCGAATCGGCATCTCACTGGCGCTAATGACCTGCTTCACCTTGTCTGTCGAAGTATCGATGATCGAGATATTCCCGTCTGAGTTATGCCCGACCCATAGTTCTTTGCCGTCGGGCGAGATATCAATCCCTTCCGGCTGTCCGCCGACCGCGATATGAGTGATCCTCGTCGCTCCCGGATATGTTGTCAGGAACTCCATGGCAGTGACCGTATTCGATCCTCTGTTGGCGGTATAGATTTTCTTCTGATCCGGAGAGACTACAAGCAGATGCGTCTCGGCCTGACCCGTGCCTCTTTGCGAAAGATAATCCAGCCATTTTATTTTCCACCGGATCGTAGCGGGCAACCGTGCTGGTAAGTTCGGTTGTGAAATAGATCTTGCCGCCTGATTCCGTGATCCCGTGAGGCCTTCCCAGCGGACTGACGTCGACTCGTCGCAATTCTCTCTTCGCCAGAACATCGATCACCGAGATGGATCTTCCGGGATTTTGAGGAGTGCCGTAATTCGCCACGAATGCCAGCCGCCCGTCTGATGACACCGTCAGCTCATGCGGGCCTTATCCAGTGCGAATCGTCGACAGAACCTTGTAACTGTCTCCATCGACAATCATCAGCGAACCTTCCTGCTTGTTCAATACAAGAAGATATTCCGCTCCTGCTAGCCCACCTCTCGCAGCCGCCAGTATATTGAAAAGAATCAAGACCCCTAAACAGCCGATTCGACCGATATGCTTCAATGGTTGCCCCTCACGCCTTTTGAAATTTCCATCTTTCCGCAAATCATAACATTCAAAATTGATTGAGATAAAGATGCTTTATCCTGTCATCCGTGCCGTGCTGCAACGATTCCTCCGAACCGCCTTGACCGTTTGTGAAATTCCACGACCGCGGCTTCAAGATCCGATTTTTTGAAATCGGGCCATTTCACATCTGTGAAATAGAGTTCGGCATAGGCACACTCCCACAGCAGAAAATCGCTGAGCCGCTGCTCCCCACCGGTGCGAATCAGGAGATCGACATCCGGAACCGGGCCCACTGCCGGGCCATTCGCCTGGCCGGCCTGCGCGATCAAGGCTGAAAAGTCCTGCCCCGAAACATTCCTCCCACCGGCCCAGCTCCCCGCAGCCTCGCAGATCGCTTCCCGTGAAGAATAATCGATCGCCGCCCTGACATGCAGCCTCGTTCCCTCGCGCGTCGCCACTTCTGCCGCCTCAATCGAAGACTTCAACTCCAACGGCAGCCGGTCCCGCCTGCCAATGACGCTGATCCGGATTTTGTTGCGCACGCAATTCGCCGTCTCTTTCAATAGATAATACCTCAGCAACTTCATCAGCGCTCCAACTTCGCGCGCCGGTCGCTTCCAGTTGTCCGAAGAGAACGCATACAGACTCAACATCGAGATCCCCTGATCCGGCGCCACACCGATTATGTCTCTGACAACTTCCGTCCCAACCTTGTGACCCGCCGTCCGCGGCATCCCCGCTCAGTGGCCCAGCGCCCGTTGCCGTCCATGATGATCCCAACATGCAGGCCCCGACCTGCTATTTTCGACAAACTACTTTGCATAATAAAGCAACTCCTCTCGAAAGATAACGCCTTCCTTGAAAAAAGCGACCTCAAGGATCCGGATTCAATATTCTAAAAGGGATTAAGCGGGTATTAATTGCTGATCAGGGTTGACGGACAGGAAAGATCATCCGCCAACCCTGAAAAGCCCAATTGAGTGCTAGTCCTGAGCGGCCTGACCCATGACCATCACGGAAATATTCCTCTCCCTGGCATCGTCAAGTTCGAGGAAGAAGATGCTCTGCCAGCTTCCGAGCTGCATCTGTCCATCAACGATATTGATATTGACGGATGTCGGCAGGAAGAGCGACTTGCAGGAGAGTGCCCGTTGGCAGGCTCATCAGGAGGGATATCCACCCGGCGGCTGAAATCATTGTGCTGGTAATCGCCGCTGCGGGGAGCCAGTTTTTCAAGAAGATGTTCGAGATCCTCAAGCAACAACGGCTCATGCTCGTTGACGATGATCGAGGTAGTCGTGTGGCGGGTCTGAACATTGACCATGCCATGCCTGATACCTGAGCGTGCAACGATCATTGCTATCTGCTTGGTCATATTGATGAACTGCAGACATTTTGTTGTTTGAAGCCGGATATGACTGTGGTGGGTCTTCATCGGCGCTAATGCTGTCTCCTCAACTATAGCGTATTGGTACATAGACTCCTCTGACTTGTTTCCTTTTTGGGTATTAATTTGAATCGTTGTTAAAAGATAGTTTATATCAGGTTCACCGGTTGCTGATCAACGTTCCCTGGCGGCATAAATGAGAGCCTCCATGTGATCCAGATATCGTTCAAGTGCCTTGCGCCCAACCGAGGTCAGTCGGTATTCGGTTTTGGGTATGCGTCCGTCAAAAGATTTGGTGCAGTTGATATAGTCGGCCTCTTCCAGCTTTCTGGCATGGACGCTGATATTGCCGTCAGTCGTCTTGAGCATCTCTTTGAGTTCGCTGAATGTGAGCGATGCATTTGCCGCAAGAGCGCTAACGATCCCCAATCTCATTCTTTCGTGAATCAGATTGTCGAGCTCGGGAGCTCTCTCTGCGGCGCGCATTGCCTGCGCGCCACGCGACGCCAATTTCGGACTGCCTGCCAAAGTTTTACTCTTTGTTTCGGCTGATCGAGCTGTACTTCTAGCCACCGTACCTCCTCGCAATAATAATTCCAAAAATAATATGTAATCCGCCGAATCCGGCTGCCATCAACAAATTCCCCCAGACTACCGGGGCGAAAAGAGCGATAGCGCCAATGCCCATGAAGCCCAGCCCCATGACCGGAACGACCTTCTCTGAAAAAGCTCCACCCGTAACGACTCCGGTGCCGTAGAGTAAGAGCCATAATCCCGGCAGGACATCATAGGCTTCGACATGTGCCAGAGCTATGGACATAAGCGCCCCTGCAACAAGCGGCGGTGTCAGGCTCAAAGTGAATTTTCTGCCGGGCGCTGACAACAGCTTGACCTGCGCGGCTGAAGCCTTTCTTTTCATGGCAATGCCCCCAATGAGCAAGGCCAATGGCAACTCACAGGCCCAGACGTACATCCATTCGTGCTCATCATTGATCCGGGAGGCTATCAGGGCCGCGATCAAAGCGGTGATCCCGACCACCACTCCTCCCCACCCCGGTACTGCCGTGAACGAGGATGCCCGCTCCATTGTCTCGCGGATGAATTTGAGATTCTCCATCGCGCGGCCATGCAGTGTGTTTTTCTCCGGTTCAGGCTCCGGCTTCTTTGAGCGTATCGGATCAACAGAACTCATATTTCCGGCGGATCATACAACGTCATTCATTATCTGACAAGTACTTTTTACCATAAAGCACATCAGACACAAAAAAGTGATAAATATTGCGGCTTGACAGCAGATTTCGGAAGAATAAATGGCGGTCAGGTTATTTCCGGCCACGGTTGCTGCCAATTTTGAGGCGGTAATCCTCACCCTTGATGCGGACGACCTTGCACATTTCGTAAAGCCGGGATCTCAATCTGACTCCGACGCGATCGGTCAGTGATTCTTCATTCGGACTGTCGGGGTCATCCGGGTAATTCGAGGTGAAGATTGTCAGTTTCTTATCGTTATATCTGGTATTGATGATCTGGGTCATGGTGTCTCTGACCCAATCGGTCGGTTTGGCCGCACCGAGTTCATCGAGGACGAGCACCTCTGCATCATATACCGGGTCGAGAACCCTGAGTTCAGAGGTGTTCGACACGGGATTGTAACTGTCCTGAATCTGCTTGAGGAGATCCCTGAAATCATAGAAGAGACAATGGATGCCTTTATCGATCAGAACTTTTATTAACGCGACCGCGAGATGAGTCTTGCCTACGCCGCAGGGCCCCATAAAAAGGAGTCCGACATCGAGTACAGGGTATTCCCTGGCCAGTTTTTGAGCATCATTCAGGGCGTGGGATTGCGATCTGAAAATCTCATCTGCGGTGAAGTTATTGCCCTGTGGATGGTAATTTTCGAATGAACAGTTGTCGTAGCGCCTGGGGATATTTGCCGCCGCGGTCATCTGCCCTTTTCTGTTTGAGAGGCGGCATTTGCAGGGACGCACACCTTTGCCCTCAACGAGTTCCCACCCGGTCCCGCTGCAGCGTTCGCAAACATCCGACATTAGGTTGCGCAATTCCATGGTCTGCACTGATGGTCATTACTCGGAAAGTGGAGGAGGCCAATCGCTTCGCCCCCGCATCAACCGGAAAATTCAGTCGCCGTGATCAAGTTCTCAGATGCACGATTATAGGCAAGGGGTGAGTCCTTTACAACACAATCAATTTTTATACCGACACCCGAAGCTGCCCTAAGCCAGACGCCGGTCATCGAAAGACGATCCTCCCTTTTGCCTAAAATAATAAAAGCAAGGTAATATCAGGGTTCATTTATTCAGTCCTTCAGTGATTGCAGGAGTCGAAAAAGCAGGAGAAGTGATATGTCTCGAAAAATCATCTTGATTACCGGATTGATTATTGTCTCAACAATCTCCATCTCCATGGGTTCATTAGAAGCCAGCGCTTTGGCTCAAAGTCAGCCGGTCCCGGTAAAGAAGAGCCTGCCGGGGAATCAATCGTGCGATGGAGCCCTCGACATTGTCCCCTCAAAATCGATGTCCTTCACACGAAAACGCCGTCCTGCAAAGAACGTCTCAGATCCGAAAGCCAAACAATCCAAATCATAGCAATGCCTTCATCATCTAATAAATCTTCCAATTCAAAAAAGCAGAAACCCGTCGCCGACAAACGATCAAGCATAGTTCAGTTCGCATTTCTGGCGCTTCCGGTTATGGCGCTGATTCCCAATTTCTTCATTGTCCCGGCACTGAGTTATGCGGGTCTGGCGACTCAGGAAGTAGTGTTTTCGGTTGCGGCAGTGATATTTGCCGTAACCGGAATATTTCTGATCCTGGGGCACAGGGAAGTCAAACCGGCAATGGAGCGCAGCAGCTTATGGATGTTCGTTGCGCTTGCGGCTTTCATCATCTGGCAATTCATCAGTCTGGCCTGGGCGCCTTCTCCATATGAGGGGATCAGAGCGGCTGGATTATGGCTCGGATTCGGAATTATCTTCGGGGCCGGTTTTTTCGTGGTAGACCGGCGCTGCGCCCAATGGCTGCAAAACCTCTTGAACGCCATGATCATTGTCCTGGTAGCATCGCTGCTCTACGAACGATACCAGTATGGGTTGAATATGTTCGGGATATTCTTCAATCATGGAATCAGCGCCGAACTGCTGACGCTTCTGCTTCCGATGTCGATCGTCAACTACCTGTGCAGTGAGAAGAGGAATACCGCAATCATCTCATTTCTGGTTTCAGCAGCAGGTCTGGTGGGAATCCTCATGGGGTTGCGCCGCGGAGCGATTCTCGGAACGGCTGCGGCATTCGTCATCATCGCACTGGCGCTTGGAATGAAGCGCCTTAGCTTATACAACCGGAATCGCCTGATTCTGGTTCTCGTTCTGGCGATCGCCGCGACTTCACTCATCGGCATCAAGTACCGGTCGGAAATTGCAGTCAGAATCGAGGGTGCGACCAAACTCGAAGCGGCTGAAGGCGGCCTGACAACGCGATTGAGAGGCTGGATAACAGCCTGGGAGATGGGCATCAGACATCCCGTCATCGGCATTGGAAATGGCGGATATCCCAGCCTGTACGGATCTTACCGAAAATATTTCGTCTCCAATCCCAAATTCGCCAAGGTGGCCGAATCGGCCGGGGCTGAAGACTTTAACGAGATCAGAAGCCCGCTCGTCCACAATGAATATCTTCAAATATTTGTCGAGCTTGGGTTGATCGGCCTCGCTCTATTCATCATTTTCTGGTCTCTGGTCGTCCTACAGTTGTTAAAGGGATTTAAAAGACTCAATAATTACCGTGTGTTCGGCTCGCGGGCGGGATTGGTTGCCTTTGCGATAAGTTCATTCACCAGCGGATTCTCTTTCAGGTACACGCCCGGAATTCTTGCATCCATATGCGTTTTATTGATTGGCTTTGCATTCAGTCGCAGCGAATCTCCTGAACCTTCCGAAATTCGAGATCAGATACATTTTCCGTGGCCGGCGGCGCTGGCAGCCGTGGCGCTCATCCTGGTCTGCGCGATATTTGTCGCCGGCAGGAGCTATAACGTGTATGCGAGTCAGAAAATTCAGGGTCAGGAATATGCCAGTCAGGAACCTCTTGATTTTGCCTTCTCTCCATCGAGTATGGCGGACAATGAAAGGCTTGAGCGGAGATACCAGGAGGTTCTCAGACTCGATCCCGCCAATGCCGGCGCCCACCTCGGATACGGGCTACTCCTGTTCCAGATGAAGAGACCTGAGGCCGCCGCCAGATATGTCGAATTCGCTTTGAAAAATGGTTATGGCAGACCTTTTACCCATGTCTTGCTGGCCTTCTGCCTTGAACAATCCGGAAACATCGGGAGAGCTTCGGATATTCTGGCTGAGTGCGCCGAATCTTTCCCTCAATCAATTTTCGTCAGGGCTTCCTATGCAATGATTCTCGGTAAACAGGGGCAGATGGACCAGATGCGCCGGCAGCAGGAAATTGCCGAGCAATTGAATAGAAGAGTTGCAAGAAGCTGGGAACTTCTTTTGACCAAAAAACCTCAGGAAGCAGCGGTCGAGGCCGTAAACAACAGACTCATTCCCCCCGACAAGCTTGAACCGACACTGGCAACGACACTCGTTGCCATGCGTTCATATCATTATCTGTGAAGCTTATGAAGATTATTATGACACCAGGCAAAGCATTCAAGGCCTTTCTTTTGCTGATCTCAATCACAGCGATCCTCTCCGGCTGCGGCTCAAAAGCAACCAATGAAGATCCGGTCAGGCGCTATGAACTCAAAGGGCGGGTCGAATCGGTCGATTTAAGCAGGAATAAAGTCCGGGTGAATCACGAGGATATCAAGGGCTATATGGATGCCATGATTATGGACTTCACCGTCAGAGACGAAGCCACTCTGCGAGATCTTAAGGCCGGTGATCAAATTACTGGAATTCTGGTCTATGACTCCAGAACCAATCTGACTGGATTGAGGATGTCAAAAAGTAATCAATGGCAATCCCGGCCCGGTAAAGTAATCACCTGAACTAATCTGAAATCAGGACTCGAGCTCTTCAAGGATTTTACCTCGGGCTGAAGAAGCCTCCAGATCAGTGACCGCGCCGTTTAACAAGAGTGACTCAAACTGCCTGGCCAGGAGTTTCCAGTTATATCGCTGCTCAACCAAAGCTCTTCCAGTCCCGGCTGAAAATGACGCTGCGCTCGAATCCGCGAGAAAAGCCTCGATGGCTCCGGCAAAATCCTCGGGATTGTCCGCAAAGGATATCCAGCCTTCTCCGATCTTCATCACTTCCTGCGTTGAGGTGCTGACGATGGGCTTCCTCAAAGCCGCGTATTCAAAAAGTTTCAAAGGACAAGACCCGTCCGCAACGGGCCCATGATTGAAGGGCAGAATACAGACATCCATTCCAGCCGCATAGCTCATCGCCTGATCATACGGGAGCACGCCTGTCAAAGTCACATTGCGAAGCCCCAGGAGATCAACCTGCTGCCTGACATAATCATAACGACGGCCGCTCCCTACCAGCACAAAGTGAACGCCGGGCAGCTTTCTTGCAACTTGCATGATGAGATCAAAATCCACCCAATATTCGAACGCACCGACAAATCCGACAGTCGGCCCCAATCCTTTGCTCCGCCACCGGCTGCCGTCAACCTTATCCAGATACTCGCAATCCGCGCCATTGGGAAGCATGAGAACTTCCCTTTCAATTTGATCCTCCAGAATACTCGAAGCGACGGTGACGGTGTCTGCTTTTGAGATCATGTGAGTCTGAACGATTTTTGCCAGCAGTTTGCCGCCGGCTTTTGCCGTAAAACCGTCCTCGACTTCCATCATCGCGACAAGATCGTCAGCCAGATCGAAGTGGGTTCTGCATTCCACAAGATGCAATAAAGGAACCTGCGGGAGATTGTAGAGCAGCAGGACATCTATATTTTCTTTCTCTATGAACCGGCGTATCTGAGAGATGGAAGTGATTGACACCAGTCCTTTTTTGAGAAGCTTCGTCCTACGGATCGGTGTGGTCCAGAAGGTCCTGAGCAATTCGGGGGTATTCAATTCGCCAACCGTCATTCCCGAAGGCAGGGCATCCCCCTGACCGGAAACATCTTTTGCGCTGATATCGTTGATAGCCATAGTCGGCGCATTCAAGACATAAATCTGATGTCCGAAATCGCAAAGATGGCTCAGCAACTGGTGATAACGGCTGCGATTGGCTGAACGCCAGCGGGCAAGGTATGGAAATAAAATCTTCATGTTGGCAAGACTGAATAGAACATAACCGATAAAATGGATCTGATAGGTAAGCGAAAATCACCTTCCGGCTTTCAGCCAGACCTTCCTGCTTCGACGAAAAAAGGCTATCCCAAAACTCCGCACCCACATAAAAAGGTAGCGCGGAGCGGAAATCAAATCGAGAAGATAACTCGCCGGTTTTTCAACAAAGAATGCGCCCGCAAGGTAATAGCTCAGATCCATCGTTAACCCGGTCAGCGCAATCTTCGGAAAAATAAATATCAAAATCACCCGTATACCAATAAAAAGTATTTTCGGTCGCAAAAACAGCAGAATGATGAGAAACCATGCGCCCGGACCGCCCTTGAACAACCCGGCAAGCATCTCCCTCCAGTAAGCCAGTAAAACCTGAATCTGGCCATGAAGCCAGCGAGCGCGCTGTCTTGCTGCTCCATCGGATTTAATCGGCTTCGGATCGAGAACCACCGATCCTGAGACAAGCGTCACCGGCACTCCAGCGGAACACAGCAGAACATCCAGTTCAAGGTCCTCTGCCAGTGTATGAAGCCGCGGAGCCAGTTCGGCAAGTACTTCTCCGCGGAAAGCCATCCCCGTTCCCCTCAACGGCACCGGCCATCCACAGCGGCTTCGGGCCTCATCATCCACTCGCTGCATAATGACTTCCGACCACCCCGCCAATCTGCCTGATTCCGACCCGGCCACCGGAGCGACAAAGGACTGGATCACTTTTGCCCCGGCTTTGAATTCTTCTCGTATGCACTTCAAACTGCCGGCTTCAAGACGGCTATCCGCATCAAGTATCAGGATGGCATCCTTTTTCACCCACTCACTCTGATATGCGCGCAGCCACCAGTCGATGACCGCTCCTTTTCCCACCCTTCCATCCACCCGGACCGCAACATTTGCCGCTTCCCGCTTTGCCTCATCGGCAGTTCCGTCTTGACACCTGTCAGCCACTACCCATATTTCACTCGAAGGCCATTCGGCCAGCCGCTCATTAAAGCTTCGAACCGTTTCGCCAATCGTCCCCGACTCATTGTGAGCCGCTATTAATATGACACATCCCTCGCCGTCCACGACTTCGGGCGTAACTGTTTTGCTGCGTGGCCGGCTGAGGAATCTGATTAATACAAGCAGAAACCTCATCAGGCTGTCGGATATCAGGATTGCTGCTATTACCTGCCCTGCAGGATAAAGGTTCATGAATAATCTATTCACCAACAACTGTTATGGCGATGTTTTTCGGTTGAAGGACAATTTGATAACCGGGGGCATCCAGATCAAGCAAAATCAAGGGGCAGTATGGTTTGTTAAATTAAATATGAGGGGGTTGTCTGCCCGCCGACTGTTGAAGTTTATCCGAGCAGAGGCAGGAGGGTCAACCGGCCATTACCATTTCCTCACGTTGGGAATGGAATATCCACCGCTCGAATGAAAACCCCGCAAACCCCCCAAAGCGCAAATTTGCGTGGGAAAGCACTCGAAAATTTGCAGATAGCAGAAGACGTCAAACAGAATTGTACCAGGCATGGAAAATCAAACTTGCACGGGCAGAATGAGAGTAGAGGGTGAAGGAGGTAAAGGGGAATGGGGGGGACGGGGGTCGGGGGTCGGGGGTCGGGGGTCGGAAGAGAAGGGATCGGGTTTACAACGGTTCTGTCAATCAATATTCCGCTTTTGAGCGGGCCTGATGTTCCATGAAGGCGGCCTGTGTTTAAACTGGTCAATGCCTCTCTCAATTTCATTTCAACGGCTTTCAATTCCCTGCTTATCTTCGGCCTGCGGTTGGCAATCTCCCTGGCATCATTCACCTTTTCAATGCCGGCCACCACACCATCGAGTGTTTCTTCACTCCAGCGCAGCGAGATAAGCTTTTTCTCTCGATCGCTCAGCCTGCCGAATGCCTGATTGAGGGCAACCCTGACATCGGGTGTGTCAATCACCCGCTCGGTTTCTGCAGGAAAGCAGTTCGAGATAATCAACCTTGTCAGTGTCACGCCATTTGCGCCTGAGAAGATCGATATGCAAAATCTGAGCACTCCGCTCGACCAGCTCAGAATGGAGGCCCCATCCCGGTTGCTGAACTTCGTGATCTTTTTCTGGAATCGAAGGAAGAACTCCGAAAGCAGCTCGTCGGCTTCGATGGTTGAACCACGGCAGATCCATTTTGTGGCTCTCGACAAGCCTGATATGAATTCATCGTTATTTACTAGCATCTCATATGCCTGATGGTTACCACTGACCGCAGCCAGCGCCAACTGCGTCAATTCGTCATTAAATCGGCACCCCTCTTCGAGGCATCTGTTCTGGCTCGCGACCGTGTCCATAATTCCGGCATTAATTTCAACAGATGTATCTATCACAATTGAGCCTCCTGTTTAGCCCTTATTAACAAAACTGACAAAACCGCAAAATTTGTCGTTTCTACGAGCAAGGGTAATTGAAAATTCCAGCCTGAATAAACGAGTGCCCCGGAAATTATGCATACTTAATTTCAAAGAGCGCTATTATTCGCTTTTATGTCCTCTTGCACCCCTTTAGACGAACCGGCTTCGGAAATTTGCGTTTTGTTCTGAAAAATTTTCCAGCCGGTCCTTTGTCCTCACTGACACAGACCAGAATCCATCATCCGCAAACGCTCCGATAATTGCCCGGGCAATCAGGCAACGATCGAGTCTTAACAAGTTAATGGCTCTACTGATTTGAGTATTATTGCCTGGTCACATAAGACTGTCGCCAGGTAATGTGGAAATGAATATTGTCTATCCGTAAAGTGATTATACCGCTGCAATCAGAGTGATTGAGCCTGCAACCAGTTTTTTGCCGGCGAAAGAATCGTGGTGAAGTCACATCATCTTGTCCGGAAAAAAACCGCAGCTAAAGACAATTTGCAGGCTTGAACTCTAATGCCGCATACACAGAGCGATGCCAGTCCCAGGATTAAGATACTGCGTATATGTTGCGTATAATTTTCTATACGACGTGAGGCAGACGGGGAATGAAAACTTTCTATGGGGGATCGTGGAAATCTTATAAGGTATCTACACCCGGTTTGGCAAGAGCAGAAATCAAATAATTTGATTTTTTCAAAGATTAATAAAACCCGGGCCTGGGAAGGTGGAGAAGGCGGAGTCTTTGGCAGGGTTATCAGTTCAGGGTCTACCTTAAATCAGATGAGGCGCTGAGAATATCCTGCGATATTGCTCAGCGCCTCTTCATCGTCGTACTGTCAAGGAGAATACTGTTATTCTCACTTATCTGCTTTTTTTAGAAGCAACCTGCGGGGTAAGCCGGAATCGTGATGACCGATTTTTCAACCAAAGTCAGATGATGCATATTGTGTCCGTGTCCGCGGAAGCCATTCGGGCTCTTGCCGTAGATGACCGAGCCAAGCATCGGGATGTCAAGTGTCGGAGAGAACAACTTCATCCACCCAGTGCGTCCGTTCGGACGAAAATGTTCGAGCGTGGAGTCGTTCTCGGGAAGTTCAGGGTGATCGGCGACCTGAACTGCGGTGACGGCACGCTGAAGGTGTATCCCAGAGCTTTTTCCATATCATCGAACAAGTATCCGAAGACGTTGCCGATTTTGTCAGCCTGGGCGGTGAAGTCGCCGCTCACCCGGTTGATGACGATTTGCGTCGGATCTTCCCCGCCAAGGCTCTCAGCCGGGCTCGGGAGGTTCGAGATGGCCACGACTCGCGGCATACGATTGTAATGACCGGGCTTGCCGTCAAAGATCAGTTCGGCAATCGATGAAAACGGGTCGCTCTCCGGATTCACATCAACATCGCCTCTGCCGACCACGGAGAACGAGATGGCGCTCAGATTAGCCTCGTAAGTGTTACCAAATTTCACGTATTCGTCCCCGATCAGGTAATTCCAGCTGATCGGACGCCCGGTATTGTTACCACCGGCATAACCCGACGGGCCATCAATAGCCACAGCCACTAGATATCCCGTAACTCCGGGATCGATCTGATCCATAAACAGTGTCACAGTGTGACTCGCACTGAGACAGATAAAGCCATCCGCCACGGTTCCTGTGGCGCCTTCGACAAAGAACAGATGCAGCGATACTCCCTTTTCGAATTCGCATTGGTTATGCTGATCCTGGTATTGTCCGAATTCGCGCCGGAAACGCTCGATGTATAAAGATTCCAGACCAGCAATGATCCAGGTTTAATGTCGCTTGCTTCAGCCGTCGTGGGTGTATTGAACACCGGCTCAGCAGCCATGGCCGCGATGCCAAGTGTCAGAAGCGTGATAAAGGTCGCCAGCAGGTTCAGGGTTTTCTTTGTGTACAACATGATATTTCTCCTTAACAATGATGAGGTAAAGTTTTCCATTCGATCTGAAGAGGTTTAGGATTCCCGGCATGCGGCCGGGGCGGTTAGGTGTTTGTTACTTTGCGGCATCGTCCGTCTGCTACTCATAGTACCTGACCTTTCGTGCCGCCTTGCTTCCATCCGCGAGAGCTGTTCACCGCTCGCTTCAACTACTCTGACGTTTTTACTGTTCGTATTTTGCGGTCGTTTGAAGTTTTATGTTACTTAAATAACAACTCGCATTTAGAACCAGCCGGATCTTTTATGTTATCGATCAAGCTTCACTGCTATAGACGAACCTGGTTGTTGCTTTTTGTAACCGAGTAATGTTTTTATTACTTTTTTTTTCGCCGAATAGCACAAAGGAATAACAAGCTATCCAGTAACAAAAAAAAGGACCTTGATTTGAATAACAAATCAGGATCCTTTTTTAGATATTCCTGTTCGCACCGGCACCTTGCGGAACGCAGGCGATCGAATCATAGCTACCCCCTGTTTACGCGCCGTCAATCTCCACCATTCAAGCCACCGCCGGCATACTACTTAATCGCGGATGGAGGCCTGTAAACAACGGGCCTGAGCCTGAATTCGACATCGCTATTATTCGTCGATCGTTCATTGAGGATGGCCAGCATCTTGTCCAGCTCGACGACGATTCGCTCACAGTGACTGCACTTGATCAGGTGCACTTCAAAACGCGGAACCTGGTCGACGTTTAAAGCTCCGTTGTAATAGTCGTATACCATACTGCCAACTTCAGGTTCGTTGCATGCTTTTACACTGGTAAATAATTTCTTCATTTTGCTCTTTATCCTCCGTAAGTAGTTATTTGTTATGTGAGGACAGTTACACCATCAATCAGAATGTTACTCAGACAAGCCGATAAAGTAACATCCGATCGATACCTGCAACTGAAGAATTCGTCACGGGCAGCCACGTCCACACGGGACCGGACAAACGGTCAGATCCATTACGGGGCCAACCGGTTTGCCGTACCGTCGCACGCTCGGGCAGACTACTCCTTGAGCGTCACGGACACCCTCGGCGCCTATAGCCGCTAAACTGCTCATTTTTCAGCACTTCCGGACACACCACTGCTTCTTATCCGATAGCGGCGATCAATTGATCGCTCCAATCGAATCCCACCTGACTCTGTTTTTGTCCGGGATTGGAAATGCGGAAGCCTGAACCATACTGCATCGTTCAAGCCCTTCGACCATATAGACGAACAGTCATGAGTGTTTTTGCGTTATCGGCAGAGATTTTTTCCTTTTGACTGATACCGACGGCAGGAAACAGAGGAATAATCCTTTAAAGCAAGCAAGATCGCATCACCATGCAAGTTACCTTTAAAGTAACTAAAAGTAACATAACAACCTGATTCTCAATCACGCCATTTGCTTCGGGATACCAGGCGCCGGCAGAACGATGACCCATTGGAATCAGGGTAAATCGCGTTTTTTATCGGGAAGACTATCTTTTCGGAAGCTTTATCGAGCTACAGTTAACGAGAGGAATCACGGGCCGACGAGGCGGGAGCTTATCCTTTTGAACGGCAAGGTGGGTGAATAAAAAAATCCCGGATGGAACAACATCCGGGATTCTTCATGGATTCAGATGAAATTTAAAGTCCTGGCGATTACAGACCTTTGCGCCTTCTGGCTGGGCTCATCGAGGGTTGTGGGATGGAGTGCGTCTTGTCCAGTTTGACCATATGTTCTTTTGACCTGAATTTTTGGTCATCGCCAAGAAGGGCGATTGTCCTGTCGAGATCAACCAGGGCAGCCTCGCAATCACGGCATGTAACGAGGTGCCGCTCGAACTGATGAACCTGATCCTTTTCGAGCGCCCCATTGAAATAGTCATAAACTTTGGCGCCAATTTCCGGATCAATGCAGATCTGTGCGGTTTTTCCCGACACTTCATTCACACTCATTAACACCTCCATTTTATCGCCTCCTTAAACCCGTTCGGGATGCCTTTATTTCATTCAGATGATGTCGCAAAACTGAATAATGATCAGATTGATTGCTCATTCCGCCGGTAATCAAACAAATCTGACCTGAACAGGCGCGTTGGATGCTCATTTCTTACTTGTGAGTTGTCGTAAGAAAAATTTTAATATTAGTCAGAAATTAAAAATTCAGGGACTGACCAATATTGTCAAAAGAGGGGGAACAGACAAATACTCCGATAAAACAAACCGGAAAATGTCATTAAATAATTCAATAAACTTATCGGATTGGAGTGATTTATAGAGTAAATACCGTATTTTGTCAAAAACAACCCGGGGTTATTTCCTGGCGACAATCACAGTTGCCTTGATTGACAGATCGAAATCCAGCCCATTTCTTGCTTTATCGATGATGTCGGCCATCTCCGACTGGACTTTTTGACGGTTGGGAGTCGTATCGATAAGCTTCAACCAGTCACTCAGAAAAAGTGTTTGAATCATCGGGGAGTCAAAAAAAGAAGCTGCGTCATCGAAATTCAGCCGTTCGTTTCTGGATATTGCATGAATATGTTTATGGCCGGCATCGATTGCTATCTGTTCGATTTCGGAGAGGGTATATCTCTCAGTGATCAATTCCTCAAGTTTTGGCGACAATTCGGTTAGTCCGAGATTGTAGAGTGCCTCCCAGTAGATCGAGTAAAATTCGTCGAATGTGCCGCGGGTAGCGATTTTAAGGACGACCGTTGCGCCTTTTCTGGCTACGCGGGTCAATTCTTGAATGAACTGCGGCACCTGACCGGGGTGAAGGAGAGTGGCATCAGCGATCACAAAGTCGAATTCACCGTCAGAAAATTGAAGCGGGAAAAGTTCCCCGGAGACAAATTTCAATGAAGTCGTCTTCTTTATCTCCGCCTTGGCTCTTGCAAGATTCAGTCTTTCGGAATCAGGATCGAGGCCGACAACTTCTGATTTATTACCGGCCAGGAGGGCCAGATCAATGGTGAATCCGCCCGTGCCGCAGCCTGCATCCAGAATTTTGCCTTCAGAAGGCAATTTAATCTCTTCATCGATGATTCGATCGAAAAGCTCGCGCCAGCCGGGTACGACATAGAGGTCGTATAAAAAGGCAAGTTCTCTAGCGTCCATATTATTATTAATTTAATTACTCCATAAGTGATTCAGGCCAGCCGGCAACCATGGTCCATATCAGCGGCCAAGAAGTTCCCTGACCAGAAGTCCTGCTCCATAAACGTTATTGAGCGCCTCGATTATCGCGGACCTATGTACTCCGACAGCGCGGGCCCCCTCATTCTCATCGATGTAGAGATATCTGTTGGGCAGCTTCTGTATATTGCTGTCGAAATTGATGCCGACAAGCTCTCCGCGTCGATTGATCACCGGGCTGCCCGAATTTCCGCCGATGGTATCGGCGGAATAGACAAAATCGAGGGGAGTTTGCAGATTGACCTTTTCCCTTCTCTCTTTAAAACGGGCCGGCAGATGATATGGAGCCTTTTCACCGAAACTGATTGCCCGGTCATAGAGCCCGTAAAAAGTTGTCCTGTATGGTACGAGAGTGGTGTCTTCCTCGTAGCCGGCGACAGTACCGTAGGTTATCCTGAGGTTGAAGTTGGCGTCAGGGTATAGGTTCTTGCCGTAGACGGCGAATCTGGCCCGAGCGATCTTCTCATTAGCCCGGGTTTCAATATTCTGAATATTTTCTTCCTGCCAGGCGCGAAGCCGGCGGATAACAGGCTCGATCCTGCGCGCCATATCAAGCATCGGGTCATCTGATTGACTGATCGACCTGGCTATCTGATCCGGGCCTCCATTAAGCAATGACTGCCTGTATGCCGGATCAGGCAGCCTGGATGAACTGACGGCCGATTTAACGGCCTCCGCGGGTGATTTACCTCCGAGAACAGCCCGAACGAACGGGTCGTCGCCACCAAGCGCCTTGGATGCCTCCTCCAGCCAGGAAGTGAGCACAGCCATTTCAAGCTCTGGATAAATCGGGGCTTTTGAAAGCATGCTCAGTTTCAGCGAATCGAGCCGGTTGTCACGAAACTCCTCATAGCGCTCACCGTTTGGCCTGGTTATCTCTTCTCCCAGGCGAACGAAATTGGAAGCCATCGTTCCCAGTCTGGATGCTGTCAGGTTTGAAAACGAGATACGCTTTGCCATGGCAGGCAGTGAATTGTAGGCGCGCTCGATGACCGGCCATGCGTCAGAATATTCTTTCTGCCAATCCGCGCGTGAAGCAATTTGCTTCCGCAGGGATTCTTCATCTGCCTCTTTCTTCTGAAATATCCTCGGATTTTCGAGGCCCGCCTGCTGGCCGATGAGCCGTTTGATCGAATTTTCCAGTGACAATCTCAAGGGGGAGGCCTGCCGGGCCTGTTCAGGGCCGCGTTCGGCATATTTTTTAAGCGCATCCCGGCGCGAGGACCAGACCTGCATCTGCAATGGGTTGCCGGTATCGCGCTGGTATTTGAGTTGGGCGGCAGTCAGCAGTCTGGCCGTAGATCCGGGGAACCCTGGAACTATCACCAGTTCGCCCTCCACCGGTCCGTTTTCAGACCATTTGAGATAATGATCGGTTCTGGCAGGACTGCCATTCTCGTAGACCCTGAAGAATGTGATATCGAGACAGTATCTGGGATAGGTGAAGTTATCGTAATCACCGCCAAAATAAGCCGCCTGCTCCTCTACGGAGAAGACCAGCCTGACGTCTGTGTATCGTTTGAATCTGTAGAGCCAGTACTCACCGCCATTGTAGAGAGTGACGACTTCCGCCTTGATGCCGGGCTCTCCTGCTGCCGTTTTCTCGATCTCGGTAATGGCAGACTTGCGCAAAGCGGCGGCCTCTTTATCCGAGGCTACCGCCTTGACCGAATTTTGAACTCGATCGGTGACGTTTTCATAGGCAATGAGAACGTTTATTTCCAGATCCGTGCAACGAAGTTCACCCTCACGTGTATCGGCATAGAAGCCGTCACGAACCAGATCGCGCCCGCCGGTCGACAGTTTGGAGACCTGAGAGCGGCCGACATGCTGATTGGTCATGACCAGACCATCGGGTGAGACAAAACAACCAGTGCCTCCGCCCCCTCCTTCGCTCAAACGGACGGTTGAAAGCCTTGAATGATCGAGCCAATCCTTCGAAGGCTCGAAATTGTATCTTTCCTTCCATTGCTTCAAAGGAGGATTGTCGAAAGTCCACATGCCTTCGTCTGCGAAGGTGCCGGTCAGGCCGGGAAGCAATACAATTCCCATCGTTATCGTTAAGATAAAAGGCGCCGATTTTATTATGTATTTTTTCATTTGAGTCAACCTCGAGGGTTATTTCCGGGTTTCTCCAAGAATGAGGGCGCTTCGAGGCGGAACCGATGCCGCGCCCTCTTCAATCATTCCATTTATCATTTGAATCGGCGAGAGACTTATCTCTCTGCCGTCACCGAAAACCTGCCACTCACCGGGCGGCAGGTCGATTGCTATCGTCCGGGAATTTGAGTTGAGCAGGATGATCGCGCGTGACCAGGTATCTTTGCCTGCCAGATCTTCGATGATGAATCCGATGAATCCGGATTGAGCCCTGAGCGAATGGATTTCATCGAGAAAGGAGATCGATTCGCGAACCTGTTCCCCGGATTCGAGCCGGAAAAGCGGATGCGCTTTTCGGAGGGCAATTAATCCCTGGTAATACTTGAAAACGTCAAATTGCGCTGCCTTTTCACGCCAGCGAATCATATTCAAAGAATCGGGTTTATTATAGCTGTTGTGGTCGCCGCCTTTGGTTCGCAGGAATTCCTGGCCGCTCTCGATGAAAGGTATCCCCTGCGAGGTGAAGAGAGCGACGGCCGCGAGTTTATTCATGTCCCGGCGATCAGCATCTGTAATCCTCGCATCATCGATCGTGCTGATTATCAGCTTGTCCCAGAGCGTATGATTATCGTGGCACTCGACATAGTTTATCGACTCCAGAGGCGTATCGGTGAAATCGTCTATGCCGCCGCATAATCCCAGCCTGACTCCAATGGAATGAGCCCCGTATTGGACAAATCCCGGCTCCCTTGCATTAAATACATTCCCCTTCAATGCGTCCCTGTAATGATCGTTGAAGACCGACCATCCAATGCTTCGCTGAGATCCTTTATGAGAGATATCGATCGGAGTAGATCCTCCCGCCCATGGTTCACCGTAGAGCAGGATGCCGGGGACCAATGCGCGCAGTTCTTCGGCAATCAATCTGAGAGTCTCCCTGTCCATCAAACCGAGCAGGTCAAATCTGAAGCCGTCGACCTTGTATTCGGTCACCCACATTTTGAGCGTGTCGAGGATATAACGCCTGACCATGGGGGCTTCCGTACGAAATTCATTTCCCGTGCCCGACCCGTTCCAATAGCTTCCATCCGGTTTTAAACGGTAGTAATAGCCTGGAACAAGTCCCTCAAAACTGAAGACCCGGTTCTGAAAAATAGTTTCGAAGGTGTGATTAAAGACCACATCCAGGGTGACTCTGATGCCACGGCGGTGGAAGGCATCGATCAGCCGCTTGAACTCGCCGACCCTGCGCGAATCGAACCGCTCTGTGGCGTACCAGCCTTCAGGAGAATTGTGGTGGACGACATCGTAGCCCCAGCCGTATTGATCCTCGGATTTGTTACTGTGAAATTCGCTGACCGGCATCAACTGGACCACATTTACGCCCAGCTCAGAGATATGATCGATGCCCGTATAAATGTCTTTTCTGCCCGTGAGATGAGCCCCGGATTCGATCAGGCCCAGATATTTGCCGCGTCTCTGTATGCCTGAATCAGGATCGATGGTGAAATCGCGAATGTGCAGTTCATAGATGACCGCATTTGATTTGTGGAATTCAGGATGATCCGCAATCGGCGTCTCATCGTGAACGACGATTGCCCTGCCGCCAGGCGCTGTAACGCACATGGCGTACGGGTCCAGAAGTTCCCTGTGCGGATTAAATCTCGGGTCTTCGCCGGCCGCGGTATAGGTGTAATAAAACCCTTTGAGATCCCCCTGAATCGTCGTTTCCCATGTGCCGTCATCACCTTTAACCGGCGCTATAATTTCGGCCTTGCCACCGGCCGGCGATTGATAAAGATGCAGAGTGATCCGGGTCGCAGTCGGGGCCCATACCCGAAATGTAGTCTTTTCGGGGCTGTAAACAGCTCCCAGCGGCTGCGATGAAAAAATTCCGTCTGCATCGTGGTGCAATGTCGGGTGTGCGTATTTAAGAATAATCGCGACTCCTGTTGAGAGAATTATCGATAATGGCGAGGTTATTTCCCGCTGTTTGAAAGAATACCTTTGCCCTGTTCAATTGTGATTATCTGATCGACGGACTTGATCTCGTAATTTTCTGTCCTACCGTTCGCCCATCTGACCTCGAGTTTATCTACTTTCGCGGCCGTGCCGAGTCCGAAATGAACCCTGAGGTCCGATTGAGAATTGAAACTTCGACCGCTGGTGACCTCATCGCGTATTCTGCGGCCATCAACCTGACAAAAGACCACGGAACCGAGAGCATCCCTGGGGCATTTCTGCGACGTATCTCCGATCAGTTTGATGGTCAGCCAATGACCGGACTTTGCTCCGCCGTCATTTCTGAGCAGTGCCGGAAGATCATCCATATTATTGAGAAGTATGTCCAAATCGCCGTCATTGTCAAAATCGGCGACGCTCGAGCCCCTCGCGCTGCGCAGGACGTTGAGCGCCTCACCGGCACTCGAGCCGGATTCATAAAACCTGTTCTTCACATTCCTGAAGAGCAGCAACCGCTGCTTGTATGATGTGCCCCAGTCGGCCTTGTCGACATTCGGATAGATGTGGCCGTTGGCGACAAGCAGATCGAGAAAACCGTCATTATCAAAATCCAGAAAATTCGTTCCCCATCCGAGAAACGGAATCGTCAACTCACCCAGCCCCGTTTGAAAAGTCAGATCGGTGAAGTTACCGTCGCCGTCGTTGTGATAGAGCACATTCGAGTCGTCGGAAAAATTGGTTCGGTGAATATCCAGACGCCCGTCTCCGTCGTAATCGCCCACAGCAATTCCCATCCCGGCCTGCTCACGGCCGTTCTCATTGAGTGCGACGCCTGAGATGTAGCTGACATCCTCGAATGTTCCGTCGCCTTTGTTATGGTAGAGATAGCTCGGCGTTGAATCATTGGCGACGGCGAGATCCGGCCTGCCGTCATCATCGAAATCCATCCAGGCCACACCGAAGCCGTAATAAAGATTTTTGTCGGAAACGCCGGCCTTCTCGCTGACATCCGTAAAGGTCCCGTCACCATTATTCTTGAAGAGATGATCGGAAGCGCCCTTGAGCCCTCTCGGCCCGCACATGACACGCTGGCCTCTGTACTGGCAGTAATTGGCGCCGACCGTATAGGTCGCTCCCATTCCACCGGCCGGCTTGTCCTGGTTCTCTTTTTCAATGGCGCCGGCGACTATCTCCCCGCTTGCGGGAGGTGGCGGGTTGTTGATGTCGAAATCGACATAGCCGGCGACGAACAGATCGAGTTTTCCATCACCATCGTAATCGCCAAACGCACATCCCGTGGACCAGTTTCCGACAGTGACGCCTGCTTTTTCCGCAATGTCTGTAAAAGTTCCGTTCCTGTTGTTGCGATAGAGCCGGTTCTTGCCGTAGTTGGTGACAAATAGATCTTCCCATCCGTCATTGTCGAAATCCCCTGCGCAAACACCCTGTCCCCAGCGTTCGTTGGTCACGCCGGCTTTCTCCGTGACATCAGCGAATGTCCCGTTGCGGTTATTCCGATAGAGGGCGGCATGAGGAGCTTTCGCCTTGCCCTTGAGAGCATCGAGTGTCGATCCGTTGACGAGGTAGATATCCACCCACCCGTCATTATCATAGTCAATGAAAGCGCATCCGGCCCCCGGACCTTCGATAATGTAATCCTTCGCCGGAGTCCCGATCGTAAATCTGAAACCGCTCAGTCCGGAAGCGGCGGTAATATCGGCGAATGACAGGCCCTGCACGGCATTGACGCCGGGTTTAGGCGTCTGAGCCGTCGGCGGAACATTCTTCTGAGGGCTCGATGCAGCCGGCACCACTGCCAGAATTAAAATGATGGATAGAACCAATTTATTTTTCATCTTGATAAACCAAAGAATACGCGGAATAAAACCAGTCTCGATAATTCAAATTACGGTTTCTTATCGGGCTGCCTGGTTACCGGCGCGACGGTCTCCCTGGTCGCCGCGCCGCCGGTCTCGCCCTCTTTCTTCTTGCGATCGTCTTCCAGTTGCCTGAAGAGCGCGAATTGTTTATCGGCGTCATCCTTGCGCCTGAGACGGGTGTATGCCGTGAAAAGCTGATAGTGTATGCCCGGATCGGCATTATTTATCTCGGCACCCCGTTCGAGAACCGGAACGGCGTCATCAAATCGTTTGAGCCTGACCAGCATTCTCCCAAGATCGTAATGAGCCGGGAAATTCTTCTGATCCAGTTCGATGGCTTTCTTCAAGATCGGTTCGGCTTCCTGATACTGGCCTCTGTCGACAAAGATGGCGCCGAGATTGGCCAGAACATCGGAGTTGTCGGGTTGCATCACTCTTGCCCTGTTGAGCGCCACAATCGCTTCATCGAAGAAACCTGCAGCTCTGGCTGCGTAACCGGTCAGATATAAGGCATCGACGGATTGAGGGAATTTCGAGGATGCCCCGGCGAAAACCACCATCGCCTTGTCATACTCGCGGCGACGGAAGAGGGCTGCGCCATATCGAATCTGATAGATCAACTGCGAGGAGTCCTGGCTCACCGCTTTTTCGTAATATTCTACCGCCTTTACGATTCTGCGATTTTTGAGGTACTCCTCGGCGATCATGAAATTGCATTCAGGGAAGACAGGTTTCAATTCGATCGCCCTCATCCAGACCTGCAGGGCCAGTTCGCTCTGCCCGCGCGCAGACGTTACCAGACCAAAGCGATAGAGCGCCTCGGGATCATCAGGTCTGAGCGTTGCAGCCCCGCCGAGCGCAGCCTGAGCCTCTTCAAGCCTGTCCAGATTGAAATAAGCCTGGCCCAGATTGTATAAAACCTCGGGAGTTTGAGGTCTCAGCTTGTTAGTCTTCTCAAAGATATCGACTGCGCGCAGATAATCTCTGGCGGCAGCCAGTCCCAACCCGAGCGTGAAGAGTACTCTTGGATTATCCCCCGCAACCCTCTCAAGATAATCGATCAATCGTCCGGCCTTACGAGTCTCACCGGCTCGCAAATAGGCGTCGGTCAGAATCAGCAAAACCGGCAGATCGGCATCCGCTCCGGGGTCGTCTCCCGGCTTGAGCCCGGCCGAATGTTCCAGCAACGGGATGGCACGTTTGTAATCCCCTTTCGAGGAATAGAGCGATCCAAGATTATAAGTCGCCTGCGGATGTCTGGGCGCAAGCCTCATGACAAGTTCGAGGGTTTCAATAGCCTGATCACGCCTGCTCGTTCTCGCAAGCAGGACGCCAAGATTAGCCAGAGCCGGAACGAATTTCGAGTCGATCTTGAGGGATTCCCGATATTGCTTTTCGGCATCCTCTCCCCTGTTCTGCTGATCGAGTATCACTCCAAGCAGATTATGGGCCATCGCATTGCGTGGCGATTTCGCAATCAACTGTCGCGCACTTTCTTCGGCTTCAACGAGCTTCTGCTGCTGCAGCAGTTCCTGAATCCGGGAGAGATACTGCCCCGAATCATCTGTCTTTTGAGCGGACGCCGCTGCTGTCCGGGAGTGCCTGTCGTGAGCATGAAGAGCAAAAACAGCATGAGCCCAATGATCACTGGTCTTGAGTTGGATGAATTATGCGCCTGTGGATTGATCATCGTGCTTGCTTGCTGCGGCGTATCAGGGTTTATCGACAGTACTGGCAGCGGTTTTGCTTCTCTTTCTGTGCTCTTCGTTCAACCTTTGAACTGTTTTCAATTCCTCAGCCGCCTCTGGATTCCTGCCAAGTTTCTTGAACGCCATTGCCATCTGGTAATGGGGTTCAGGATTGGCGGGCACTAGCGTTGCGGCCATTTTCAGATGGACTATCGCATCACCCGGTTTTCCCGCCAGAATCAGCGCGCGACCCAGCGAGACTCTCCCTTCGTATGAATCCCCGTTCAAATCGATCGCCTTCTGCAGCTCTGCTACTCCTTCAATCAAAGTTTCCTGCCGTTTAACCAGCAGAGCCCCAAGGCCGAGGTGTCCTTCAGCGCTGGCAGGTGCGAGGATGACAAGGTTCCTGTATGCAACTGTCGCCCCATCGATATTACCTCCTCGTTCAAGCGCTGTCGCGAGAAAGAATTTTGCCCTTACGTCCTGCGGTCTGAGGCTGGAGGCTTTTTTAAACGCTTCTGTCGCCGCAGCCGTATCTCCCTGGCCGAAATATGCCCTCCCAAGAGAAAATTGAGCATCGAAATTGTCCGGCGAAAGCCTGACAGCTTCCATCAACTCGATCAATGCCTCCTGGTTCTTCTTAAGCACTGCGAGAATGACTGCGTGAAGCGTCAAAGAGTCGGCAACTACATTTTTCAACTGCCGATCATCGGGGCCGGCCTTAAGCATGTTTTCAGCCGCTCCAATCGCCAGTCGTGCAGCCGCCTCCGACTCCTCAGTCCTCTTGAGATTGAAGAGCGAAAGCGCCTGAAAATAGAGCGCCATCTGGTCCACAGGATTGGTCTCGGCAATTGCGGAAAATACGATCAAAGCATCTTCAAACCTGCCGGAGCGAATCGCTGAAAATCCCAGTGCGCGGGCTTCTTCGAGAACTCTCTTATCCCGAGGCGAATTTCGAACACTCGCCGCCGCGGATAAACAGGACTCCGCTGATTGCGCGAAGCCCGTTGTCACCCCCACCAGGCAGAGCGTCATCAAGAGCGCTGTGATCAATGTATTTTGTATCTTTGACACGATACCAGTATCTAAAAGTATTTTTTGTCCAGTTCAGAGTTCACGCTTGAGCGCGAATCTTCAAGCAGATCAAACTGAAGCCTGTTCTCTGAATACCATCCCCTTAAAAAATATGAGTGGCGGAAATCGCTTCCCGCCACTCATAATTATGCCTCATTGTGAGCGCTTTTAGAAAATCAGCTTGAGTGCAAACTCGAGCTGACGTGCACGCTGCAATGAAGTGTCCTTGCCACCGTTATTCCCCGTAAGGTCGGTGTTGGGGGCGAATTTATTGATGTGATTCAGGACATTGTAAGCCTGAACACGTGCCTGAAGAGTTCCTGACTCCCAGAGTTTGAAGTTCTTGAACATACCGACATCCCAGAACTCCTGACGACTTCCACGGAAGGTGTTGCGTCCGAGCGTTCCGAATTTGGGACCATTCGGATCATTGGTGAAGATCGGAGTTGTCGGCGCACGGAAAGCGTTCGGGTTAACGCTGAAACCCTGCGCTTTCTGAGCGGATGAGGGCGTCGGATCGCCGATCAGGTCGGGACGCGGTCCGCCCCAGAAGAGACTGTAGGCCGGTCCACTCTGGATTGTCACCACGTTGTTGAACTGCCAGCCTCCGAGGACAAGATCGGCCGCATATGGAATGCTGCTTCCGAACCTCTGTTTGCGTCCAAAGGGAAGATCCCATGTGCTTGAGAATGTCCAGCGATGACGAACATCCAGATCCGAATTGCCGTAATCCAGATCCGGCCGATTCGGGTTGGTGAATCCATACCGGTTCGGTCCCTGGCTCAGACCGGCGAATCCGCCCGGCGAATTGTCCAGACCATGCGACCAGGTATAAGTCGTCAGAACCGACAAGCCATAAGACAACCGCTTCGTGAGCTTTGTCTGGAGAGCGTTGTAATTCGATCTGGCGATGTTGTCAGTGGTCACGACCTGACCAATACCTCTGATCTGTCGTGAACCGGGTCCGTTGTTGCTGTCGTCTCCGATATTCCGGACGACAAGCAGATTACGTCCAAGCGATCCGACATACGCCATCTCAGCCATCCACGACGGTGCAAATTCGTATTGCAGCGTCAGGTTGTACTGGTGGAAATATGATGTCTTGTTGTTCGGATTGACGTAGTAAACGGTCGACCCGCCGGGTACCGCGAGCGTGGTTCCCGTGGCTCTGATCTCAGGCGCGAACGGATAACCGGTATCCAGGTTGAAACGACGCGGCAACGTAGGACATGCCGGCGTTCCATACTGCTGGAGGTTGCATGAATAGTTGGCCCCGTTCGGAGCATTCGCTGTCAGAGCCTGACGACCGCTGACATCCAGAGTGTTCATGATTCCGTAACCGCCGCGCAGGACAACCTTCTTGTCAGACTTGAACCCGCTGTATGCGAATCCAATACGAGGCGCGAAGTTGTTGAGATCGGTCTTCGCAAGGTCACGATCATTTTCGAATGCCAGATTGAGCTTGCCGCTGGACGGATCGAAATTCGACTGGCGGTTGTAACGCTCTGTAGGCTGCGTGTAAACATCGTAACGCAGTCCGATGTTGATGGTCAGATCCTTGTTGACCTTCCAGTCGTCCTGCAGAAAGAAGGCGACTTCCTTGTTCGAAAGAAGGTAAGGTCCGCCGGGTGTGCCGCGGGTCAGGAACCCGGGAGCATATCCGAGCAGAACGTTGGCATACGCCGAACCCGAGTCGTCAGGACCGATGTTCGTGTAGTTGCCGCTGACGAATCCGCCGACGCTCGTGCCCCACTGCACGTTGCCCTTGATGCCGCCGTTACGGCCGCCGTCAAAGTTCGTGTTCTGGCGAAGGCGAAAATCGCCGCCGGCTTTGAAAAGGTGGTTGCCGCGAACGACAGTCAGGGTGTCGGTGAAATGGAAGTTGTTCGACTTGAAGTAGAACGGTCCGCCATCCCCGACGAATTCGAGGCTCGTATCGGGATCGACGACACCGATCAGTACCGTGCCTTCGCAGGTTCCGCAGACATTGATGTTCGGAATCCCCAGCTTCTGCGAAATGTTGGCATCAAATCCCAGCGCCCCATTAATGCCGGGGTTGTTGATGCCGATTTCGACGCGGGAGTATCCAAATCTCATGTCGTTGACGACCGAAGGCGAGAAGGTGTGTGTATCACCCAGCGCCACCTGTCGCGCATTGCCGAACTCGTTTCCGGCTCCAAATCCCGAGGCCATGTCGTTTCCTGTGGGCGATGATCCCTTCGGGAAATTGTTGTCGCGGATTCGGGCGTTTTTTGCCTGGCTGTAACGAATGAAGCCCATATTATTGTCGCTGAAACGCTGATCGCCTTTGACATCATAGCTGTCGACGTTAATCCGCTCGGAACGGTTGCGTCGATAGTTGTTGACAAAGCCCGCCTGGGTAGGCAGCGGATACGACCTCAACAGGTTTCCACCTGCCGCTGAAAACAGCGTACTCGGGATCTGGTTGTTGAGGAACGGATTTCCATTCCTGTCAAAGATCGTGCCCTTCGGGGCCTGAACCGGCCCCCTGACCGTATTGAATGTCACGGTCTGGGTACGGTCGAGGAATTCAGAGAAATCCCCGGTGCGCATCTTCACAGTCGGCACCGTCACAAACGGAAATTCACCGCCGAAAGCCGGTGTTCCGTTGCGCTGGCCGTTGTATGAGAAGAAGAAGAACGACTTGTCGCGTCCATCATAGGCCACTGGACCGAAGTACTTCTTGGGCAATCGGATCGGTCCGCCAACCGTGGCGCCGAAGTTGTGCGTCACGTAATTCGGCGGATTCGGGTTGTTCGTCGGACGGGCGCTGCCGAACTGTCCCTGATAGAATTCGCGAAGAGTCCCGTGGAGCTGATTAGTTCCCGACTTGATCGTCGTCGAAATGACCGCACCACCAGCGCGTCCGCTCTCTGCCGAGGGAACGCTCGCTTCAACCTTGAACTCTTTGATCGCGTCAACGTCCGGGAAGATCGCGATCTGACCAAACTGAGTCTCGTTATTGTCAACTCCATCGAGTGTGAAGTTGTTGCTGGTGACACGCGCACCATTGGCCGAAATCACCGAACCGCCCGATTCGCGGAACCTCGTCGACTCGGTTGAGTTGCCGGGACCACCACTGGTGAAGTTGCCGCCGCCGCCAAGCACGCCCACAACCGGGCGCGTCACACCGGGTGTGATTCCTGCAAGCAGCGTAAAATTACGCTGTGCCAGCGGCAAATCGGTAACCTGTCTGCCTTGAATCACATCTCCACGGACGCTCGACTCCGTTTCAACCAACGGGGTCTCGGCCGTTATCGTAATGGTCTCCGCGACACCACTGGCCACCTGCAAGTCAATGTCAATGGCCAGCCTGTCGTTGGTCTGCAGCAGCACCTTGTCGCGAATCAACGACTTGAATCCCTGCGCCTTGACCGTGATCCGGTAATTACCCGGATCAAGCAGTGGAATCTGATAGGTGCCATCTTCGCTGCTGATCGTATTCTTGGTTTGCCCGGTGTCGATATTCGCTATCTCCACCTGGGCTCCGCTGACGACAGCTCCGCCGGCGTCCTTGACGGTTCCAACAATCGTGCCCTTGTTTGTCTGTGCTAAGGCGGACACGGTCAAAACCACCAGGCATATTAGAAGTCTGTTGGCATGCCAAACGCGCTTCTTTAATCCTGGGGAAAAAATCATAATTAAACCTCCGTCAACTGTTTGATTGGATTACATTTAAACTCAATACTTCCCATACTCACCGGCCCCCGTGATACTCTTCATACAAGTATTGAATCCAGATTTTCAAAAATTTCATCCAGCAGCAATTCGGCACATGTACTCTATGGCCTCTATCAATTCTATTCTATCGCCCTGTTTCGGAGCGCCGGGCATACAAACCCCAGCATTACCCCAGTCATTCCCGGCAACTTGGGACGATCCTAGTTTAGATCTTTAAATTAAGACCTTTAAATTAAGATCTTTAAATATAAGATCTTTAAATAAAATAAATTTGTATTTTTAGGATTTAAGCTAGCTTTATTATGAAAAAGCCCGGTGAAAATACAGGTTTCATCGGCATAATGGGAGTTAAGTGGAGTATAGATGGGGTTAAACTACATGTGACACCAATAACAACTTTAAATACAACAAAATAGTTGTCACGTTACAGCAGCATTTAACCCCGCCGCACTTCCAATATGAGACTCAAAAACTTAAAGTGACGCGTGCAAAAATTCTGGCTTGCTGATCCTTGCATCCAGAACAACAATGATGAATCAAGATAAAGAAATTCCAATGTTATCAATAAGAAGATCAATCCAGCCAAGGCTTGTGATAATTGCATTTCTGGCCGTCCTGCTGTCCTGGACAGTGCTTCAGTTATATGGCTCGAAAATACCAGCTTTTTCAATTCATCCGACACAAGGGATAACGGATGGATACAGGCACGACACGTTCGATGCTTTTTACAGGAATCCAACCGGGGCAGTCAAGACGGGAGCGACGGTGAAGATCAGATTCCGGACCGGCAAGGGAGAGGCTGACGGGGTAAGTCTGAGGGTCTATCTATTCGATACGCCGAGCGGCACGACACTGGGTCCGCTGGATTCTCCGCTGACGTTCGAAGGATCTTCGATGGAAAACGGTGTGAGCTACGACATCTGGGTGAAAGATCTGCCGACGCCATCCACGCCGACTATCGTTTACTGCAAATTCAGGGCAGTAAAAGGTAATTCGATCAGCTACTACAGCGACGCGTATGCGGACGACAAAGACAATCTGAATCAGGGGGGAGATGGCGCAACAAGCATCAACGAGCCATTCCCGTCATTTCAGATAACTGTTTACGATTCTGATTTTACAACTCCCGGCTGGATACATGACGCGATCGTTTATCATATTTTCCCGGACCGTTTCAGAAACGGGGATCAGACGAATGACTATGGCAGACCCGGGAGTTCCACCGGATCACCGCTCTTTTATGGAAGCCAGACGACGCTCCCACGTTTGATCTGGAACGAGGCGATCTGCGATCCACGCAAAGCATCTCCCTGCCCCAATGCATACGGAAATCAATTTTATGGCGGCGATCTCAAGGGGATAGAGGATAAACTGGATTACATACAAAGCCTTGGATTCAATACGATCTATCTCAATCCGATATTCAAAGCCAGATCCAATCACCGTTACGATACGGACAATTATCTTGAAATCGATCCGGCGCTTGGTGGTGAAGGGGCATTCAATTCGCTGATCTCGGCAATGAATACCCGCGGGATGAAGCTCATTCTGGACGGGGTATTCAATCATGCATCGTCGGACAGCGTCTATTTCGACAGATACCGGCGTTATGGACAGCCTGCGGGCGCTTGCCAGGATGTCAATTCACCGTATCGAAACTGGTTCATCTTCTTCAGTAATTTCACGCCATGCCGGTCACAGGATTATTCCGGCTGGTTCGGATTCGATTCCCTGCCCGAATACAACGATTCGAGCCAGGAAGTGCGGAACTTCATCTACCGCAATCTGAACAGCAATGTGACAAAGTACTGGTACGACAAGGGCGCCGGCGGGTGGCGCTTCGATACGGCGCCGGATATCTCACACAATTTCTGGAACGACTATCGCGGGTTTGCCAAGAGCTACAAGCCTGACGGCCCGTTGATCGGAGAAATCTTCCCTGACGCCAGCCAGTATCTTGCCGGAGACCAGTTTGACGGATCGATGAATTATCGATTCAGAAAGAATGTGCTTGGATTTGCCCGAGGATCTGCAGACTGGACAGACAACGACAACAACGGCAACAACCGGATCATTCCACTTTCTCCAAGCCAGTTTGACCGCGCCATGAAATCGATACGAGAAGATTATCCGCTGCCTGCGCAATTGGCCATGCTCAACCTGATCGATTCTATGACACCAACCGTGCGCTCTTTGTTCTGACGATTGCCGGCGACAACGGACTGATCGAGGCCAAAGAGAGATTGAAGCTGGCTGCAATTCTACAGTTCACCTGGTATGGAGCCCCGATGGTCTACTACGGAGACGAAGCTGCAATCAACGCTCCATCGACGTCGGGAGGCAGCAACGGGACGGAGGACGATCCGTATAATCGTGCTCCATATCCCTGGAGTGACGAAAGCGGTTCAAGCTCAGTCTACGGTCCGGCTGACCGCTCGATGATTCTGTTTTATTCCAGGCTTGGAAGAATCCGTAATCAGTTGCCGGCTCTCAGAACCGGGGATTTTCAGACCTTGCTGACCGGCGATGCGACAGCCTCGAACACTGACAATGACACTTACGCTTTTCTCAGATCGGATAAAAGCAGCAGGGCCCTGGTGGCTCTCAATAACGGATCGGCAAATAACATCTCATCAATTCCCGTTTCATCCATATTCCCCGATGGATCCAGTCTTCAGGATACATTGACAGGCAACAATTACCTTGTCAGCAACGGTCTTGTGACGTTGAATCTGCCTCCAAGAAGCGGCGTTATCCCCCCCCAGGGGGGGGGCGGGGGCGGTTTAACTGACGCCTCCCCCCCTCCGGATGCGCAACAAAACCGCCCCCCGCCCGCGGGGCCCCCCCCCCGCGCCCGCTTGCGCACGTAGGTCACTTCACGGCCAGCATTCGCAAAGGAGATGTGATGTGATCGTAACGTCACATCTAAAGCGCCGTCTTGTGGTGAAAGTTCCCCCCCCCCCCCCCTGGGGGGGGGGCCCCCCCCCCCCGGTGTTGGGGTCCCCCCGCCCGCCCCTCGCGCGCCTTCTCCTTCCGCCGCCCCCCGGGGCGCCGTGGTCTCTTGAGTTCACTTTCGGCGGCGCGGTAATGTTTCGGTTTTCAACTCGCTCGCCATTGGAGACGGCGGCAACACTGATCCAGGTTTATGGCAAAACAATCCGCCTTGGACTCTCAAGTCACTGCGCTTCGGTAACGCTGGTTCTCGATTGAATACCGCCGCAAGGAATGCTCTTGAAGCGCGCGTTTTTCCGGCAAGTTAGGTCGCTCAATGCCTCAGCGCCCATCTTCTTGAATATTTGAAGATGGGCGCTGAGCTGTTACAAGACTTTATACTTTAAACCTTGAACTTTAAACTTTCTTTCTGGCCCTGTTACGCCCGTAGATCTCCGTCAATTCCGCAAGGCGATCATTCATCGACTGATCAATCTGATCAGTCTTAAAACGCCATCCCCAGTTGCCGCTTTCGCGGGCGGGGACATTCATTCTGGCCTCGCTGCCGCAGCCGAGCAGGTCCTGCATGGGTATGATGGCGGTATTGGCTACGGAACTGAGTGCCAGGCGGATGAAATCCCAGTTGATCTCTTTGCCGTCGCTGCCGAGATATTTGAGGACGAACTCCCGTTCTTCCTCCACTTCTTCGTTGGAACGAGTGCTGTCCCCGGCGCCTTGTGATGTGAACCATCCCAGGGTTGTATCGTTGTCGTGAGTGCCGGTGTAGACGACGCTGTTTGGCGAGAAGTTATATGGCTTGAACTCGTCCGCCTGAGGATCGGTGCCGAAAGCAAACTGCAGGATCCGCATTCCCGGGAAACCGAAATCGTCTCTCAATTTCTCGACCTCGGGAGTAATGAATCCGAGGTCTTCGGCGATTATCGGCATGGCGCCAAGGGCCTGTTTGAATGCAAGGAAAAGAGCCGCTCCAGGACCGGGTTCCCACTTGCCTTTTATCGCCGTGGTCTCTTCGCCGGGAACCGCCCAGTATTTCTCAAAGCCCCTGAAATGATCCAGCCTGATGATATCGACGGTGCTCAAGGTCGCCCTCATGCGCTGAATCCACCACTGATATCCATCTTTCTGCATGAGATTCCAGCGATAGAGCGGATTGCCCCACAGCTGCCCTGTCTCGCTGAAATAATCCGGCGGAACTCCGGCCACCCTGGTCGGATTACCGTTCTTATCCAGAAAAAAGATTCCCGGATTGGCCCATACATCCGCAGAATCATGGGCCACGAAAATCGGGACATCCCCGATGATCCTGATTCCTTTTTTATTCGCGTAATTTGCCAGTTCAAGCCACTGTCTGAAAAAGATGAACTGGTAGAATTTATGGGCGCTGATCTCACTGAGATGGTTCTCTCGAAAGAAGTGCATTGCCGCGTCTTCGCGGTCACGCAGGAAAGGATCCCATCTGGTCCATTCCTTGCCGTCGCTTGCATCCTTGATGGCGCGGAACATGGAGTAATCGTCAAGCCACTCGTCGACCTGGCCGATGAAGGCCAGATATTCGGATTTATCCTTGTCCGATGAATGATCCATGAAGTTCCGGTGAGCCTTTTTCAGCAGGCTCATCTTGTATTCGATGACCGGCCCGTAATCCACGTGATCTTCCGGAAATTTCGGCGCATCAGCGAAATCCTTCGCCTCAAGCAGGCCGTCCTCAACCAGCTTCTCCGGGCTGATCAGCAAGGGATTGCCGGCGAATGCAGAGAAACACTGGTATGGAGAATCTCCATACCCGGTTGGACCCAGCGGCAGAATCTGCCACAGGCTTTGACCCGCGCCTTCAAGAAAATCGATGAACTCATAGGCTTCTTTGCCGAGATCGCCGATACCGAATTTTCCGGGTAACGATGTCGGATGAAGCAGGATTCCTGCGGATCTGGGGAATGTCATTAAGAATTACTCCTCAATAATATCTTTGAAATGATGAAATCAGCTCTCACTGGAGCGATGGATTTTAAATCATTACAATCCTGATTGATACAGGATCAAACTACTCAAAAATCAAATCAATGATCAATGAATTACTGATGATCCAATACGGGTTGCCATTTTGGATGATTACCCTCAGTCAGCGTTTTTTGAGATCCCTTTGTATCGGCAAGCACTACTTTGCTGCCATCATCGAAAACAAAGAGGTTCCCGGCGGAATTCCATTCCTGAGAAACCCCTATCATCATCTCACTGGAGAGCTGGAGTTGAACTCCTCCCCAGGCGCTGGTCAGAAAAAGATGTCCGTAACACAATCCTGAATCTGAGCAGGATTGCATCGGAGTGAAAATAACGTAACGCCCATCTCGCGACCATGCAGCTTCAAGCATTCGACGACCGCCTTCTGACTGGACTGAGTCTTCAAAACCATTAAGGTCGGATAAATTTGTTATTTGAATTCGTGATCCATTTTCCGATTGGGCAACGAACAACTCTTCGCCGGTTCCAACGGCACTTTTGAACAGAATCCTGTTTCCGTCAGGTGAAACAGAAATATCCCCGATGTTTCGGATGACCGGAGTCCTGAAAGCGACAAGCGCAGCGTATTCATCCACAGTCAATTCGCGAGAGGAGTTAGAGTCGGTAATGAGGGAAAATATCCTCGGAGCCGAATCGGCGTCGATCGTATGAACGACAATTGTCTTGCCGTCCCGCCCCAGCTCCAGGCGATCCAGAGTCACGCCAATAGGTGTTTTGAGACCGCCTGCATTTGCCACGTTCCCGGATTCAACGACCACCTCGAACAACTGCAGGCCGATGGAAAAGTAGATTCGCGTCCCGTCGACTGACCAGATGAAATCCCCGATCACTTCACCTTCAGGCGATTGCGCAAGGACTCTTTTTGAGATCCGTCGCTTTTAACAACCCAGAGATTGCCTTCATTGAGATAGGCAATAAGAGGTTCGGGTTTGGGAGTTGGCGAAGGCTGTGCGGCTGGAGATGCGGCCGTTTTCAGTTCGGATTTAGATCCTGATCTGCAGGACGAATCCAGAACAATAAATATTAATAATATTGATGCGAGTATTGCAAAAGGTATATAACGCGGCTTCATTACTGATGATCGTGGCTGATATTATTCCCGGCCGAATGAACTATTGAAACAGAATTTATCTTCGCTGATCGAGGACGAGATTTCAAGCAACTGCCTTGCGCAGGCATCAAAATCAAACAAAACATAACATTGTGAAATCAAGGATGAATCGTGTAAGATGACTTTGCATTGGAGGAATGCAGATAAATGCAATTCCAAAAAAAGGTGTCAACACAGATCAAACCAATTATCAGGTGAGTAAACAATGAAAATAAATTCTTTTACAGGAAGGGTGGCAATTGTCGCGGTCGGCGGTTTGTTTCTGCTGGGCTGTGACAAAATGATGTCATCACACGAACAGCCGGGGTCTTCACAGACAACAGCAAACTCCTCATCGGCCGGATCAATCGTTCCTCCGGCAGTTCCTGAATCACAGAATCCGGAAGACAAGATGCCTCGCATCGGCCCTGAAGAATCTCAAAAGCTCGTCAAGGACGGCAAGGCCGTGATTATCGACGTTCGTGGTACTGATGCCTACAAGATGGCTCATATCAAAGGGGCTCTCGATATCCCGTTAAACAACCTCGAGTCCGGAGATTACAATGGACTGCCGAAAGGCAAACGCATAATCGCATATTGTACCTGACCGAACGAGCATACGAGCGCCCGTGCGGCGTTCTTACTCGATAAGGCCGGGTTCAGTGAAGCATCGGCTCTGCTTGGCGGCATGCATGCCTGGGAAAATATGGGCGGGGAAATGGTAAAACAATAAGAGCAACAACATCTCGAAGCTGCGTCTTAAAAAATGAAAGGCCTGCCACTTGATTGAGGCGGGCCTTTTTATTTCAGCTATTGAGAACGATTTAAGAGCTTTTTGGTTAAAGCATGCCGAGGGCGGGACTCGAACCCGCACGGCCTTTCGGCCAGAGGATTTTAAGTCCTCTGTGTCTGCCATTTCACCACCCCGGCGAGATAATTCTGGAGCAGCGGTGAGTTTAATTACTCGGACTTGAAGTTGCAAGTTTCAATCACTGTGTTCGAGAAGAGCGTCGACTATTCTACGGCTGGCCATTCCGTCGCCATAAGGATTGACAGCCCTTGCCATCTGATCATAAGCGACCCGATCGTTGAGCAGCCGGGCTGTCTGCGCGACAATGGTGTCCGTATCTGTGCCTGCGAGCCGAACAGTGCCGGCATCGACACCCTCCGGCCTCTCCGTCACATCGCGAAGCACGAGAACCGGCTTGCCAAGTCCCGGCGCCTCTTCCTGTAACCCGCCTGAATCGGTCAACACGAGTGTCGCTGCCTTCATCAATTGAACCAGCGGCAGGTACTCCAATGGATCAATCAACGAGATATTGGGCATGCCCTCCAATCTGTCGAAAACCACATTTCTAACATTGGGATTGAGATGGACCGGATAGACGATATGGGTGTCGGGAAAGTCACCGGCAATGATCCTGAGTGCCAGGCAGATGTTTTCCAGCGGCCGGCCGAAATTTTCCCTGCGATGAGCCGTCACCAGAATCAGCCTTTTATCCCGGGGAATCATCGCCAAAGGCCCGATCGTCCAGTCATAGCCGCGCTCGGCAACATCGAGCAAAGCATCAATCACGGTGTTGCCGGTAACGATTATCGAGCCCTCGCCATAGCCTTCACGAAGCAGGTTGTCCCTTGATTGTTCAGTCGGGGCGAAATGTAGGTCGCTGACCGCATCCGCGATTTTACGGTTGATCTCTTCGGGAAAAGGTTGTGATTTATCCCAGGTCCTCAAGCCGGCCTCGACATGCCCAACCCTGATGCGGCGATAAAAAGCGGCAAGCGAACCGATCATCGCCGTAGTCGTGTCACCCTGAGTCAGCACCCAGTCCGGCTTTTCACTGATCAGCACGGTATCGATTTTTTTCAGAGCGTTTGCCGAGATATCGGCAAGGGACTGGTTTGCCTGCATCAGATCGAGGTCGTATTGAGGTGCTATCTCAAAGAGCGAAAGCACTTGATCGAGCATCTCGCGATGCTGCGCGGTAACGCAAACGAGGCTCTCGATCCTGTTCGAATGCCTGTTGAGTTCCTTGATCAGGGGAGCCATTTTTATGGCTTCCGGTCTCGTGCCGAATATCGATAAGACTTTCATTTCAACAAGATTTCTTCAAATGTAGGCGGCGATAAAGACGCGGTTACCGGATTTCAACTCTTCGCAGGCGTCTGCCGGCGGTGGGAGGACATCAACCCGGTGGAAGCCTGTCTGCTTCAACAGCCAGATGAGTGATTCAGTCGATGGAAGCAGTGAAAATCCGCCACTGTTTTCAGGCGCTTCAATCAGACCGAAGGCTCCCTTGAATCGTTCCTGAGGCGGCTGAGAGATCTCCGTCTGATTCGATAAAACCTCGGTTTCGATGAGCAGCATTCTTTTCGTGAGCGCCGCCGCTTTGCGCAGTCCCGCAATGGGATTCTCGAGGGATGAAAGCAGGCCCATCATGAGGACAATATCAAACTTATCGAACTCTTTCTCATTGATCTTCATGAGATCGGCCAATCTGAAGCTGAGATTGGGCAGGTCATACAAATTTCGCAACTGCCCGGCATCTGCAATGCAATCCTGATCGTGATCAATTCCCACAACCTGCCGGCAGCCGCTTTTAGCGACTGCAAAAGAGAAGAATCCCTGATTGCATCCTAGATCCAGACAGGTGGTTCGATCCCAACGCTGATCCATTTGCGGCTGTATCGCCGCATAGAGCATCTCAAGCCGATCCTGCTCCAGCCTTGCCTTGAGTGGTGATCCATCCACGGTTTTGGTCATGCCTCCGCCAGGCAGAACAAACCGGTAATTCCATTCCCTTTCGAGCAGCTCTTTTTCGATGGTGGATATTTGTTCAGGAACCGAAGCAGCGCCATCGGACTGGTGAGTATATCGTCTTTCAAACTGTTTCACTGATGATGGGTGATAGGCTTCGTAGTAGAGGTTGGTGACTTCAGCCGGATCACCAATTGCTCGCATTTCGCCATGGTCGATCCAGGCAGTGCGATCGCAGAAGCTTCTGATGATTTCAGAATTATGAGTCACCAGCAGGATGGTTGTATCCCCTTCCCTGAACTCATTCATCCGTGTCCAGCATTTTTCACGGAATCTCTCGTCTCCAACCGCCAGAACCTCATCAACGATCAGGATGTCGGGTTTGAAGGCCGTCGCGACTGCGAATCCCAAGCGGACTGTCATGCCTGTTGAATATGTTCTCTGTGGAGAATCGATGAAATCTCTCATCTCCGCGAAATCCACGATATTATCGAATTGTGATTCCATCTCCTCATGTCTGTAGCCGAGCAGCGTGCCATTAAGAAAGATATTCTCTCTTCCGCTTAGTTCGGGGTGAAAACCGGCTCCAAGCTCTATCAGGGGCGCGACACGCCCCTTGACCCAGACTCTGCCCCGGGTTGGTTTCAAAACGCGGGAGATGACCTTGAGCAGTGTACTTTTTCCGGCGCCGTTGTGTCCGATCAGCCCAAAGACCTCTCCCCGGCGAATTTCGAGGCTGATATCAGTCAGGGCTTTGAATTTCTGCTTTACGACTCGCCGCTGAAGAAGCTTGATCGCATACTCCTTCAAACTGGTAAAACGCTCGTTCGGCGCGATGTACTCGACCGCGACGCCTTCAACCCGAATCACCACTTCATTGTCGGATCTCTCTCGGGTGTCCGATCTTTTGAGATCGGCAATAATTTCAGATTCTGTAGGCAATCTCATCAGCCTTTCTCGAAAATGACCACCAGCCGAAGACGAGAGTCAGTATTGCTGCAACGGCCGCAGCCAGCGTGGTTTTGGGCCCCGCAAGCCATCCGACATATAACGGGGCTCGATAGACCTCCATCAGGTGATACATGGGATTGAGATTGAACAACCATCGCAGCCTGCCCGGAATTATATCTTTAGGATAAATTATCGGAGTTAGATACATCCAGGCTGCGAGAAAAATCTGATACATTTCGAGAACATCCGCAAAAAATGCCGCGACCCGTGAGAGATACAAGGCGACCCCGAGTGCAAACATCGCAGTCAGTATTATCGGGATTGGCAGGATCAGGATTGTCGGTCTGAGAGGGACACCGGTTATCAACATGATGAGAAATAACGGAATCAACGACAGCAGCAGATTAATCAAACCGGTTCCGAGAGCCGTGAATGCAAAGATAGCCCTGGGGATGTAGATTCTCCTTATCAGATTGCCCCCAGATCAGTTCGCTCATGGCCCCGCTGGTCGTCTGTGAAAAAAAATTCCAGAGCGAGAGCCCGGCCAGTGCATATGCCGCATAATGCTTTGTTGAAAACCTGAACACCTCGGAGAAGACAAAAGTCAGGATTAACATCATCATCAGGGATTGAGCATGGTCCAGAAAATCCCAAGCACCGAGCGTTTATACCTGGTCTTGATATTCCGCTTGATCAGCTGAACCAGAAGATCCCTGTAACGCCAAAGCTCTTTGAGCTCGACAATAAAAGGTAGTTCCTGGTTGGCTGAGTCATAGATGACCTCGGCCTTTTTCGGCTCTCTGGAATTGACAAATCTATCTCTGACGGACATCCGATTCTCTCACTATTTCTGTTTTGTTTCCGGGGTCTTGCGGGGCGATTCATCCCGGATACTGGCTGCCCGGGGATTGATGAACACATGCAGACATGATTATTACCAAAACATTCAGGCAAAATTGTTATATGGCACACAATCCTTAAAGTCAATTTAGGTTTCAGCATGTGATTGTCGCCGCTTGACCCGACGAACCATTTTATTATTATTCGCTCCTCTGCTATTCTTCGCTTTGAAAAAATCCGCCCACATACGGAATCCTATGATGCCGAATTTAAAGTCCTTCCTGAAACCGATCAGACAGATAAGACTGCTATCAAATGACTCCGATATGAGCAGTTACGACAGGTTAAGGGAATCTTTGAGAATTCTAGTTCCCTATCAATGGAGAAGACTCGGCGTCAATCTGATTCGCGGTTTCATGGCAGCGCCATTCATCTACAATCGGATAATTCCGCTGCTTCGAGGCAATGCTACAGAAGCAGTGATTAAATCCTCAAGGCGGGGAGATTTTTACGAGTCGGTAACTTTACTGCCGCATATTCCCCCTGACGAAATCGGGCAAATTCTAAGTCAACCTGTCGGAGAAGCCGAAAAAGCACGGCCTGACATCATCTGTTTTTCAATCATTGACTGGTCATTCCGTTACCAGAGGCCGCAGCAATTGATGTCCCGGTTTGCCGCGGACGGGCACAGAGTGTTCTACATCAAACCCTCTCGATTCCTCAGCAAGGCCTCAAGTCAACATTTTTCCGCGACCTTTATCAAGAAAAACATCCTCGAAATAGAGATCACAGGCACAAAGGATTTTGATATTTATCAGGGACCGCTTGAGGGGGAGAACCTCAATCACGCCCTTTTATCACTGGATGATCTGAGGCGTCGTTTCAACATCAACGATGCCATGAGCTATGTCATGATCCCATTCTGGCACGACCTGGCGATGGAGACCAAAAACAAATGGGATTGGCGTGTGGTTTATGATTGTATGGACGACTGGGACACCTTCCCCGGAATCAATAAAGCGGTGACGGCCTGCGAGCGTAGCCTCTCCATCGCCTCGGATCTGGTCGTGGTCACAGCCCGGCGGCTTTTTGACAAGTTGAGGCCTTACAATCCGAATACACTCCTTGTGCGCAATGCCGCCGATTTCAGATTTTACCAGGAGAACTGCCGGCCAAATGATCTGCTGCATAACATGGGCACTCCGGTAATTGGATATTTTGGAGCCATCGCTGACTGGTTTGACATTGATCTGATGGTTGAAGTGGCGCGACTACGCCCTCAATACACGTTCGTTCTAGTCGGCGGGATATTCGATGTCGATATCTCGGAACTGAGGGCTCTTCCAAATGTCAGGCTTCCTGGTCAGAAGCCGTATGAAGCGATGCCACAATATCTTTATCATTTCGATGCCTGCCTGATTCCTTTCAAAATCAATCCAGTCACCGAAGCCACTGATCCGGTCAAACTCTATGAATACTTCAGCGGCGGAAAACCCGTGGTCTCGGTCAGGCTTCCGGAACTGGAGGATTACAAAGACTATCTGTATCTGGCCGATTCGGCTGAGGAATTCGCCGGCAAAATCGATCAGGCGATCTCTGAAAACACACCCGACCGGACCGCCAGATACCTTGAACTGGCCTCCAGGCACACCTGGGAGGAACGATGCCACCTCATTGAGACAAATCTCAAAAGCCGGGCCCCGCTCGTCAGCATCATCATTGTGACCTTCAACAATCTGGCGCTCAGCCGGCTCTGCCTGGAAAGCCTCTTCAGAAGCACCGACTATTCAAATTATGAAGTCATCGTCGTCGACAACAACTCGTCGGATGACACCAGATCATTTCTCACTGAAATCTCCGGGCTTGAGAAGAATCTCAAAATCATCCTCAATGACGTCAATTATGGATTTGCAAAAGCCAACAATCAGGGACTTGACATATCCAGCGGGGATTATCTGGTGCTGCTCAATAACGACACGATCGTCCCGCCGGGATGGCTGAGCCGGCTCATGAGGCATCTTCAGGATCCCCAGGTCGGAATGGTTGGGCCATTAACCAACTTTGTCGGTAACGAGTCGAAGATAAAGGCGACCTATCGAACCTGGGCCGAGATGGAGGAGTTCAGCCAAAACCTCATCTGGGTTAATGATCTGAAAATTGCCGACATTCATATGCTGGCAATGTTTTGTGTGGCCATGAGGCGCGATGTTTTTGAGCAGGCCGGCCCGCTCGATGAACAGTTCGGCATCGGGATGTTTGAAGACGATGATTATTCCCTGAGGATCAAAAGACTGGGATACCGGCTGATTTGCGCCGCTGATTGCTTCGTCCACCATTTCGGCCAGGCAGCTTTCGGCAAGCTGATCAATGAGGGTAGATACGACAACCTTTTCAACGAGAATCGGGCCAGATTCGAAAACAAATGGGAACTGAAATGGGCCCCTCATCAGAATGTCAATCTGGAATTCAATCTACATGACATCTCAAGGCCCCCGACTGTAAACTCCGGTCCTTGAACTTTATACTTTCCCCAATGGAGAGTGGCTGGTATTTCTTATCAAATAAACGGCTTGCATGATAATATTGCGGGCAATTAATCATTCGTTCATTATCATTATCATTGTTTTAATGTTGAACCAGCACCATACGACAGGAATGGAGGGAAATGATGTTGATCTGTCCGGTATGCCGTAGTCAAAATATGGACTCCGCCAAATTTTGCGGAAATTGTGGCAACCCGTTTACAAAGGATTCTGATCCTACGTCTTCGCTGATCAATTGCCCACAAGGGCATATTTACAGCGCGGTTTATCAGCATTGCCCCTATTGTCCGCAGCCGCCGGGTGAAGAAGCCATCTCCTTTGCAACCCGCATTGAAGAACCGATAACGGCCATTGAGAATCAGCCCATAATGGAAGTGGCTTCAGGAAAAACTCCTGCGGATTTCGTGACCCGTTTCGAGCAGGAAGAACCCGTATCCTTTAGCAATGACCAGGTTCCATCAGAAAATGGGGTATCAACCTCAGTCACACCGTTAAATCCGCCAACTGAGGTCATTTCGGTGATTCCACCATTTGAACCGGCGATTGAATCGACCACGCCGTCGGAACAATCGGGGAGTCAGGCATCGACCATTATCGCAACCGAGCAGTCTCCCGCTCAGCAAACGGCGACAAGCAGTCCAAGCCATGTTGAGCCGTTATCTCTGGAACCGGACAGGCATACCATGATCGTTTCCGAGCATGCCATGGGCGCAAGAACGACGAAGGGTATGATTGTCGGGTGGTTGATAACCTACAACAAAAATCCGGATGGCGAAGATTTCAGGATTTATTCCGGATATAACCGGATGGGAGCCAACCCGGTCTGCGATATAGTCATCAATGACGATACGGTGAGCGGATCCCATTCAATCATTGTCCATCGTGACGGCAAGTGCCTGATCAAAGATGATTTGTCCAGAAACGGCACGTTCGTCAACGGACGGGAGATCACCGAGGCTTATCCATTGCAAAATTATGATCAGATCAGGGTAGGTAATACCCACCTGACATTTGTTTCGGCTCAACGGCTGTCTGAATAACGGCAGCCGGAAATCAGCAAGTCATTTTCTGTTTTTATGGGTTATCAGATCAACGTTGTACATCGATCGGACTCGGGGCGTGAACTGCAGGAAAATGAAGATTCTGTGGGATACATCTTCGACGATCGGAATGACAGCCATCTCCTGATAGTTGCCGACGGCCTTGGCGGCCAGTCCTGCGGGCGTGAAGCAAGCCATCTCGCCGTACAATCGATTCGGCTCAGCTTCTTCGGCACACATGACTCCGGATTGCCGGCACCTCAGCGACTGGCCGGAGCAATGATTGAAGCAAATCATCAGATACTCAACCGGGCCGGCCGGGACAAGCGATGCCGAGGCATGGGATCGACATGCGCAATTCTGCTCATGCTCGGAGACCAGGCGTTTGTCGCTCACACCGGCGACAGCCGCATTTATATGGTGAGGGATGGACGAATCACACGGCTCACCCGTGACCACTCCCGGGTTCAGAGAATGCTCTCTGACGGCCTGATTACCGAAGAAGAGGCGGCCACTCATCCTGAAAAAAACTGGCTTGATAAGGCACTGGGGTTGCGTGAAGATTTGAAACCAGAGGTGAGGCCAGATCCCATAGATCTCAAAGATGGAGATACTTTCATCTTATGCACCGACGGATTGACCAACCTGGTACGGGATGAGGAATTATTCAGCATCATCGAACGGACGCCAATCAGGCAGGCCTGCGAATTGCTGGTCGATATGGCCAACGATCGAGGAGGCACAGACAATATCACTGTCGCCATTGCCCGTGTCGGCGATGAGGTCACCCTGGCCTTTTAATGGCTCTGCCTCGAAAATCCATCTGCAGATGCCACTGATCTTATGCTTAAACTCCTGATCGCATCCTCAAATCACGGAAAAATCTCTGAAATAAAAGATTTCCTGCAGGGACTTGAGATCAATGCCATCGGACTTTCAGATCTTGCAGACGCTTATGCAGTTCCTGAAGAAACAGGATCGACCTTTGAGGAGAACGCAATCATCAAGGCGGAATACTATTTCACAAAGACAGGATTGCTTACGCTGGCAGATGATTCCGGCCTTGAAGTTGACGCACTTGATGGCAGACCGGGTGTCTGTTCCGCAAGATATGGCGGCAGGGGAATAAGCAGCGCCGGACAGATAAATCTGCTGCTTGAGGAACTCCGGGATGTCCCTGAAGCAAGAAGAACCGCTAGATTCATCTGCGCTATCGCACTCATCGGGCCGGATGTTCGCCGTATTTTCGAAGGCCGCTGCGAGGGTCGAATTTCAAGTGAGCCAAGGGGAGACAAGGGCTTCGGGTATGATCCGATTTTTCTCGCCCCTGAATCGGGAAAAAGCTTCGCCGAACTGGAGCGGGAAGAAAAAACAGCCCTCAGCCACCGTGGCATGGCGCTCAGGAAATGCAGGAATTATTTGAATGATCTGTCTCTCAAGACCTGACTGTCATTGGATCCGCAAACGAGCTTGATGGGTCAATGAACGGTTGGTTCCGCCCCCTTAGCCAATCATCACCCGGCGTGAATCAGTATCTTGAGTTCCCTGCCGAACTTCACGTCTATCTTCCCTGACCTCGACTCGACTACTACCCCAAGTCCGAATTTCGGATGTTCTACTCGATCGCCGATTTGAAACTTCTCCTGCATCGAATAGGCGCGAAGCGGACCTGACGATTCGGCAGTCGAACCCGTGTCCTTTCTTGAACCCCTGGTAGAAGTCCGCGTCGAGGCGGTTTTTGCCTGCTTCTCTTTATAAATATGATTACTCTGACAGGTGCGACACTGCACGCGCTCAACCGCACCTTGCGCGCTCAATGCGGCTATCACATGTTCGCGGATTTCCTTGCATTTTCCGCAGTATGCGTCAATATCACCACCAAGTTGCAGTCGTTTAACAATGCCTAATGAATTCATAGTACCTGATTTTCCATTCAAGAATTCGAACCCTTGTTGATAATTGACCGGAAGGAGGAGGCGGGCTCAAAGTTCATCCCCCGTGATCCGGTTATGATTTTTAAGACTTCTAATCGGGACGGAGGTTGAATTTATTTCGGGGTTCTATCCGGCAAATTTGCAGGATCTTGTCAGCGGCGAATCGTCGAATTGCAGAGGATCGAGGGCTTTCGGAAGCGGATTTTTGATATCTTAAAAGAACTTTCTTTCGCCAGATGAATACTTTCATTGTCTCTCCATACTGTTTTCAAAGATTCAATGATCGCACTTCGACTCCGCGATGATTGAACCAACGAGATTTTACCATCATATTCATCTCAGGTGGAGATGTTTCTTGAGATCCGGGCAATCTCCGCCGAACTGCCCCGATCCTTATGCGATTAAAGCGATATTAAAATCAGCGACAAATCCATTCTTACGATGCTATGATCTGGGCGTGGATTTAGAAAGTGCCCTCCAAACTATCCTGCTGTAATTAGAATATCTTTATAGGTTATGGGAAGACTGCAACTTTTTATCAGATTCGCAATTGGCGGCCTTGCCGTCGCATTAATGATCTCTCCATGTGTCTGGTCACAGACCAGACAGTATACGATTCAGATCGCATCGACATCGACTGAAGCTGAAGCTGAAATAATCATCGAGAAACTAAAGTCCGAAGGCCTTGATGCTTATTGGGTGAAGGCTGAGATCGAGTCCCGGGGAATCCGTTACAGAGTAAGAACAGGGCGATTTTCGAATCAGATCGAGGCAAGGAGAGAAGCTGAAAGGCAACTTCGGCGTGGTCTTATCAAAGACTATTTTCTGACAGTATATGAGCCAGTCAAAACTGAAAAGCCTCTGATCGTAGAAAAGAAAAAACCTGCGGTGCTGGATCCAGGTGACTCCGGGAAAGTTGCGGATTCGACCGACAAACCACCGGAACCTGTCTCAACTCCTTTGAAAAATGAGCCGGCAATCATGGACAGGATTGAGACCGGGCATCTTGACAGAGTTGTTCACGCACTGACATCCACCTCAAAGGCGATCGAAGCGAGCATCAATATTGCCGCCGCCTCACCCGCCAAACCATCCCAATCCGGTGACAAAGATCCGGCTGATCAGAATGCCATTGCAGATCCGATGATGGTCGACTCGGTCGGAGAGTTATCCATAGCCAATCCGAACTGGAAAGTGATCAACGGAACTCTGAAAACCGACAAGAACCTTCGTTCAATATTTTTTGTCGATGCGATGACTGGATGGGTTGCCGGAGATTCCTGCGCCATCTTTCGGACCAATGACGGCGGACGCACCTGGAGACAACTTCTCAGCGGTTCATCCGCGAGCATCAATTTCATCTTTTTCTCCGACTGGAATTACGGCTGGATGCTCGGCGAACAGATTGGCCGGGATGGATCGGGGACGGCAACGAAGGCGAAACCTTGCTTTTTATGACAACCAATGGCGGAAAGACATGGAAGTTCAAGCCGATGCCGAACGTTCTCAGCCTTTGCTTCACCGACCATAAAAACGGCTGGGCCACAGGAAAGAATGGAACCCTGCTCAGGACTACCGATGGCGGCGAGGAATGGAAAAGCCTTGAAAATATTCAGAACCTTGTCGGATTACCGGTCGAATCGACAAGTTACACGTTCGGATTCAACGACATTCAATTCATCGACGCCGAGCATGGCTGGGCGACGGGTAATTTTTACGGGCGTGCCCGAAACAATATCGGCGGGCTGTTTGTGACCAGTGACGCCGGAGAGACATGGAAAAAAGTCACCTTGAACCTTCAGACACTGACATCATCCGCGAGGTTTACGCCAGGTCAGATTCATTCAGTCAGATTCACGGACTTGAAAACCGGGACTCTAACCGGTGAGATGAATGACGGTGAGGGGCGATACTTCTTCGTGCTTCATACAAATGACGGGGGCGCGACATGGGAACAGTTCCGCAGTCCCAGTCGAGCCACTCATCAAACACGGTTTCTCGACCTGTCAAACGGGTGGACCGCCGCCTTTGCTCAAAGAGAGGGATCTGCCGATGCGGTCATTTACGACACCAGCCTGATGCGTACGGATAACGGCGGCATTTCATGGCACAATGACTTCCTCGCAAAGGGCAGAAAAATTCGGAGTCTATACTTTCTCAGCACCAACAGAGGATGGGCAGCCGGAGACAGAGGGCTGATCCTGAAGTATGAGGCCAGGTCAAAAATGAATTGATCCGCCTTAACCGGACTACAAAACGGGTCATTTGACGAATGCGACAATCAGTTCTACAAGAATCAGCGCTACGATTATCACCTCGAGTGTCTGACTCTGTGCCGTCTGTATCCTGTCTTTAATCAATTCGTAATAGTCGGTGATAATGTCCAGCTTCCTGCTGATGTTGCGATCCCATTCATGAAGATAGAATCTCCGGGCCGCGGCGGAATGGATTCTGGCGAGATACTGGTCCCCGACCAGCTTCAGCGCGTTCTCCACCCTCTCAGACAAAAGTGACGATTCGAGCCTCAGATCGGCAATCTCTCTGATCGCCTGTTTGTATGGATTCCTGAGCGGCACCGGAATATCTTTGGGTTTTCTGACCCTTGCACCGAATTCCTCAATTTTTCTGTCCAGTTGCCAGTCAATATATCTGGCTTCGAGCAACTCCACATTCAGGAGCTCAAGCACACTGGCGGTGTCTTCATAATCCCTGTCGACAATTATTGCGGCATTCCAGTCGATCAACGTGAGATCGTTATCATAGTATGATATTCCCTGACTGAGTGCTTCATCCTGCAAGGACTTGCTCAATGCAGAGGTCTCAAATCTCAGGGTCTGGGCCAGGATTGACCTGTTTTGAACCAGTAATTCATCGGCTTTGAGAGGCTCATCGAGCTTCTCAATGATGAACATATAATAATCCTCGACCAGTCTTTCCAAATTCGGCCGGGTTATGGCGGGTTCAATTTTTTTGATGAGGGTTTCAACCTGCTCCCTGGCCTGTGCTTCAAGCCCCAGATTGTAGAGACTATGACTGATTCGCGGAAGATCGGTCATCTCTACCCCTGCGCCCTGCGCCAGCGACCAGTGATACGAAATGCTGATAGCTCCGAAATCGTATACCATCGCCTGGATCGTCCCCTGAGTCTCGAAATGGCCCGTGACCATCCCAAGGTGAAGAATTTGCGGCGTCTTGACATACTGCAGATATGTTGGAGTCTGCTTTTTTCTGGATAGCGGCTGAACCGGCGTGGTGGCCATCAATGCTCTCAACTTATCCAGAGAAATCTCATAACCTACGTCAAACGCAAATAATGCAATCACCTGTCCCTGCATAATCTTATTCATAAATTTTCATTCCCGTATTTCTGATCCCCGGAGTCGTAAAACGCTTATCTCCCTCTGATCAACATTCAAGTGTGAAAGTTCTTCTCACCCTGATTGTAATTATTACCCGATGGAGAGGCCAAAGCCAGCCTCAATGCCCGATAAAATTACGCAAAAAGCCCTGTTTTACCCGGTTTTTTCAACAATGAGAATCAATGAAACCTGTGGCATCCTGTTTGCATTAGTCAGGGTGGGGCAACGAGATACCAGGTGGTTAACTCCACTGACGGTGTCAGGCGGTTACCAGGGTGAGGAAGGTAACCACGTTTTTACAGGCGCTGCAGACATCCCACGACTGCAGCGCCTTTTTCTTTTTTCTCCCCGCGCTATTCTATTTTCACTTTTCACTGTTAATGTCCACTCGCCTACCAACGTTAATCCATTAACGATATAATCCTTTCATTATTTGGACAGATTATGAAGGAGCAGTTTGTGTTTGGAGCGATCATCAACAAGACGGGATTAATTTACAGAGCCATTTTCAGGATTTCCCTTATTTCGGCATTGCTGTTTTTCTATCCGGGTTATACGGGATTAAGCGCCGGCGCACAAAAAGCAGATCCAAACGATCCGAAGAATAAAGAGCTGGGCATTGAGTTGATCAAATTGGCGATCGAGGCTCGCGGTGGATCAGCCTATCTTGGCTACAGAACTCTCCTTGCCACCGGTCAATACACCCCATTCGACAAAGGATTTTCTCAGATCCCCCAGCCATTCATCGACCTCATCGCTTATCCCGACAAAGAGCGTGTGGAATTCGGCAAGGGGAAAAAGAAGAATATCAAGATCCAGGTCAACTCTGGAAAGACAGGCTGGCTTTATGATGGCGATGCCCAGACCTTGAAGGATCAGACAGATAAACAGATCCAGGATTATCTTGAGGGCCTGGAGTTCGATATCGACAGGGTTCTCAGAGGAGGATGGCAGCAGCCCGGAACTGAAGTCAGATTCCATGGCCGAGAGGAGCTTCGCCCAGGCGAAAGAGCTGATGTCGTTCTGATTCAAATCAATCCGGAGCGAAAACTATTTCTCTGGCTCGACCGAAACACCCACCTGCCGCTGACTCTGATTTATGAAAAAGCCGGCGACGGTGGACTGGTCAAGCACGAAGTCAGATTTTTCAGTTCGTCGGGTATGACGGGGTCAAATTCCCCAATATCGTTGATTTTTACCGAAATGGAATTCAGGAAAGTCGGATCAACTATCAGACTGTAAAACTGGGGGTCCCGGCGAATGAAGAGCAGTTTATCAAACCTCCAGGCCCGAAAGCAGTCAAATAACATGCTGCTGCCCGGAACTCGAAATCCGTCAAATATTTCCGGAACTTTTTCAGACTACATCTCGTTCACGATTTGAGGGGACGGATGAATGGAGAAAGGTCACAGGTGACAAATTGATCAGGAGAGATAAACCTACTGTGGTAACCAATCTGGCATTAATTAAATCCGACGGTGAACTGGTCAGAAGATGCCGGGCCGGAGACAGCGCCGCCTGGGAGCAGGTGGTTCATGAATACTCACGCCGGGTCTACAACCTGGCTTACCGCTTCACCGGCAGGCATGAATCGGCGGAAGATCTGACTCAGGAAGTTTTCGTCAGAGTCTATCGCTCACTTGAACAATACGATCCTCAGGCGGGCGATCTCGCCAACTGGTTGATGCGACTGGCGAGAAACCTGATCATCGATGATTACCGTAAAAGAGGACGGACACCGACCGATCTGGGCGACGATATCGGCGATCATGAGTATCACCTCGAAAGCCGCCACGATTCACCGGACCGCGGAGTCGAACGTTTCGAGCGGGCAAAACAGGTTCACGCCGCGATTGCCAAACTGACCCCGGATCTACGCGAATGCGTCATCCTTCGTGATATCGAGGAACTCTCTTACCAGGAAATAGTCGATATCCTCCAGATCCCGATTGGAACCGTTAAATCAAGAATCAATCGTGGCCGCATCGAACTGGCCAGAATCTTAAGGCGCACCAGAGTTGTTGAAATTCTCTAATTATCAGAGCTGACTACTGGATTCAAAATGGATTGTACTAGATTTCAGGACTCAATAACTGATTACATTGACGGTACGCTGGACTCGCGGACCAAGGCAGAGTGCGCCGCGCACAGGCTGACTTGTCGTGAATGCCGTGAGACATACGGCGACGTGAGAAATGCCTTGCAGGCTCTGAGCTTCATCGCCGAAAGCGATCTTGTCGAGCCCGAGGGGCTCCAAAGCAGAATCATTGCCGCAACCAGCGCCGGTGAGATGCTTAGCTGCGGCGATTTCGACACTTTGATTGAACGTTACTTTGATGGGGTCATTCTGGCTCCGACCTTCCAGACATTCCAGGCGCATTTCGAAAAATGCCACAAATGCCGCCGCCTGATGACCGGCATCGAAGATGCGATAGATATGTGCCATGAGATCAAGGAAACGGAGATGGACGTCCCTCAGGAACTCAACGACAGGATCGTAGCCGCGACAACGGGAGGCTGGTCGATCGCGAGATACGGTTTGGAAGGCTTCCTGAAAAAACTATCCGGCCTGGTTTTCAACCCTCAAATTGCCGTGGCATCCCTGATTTTTGCAGCCGGTTCGATGTTTGTCATCTCCCGTTTTGGCAGCATTGGCGGGATGGCCGATGTCGCCGGCACGCGCGCCGAGGTCCTGGTCAGCGAAGGACAGAAGGCTCTGAGCAACACTGAAGCGTTTGCCAGAACCGGATTCCATCGCGTCTCATCCGGAGTCAACACTTTCTTCTTCAGCCCCCCTGATGACCCGGCTGAAAAAGTTCCCGTCAAACCTGCATCGCCTGCATCGCCTGCATCGCCTGCATCGCCTGCATTGAAAGATAAGCAGTCCGGCAGATTGGATCAAAAAAAGAAAGAATCACTGTCGAAGACCAGGGCTGAGAGAGAAGAACATAAATAGATGAATTGCGCCTACCATCCAAACAATAATGCCGGCTCGCGCTGCAATTCCTGCAGCCGCTTTCTCTGCCCAGCCTGTGACCATCGAATCAAGGGTTCAACATACTGCCAGGATTGCATCGTTGAGGGGATTGAATCCCTCGGCAGGAATGGTTTTGGATCTCATGATTACAAGTTGAAATCAGACGGCAAGTTGCCTCTGACCGCGGCCCTGTTCGGCTTGGTGCCAGGTCTTGGCGCCGTTTTCAATGGTCAGAACGTTAAGGCACTGGTCAATTTTCTGATAATAATCGGGCTCTGGACTCTGGCTGATATTCTCGGCTCTCCACTGGAAACAAGCTTCGCGCTTGCAGCCACTGCCTATTATTTTTACACGATCTATGACGCCTATTCATCCGCGCAGCGCCGGAGAATGGGCGAGGACCTGCAGGCGGAAGACGAGAGACTCAAGACATATCTCAGAGAACACACCAATGTCTGGGGCGGGATACTGATTGGAACTGTTGGATTAGCCCTGATGGAGTTTCTGCTTCCGGAACAGATCTTCAGGTTCTGGCCGGTACTGTTGATTGTGGCCGGGTTTTTCCTGCTCCGGGGATACCGTCGCGACAAAACGAATGAACCTGTAAAATTGTCATACAGAGTTCCACCTCCATCAGTAATACCTGCCGGATATGACAGATCGACCAGCGATTTTGCGAATTCTGAAAGCAGATACGAGAACCGCATTTAGGTCATCCTGATTCTTTATCAACCTTCGACGGTAATCTCAAAATGCTCAAGCGCATCGGCACGTTGCTGCTGGCAATTGGTTTGATAGGGCTGGGTGTACTTTTCTTCCTCCCGCCTGAGAAACACTATCTCGTTCAATTGCTCAGCCGTTTCTGGCCGATTTTTTTGATATTGGCAGGACTGATAAGAGTTGCCGGATATCTTTTGGACCGTCATCCGCGTTCGCCAGTGGGAGGTCTGATGATCACCGCGATTGGCGGAATCATCCTTGCAGCCGGCTTCAGTGGCCGGCAATCATTTCTGCAAATACTTGGGCACTACTGGTTCTGGCTACTTCTCTCGCTGATCATTGGAAGAGTCCTCAAGCAATACACATACAAATTTGACGACGGCCATGTGACCAGGGCGTTCTCCCCGGGGGCAATCATTCTCATGCTGCTGATTGTGGGAACCGGACTGACCGCCAACTATCTGGCCGGCAAGCCTCAATACATCGGCAGGTTGAACCTTCAACTCGGGAAACTCGGTAATGCCAGGGATTATTTTCTGGGGTCGGAAATCAATATCGAGGACGAGGCTCCCATAACTTTCAATATCCCTTCTGAAAAGAAGATTGCAATCAGCAATCCAACCGGCAATATTGAGATTGAACCGGGACAGCAACCACAGGCACCTGCAAGAATCGTCAAGAAAATTCGAGCGACAAACAATGCCGATGCGGTTGAAATCGCCAAAAATATCCACCTCAAGTCGACCTCAGACGGCAAGACAGTGTCGATAACTTCCGAGTCTTCCGATGTTGAGCAAAACTTCAGCACCACAATAATCGTCAGCCTGCCTGCTGATGTGTCGACTCTCATAACCGTCGACAATTCGATCGGATCATTGAAAGTTCAAGGCGTAAATGGCAGATACGAAATAAAAAACACCGAGCGGGTTGAAATAGCTGACGTTAAAGGCTCTATCAGGATTGATGCTCCGAGAGGCGCCGTCGATTTAAAGAATATCAGCGGAGATATCCAGTTAAACGACCTGCGACGCAATGCTGATCTGAGTATGATCAGCGGCTCGATCAGGATTGAAGCCCAGGGAAACAAGGTGGTTGTAGACAAGGCCTCCGGCCCGGTTGATGCACGAATTTCTGACGGCAGACTGGAATTGGCCGATATCGGAATGAATCTGCCTCAATCAACCAGGACCGAACAGACGGTCTTCCTGCACAATGTCAGTAACTCTCAGCTTATTCTGCAGGGGATCAAGGGACAAATTGCTATCGATGCCCAGACCACAGGCATTGAGGTCTCTGCCGTCAGCGGCGGCGTTAAAATCAATTCAACAGTTAAAGATATCAAGGCGAGCGATATCAACGGCGATGTGTCGGTGACATCCGATACCGGTGATGTCAGGATCGAAAACGTCAGGGGTGAAGTAACAGTCGAGACCGACAGAAACATTACCGCCCGCAATGTCAAAGGACTTCTCAACATTACCTCAAGAACCGGTGGGATTGATCTGTCTGTAACCGAGAAACTCTCCGCCAACATCAGGGCCGTCAATGAAAAAGGCCGCCTGAAAATCTCAATTCCCGAAGATTTTGAATACAGGCTGGATGCTTCATCCGAATTCGGCAGGGTCAGGATGACCGGTTTCGATAAATTTACTGCTTCTCAGCGCGATAGATCACGCATTGCGGGGTATAACCTTCTCGATTCGGCTCCGCTTGTCACTCTCCAATCGAGCAGAGGCGAAATTGTAATCCAGTCATCCGGGAACTCGCGGGCAATTCCCTAAGCCCCTGGGCCCTTTATTCACAGGTATTAATGACATGACTTTCATCATAAAAGTCCTCAGTTTGCTGACTACAATTGCCACAACACTTTTCTTACCGTCGAAGGCATCAAGCGTGGTCTGCTCATCGTTTCCACTGTCTTCGGTCTGGTCAAGTTCCTGGTCATGATTATCTTTATTGGCCTGCTCCTGATGATCCTCTATTTTCTCTTCCAACCGGGAGCCAGCCGAGCGCGAGAGCCAATAAAAATCCCCGGCAAGAAACCCTCATGAGGTTGATCGCCGGGGACAAGTCAAAAATTACTATAATTTCTTTTTGAGCAGCTACAAATTTCTTATCTCTCGATTTTCATCCAAACCCCGCCGGCTTTGGCGCTTTTCGTTATTGCCTCGACAATGCAGTTGGATTCGCGACCGTCATCAAATGTCGGGAAATCTATCTTATCTGCGTCTCCAATCATCGATCGGCCCTCGGAAATGAAGGTATAAACATTCCTGAGCAGGTTGCGGAATGCGTCCGGCCATGCCTCTCCGTGCCCACCGGGCAAAGTCGCGTAATGACTTATTGAGGGATCGAGCAAAAATGGATCCTTGAGCATCCAGCCATTCGGCTGATTTCGGTTGCCTATCCACAACTCATTGGGCCTTTCCTGCTTCCACGCAACTGAAGCCTTGCTGCCGTTGACTTCCACTTCCAGACCGTTCTTATGACCGGCGCTCACCTGCGAAACCGAGAAGCACCCACGAATACCATTCTCAAATCTCAGCAGCACACTGGCGAAATCCTCCGTATCAACAGGATATTCATCATAGCTCTCATCAACTCCGCCCTGGGCGAAGGCTTCTCTGGATGATGTCGGCCGGCGGCGAGAACTGAAAACAGTCGTATAGTCAGCCAGTACTTCACTGATCCGCGATCCGGTGATGTAGCCAATCAGATCGCACCAGTGAGAGCCGATATCCGCAACACATCTTGAGGCGCCGCCTTCCTTTTCAAGTCTCCAGTTGTAGTCCGTGGGATAGAGCAGCCAATCCTGCAAATAATGACCATGGACGAAATGCAAGCCGCCAAGATCCCCTTTGGCAATCATGACACGCGCCTGCTGCATCAGGGGATTATATCGATAGTTGAATGTAACCGCGTGAACGATTCCTTTTTTTCTCGCGGCTTCAAGCATTATTCCGGCATCATCCGAGTTGAGGGCAAGAGGCTTGTCGGCGATGACATGCTTGCCTCTCTCGATCGCAGCCATTGTCACCGGAAGGTGCAGATCATTCGGTGTGCAGTTATGAATCGCCTCAACTTCAGGATCATCGAGCAGTGCCTCGTAGCTCCCATAGGCCTTTGGAATATTGAGCTTAGCCGCTTTGGCTTCCGCCGAAGCCTGAGAACTGCCTGCCACCGCAACGACGTCTACAAAACCGAGCCGGCGGGCAGCTTCAATATGATGAGGACCGACAAACCCGGCTCCAACCAGAGCCGTCTTTACTCTTCGCATTTTTCGGCAATCCCTTTCCTGGTGTTCGATATTTCGTTTTCATTCATCCAAAGGAAGAATGCCCCTTTTTAACGCATACTTGACGATTTCGGTGTGATTCTGAAGCCCGAGTTTGCGCATCAAGTTGGCCCTGTGCCCCTCAACCGTTCTCGGGCTGATGAAAAGTTGACTGGCTATCTCCGCGCTGGTTCGTCCTTCCGCCACCAGTTGCAGGACTTCACGTTCCCGCGCAGTCAACAACTCATAGGGATCAACCGGGGCTGACTCCACCCGCACTGCATAAAGCTCAAGCTCCGTCTCGGATAATGGCGGGCTCAAATATCGTTTCCCGGATATCACCGACAATACGGCATTGATCAGATCTCCTGCTTGTGAGTCCTTGAGAACATAACCCGAAGCGCCATTTTTAAAGGCTTCGAGGACATAGGCATCATTGGTGTGCATCGACAAAATGATGACCTTGATCGCTGGATGACTTTTCGTAACCTGCCTGGTGACTTCAAGACCGTTCAACCCGGGCATCATGACATCGGTGATCAAAACATCCGGCTTGAGTCTCGAAGTCATCCGAACCGCCTCGAGCCCGTCGCCCGCCTCACCGACGAGGCGAAACCGGGGCTCACTCTCAAGCAGAGCTCTCAATCCCTGTCTGACTATGTGATGGTCATCGGCAAGCAGAATATTGATCATAATAGACAAAACAGCCAGTGAGCATCAGATAATGCTCACTGGCTATTGTGAATTAAGACTTGAAAATCGATCAACCTTGCGGTGTCGCCTGCTGCTGTGCGGCGGCTTCTTTCTTCTTCTGCAGAGCCGAGGCCTCATCGGCTATCTTCTGAGCCATCGCGTTGAGTTCCTTGCGCTTGGGCTCTTCCTTGGTCATCTTCTGTCGTTCCCTGTAAAGAAGCCCCTTATAAAACATCGCATCCACATACTCGTTGTCCACCGAGAGTGCCTTTTCGATATATTCAAGGCCCTTGGTGACGCACTCTTCTGCTTTTCTCTTATCCGGAAGAGCGTCCGGGTAATCCATATTACGATAGTGGAACGGATCCCTGGCAATGGCGGTTTTATCCTGGTATCGGGTCGTCTGGTCGTAGGAACATGTCCAGTATTTCACCGCAATCGAGTACAAAGTTGTAGCCTGGATCTCTTTCTTGGCTGGACATGGACCGTTCGGATCAGCGCGCTTCAGAAGCCAGTTGCGGTTTTCTTCCACATTCGCCAGATCATCATAGATCGTTGAGATGTAGCTGATGGCATTGTCACGTGTAGCGCAGTTGTTTCCCGCAAGCTCAAGAGCCTGCTTGTATACGTCCAGCGCCTGGTTGGCAACCTTCGTTCTCTCGTCACCTGCCAGAGTCTTATAGTCTTTAACCAGTGTTGCACCATAATACAAGAAGGCAATCGGATTCGTAGTATCAGTCTCTTTGGCCTCTTTGAAAAACTCCTGAGCCTCTTTCATTCGGCCCTGGTTGTAAAGAATAGCTCCCTGATTGATCTTGTCCTTGGCGATCACCTTTCGCATGTAATCACAACCAGAATTGAGAACTGTCAACGCTGATATTAATAATAACAAGAGCGCGTTAGCATAATTATTACGGATGACTCTCATAATAGTAGGATTTCTCCGTTAAATGAATTATCCAGAGAGCTCTCAATATTCGGCGAATGGAGCCGCACTCTGAAAACGACTTCTATCGCCAAATAAGCAGGACTGATACCACCCCCTCCTGCTTAACCAGCTCTCTATGGAAAATATGATTGTCGAGTTACTGCTCCAGATCTTCGATCTGAAGACCGATAGGCTGTCCCCCAGCCTTTTTGACTTCGTCAATGACTTTAATCACCTCGCCGTAAGCTAACGTTCGCGGGGCTTTGATAAATACTGCCTTTCGATCGTTCGGACGACCATTAAGAGCCGCAAAGAGTCGATCATAAAGAGCCTTATTGAGCTCCTCGGTATTGAGCTTATAGCCGCCGCCGGCCTTTGGGACCGTAACCAGAAGGCTCAACGGATCCGGAGGAGCGTCTTTCATATTCTCAGGCGGCTTCTCAGGAACTTTTGCCTCAAAACGATGCGGCTTCTGCGGGCTGATAACCATGAAGATAATCAGCAGCACCAGCAATACGTCTATTAGCGGCGTGACGTTGATATACGGAGTTGCGTCCTTACCGCTTGATCCGCCCATTCCCATGGCGATATCTCCTTATTAAATGAATAACAAGTCCAAATAGTTATTTATCCGAGTCTTTCTTCTTGTCAACAACCAGACCAATCTGATCGAATCCGGCTTCGCGAATCGCGTTGACCACCTCAACAACCTCGCCATAATTCACGCTGGTTCCACCCTTGATGTAAACGACGTGAGGATCGCTTGGCTTGAGAGCATCCATTCGACTCTTGATTGTGGCTATCAGTCTATCTTTTCCCTGAACAATATCACGGCCGACATAATAGGCCCCTTCCATGGGAATGGCCACGACAACGGCTGTATCTTTGGTGATATTTGCGTCTTCTTCGGGATTCTGTCCTTTGGGCAGCACCACGTTGACACCAGACTGGAGCAACGGGGTGACGACCATGAAGATGATCAGCAGCACCAGCATGATATCCACCATCGGGGTGACGTTAATATCAGACTGGAGTGATCCACTTCCGCTTCCGGTACTCATGCTCATAAATAATCCCTCCTCATGCTGAAAAGCAATTGGCAGTCTGCCTGAGGATCCTTGCAGGTTCAGCATGGCGGCGAACCCGAAAACAAAGTTTAATTTGCGGGCTCGCCACCAAATTTCCTATTGAAGAATCCGACCCTGCCGTGATTGTTACTTCTTGCCTCTCTGCTTCAGGAAGTAATCGATGAGTTCCGCTGATGAGTTGTCCATTTCGACGACGAAATTTTCCACCTTGCTGGTGAAGTAGTTGAACAACCAAACTGCGGGCACCGCCACGAGCAACCCGAATGCGGTCGTAAAGAGAGCCTCGGCAATACCGCCGGCCACAGCCGAGATACCGGCCGTCTCTGCGCTGCGCATGCCCTGGAAGGCGTTGATGATGCCGAACACCGTTCCGAAAAGTCCGACGAACGGTGCGGTCGAACCGATGGTCGCGAGGCCGGACAGACCACGCCTGAACTCGGAAATCTTGATGGCGGAGGCACGCTGAAGGGCGCGCTTGGATGCATCAACAATCTCACCAGATAGATCGCTCGAAAGCTGGTGAGCACGGAATTCCTGCAGACCGGCATTGACTACCATTGCCAGGTGGCTCTTTTTGAACTTGTCCGAAAGGCTGATTGCTTCATCGATCTTCTGATTCTTCAATGCATTGGCGACTTTCGGTGCAAATTCACGGGACTGGTTCTTGGCTGCGCTGAATGTAAGGTAGCGCTCAACCATGATTGCGATTGACCAGATTGACATAATAAGCAGCACAAAGACCACGCCAAGGGCGACTTTACCCATGTTGCGGATCATGCCCATCAACGAGAAGTCGAAAGACTGTGCATCACCGCCTTCTGCGATAAACAGAGCGAACGGCGTTACTGCCAACCAGATTTGGCTAAGCAAGATCATCATGATATCGAAATCCTCCAATATTGGTTGCTGTAATTAGAACTTCTCTCAATCCGCATTTTTTTCTTCCTGATAATATGCGAACTGAGTGATTGTTTTGGTGAACTGTATCACCATCTTAGACCCCGCTAGTGAGGTAATGTTCCTCATCGTATCGGCGAAGTCCGGACCACGTAAAAAAAACGGTTTTGACGCCGGCATTTCCAAAGGGGGAATATCTCGCCATCTGTCGAGATCTTCCCTTGGAAGAAGATGCCTAGTTCAAGGTAAAGTTAAACGTCAAAATGCCTTGAACCTTGACAGGGACGCCTGAGAGTTCGGTCGGTTTGAAGACCCACTGTCTGGCGGCCTGGACTGCAGCATCACGCAGAAGAGGATGTCCGTTAACAACCTGGGCATCGATAACGCGGCCTTCTTCTGAAATCGTAACCTGGACCTGAACTGCCCCCGAGGCTCTGGCGGCCTTGGCGATCGGCGGATAGGTCGGCTGAACTCTCTTGAGGGCGCTGCCCTGCAAGACGCCTCCGGAGACCTGAATCTTCTTCGGCACTGGAGTCGGCTCAGGTTTCGGCGGTGGTGGTGGCGGCGGCGGCGGCGGCGGAACATCATCCCCCCTGCCACCTGCAACTCCACCCGGAACCCCACCGGGCTGACCACCCGGAACGCCACCTGGAACACCTGTCGAAACAGCTGAAACAACCGGCTTGGAAACAACCGTTGTAGGATCAGGTATTTTCTCTGGCGGTTTCGATGGAGGCGTAAAGGTAGTGATTGTAGGGACATTCTTGACAATCACCTGTTGAGCAGGAGCCGGCGGCGGCGGCGCTGCTGGCGGCGGCGGTGGTGCGAGCATCGAAGCGACATCGAAAGCGTCTACGAGGCTCGGGTTCATATAAACAATCGTCCCCACGGCTGTGCCCAGTAATATAAAAAGATATATTACAGATGTGACGAGCATGAAAAGCCCCGTACGGGAATTTTCTCTTCCGTGATTGGCCGACTCAATTAAGGTGTCAAACATGGCTTATCGCCCTCCCTTGACTTCAATACCGATGGGCCTTATCGATCTTATGCCTTATGCTCTGACATATGCTCTGACCGATCACTTGCCGGTAATCTGGCTACCTGTGATTGGATCGATCGTAAAAGGATGACTCTCATCGATGACAATCCCAAAGATGATTTTCCGATTTATGAGATGATGAATTTATTCGAGACGAACCGCCTCTAACCGAATCGCTTTCCCTAATGCCTGCCGTTAAACACCAGCAAATCAGGAAGTCAGACAAAACAAACAAGTGTTATCCTGGGAAGGAAGCACACCTTGCACCACACTACTCACCTGACGTCAAACAGGCACACGCTTAACTCAAAATTGTGCGACGAACTTGATTACAACCAAATTTTTATCGAAGGGTCAGCAACGGTCAGTACTCTACTATCTGGTCGTTGTCTAGTCAAGACGTATCGGCACTTTTGTTTAACCGAACCTGGTGTCTTTTTGGAGGCAACGATTTTCTTGGGCAAAGACCGCATACGAGGCTTCCGGTCGTGGTCTTATTTAGCCGGCCCGACCGGGAAATAATCCGAAGACTATTTGCCTTTTTTCTTCGGTTTCCGTTGAGCGGTGGAGACGCCCGCAGCGGCGAGCATCTGCTCGGTCACGCCTGCGGATCCGCTACCGGAGCCTGATTTTGCGCCGGAAGCCGCCACGCCGCCGCCTGACACGGGTACGCCGGCAATGGCTGTGCGCGAACTGTTCCGCCAGGCTTCCCACATAAGCATAAAGGGGCTGGCGATATAGATCGACGAATAGGTTCCGATGATAATCCCGATAAACAGTGCCCAGGAGAAGCTCTTGAGAACTTCACCGCCAAAGACCAGCATGGCGACAACGGTCAGAAAAGTCAGTCCTGAGGTGATAATGGTTCGGGAAAGCGTCTGGTTGATGGCATCGTTTGAAAGCTTCTCGAGACCTTCACGGCGCTTGGTTCTCATCATCTCCCTGATTCGGTCAAAGATGACGATGGTATCGTTCATCGAGTAACCGACGAGAGTGAGCAAAGCGGCGATGACGGTGAGATTGATCTCCCACTGCATGATCGAGAAGATGCCGAGTGTCACCAGAACGTCATGAAAAACCGCGATGACGGCTCCGATGCCGAAGCCCCAGGACTTGAATCTGAAAGCGACAAAGAGAAGCATGCCGAGGCAGGAGACGATGGTCACCACGACGGCTCTGTTGCGCAGGTCGGCGCCGACCTGCGGGCTGACAGCTTCAGCGCTCTTGACCGAAGCCGCGCCGGCAAAGAAATTGTTGCCGATGACGTCCCCGGTTTGGGGATCGATTCCTCCCAGATTCTTGACCTCGCTGATGTCTGCAATGAGTCCGCCGCGGGACTTTTCACGATAATCGACTATTCTCTGAGCTGCCTCACCGGCGCGTTGAACATCGAGACCGGCCTTGGCCATGAGATCTGATTTGAGATCATCGCGGCCTCTCAGATTGATATTGATCTTGCCCTGTGTCGATGAGTCATCGAAGGTGGCCAGTGCGGCGAGAATCTTGAGCTTGCCGATATCGGCATCGCTGGTGGCCCTGGCCGCGGTTTCAGACTGACCCGACTGACGCTGAACCTCGACGAGGTTGGGGAGGCGAACCAGCACCTCGTTGCGTGGAGCCTGCCCGATCTGATCGCTGACTGGCTGCAAAGAAATCTTCGGCCCTTCGATTCCCTGCTTCTCCAGACTGGCCCTGAGCCTGCCGAGATCAGGCTTCTGCTTGAACTTGACTGTCACCAGAGTTCCGCCGGAAAAATCAACACCCATATTAAAGGGATGCGTATTATCCTTCCCGTCGAACGCGCGATAAACCACCGAAGCGGCGCCAGCCAGAATGAGAACCCAGGAGAGACCGATGAAAAACCACTTCTTGCCCAGAAAGTCGTAATTTGCGTGTTTAAAAATTTCAATCATAACAACTCAATATCCAATAAATTAGGTTGATTTCTGAAATCTGAATATTTCTGTTAAGGCTCAGATACTGAGGGTATCGGCCGGTTTTCCGCCTCGATTAATCTCCCACATAAACATCGAGCGTGACACGTAGACGGCCGTAAAGAGATTTGCAAGCAGGCCGATTGTCAACGTGACGGCAAAGCCGCGAATGGGCCCGGTTCCAAAGAAATAGAGGAATGCGGCCGAAACGATGGTCGTGACGTGAGTGTCGATAATGGTGACGAAAGCCTTATCGAATCCGGTATCGATGGCGGATTTTACGATCTTGCCGGCTCGGAGCTCCTCCCGGATACGCTCGAAGATCAGGACGTTCGAGTCGACTGCCATACCGATGGTCAGAATCACGCCAGCGATGCCGGGCAGGGTCAGAGTGGCGCTGAACATTGCCAGACCAGCGATCAGGATGATCAGGTTCAGGAGCAGGGCAAGGACGGCGTTGACGCCGGATAATTTATAGTAGAAGAGCATGAACAAGACAACAAGGGCAAGACCGATGATGGAAGCGGTGATTCCCTGTCGAATCGAATCGGCGCCGAGTGAAGGGCCGACGGTTCTCTCTTCGAGATAGACGACCTTGGCCGGCAGCGCGCCTGATCGAAGGACAAGCCCGAGATCTTCGGATTCCTGTTTAGTGAAGTTGCCTGTGATTTCACCGGTGTCGGTGATCTTGTTTCTGATCGAGGGAGCGCTCTTGATCTGCCCACTCAGGACAATGGCAAGCAGGTTGCCGATGTTCTTCTCGGTCCAGTTACCGAATCTCTCGTCGGCGCCGGGTTTAAGGCTGAAGGAGACGCGATAGCTTCACACCCTGCTGCGCAGGCAATCCGCGCGCATCGCGGAGGTCGGCTCCGGTGATGATCGGAGTTTTCTCGAGGATATAAAAACCCTGGAAGGATCCGCCATCGGAGCGTTTTCGTTGATCGGGAGGATTTCACGATCGCTCGGGACAGTGCCGCCAAAGGTGCCGAGGGCTTCTTCCTTTGTCTTGTAGAGCGTGCCCGGCGGGACAACGGCTTTGAGTTCGAGTCGGGCTTCGCCCTTGATCAGTTCCTTGACGCGCTCCGGATTATCGACGCCGGGCATCTGCACCAGAATCTGATGATCCTCCTGCCGGCCATGAAGCTGAATTGTCGGTTCCGCGACGCCGAAAGCGTTGATTCGCTGCTCGATGATCGTCTTCGCCTGTTCAGTCGCTTCCTTGCGGAACAGATCCGCAGCCGAACTCTTCATTTTGAAAGTTACGGTAGCCGGACTGGTGGTCGTGCTGACTTCCCAGACATCGCTGCCAAAGAACGGCAGGAGCTTATTGCTGATCTCAGATTGCCTCGTGGCATCGGCGGTCTCAACCACCAGAAGGCCGTTCTGTGGCGTTTTCACATCGGTGAACTCGATTGGTGCTTTCTTGAGTTCATCGACTGCTTTCTGCCGGTTACCTTCGGTGATCGCCTTGATTGCATCGTCGGCCTGAACCTGCATGACGAGGTGCGTTCCGCCTTTGAGATCGAGACCGAGCTTGATGTTTTCGGAAATATTCTGCTTGAGCTTTGAGGGGCTGAAAAAATCGCCGGCGCTGCGAGCATATTCCTTGGGTTTGTTCCAGGGCCCGATCGTAATGATCAAAGCGACCAGCGTCACAACCAAGACTAAAATTCCACGTGTGCGAAGACTCTTGTTCATAAAACCTGTGTTGACCGGTTTGAAGCGTATCCCTTCAATACCTGAAATGTGATTTTGATATTAATAAATTGATCGCTGTTCGGCGCTATTTGGTCTCTGCGGGAGTCTCCTGCAGACCGGATATCGCCGTGCGAGCAACTTCCACCCTGATAACGGGGTTCTCGGATATTTTCAATTGTACGGTGCGTTTGTCGTCGCGAACACTGACGATGGTACCGTATAGCCCGCCACTGGTCAGTAACCTTATCGCCGGCTTTGAGGTTGTTGAGCATCTCATCAACGGCTTTCTGGCGCTTTCGCTGGGGCATGATAATCAGAAAATAGAAGAGCACAAAGACCAGGACCATTGGAATAAGCATTCCAAGAGCACTGCCTCCTTGTGCCTGCAACAGGAAAAAAGCGATATGATGTGACATCACCTGGGCGGGTAGACCTTTTCTCTCAAAAGATTTGGACTCGTCGCAATAATAGCTTCTGAATAATTGCTTCTCAAAGCTCTACGAATCGAGGCCTTGACTGACCGCAAGCCGGTCGCGGCTACCATATCTATCAAGGTAACGCCTGCGAAAAGCTGCGAACTCGCCAAGTGCGATAGATTGCCTGATTTGACGCATAGTGTCAAGGTAGAAGGCCAGGTTATGGTAGGAGCAGAGGGTCGAGGCAAGCATCTCTCCGGTATTATAAAGATGGCGGATATAGGCTCTTGAGTATCTTCTGCAGACGCTGCAGGCGCATGACTGGTCCAAAGGCCGATCATCCTGCGCAAATCTGGCATTTCTGATATTCATCTTGCCGAGCGAAGTGAAGACCTGACCGTTGCGGGCGTTCCGTGTAGGTAGAGATGACGCAATCGAACATATCGACGCCTCTGGCGACGCATTCAACCAGGTCTTCGGGAGTCCCGACACCCATCAGGTATCGCGGCCGGGAGCCCGGCATCATTGGCGCAATATACTCGACGGTGTCATACATTTGAGGTTTCTCTTCGCCGACGCTCAGGCCGCCGATCGCATAACCCTCAAACCCGATTTCGGCCAATTGATCAAGGCTCTGTCTTCTCAGATCCTGAAAAACGCTTCCCTGAATAATTCCGAAGAGTGAGGGGTGAAGAGCGGTTGAAGCAGGGCTGTCTTTGAGAAGATCGAATTCCCTGCGCGACCTTGAAGCCCAGCGCGCCGTAAGTTCGAGAGAATCGAGCGCCTCTTGATGCGATGCCGGATAAGGAGTGCATTCATCGAATGCCATGACGATATCCGAGCCGAGAGCGTGCTGAATCCGCATCGAGACTTCGGGCGAGATGAACTTGCTTGAGCCGTCGAGATGAGACCGGAATTCGACGCCTTCTTCCCTGATCTTGCGAAGTTCGCCGAGACTGAACACCTGAAAGCCTCCACTGTCGGTCAGCAGGGAGCGCTCCCAGGAGATGAACTTGTGAAGTCCGCCAAGGTGCAGAATGGTCTCGTGACCAGGCCTCAGAAAAAGATGGTAGGTGTTGCCGAGGATGATCCGCGCGTCGAGCGATTCGAGCATCTCCTGCGTGATCGCCTTGACCGTCCCCTGAGTCCCGACCGGCATGAACACAGGAGTCTCGATTTCACTGTGAGATGTGCGAATGACGCCTGATCGCGCTTCGGTCTCGGTGTCTTTCCCCGTTATTGTAAATGTCAGATGGCTCACAAAAAAGAGTTCAAACTCCCTCACTTGCCGGATTCGCTACTTTTAGATGCGAAGATGAGGATGACTTTCCCGGTAATCGAATTTGCCTGCAGGCTGCCCCAGTATCGGCTGTCGAAACTGTTGTCGCGGTTGTCGCCGAGCAGGAAGTATTCTCCCTGCGGAATGAGAAAAGGCTGTCGGACGCCATATTTGGCGCCCTCATCGAATTGATCCGAAATCGCCTCGCCCGCGGCGTAAAATGCCCTGTATTGACCCTGGCCTTGAGAAGAAATCTCCTTCAGAACATTGCCTCTGTGATCAGGGTCGACCATTGTTTTGGCTTCAGCAAGCGGCACGCCATTGATCAATATCGAATCGCGCTGCAGTTGAATTGTCTCACCCGGGAGACCGATGACGCGCATCAGGTATTCTGATCGTGGATCGCGGGGATATTTGAAGACGACCACATCTCCGCGCTCGATCGAACCGACTTTCTTCGTGCAAAGAACCTTGTCGTTCTGGAGAATCGAGTTCGCCATCGCATCGGTGCCCGCGCTGACGACCCTGAACAGATAAAGGTAATAGCTGATCCCGGCGACCGGGATGATAATCGCCAGGACGATGATAAAGGCGCTGATTCTGCTGGACGTTTTCATCAGATCAGTCTGCCTGCTTTCTGACCCTGCTGCGCTGTTTAATTCTGATCGGGGTGGCAAAGAAATCGAAGCTCTCCCTGAGACGGTTGATCAGATAGCGTTCATATGAAAAATGGATCTTAGTCCTGGTCCCGCTGGTAAAAACGACGAAGGTTGGGGGTCTGACGCCGGCCTGGGTGATATACATTATCTTGAGCCTGCTGCGGGCGGAGATTGTGGCCTTGGGCTGCTCAAGATAATCCTGGAAGAAATTGTTGAGTTCCGAAGTCGGAATTCTCAGATTACGGGCACGGTTTGCCCGGGCAATCAGGGTCGGGAGCTTGACGAGTCTTTGCCCGGTCAGTGCCGAGATGAAGACGATCGGGGCATAATCGAGAAACTTCATCGTGTCGCGGATCTTCTCTTCGTATTGTTTGACGGTGTAAGTGTCTTTCTCGATGGCGTCCCATTTGTTGACGACAATGATGACCGATCGACCGGCCTCGTGTGCATAACCGGCGATATTGGCATCGATGGCCGTGACGCCCTCGATGGCGTCGATCATCATGAGGACAACATCTGCGCGTTCGATATGCTTTCTGGCCATGACCACCGACATCTTTTCAGCCATTTCATAGGTCTTCCCCTTGCGTCTGATTCCGGCTGTATCGATCAACCGCAGATGAATCCGGCTTCCGTCCTCATCGGTCGATTCGAAGACACTGTCAACGGCATCACGCGTCGTTCCAGGGATCGGTGAAACGATGACCCGCTCTTCACCCATCAGCTTATTGATCAATGACGACTTACCCACGTTGGGCCGACCTATGATTGCAACATGGATATCCCTGTGTTCAACCGCCCGGGCCTGAACCACCGGGAGATTGTCTATGATGGCATCGAGCAGGTCGCCCATGCCGGCTCCATGTTCGGCCGATACCGGTATGACATGCTCATAACCGAATTGATGAAACTCGCCTGCAAGATCGACTGTTTTCGCTGAATCCGATTTATTCGCCACGACGAAGACGGGTTTTCCGAGGGTATGCATCATCTTCGCGATATCCTCATCGAGCGGCGAAATGCCATCACGGACGTCAACCACGAACAGCAGTAGACTCGCTTCTTCAATCGCCGTTTTGGCCTGTTTGAAGATATTGACCGGGATCAGGGCTTCATCATCCGGGACGATGCCGCCAGTGTCGACCACACGGAAAATACGGTTCTGCCACTCTGCCTGGCCATAAATTCTGTCGCGGGTTATGCCCGGGAGATCCCCGACAATCGAGCGTCTTGATCCGATCAATCGATTGAAGAGCGTTGACTTGCCTACATTTGGACGACCGATGATCGCAACCAGAGGGATCTCAACCTGCTCGCTGATCACCCCGATTTCTTCCGCGATATTTTCCGATTCGATGTCAACCATAATTTCCTTTTGCACTTTGCAATAATTGTTATGAAACCATATGCTTGTTTGGAAAGTCTTTCAGGATAGTTAAAGTCGGGCGAGATGACAAATCGCCAGGCCAGATTGATAAATTTTAAGGAGAAATGAGATGCGTAAAACAGCGTTGGCACTCATGGTTGTATTATCGCTTTCAGCGATGGCATTTGCCCAGGGCGCAGATGCAAAAGCGAAAGCGGATGAGGTGCTCAAAAAAGCGCGCGCCGCCATCGGCGACGAATCGAAGCTCAAGGGATTGCAGTCCCTTTCGGCTACCGGCACAGTTCGCCAGTCTTTCGGTGAGCGACAGATGGAGAGCGAAGTCGAGATCGAAATGATGATGCCTGACAAGATCAAGCGAACCACCAATTCATCGTTCGCAACGATCATCCAGGCTCTCAACGGCGAACAGATGTGGACTGATTTCGTTCCCAACGTAGCGATGGGCGGTGGAGGCGGAATGCGCGCGATGGGCATGGGTGGCCCCGGCGGTGGCCCGGGTGGCGGCCAGGGAGCAAACAGCGCGATGTCACAATATTTCCAGTTGCAGCAGCGAAGAGAGATGATTCAGGTCATGCTCGCCTGGCTGCTCGTGACTCCTCCTTCATCACAGATGCAGTATGTTTATATCGGTGAAGCCCCGGGTCCGGAAGGCTCCAAGCTCGACGTTCTTGACGGCAAATCCGCGGATGGAATTGGCGTCCGCCTCTATTTCACACAGGAAGATCACAAACTCATAGGCTTGAGCTACAAAGCCAAGACGAGGAGCCGTAACTTTGGCGCTCGACCTGCCGGAGGGCCCGGAGGGCCCGGGGGTCAGGCCGGTCAGCCCGCACAAGGCGGCCAGCGTCCCCCGCAGCAGGGTCAGGCCGCCGGTGGCCCAGGCCAGCGCCCCGAAGCGACGCCTGAAGAACGTGAACGCAGAATGAAGGAAGCCATGGACGCTTTCGAGAAGTCTCCGGAAGTCGATTTCCGCTGGGCGCTGAGCGAGTACAAAAGCGTTGGCGGGATCAACCTTCCACATCGGCTGACTAAATTTGAAGGACAGAATGCCAATGAGGAATGGGAGATCAGCAAGTTCAAGATCAACCCGAAACTCACGGCAGACAAGTTCGTCAAAAAGGAAAAAGAGAAGGCACAGTAGTAGTGTTCAGAATTAGTCAGCGGCCCGGTTGCCCGGTTGAATGCCGGGCTGCTGACAGTCTTTGACCGTCCGCTTCAAAATCCCGATCGCTTCCTCAAAAATCTCATCCTCGATAGTCAGCGGAAAAGGAAATCGGATGACGTTTCCATAGACACCGCAGGTCAGAAGAATCAGCCCGCGACTTAAAGCTTCAGATTGAACCCGTTTGGCAAAATCCGGATCCGGTTCGGAAGTATGTTCGTCGTTGAACTCGACAGCGATCATGGCGCCGAGGGAGCGAATGTCACCGATCCGTGCAACTTCTGTTTTGAGCGAATCCAACACATCGAGCAGCCGCTTTGCGAGAAGCTGAGACCGCTCAAGCAGATTTTCTTTTTCAATCAGCTCAATCGATGCAAGTGCGGCGGCGATGGCGACGGGGTTTCCGGCATAAGTTCCGCCAAGTCCGCCGGGCGCCGGAGCGTCCATAATCCCGGCATTTCCGGTTACGGCAGAGAGCGGAAATCCTCCAGCCAGACTCTTGGCTGAAATGACGATATCGGGGGTGACTCCGTAATGTTCGATCGCAAACCATCTCCCGGTTCTACCGAAGCCGCTCTGGATTTCATCATCGATCAGCAGAATTTCATGTTCATCGCATATCTTGCGCAGACCGGCGACGAAATCCCGAGGTGCAACGTAATACCCTCCCTCACCCTGCACCGGCTCGAAGATGATTGCGGCAACACGCTTCGGGTCTATTTCGCTTTTGAATATCTGCCGCAGAGCGCTGATCGATTCTTCAGAAGTCACTCCCAGAGACGGGAAGGGTGCATGGAATATTTCCGGCGGATATGGGCCGAATCCAATTTTGTAAGGAACGACTTTACCGGTCAATGCAAGGCCGAGCATGGTTCTTCCGTGGAAAGCTCCGCTGAAAGAGATGACACCTGATCGCCCGGTGGCGGCTCTCGCTATCTTCACGGCATTTTCAACAGCCTCGGCTCCGGTTGAGAAGAGCACGCTCTTCTTCTCAAAATCACCCGGAACCAGTTGATTCAGCTTTTCGGCCAGTTGAATGTAATTCTCATATGGAACAACCTGGTAGCAGGTGTGGGTGAAGAGCTCCATTTGCCTGGCGGCGGCAGAAATCACGGCCGGGTTTCGATGTCCGACATTTAAGACGGCGATGCCACCGGCGAAATCGATGTATCTCTTCCCTTCGACATCCCACAATTCTGCATTAAAAGCGCGGTCGACAAAGATCTCGGTTGTCATTCCGACCCCTCTTGGAGTCGCGGCTTTCCGCCTTTCGTTCAATTCAGCATTAGTGGGCATATCATCTCAAACCTGAAGACAAGAGTACGAAACAGACGAAATATATTTAAACGAAAATATTGGACGAGATCAAGCGAGATTTTTTGGAGGCTAAAATCTGAATAACTCGCCCTATGATTCCTTTAAATAATTTCGTCTGTTTCGTAATCCTGTACTTGTCTTTATCGTAACAAATTACAAACCGGTTTAATCCGCCTTATTGACCCAGCCATAGAATGAGTTGCTGCGACTGCCTCCGGATTCGAGATAAGCGGTTTTGATGCGGCTCATGTAATCCACGGGAATCTCGTTGCGTTTGGCTTTGAGGTCAATCTTGTAGACGCGTGCGGCATTGAGTCCGAGGATGAGTTCCTTGTCGCGTTTTGTGAGTGGTTTGTAACCGAACTTCTTCTGAATATCTTCGGGAATCTGGAAGCGACGGAATGCCTCTATCTGCCATTGGGGTGATCCCCACCAGAGCGAGTCGGTGCCCCAGATGATGTGGTCGGTGCCGAAGGCGTTGGACAACTGTCCCAGCAGGTGAGCCGCCAGGACGGGCTGCATGCTCGCCGAAAGACCGAATGAACTCCCGATCTCCGCATAGACATTGGTCATCTTCGGATTGGCAATGCGATCGCGGCAGAAATCCGTGGTCCACTCGAAATAGCCATCCGTCCCGACGGGAGCATTGAGTTTCGCATCCTTGCCTGTCGTCGTCAGATCCGATTTGAACGCGGAGTGATAGATGACGAAAGTGAGATCCGGATTGTCGAGCGCCGCTTTCTTGATATCCCGCGGATGGGAGTGTTCGGCAAATTGTCCCGTCGACGGGAATCCCTTGTGCACACTGATCACTTTGATTCCCAGTTCTCTAGATTTCTCATAAAACGGGTAGGCGATCTTTTCATCATCGAGCCACCACGGAATCCCTGTGGATCCTCGCGGCGCCGTATGAGGATAGAGTTTCCAGGATGAGTGCTTGTAGGTCTTTGCTTCGAATTCCATCCGGTCGAAGAGCTCTTCCCTGGTCTTGTAGTGGTTGGGAGCGCAATTGCTCTGTGAAATTACCCGCTGCGAACCGGCAACCTGATTGATCCAGTCGCGGCTCTGGGCCATCAGTTTTGTCGGCAATACCGAGTAGGCATCCTCTTCCTTTCCAGGAACGCCGCTGACGACACACATCACTGTATCGCTGTCGAGAAAGATCTCCTTGACGAAGTTTTTGAAGGTATAGGAATCCTTGTCATTCGAAAGCTGCACGCCGAGATCGCGAACGAAATCGAAGGCCCGGAACTGGAGCTGGATTCCCTCTCTGACGTGATGGGTTTGAACATCGAAGATAAATTCCTTCTTGGGCCACTTCTCGGCATATGCGGCCGGCTCCCAGAGCTCAGCGGCATCGACATCGAAGAAATCCCCGAAAACCTTGTTCATGGCCATAAATGCAGCGGCCATCCCCATCGATGAGCGCAGGAATCCGCGGCGATCGATGCCGAGCTTCTTCGAGTTCCTGTCTGCAATTTCATTGATCAGCGATTCGACCTTCTTCTGCTCTTCCGTTTGAGGTATCGGCAGGAACTCCTCGTTGGATATGCACTGTGATGGAATCGGGGTATCAACGCCGGACTGCTTGTCCTTGATAGACTTGGGAATCCACATTATTTCAACCTCCATTTTGCTGGTTAGAGAGTGAGACTGAGATCGGGCGGGGAAAAATCCGTATGACTGATGCCGGCCAAAGGGCGGCATCAGTCATACGGACGGATTGATTTATTTTATGAACGGGCCTGCAGAAGTTCAACAGGCTTGTCGGTGACTCGCTGCGTCGATTCGTTGAAATAGAGCACGCGGCCTTCACGGTAAGACTGGACCGCCATGCCGATAGTGACCATTGCCCTGTATGCCGTTTGAGCGTCAAGCACGGGTTTTTCGCCGGACCTGACACAGCGCAGGAAGTTCTCCATGTGATTCTCGCGCTGCTCTGTCTGAAGGGTTACCTCTTCCTTGCCGAATTTCTCGACGAAGGACTTGCGGGCAATCTTCTCGGGCGTGACTGAAATCTGACTGACTCGACCTTCAAACTTGCCGTCGGGAACCATCATGATGGTCCCTTCGTGGCCGCGGATCAGACCCGGGATGTGGGTTGAATTCGCCATCGAGGAGCTCAGAATCAGCGAATGTCCTTTGGGAAATTCTGCCAGCAGATGGAAGGTGTCAGGAACCTCACGGCCGTCCTTGAAGACATAAACTCCGCCTGAAGCCATGACCTTGTGCGGAAACTGAGCCTCACCCCAGCAGATATTGAGCGGGGCAACGACGTGATAAAAAAGGTCCGTCGCAATGCCGCCGGAATAGTCCCAGTACTTGCGGAACCGGAAAAAACGATCGGCATCATAGGCTCGTTTTGGAGCGGAGCCGAGCCACATCTTCCAGTCTATGAAATCGTCGCCTTTGGCATCAGGACCAGCGTTCTTGTCGATCGGCCAGTTCCATTCGCCTTCAATCGAATTGCGGTGATATGAGCCCTGGCTCATCAGCAACTGCCCTATCATCCCATCCTGAATGGCCTTTCTTGCCTTCCACCACTGGTCGCTGGAAGTCGTCTGCGATCCGACCTGCAGGACTTTCCCTGTCGCCTTCTGCACTTCAGCGACTTTCTTGGCTTCTTCGACCGTGTGGGTCATGGGCTTTTCGAGGTATACGGCTTTGCCGGCCTTCATCGCTTCGATAGCCATTGGGGCATGCCAGTGATCGGGGGTTGCGATGACAACCGCATCAATATCCTTGCGTGCCAGAACCTCCCGATAATCGAGCGAGCCAAATTCAGCCTTGCTCAACGCCTTCGCGCCGTTCATGCGTTTGCGATAAACATCGCACACCGCTACGACCTGCGCCGGCCTGGTCGTATTTCCGACCTGAATCGCCTCTCTCATGACACTCGAACCACGGCCGCCGACACCCAGCATACCAATATTGATACGGTCATTCGCTCCAAGGACTCGGCCATGCACATTGTATCGAAGTGCGGCTGTAGTCCCCGCAGCAGCCAGACCCGTCTTGACAAAATCTCTTCGTGCGATCTTGTTGCTCATAAATTTCTCCTTGATCTCAATTTTCTGTAGTCTGAATTAACTGGTTTTGCCCGAATGATTTAAAATTCTGAATACGGATTCCGAGATATTACATTCCTCGACGGATCAGATCAATGGTAATACCAGATAATAACAATAAGTTGGATAACGGCTCCAGCCTCTCTGCAAATGTAAAGAAGAAAGTGGGTTCAAAAGAAATTACAGAATCAAAATACGAGCGGGTACGCAGGCGTCCCGCCTGCTTGTATTGAAATATCTGCACGTTCATATCAGATTTGCGTTAATCGAATTGACGCAGGCGAGACGCCTGCGCTCCCGCTCGTATTTCGACCATTCCAAAATATCAATGAAAGAGGGAAACAGGCTATAAATTCAATTCGCCAACAGTATCAGTAATTTAATATCATTGAGCATTGGGAAACGGCATTCGGTAGGTGCGGCGGGCCCTGACGACAAGGCCTGGACGGCTGACTTCGACTTTGAGCTGATGGGATTCTCCGGGCTGAGCGCTTTCAGGGTAAAAACCGATTCTGTATTGATACCTCAGTTCATCGGTAATCAATTCAAATGTCTTTTTGAGATCCCCGGCATCGCTGCGATAGAACCGGCCGGCTGAATAATCGGCCAGGGATTGAAGGAACTCTTCCGCTTTCTCATTTGCCCGCTGATTTATTTCAGGCCGTTGGGGCCTTGGAAAGCGTTGAGGCTGCGGCATAGGGAATCTGCGACCGAATGGTCCCCTGCGCGGGAATGGCATTGGCATCCTCCCGGGCCTCATCCTTCCAGCCGCAGGGCCTGTGGTGTAATAGATCGGATAGATCATCGTGTCGGACTCTTCTATTGAACCCAGAAGCTCACGCATCGTGGTCTGACTGCGGTGGTCTTTACCATCGGTCAGCAGGATGATCGCTTTTCTGCCGGCGATTCCACGCAGATGCCCGGACGTGACGCGAATGATCGCATCGCGAAGCGTGGTACCGACAAAATCACCGATCTCGGCTTTTTTGACGGCTTTCTCGACGATTTTTTGATCGGACGTGAGCGGGCAAAGTATGTGCACATCATAATCGAAGGTGACCACCATTGCCTTGTCCTGTGGGCGCAATTGTTTGAGAAACTTCGCGGCGGTTTTCTTTATTTCTCCCAGTATCTGGCGGGTGCTTTGGCTGGTATCGAGCAGCAGCGCAACGTTGAGAGGCTCCTCGCTGGTTGCGAAAAAGGCTATCTGCTGCCTGATCCTGTCCTGATAGATCGTGAAGTCTTCCCTTTTGAGACCGGCCACGTATCGGCCCTGCTGGTCACTGACGATGACCGGCACACTGACCAGATTGGTTTCAATCCGGATTGCCTCCTGCTGCTTCGAAGAGTCCTGTGCCGCAATTTTCGCCGGTCCGCCAAAAATCAGCATTAAACAAATGGCGGAGAGAACCCTTCTCATCATGTGATGAAACATAACTGCGACCTCATCCATCAAGAGTTGAGATATGTAAATTTTATGTACCTGCTCAGCCCTACTGACGGGACTTCGCAGCGGAAAGTCAGGATCCCAACACCAAGCGGATTACGTGGAGATAAAGGTATCTTTCGTTGAAAAACCTTTATTTCCACCAATCCATCAAATACTAAAGAGCTGAGCGTTGTCATTTTGTGTGTGGTGAGCTTCTGCGGAATTACTCACCGGCTTCAGTTAATCAGGCAACCGCCTTTGCATCATGCCTTTCACCAGCCATCTGCGATTCTTGCGGAACTCCTCGAGCTTCGCCTTCTGTTCCGCCGTCAGGACGTTGTATGACGCCGATTCCGTGCGGGCTCTGATGACATTTAGTTCGATATTTATCTGCGCTTCCTGGGTGGCAATTGCCCGGACAGCCGCCTCATCAAAACTGGGGCTCCCCTTCAAGGCCATCATCTGCTGACGCAAGGGCAGCAACTGCTGACGATATGTTTTTGAATCGACTCTGGATTGTTTGTATAAAGCCACAATCTGCTGCCGCTGCTCTTCGGTCAAATCCAGACCACGAAACATGATAAAGCCCGGGTTTGTCTGAGCTATTCCCTTTCTTGCAGGGCCCTGGGGATTATCCTGTAGCGAAGTAACTATCTGTCCCTGAACCAGACCGGCCGATAAACCGGTTAGCACGACGATCATTGATAGCATCATTATATTTGTTTTTATAGCTCTCATATGAAACTCCCTGTTAAAGAATGTGTTGCTCTCTCAAAATGCTGCTGATAGTTAGAACTCGTCGCCGGTAAAGTGGCCGATAAATTTTTCGTTATAAATCACCAACTTTGCAATATGGCTCACTCCTGTTTAGTTTCAGGACAATCCAGCATTTGATGAGATATAGGACGTGTTGGTGATTCGGGAATATACCTGGTTTGCACCTGCTCTTTAATTTGTTGACGGGGATATTCGCGGGTCAGTCCAGGGCCAAATTGATTTGACTGGCAATATTCAGATGCTAAACTGAGCGTTGAATTCTCCTTCAATAGCAGGGTCACATTGATGTCCATAGAAGCCGGAACCAGATTCGGACAATATGAGATCCAGTCCAAACTTGGCGCTGGTGGGATGGGAGAGGTTTATCTGGCCAGAGACAGCAAGCTCGGTCGCAAGGTGGCACTGAAGATACTGCCGTCACATTTTACCGACGATCTCACCCGTGTGCGAAGGTTTGAGCAGGAGGCTCGTGCGGCATCGGCATTGAATCACCCGAACATCATCACAATATACGAGATCGGGGAATCCGCCGGATTTCATTTTATTGCTACCGAATTTGTTGAAGGGAAAACCATACGAGATCACATCAGGGCATCAAGATTTACCAGTCAGAACGCCCTTGAGGTTGCCATTCAGATTGCGGGAGCGCTGGTGACGCCCACAAGGGAGGGATTGTCCATCGCGATATCAAACCGGAAAATATCATGATTCGCCCGAATGGCCTGGTGAAGATCCTGGATTTCGGCCTCGCCAAACTGACTGAGATCGACCATTCAAACTTCTTTTCCGAGGCTGAGACGCTGCACAACATCAAGACTGATCCCGGGACGATTGTTGGAACAACCAATTATATGTCTCCGGAGCAGGCACGAGGGCACGATGTCGATGCCAGAAGCGATATCTTCAGCTTTGGAATCGTGCTCTATGAGATGATCACCGTCCGCAGGCCTTTCCAGGGTGCGACAAAAACGGATCTTATCCTGGCGATAGTCAGCAAGGATCCGGAGCCAATCTCCAGCCAATGCGAAGATGCTCCACCGGATCTTGAGCGAATCATCAACAAATCCCTGAGGAAAGATAAATCTGCAAGATATCAGACCGCGGCGGATTTGCTGCTTGACCTGCAGAAACTCAAAAAAACCATCGAATCGACTGGAATAAAAAAGAGTCTCGAAACTGACTTATCATCATCGGAAATAAAAACATCGATTTTCCATCAACAAACCTTCAAGACTGAGAATTCTCCATCGGTGGCAGTGCTGCCGTTCAACAACCTCAACCGGGATGAAGAGAGCGAGTTTTTCAGTGAAGGGATCACCGAGGACATCATCAGCGCACTGGCCAAAGTCGAAGGACTTTATGTGGCTTCGCGGGGATCTGTTTTTCAGTACAAGGGGCGGCAGCCGACCGTTTCTCAAGTCGGAGCCGATTTGAAAGTCAGCGCCGTCGTCGAAGGCAGCGTCCGGAGGTTCGGCAACCGGTTGCGGGTGGTGGCGGAACTGGTCAACGTCGCGGACGGGTATCAGATATGGTCGGAAAAGTATGACCGAACGATGGAGGATATCTTCGAAATACAGGACGATATCTCGAGGTCGATTGCCGAGGCGCTCAAGGTCAAGCTGATGAGCGGCCGCACGGCGATGACGGGAATATCGAGCAACCGCAGAAGCGGAAATCGATCGTCCAATATCGAGGCTCATCAGTCCTACCTCAAGGGGCGATTTTACTGGAACAGGCGAACCTGGGAGTCCCTGCGACTGGGAATCGAGCACTTCAGCCAGGCGATCGACAAGGACCCAATCTTTGCAATGGCCTATGTCGGCATGGCGGACTCTTATAATCTGCTGGGCTATTACCACGAGAGGCTGCCGAAACAAGCCTACCTCAAAGCCAAATCCGCCGCCATGAAGGCTCTTGAGATAGACGACATGATACCCGAGGCTCACGCATCACTCGGGTATTCGATACTTTTTTACGACTGGGACTGGCCGGCCTCTCAGAAGGAATACATCAAGGCGATCGAGCTCAATCCAAACTATGCCAGCGCGCATCAATGGTACGGCTGGTACTTTTTTGCGACCGGAGAGCTAGACAAGGCGGTCGATTCGATTCGCAGCGCACAACAGATAGACCCGCTCTCACCCGTTATCAACGGGCATCTCAGCCTGAGCCTGCTTCATGCCGGACGTTTGGACGAAGCTGAAGCCGAGCTCAATCAGACACTGGAGATCAATTCCGGTTTCGTGCTGACATTTCTCGTCTTCGGCATGCTCAGCTATTACAGGAAGGAATACGACAAGTCGATCGAATACCTTCAGAAGACCATTGAAATGTCGGAGGAGAAATTAGGCATGGGGTGGCTGGGATTCGTTTATGGTATTTCCGGCAAGCAGGACATGGCCCAAAACGTCCTGGACCGGCTGACGAAGATTGGGGAGTCGCGCAATATTTCGCCGTTGGACAAGGCGCTGATATATGCGGGACTTGGTAATAATGACAAGTCCTTCGAATGCCTCCGGCAATCGGTTTCAGACAGGGTCAGCGATCTCGTCAGATTCAAACTCCTTCCCTGGCCTGATTCCATGCAATCCGATCCCCGATATCAGGAGATCATCAGCCTCATTGGCCTGCCGTAATCCGATGACGCCAGACACGGCGGATTAGTTTTCTCATTCCGCCTTTTGATACTCAAAAGCAGGCCCGGCCGTTTCCCCCTTGTCATTGCATGGAACTCTCATCAATTCAACAGCAAGGTATTTCAGTTTGTACATATCGCCGACAGACTTCATCATCCAGTCAGGTCTGCCGTTGAAAGTGTCGTGAAGATTTTTGAGCAGTGTGGTGTATCCGACATTGAACTCATCCGACTTCCGGCGAAGCTCGCTCCCCTCGGGGTAATCTGCCGCTCTCGGATTGATCTTCATTGGATAAACCTGATCCCAGTCGACCGTAAGCGGAGCGCCGGAGGGATTGGATTTGACCGAGTCATGGTCTGAGTAAAACCTCTCACGCCGAATTTCATTGAAGCGGTAATAATGAGCAAATTCGCGGTTTTCGCCGAAGATCTTTCGATCCCCGTCAAACAGGGTGTGATCGAGCCCCTCGCCCTGAGCGACAATCACCTTGATCGCCTCCATTGCCGAATCGAGATCGTCGACGACAATCACGCCTCCGCCACCTCCGTAATAATGCTCCGGCTTCACCTGGATTGAGCGGTCGCGGTTGAAATGCCTGTTGTGCCGGCAAATCTCCTTCAAGCCTTTTTCAATTGCCGCGTAAAACTGACCGATGGTTTGGTAGTTATCGGCTTCGGGCATGGCTCCGGCTTTTGCGGGCCTTTCAAGCTTCATGAAAGTCTTGATCGCGCGTTTGGAGAACCGCTCCAGGTGGACCTTGAAATGAGCGCTGCTGTCAGGAAGTCTTGTCGGATAGCCGGGGATGAAGTCCGGGTTATCGAGGTCCGGGGAGCCGCCGATAGCATTGAGGATGTTGGCCGCCAGAGTCAGGTGGAGCATCTCCTCCATGACCACACTTCTGATCACCTGAGCGGCCTGCACGTTCATCCCGTCAGGGATCGAATAGAGCGCGCAGAGATAGGGCGGAATTGTCGAATGCTCCAGCTCGATCGCAATCTGCAGGTGAGCACGAAGATCATCAATGTTTTTGATACCGGGCCTGATTGAAGCAAGTCGATTGATCATAATGAGACCTTTTAGTTTCCGAGATCCTTCAGAATTTTAGCGGCGCTCTTGAAAGCAAGTGCGGCGACGGTCAGCGTAGGATTGGAAGTTCCAAGAGTCGGCATGCTGCCCGGTCCGACGAGGTACAGGTTTTTGTGATCCCATGATTTCTGGTTTTCGTCAACGACCGAATCTGATTTGTTCTTTCCCATGCGATGAGTGCCGACCAGATGCCCTGCGCCCTTGAATGTATAGCCTGTCCCCTTTCCATGGGAGATAGCCGGTATCGCCGGGGCTGTAGTTCGGTATAATCCTCGACGCCGAGTTTGGCGAAGATCATGTCCGAGACGCCCTTGGCGGCCTCCATCGCCGCCCGCGTGTAATCAGAAATATCGTAATGGACTACCGGGCGGTAATTTCCGAGCTGGTCGAGGTAATTAGGATCGATCGTCACCCGATTTGCATGCTGTGGGAGTTGTTCGAATTCGAATTGAAGCCCGAACTGCCGCGAGACGAAGCCGTCAAGATAACCGCGCAGCTTTTTCCCGAACAGGTTTAACTGATTTATCGCCCTGGTGACATCGCTGCCCGGGGAAAATTCTCCCCAGAGCCATCCCCAGTTGTCCACCGGAACGATGAATGCCGAATGTTCCTTGCGAAATGCTCCGTCGCGAAAAGTCGGGATGTGCGAGGTCGCTCCCGGTCCCCGATAACTCCCTATATCTTCGGGCATCAATCCCCAGGTAAGCATCGTCGGGTGATCCATCAGGCACCTGCCGACGAGGTCGCTCGAATTTGCGGCGCTCGAGGCCAGCAGCAGCTTGGCCGTCTCGACGGCATGAGCAGCGATGACAAAGATCTTGCCCTGCACTGTATGCGACGTATGATCGGACGACTGTGCGGACTGGTACTGTTTGTAGGTCACGCCTTTGATTCTGTTCGTTTCGGGATCGATGATCAGATTCGAAGCTACTGCCTGATTGATAACTGTCAGGTACTTCTGATCAGCCTTATTGAGCGTCTTCAGGGCATTATATTTTGCCTGAACGGGGCAGATTGGAACGCAGTTGGAATTCCCCTCGCACCTCTGCCCGATGTTGTTATCCCAGCTTGCACCGATAGGTTTGTACCCCTTGTTCGGTGTCGAGTTGCGTCCCTGTGGAGTGGTGATGACGCTCAGCGGGTATGCATTTTTGCCAAGCTTAACCTTCATCCCGTTGATTCCACCGGCCACTTTTTGATCAAGGTAACTCGCCGGAAGACTCTTCATCGGGTAGTAGTAGTTCTTTCCGAAAAAGTTGTTTCCCATACCGGGATAGATCTGGTCTTCGACATCGGCCGAGACGCCGATTTCCCATTCCGATTTTTCGTAAAACGGCTTGAGGTCGTCATATGATATCGGCCAGTCAACGCCGTGTCCGTATTTGCTGTGCAGCTTGAAATCATTCGGAAGCATTCTGAAGGAATGCCCGAGCCAGTGCATCGTGGTGCCTCCTGAAACTCGCGTGTAGTCGCTGCCGAAAGGGACGGGCCCGTATTGAACCATGTAGCCGTTCAGATTCGGAGCGCCGGCGGGAATCGGGCCAAGATTAAGGACATTCTGCGAGGGCGCATTCGGGTTATTCGGATACGGTGAATTCGGAACCTTGGCCAGCGCGGTGTAGAAGACTTCAAGGTATGACAGGTAATCATCCGAGGCCTTTCCGGCCTCAAGCAGCAGCACCCTCTTTTTCTTTTCCGTCAGTTCCTTCGCCAGTATCGCGCCCGCGATGCCTGCACCGACAATGACAACATCGTAGTTATCTTCTTTCACTCGGACTCCTTAAAAAGTTTAAAAGTTTAAAGTTCAATGTTTAAAGACAGACTCTTGACCCGCATCACTACAGCCTTTCTCTTTAAACTTTGAGCTTTAAACTTTGGACTTCATCTTGTTTTGGGCGGCAAACTCCATGTGCCGTAGCCGGGTTGTTTCGCTCCGGGAGGGTGAGAGCCAACGACTCTCCAGACCAGGGATTCCTTGTAGGCATCGGCTGAAATCACGTGTGAGGGGGCAGTTTGTTTGATTCCAACATGATCCAGCCAGGCCTGCGGCATTTGATTCCAGACTCCGAGATACCACATCGATGTGATGTTTTTAGCGAGTGGACCGAGAACGGCGTGAGAGAGGATCTCGGTCCTGACTGCTTCTTCCATCAGCTTCTCGCGGTTTCTGTATTTCCTGTAAATTGCGGTGCCGGCTTTTTCAATTTCAGTCGTAATCTGAGCGCCAATGATACCCAGCACCTCTTTCCGATAGATCTCCGCGAGGCCAGTGCCCTGCAAATCGACCTTATCAAACCCGGTCAGCAACGATGACAGGTCGAGAAAGTCATCAACGGATGATTGTTTATTCTTCATAATCGCCTCGTTCAACTGATATGGTCAGGCATGGCCGTGTAATCGCCCCACTTGAAGTCCTCAATCGGGAATTCAGAAAACCGTGTAATCCTGTGACGGTTCTGAATCGAGAAGTTGGAATCTACTCAATGTCGATGTAAAAAGCCCTGTTTTCAGCGGCTGCCGGCACGGACTGATAAACACGCACAGCGGCAGCGTGCGGCGATTTACCGAGTATCTTCTCCATATCCTTTCGCATCGGATGGCTGCTCTTACCGATGGTCAGATTGACGTCGCGCTGGGTCTTCTTGTTCGGGAAGTAGGCATCGAACAACCCGTGGATCTCCCATCTGGAGCCGATCAGCCTTCCGCTGTTTCCCTTGTCTCCAACCAGTTCGCCGCCGGGCAGCATGCTGTAGAGGGTTATTGGCGAGGCATTGCTCGGCACGGCATGCATCGAATTCAAATCGGCTTCGAGTTTGTATATGACATCCTGCGGTGCTGGCTTCTTTTTGCTGCCGGCTTCAGGTTGCGTGTAAGAGGGATCGAAACAACTGTAAGTCCAGGTGGTCACACCCGGATTATTCAGGGACGGGACATTGAATCCAAAGGTTGTCTGGAATTTCGGCTCGCCGAAAATCTCCTTGCCCGCCTTGATCGCAAATGGATTGTCGCATGGCACATAGACGCGGAAAGCACCGATGTTCTTGGTCTGATCGCCGGCCGTCACGAATTCCTTGAGCGACATCTCCGGAATGTTTGGCTCTCTCGATACCGGGTACGCAAGGATGTCAAACTCGATCTCGTTGCAAGTTTCGAGTATCTGCCCGGAATGACCGGTGTAATTCTGCAATTCAAGCGTCACGGCCCCCTGATCGCCAAAGATCGCCGGCTTGAGCCCAGTACCTTTCAGATATGGCTCCAGTATCTTTGCGTCCACTCGATAGAAGACCAGCAGCGACGATAATGACGCGTAATAAAACGGCATGAAAAATGGCGGCGGAAACGGAGGGAAATTCGGATCATTTGAGTTTTGTTTCATTTTGACTCCTGAATGTAGGTTAGACCTGACTCTTGAACTGGATTGTTTTGAAGGGCTGAAAGTATTTCATCAATGGCAATCACCATGCACCTGCCTTGATAGGAATCTCGAAAAGAGTGCGATCAAAGCGCTATCAGATAATACTTAAATAATGCTCAAAAGTAAGAGAATGAAAGGATTAGTAAACCGGGGAATTTATATATCAGCAGCTTGATGAGTGTCAATGAAGATTTATCCGAAAAATCTGGAGATGAAAGATGTTCAAAGTTCAAAAATTAAACTTCCTCCCGCATCAGCTCACAGGTCCTTTCGATAAACGATCTTTCCGTCGAAGAGATTGAGCAGGACCCTGGTCTGATGAATTTTCATCGGATCGATTTTAAAAATATCCTGTGAGAGCACGACGATATCGGCCAGCATGCCCGGAGTAATCCTGCCCTTGACGGCCTCTTCGAAAGAGGAATAGGCTCCGCCCTGGGTGTAGGCTTTGAGCGCCTCGCCGGGGCTGATTCGCTGCTCGGGGATCCACCCGCCGGGAGGCTGCCCGTCTACGGTTCTGCGGTTGACGGCATTATGAATGCCGCGAATCGGATCAATGCTGATGGCCGCAGGCCAGTCGCTGCTGTAAACCAGAAAAGCGTTGTTTTTCATCAGAGAAGACCAGGCAAAAGAGCGCGGCAGTCTTTCCGGTCCGACGGCTTTTGCCCAGACATCGATTGTGCCTGGATCGGCGTGAATCGGTTCCATCGAAGCCAGCACGCCGAGCCGGGCGAATCGCGGAAGATCAGCCTGGGCGACGGTCTCAATATGCTCGATGCGATGTCGGGCGTTGTAGCGCTTGCTGGAATTCATGGCGTTTTCGTAGGCGTCTAGAGCCTCTCTGACCGCCCTGTCGCCGATGGCGTGGGTATAGATCTGAAAGCCGAGTTTGTCAACGCGCGCCACCAGATCGCGATATACCTCCGATGGCATGGCGAGTTCCCCCATCGGGGAGCCATTATTCTCCGGCAGATCCGAATACCGCTCGATCATTGCCGCAGTGTGTGATTCGATGACGCCGTCGAGCATGAACTTGATCGATCCGGCTCGCAGCATCCGATTGCCTGCATATTTTTCCTTGAGCGCAACAAAACGATCGAGTTCTTCCTGTTTCGTCTTATGCCCGACTGAAAAAGCCATCGAGACTCTCATTGTCAGTTCGCCGCGGCTGAGCAGTTCTTCATAGAGGGAAAATTCATCAGCCGAACCGCTGGCATTTTGAATGCTGGTGATGCCAAGGCTCGCGGCCAGCTTGATGCCCTGGCGCAGCGCATTGAGCCGGGCTTCACGGGTGAGTGTCGGAATCAGCCCTCTGACCAGCGATTGCGCCCCTTCCTTGAATGCCCCTGTAGGCTCACCCGAGGGATCTTTGACTATCTCACCGAATCCTTCATATTTCGTTTCGCCGGTGATGCCGGCCATTTTGAGAGCCACTGAATTGGCCCATCCACTGTGCCCGTCGTAGGCGCTGAGGTAAACCGGCCGGTCCTTGATAATGGCGTCGAGATAGGCTTTCGTAGGCAGTCCGCCAGGGAATTTGGTGTACTCCCAGCCGCCGCCGGTGATCCATTTAGCCTCAGGATTTTTCTTTGCAAAATCGGCAACGCGAGTAATCATCTCCGCCACGGACTTTGAATCGGTCAAATCGACTTCTGTCAATCTGGTTGCCCCCCCGAGAAAATGGATGTGGGCATCATTGAAGCCGGGAATGACCAATCGCCCAGCGAGATCGATCACTTTCGTATTCGCATCCGCCTGCTTCCGGACGTCTGCATTGCTCCCGACCACAAGGATGCGGTTGCCGGAGATACCTACGGCCTCTGCAAATGAATACGCATCGATGCCGGCCCAGATTCTTCCGTTGATCAGTGCGATATCCAGCTTTTCATCGGGTACCGCAGATCTGCCTGTCGATTGATAAATTGATAACGCAATCAGAACGGAGAGCAAGACTCTTATCTTCATAGTTTCTTCAATATTAATATTCTGTGTCGAGCAGGAAAGGAAACACCTGACGGGCATGAAAAAACTTTTCGATGCCGAGGTAAATCCTGAAACAGTTTTAAGTGGAGACAGTGTTAATATAAGACAGGTGAGTGGCTTTACCAAGCTTCACCGGCCTGATAAGCAAGATAACCAGACATCAAATCAAATTGGCGAAACGGGCGGAAATATTTCAAAATGATCTCAGATGCCATAAAACTTTATAATTCCATGATGAATGGGCCGATGGCGCAGAATGCCGTTGAAAAGCTCATCGAATCCACGAGCAGACACAATCTCTATTTCGGCAACAGGCCTCTTTGCACGGTTTTGCGACCGCTGTTTGTGAGTTCGGGTCAATACGAAATCATCAGGCGGGATTCTGGATTGATTCTCTCGGCAATAGAAAAGCTGACACGGGCGCTGGTCACCGAGACAAGGCTGCGCAGCCTTCTTGATCTCTCAATGAAGGAAGAGGAGATCATCAGCATCGATCCGGGTTTCAGGGCCCCCGATGCAAGCGGAAGACTCGATGCGTTTCTGAACTCGGAGGGCGGCTTCAGTTATGTCGAATACAATGCCGACAGTCCCGGCGGTCTGCTCTTTGGAGACGTTCTGAGCGAGACATTCCTCCAGATGGAGATCCTCGGCGAATTTTCCCGGCACTATCCTCTCAGACGAATTCCAATCAGACCTCGACTCCTCAATACTCTGCTTGACTGCTATCAGCAATGGGGACACTGGAATCTTCGCGAAAAACCGCATATTGCCATCGTCGACTGGAAAGAGGTTCAGACACGTCCGGAGTTTGAAATCTGCCGGGCATATTTTGAATCGATGGGTTATCCGACAATCATCACCGATCCTGATTCGCTGGAGTATCGAGGCGGATGGCTGCGATCGGGGAATTTCAAAATCAATCTGGTATACAAGCGGGTGCTGACGACTGAACTGCTCGACCGGTGCGAGTTGAATCACCCGCTGATTCTCGCCACACGCGATAAAGCCGTCTGTACGGTCAATTCGTTCCGCGTGCAACTGCTGTTCAAAAAATCCCTCTTCGCTCTGCTCAGCGACCCGGATAACCATCATCTCTTCAATAAAGAAGAACAGGCGTCTATCGCCCTGCACATCCCCTGGTCCAGAAAGCTTAGCGAGGGATTCACAAACTATCACGGGCGCCGAGTCGATCTGATCGACTTCACTACAAGCCACCGCGAAAATCTGGTTTTGAAACCCAACAACGATTACGGCGGACGCGGCGTGAAACTTGGATGGGAATGTTCCGAGAGCGACTGGCAACAGGCCATCAAGGACGCTCTCGGGGCCTCATACATCGTTCAGGAACGGGTCGAAGTAACCCGGCAACTCTTCCCCACCATGACCAATAAAACAATTGAATTCAGTGAGAAGTACGTGGATTTCGATCCTTACACATGGAATGGAGAGGAAATCGAAGGCGCCGGAGTCAGACTATCTTCCTCGGCGCTGCTCAATGTCTCGGCCGGCGGAGGTTCCGCAACACCGATGTTCATCATCGAAGAATGACGAAAGGCGGATGACGAAACAGACGAAATAAACGAAACAAACGGAAAAATTTAAGGGTGATGAAGCGAGGCTTACCTGGTGGTTCGATAATTTCAAGGCTCTCGCCCAATGACAGTCTGAAATTTTTCCGTTTGTTTCGTTTATTTCGTCTGTTTCGTTATCCGCCTTTCGTAATCTGCCTTGAGACCCGTTATTTTTTTGCGGTCTTCACCTTGACCGGAAAATTCAATGAACCAAGTTCAAGCTGGTAGAACGAGGAGAAGCCGCCGTAGCGTGCGGCGCCTTCGAGTTCTTCTTCGATTCTAAGCAGTTGGTTATACTTGACGATGCGATCGGTGCGTGAAGCCGAACCGGTCTTGATCTGTCCGGCATTTGTCGCGACCGCGAGGTCGGCGATGAACGAATCTTCAGTCTCCCCCGATCGGTGAGAAATGATCGCCGTGTAGTTATTGGTGCGGGCGAGTTCGATTGTGTCAAGAGTTTCAGTGAGAGTTCCGATCTGATTGACCTTGATCAGAATCGAGTTGGCAACAATCTCTTCGATGCCCCGCTCCAGGTAGAGGGTATTTGTCACAAAGAGGTCGTCGCCGACGAGCTGGATGGTATCTCCAATCTCTTCGGTTATTGCAGCCCAGCCTGTCCAGTCGTTCTGGTCAAGGCCGTCTTCGATGGAGATGATCGGATACTGCTTGGCCCAGTTGACCCAGTATTTGACCATCTCTTCAGACGAAAGCCTGCGGCCATCGGATTTCTTGAAAACATAGCTGCCGTCATCGAAAAACTCGGAGCTGGCCGGATCGAGAGCGATGGCGATCTGCTCACCCGGCGTGTAACCGGCGGCGGTAATCGCTTCGAGGATGACTTCAATCGCTTCTTCGTTCGATTTCAGGCTGGGAGCAAACCCGCCTTCATCGCCTACGGCTGTCGAATAGCCACGTTTCTTGAGCACTCCCTTGAGAGTATGAAACACTTCAGCGCCCCAGCGCAGCGCCTCTGAAAATGACGGCGCGCCTGCAGGCGCGATCATGAATTCCTGAAAATCCACGTTGTTGTCGGCGTGAGCGCCACCGTTGATGATGTTCATCAAGGGAACGGGCAGCGTGCGGGCATTGGTTCCACCGAGGTAGCGATAGAGCGGTATTTCAAGCTCTGCTGCAGCAGCACGCGCCGTCGCCAGTGAAACGGAAAGAATCGCGTTTGCGCCGAGCTTGGATTTATTCGGCGTATCATCGAGATCGATCATCGTCTGATCAATCGTCGCCTGATCGAAAGCATCCAGACCGACAACTGCATTTGCAATCGTCTTGTTGACGTTCTCGACGGCGTGAAGGACACCCTTTCCCAGATAGCGAAACTTGTCGCCGTCTCTGAGTTCAACCGCTTCGTTTTCACCCGTTGAAGCTCCAGAGGGCACGGCTGCCCGGCCTACTGCCCCGCTGTCGAGCAGGACCTCGGCTTCAACCGTCGGATTGCCGCGTGAATCAAGTATCTCCCTCGCCTTTATGTGCTCGATAAAACTCATATGAATACAGCTCCTTTTGTATATTCCAAAAAAAAATGATCAAAGAGATTAATATTCATCCATGCTCTCGACAAGGAAAGCATGGATGAATTTGCCTGAATAAACGAAAGAGGTAATTGTCGCGGATTAAAAGATATATTTCAATGCAAACTGTATCTGTCTCGGATTCATGAGGGTATCGACTGAGTTTCCAAAGCCGGGTGCTTCAAGAATTCTCACCGGCGTTCCGAAATGAGTCCGGTTGAAAAGATTGAATGCCTCGAATCTGAAGACGAGGAAGTTGGTCTCGGAGACGCGGAAGTTCTTGATCAGCGTCAGGTCAGTCCGATTGACTCCGCCGGATCGGAAAGTGTTGCGCCCGATGCGGCCGTTGGTTCCGAGAGGCGCGAGCAGGTTGACGGGATTGGTCGTCAATGAAAGCTTCTGCCTTTTTGAATCGATCAGCTCAAGGCCATTGAGAGTATTGATCCGGTCGGTCAGGTTGCCGTCGAGGTTGATGTCGAAGCTTGTATTGATGGTGTAGGGCTGACCGGTCTGGAATGAGCTGATGAAGGCATACTGCCAGCCTCCGAGGAAAAGTTCTCTTGCTCCCTTCACATTATTGAACCTGCCGGTGAACGGAACATTGGCCACGGCGCTGACGGTGAACCGGTGGCGAATATCAAAGTTCGCACTGCCGCGCTCCAGTCTCAGATTCCTGTCGTCCTGCGGCAGTGAGAAGGCTCCGCCGACATCGAAAACATCCGAGACGTCGTCAATTGCATGCGACCAGGTATAAGCCCCTGTGAACTGATACCCTCCGGAGAAGCGCTTGGTGACCGATGTCTGAAGTGAATGATAAGTTGAAGCCGCTGACGAATCGAACAGGGTGTAGGCGCCAAGGTTCGGATTCGGCCTGCTGGTTCTTTCCGATCCGACGCTCAGTGGCGGCAGCGAAACGGCGAAAACCGGATTCGGCGTGAGACCTATCGGATCGATCGGCAGCGTAATCGAATTGGGGCCGCCGTTCGGCGTGCGAAATCTCGTCAGCTTGATGCCCCTGGTGCCGACATAGGCCACGTTGACCAGCATGTTTTCGAAGAGTTCGCGCTCAATCTGCAGGTTGTAATGAAATGCCAGTGGCGAGCGAAGCTGCTTGTCCGGGAGAGTAAACGCCAGGCCTCCACCCGACGGCAGCAATCCTGCGGATGCCGGGTTGAAAAGCAGTCCAAGAACGGCAGGGAGCGCTCCATTCGGAATGTTGATCGAGTTGAGCGTCCCGGGTTTGAGCAGGAAGTAACGGTCGGTTTTGCCCTGACTGATAATGTCGTACGGCACATATCGCGGATTGAATATCGCGAAGATCCCGGTCAATCCGGGCTGGAAGAAGGCGTTGTTGGCGTAGGCAAATGTATTGACATCGACATTGAACGGAACGAAATTCGGGAAGACATTGCGAGACTGGCTAACCACGCTGCCCAGCGTCAGGTCGTAATAAACGCCGCCGCCGCCGCGAATCACCGTCCTGCCGGCCTGCTTCGAGTTGGACGCGAAAGGATCCCAGGCAAAGCTGAGATGACCGCCCCAGTTGTTTCTGTCCGGGTTGAAGATCCCGTCCCTGCCGTCGAGCTGCGTACGCAGCGCATTCAAAGTGGCATTGAACGAGCTGACGAGCTTCTGGTTGTCGAAAACTATTTCCCCGCCTGAAAACGGCGCTGCCAGCCTGAATGACTGATCCTGCTGCGGAATGTTGTTGAGACCGAATGTATTCTCGATCCTGCTGTTGACCTCACGTGGAACAGTGTTGAGTTCATATCGCAAACCGTAATCGAAGGTCAATCCGCGCCTCGCACGCCAGTTGTCATTGACGCAGACGTTGAGCTGCCATAACCGCAGCCCAATGGTCGAATCCGCCGTGCCGATCGACAACGACTGGAAGATCCCCGTCGGAATTCCGAAAGATGCCAGATCACTGCCGCTGAAGAATCCCGGAGTCGGGCCGAAATTGCTGATATTTGGAATCGGCGCTGAAGCGATCGATCCGGTCAGATCGGGCGATCCGCCAAAGAAGACCTGCGGCCTGTAGTTGCGATTGAGAAAGCTGTTGAGTTGTGTGCGACGAATGTCGAAACCCATTTTGTAGACATGCTCGGTCCTGAAATATGTCACCGTGTCGGCAATCTGAGTCGTGTTGTTCACCCGTGCCTGCGGAAACAGATAGGCATCCAGTCCCACCGGACTGAAGGGTGAAACGATCAACTGGCCGATCGGTCCGAGATTGCTTTCGGTGTCGAAATCCACGCTACTCGGGCGGTAGTCGACAAACGGCTGCGGAAATTCCGGCGTCGTCAGATTGATAAACCTGCGCGCATTGAGCATGAAGTTTTCGTTGGGAACGAACCGCGACGGCTTGAGATAGGGATTTCTGATCTCATCGAATCTCAACCTCGTTCTTCCGTAACTCGCGCGAAACTGATTGGCAAGCATGGGCGAGATCTGGCTGTTGAGAAAGAGCGTCAGATTCTGAGTCCGTACCTTGGGAATAACCCCTGAGAAGATGGCCCCGCCTACCGCCGGAACCTGCTTTTCGTCATTTGTAAAGTTATATCTCGCGGTAAAAGTATGAGCCACTTCAGGACCGAAGAGCTTGAAATTGTGATCGACCTTCAACGAATAGATTGTTCCGCTGGCATCAGCCGGCAAAATCTGAGTCAGTGTGTTTCCACCGTAGGGGCCAATCGGGTTGTTCGGCAGCGGAAAGAGCGAGAAGATCGAATCGCCGGCGATAAAGGTCGGCGTGAATGCCTGCTGGCGGCTCTGTCTATCGGTCGCGGTGAAGCCCGAAGCGCCGAAATTCAGAAATCCTCGCTGGGCAACGGTCGGCACAGCGAAATGAGTCTCCTGATTCGCCTTGATATCCTGCCTCTCGAACGAGCCGAAGAAGAAAGTCTTTCCCTTGATAATGGGGAAGCCGATGACGCCGCCCCCCTGGTTTCGCTGAAACCTGTCTTTGCCTTCAACGGGATTTGGCTGAGAGAAAGGCGTTGCCGGGCTCTGGCTGTTCGGCCTGATGACGACCGGCAGTGTTCGCGGATTTACCGGCACTCCATTATTGAAGCGATCTATCGCCAGCGCATTGAGCTGATAACTCGAAACATTGCCCGTTGTATAATCAAAGAAATTCCTCGCATTGAGCGAATCATGATTGAAGAAATCGTAAATCGCGCCGTGAACAAAATTGGTTCCCGACTTCGAGACCGCATTGACCTGTGAGCCGATGCTGCGTCCTTGTTCGGCATCCCAGAGGTGAGTAACTATCTGAATCTCCTTGATGCTCTCTATGCTCTGAGGCACGAGCGCCACGAATCCCTGGCGACGACCTCCAACGTCCTCGTCGTTGTTGTCCGACCCGTCAACCGTGAAATTGTTCGAACGGGCACGCAATCCGTTGACCGAAAACTGACCTGCCGTGCCGATGCCGGAACCAATTCCGGGACCGGCGACCCCTTTGACCTGTGGTGGCGGAGCCACTCCCGCCGCCAGCATCGCCAGATCATCAAAGCTGCGGATTCCCGCAAGCGGAAGCAACCCCACCTGCTGCTCATCGGCATTCGCGCGCCTCGTGGCATCACTCTGATTGGTCAGCCTTCCGGTGATCTCATCCTGAGCGCCCGGCGCCGTCGCAGCCGGCTGAGCTGGCGCGGGAGGCGTAGCGGCAGGCGGAGTGGCGACAGCCACTGCCGGCGCCGGCCCCGTAAGAGCCGGTATCAATATGATATCCGGCGCCGTCTCTATGACCTTATTCAACTGGATCTTGATCGGCTCTTTCGTCGGCTGGGAGATGGTGAAACCGCCCTTTGAAGCCTCGATCGTATACCTGCCCAGCGGAAGCAGCGCAATCTGATAACGCCCTTCAGCGTTGGTCAAAGTCGCCCTCTGATTTCCATTCTCCTGGTTGACGACCTTGATCCGCACCCCGGGCATCGGCAATCCTCCGGGATCGATCACACGACCCACGAGAGTCCCTGTGATCGTGTCATACCTCGCTTCACCCGACACTCCCGGAGCAGGTGAATAGCTTGAGCCTCCCGCTCCAATCACCGGTAACACCGCTTGCGTCATCATGAGAATAGCTGCGAACAGCATATTCGCCCGCTTCCTGGCAGTCATAGATCTTTTAGTCATGCACCCGGACTCCATTTTCAGTTGATTCAATAAGCTGTATTTTCAAGTTGAGCTAATTTTAATGGCTATCTTAACTTGATGACTCTCAATGTCAATCATGAAATATTGATCGATCAGTATTGTAGAGGAAAACAGAATCAATGAGGGGAGTGGGATGAAAGAGAATATGAATCAAGCCCTGAGTCAGGCAATCTCACTGATCAAGGAAGCAGAGAATATTGTGGCGTTTTCCGGCGCGGGGATCAGCACCGAAGCGGGGATTCCGGATTTTCGAAGCAATGGAGGCTTGTGGGAGGATCATGAGCTGATGGAACTGATGTCGGCGCGAGGATTTCGCCGTGACCCGGCGGGTTTTTACCGAGCCTCCCTGCAGATCATGCCCAACATTCACAAGGCTCAGCCGACATCTGCTCATCTGCTGCTGGCCCGGCTGGAAGCCGAAGGCAAACTCGCTTCCGTCATCACCCAGAACATAGACGGATTGCACCAGGCTGCCGGGTCAAAAACCGTTCACGAAATCCACGGCAATTTCCGCACCGGGCATTGCCTCAACTGCCATGCCGGATTTGAAATGGTGGAATTCTACGAGCACATGGAATCGGGGCATCTGAAATATCCCAGGTGCACTGATTGTGGAGCCCCGATCAAACCCGATGTCGTGCTTTTCGGGGATATGCTGCCCTTCGATGTCTGGGAGAATGCCGTTGAAGCCGCGGGAAGAGCCGATCTCATGATCGTTCTGGGATCGTCTCTTGTAGTCTATCCAGCCGCCGAACTGCCGAACACCGCAATCAGCTCCGGAGCCAGCCTGATCATCGTCAATCGCGAGCCCACAGATTTCGATGCCAAAGCCGATGTCATCTTCAGAGGCGAATTGAAGGACTTCGCCGGAGCCGCACTCGATGCATTATAGTCATCTTGCTTTCGGTAGCGTGTAATCGAATTCATAAAAATGCTTCCCGTCTTCGATCTTGATCGTCATCCTGCCCGCGAGGCCCTCCAATTGATCGGTGCCTGAGTCAGGGACAACTGTAATTGACAGTTGCTGCTCACCTCGCGTCATGGTTCCGCTATGTTGCAGCACGAAGGTGCCTTTGTGACCACTGATCGTCCCGCTCACCAGCTCAATCGCAACATACCCCGCAGAGTCATTGACTTTGGTGCGGGCGGCCAGCATTTGCCCTTTACTCGTGCCTTCGAGATCGCCGTGAAACTGCTTGTCGATGGACATTCTGCCCGGAATAGAATTATCGGAAAAATCGTCCGGAAGAGGTTTCAACTTAACTTCAAACGTTCCGCTTGCATGATTGGTCATTGCCGCCTCTTTCTGAATTTTGATTGGAGTCTGCGAACCGGCCTGAGTATATGCGATGAAGCCACAAGCCAGAACCAGCCAGATGCTCAAAAGAATGCCCGCCTCTGCACGAGATCTTTTCATCGTTTTCTTACCGAAAAATAATTGCGGTCCTTTGCTGCCTGTGACTGAATGATAATTACCGTTATCCACTATTTCTCCTTGAAACCTGCTCGTTTCCCGTTCGCATCAATGGATTTAACAAAAGCAGGATCAGCCGATAAGAATATTATCCGACCATTGCCGCCTGCCACCATGCGTGAGCGATTTCGGGATGAGTAATGTCGCTGTGAGCTCCGACACCGATCACCTTCTTGCTGATCACATTACTGCTTTCGATGTTGTAGACTCTGCCGGGCTTGAACTGGTAGTCGTGATCGACGTTTCCCAAGGTGACGGGATCTGTCATGTCGTCGAGTCCCTGAATGCCATAGGTTCCGATAGCCGCATATTTCGGCAGTTCGACGGCGAAATCCACCTGGCGCTTGATGCCGGCGCCGAGCGGATAAAAGCAGCCGACGGCATTGTCATGCTCGGATTGAGTGGTCAGCAGCGGCCCTGTGATGCGTTTATTTTTGAACGCGGAATTGAAGTAACCGCCCTTTTTCTTGTCGAAGGGGAAGCTCGGGCAGTAGGCCCAGATTGACATGGCGCCCTGGACCAGCATCATCGAGTTGATCGGTTTCTGATCCGGAGTGGCCTTTTGCGGACCCGCTGCGATAGCAGACATGACAATGCATCCGAAGCTGTGGCCCATGAGATGGTATCTGACATTGCGTTTGGACGATGCTTTTTGCATCTGTCTGAGCAGATCGCTGCCTCCCGATTCTCCGAACTTGCGCGCGCGATCCTTCATCCTCCAAAAGCTGAGCACTCTCAAGGGCGCAAGAAGATTGCCGAAACTGAAGCCGCCGAAACTTCCGGCTTCCATATCCTGCTTATCCGAGTCGAGCGCATTCTGATAGATCTGATCCGGATCGAACGGCTCCCTTTCGGTGTTATCGATGCGCAGAGTATCGTCGATCGATTTATAAGCCCGCTGAATCGCGTCAGGCAGTGAATCGGGATTGTCGAGTTCAAGATATGCCTTGTATATTTTGCGCAACTGGGTTCGGACCTTTGCCGGAGCGGCGAGAATTCTCATATCGTGCTCGATCGCATCATTTATCATCTTGTCCTGATCAATGGTGGCGGTCAGGTCAGTCGAGAATGCTCCCTGATTATCTTCGTCGGCAAACGGCTTGCTGGGCCAGTGAAGACCAATCAGCAACGGTTTGAAACCGGGCCTCACAACCTTCATCTTCTCGATGTCCTTTTTGCAGCTCAGCAGGTTTGCCATCCATTTGTCATACTGGGCCTGGGCATCATTGATATCGCCAAGCCAGCCGTGACTCATTAAAAAGACATCCGTAACGGGAGTCTCGGCGATCTCTTTGACGACAATGGCGCTTAAAAGGCTCCCGTCATCGGCCGACCGCTCCTTTCCCTTGTCGTCATAGTTTATCAGGTAGTAGTTCTGATTCTCGTTTGGCACCTGTCTTATCGGCATTGGTTACTCCTTTGGCATTTTGTCGAAAATATTGAATATTGTGATTCTGAATACTTTCGCTTGATTGGTAATCCCTTTTCATCAACCGGAATTATTGAGTCTCCAATTGATCTCTTCGCTGGTGATATAGAAGACTCGTTCGATTTCGGGAGTCCACTCCTTATGACTGCCGCGGATTCGTTTGAGCGAATCGGCATCCCCGATCTCGGACAACGCTTCAATCGCCTTGATCTTCAAATATTCACTCGCCTTGGCCCATAACTTCTTATCGAGATTGATCGACTGAAAATTGCCGAGGGCGGCGTCTTCAAAAGTCTCCTTGAAGTCTTCCTGATGTAGGTAGGCAAGGGCGAGCATCGACCGGGCTTTGAGTCCAAAGCCGGCGCCCGGGTCATCGAGGAATCTTTCAACGAATTTAAGCGTCCGCTGTTCGGGGGTTCGCAATTGACCAACCAGATAGATGACCATTTCATGCCAGCGCTTGTTTGGCGTGGCGGTGACCTTCAATCCGGGCTTTTGAAGCTCTTCAAGAGTTGGAATAAGCTTGAGAATGACCTGATTCATGACCTCTTCGGGATCAAGCAGGGCAATTGCATCGGCGATGGCCCATTGGGTGTCCAGTTGGGTTTTGCCGTCAAGAATCGTCTGAAAGAGGATATTGCGGGCTTCAGGAGTCTGGATATCGCCGAGAGCGAATGCGGCCATTTCCGGGATTCCCTTCTCGATCTGTACCTGCCCGGCGGTTCCCTTCCCGGTTTTCAACAATTCGGCAAGCTTCTCGATATTTCTCTGTTTCCAGAAATCCACGAGTTCGGCCAGTGCCGGATCGGCTTCTTTCAAATCCGATTCGAATTCAGGCATCAATCTCCGAATGGCGCGGCCTGCTGCCTGCCTGATGCCGCCATATTCGAAGCTCATGTCCCGAGACCAGGTGATTCGAACCTTTGTCATGGCAACACGAACCAGATGTGTAACAATTTCGGGGCGGCGGAATCTGCCGATCTCCTCGATTGCTCTGAGGCGCTGATATGAGCGCGGCTCGTTGACGCTGCTGCTGCGCCAGATCAATGATTCAATGACCCTTTCGGCAACATATCCGGATCCGACGATCTGAACCCGCTCCATCAGTTCGTGGAATGCATCGAGGAGCATGTCGAGATCCGGTCTGGTTTTGCCCTTGCGCACTCCTTCATTCTTCCTTTGATTGATTTGAAAATCCGGAGATTGCCGGTAATTTTTGAGAAGCGAAGAGATGGTTTTCGAAACCTCACCGGAGAGTTTCTGCATGGAAGCGGAATTTCTCTTCTGCAGCAGCCAGAGCAGCGAATTGCGTATTTGGTCGGCGAGCACTTCCGTCTCTTCCTGTCCGGATAATTTCCGTGTTTCGCGGACACGCTGGCTTTCAAGCAGACAGCGTGCCGCAAGAAAAACCTTTTCGCTCTCGGCAAACGATTCACCGTAGATGATCTGTTCGATCAGCTCATCGGGATTGTCGAGAAGCCCGCTCAGCAGCACCAGGGTATCGAACCACCATCTGATCTGGTTCAATCCACCGAGGCTCGAGACAACTTGCTTCCAGTAGTCATCGCCGCCTGAAGCCGGCAAATCCTGCAGAATAGATCTGGCACAGCAATATGACTGGAGAGACGGATATTGAAATCGGAGAGATTCATTACCTGTAACCAGCATCAAATCAACATTTGAAAATTGAGCGATCAGTTCTTCAAGGCCATATTCGCGCTCGCCGCGAATGGTGGAGATTTGGGGTATGGCTTCCTCCAAAGGCATCTGCCCCCGGTTTGAAAACTGCATCTGACTGGCGAGTGCAAGCATGGTGTCGAGAGCTCGCGCCTGCATTCCGCGATCACGGGGTATCGACTGGATTTTTCCTTCGACAACTTCCTTGACCAGCAGGGGGCGGCTCGGCGGCCAGAGCTCGTGTTTTTCGAGCCTGGCATATTCCTCTTTCGCGCGTTCGACCATGTGAACCAGCAGCCATGGCTGGGCCGCAAGATCGAACAGCTGGGTCTTTTCGAGTGCGTCGGCGAGCCTGACTCCGATTGCTACCGCTTCTTCGAAAATAACGGCGCCGGTCGAATCGTTATCGTCACTGATACCGATATCATCCCTGAGAAACCGCTGAACTCTGCGCCGCGAGAGGTACTGAACATCAAGCAGATGAGTAAATGGCAGCGTCTTATACTCATCACCGCCATGCCCTATGGCAATGACGAATTGGTGTCCTCCGGCAACGTCCTTCGTCAGATTCCTGATGTCCTGGATAAGCTGCGCCGCGACCTGCTGCGGCAGATCTTCCAGATTGTCGATAATCAACCTGATGATCGTCCCTGTGTCCTTGAGCATCGACAACACCAGATTCTTATCGACATTATCGGATTTAAATGGCCAGAACTCTCTCATCGCATGGACGAGCATTGTCATGAAATCCGCGTTCGGTCCCAGTCTTTTGACGGAATCGAACAAATCGACATAGATCGGCAGGACGGTCTTCTGATCCGAAGCATTGAGTGACTGGGCGATTGTGTGACGAACCAGGCGGCGAAGATGTGTCGATCGGGCTGTTCCGCGATCTCCACTGATGGCCAGCATCGTCATTTCGGATTTAATGTTGACGAGAATATCATTGGTCTGCTTCCACAAATCAACGCGGGTCGCTGTTTGCTGGACAATCCTTTGCCAGTCCGGGGATCGCTGCTGACCTCCGGTCAACATCACTGCTTCGAGCGGCAAAAAGCCATATTGCCATTTGGGTTTGAACGCTGTTGATGCTGCCATCGATCGCAGGGCAGCAATCACCGGATTGGGGGCAAACAGGCGCCCTCCAGGCGTGCGCATGAAAAGCACGGGAATGGCCCAGTCGGTCTGGCTTTCATCGTGCAGGAATTTTCGCGACTCGTTCAGCGCCAGATCGATCAATCCCTGCTCGAGCAGGCTTCTGTAAAAAAATCTGGTCAGCTTCCGCGCAGTAATGACCGGCACCTTGTCCTGCATGGCGACAACCGCCGGGAATCCCGCCTCAACCAGTTTCGGGCCCAGCCCGACGAATGGATGCGGATCCTGAGGGTCTCGTTTTGCGGTTTCACACGATGCCAGAAAGATAAGCCTCGGCACATCCTTGAATGCCGCAAGACGCGCGACAATCTCGTCATCGCTGACCGGAAAATAATCGCCCTTGGCGTCTTCAAGTATGAGAAATGAAGTCCCCAGGGGTTCTGTTTTTTCCGCGGATTTGTTTCGCCTGAACATGCCGTGGCCAAGAAAATGAAGAATATGATTTGAAGCGAGCTGTATCTGCAGGCTCTCCGGCGTCGTCGGCCCGTCCTCTATGAAAACTCCTCTGGCTTTGAGATCCTTGCGCTGCGCGGCCGAGATTCCAGTCCGCCCGGGAAGCAGTGTGATCTTCAGATCTTCTATCCCTTCGAGCGGTGAAATGATGTTCTCGATCTCGGTTTCGACCTCTATCGGAGCATAGCCTTCGGGTAGAGTTTTGGGATTGGGGTTCGAGATGGCGATCAGTAACTTGAACGGTCGATCCGATATCGGCCGCGGATCGGCCTTGGAGAGCCGGGTGAACCTCGAGAACGGTGTCAGATCCGAGCAGGAAAGCGATACGTGTTTGCCGTCGAGATCGACATAGACCCGCTCCCACATGAGGGCCTGCAGTTCGCTGCATTCGGGAGAAATCCAGATCTGTATTCGAAGACGGCCATCCTTCAATTCGCGAGCGCGGCCGGCAGCAATCTGGTATGCATTCAGAATCTCGTCGTGAAATATCAGCCTGCCCAGAGTAATGCCGTACTCACGGACTTCAGGTTCGAGAGCCAGCAGCTCAGCCTCCTCTTCGGAACTGAGGGAAAACTGGCCGGAAAACCAGCTTCCGTCATCGAGTTCGGCCTCCAGAAGATAGGGCGACTCGTCGTCTTTTCTTCCGAATATTCGAACGCGAAGCCAGCAGTAATCAGAAATACTGTTATCCAGTGCAAGTCCGCTCATTGCAGCTTGTCCTTTCGCAGGCAGGCGCCCGGATCTCCAAAAAGCAGATATCCTTCGGCATCGTTGCGCTCAAGCCATAACTGGGCGAGTTGCCTGTCGGGAACCGGCTTGCCTCCATTGGCTTTGTCTATCTCAGCCGTCAGGTTGGCGGATTGAACCGCGAATCGCTCGTTGAAATCCTTGAGAGCATAACCGAGTGGCAATCCCATAAGAATATATCCAATCGAGTTTTCGAAGGCCTGAATCTGCTGCCCGACGCCTTCCGTCATTATCGAATTCTGCCAGGCGCGCTCGACATGCCCGATGACGCCAAGAGCCGATCCGTTTGGATGACTCAAAAGGGCTTTGGAAAGAGCCGAGAAAAACGGCTTCGGAGCGATATCAGGCGGTGGAGTGCCCGGCTTGTAGCTGAAACGGTCTTTATCCGGTGTTCCCACGCTGTAGCAGGCGAAATTGAATGCCACCATTCCCCAGACCCTCGCATCTTTCGCAAGGTCGCTTGCGGCTAGATAATGCCCGGGCTTGAGCGGCCCCAAACCCAGTCCGGGGAAGTTCTGACAGAGCAGCGCTCCCTGCGCCGGCAACTGATTCGCATGACCGTTTGGCCAGCCGATTCCATGGCTGGCGGTAAAAAGCAGGGCCGGTGTCAGCTTCCCTGCACCGGGGTTGAGAACCTCCAGTAAATTTTCCTTCGTCGATCCGGCCGGCTCAATGAGCTTTGATTTGTAGGCTACTTTCGCACTTTTGGATGCTCTTTCAATCACGGATTTGGCGCCCGATGCCAGAGGCTTGATCAGGTATTCGGAACTGAGCATGGTCGGCCTGTCATTCTTGTTTCGAGGTCCCCAGAAGACCACGTCTTTTCCAGTCGGAGCCTTCGCTTCCTTCTCATACCTGATCAGGCTGTCAACATATCGTTGATAACCGGAGAGATCGTCAAAATGGAGCCGGCCAACAGCATAAACAGCATCCAGCAACTGCCCGAACGAGAAAGGAATCTTGTCGGGGCCTCCAACCAGCAGGACGTAAAAAGGAACCTTCTCCGGATCGACCGGGCCGAACCCCACCTTGTTTCGCGCCAGCCACCCAACCACCGTATCCCCGTCGCGATACTCAAGCACCTTGACGATATCATCGTTCCCGATCCCCTTCTTCCGGTGTTCGATAAGCGGACCCAGAGCTTTTTTGACGTCAGCGCTTTCATCTTTATGAAAGACAACCGCCCATCCGGCCTGGGTGATATCTTCGAGATCGAGATCAAAGGCCCCACCCAGATGCTTCTCTGTCGATTTCCTGGCTACGTTGCCGAGCATATTGGATCATCCTTGCCTGCCGTCTTTGGCGTATCGGTGTTTTCTTTTGCTTTACCTGCTTTACCGGTGGTGCTTTTTCTGGTTGGCATTCACTCCTCCGGCCGATCCGTCGCTCGAATCGGCTGATCTTAATATGCATGCAATTTTCAAAACAATTCAGGGCTGGAGATCCAACTGATTGGCTCGCAGTATACACCCTCGTTTATTGTCGTCAATCCGATTGTTTTAATCTAAACTGAAACCCGATCTTCAACGTATAAGAGGTTTGTGAATTATCATCAAAAAAAACAAACCGACAAAGGAGGAATATGAATTGTCCACGTTGTAACATCTATTTGCCGGATGACGCCAAATTTTGCAGTGGCTGCGGTACGAATACAGGGCCGGCAGGCAGTGGATGCGCCCGCAGAACCAACCTGCGTCAGGGGATCAGCATAGATGAGGATGGGCGCGGCTCAGGCCGCGGCTACAGCTTTGAAATCAAGCACAACGGCGCATTCGCACTCGCCGTGGTTCAGCTTCAGGCCGAGCAGTCGATTCAGGCGGAAGCCGGCGCGATGGTCGGAATGTCGGGCAATATCGATCTCCAGTCCCAGATGAAAGGCGGACTGATGGGCGCCTTCAAACGCGCCGTCGGCGGTGAAACAGCCTTTGTCTCGACCTTTACTGCCAGAGGCGGCGCAGGCGAAGTAGCTCTCGCACCCGGCGCACCCGGCGATATCGCAGCTATCGCGATGAATAATCAAATGTTCTACGTTCAATCGAGTTCTTATCTGGCAGGCGACACGAGCCTCTCAATCGATACCCGGTGGGGCGGCGCCAAATCGTTCTTCGGCGGCGAGGGACTCTTCGTTCTGCAGGTTCAGGGAACGGGGCTCCTGCTGGTCTCATCCTTCGGGTCGATTCATCGAAAAAACCTCGGGCACGGTGAAAGATACGTTGTCGATACAGGCCATCTTGTCGCCTGGGAGGGACACGTGCCCTACCAGCTCCGAAAGGCTTCAGCCGCAGGCTGGTTCCGCAGCATGGTCAGCGGTGAAGGAATCGTCGCCGAATTCACAGGGCCCGGAGAAATCCTGATTCAAACCCGGAATCTGGCGGCCTTTGCCGGCATTCTAAAACCGTTCTTCCCAACTCAATCGAGCGGGGGCGGCATCAACCTCGGAACTATTCTGGGAGAGCGATAATGGATGGCCGGGATTTGGCCTGACATCTCGATTTCAGCCGGTTTTAAAAGTAAATGTAACTGCTCAGCTTTCATCTTCAAATGTTCAAGAAGATGTAGGCTGGGATTGAACGATCTCCGCCTCATATCGTCATCTATCAAATTCTGTTGACCAGTGGATGAGCAGCCACCTTTAAACTCATAACTCAAGTTACGCACGGAATATTCTTTGTTTTGATTTGACTAGCCCACAACCCGCGAAGCGGGTGGCAGCATGTAGCCCAGGGTGAAGCGAGGCCGAAGGCCAGCGAACCTGGGTATCGTGATTAACATCATTCCGAGCCCGTGAAACGGGCGACAGAAAAATAGACACTAAATCTTTGGCCCTAAATCTGTCGCCCACTTCGTGGGCTTGGTTTTATTTTTCAACTGAACCTAGGGTTCCGCTCGGCCTTCGGCCTCGCTTCACCCTAGGCTACTCCGGCTTCGCCGGCTGTTTGAATTACTTCAAAAGAACGTGTCAAATCGATTCGGGAATACTTATTTGCGTAACATAAACTCATAAAATCCAGTTGCATTATTAGAACTTTAGCTTATGATTGGAACCGTCTGAGTCACTTTCCCCGTCAGGTGGTATCCAGCCGCTAGCTGTGTGCCCCTTTTATGGTGCCCCTCTAAATTGCTGTTTATCTTGCGAATCTTCCAGTGAAGATTTTTCAAACAACAAGGATTGCCCATTTTTTCAGGCAATTTTCAGGAGGTTTTTATGCGAAAACTCATTTTCTTTGCCGTCCTGCTTCTGGCAATGCCGATATTTGCACAGGGTCAGGATGCACCGAAAGCGGAGTTGTTCGGTGGTTATAGTTACCTGAGAGCCGATGACGCCAATGACGGAATCGATCTTCACGGCTGGAACGCTTCATTTGCCGCCAACCTGAACAAGTGGTTCGGACTGGCCGCCGATTTCAGCGGCCATTACGGCGACGCGACACTCGTGCCTGGCACGAAAGCCGATCTCAACATGCACATATTCACCGTGGGACCGAGGTTCTCATACAGAGGGAACGATCGTGTTACTCCGTTCGCACACGTACTGGTTGGAGCGGCACGGGTCGATTCAAGCTACCTCACCCGGACAGGAAAGATCAAAAATTCGGATTCGACTTTTGCCCTGGTCCTTGGCGGTGGTCTCGATATCAATGCCAATAAGAACCTTGCATTCAGGCTCTTCCAGGCAGATTACGTGATGACGAGATTTGACGGCGAGACACAGAACAATTTCCGTATCTCGACCGGACTGGTCCTCAAACTCGGATCTCAATAGAGAAAGCATTCCAATCGAGTAATCGAAAAGGCGCATCGAGGCAGAAAACAACAACTCTTCTGCTCTGTGCGCCTTCGATTTTTTCCGGCAAATTCGAAAATGGGTCTTCATCTTGGAAAGAGATTGTGTCATCCTCCCCCAGGTCTGGTGCATGTCGAACAGCGGTAAACCCAAGCGGGAGATTTTGACCCCGCCGAATTCTTATGATTACGATCGGCAAAGTCCTGCGCAGGATTTCATTTAAGCCAGTATTGATCACAATTCTCATGGCCGGCTCAATCCCGGTATGTCCGGCACAAGGCACGCAAACGGTTCAGAATCAGACCCGGCAGCCTGCCCCCACTACCCGTCCACGAACAATTAAACCAACCGACAAGCGAACCGATTCGAAGATCACGACAGAGATCGAGACGCTCAGGAAGCGCTCCTTCAGAATCATTGTCCCTCCGTTGATGCGATCAAATCTGGAAGGCCTTTACGAATACACCCACAGGATTAATTCAGGCAACGAAATCAAGCCAGACATCAAACAGGCCGAGCTGAGTGCGCTGCAGAAGAGCGAGATGGCGCGCAGTCTGAAGAATGAGGCAGTCGGTTTGAAGAATCAGGGAACAGCCGGTTCATTGCGTTCGGCTGCGATTCGGCTCGAAGAATCGCTTCAATTATGGAAGGGAGCGGGTCCGCTGAGCCAGCCTGGCGAGATCGCTGATGCCCTCGTCCAGCTTGGATCGATCAGCGATGCACTCGGCGACAGGCAGCAGGCGATCAGTTATTTCCAGCAGTCGCTGCCGTTATGGCGTGCAGCCGGTGATCGAAACAACGAAGCCGCCGCTTTGACTCAACTGGGACGGATACACACCTCGCTCGGCGAGAAGCAACAGTCTCAGAATTACTACAATCAGGCCAGATTGATCGTCCAGACAACCAGCATCATGAGCGCGTCTTCAAGCGGCGTAAACTCGATCAGCCGCGAGGCGACGACGCTTTTCAATCTGGGCAAGCTTTACGAAGAACAGGGACAGCAGCAAAAGTCATTCGAGTATTACCAGCAGGCTTATGCCCGCTGGCAGAATACGAACGACAAAACGGGACAGGCGAGCACGCTCAACGCCATGGGCAGCCTCGCTGCACGATCGGGACAATTGCCGCAGGCCGCCGAGTTCTTCCGACAGGCGCTCCCACTGTGGCGCGAGGTGCCCGATAAACGCGGTGAAGCAGTCACCCTGAGCAACCTCGGTTTCGTCGCCGATGCCGGAGGCGACAAGGCAAAGGCGCTTGATTTTTATTCGCGGGCGCTGCCCCTCTGGCGCGAGATCAGTGACCGGCGCAGCGAAGCTACGACATTAAGCGACATAGCAAACCTCCATGCCGCGCTCAATCGCCCAGATCTGGCGCTGAAGCTATATCTGGAAGCGCTCCCGCTGCGCAGGCTCAGCGGTGACAGGCGCGGAGAGGCCGTCACACTCAATAACATCGGCGGCATTTATGCTTCTTCAGGCGATTACGTCAAAGCATTTGAGCATTACTTTCAGGCACTGGAAATCAGGCAGGAGATCAACGATAAACGCGGTGAATCCGTCACTTTGGCCAACCTCGGCTTCGTCCATCAGGCCACCGGGGACAAGATTGAGGCCCTCAATTCTTATCAAAAGAGCCTCGAGATTACCCGCCGGACAAACGACCAGTATCGTCTTGCCGGAACTCTCAACAGCATTGGCGAACTATTCTCCGCTTTGAATAACAAGCAGAGAGCAGTCGAGGCGCTTGAGGAATCGGTCTCGATCTGGCGCACACTCGGAGAACGCGAGCACGAAAAATCGTCCCTCGCCCTTCTTGCCGGCGTCTATTCTTCAATCGGCGATAAAACGAAATCAATCGAGGCTTACCGGCTTTCTCTTTCTACCTGGAAACTAATCCCTCCCAAAGACTTCATCAAGGGTAAATGATTGTCCCCCCACCCCACCCACCCCTTCTCTGCCGGTTTGACAAAGAAGGCAGAGGAGTTTCGTCATCCTTTTAAGTCACCCACTTTAAACCTTAAACTTTAAACTTACCTCAACGTACTACCGATTGACTGACTGAGCATAATAAAGATAATTGTAGAGTTAGTAATCGTTCCCCCTTATTGGCTAATGAGGATCAATTAATGGCCAACATCAAACACGCTTATTCCAATTGGCGGCAGGCCCCTGTTCGCAGCGCTTATCAGGCCGCCACTTCCAGGTACGTAGTCGGTCCATTTCTTATCGTACTACTGGTGGGTATTGGCGTCCTTGCCTTGTATTACAATCGATACATGCAGATCATCGATGCCGGATTGAGAGGAGACATTTTCGTCCGGTCATCCGGGATTTATGCCGCCCCGTTAAACCTGCAGGATGGTTCACCGACCAGAATCAACCTGGTCATGACCCATTTGAAGAATATCGGCTACCAGGAACGCGGCACGACCGAGAACGAGAAGCGCGGTCAGTTCATCGTCAGGGGCAACAGCGTTGAGATCTATCCGGGAAGCGAAACGCTGATTGACGGCCTGAGGGCTTACAAAAATTTAAAGGTGTCGTTTGGCCGGGACGGCAGTGGAATTCAGTCGATCACGGACCTGGGCACAAACCAGAGGCTGGATCAGGCCCAGATCGAACCCGAGCTGATATCATCTGTCATCAATCAGGATCGCGAGAAGCGCAAGATCATCGATTACAAGGACCTGCCGCAGAGTCTGGTCAATGCCATTGTCGTCATTGAAGACAGACAGTTTTTCGAGCATCCGGGAATCAACTGGCGCGGCATTCTACGCGCGTTGATTCGCGATTATCAGGTGGGATCATTCCGTGAGGGCGGCAGTTCGATCACACAGCAACTGGTCAAAAACTTCTTCCTCAAACCCGACAAGAATCTCAAGCGTAAATTGTCCGAAGCCTATATGTCTGTTCTTCTGGAACAGCGTCTGAGCAAGCAGGAGATCATGGCGATGTACTGCAATCAGATCTATCTGGGACAGCGTGGCGGGTTTTCAATCAACGGCTTCGGCCAGGCGGCGCGGGCATACTTCGGCAAGGACGTTTCAAATCTCTCGCTGCACGAATCGGCGATGCTTGCGGGAATCATCCGAAGCCCCAATTATTATTCGCCATACTCAAATGAAGAGCGCGCGAAAGAACGCCGGAACCTCGTCATCGAAAAGATGGCCGAAGCCACTGATATCTCGCGCAGCGAAGCCGATGCTTCGAAGAGGCTTCCTCTGGGAATCACCAACAAGGTCGGATCGGTTGACGCTTCGGATGCGCCGTATTTCATCGATTATCTGATGAGGCAGCTTGAGAGCCAGTATGACGAGAATTCGCAGTCGCTGCGCTCGATGCGCGTCTATTCGACGATCGATCTGGAACTGCAGCGGGCGGCGTATCAGGCCGTGACAAAAAACATGGTCGAAGTCGAAAAGCTGCTGGCGCGCAGAAAGACAGGGACAGCAGGGCTGCAGGCGGCGATGGTCGCACTTAACCCCAAGACCGGAGAGATTCTGGCGATGGTCGGAGGCAGGGACTATGCGGCCAGCCAGCTTAATCGTGCAACTGATGCCAAAAGGCAGCCCGGGTCAGTCTTCAAGCCATTCGTTTATGGCGCAGCGCTGGAGCAATCCACTGAAGTCTCATCAGGGCAGGCGATTACTCCTGCAACCATTTTCATCGATGAGCCGCATACTTTCGAATTCGACGGCAGACCATACGAACCGGGCAATTTCGGCGACAAGTTTGAAATGAGGCCGATGACCGTCCGGGATGCGCTGGTCAACTCCAAAAATGTGATCACCGTCGAGATTGCCGAAAAAATCGGATATCAGAACGTTCAGAGATTCGCCGAAAGAGCCGGTCTGACAAGGGTTCAGGCATACCCGTCGACTGCTCTGGGAGTTGGTGAAGCTTCGCCGCTGCAAATGGCGGCGGCATACACTGCCTTTTCAAATCAAGGGCTGCGGGCTGCTCCATTCGGAATCAAAAGGATTACGACCAAAGATGGCGTCACCGTAACCGAGTCGAAGATTGAGACTCGAGAGGTGATGAGCCCTCAGATCGCATACATCATGACCTCGATGATGCAGGATGTTATCAACAGGGGAACAGGCACGCGCGTCCGCCAGATGGGATTTAACGGCGTGGCTGCCGGCAAGACCGGATCATCCAGGGACGGATGGTTTGCCGGATACACTCCCAACCTGGTTTGTGTAGTCTGGGTGGGTTTTGACGATAACAGCGACCTCGGTCTGACTGGAGGCGCCACCGCCGCTCCTATCTGGGCGGACTTCATGATCAGAGCTCTCCAGCTTCGTCCGGAGCTTGGCGGTGATTTCATACAGCCTGAAGAGGGCATCGTTACCTACGATATCGATCCAGCCACCGGGGCTCTCGCCCAGGGCGATTCTCCAAACGTCAGGCACGAACTGTTTCTGAGGGGCACTGAGCCCGGAGGCCAGCCGTTGCCCGATTCATACAACCCTGATGGGGGAGCCTCTCCGGCAGAAGCGAAATCGAACCACCCAGGCCGACGCCCACTCCAAGAATCCCCGGCGAAGACCGCTCGATTGCCGGCCAGGTCGACCCAACAATGATTCCTCTACCCCCGGAAGCAAGGAGGAACCGGCCGAGACCGGCCGCAGAACCAGCGCCGGCAGCCCCAAAACCCGACGAAAATCCTTCGTTCTTCAGAAAACTTATATCGGCAATCGGATTCTCAAGCACGCCCAAACCCAGGCCGACGCCATGGACTTCCGGCGGCCTGGGGCCTGCACCCGCTCAGCGGATCGGGCAGGAGAGCTCTCAGGAAGGAAATCTCCAGGAATTTGTTCCCCTTCCTCCCGGCGCCAATAGAAGCGTCATCGATGAGTCCGGACTCCAGCCGAGACCTGTTACGTCCGCCTCTCGATCACCGGTTCCGGTGATAAAGTCGCCTCCCAAAGAACCGCCGAGGACTGCGTCATCCGCCCGGCCCAGACCGATTCAGGAATCAACCGGCACCACTCGGCCTCGCAGAGTTGAGCAGGATGCGAGGAAGACCATAAAAACGCCAACCAAACCGGCTCCAAAACCCGGGGTTGCAAACGTCAAACCGACTCCCAAACCGAAGGTTGTTACAGTCAGGCCGACTCCGGTTCCGGCGCCTGTCCTTAGACCTGCGCCCGTTGTGCAGCCTGTTCAGCCCACGGCCCAGCCGGGAACATTCGTTCTTGAAGTCTGCGCGCTCTCAGGGCTGCTTCCCGTCAACGGCGTTTGCAATACCAGAATCAAAAAAAGATTCACGCTGGGCCGCGAACCCACCGCTTTCTGCAACGAGTCCAGGCATAGAGGCAACTGAGAGAACGTACCCTCCTGCCCTCCCCTTGAATCAACTTCCCCATACTGTCCAACTATTCTTCATTGTCTTTTTTTTTCAGTCGTATCTAAAAAAAAGACAACTGCTCAACCTCCACCTGGATCTGTTTCAGACAGAAGAGCGGCAGGCAGTGATTGAACAATTCACAGGCTTTGGCCACCGGCTTTGGGCCGATTGGAATACTGGATATTGAGGTTGGATTGAACGATTTATCAGGTCGTGAAACGAAATTCCATCAAACTCATTAACTGATACTGTTGGCGAATTCTCCGGCCAAAGGCGCCGAAGAAAATAGCCAGGGGCGGAGCGCGAAGCGCGGAGCCCCTGGTAGGTGTTCCCAGGGTTCTCCGGCCCTGAAAGGGCCGAACAATTTGCAATGTCGGTCGCGCCCATACAGGGCGCTGGAGTTTTTCCATTCAATACCAGGGGCTCCGCGCTCCGCGCTCCGCCCCTGGCTATTTTCTGGCGGGCCTTCGGCCCTTATGAACTGTTTGCCAATTCGCCAACAGTATCAGTCATTAATGCAGAGGGACTGAGCAGGTACTTTTCCTTAATCCTCTTTTGTTGTTTAAGAGGTTAATACCGATCGTCAACAATGATCGGTATTAACCTCTTTGCGGGGCAAAACGGGTTAGAACTCGATACGCATGCCGAACTGGATCCAGCGACTGCCGGCAATGCGATCGGGCGGGACGAATTGAGAAGTGATCACACCGAAGCCTCTGGGGTTGTTCAGGTCGAGGCTCGGGTTGTTGAAGATCACATTGTTGAATGCATTGAAGAAATCGAGGGCAAAGGTGACAGACATGGTCTCTTTGATCTTTGTCTTCTTGCCCAGCGACATATCTGCGTTCCATCGCGACAATCCGCGAAGTGGATTGGCTCGGCCGGCCCGCTGATCACTGCCGACTTCAACCCGGCGGAATTGACCGAACGTGCTTTCCGGATTCGAGAAGAGATTCAATCCGGTGCCTCTGCTAATCGGATCACCGGTTACTCCGATATTGTTCGACCCGGCCACGCCCACCTTGACGCTGTTGTCCAGACCATTGACGTCGAAAGTCGGTATGGCTCCGGAAACGAAGCCGAGGAAGAGGCTGCCGCCCCAGACACCTGCGCCTTGCGAGACGGTCAGAGGGTTGCCGCTTCTCGCGGTAACGACACCGGAGGTGTACCAGCCGCCGATAATGCTGTCCAGAACCTTGTTGCCAAAGCTGAACATCTTCCCCTTGCCGAACGGGAGTTCATAAAGATAGGTCGCGCTCAGCATATGAGTAAAATCGAAGATCGACGGGCCATACTCGGCATTCAGATCAAAGCTGTTTGGCATGACGCTTGCAGCATTCTGAATATCGCCGAGTTGATCGAGCGACTTCGACATGGTGTAGTTGACCGTCGTCAGCAAGCCTTTCGTGAGTCGCTTGTTCAAGGTCACAAAGAAGGCGTTGTAGTTCGACTTGCCCGTGCTCGAACGCAGGAAGAGCGTCCTTGCAAGGTAATTGTTAAATGACGGCTGGCCTGCAAGCAGCCTTCGCTGATCGATTGTCAGGAAGATATTGTTGAGGTTGCCGTTGACGAAGTTGGCCGATTGAGCCGCCGCCAGAGCCCGGGTGCCGCCGGCAGATGTCCCCAGCGTCGGATACTGATTTTCAAACCAGGGCTGCGTCGTCACGGCTGTTGCAGCCACGCCGGCTCGAAGCTGTTTTGCAACCGCATCGAATGCCTGGGCGAAAGTCTGGCCTGACGCATTGTCTTTATGGTTATAGGGCACCTGGCCGAAGCTCATACTCTGAGGAAGTTTGCTGGCGTAGCGACCAACATAGCCGAGTTCAACCAGGAAATTGTGGGGAAGTTCACGTTGCCAGGTCAAATCAAATGCATGATTCTCGCCGACTTTGATCTTCGGGTCGACCTGGAACGAGAGAACCTCAGGGAAGAGCGTCAACGCACCGTTTCTCACTCCCCAGAATGGCGAGATGGGGACTGAAAGTGTCGGGACTGTCGGAAGCGGAATCTTGCCGTCAACGCCGACTCTGAAACCGCTGAGCGCGGCATTCGCGTTTGTGGCATTGCAGCCGGCGCCGCCTGCTCCCGTGGCATTACATGCCGGAGCACTGACGTTGATCGTCTGCGCGTATGCCACTCCAAGTGTCGGGATGATCACGCTCTGGACTGTATTTTGTCGATCGAAGACCAAGCTGTATCCGCCTCGAATGACCGTTTTGTGGTCACCGAAAAGTTTACCCATGATGCCTTTGGTATAACCCGGATTCCATGAGACTGCCGCGCGAGGCGCGAGGTTGTTCCAGTCGATATCAAATACTCCACTGCGATTGGCCTGGTTGATCGGGAGGAACCCGATCTGCGGATTGAAGATCTGCCCGGCTTGTGCCGCATCGGAACGGGCTTTGAAATACTCATCCGATGTCTGCACCTTGCCGGTTCCCATGTCGATCTGAACACTCTGCCGGCCAAGCCTTTCTTTAGGAGGAGTCTGCCATCCGTAATTGAGACCGAGAGTCAGCGTGATCGTCGGCCGAACACGCCAGACATCCTGAACGTAGAATTCGGGCGCCCAGAGCTTGGTGTCGGCTTCGAGAGTCTCGCCAAACGGCAATGGCTTGAGATCACCATCTCGAACCGCGAGCACGCTGACGTTGTCAACGATTCCAAGCGACGATGCATAGAGCCTGTTCCAGCTCTGGACATCTCCTGTTGGTATACAGTTGGTTCTGACAGTCGTGCTGCAGGTCGGAGGGCGCACGGTCGACGGAATGCTTACCGCACCAAGGTCTGAATCGATCTGCGCAACCAGCGCTCCAAGGGCTCCGAGCACCTTGTCATCGCGCAGGTGCAATGTCGGCAGATAACGAAGATGAGCCCCGAACTGGAATGTATGCGATCTTTTCACCCAGTTGAAATCGGCATTCCATTGATGATTGTAGTTGTCGTTAGCCTGCTTGCGCGCGAGCTGGGTGTCAACATCGATCGGCTCTGAAAGGACGCTCTGCGCGCCTCCCAGCGCCCCAAGATCGACTGCCACGAATTTCTGCCCAGAACTCAAGCCTGTCTCAGTGCCTGGAATTGCCAGGATTTCAGCCGAAGCGTTGGGTCGGGTTCGATCCGTTGCAGTTCTGATTCTCAGCCCACCATATCTGAAATCCGCTGTCAGGGAGTTGGTTATGGCCCCGGTCACACCTACTACGATCATATTCTGGCGCGTCGGGAATTTTTCGAGACTCGAAACATTTCCACCGATGATGTTCAACAATCCAGCCCCCTGATCGAGCTGACCAAAATACCTGAATGAACCTTCGACACGCCATTTCTGTGTCAGGTTATAGTCGATGCGCGCGTTGTAATAGTCGTTAGTGAGAGAGTTTCCGACGTTGCCGCGGAACCCGGTCGTATTCAAGCCGTCACCTGAGCTGGGGTCGTTTCCGGCTGGCAGCTTGGAAAAGACGTTGGCCACCGCCGGGCTGAGACCTAACCCACGTGGATCGCATATTTGATCGCCGGAGGGTCCGCAGAGAGCCGAAGTCTTAAGATTGTATGAGACGACGTTGTTACTGGCGTCACGGAACCTCAATATTCCCTGCCTCAGTGAATCAGAGGGGACGATGCGGAGTATCTGCGTGGTTCTGGGGAATCGGCGGCCTTCATAGTTCAAAAACATGAAGAGCTTTTGATTCCACTTGTCGCTCCACGGAATCACCGGCCCGCCGACGCGAAATCCAAAGCGATTGTCTTTCAATTCCGGCTTCTGAAGCTTGGCCCGCTTCACGGGATCTGTTTCCGTCTGGGCAAGCGTACGTTTATTGGTCCAGGTCGCGGCATTGAGGTTGTCGTTCTGGTGATACCAGTAGAGAGCGCCATGATACTGGCTGTCGCCTCGCCGGCTGATGACAGAGACCTGGCCGCCCGCTCCACGGCCGAATGAAGCATTCGGGTTTGCCACTCCCACTCGGAACTCTTCGATACCGTCTATCGGGAGCTGCATGTATGTTCCAAGGCCTCCAACAGACTGGTTTGTCACGTCAATTCCGTCCAGCAGAAATGTGCTCTGATCGGCTCGCGAACCGGCGACTTCGCCGCCCGGCGTCGAAAGCGGCTGCAACCTGACCAGCTCGTTCGCCGTTCTGGTCAGCGCAGGCAGCAATGGCATGACCTTGCCTTCAATCACGTTTCCTATTGTCGAATCCGTCGTCTGCAACTCCGCGCCGGCCGACGCTGTGATCTCAACCGTCTGTTGAACCTCGCCGACTTCCAATGCAAATTGCAGTTGATATGACTTCGCAACTTCAACCTTGAAATCACTCAGCGATGCCTTCTTGAATCCCTGCTTGGATATGGTCAGGTTGTACATTCCCGGCAATACCGATGCAAAAACGAATTGCCCTTCCGGTGTCGTTGTGGTCTTCAACACCTGATTGGTCGCCTTGCTTACCAACTCCACCTCGGCGCTGGCTAACACTGCTCCGTTCTTGTCTTCCACTGTCCCAATGATCGCCCCTGTTGTGGCCGATTGCCCATAGGCTCTTTCAGCTAAAACCAACGGGAATATAACCATGGACGCTAATAACATCGTCAATATACGATAACGCATACAACCATCTCCTTTGTTTCCAGGTTAAAAAAACCAGATTCAAATGGCATTACCTGATTTTCAGGTTCGCATTAATACCGCAGGAAGATTCTGAATTACGCCTTAATGACGGACTATATTTTTTTGTAAAGGGCTTTATTTATTCTGAATGTAGATTTTGACGAGGGGAGTTTAGTGAAAAATAATAAATATTTCAAATTATTTGGAAGGGTTAACAAGAAAAAAAAAGAAAATAAAGAAAGTTCAGAGTTCAAGTTTAAAACTTGAACTCTGAACTGGGGTAAAAAACTGAATCAGCGTTGAGCGGGGGCATTGGGCGCCGGAGGGGCTTTCTTGAGATATTTGTCATACCAGCCGAGGTAGCGTTCATATCTGTCGCGAACGTAACTGGGCCGCATGATCCCGTGATTTTCGTTGGGATAGATGATCAACTGGGTATCGATGCCCAGACTTCTTAGCGCCTGGTACATCTGCTGGCTTCCCTGAACTGGGACGTTGAAGTCGCGTTCACCGCCGAGAAAGAGTGTGGGAGTTTTGATCCGATCGGCGTGGAGGAACGGGTATGAGATCTTCTGGTAAGTTTCCCAGGCTTTTGGATTCCAGGGTGGGCCGATTTCATAGTCATACTGGATGATGTACTGATCGGTGCCGTAGAAGGCCACGGTAAATGCCGTGCCGGCGCCGCTGGTGCCGGCTTTGAAGCGGGTATCGCTGGCGATCAGGTAGTCTGTGAGGATGCCGCCGTAGCTCCAGCCACCGACGCCGAGACGCTCAGGATCGGCAACTCCCAATTTAATAACGTGATCGACACCGGCCAGCAGGTCCTCGACTTCGTAATGCCCCCAATCGGCAAAGATGGAGCGGGAGAATTTCATCCCGCGGCCGGAGCTGCCGCGATAGTTGACGGCCAGCACTGCGTAACCATTGGCGGCAAAGAACTGTCGTTCGGTACTGAATGAATGCTGGTCCTGACCGTTCGGGCCTCCGTGAATACGCAGCAACAGTGGAACTTTCGTTCCCGCAACGTAGCCCACCGGTTTGGTGAGCAGGCCATGAACTTCGGTTCCATCCTTGCTTTTGAAATTCACATCTTCAGTTTGCCCGAGTGCCAGTTCGGCAAACAATGCGTCATTCTGCCGGCTTAGCTGACGAAGAGCGCCGTTTTCAAAAGCCGTGACTTCCGTATATTTTGTATCGCCGCCTGAGAGCAGGACCGAACATGCGCCGGCAGAGTTCCAGCTCGAAACGGCTATGGGAGGCGAAAGCAGCCGCTCGACTTTCCCGCCTGCAACCGGGACTCTGGCCGGATAGACCGAGCGGTCGTCGGTCACCAGAAAAGTGATCGACTTGCCGTCGGCGGTGAATCTTGGTGAGGAGACTCCACGGTCCAGGTCTTCAACCGATTTGATTCGGGCGGGAGCGGCACTGCCGTCTGCCGTAACAATCGCAAGATGATCCATGTTGTATGCGTTGTATTTCTTCTCATCAGATTCGAGGAAGGCGATCCATTTTCCGTCGGGGCTCCATTCAGGGCGCGAGCGTCCTGCACGGCTTCCGTCCCTTGTAATCTGTTTTTCAGTGGAATTGGCTTTGGCATCGGCAACGAAGATCTGGCTGTCGGGATCCCTGTCGGGGTCTTTGTCGTGATTGCTCAGGAAGGCGATGCGCGTTCCGTCGGGAGACCATGACGGAGCGGCCTCGTCCCACTTCCCTGTGGTCAGCCGGTCGAGCTTCTTCGTCTCGATATCAAAGATGTAGATGTATGAGTGCCGGCCTGAGAGCAGGTAACCCTGGCCATCCTGTTTGTATTTGTAGCGATCGATGACGATCGGTTTCGGTGGTTTCGGTTTGGCCGGCGCTCCGCTTTCGGCCAGGGCGGCTGCAGCCTCCTCTTCGGGATCAGGGTCGCCGACGACCAGAGCGATCCGCTTTGAATCCGGGGCCCACTCATAACCCTGCAATCGGCCTTTGAGCTCGGTGAGCTGAAAAGCTTCGCCGCCGTTGCGATCGAGCAGCCATATCTGACTGCCCTTCGCCTTGCCTGGTCTCGAAGAAGTAAACGATAGATATTTGACCATCCAGACATGCGAGTTGGCCTTGTCCTCCTTGACGTCTGTCGAAGACACGACATAGGCCACCGATTTCCCGTCGGGCGAGCATTGAGGATCACGCACCTCGCGCAGGCGTGCGATGTCATCGAGCTTCATCGGACGGCGCGTCGTCTGAGCCGGCATGGTCGCGGTCAAAAAAATCATCAGTAACAGAATCAGACTTGTTTTTCTTACGGGCATAAGCAGCTTACCTTTCAATTAACAGTTAACAATATTTGTTGAGTATTTCTAAAGAGAAAATATCAATGCTTCGATTTCGATCGCTTCGTTATTTCCTAACGCTTAATTTCTCTATGGATTTGCCCTTCGCGAGGCGAACCATTTGTCGTAGAAGTCGCACTCCTTCTTTAACAGGCTCTTCCCTTCTTTGATGGATGAGCCAAACTCCATAAATGGCTCGCTCTTCTCGTCATAAGTATTCCAGGCAGGCAGCCCTTTTCGGTTCGGATTTCCAGTGGCCGCGAAATTGACCCAGAAATCGGACATGGTTTTGGCTACATCGATATCCGATTTTTCAGGCTTGAGTGAAGTCAGGTGAAGATTGTCGAAAGCATATGCGATTTCGGCGGCGTGATATGCCCCGTAAATATTCTTGTCGGGTCTGGGCGGCGCTTGTGAGAAGAAATAGAGCCAGGCTTTTGTCTGGCTTTTGGCCGACATCCTTGCCCAGGTTCGCATCTGCCAGGTGAAGGTTTCGTCGCGGAAGCTGTGCAGGTAGGCATCTCTCACATCGGCATCTGAATTGACCGGGTAGATCTGAAGATAGTCGTTCATGAGAGATCCGAACCGCCCTTTCAAATAGGTCTTGAATGCTTCGGCGGATTTCGGTATGAGCCCCGGGGCCACCAGCGATGTTCCCTCATCGGCGTTCGAGCCGACAATCACCGGCACTTTATTCTGCTTGCCCGCGGCAAAAATAGAATTGATCTCCTCGGGAAAGACCCACCCATCTACCGTCCCTCTTGCCCACGTTGCAGCCCTCTGTTTGTCGAAGGCCTCGATGATTTCTTCGTAGGACTTCGCTCGTAATTGTTTCAGGGCATCCGGGCCATCATCGACTGCCAGAGCTTTTGCAAAGGACTTTCCTCCATCTTCAGCCGAGCTGCTGCCGAATTTTTTCTCCTTGAGAAACTGCATCGGAGCGAAGACGCCGCCGCTTTCACCGATCGCCCGGTGGAAGAGACCTTTTGCCAGCGGCGTTGCCACCAGGGCGCAGACGCTCCACGATCCGGCCGACTCACCGAAGATCGTCACTCTGTCGGGATCGCCTCCGAAAGCTGCGATGTTGCGCTGCACCCATTTCAAAGCGGCTATCTGATCGAGCACGCCGTAGTTGCCTGATGCTGAGTGCTTCGATTCCGCGCTCAAAGCCGGATGAGCGAAGTATCCCAGCGGCCCAAGACGATAATTGATCGTCACCAGGACTACGCCCTTTGCGGCCAAAGCTGCTCCGTCGTATATGGGATTGGCGCCGGAACCTCGCGTCAGCGCTCCGCCGTGAATCCAGACCATCACCGGACGCTTCTCATTCGCCTTCTTCGCCCCGGTCCAGACATTCAGACAGAGGCAGTCCTCACTCAACTTTTCAGGCTTGTTGAAATAGATCGACCCGGCGGGATACGGAGCCTGCGGACACGCCGCTCCATACTGATCGAAGACCTTCACGCCCGACCACGAAGCCGCAGGCTGCGGCTCCCGCCAGCGCAGCGCTCCAACAGGGGCGCGGCATACGGGATCCCTTTGTAAACGCGAATACCGGAATCTTTATCGGAAATCGTACCTCTGATCATTCCAGTGTCGATTTGGATCGGATCATTTTGATACCGGAATCAGTCGAAGTAACCAGCTTCCCGGGGAGTGAAACCAGGATCGCTGCAAACACTAGATCAAGGCTGCAAGAGAATGGTCGAGTGGGTCTTCTTCATCTTGAACTCCAGGTTGAAAAAATGGGAATGACGAAACATACGAAAAATACTAGACAAACGGAAAATATATAAGCCTTTTTCGTTTATTTCGTCATTTTCGTAATCTTCTTCCATTTCCATCTCCAGGCAGCAAAAATGCCGCGCCCAATCGAAGTTGCGAATGAATCCGGACCGCGTCATTGTTGGGAACGCAAAGCAAGTAAGGGCCGGGATCTAGAATCTGCCCCTCAGACCCATCGAGATGAAACGACGCCCACCGCTGTTCTCCCGGAAGTTAAAGAAATTAACGTTGTCGAGATTGGTGCTGTTCAGACGCTTTCTTTAATTTGGAAACCAAAAGTTTTATATGTGTTATCAGCGGAATGGAACCAGCTTCCGATCTTGACTTGGACTGAAATCCTGCTGGACGAAACGGAGTCAACTGCTTAGAATTCCCTGCCCTGATAAACCGAAAATAACCGATGGGGAAAAGAAGAAAAAAACATGGAACACGTTGAGATAGTAGAAGCCGAAGGACATCTTGTCGATTCACAGATTCTGTCGAAGGTTATGGACCGTGTCATCGAAAGCGGCGCGGTGTATGAAGTCCTGGATTTCAGGCTGGGGCGAACGAACGATGAATACTCCAGACTTCGTCTACGCGTTCTGGCTCCCACGGAAGAGATACTTCAGAAGACGCTTGAAGAACTGGTCGAGCTCGGCTGCTACCAGGCTCAGATCAAGGATGTGATGCTCAAGCCGGCGCCGATGGATCGGGTCGTTCCCGATGATTTCTATTCGACGACCAATCACAAGACCTTCGCCCGGATCGACGGCAACTGGCTTGAGGTATCGAGACAGCGGATGGACGCCGTGATCATTGTTGTTGACGGCAAGGCGGAATGCCGCAAGCTGCGTGACGTGAAGAAGGGTGAGATGGTCGTCTGCGGACCGCTTGGAATCAAGATCCAACCGGAATTCAAGGAGCGCGACCGGCTCGGCTTCGCCTTTATGTCCAACGATATCTCATCTGAAAGACGCGCGGAGACCGCGGTAAAAAAGGTCGCAGAAATGATGAGACAAGCGAAGTCGGAAAAGGGCAGGATCATCATCGTTGCGGGTCCGGTGGTCATCCATACGGGTGGAACCGGTGGGCTGTCGGGGATCATTCGAAAAGGCTATGTCGACGCCCTGCTGGCAGGCAACGCCCTCGCAGTTCACGACGTGGAGCATATGTTGTTCGGGACATCGCTCGGAGTCGATCTGGAACACGGAAACCCGATTGAAGAAGGTCATAAGAACCACATGCGCGCGATCAACACCATCAACCGTTATGGTTCCATCCACGGAGCGGTCGAGGCGGGTGTGCTCAAATCAGGCGTCATGTATGAATGCGTCATGAATAATGTCCCGTTCGTCCTCGCCGGCTCGATTCGCGACGACGGCCCGCTGCCCGACACTGAAATGGATCTGATCAAAGCCCAGGAGCTTTATGCGAAGTCGCTTGTGGGCGCCAGAATGGTCATCTGTCTGTCGTCGATGCTTCATTCGATAGGCGTGGGGAATATGCTGCCTTCGTGGGTCCGTGTCGTCTGCGTCGATATCAATCCTGCTGTGGTGACCAAGCTCTCTGATCGCGGCTCGCAGCAGACTGTCGGTGTGGTTACCGACGTGGGAACATTCTTGAATCTTCTGGATCAGCAACTGGCATAGAAAGAAGATTACGAAATCAGACGAAATAAACGAAACAGTCGAAAAATTTCGAAACGGCCAATGTTCCCGTATCTTCAGTAATCAATAATCGCATCACCGGGAAAAAGGCATATTCACCTTTTAGTATTTTCGTTTATATCGTCTGTTTCGTAATCTCACCCTGACTCCCCTCGACCCATTCCTCGCCGTCTGCGAAGACCTCTTTTTTCCAGATGGGAACGGTCTGCTTCAAGCGGTCTATCGCGTAGTGGCAGGCTTCGAATGCCACCTTGCGATGAGGAGAGGTGATGACTATGACGACCGAGGATTCCGATATTTTGAGTTCTCCAAACCTGTGGATCATGCCGATCCTGTCAACATCGGGCCATTTTTCTCGAATCTCCCTGCCAAGGCGCTCCATCTCTTTGATCGCCATCGGAACATAGGCTTCGTATTGAAGAGTGACTACCGGGCGCCCTTTTGTCTGATTACGAACCACTCCGTCAAATGTGACCATGGCTCCGGCCGCGCCGGTCAGCAGGCGCTGCTCCAGACCCTGTTTGTCGATTGGTTCCCGGGTTATCTCGAAAATATCATGCATGAGAATGACTCATCCTCCGGATACGGGCGGGAAAATGGCAAGCGTGTCCCCGCTGCTTAAAATCGTGTCTCTCCCGGTATGCTCTTCATTGACGGCCATCAATATAGATCGATCGAACCGAGCCAGGTCTGGGAATCTGTTTTTCAACTCAGTCCAGGCAGATTCGGCTGTCGAAGACGGGGCGAGCTGATAATCGAGTTCCTCGATTCCGGCTGCTTCACGGCAGGCTCCAAAGAGAAGAATTTTTATCCAGATCGCTTCCACGCTCATTTGGTCGTTACTATTTTTTTAGAAACCGGTTGCCGGAGTTCCGGATGAACCGCCGGCTTTGACGGCCTTTGAAGTTGGAACGACTGTTTCCAAATCAAAGTTCGAAGCCAGTTTGTCTTCCCTGCCGAGGAATCGAAGCGCTTCGACCAGAAAATTATCGAAGATCAACCGGCCGTCACGGCTCTCGTTTCGGTGGTCCCAGTATTTATCGGCCGCCCAGTCCTGAAATGATTTTTCGATGTGGAATTGAACTCCGTAGATCAACTGATCCGAAGTCTTTCTGACCATCATTTGAATTTCTGAGAGGTAGCCTCTGGCCAGATGTTTGAACCCTTCGGGCAGCCGGTCGAGCTGAAGACCGTGATTCTGCCAGACACGCAGCAGGTGTTTGCGTTTGGTATATTTCTGCCATCTTGCACTCGGACGATCGTCAACTCCCAGAAAGATTGGATCATCGGCATCGGTGATTTTCACAAAACGGTATTGATACTCAACCAGTCGCCCGGTTCGTTTTTCAGCAGGGGTTTTATTGTCGAGTGTCACAATGGTGGCTCCGAAAGCCTGACCGACCATCTGATGTCCGCCGCAGATGGCAAGCACGGGGATCCTGGTTTGCTTGATGAAATTATTGAAATTATCGATCAGGTCCGGCGAATAGAGATCAAAATCCCGCAGCGTGCCACTGAGAATAATCGCATCGGCATCAAACTCACGGACGAGAGATTCGCTCAGGGCCGAGAGGTGAACCACTTTGACTTCAGGAACTCTGATCAGTTTACGAACGTTATTCTCGATATTTCCCATCGCCATGGAGGCGATCATTCTCTCCAGTCGCACCCATTTGCCGGGATGAAAATCGGGCTCCTTTCGGGCGGCCTCGGAAATCTGACTCTCGTCAGCCAGCAGATTATCAACCAGAATAACGCGCATCGACCGGATTCGCGGCCGTATGATTTCATAGACGCAGTACTTATCGCTCCACGTCTCATTTGCTTGACCAGTCATGACAAAACCGTCTCCAATATAAATTTCATTATTAAGCCCATGATTCGCCCCGGCCGGGGATAAAGTAATGCTGCCGGGACGGCTGTTCCAGGATGCAAACCAGTTGATTGCAGCATACTACAACTTCGTTCAGAGTTCACGCTTGAGCGTGATTATTCAGCAAGATCAAGCCGAAGCTTGAACTTTGAACTTTGAAGATCCCCTGGTTTGTCAAAGGCCCGATTCATCCGCTAGAATGGAAAATTCGTTTACCTGTTCAGATGCTATCCGGGGCTTCCAATGAGTTGGGGTCCCATAAAAGTGGAGTAGTCGATGGCTGATCTCGATTCGATTGTTGTTCACAATGCCCGTGTCAACAATTTGAAGAACATATCCTTCACAATACCGCTGAATTCACTGACGGTGGTGACGGGAGTCAGTGGTTCGGGGAAATCGTCCCTTGCCTTTGACACCATTTATGCCGAGGGGCAGCGCCGTTACGTGGAGTCGCTCTCGGCGTATGCACGCCAGTTTCTTGAGCGTATGGACAAGCCCGACGTGGATGAGGTTCTTGGGATCTGTCCGGCAATCGCCATCAACCAGAAGAATTCGACGAGGAACCCGCGGTCCACGGTCGCAACGCAGACGGAGATATTCGATTATCTGAGGCTGCTTTACGCGAGGGTAGGAACGACGATCTGTAGAAACTGCAAGACAGAGGTCCGGCGGGATACTCCGCAGTCGATAGCGGAAACGGTTCTTCAACTGCCTCAAGGGATAAAGTTTTACGTCCTCTTTCCGGCCGATGCGGGAATGAGATCGGGGAATCGGATGAGGCCACTATCGTCGAAGCAGCGGCTGCGTCTTCGGGTTCAAAAAGCAAGCGGGGGCGAACGGCCAAAGCCGGACCGGATCCGATCAGGATCAAAGCCCACCTGATGAGTCTCATGCAGCGAGGTTTTACGCGGCTCTATGATTCGGTCGCCGACCAGATCCTCGAGCTGCAGACGCCCGAAAGCTATACACGGGATAATTTCGATAATGTTTATGCCCTGGTTGACCGCCTTTCAGTCAGGCCAGACTCGCTCAACCGTCTGGTGGATTCCATCGAGACATGCTTCACCGAAGGCCATGGCCAGGCGGTGATTCAGACAGTTGGGGAAGATGCCGCAAAACTTTCATTCTCGGAAAAATTCGAATGCAAGAAGTGCGGGCTTGGATATATCAGACCAGAGCCGCGGCTTTTCAGCTTCAATAATCCGTTTGGAGCCTGTCCGACGTGCCAGGGTTTCGGCAACACCATAGGACTGGACTGGAATCTGGTGATACCGAACCGGGAGCTCTCGCTATCCGAAGGCGCGATCGAGCCGATGACCAAGCCACAGTTCGAGGGGTGTAGAGACGAATTGAAGAAATTCGCCCGGCGCGAAGGCATTTCGATGAGCGCTCCTTATCAGGAACTCACTGCTTCCCAGCAGCGAGCCATAATCGAGGGAGGCGAAGGCTTTGACGGCGTCAGGGGATTGTTCGACTGGCTGGAGACTAAAAAATACAAGCTTCATGTGAGGGTCTTTCTGGCGAAATACAGGGGCTACACAGTCTGTCCCGAATGCAATGGCGGCAGGTTGCGAGCCGAAGCCCGCGATGTCTTCGTCGGCGGGAGGACGATGCCGGAAGTCTGCGCTCTTACGATCGTAAATTCATCGACTTTTTTCAACGAATTGGAATTGAATGAAGAGCAGTCGGCCATCGCGGACCGGCTGTTGTCGGAGATTCGTTCGCGCCTGAAATTCCTGCTCGACGTGGGGCTGGACTATCTGACTCTGGACCGGCTGGCATCGACCCTTTCAGGCGGAGAAGCTCAGAGAATACAACTGGCGACCCACCTGGGCTCATCGCTGGTCGGGGCCCTCTATGTGCTGGATGAACCGAGCATCGGGCTGCACCCGCGCGACAGCGCAAGACTGATCAAGCTTCTGCAGAATCTGCGCGACATAGGCAATACGGTGCTTGTGGTTGAGCACGAGTCAGAGATGATGCGGTCGGCGGATTATATCCTCGATATCGGCCCGGGCGCCGGCGAGCTTGGCGGCGAAGTTGTCTACGAGGGAGATTTCAAAGGGCTGCTCAAACACGAACAATCTCTCACAGGCAAATACCTGCGCGGAGAAGCTCAGATCAAAATCCCCAAGGAACACCGCCTGGCGGGAAAGAAACAGCTCACCCTCCACGGCGCACGCGCCAACAACCTTAAGAACATCAATGTCACGATCCCGCTGAACATGCTGATCTGCATCACGGGTGTTTCCGGCTCCGGAAAATCGACACTCGTTCATGACTGCATTTATGCCGGCCTGAAGCATCAACGAGGTGACTGGCAGGCGCCGGTTGGAAGCTTCGCTAGCCTTGAGGGAGGCAAATTCCTCGACGATGTGATTCTCGTCGATCAGTCGCCGATCGGCCGCACGCCGAGATCCAATCCGGTAACCTATATCAAGGTCTACGATGCGATCCGCGAGGCGTTTGCTTCAACGCGCGAGGCTCAGACGCGTGGCTACCACCCGAGCCATTTCTCTTTCAATGTGCCGGGCGGCCGATGCGAAACCTGCGAGGGCGACGGGACGGTGACGGTCGAGATGCAGTTTCTCGCCGACGTCGAACTCGTCTGCGAAGAATGCAAGGGCACACGATTCAAATCCACGATTCTTGATATCAAACACCGCGGCAAAAACATCCACGAAGTTCTCAATATGACGGTTCGCGAGGCGATGGGATTCTTCTCTCATTCGCAGCGGATCTCCAGCAAGCTCAAGGTCCTTGACGATGTCGGACTCGGATATCTCAGACTTGGCCAGTCGGCGACGACGCTTTCCGGCGGCGAGGCTCAGAGAGTCAAGCTCGCAGCCTATCTGGCGAAGAGGACAGGTGACCACACTCTCTACATCTTCGATGAGCCGACTACCGGTCTCCATTTCGACGACATCAACAAGCTGCTGTCATCCTTTCGCAGGCTGCTCGATGCCGGGGCGTCTCTGATAGTCATCGAGCACAATCAGGATGTGATCAAGACGGCCGACTGGATCATCGACCTCGGCCCGGATGGCGGTGACGGCGGCGGCGAGATCGTCGCAACCGGCACTCCCGAAGAGATCGTCAAAGTCGAAAATTCCCAGACAGGCAAATACCTTAAAGCTCATCTGGGAGAATGAAGAAGGAAGAATGAAGAATGTAGAATGCAGAATTAAGAATGTAGAATGCTGAATGTAGAATGCTGAATGCTGAATTAAGAATGTAGAATGCTGAATTGGGAATAATGCCCATTCGAACCATTTTGTATTCTGCATTCTACATTCTTAATTCTTCATTCTTAATTCTTCATTCTGCCTTCTCTGATCCGAATCTAACCACAAAAACGAGAATTCTATGAAGATCAAACGTTATCTGCCGCTGCTCATTCCGGCGATGTGTCTGGTTTTTTATTTCACGGGCACATCCGCACAGACGAGTAATTCGAATCAGGATTTCACGATCGAGCAGGTCCTGAGTTCGCCATTTCCGTCAGATCTGGTTGCATCATCGAAAGGGCAACGGATCGCCTGGGTGTTCGATGCTCAGGGCAGGCGGAATGTCTGGGCCGCTGAGGGTCCGGAGTTCAAAGCCCGGCAGTTGACGCAATTCAATGAAGACACGGGTCAGGAGATAACGGAGCCCGAGTTCACGCATGACGGAAAATTCGTAATCTTCGTTCGCGGTGGAAGCGAGAATTCGGCGGGGAGGTGGCAAATCCGACGAGCGATCCCGAGGGCGCCAAGCAGGAGGTGCTCGCGGTCTCGGTTGAGAATGGTCGTGTGATCAAACTTGGCGAAGGCAGCTCCCCTGTTGCAGCGCCCAAGGACAACAGAGTGGTGTTCAACCGCGACGGGCAGATCTGGGTTGTCGAGATTGCAGAAGGCTCGGAGCCCCACCAGTACTTCATTGTGCGCGGGACCAACGGCTCACCTGAGTGGTCGCCTGACGGGCGTAAACTTGCGTTCGTCAGTTCGCGCGGTACGCACAGCTACATTGGAATCTACGACACGGAGAAAAACACTGTCAGTTACGTTGCGCCATCAGTCGATCGGGACGGCAATCCGAGGTGGTCGCCTGACGGTACTCGAATAGCCTTCACCAGGCAGCCCGCCCGCGACAGTCAGCCCCGCCCTTTGTTTCAGGACATTCCCGATCCCTGGTCGATTATGGTCGCGGACATAAAAACCGGCACGTCTCGGGAGATCTGGCGCAGCGGCAACACAGTCAACGATTCAATTCCCGGCTCCGGGAAGGATCAGCTTCAATGGGGCGCGGGTGACAGACTGGTATTCACTTCTGAACAGGACGGATGGAGGCATCTCTATTCGATTCCCCTTTCCGGAGGCGAGCCGAAACTGCTGACTCCCGGATCATGCGAGTATGAAGACATGTCGCTGACGCCTGACAGGAGCGAGGTTCTTTACTCATCCAACTGCGGTGATATCGACCGCCGGCACATCAGTCGCGTCTCCGTCACCGATGGGACAGCACGTCCCGTCACTTCCGGCGATGGCATTGAATGGGCGCCGGTTGCAACCGGTGACGGTGCGAAATTAGCGTATTTCTATTCGACTGCGCGGATTCCGGCATCAGTCAGAGTCCGGAACCTGAATGGCTCCGACGGTTCCACGATAGCCGTTGCGGCTGATACTTTACCCAAAGACTTCCCCGCATCAAAGCTCGTTGATCCGCAGCAGGTCATCTTCAAGGCGGAAGACGGGCTTGAAATTCATGGCCAGCTCTTTCTACCTGCCGGCGCGAAACCCGGTGAAAAGCTTCCATCAGTAATATTCATGCACGGCGGTCCAATGCGCCAGATGTTTCTGGGCTGGCATAATCGGTACTATTACCATAACGCATACGGCTTCAATCAATATCTGGCAAACCGCGGCTACGCGGTTCTCTCGGTCAACTATCGCCTCGGCATCGGTTACGGAAGGGCGTTCAGAAAAGCGAAGGATGGCGGCGGCGGCGGCGCATCCGAATACAAGGATATCCTGGCGGGCGCAAAATTCCTTCAGTCTCGCAGCGACATCGAGCCTTCGAAGATCGGCCTTTGGGGAGGCAGCTATGGCGGATATCTCACGGCTCTGGGACTTGCCAGAAATTCGGAGATTTTCGCAGCCGGAGTCGACCTGCACGGAGTCCATGACTGGTCACAGAGGATTTCAAGAGGGACCTGGATCGACTACGGCAATCGCGATGCAGTCAAGATAGCACGGGATGCATCTCCACTGGGTTCGGTAGAGAAGTGGCGCTCTCCGGTTCTTTTGATTCACGGCGATGACGATCGCAACGTGGCCTTTTCCCAGACCGTCGATCTGGTTAAACGCCTCCGCGATCAAAAAGTGGAGTTCGAGCAGATCGTTTATCCGGATGAGGTCCACGACTTCCTGCTGCATCGTCACTGGCTCGAGATCTATCACGCAGCGACCGTATTCTTCGACAAGCATTTGAAAAGTGTTGGAGCAGCGCCGGCTCAGAAGGTATCGCGCGTTGACATTCTGATTCGCGGCGGCAGAGTGATTGACGGTTCAGGATCGAATGCATTCAGAGCCGACGTCGGAATCGCCGGCGACCGGATTTCTTTTGTCGGGGATGCAGCAAAAGAAGGAATCCAGGCAGGCCGGACAATCGACGCCTCAGGGCTGATCTTATCGCCAGGTTTCATCGACCCGCACACTCATACCTGGGAGGATCTCTCCTCGCCTCAGGGCAAAAGCAACCAGCCGTTTCTTTTTCAGGGTGTGACGACCGTCCTCACCGGCAACGATGGCTCAAGTCCGTTCCCAGTCGGTGAGGCTCTCGACAACTGGCAGCGTAACGGTATCGGCACAAACGCAGCCCTCTTTGTCGGACACGGAACGATCCGAAATAAAGTGATGGGCCCTGTTGATTCGGCTCCAACTGCCGATCAACTCGCCAAGATGAAGGCAATGGTGCGCCAGGCGATGAATGATGGCGCTATCGGGATCTCGACAGGACTTTATTACGCCCCTGGAAGCTTTGCCAAAACCGAGGAGGTCATCGAGCTGGCAAAAGTCGCGGCGGAGCTGGGCGGCAGCTATGACACCTATGTTCGTGATGAGAGTTCATACAATATCGGCCTGCTTGGATCTGTTAACGAGACAATTCGAATAGGCCGCGAAGCAGGCATCCCGGTGCATTTTTCTCATATTAAAGCCCTCGGCACAGATGTCTGGGGAAAGAGCGCTGAAGTCATCGAGATCATCAACAAAGCGATCGGCGAAGGCGTCAGGGTAACGGCCAACCAATATCCCTACACTGCGTCAGGCACAAGTCTGACAGCCTCACTCGTGCCCCGCTGGGCCGAAGACGGAGGCAATGAACAGATGCTCAAGCGAATTAACGACGCTGCCACCCGCCCCCGGCTGATCGCCGACATGGAAAAGAATCTCAAAAGACGCGGCGGGGCCGATTCCCTGTTGATCACTTCAAGCCGGGATCGTTCGATTGTCGGCAAGCGGCTCGATGCGATTGCCGCAAGCTGGAACAAGCCTCCGATCGAAGCAGCCCTTCAGATAATCAAAAATGGCGGCGCGGGTGTTGCGTCGTTCAACATGAACGAGAAGGATATCGAAAACTTCATGCGCCAGCCGTGGGTCATGACCGGAAGCGACGGCTCCGGCGGGCATCCGCGCAAGTACGGCACTTTTCCACGCAAGATTCGCGAATACGTTTTCAACAGAAAAGTCATCACCCTTCCAAGGATGATACAGTCAAGCTCGCTGCAGGTTGCTGAGACTTTCAGGCTCAGGGATCGCGGCAGACTCGCCACAGGATTTATGGCCGATCTCATCGTCTTCGATGAACAGACCGTTTCAGACAAATCGACCTACGAACAACCGCAGCTTTTTGCCGAAGGCATGAAGTACGTCTTCGTCAATGGCCAGGCTGCGATTGACGGCGGAAAATATACAGGTGCGCTCGCCGGACGGGCTCTTGGAAAGCAATGAATAGTAATCAATCCCACAAAAACAATTACGACCCGCATGCCGAGTACTCCGGCAAATTTATCCTGCGCCGCAACGATTTCAACAGGGAAAAATCTCTCAGCCGAAGATTCTGGATTCTTCGCAGGATCGATTTCGCACTGATCGCCGTATCGATAGTCCTTGCGTTCGACGGTTGGATTTCTGCGTTGTGGATAATTCCATTTGTGGCGATCTTTATCACTTTAATGGCTCTACACCAGCGAGTGCTGGATGCGATCAAACGACTGGAAAGGTCCCTCAAGTTTTATCAACGTGGAATCGAGCGTCTCGAAGACCGTTGGTCCGGCAAGGGATCTAAAGGCGAAAAGTATCTCGACAATAAACACTCGTTTGCCGAGGACCTTGATCTTTTCGGCGAAGGGTCGTTATTTGAGCTGATTTCATCGGCGAGAACGAAAACAGGGGAGGACTGCCTTGCCGGCTGGCTGCTTGAGCCGGCCGAAATCCCGGAGATCCGCGCAAGACAGGAAGCGATAGAAGAGCTGCGGCTGAGAACAGATCTTCGCGAAGATCTGTTCACTCTCGGTGAAGAAGTCGAGTCGGGAGTGCGAACCGATATCCTGACAAACTGGGCAGGCTCCGAGCCGATCTTCACGTCAATTGTCATGCCTGTGAGCGCGGCAATAATCGGAGCCTTGACACTGGCCGCCGTAGTTCTCTGGTTCGGATTTGGCTACAGAATGGCGGCATTGGCGGCTCTGATCGTCGAGCTGATCTTTTATGCAGTATACCGCGCCCGAGTCGCAAAGGTGATCAGTTCGGTCGAGCAGCCTGGCCGTGAACTGGAACTACTTGCGAAAATCCTTGGCAGAATCGAACGCGAACAGTTCAGTTCGGAAAAACTCAGGTCTTTGAGACAGACTCTCGAAACCGGCAATGCCCCGCCCTCCGTCCAGATCGCCCGGCTCGCAAGGCTGATACAGATTCTGGACTCGATCAGAAACCAATTCTTCGCACCGATTGCATTCGTTCTGGCGATTGTTCCTCAATTGGCATTTGGAATCGACAGATGGAGACAGAAGAGCGGCGCCGGCATACCTCAATGGATCGATGCCATCGGCGAAATTGAAGCGCTCTGCTCACTGGCCGGCTACGCCTATGAGCATCCTCAGGACAAATTCCCGGAAATTGTCGAAATTGGCCCCTGTTTTGAGGGCGAGCAGATCGGCCATCCGTTGATTCAGGAATCCAAATGCATCCGCAACGATGTCAGGCTGGGCAAAGAGCCACAGATGCTGATCATCAGCGGATCGAACATGTCGGGCAAAAGCACGCTCATGCGAACGGTGGGAGTGAATGTCGTTCTGGCGCTGGCAGGAGCTCCGGTAAAGGCGCGGCAACTGCGGCTTTCACCTCTCGCCATCGGATCGTCCATGCATATCCTCGACTCGATTCAGGCCGGTGCATCCAGATTTTATGCCGAGATTTCTAGGCTCCGTCAGATTCTGGATCTGACGAACGGCCGCCTGCCCTGCTCTTCCTGCTGGATGAGATTCTGAGCGGAACCAATTCGCACGATCGTCGCATCGGCGCAGAGGCCGTGGTCAAAACGCTGGTCGAACGCGGAGCCATAGGCCTGATCACGACTCACGATCTGGCGCTGACTCACATCGCCGACCCGCTCGGCAACAAAGCGATCAACGTTCACTTCGAAGACCGGATCGAAGACGGAAAGATCATTTTCGACTACACCATGCGTGACGGGATCGTACAACGCAGCAACGCGCTCGAACTCATGCGAAGCGTCGGATTGGATGTTTGAACCTGCACTCCGAGGCTGTTCAGGGCAGGTACTCCATCAACAACCTGATGACATTGCCACCCATGATTTTTGCTATCTCCTGTTCGCTGAAACCTTCCTGCATCAAAGCCTCTGTGATCAGAACCAGTCCTGTAGTGTCGAAAGGTTCTTCGACGGCGCCGTCATAATCGGATCCAAGCCCGATGTGATCGATGCCGGCGACATTGACGGCATGACGAATGGCTTTCGCTATGGCTTTGGCATCACGCCCGCAGGTGGCGGTCTCCCAGAAACCGATGCCGATGACGCCGCCCGTGGCCGCAATTCGTTTCAACTGATCATCGCTCAGATTGCGGTTATTCTCGCAGGTTCCCTTGACGCCGGTATGCGAAACGACAACCGGCCGTGTGGCCATCAACAGGACATCATCGATCACCTTTGGCGACGCATGAGCCAGATCGACGAACACCTTTTTCTCCTGCATCCGCCTGACCAGCTCTTTTCCTTCAACGCTTAAACCGGCCTTGTCAGCCCCGTGAGCCGAGCCGCCCATCTCGTTGTCGAAGAAATGAGCCATTCCGATCATCCTGAATCCAGCGTCATAAAGCCGATCGAGATTGTCGACTTTCCCGTCCAGAGCGTGGGCGCCTTCAATTCCCAGGAATCCTGCGACCAGCCCCTGCTCGTTCTTTCTGCGTTGTATATAATTGCCGATATCGCTGCGGTATTTGAGGATTACGAATTTCCCCTGCGACCTGTCGGCGGCTTCGTGAAGCCTGCGCGCCTGATACAATGCACGCTGCGTCAGACTGGTCCACGTCGATACCGGCCATCTCTCCGCAAATGCCAGCAACGTGATGTTGTCGCTATCACCCGCATTCTTATCGATATTCATCGAACGGGGAGTCTTGGTGACAACGGTGAATGACTGCACCGCCACGTTGCCTTCGATCAGGCGAGGGATGTCGACGTGCCCCCAGCCGGATTTTTCGAGCAGGTCCCTGCTCCAGAGCAATGTATCGGCGTGGAGATCGGCGACAAGCAGCTTCTTGTGAAGTTCACGAGCTTCGGGTGAAGCATTGTATGGAGGACGATTCATCGTCGCGTTCATGCCTGCCCCAAGCCGGGGCGGCACAACAAACCACAGAACTGCCAGGCCGACGATGACCAGCAGACACAGCGCGATGACGACCCATTTGATAATTTTATTCATATGATGGAGCCTCCAAATATCAAGTTTCCGATACTAACGGGTTTTATGTTCAGCCCTGGCCTAACGAGCTGAGGCGCAAACGAGACGCTTGAGCTCCAGCTCGTTTACGAATGTCCCGGTTTCGATCCAGTGCTTTAAACTTTTTAAACCCTCCCGCCACAGAAGTCACGTATTCTTGACACCGTAATGAGTGTGCGGCAGACTGCGAACCGGCGGCATATTTCCCATCCAAGGTCGCCATCGTGTAATTCCATCGATCATAAATATTCTAGAAAATGGAGACAAGTTTCTATGTCCATCAAACAGTTCGAGCCGAAATTCATGAAGATCGGCGTTCTGACGGCAGCATTGCAGGAACTGACGCCTCGAGAAAAGCGTGATCCGGATCCGGATCTGGCGATTGAAGAGTGGGTCGTCTATGCAAAAGAGCTGGGAGCGGATTACATACAGGTTTCGGCGGCGCTTCACCCGACAGAGTCGGACATACCCGCCGAGGCGCTTCTGGATCCGGTGGCCAACACGCTGGACCTGCGGCAGCCGTTCAACAAAGACCGCGCCAAACGGGTTCAGGCCTGTCTGGATGCGAACAAGATCGGCATCTCGGAAGTCGGCTACTTCGACAATATGCTCCACGAGGATCCGGCGATTCGTTTGAAGAAGCATAATTTCATGCTCCGAACGATGGATACTGCCGCATTGCTTGGTGTTGAAGCAGTATGCGGCTTTGTCGGCCGGAACCAGTCGCTGAGCATGGACCAGAACCTGATCGATTTTGAAGAGAGCTTCATCCCCCTGCTTAAAGAGGCCAAGGCCCGTGGCCTTGTCTACCGCATCGAACAATGCCCGATGCCGGGATGGACCACCGGAGACAATTTCCATAACAACATCGCCTACACTCCGGGAATGTGGATCGCACTTCACAGAATCTGCGAAAAGCACGGCGTCGGCGATCAGCTCAGAATCCACTACGATCCATCTCATGCAATTCTGATGGGACAGGATACGAGATCGCTCTTCCAGTATCTCAAAGACGCCGGATACAATTTCCTCATCGGCGGATTCCACGTCAAAGGTCAGGTTATCGATGCAAAGGGAGTCTCAGGGTGGGGTTATGGCGGCCAGACCGTCGAACGCGGCGACTGGATCAAGGGGGAACCGTCTTCCAACCCGGCAGATCAGTTGAATGCGTGGCTGAAACAGACCGTCCTGTGTGAACACGAACTGCCGGGTACCGCCAAACACGATCCGCTGGCTTACCTGCAGAACCGAACTGTTGACTGGCTCGACCATCAGCTTGCCGCACGTGAACTGCTCGCTCTCGATCCGGAAAAGACATTCCTCATCGTCGAACACGAATATCCCAAAGCGAGGATTCAGGATAAGGAGAAGCTCAAACCGATCCTGCAGGGCTCGATCGCTTTCACACGCAAGATCGATGAAGCCGCGGCCTGCATGTTCGCGCTGCAAAACGAAGTTCTCGCCTCTCAGGGCATCCCCGTCCAGGGAATCGGCAGGGAATCTTACAGATCATAATATTGGAGATTTTTGATGGTTAAGAAGAAATCGGCACTTACTGTTCTATTTACATTGATTTTCATCGCGGGTGTGGCGGTTCAGTTTGTCAATACAACCGCTACAGCCAAGCCCGGCAAAAGAATCCTCTACGTCACGCAATCGATGGGATTCAGACATAGCTCGCTTCATTTATCAGAGGACATCATCGAGGAGCTGGGGACAGCCAACGGATACGACGTCACCCTGACTCATAAATTCGAGAGGTTTGCCAATCCCGAGACGCTCAAAACTTTCGACGTGATCATCTTCTACACAACTCTTGAGCTACCCTTATCAGATGCTCAGAAGAAAGCCTTCCTCGACTGGATCAAATCAGGCAAGGGTTTCATCGGCCTGCACAGCGCTACCGATACATATTACAAATGGGCGGAATACGGCGAGATGATCGGCGGATATTTCGATGGCCACCCATGGACCGAAAAGGCGACTGTTGGAATCAGCGCCTTCGACCGCAAGAATCGTTTCTCCAGCCATTTCGAGGAGAGTTTTAAACTACAGGAAGAGATCTACCAGTTCAAAAACTTCAATAAAGACAAGGTCACAGTGACGATGAGTCTCGACAAGGCTAATACCGACATGACGCTCAAGGGAATCAAGGCCGCTGAATTTCCACTGACCTGGTACCGTGACTATGGGAAAGGCCGGGTCTTCTACACAGCACTCGGTCACAGAAGCGAAGTCTGGCAGGATCAGCGATACCAGAAGATGGTGCTCAATGCCATCAAGTGGGCCGCCGGCGATATGAAATGAAATGAAAGAGGGGAATTATCATGTCCGATAAAATGGAAAGAAGAGACTTTCTCAAGACCTCGATCGCAGCAGCAGGGGCGATCGGCGCAGCCGCCGGAGCAGATGAGGTCCTCGGCGCTCCGGCAATCGATTCGTCAAAAAGCCCTGTTCTTGGGGCAAACGATCAGGTTCGTGTCGGTTTGATCGGCTGCGGCGGCCAGGGCAACTGGGACTCTGGAGACTTCGCCCGCCTGCCCGATGTCAAAATCGTCGCCCTCTGCGATGTCTATGAGGGCAGCATCCAGAAGACGATGCTCAATCCCGGTCTCAAACTCGACCCGGCAAAGACTCCGACTTACAGGGATTTTCGCAAGCTTCTCGAAGACAAGAACATCGATGCGGTGATCATCGCGACGCCTGATCACTGGCACGCGTTGCCCATGATTGAGGCCTGCCAGGCAGGCAAGGATGTTTATGTTGAAAAACCCCTCGCCCTGACAATCGAAGAGGGCCGGATGATGGTCGATGCGGCGCGCAAGTACAAACGCGTGGTCCAGGTCGGAACTCAGCAGCGCTCTGCCCGTCACTTCCAGAAGGCCGTCGAGATTGTTCGCTCAGGCAAGCTCGGAAAAATATCAAGAGTCCACACATGGAATTATGACGATGAATTTCCCAACGGCATCGGCAATCCACCCGACTCCGAGGTTCCCGCAGGTCTCGACTGGGATTTCTATCTCGGCCCTGCCCCCAAATCTCCATTCAACAAAAATCGCTTCCTCGAAAACTTCCGCTGGTTCTGGGATTATTCAGGCGGCAAGATCACTGACTGGGGAACCCATCTCATCGACATTGTCCATTGGGCGATGAATGTCGATGCGCCTCTGGCTGTTTCAGCATCCGGCGGAAAATACATCCTTCAGGATAATCGTGAAACCCCGGACACCCTGCTCGCCACGTTTGACTATCCGGGCTTCGTCATGACCTATGAAAATCGCACGACGAACAGCAGGCCCATGGATGCACGCTGGGGCTACGGGATACTTTTCTATGGAACCGATGCCACAATGTTTGTCGATCGCGGCGGCTTCGAGATCTTCCCCGAAATGGATGGCCGAAAGCGCGACGACATCTTCACGGCCAGAACCACGGCTGCAAAGATGAGCGTTCAACGAGGCGACCCGTCGCACCTCGATCACGTTCGCAATTTTATAGAGTGCATGAAATCCCGCCAGATGCCGATCTCCGATGTCGAAATCGGCCACAGGTCGACGGCAGCCCCTCATCTAGGCAATATCGCGCTCAGAACCGGAAGAAAGATCAAATGGGACAGCGCGAAGGAGCAGATCATCGGTGATCCGGAAGCAAGCAAACTGCTCGGCAAGGCTTATCGCTCTCCCTGGAAACTGAGCTAGAAGAGAAGAGAAGAGAAGAAGAGAGTACGAAACAGACGAAATACGAAACAGACGAAAAATTTCAACCACTCATTGGTCGAGACGTCCCGAATGAGCGGAGATTGAATGAATCTGGCCTCATCAACTATTTGAAATTTTTCGTCTGTTTCGTTTATTTCCCCCTGTTTCGTAATCTATCTTTTCCCGTCGAGTTTATCTTTCACATTCCTCAGAATTCCGCAGATCATATTCATATCGTATTTCGAAAGATTGTATTTGAGCAGACTGCTGCGGACCCTGCGTGTCAGATCAGGTTCGTTGCCGGGCAGGACAAAATCGACGAGTCTCAGGACATCGATTGAGAGGTTGACCGCTGCTTCTGTGGCTCCCGCTGATACGGTATCCGGCTCTGGCGGATTCGGTGAGACAACCTGCTTCTCTCGAATCAGTTCATAGAGGCAAATAGCGACGGCCTGTCCAAGATTCATCGATGGGCAGTTCGGCTGAGTTGGAATACTCATGATCTTGTGGCACCGGCAGAGATCCTCATTTGTCAGCCCGTGCTTCTCTGTGCCGAAGACGAGAGCGGTCCGGTGAGCCACTTTCTGCAATTCCCGGCTAAGATCGGCAGGCGTGAAGATACTTTGTTGATTATCAATTCGGGTCGGATCGCCAGTGCCGACAACCAGATTGCAATCGGCTATGGCGTCATCGAGATGATCGACCACGTGGGCATTGGCGAGAATATCTGTTGCATTAGGAGCGGAGACAATATCTTCCCAGACAGGCGCGAAAGGCAGGACGACCCAGAGATCGGAAAAGCCGAAGTTTTTCATCGCTCGTGCAGCCGCGCCGATATTGTTCGGATCGCGCGGCCGCACGAGAACTATTCTGCAGTCATTTTGCGGCATGAGGGCGGCTACTTGATCGATTCGATCATCTTCATTTTCGGTGTCTCGGCCGGCAGGACGTGAGCCCGCTCGGTCGATGGATTGAAGATGATGCGCCGTTTCTGCATGTAGGCCATCTTGCCCAGATGCGAAGCAAGCGCAGACCTGTGCCCACTGACGACATCTGAATTCGGCAGCTTCCTCGATTTGACGCAATCGAGGAAATTGCGCACATGAAGCTTTTCGAGCGAAGTGGGATTCTTTACCACAATCGGATCGGGCGCAGCGGCCTTGCGCTGGCCTCGCTCCTGATAAGTGTAGCCTCCGCGATCGATCAAAAGACTGCCTTCGGTCCCAAGGAACTCGATTGCCGCTCCGCGACCGCCGGGCACAAGCGTGGCCTCAAATGTAGCCGCCCACTTGCTCGGGTATTCAAGGTGGATCGCAATCGTATCAGGTGCCGTGCGGCCGTCCTGATATGCGTATACTCCACCCGCCGCGTTTGCAGCCACGGGCAGATCCTCCCCAAGATACCAGTGAACCACATCGATCCAGTGGGTAAACAGATCCGTGATCTGTCCGCCGCCGAAATCGAGATATGCTCGCCAGTTGTAAAACTGCAGCGCGTCGAATGGGCGATATTTAACCGGCCCCAGGAAGGCTTTCCAGTCCAGACCCGATGGTTTGTCCTTGAAATTCGGCTTGCGCAGGTGGTAACTGTTGCCATGCCACCAGGTGCGGACAAGAGCGATCTTACCGATCCGCCCGCTTTCAATGTATTGCTTCTTCGCTTCAGCGTAATGCCCGCCGCTGCGCTGCTGCAATCCCACCTGCATGACACGGTTTGTGGATTTGACTGCTTTGATGATCTCGTGACCTTCTTCAATACTGAAAGTCAGCGGTTTTTCGATGTAGATGTCCTTGCCGGAACCGCAGCTATCAATGGCCATCTGCCTGTGCCACGGATCCGGCGTGGCCACCAGCACAGCATCGACATCCTTCGAATCAAGAAGCGCCCGGTAATCGGTGAATGTTTTTGCCTTCCCTTCTGTCAGGGCGAGCGCGGCATTGAGATTTTTGTCGTAACAATCGCACAGAGCAATCACTTCAACATCCGGCTCCTTCTGAAACCATTTCATGACATCCGATCCGCGATTGCCGGTACCGATAACCCCCATGCGAACCCGATCGTTCGCACCGGCGACCCTGCTCCAGCTCGCAGCAGTTAGAGAGACGCCGATTGCACCCCTTGCGGAATTTCCCATAAAATCTCGTCGCGAATTATTCGGCCGAGCCATAATCCATCCTCTCTTTCAAATCAAAGCTCAAGGTTTAAAGTTTAAAGTTCGTTGTGATACTGCGCATACATTACATCACAGTCCCGGAACTTTAAACTTTAAACTTTGAACTTTAAACTCTTTTTGCCTTTCGTCTTAAAAATAAAGTTTCAGAGCAAACTGCATCTGTCGCGGATCTTCGGCAGCCAGAAGTTTGCCGAAATTTGCAGCGCCAAGGACACCTACGGGAATGATAAAATTAGCCCGGTTAAAGATATTGAATGCTTCAGCACGGAATTGCAGGCAAGCAGACTCGGTAATCTTGAAATTTCGCTGTAGAGACATGTTCGTTCCGAAGTATCCCGGTCCACGCAGATTCGAGAAAGTTCTTGGAGCGTTCCCAAACTGATATGTGGTTGGCGCCTGGAATGCCGCAGTGTTGAACCATGTGAGCGTATTCTTTTTGTCGGATTCGCTCGCGATAATCGGATCGGCGATCACGTTCGGTCGCATGGCAGCGCCATTGAATGCGAGCCCCAGGGAATAGTTGCCCGGCTCAAGAAAAGTAAATGTAAAGTGGCCGCCATCATCGGCAGTGAAAGTTCTTTTCAATCCCGTAGAATTCTGTGTCAGCGTCAAAGCTGCTCCCGGCAGGACCTTTTCGCTGCTGTCAGTCACGAGGCCCTTCAAAGTAGCCGTGGCCGTTTGTGCGCTTACGGGGAGGTAAGCAAAAAGCATGAACGTGATCATGTTAGTCAGCTGCATCAATCAGGTTCGCATAATAGTGCCTCCTATTTGATTTGCCGCACAGATTAATTAACAAGTGCCGTAGATAGCAATTACATTTTCAACCGTGTCTTCTCAATTAATAATTTCGACAGTTGCCTTTTCCTGACAGGCTTTCAAGTCCTGAAAATCCAGGTCGGGATTAATGAAGATTCTTACAACAAGGTATCCTCGTCTTGTCGGGCTGTATACGATCTGATCCGGGCTGTGATTTTTCAGCGATTCCATCGATCTGTCTTTTTCCGTCAGCACAAACTGGTAAGGCCGGCCTGACCGCCCGGTGTCATTCACTATGAAGAAATTTGTCGAGTTGTCCTGATACATCGTCAGGGACCAGTATGTATCTGCCGGGACCATACCTTTCAACAGCAGCGGCCCACTGGACAAGTCATACGCGCAGCGACTGATGATGAAATCAGGGTTGCCCATCGGGACCCAGCTTCTGGCTCCTGTCTCACGTCCTGCATGAAACCACTTATTCGATGGGCTCCATCTCTTATATGTATATTGCATCAGATTATGCGGAATGTACCAGAGAGTCATCCGGTATGATGCAAATGCTACTGAAATAAAGATGAGAATGCCCAACCAGAAATTTTTCTTCATTGGGCGACTCCAATCATTTTGATCGTTGGGAGAACTTGCGCTGAAAGGCTGTCACGCAGAAATTGTGAAGGTTGATAGAATCTTATTGTCAGCCGCATCCCGCCGTTTCCCTGCGTAGGCAGCCAATTTTCAGGCTGGCGTAATGGACCTGTCTGCAGGCAGAATTGATCACCATCAAATTTAACAGTCTTGAAATTGTAGCTGAATCGCTGATCCTGATTCGGAAAGAACATGCCATTCTGGTCATACGCAGTAAGGCTCCAGAACCTCGCATCAAATTTTTTCCCGCAGACTGAATAGTTCTTATCGGCCCTCAATGGCCGACCTTCGGAATCCTGTAATGCAGTCAGGTACATGACTTCGGACTGTTTCACTGGGAAAGGGCCGAAGACAGCCAGTCTGGCCACCATCAACGGATCGTCTGTGATGGTGTTTTCACCTGCGACGCTCCACGGGCCGTGATTAACTCTGAGATTGCCGAAGTACTGCGTCCGGGTCAGCATCAGAGCTGCGCACAGCCCGCACCCAATACCCAGGGCAATCACTAACAACCACAATGTGATTTGTTTGATCATGAAAGTTCAATTGACAGCTAGTGTTTTTGCAGGATGACCACTGAGCATGCGGCCTCTTCGAAGCCGATTACGCCTCCACCGTTCTCCTGAATGGCGAATTCAGGGTCTTTCACCTGGCGGTCCCCTGCTTCGCCGCGAAGCTGAGTGACCAGCTCGTAAATCATCGATAATCCCGTAGCTCCGACCGGATGACCTTTTGAAACCAACCCGCCGGACGTGTTTAAAGTCAGCCTGCCTCCGGGCCCCGCTTCGCCGGATTCGATAAACCTGCCACCTTCACCTACGGGGCAGAACCGCAGCATCTCTGATTGATAAATTTCCGAGAAAGAGGTCGCGTCGTGAACCTCGGCGACGTCAATATCACCGGCCGTAATACCCGCCTGGCTGTAAGCCCTGCCGGCAGCCTCCCAACTGAGCCCCGGCTCATCAAAATCACGGTATCTGCCGCCTGTCAGCACGCTGGCACAGATCTTCACCGCCCTGTTCTGCACTGAAGACGGAAGTCCCCTGAGATAATCTCCCGAGCATAAAATAGCGGCAGAGGCTCCGTCGCCGATCGGAGCGCACATCGAACGAGTCAGCGGATAACTGACAAGCCTGTCTTCGAGAACCTGCTCCGGAGTCATCTCAAAGTGATATTGCGCTTTGGGGTTCTTCGCGCCGAAGTTGTGGCTCTTTGCCGCTGCCATTGCTATCTGTTTCTGGGTCGTCCCGTAACGCCACATGTGATAACCGGCCTGCAAAGCGTAGGTGTCCATGAAGAGAGTCCGATCCGGCCCCGGTTCGAACTTCCAGCCGATTTTTTCAGCTGCACGGTGATAAACATCCAGCGTAGTCTCAGGTGTAAAATTGTCCATCCCTCCTGCGAATGACCCCTTGATCTGTTCCGGTGTCGCCTGTGGATTGAAAAGCTTTTCAACTCCCAGAGCGAGCGAGACCTCGCACTGTCCGCTGAGGATGTCTTTCCAGGCGCCGTGAAAAGCCATCGATGAAGTGGCACAGGCGCCTTCGACATTGATGATCGGCACAAGCTTCGGGAAGAGGCCTTCTTCAACCAGCGGGATGAAGCAAACCTGACCACGAATGCTGCTCTGCCCCCAGCCGGCCATACCACAATTCCCGAACCATGCGAATTGTATCTCTTCGCCGTTCTCCATCCCCGCATCCGAAACGACTCCGAGATATGCTTCGCGCGTCAGATCGCGAAACGATTTCTGCGGCCATTTGCCGAACTCGGATGAATAAGCGCCAATCAAATATGCTGTACTCATAAATTATCCTTTTTGCTTTTAATTGCTCTTTCTTTTCGAAGTCTGCTCGCCAATCCAGATCGGAGATACCCATGCGGCCTCGCCGTCGATCTGAACGACTCTCAAATAATAGAAATCATCCTGTGAAGGAACTTTTGTCGGGCGATAACTGAACGAGACATCCCAGTCACCGTTTGATCTCGCTTTGCGGGCATAGACGAATGCACTATCGCCCACCTTGAATTCGCCCTTCTTCTCTGCCAGATCATTGAGTTTGAAATTGATTTCGTGAAGGGGATTCCTGCCCGGAATGACGAGAGGTCTGCCTACAGCACCCGCAGAGCCGGTTCCACCGGGGCTCAGAGTCAGATTTGAGATGATGACTTTGACCTGTGTGTCGGCCGGAGCTTGCAAGAATTTGATCAGCAGGCCATCGAAATCGCCACGTGTCCGGCAGGTAAACCAGATTCGATGCTCGTCAACGAGACGATACTCATCTGTGAAGTGATCGACATTCAAAGGCTCGATTGAGGCGATTCGCCCGCCACTGACTTCGATCCATCCTCCCCATCCAATCCCGCCTTTGGGCGGCATGGGATCATCACTCGGCTGCTCGGTCGGGGAAAAGAACATCAACTGCAACCCTGTTGGATCGTTCGGGCGCGGCCGCAGGTAATCCCGGCTGTATTCGATCTGATTGTTATGAATAACGTCTATATGATCGATGGCTTTTGTTCCAAGAACGCGGGCTTTCAGTGTGGGGACGCCGGCACCTGTGACAAATTCACCGACTTTCCTGTCATCAACGGTCAGTTTGACGACTGGCCTGGTCGCATTGCTCGTCGCATAAGTAGCCCGGGTCTTCATGCCAATCCAGATGCCGTCTCGATCGAGTCCGGGGGAATAGACGGCTGCAAGACCATTTCTGGTTGCAATCACAGCCGGGCTGTATCCGGGATGACCGGTATGATCGTCGCTGGCACCTACGAATCCCATCCTGTAACCGCGCTTCAGATAGCGCTGGCCGAAATACTCAAAACTGCCATGCATCGAGAAGATCTCGACCAGGCGTTCCATCTCGGAATCGTTGTAGTTCCAGTCGCCGGCTTCGTGTGCGTGTGGAATGATCAGAACGTTGTCAGTCTGATCAATTGCCCGGAGCTTCTCATAAAGGATGTTGGGCCGCGGTGCTTCACGGAATGTGACGTAGCGTCCCTTGTCATTCTTGAAGAATACGTTGTGATGTCCGCCTTTATCGTAGGTCTGTGTCCATTCATAACCCATATAAGCGACAAAGGATCCTGAACGATTGGCCTTCTCGGTCTCACGCCTGATCTCCTCCCAGCCCGGCTTGAAGAGAAATGCGTCGTGCCCGGTGAGCGAAGCGAAATCGAGCATCGCATAATCACGCGCATACTCGTAATATCGCGGAACGGTGCCGGTGCCTTCCTCCCAGCCGGAGTGGCCGTGGAGATCGCCCCAATAGATCCGCTGCTGAGGGTTCCGCTCGACAAGAACAGGATTGCTGACACACGAATACCTGCCATCTGCGCTGGAGACGTCCAATTTGTATCCCCCCTCCACCGGAATTTTCACCCCGTCAAGCCTGCCGAGATACTCTCCGGCTGCAACGTCAATGACTCCCAGTGGCCTGCCATTCAATCGGACGTTAAACTTCCCTCCCGGGAACTTCGAAGCCGGGTTCCAGAACTGATCCTCGATTCTCAATTTGACGGCAAAAGATTCGTTGACTCCAACTACTGACGGAACCACGGCATTGATCAGGGAAGCAGCATCCCCCATTACTTTTATCGAAGTACGGGCGGCAGGGACAAATACTCCATCACCCGCAAAATCGGCGGCCAGCAGGAATCGGAAATCATCGGCATCGCGTGTATTCGGCCGGTAGCCCGGGCCATTGACTCCGATTGAAATCATGACTTTGTCACCATTTTTCAGGGCGCCTGAGTTGATACGAAGGCCGGGAACCGGAAGAGGGTTGAAGATGTTGCTGTAACTGCTGCGCCAGTATGCAGTATACGGCGCCGTCTGTGCGGTCTTCGATTCGACTTTAAAAGTCACATAGTTTTCAGCCGTCGGATCGCCCGATTGCAGCCGCCCGCTGAAGAAATTCTGGCCTATCACCAGGCCGTTGCCGCGCGGGATCTCAACGTCCCCGACAGTGTATACAAGCGTCAGCGAAGTTATCTGCCCGGCAGTCACATCATTCGAATCAGTCCGAACCAGCGAGCCCATCCTGTCGCCCTTGTCGTCGAGCATGCCCAGCGCTTTGGTCCAGTTTTTAACGGAGGTCGCCGCTTCCGTATTGAAATCGCGCAATCTATAAAAACCCAGGCTCAGATCCTGCGGGGCAATCAGTCTTCCACGCGTGGTCAGAATATCGCCCCACTCGATCAGGGTACGGACACGATCGTCGTAATTGCCGGCGACGGTCGGGACGCTGTCGATCTCCGCCCTGAGCTTCGAAATTCGCTCTTCCAGCCCCGGTGACTGCGCTCCCCGCGATGCCACATAAAACGAGCCTGTTACCGCTATCACCAGAACTGCTGCAACAATTCGTGTCTGCCCAATATTAACTCTCATCTGAGTCTCCAGTATTGATGGCCGATCTTTGTAATCTTCAGTCAGTTTTCAAGCTGATTTTCCGGCCGCCAGTAATTGCGGCTCCTGACGCAGCACACCGGCAAGGACCGATTTCGTAAATTCCTCAATCATTTTTTTGCGTTTCAAACTGCCACCCGGGTGATACCATCTTGCCAGCCATTGCAACTGACCGATGATGTTGTGCGTGATTATAGTGACGTCGATATTGGGGTGAAGTTTCCCATCAGCTTTCAGACGCTCGACGATCCCTCGAACAAATCTGTAATGCCTGTTGCCCCTTTTTGCGATTGTGGCAAGATCCTCGCTGGTAAGGCCGGTGGATTCATCCAGCAGAATAGTCATCTCTATTCCCTTGTCGATTATCAATGTGGAGTGCAATTCAATCAGTGTCCGCAGCCGCTGCTCTGCATCAGCCATATTTTTAACGGGCTTGACCACCTCAGCATCGAGCAAATCCAATGCATAGCTGACTATCTTGAAGAGCAGGCTCTGCTTCCCGTTGATGTAGTGATACAAGCCCCCCTTGGTGATTCCGAGCACCGCGGCAATATCGTTGAGAGAGGTGGCATCGTAACCCTTCTGATGAATGACCTTCGCTGCAGCCCTGTATATATGCAGCAGCCTGTCGTCGTTACTTAGTCTGGAGAGCTTCACCTGGACGCTCATCACTCTTCCCTTCTGTATCATTCAGTCCAATGCAGTGAACAGTGACCGGTAAAAAACCGACTGGAAGGTAGAAAATACCGACCGGGAGGTAGGATTTCAGCGACCAGTGGGGTTTGTCAAGTAAATTAACGGAGAAACTCTGAAATTAAGAATTTATCTTGGTGTGAGCCGGGGCCAGTTCAATTCGATTCCCTGCTGTTGAAGTTTCGCCTGGAAGTCGGCGAGCATAGTCGCCACGTTGCGAATAGTGTGAGGGGTCTCTCCGGTTTGAAGAGCCTGAGAGGCGAGCGCACCGGCCGCCTCGCCGATATTCCATTCAACAGGATGCAATCGATAACAGCCGTTGGTGATGTGAGTCGTCCCGATATTTTTGCAGGCCGGGATAAGATTCCGGACGCGTTTGGGTATCAATGCCCCGAGAGGGATCTGAAACGGCAATGAGCTGACATCGATGTAGTTGTCGCCGCCGGTGGACATGTGAAGGTCAATTCGATAGGAGCCGATTCCAACAGAATCCCTGAAGGTCTCGGGGGTTACCTCATCAGGCTTTCTCCCGGTCAGAATCGAGCGGGCCTCAGTCCCGACATGCTGTTCAAGAACGGTGAATTCCGCCTCGATCCTTCTTGATTCCCTGATATAAGGATATTTTGCCAGACCGTCCGGGGCATTTCCGGCTATGTCTCCGCGCAATCGCAATCCCTTCCAACCCCGACCGCCGTCCGGTCGCGGGGCTTCGGTCTGCAACCAGTAAAGCAGCGAGAGGCTCAATTGTTTCGCCTGATAAAGATGGCGTTTGATCTGATCTTCCGGGACTTCGAATACGGGCCCTCCGAAATAATCGTTCATCGGCCAGTTGACGATCGTGATGTCGCTGGAAAAAGTTCCCGGTGTGAAATTCCGCCTGTTAATGATCCTTCTGTAAAGGTGGAAGTTCATCCCTGAAGGCTGCGGGGCGGTCATCTCGGGATCGAAAAAGACTTCGCGCTGTTTCATACTTTGCGGGTGGGGCTGCTCCCACGCCAGGAGTTTCCCGGGCCAGGGCGGAGTGATTGTTGGCACATGATCGCGCCAGTAAGCCCATTGGTCAGGCTTATCGATTAAGTGATTCTCGCCCGGCCTGTGATCCATCGCAAAGCACCAGGTAACGGCCTGCATGTTGAGAGGCTGCGCCGTCGACGGCGCGTGAAGTTCACCTGTCTGTTTGCGGGACTCGGCGCCGGTAACATACTCGGTTTTCGTCAATGGCAGCAGTTCGCCGGTCTCAGTGGCATCCAGGAAATAAGCAGCTGAAATCTGATGATCGAGGCCGGACTCAAGGCTTTTCACCGTCACCGATTGAACCCTGTCTTTCTCGAAATCGGCTGCAACGGGTCTGCATTTAAGCATCAACTCCAACCGGCCGGAAGCCAGATACGGAGCGAGCATCGCTTCCAGGACAGCGACCGACACTTTCGGTTCGTGAGTCAGCCGCGAGACATTGCCATCGCCGGGGTTGAGATTCCATCGGGATGCTGCATCCTCCGTCATTGGATAATTGCGACGGTAATAATCTCTGACCCCGTTTCTGTAGTGGCGATAACTTCGCGTGCAGCCGAACTGTTCGATCCAGGCGTGTTCATCCGGGGGCACGGCCTGCGAACTGACCTGACCGCCGATCCAGTCGGTCTCTTCAGTCAGGATGACATGCCGACCGTTTCTGCAGGCGGCAAGGGCCGCTGCCACTCCACCGAGCCCGCCGCCAATGACTGCGACATCACATCGCAGTTCTTTTGATGAAAAAGAAAGATAAGGCGAAAGGATCAGAGCGCTGCCCTGTCTGATAAAGTCTCTTCGGTTTGTCATTGTTATGGATGGATCGCGGTGGCTTGCCGCCGCAATTCAATGTCAGGCCAATAATTTCCTGACGACGTTGCCGCGAACATCGGTCAGTCTGAATTCGCGTCCCTGGAATTTGTATGTAAGTTTTGTATGATCGATGCCCATTTGATAAAGCACGGTGGCATGCAGGTCATGAACATCGACGGGGTCAACAGCAGCGTTGTATCCGAGTTCATCGGTTTCGCCGATGGTGACGCCGGGTTTGAATCCGCCGCCGGCAGCCCACATGGTGAAAGCTCGCGGGTGGTGATCGCGGCCGAGAAGTTTTGAGCCTCCTCGGGCTTCGTTCATTGGAGTCCGGCCGAATTCGCCACCCCAGATGACGATCGTGTCTTCGAGCAGACCACGCTGTTTGAGATCGGTCAACAATGCGCCAATGGGTTTATCCACTTCACGGCAGATTCTGGGAAGTTTGCTGACGATGTCGGTCCCCACCGAATTGCCATGCGTATCCCATCCCCAGTGATAAAGCTGCACAAAACGGACGCCGCGCTCGACCAGTCTGCGAGCAAGCAGGCAGTTGTTGGCAAACGACGCTTCGCCGGGGCGGGTGCCGTACATTTCGTGAATACCGGCAGGCTCTTTCGAGATATCGGTCAGTTCCGGAACGCTGGTCTGCATGCGGTAAGCCAGCTCATATGAAGCTATCCGGGTGTTGATCTCGGGATCGCCGGCATCGGTCTGATGTATCTGATTCAAATCGCGGATTGCATCGAGAGTCGAGCGTCGAACATCCGGCGAAACACCATCGGGGTTATTGACGAACAGAACCGGCTCTCCCTTGGATCTGAACTCGACGCCCTGATGGACACTGGGGAGGAAGCCGCTTCCCCAGCATGATTTGCCGCCATCGGGATTGTTCTCACCAGAGATGAGCACGACAAATCCCGGCAGGTCTTTATTCTCGCTGCCGAGGCCATACATCAGCCAGGACCCCATGCTCGGACGGCCGGGAATCTGATGACCCGTGTTCATGAAGATCTGCGCCGGCGCATGGTTGAACTGTGTTGTCTTCATGGTGCGAATGATCGCGATATCATCGGCATGTTTTGCCAGGTGCGGAAGAAGGTCCGACATCTCCTGGCCTGACTGCCCATATTTTTTGAAATTGAACGGCGAACCAAGAAGACGTGGCGTCCCTTTAATGAAGGCGAATCTTTCGCCCTTGATGAACTCATCCGGAATCGGCTGCCCGTCGTACTTCTGCAGAGCCGGTTTGTAATCGAAAAGATCCAGTTGGGATGGCGCGCCGGCCATGAAAAGATAGATCACCCTTTTGGCTTTTGGCACGATAGGAGGAATCGCAGGCATTAAAGAACCAGCCATCAGCTTATCGTCCATAATCGATCCGAGCGCCATCGACCCAATACCGAAACCCGCCTGCCTGAAGAAATGACGCCGGGTTATCTCTTTAAGAGATCCGATGTGGTTGTTCATGATTGTCTGTCCCATCTGCCTGGAATGTTTGTGCTTCGGTAACTACTTTGGAACACGGTGGATACTACTACAACTTTCTCACTGCGAAAAGTTACCCATTTGACTGATGAATTTCACTCGGTCAAGCAGCGGCAACATTCTCAGAGAATCTATGGGAGCATCAGCCGGTTATCAGCTAAACACAAGCGAACAATAAGATTACATTTGATCCGGATGATCTTTCAGCCTCACCGCCTGAGCAAAAATCAGTTGATTCCAATGGTACGTTTCTTGCGTTTTAAGAAAGCGATGAAACTTGCAAGTTCAAGATTACAAATCAGAAATTTCTCACCAGATCCATGAAAGGATTTCAGGCTTCCGGCCAAAGGAGGAGGTATGCGCCAAATTTGGGCTATCCTCACAATGCTGTTTATTACCTTGTTGCTGACCGCTCCAATACAGGCGCAGGCAATACAGGTTTCGCTTCCGACAACTGCAGTCCCGGCTTCGACGCCGGTAACGGTGGCTGTCACAGCAGGAGACCTGACGGGTCGTGGAATAATCGCATTCGATTTCGACCTCTTATTCGATCCTGCCATACTGCAGATTCAGGCAACGCCGATCGATCAGTCAGGGACGCTGAGCAGCGCCATGACCGTGACTCCAAATGTCACCACGGGGCGGATCAGGGTTTCGGGTTTTGGGACTGTGGCGCTTACGGGTTCAGGGACCCTGCTCAAACTTAACTTCAATGCCATTGGTTCGGCTGGAAGCGGATCGAATCTGATCTGGCAAAAATTTCAATTCAATGAAGGAACACCGCAGACGACGACCGTCAATGGCCGGATCGACCTGATCAGTGCTTCGGATATTTCGATATCGCCGTCGAATCAGACGATTCTACTGACCAGGGACGCAACCTTCACGGTCACGATCAATCCGGTTCAAGCCGGCGCAACAACCATTACACTCGCATCTTCGAACCCGGCGTTGGTCTCGGTGCCGGCTTCCATCAGCATCCCTGCGGGAGTGGCTACGGGTAACTTCAAAGCATTGGGGAGCGCTCCAGGAGGCCCGGTCACGATTACAGCCGGCCTGCCATCAGGACTGGGCGGGAAAACAGCAACCGCAACAGCCAATGTGATCAGAATCGTTGCCTGTTTTTCTGCCGCACATTACTGGGGCGAGCCGCTGGCAATCGAATCTATCGTCGCAATGTTCGGTGTTGATATGGCGACAACAAGCATGGGGGCTCCAGGCGTTCCCCTGCCGACAATCCTGGGAGGCACAAAAGTCGAAGTCAGGGACGCGAATGGAACCACGCGGCTTGCTCCGCTCTTCTATGTTTCTCCCGGGCAAATAAATTACCAGATCCCTGAGGGCACAGTTCCAGGATCGGTTACGATCACAGTAACCAGCGGCAACGGAACCGTTTCAATCGGCTCGATGGCGGTCTCGACTGTGGCGCCGGGGGTGTTTACCGCCGACTCAAGTGGTAATGGAGTTGCTGCCGCCTGGGCTTACCGCTACAAGGCAGATGGAAGCGTGATCCCAACGCTGGCCTTTACTTTTGATACGGCGCTTCAGAAATACGTCTCCGTCCCCATTGACCTGGGCGCCGAATCGGATGTGACGTATCTGCTGCTGTTCGGCACCGGTATCAGATATCGCAGCAGCCTGTCCACTACGATAATCAAACTCGGAGGTACTGATGCCCGGGTGGATTACGCCGGCCCTCAGGGGGATTACGTCGGATTGGATCAGATGAACATATTAGTTCCTCGCTCCCTGATTGGCAGAGGCGAGGTCGATGTTGTCCTGACAGTCGATAACAAACCGGCAAATCTGGTCAGGTTGAATTTCAAATAACTGATACTGTTGGCGAATTGAATTTATAGGCTGTTTCCCCTGTTTTATTGATATTTTGGAATGGTCGAAATACGAGCGGGAGCGCAGGCGAGACACCCTGCGTCAATTCGATTAACGCAAATCTGATATTAATGTGCAGGGATTTCAAGACACGCAGGCGGGACGCCTGCGCTCCCGCTCGTATTTTGATTCTGTAATTTCTGTCAATCCACCAAAGGATGAATTCGCCAACAGTATCAATAACTGATGTTGCGCAAAACCCGGCGGGTTGAGGATATTTTTAACTTCCTATAAAGGTCTGACCCAGATGTTGCGGTATCTGATGGGATTGCCGTGGTCCTGCAGTTTCAAACCCGCTTTTGGCCCATGAGCGGTGTAATAAGCCGGGCGGTCATTATAAGTATTCCCATGCACCTCGACATTGTTCTGAATCAGAACTCCGTTATGGATGACGGTGAATCTGGCCCTCTCGGTCACCTTTCCCATTTCATCGAATTTTGGAGCTTTAAAGATAATGTCGTAGGTCTGCCATTCGCCCGGTTTGCGTGAGGCATTGACCAGGGGCGGGTATTGTTTGTAGATGGCTCCGGCCTGGCCGTGGAAATAGGTCTTGTTGTCGTATGAGTCGAGCACCTGGACCTCATACCGCTCCATCAGAAAGATGCCGCTGTTGCCTCTTCCCTGACCTGAGCCGCGGACTTCAGCCGGAGTGGCCCATTCGATGTGAAGCTGGCAGTCCCCGAATTCGAATTTGGTGGCGACGTCGCCCGTGGCGGCAACGACTTGCATGTAGCCGTCTTTGACCATCCATTTCGCATCGCCGCCGGTGCGCACGCTCTTCCAGCCTGAAAGATCCTTGCCGTCAAACAGGATCACGGCATCCGACGGCGGAGCCCCCGGGAGTGCCCCTGGAGTGATGACGGGTGGTTCTTTCTTTGGCGGGTCGAAAGGTTTCATATCTTCCGGGATCGGAACCGGCTGCTGAACCTGCTGAGGCTGTTGCGCCTGTGCGAAAACGGATTGAGCGGGAATAATCATCAGCGCCACGCCGAAGAAAAGCGCAGTCAGAGCGGCCATTGCGGTAGTCGTTTTTCTCATCAACATTGATGCTCCTCTAAATTTTCGTCTGGTTCATAATCATATCTTGTATTTCACTGCTTGCTGATCGTTTCATCCAGATTGAGCAGGACATTCGCGACCATTGTCCAGGCTGCGTTTTGGGCTGCTTGAGCACCGGCCTCTTTTGTCTTTGCCACTTTCATCGCCTCTTCTTCATTCCCGCTGAAAAATGCCAGTTGCTGATTATATAGATCGAGAAGCCTCTCGATCTCCTTATCCTGCGGCATTCTTGAGACACATAATCTGAAGGCATAGACTAGACGCGAGCGCAGATCGTCCTGAGCCTCGGATGCAGCGCGCTTTGCAAGCGCCCGGGCGTTCACCATTGCGGCTTCGTCATTGAGCAGTGTGAGAGCCTGCAGCGGAGTATTCGTTCTGACGCGCCTGACGGTGCAGGCTTCCCTGCTGGTGGCGTCGAAGGTCAGCATCATGGGGAAGGGCGAAGAACGGCGGATGAAGGTGTAAAGCGTGCGGCGATATGCATCTTCTCCCTTGCTGGTCACCCATTTTTCGCCGCTGTATGGAGCCTTCCAGACGCCTTCAGGCTGGAGCGGGAAGACGCTTGGGCCGCCGACTTTCCCGCTCAGCAGGCCGCTGACGGCAAGCGCCATATCGCGAACCATCTCCGCTTCCATTCTGAATCTGGGGCCGCGCGCCAGCAGCCTGTTGTATGGATCCTTCTCGATCAAAGCCTGAGAAGCAGTCGAGGACTGGCGGTAAGCGGACGATGTGACCATCAGCTTCACGAGTTTCTTGACGCTCCATCCCATGCCGCCTTTATCGACCGGTTTGATAAACTCCACTGCAAGCCAGTCGAGCAGCTCCTGATTAACGGGCCGCTCTCCCTGCGAACCGAAATCTTCACTGGTCTCGACAATGCCATGACCAAATATCTGTTCCCAGAACCGATTCACTGCGACTCTTGAAGTCAGCGGATTGTTCTCATCGACGATCCATCTGGAAAGTCCAAGCCTGTTCATCTGCGCGCTTTCAGGCATGGGGTGTAGAATCCCCGGCGTCGCAGCGTATACTTTTTCACCCTTGTTTAAGAAACTTCCCCGTTCGCGGATAAATGTAGCCGGCCTGTCATAAACCGGGCGCTCCTGCATGATCATTGCGCTGACGATGCCGAGTGATTTGAGATCGGTTCTTAACTGTTCAAGCCGATCACGCTCCCGTTTGAGCATCGGAGTCGTCGCGCGGAACTGAGCCGAGATATCGGTCTTCTGCTTCTGAGTCCTTTTATCAGACGGAATTGAAAGCACAGGCCTCAGCCTCGCCGGAATGCTCACGACCTTCCTCGGATCGAGAGAGTTGGTCACTGAGATCCTGAATTTGCCGATAGCCTGATTGAGCGATCCTCCGAGATATTTCAGCCTGATGGTCATTGCACCTGCCGGATTAATAGGCTTCTCTGCAACAAAAACTGCCTGACGCGGCAATCTCATTTGATCGCCGGTCGCATTGACGAACCATCCTGCAGGCCTGTCAGTTGCGGTATTAACCGGCTTAGTGCTGAAGAATTCCTTCTTCTCTATTCTATATGCCGAATCATCGACAAAGACATCTTTAAACACTATCGACTGAGGCTTTGCGGACGCCAAAGCGCCTATTTCAAGCTCGATTCCGGTCAGAAGGAAATTGCCGTATGGATCACGGCCCGGGCCCCCCTTCGGCAGGCTTTCATCCGGCAGGGCTTCGATTCTGATGGCCGTGAGATTTCTCAAATCGGTCTTTACCGTGATCAGATAGGTGTCGTATTCGGACTTTTGCCCGCTGACCAGAATCGACCCGTCTTCGAGCCGATTCAATGAAGCTCCGCCGGTCGATTCGCTCTTCAATGGATTGAGCACCGTCCATCTCTTCTGTTCAAAGAGAAGCTCGCGCTCCCATCCTGCCTGCTCCAGGGCGAGCTCCGGCGTCTGTGTTTTGAGCTTCGATTCGAGCTGTTTGATCTCGTCATCGAGGACTTTTCGTCTTGAGTTCTGTTCCGGAGTGGGAAGGTTGAGTTGCGGCTCGCTGATATATCGGCTCGAATCTTCACCAGCACTCTGGTAAGCAATCTGGTACTCCGCGTTATCGAAGAAGGCCATCAGTTTGTAGTAGTCCTTCTGCGTGAACGGATCGTACTTGTGATTGTGGCACTGAGCGCACCCAAGCGTGCTGCCCAGCCAGACGGTGGAAGTCGTGCTGACGCGATCGGCCAGAATCTCGAAGCGGTTCTCTTCAGGATCGATGCCGCCTTCCTGATTGACCATCGTGTTGCGATGGAAGCCAGTGGCGATCCGCTGATTCTCAGTCGGATTCGGAAGCATGTCGCCCGCTATCTGCTCGATCGTGAACTGATCGAACGGCATATCGGCGTTGAATGCATCGATGACCCAGTCACGGAATTTCCAAGCGGTTCGGATATTGTCTTTTTCGTAGCCGTTGGAGTCGGCATATCGCGCCAGATCGAGCCATGGCCTCGCCCATCGTTCACCGTAATGCGATGAGGCCAGCAGCCTGTCGACGGCCTTTTCATACGCATCATCCGATTTATCGGCAAGAAACTCATCGACCTCCCTGACGCTCGGCGGCAGCCCCGTCAGATCTAGATAGACACGGCGGAGCAGCGCTGCCTTCCCTGCTTCTGATGACGGCTCAAGCCCTTCTTTTTCAAGCCTCGCAAGAATAAAGCTGTCGATCGGATTTCGTACCCAGGCTTTTTTGAAAACCTGCGGCAGAGCTTTTTGAACGGGCTTGACGTATGCCCAGTGTTTTGAGATTTCAGCGTCTTTTGCTGGAGCTGCGACATCGGGCGCATTGGTCCAGACGGCGCCCTGATCGATCCACTGCCGGATCATTCTGATCTGCGCTTCGCTGAGCGGATCGGCTCCCATCGGCATTCTGGCCTGGCCGCCTTCGCCAAGTATTCGTTTGACGAGCAGGCTATCGGCGGAGGCTCCCGGCATGATCGCCGCACCCGAAATTCCACCCTTCAGCGCAAGCCCCTGCTGATCGAGCCGAAACTGCCCCGACGCCTTCCTGGTTCCGTGGCATTGATAACAATGCGCTGCGAAGATCGGCTCAATGTCGCGTTTGAAATCGACCTTCGCCTGAGCGCCGGCGGGAGGAAGATAGTCGACCGCTCGAATGCCGATCACCAGAAATGCAATGAAGATGAGAAACTTGACGTACCGAACCATACTGCTCCATTGTTTCGTTTCGTTCATTTCGCGTGTTTCGTAATCTTAAACTATCGATAGATCACGAAGAAGTCATTATCGAGAAAATCGAATTGCTCGACCCGCTTGAAGCCGGCGTCTTTCATCCATTTTTCCAGATCGCTCAATTTATAGACCATCGATTCATGGCCGGCGGGCCACTGCTTGCTGAAATCGATGATCGCAATCCGGCCGTTTTTCCTGAGATACTTCCTGAGCATTTTGAGATAAGTCGGCTGATTGCCGATGTGATGCAGTGTATCGATGATCGCAATCAAATCTACCTTTTCGGGAATTTTCGGATCATCTTCAGCGGCAATAACCGTTTTGACATTGGCCAGATTCTGCGCCTGTGAAGTCCTGGCGACGTGATCGAGCAGTTTTGGATCGACATCGATCGCATAGACGACGCCCTTCGGCCCGGCCTTTTTCGCCATCGGCCGGGTGAAGAGTCCTGAACCCGAACCGAGATCGGCGACCTTGCCTCCCGCCCGGATCTTCAATGATTCGACGACTCGATCGACCTGAAGCCCTTCAATCCGACGTTCTGATTCGAGCAGCTTGATGTATTCATCCGGATCCCGGCGCTCCGGCTGCCGCTTCTGAGCCTGTGGTTCTTCAGCAATCAAAGCTGAAAATTGATAGACCGGCCGGAATAGCGAGACTAATATCAAAAATATAAAACCGAAATTCAAAAGCATGAGTTGTCCTCTTTTATCTTTATCAGTTTTGAGATTTACCCATCCAGCCAAATCTTGTTCCGGCCTGATAGATCAGAATTCCCACCAGGATCGTAAGCAGGGCGGCACTGGTTGGTTTGGGGCGCTCCCAGAGTCCAAGCGCAAAGGCCGTCATCTCCAGCAGCAGAAAAACCGCCGGAGTCAGCGGGTAGCCCGGAGTTAAAAATATTTCACTTCCGTCACTTTCGCTTTTGCGATCGATAAACCAAAGGCCGGCGACGGTCAGGGCGGCTATCAGTGACAGGGCAGAGCCCACATAGATCAATATCGTCTCGAACTCGCCGGTTAAAACCAGAACTATTGCCACTGCCGCCTGCACAAGAATTGAAATCGACGGGACTCCATGATGCTCCCCCAATCGACCGAATGCCGCCGGGGCCAGCCCGTCTTTAGCCATTGCATAATAGACTCGCGGTCCGGAGGCCGTCATCGAACTGACTGAACCGAGAATCGTAATGGAGATAATTGCAATGATCACCGTGGCTCCAACAGGCCCGAATAAGCGCTCAGCGGCGACCTTTCCGATTGCAATGGTCGGCTCCCAGGAATCATGCGGCACGGCATAGAGAAAAAGAACATTTAACGCCAGATACAGAATGGCGACCGCGACTGTCCCTCCAAGCAAGGCGCGAGGCAGTGTCTGCCGCGGATTTTTGACCTCACCTGCCAGATAGGCCGCAGCATTCCATCCGCTGTATGCGAAACTGACCTGGATCAATGCCACCCACCAAAGACCTGTCGGCGCCGAGCCTTGCGTGATTTCCCGCCAGTCTCCACGGCCGGACATAAATCCCGAGATCACCATCAGAATAATTGATCCAACTACAGTGCCGGCAATTATCGCCTGCAATCTGCCGCCGGGTTTGACCCCGAGAGTATGGAACCAAGCAAGCATCACTATCAGAAGCACTGCCACTGCCGTTCCTTGTGTGATTCCGAGACCGGCAATCAGCGGCTTCTGAAAATCCCAGCCGAAAAGCGAGGCTCCATAAGCCGCCGCTCCCAATGCCGCAGCGGCAATCGCCGCGGAAAATCCCGCCAGTAACGAGATCAGCCCGCTGACAAATCCCCACATCGGACTGAATATTTTGCTGAGGTACTGGTACTCCCCGCCCGCCTCCGGCATGCGTGTCGAGAGCTCGGCGTAACAAAGCGCTCCGCAAAGCGCAAGGCCGCCTCCAAGCGCCCACACTCCCAATGACGCCAGCCCGTTGCCTGTCGAAGCCCGAACGAACGCCGGCACCGTGAAGATGCCCGTCCCGATCATGTTCGTCACTACGAAGGCCGCTGCCCCCCATACCCCAAGGTCGCGATGCAGAGACACCCTGCCCTGATCATTTTGATTCATGTACTTTCCGTTTCGCTTCGACTATGTGAATTTGAATCGACAAATGCAGCGAAAAGATATTACACAGACAGGCTGGATGCAATTATTTGAGAACTCCGTTGCGGAAAGGCCCTGTTAGTTAAAAGTTTGTAGCAGCGCTTTTCCCAAATCGCATCAAATTTGCGGACTCCTGGGTGCGGCACTTGTCGCCGCTTGGTCCCGGAGTCCGCCTGTTTTCAATAATCCACGTATCATCTTGAGAGAACAACACCTTTGGGCCCTTTGGGTACGCACGCGCCCTCGCGTGCGTACACAGGCTTTGCCCATTTAATGTTGATGGCAAATGATCTTTTATTTGCTCACTCTTCCATAATTTGGTACAAGAAGTCATCTCATAAATTGCATCTTAGTAAAATTAGGCGAAAGAACATAAACCACTATGAAACATCGGTTCTCATTCTTTGTCGTGTTGCTGGCGCTCGTTTCCACCTCTTGCCAGTCGAATGTCAAAACAACCCTGAGCCAATACAACGACCTGTTGCAATTGTTCAGCGAGTGGCGGACGTTCGAGCGTCCACCGCAGCTTGATGGGGCGCCGGATTACACCGCCGAGACCTTCGCCAAACGCTATCGGGATTATCAAGGCTTGCGGCAACGGCTCGATGCGATGGATAACAGCCGCTGGTCGATCCCCGAACAGGTTGACTGGCACCTCGTACGCGCCGAGATGAACGGCTTTGATTTCAACCATCGCGTGCTCAAACCGTGGGTGCGCGATCCGGCCTTTTACCAGTCACTCAAGATGGAGCGCAGCGATGTGCCGGCGCACGAAGGCCCGACGCATCACGCGGTGACCGAACTCTGGACTTATAAGTTCCCGCTGACGCAGCAGGAGGAAGAGCGGCTGTTGGCCGATCTGAGCGTCATTCCGCCGCTGATGCGTCAGGCGCGCAGGAACCTGACTGGCAACGCGCGGGAACTCTGGATTGCCGGTATCAGAAATATGCGGGAGCAGCGGACAGACCTCGACGCACTGGCCGCAAAAGTCGGGACGAATGCGAAGCTGCAAGCTGTCATTGCCGAAAGCCGGACGGCAACTGATGAATTGATCGCGTGGCTCGAAGCCGAAGCTCCGAAAAAGAACGGCCCTTCCGGCATTGGGAAAGAGAATTACACGTGGTATCAGCAGCACGTGCACCTGCTGCCCATGACGTGGGAGCAAGAGGAGCGCTTGCTGAAACGCGAACTGGATCGGGCGTGGTCTTCGCTCAAGTTAGAGGAGCACCGCAACCGGCGACTGCCGCAGTTGGTCGCCGCAGCTAATCCGGCAGAGTACGACGCAAAGGCTGACAAAGCGGCATCACGCTTAATGACTTTTTTGCGAGAGCAGGAAATCCTCACGGTCAAAGATTACATGGAACCATCGCTGCGCGAGCATCTCGGTCGTTTCGTTCCCGTCGAGCGGCGCAACTTCTTTTTGATTGGATCGCACCTCGACCCGCTGCCGCTCTTCAGCCACTTTTATCACTGGTTTGAGCTGGCGCGTATGGAGCGCGAGCCGCACGCAAGTCCGGTTCGCCGGGGAGCTTTGCTTTACAACATCTTCGACACCCGCAACGAAGGTACGGCCACCGCCGTTGAAGAGATGTTTATGCACGCCGGACTCTATGAAGACAGCCCGCGCTCGCGTGAAATTGTCTGGATACTAATCGCGCAACGCTCAGCGCGCGGACTCGGTTCGCTTTACGCGCACGCCAACACGATGACTATGGAAGCGGCGGGCGGTGTTCATTCAGAGATGACGCCGCGCGGATGGATGAAGACGGAGAAAGAATTGCTGCTTTTTGAACAGCACCTTTACTTGCGGCAGCCCGGGTACGGCACGAGCTACATCACCGGAAAATACCTGCTGGAACGGGCGCTCGCCGACTTCGCCAGGGAATACGAAAAGCGCGGCGAAGAATTCAAACTGAAATACTTCTTCGACCGCCTCAACGCGATAGACAGCATTCCAATCTCGCTGGGCCGTTGGGAAATGACCGGACTCGACGACGAGATTCGCAAATCAACTGCTGGAACTTATTGAACTTCACCCGATTTAGTGGACAGTTTTTGTGCGGGGTGGTTATGCCACCCCCCACCCCGCCACCCCGCCACCCCGCCACCCCGCCACCCCCTTGATATCTCCGTTCGAAGTTGATCGGAGATTAGTAGTCAATTCCTGAGTGACGACTATGTGAGTCGGTGCCCGCAAATATTCAACCAATCTTCGCCGTCTGTCCGTCTTCTGAGAGAACGACGCGGCGCATCTGGCGATAGGCCATGTTGGCCAGATGAGGTCCGGTGACGGCGTTGTGGCCGACTTCGACAGGAGCGTTCGGCTCCTGCCGCGACTTGATGCAGTCGAGAAAGTTTTTGATGTGCGGTTCGGTCGGGATACCGCCCTTGTATTCATGAATGACGGGCGGCGGAATAATCGGCCGCTTCCAGATTTCAGGGTAAACGCGATAGCCGTCGTCATCGATGACCATGGTCGCTTTTCTGCCCTGAATATGGATCTTCCAGCTTTCCTCGTAGGAGTTGCTGTAGGTCAGGGTCCAGGTGGCAAGAAAGGTCGGATATTCGTAGACGGCGCTGAAGGTGTCGGGCACATCGCCGTTTTTGTTGAGATGGATCTGACCCTGACAGACGGCGGATCGCGGCGGCTTGCCGTCATTGCCAAACCATTGAATGACATCCATGAGGTGAGTCCCCTGATCGGTCAGGTGACCGCCGTTGTAGTCAGAATAGGTCCGCCAGTGGAAGAAGCGCCGTTCATCGAGCGGATAATGTTTTTTTGCGGGTCCCTGAAACTGCTCCCAGTCGAGCTTGCCGTCGAGCGTCATCTTTGCCGGGACGGCCTTGCTATTCCAGTACCATTGAGCTCGGGCCAGGACTATCTCGCCGAGCACGCCATCATCGATAAGTTTTTTTGCCGAGCGGACGGCCTCGCTGCTGCGGCGCTGCATGCCTACCTGGACTACCTGCTTCGTTGCGCGAACGCCTTTGACCATTCTCGCTCCCTGTTCGATCGAGAGCGAGAACGGTTTTTCACTGTAAACATCCTTCCCTGCCGCAACTGAATCGAGAAGAACGTTGGCGTGCCAGTGATCGGGAGTGGCATTGACTATGGCGACGACATCCTTGTTGGCCAGCAGTTCGCGATAAGCCATGGTCGTCTTCGCATTTTCTCGTGAAAACCTGAGAGCATCCCTGATATTCGGCTCATAGACATCGCAGACGGCAATGAATTCGCAGATGTCGGGATATTTCCTGAAAGAATTCATCAGCGATTGGCCGCGACCGCCGGAGCCTATGATTCCAAGCTGGATTCTGTCGTTGGCGCCGAGAATGCGGGAGTAGGAGCTGGCGGTGATGACACCAGCTCCTGCGCCTGCCATAAAACGCCTGCGGTTGATTGGTTCATTCATACCATTGCCTCTCTTTCGTTTATTCCATTTATTTCGTCTGTTCCGTAATCTCTCTCAAAATACCAACTTGAGACCGAACTGGACCCGCCTCGGAGTTTCAGCCGAATAGACGCTTCCGAACGAAGGAGAGCCGACGAAGTTGTCGGGCAGACCGAAATTCGGGTGATTGAAGAGGTTGAAGAATTCGGCGCGGAACTGAAGGTTGAGCCCTTCCCTGATTGAAGTGTTTTTGACCAGGGAGAAGTTCACATTCTGATATCCCGGACCGTCGAGTATGTTTCGCCCGGCGTTGCCGAAGCTTCCATAAGCCGGGATTGCAAAAGCAGCGGTATTGAACCATTTTGACGGGCTCTGATTGGACAGCTTCGCAATGCCGGTGAGGTTGGGTCTGTCGTTGGCGCCAAAGCCGAGATTCGATCGACCCGTGTTGCTGTTGTCGAATTCGGGCAGAAGGGCGACTGTGAAGGGCCTGCCGGTTTGAAGGGTGATGACTCCAAAGGTCTGCCAGCCTCCGAGAATTTTTGAAATAACACCATTGTTGTCGAGCAGAGCTTTTCCTTTGCCGAAAGGCAGGTCGTAGGAGAAGCTCAGCGAAAAGCGATGACTCACATCAAAATTCGATCTGCCGCGTTCGGCTCTGAGGTCATAGCTGTTCTGCGGGTAGTTGGGATCACCGGCGCTGGAGAAAATCCCCGAAGAGTTATCAATCGATTTGCCCCATGTGTAGGCGCCAAACAACGCAAGGCCGAAATCGAGACGTTGTTCGATGCGAGCCTGCAGGCTGTGATAAATCGAGCCGCCGCTCGATTCCTGCAATGAAATCTCGTCGAAGAACGGATTCGGTCGCAGATTCTGCGGCTTCGGACTGGGTTTTGGTTGGTTGATGTCCCGCGACATCAGTAATTTCGTCCCCTTCGATCCGACATACGAAAGCTCCACGACTCGACTGCGGCCAAGCTGATGCTGCAGCCCGAAATTCCAGTGCTGGACATACGCCGTGCGCAGGTTTCTGTCATAGGCGAATGCCGAACCCGGCAGCGGAACCGGGAAGTTTTTTGGAAAAGGATCGTAGAGGGTCAACGGCAGGTTGGGCAGTGAAAAATAGTAGTTCAGTGTGAAATAGGGCGAGTTGAAATAGAGCCCCTCGCCGGGAGCGAGCGCCGATTGATCGAAATAGACGCCATAGCCGGTTCTCAGAACAGTCTTCGCGTCGCGACCGAGTGACCATGCCAGGCCGATTCTGGGAGCGAAGTTGTTTTTGTCCGGCTCGTAACCGCCTCGCGGAACGCCTCCCGTTCCGACGCGGACGAGTTTACCTGTCGCCGGATCGTAAAGATTCGCTCTGTCATCCTTATCGACCGCCGGTGAATTGTATTCATACCGCTGACCTGCTGAGACGGTCAGCCTGGGTGAGATGCGATAGTTGTCATTGATAAAGAAATTGTAGCTCTCGGTTCTCAGATGCTGCGGGTTGTCGAGTCTGGCTCCGCCTGTGAGCGCCGGAAGGCCTATCAACAGATCTGCCAGCGCATTTGTCGTAAAGGGCACCTGAGAAGAGAAATTGAGAAAGCCACGCGATTGGACATCACGAAATGCGTTCTGTTGCCCAACACGCATATCGAAGCCGAATTTGACGAGGTGCGTGCCGCGCGTCCAGGTCGCAGTATCTAGCAATTGATAGGTATTGGTCGCGCTGAATTGAGGGTTATTGTATTCCTGGCCCAGCGGCGAGAATCCGGTGATCGAAATAAAGCTCAGCCCGAAGTCTCTCTGATTGCTCGAAAGCTCGGGCAGGCCGACCTCCCTGTTGATGCTGCGTCCGGCATTCTCCTGATTAACGGCATTGGCGACGCGGCTGTATGCGACTCTCAAATCATTGACCAGCGCCGGTGAAAAGATCTGAGTGTAGTTGATCATGGCGTTCTGGCCACGGCGTGCGACATCATTGCCATAGCCGGGAACCAGCGTTCTGGTGACACCTGAAAACGGCTCGAACAGCAGCCTGTCCGCAAAACTGTATCTGGCGGCAATCGAGGCATTCTGATCGATCGCATGATCGATTCTGACATCGAATGAATCATTGCGGTCGCGCTGAACCGGCGATGAAACATAATTCTGGAAAGGAATATTGCGATTCGGCAATGGATAAAGCGCCGCGATCTTGAGCCCAACGGGATTGAGAAACTGCTGCGGCAGGAGATCGCCTTGAAACCTGCTGGTCGTGCCGGGAATCAACGGTTTGCCGAACAGACTCTGTGAAAAATCACCGATGCGCTCACGTGCGGTCGGCACGTTGGTCACCCTGGTAATTCCTTCGCGCAAACGAGTGCCTTCGTAATCGGTGAAGAAGAACGTCTTCTCCCTGACAACCGGGCCGCCAAGGGAAAACCCGAACTGGTTGCGCCTGTACTTCGGATCGGCCTCAGAGGCCGGGACAAAATAGTTCCTGGCATCGAAGACCTGATTTCTCAGGAATTCGTAAACCGTGCCGTGAAGCCTGTTGCTTCCCGATTTGAGAACCACATTGACCTGCGCACCGGCGCTTCTGCCGAGCGATGCATCGTAAACGCTGCCGAGTATCTCGAATTCGCGAATTGCATCGACAGGCGGCTTGACGCCGAATGTGTTGAGCTTCGGGTCGACGTTATAAACTCCATCGAGCAGAAAATTGTTGGCGTCTTCCCGCGCGCCGTTCAGACTGAAGGCGAAATCCCCACGGACCGATCCGGCTGACCCCTGAGCGGCCGGCACGGTTCCCGGCACAAGCAGGCTCAACTCCAGGAAGTTTCGCCCATCGAGCGGAAGACCTGCAACCTGGCGGTTGTCGATCACCGCCCCGAGAGAGGCGTTTTCCAATCGCAGAACACTGTTAGTGGCCTTGACCTCCTGGCCTTCCTTCACCGTGCCGACACTCAGTGAGATGTCCAGCCGGCGATCCTGATTGACCTCCAGATTTACTGATGCCGAAAATTTATTGAACCCCGATTGCTCGATCTCAACCTGATATATGCCCGGCCGTAACAGGGAGACAGCATAACCTCCCTGCATCTCGGTTGTTGCGATTCTCTTCTCTCCTGTCTCCAGGTACCTGACCTCCAGTCGAGCTCCGGATATCGCGGCTCCCTGTGAATCGGTAATTCGCCCGCGGATCAACCCTCTGTAGTTCTGTGCCGATACCGCCAGAATAAGAAACAAATGTATTAATAAGACTCCAGAAACGGTCTTTCTATTCACTACTCTCCATCTCCTTGCTTATGTTTTTGCTGTTTTCGATTAAGAAAAAAATTGAGAAAAATCGACGTCTTCAGAATATTGATTGAAATGAATGTTGCTTTCAGTGTGACAATTATCGCAGAAATAATTGCCTTCTTCGTCGATCCATAGATCTTTCACATGAAATGCGACAAAACAGCCCGAACATCGCTGAACCCTCTGCCCGAACTTTTCGCGTGCCTCCTCAGGTGTCATCTGATACCTTCTCCTCTGATAAAAATACAAGACTGGAAAACTAATTCTTTCCTTGATCTATTGCAAGGATGAGCCCAGAATTAAGACTATCTTAACATCCGCATTACAACTATTTAAAAAAGATGAACTACTTTTGAGTTTAATATTCAGAAAAAATTCGCTCAGCAGTAAGGACAGATCCAGAACCTTGAATTATATTTTCAGCACAACATATAAGGCTGATTCATTGATTTTCTGAAACAACAAAAACCCACAGGAGGAAATAATGAATTTTGACAATTCATTCGGCAGGAAATATATCTGCCTGTTGATGTTATTGACAATAATGATAACGGCGACGACAGCCGGTTTTGCGCAGTTTGATACGGCAGTGGTGCTGGGGACGGTGAAAGACCAGAACGGTGCGGTACTGCGTGGAGCCAACATCACGCTCAAGAACAATGCTACAGGGATCACGGCCACGACACAGACTGACAGCAACGGGGACTATATTTTCCCCTCGGTCAAGATTGGCACCTACAAGGTAACGGCCGAGCTTCAGGGATTTGCGACGGCAGTTGCAGACAAGGTAACGGTGACGGTAGAAGCGCGTCAGAGAGTCGATTTCACGATGCAGGTGGGTGCGGCGACTGAAACGATTACCATCGTCGATTCCGCGCCCTTGCTTGAAACTGAATCGAGTTCGAAGGGGCAGATCATCACTGAGCGACAGATGGTCAATCTGCCGATCAATGGTCGAACCTATTCCAGCCTTGCGCTGCTGGTTCCGGGTGTGCGCCAGTCGCAATCGGGCAACCAGGGAGATATTTCATTCAGGCGCGAGGGAGCATACAACGTCAACGGCCTGCGCAGCGTATACAACAACTTCCTTCTGGACGGCATCGACAATAATTTCTACGGTACGACCAACCAGGGATTCTCAAACCAGGCGACTCAGCCCTCGCCCGATTCGGTTGGGGAGTTCCGCATGTCTGTCAACACCTACAGCGCGGAGTACGGCAGAACCAGCGGCGCTGTCATGAATGTCTCGACCAAGAGCGGAACGAACGAGTTTCACGGCACGGCCTGGGACTTCCTTCAGAATACCGCCCTCAATGCGACGGGTTTTTTCCGTCCGACCGACGGACGCAAACCTCAGGTAAATCGGAATCAGTTCGGATTCGTTTTCGGCGGACCGATCATCAAGGACAGGACATTCTTCTTCCTCGATTATGAAGGATCGCGATGGATTCAGAGCCCGTTCGGACTGGCTTCGATTCCCTCGCTCGACCAGCGCAAGGGTATCCTGCCGGTCGATGTCAGGGTTCCTTTCGACTTCGTCGATTCCACTGGAGCGCTGGTCACCACCGGGACGGTTATCAGGGCCGGCAACCCGGTACCAATGACAAAATTCGCCAGAACGGTTCTGGATAATCTTCCGGCTCCGAATCGAACAGGCGGAGGAGTGCTCACAGTAGCCAATAATTACGGCAATTTCGTGCGCAACCGGTTGTTCGAAGACAAGGGCGCGTTGAAGATAGACCATAACTTCAGTGCACGCCTGAATGGCTTCGCTCGTTATGCGCATCGCCGGCAGACAATCAGGCAGCCCGGTCTGATCACTGGATTCTCAGGCGGCAACGCAATCGGGAACCTGACGACTTACAACCAGCAGGGCATTGCGGGCATCACCTGGAATGTATCGAATGATTCGCTGATCGAATACAGATTCGCTTTCACAAGACTTGGTATGGACCGTCTCCCCGCATTGGTCGGCGGACCGAGCATGCGCGAACTGTTCGGAATTACAGGCCTGCCGGAAGGACCGCGAATTCAGGGTGGCGTGACCCCACAGGATCTTCCCGGATTTGCGCGAATCGGGCGCCAGTCGACAAATCCGCAGGCTCAGTTCCCAACCACTATCAATTCACGCATCAATTACAGCAAGGTTATCGGACGTCACACCCTCAAGACAGGCTATGAATATCTGGCACTCAACCAGAATGTCGACGATACCAATCCGCTTTATGGAATCGATGCTTACGGATCGTCATTCAGCCGCCCGGCAGCCAATCTGACGACCAACCCCAATAACACCAATTCGGCATACAACAATGCCTTCGGCATCTCTGATTTCTATTTCGGCGCCCGCAGCCAGTACCAGTTGGCAACGCAGGTGACCGCACAGATGCGCCAGCGGTTCCATTACGGGTATCTGCAGGATGATTTCAAGTTCAGCCCGAAACTGACTATCAACGCCGGTGTCCGGTACGAGCTTGTGACGCCGGTTTATGACGCGGACAATAAATTCGCAAACTTTGATCCACAGACGAAATCGGTCATTCTGGCGAAGGCTGGATCAATTTCGGAAAGATCCATGAGAGATCTGGACAAGAACAATTTCGTTCCACGTCTGGGGTTGGCTTATCAGTTATCCGACAAGACTGTCATCCGGGCAGGTTATGCAGTTGGGTTTAATTACTGGAATCGCATGGCCAGCGCAGAGCTGATGAACACAAATGCTCCATTCGTCACCCGGGCTTCGGTTCAGAATACTGCGGCGAATATTGGCGCCATCTGCACAGGCAACAATTTCAGCGGCTGTTTCAGGCGGACTCAGGATGGATACCCGACAAATCTGCTGACCAGCCCCGGAAGCGTAATTCTTTATATGCCGCGCGATTTGCCGTGGGGCTATGTTCAGAACTGGCACTTGACGGTTCAACGCCAGTTGTCTCGAAACAACCTCATAGACATAGCCTATGTCGGCAATCACGGCGTCAAGCTTCCGATCCTGGCAGACTACAATCAGGCGCGACCGCTGACAGCGGCGGAACTGCTATTGCCTGCCGCACAGCGTCCTTCCCTGCTCGATCGCCGTCCGATCCAGAGCGTGAACATACCAGGTTCAGGAGCTGTCAGAGTCGGCAACATCACGGCCGTACTCCCAACCGGTTTCTCGAATTACAATGCCTTGCAGGTGAAATTCGAACACCGTGGCGCAACCCTCAATCTGCTCAATTCGTTCACCTATTCGAAAGCGATAGACAACGTGTCTCAGGTTCTGGAGGTCAGCAACGGCGGCTCACCCAATCCGCAGAACGTCTTTGATCCGGCAAACGATCGCGGGCCATCGTCCTTCGATCAGCGCATCAACAATACAACCAGTGTGGTCTGGAATCTCCCGATTGGTAAAGGCCGGAGTTTCGGCGGCAGCATGCCTGCTGCGCTCGACCGTGTCATCGGAGGCTGGGTGGCCAGCAGCACCATCACTCTGGCCAGCGGCCAGCCGCTTAACCTTCGATACGGAGATACCGACCAGCGTCTGTCTGACAACCAGCCCGATTTCCTGGGAGGCGTCGCGCTCAGACCCAATGTCGGGACCAACGGCGGGATACTCTCGACCGAGGCACAGAGAAGTGCTCTCGGCCTGAAGAACTTCGAGTACTACTTCAACGCCGCGAACATCTCCATCCCGACTGTGGATCAGCCGTTCGGCAACATCGGCCGCAACGCAGTCTACGGCTTCCCGCTCTACCAGGTCGACTTCGGGATCCAGAAGAATTTCCCACTGCGCTTCATCAATGAGGTCGAAGGTGGAGTTCCGTACTGAGTTCTTCAATTTCTTCAACAAAACGAACTTCTCCGCTCCGACAGTCGATCGACGCAGCGCCAATTTCGGCCGTGTCACCAGCACTTTCGACCCGAGGATCGTTCAGTTCGCACTGAAACTCTATTTCTAAAAGATAGCGAAACACACTAAAAGCACGAAACCCACGAAGTAAAACGCTGTTTTATTTCGTGGGTTTCGTGCTTTTTTGTTTGGTTTGTAATCTGTATCTATTGTTCAGGGCTTGAAGGTGCGGAGGTAGCTGACGATGTACCAGCGTTCCTCGTCGGTGAATCTGACGCGATGAGCGGGCATGGGCGATTTGCCGTTGGTGATCTTCCAGAAGAGTTCTCCATCGGTGTTGGCCTGAACGACCTTGCTGGCAAGATTTGTGGGAGGTCTGAGCAGCCCCTTGGACATCCAGCCATTGCCTTCCCCGGCCTTGCCATGACAATCCACACATTTTTGGAGGTAGAGGACCTTGCCGATGCCGGCAGCGTTTGGATTATCCTTGACGGGACTGACAACGGCGGCGGCATCCGCGGGCGCCTGCCATTGCTGGACAATCTTTCCATTCTGCATGACAACAGCGGGAGTCGGTCTTGCCGGAAAAGGATCCTTGGCGGGTGTCGGCGCGGGTTTGGCGGTTGTGAATTCACCATCCGTCATTAACTTGCCGTCCGGAATCCTCGATTTCTGACCGTCTTGATTGCTCGCCGGCTGGCCTGCCGCCTGGCCCTGTGCCGGCGGAGTTGCCTGCGCGACCGGATCGGCCGGAATTGCCGTGGGAGCGGCCACTGCCGTCTGATTACGGCGCCTTGCGCCTGCCTGCGTATTCGCGCTGTCGGTCGAAGTCAGGACACTGCTTTTCTCACTGCTGCAGGATGCGGCTGACGTTACGAGCAGCAGCAAAGATAAGATAATTTTGATGGATGAAGTTGAAACGGTTCGTTTGTGTGATGTCTGTTTGATAAACATATATTTCCTCAATGGCCGGATGAATGTGGATATGAAGATGATATCGGCGGATCAGTTCCAGGCCATCGTGGCCAGCCCGGCTGCGGCAAAAAAGCTGTTAACCGGCGCATTGGAATCAACATTCAAGCCCAATTGCTGCGGACTGAGCAAGATCGAGTTTCGCTCGAGTGCCGCGGAGAAGACTTCGCGAAACTGACGCTGTTCAGTCGGGTTTCCGATAATCAGGAACCTGTTGAGTGTCAGATTTTCGTCAGTCACGGCAATGCGATCCCGGTAATAGACCAGGAGCCTGAAAAATTCATCCTCGCGCTCTTCCGGCGGGCAGATCACTTCACGAATCAGAATCGGTTCGCTACCGCGGACAATGACGATATCAAAGCCGTTGTCGTGAAGACTGACCGCGACCTGATCTTCTTTGATGCCGGCTCTGATCAGCCACTGAGCCTCTCCGATATGCTGTGGCGCAATCAAGCCCACCTGCCAGCCAAGATCCCTGAAAACCCTTTCATACTGGGATACCACCGCAACCTGCACGGCCGAAATGACCCACTGCGGGCGACCGTCGGAATCGCTCAGCCGCGTGTGGCTGATTCTCAAATCGCTGACTTTGTAACCGAGATTTCGCTCGACTTTCCATTCGATCATCTGATTCAATTCCGCCCTCGTGTCAGGTATGGAATCGAGAGCGACGATGATGGTCCTGGCGCTTCCAACGGGAAGCGTCACACTCAGCCTGGCGACCTTTCTGATGTTTGCCTGCTCCGCTGTTTTCGAAAGATAATCTCCCAGCGTAAGTTCATCGCTGATATTCGGCTCAGAGAAATGTGCTTTTACCAGTCCGGCAGGCAATCGGGTGACGCCAAGATTTCCGGGCTCGAATTCCCCGCCTTTTCTCTTGAGGGATATCAGAGCCACGTTGTTTTCCGTGATTGACGCCGAAATTGATGGAAGAGTCGGTGCGCTCAGGTAATTGAGGAGTCCTGATACGATGGGTAATTGTCTCATTCTTTAAATTCAACCTTAAACTATAAAAAACCTTCCATGATTGACGGCAGATATCAGTACTCAGTGAATGGCTTGCCGTTGGCGTCATTTCCGGGCGCAGAGCTTTTGACATCGCCAATACCTGAAGGGGCATTTGCGACGCTTGAGTCGGTCGGCGCCGCAATCTCCGTCCAGGGGCATTCCGGGCAAATCGGATCCTTGGGAATATCTCTCAAATAACCCGCAGCCACTAATTCCTGAAGCGTCGATGGAGGTTTTTCCTTGTCGGTCGCGTAATAGTCTATTGCCCGCCTCATTGCCCACAAATCACTCTGCAATGAGACCTCTTTGGCGCGCCGCACGTGAGCGATATAAACCGGAATGGCCACGGCGGCAAGTATGCCGATTATGACCATGACGATCAGAAGTTCCATGAAAGTAAAACCGCGCTGGGTGCTGCGGCGACTTCCATCAACCTCCGGTCGTAGCTGTTTCGTCCTGTTAAAGATCTTCATGATTACCAATCTTTGTACTGGGTCTTGCCGTCCAGAGCAGTCCCTGTCGCTTTGCTGAAAACATCGAATATGTTCTGGCCTCCCCAGGAGGAGGAGTCAGGATCATCCTGCACTGAGCGCATGCCCCAGTCAGCCTTGCCGGTGAACGGGTCAATGGGCATCCTGCGCAGGAATCTGATTGTCGTATTCGCCTTGTTTGGCGGGTGTATGCCCTCAATCAATATATCAAGGTTGGGCGGATAGCATTCATCGTCGACCTTGCGATCGAGCGGCCCGACCTGGCCATTTTCGCAGGCGGCTTTATAGGTATCGATCGCCTTGCGAATCTCTCTCAGATTGCGGCGGAGTTCGAGCTCCCTCTGCCTTTTGATCATATTTCTTGCGACCGGAACGGTCCCGGCCGCAAGAATGGCAACGATGGTCAGCGTGATGATCAGTTCGAGGAGTGTGAACCCTGACTGAAATCGCCGTGCCCTTGAACGCACAGGCAACCCCTCGCCGGTATTATCGGATAATTGTCTGGGACTATCTTTCATTGGGAACATTGGCATTGGGAATACTGGTCAAACTATCCCGGCTGATGATGACTCGGGCAGATCTGCCTGAAGCCGAGATGAATGAGTTGTTGGCGCCGCGTGCCTGTGTTCCGCTGCTGTTGAAAGTAATCTCAGAATTGCCCTCTGCGACAGCGGTGAACTCAACAATGACGAGCGTGCCGGCGACCGGAACGACGGCTGCCTGTGGCTGCCTGACCCGGACGATGAGATTGCCCCTGTCTGATTCATATGTCAAATCGGGCTGCTCGCCGAAAAGGACCGCCATTGCGAACCGATTTGACGCGTATCTTTGAGTCGTCAAATTTAAGGCTGATATTGGCGGAAGTCATCTGGGCTTCGCCGCTGACCTCGACGGTGACCGCGAAGGTTTTGCCGAGTTGCTGTCTGATCGGCGCCGGCGATATCGTGAAATTGACCGATCCCTTCTGGCTCTTGTTGCCTTCCATTTGAGCCATCTGGGGAACAGCCGGAGAGACTTTCTGCTGCGGAGGCCGCGGATTTACCTGCATCTCTCTGGGGACATCGGGAGTAGCGGCTTTCGGCTGAGGATTGGCCTTCTTCTCTCTGGCCGCGATCTCAGCCTGGGCGCGCTGCTGAGCCAGGGCTCTCTCGACATTCTCCGGCCGGCGGGCCGAGACCATGACGGGAACGCTCACATCGCCTTCAGGTTTGATGACCAGACTGCTCTCCTCTTCGCCTGGTTTCGGAGCATCACCGGCGACGGGCTTGCCGTCAGGACCCAGAGCTTTTTGCTGCCCTGCCACGTTCTCCATTTCAGGCTGCGGCACGGGCGGCTGAGGCTGTATCTCGGGTACCGGCTTGTTGAAGTTCTCCGGTCTTTCACTTGACGCGGCCCCGGAAGATGTATTTGCTGTCGCATTGGCAACCGGAACCAGGTTTTGATTGTTAAGCACCCTCTGGGTTTTTGAAGCCTGATTGCTGGAGACAGGCTGAACCACGGGGGCAGCAGGTCTGTTAGCGTTCTGAGCAGGCTGAGCAGGCGTGTAGTTGACCGATTGTGTCTGGACATCCGCGGTCGAACCTATCGGAGTTGCCTGGGGCATACTCTGTGCAATCAATCTGCGTTCCTGCTCCTCTTCCTGCTGAGCTCTGTAAACCACATCCTCAACGCTCTGTGATGGTCCGGACTGCGCCCCGCCGGCAAGTTTGGCCAGATGATCATCCTTGTTGATGCCCTGCGAGCGGACAATGTGCGGAGTCACGGTGATGATCACGTCATTCTGCCTCGAATCCTGTGTCGGAGAGGTAAAGAGCCTTCCGAGTATTGGGATCGATGCCGAGGATCGGAATCGTCGATCGTGAATCGCCCTTCGATTCCTGACTGACGCCTGCAACAACCGAAGTGACGCCATCCTGGATTCTTGCCGTCGTGTTGAGTGAGCGCTGTGTGAAGATCGGAGTCAGGTTGGTCGCATCAGCGCCAGACTGGACGAGGTCCGATGTCTCGAACTTCATTTCGATCTCGACATAGCCTTCATTTGTGATCATCGGTTTGACATCGATCACCAGACCGACATCGCGATACTGGATGCTGTCGAAGCCAACTCCGCCGCCAAAGCCGCCGCCTCCAAAACCTCCGATACCGCCGCCGATGCCCCCGATGCCGCCGACATTGCCGACACCGCCCTGGCCTGCCCCCAGATTTCCAGCGCCCAGATTGCCGGAGCCCAGAACTCCTCCACCAAGATAATTGGTGCCCAGTCTGACCGGCACGCTGCGACCGAGTTTGGTCTGGTTCTTCTGACCATCAAGCACATGGATCTGAGCCCGGTTGAGAAGTTTGGAGTTGCCCTTCGATTGAAGCAGGCTGAGCTGCGTCGGAGGCAGTCCGATCAATGTTCCCATGCCACCAAGAAACGGAATCAGTGTATTGCCCGCAATCTTGCCGGCATTATTTCTCCCGATGCCTCCCAGATTGTTCAAAGATGCAGTCGATCCCAGAGGATAAGTGTAAGGCTTGTTTGTCGAATCGATTCTCGTCTCAGTGACATCCAGCGGCTTGGTCACAATCTGGTTGCCGAGCTGCAGCATGCTGTCGTGTGAAACCTCGTAGATTTCGACGTCGAGAACGACCTCGTTCTTGTTCTTGTCGAGGCTGTCGAGGATGTCCTGAACCAACTGTAATTCGCTGGATGTGGCTTTGACGATCAGCAGGTTGCCGCCGGGTCCGTTTGCCTGATCCATCGAGGCGATCTGCCTGCCGGGCGGCAGCATGGCCTGAAGCGCCGTGCGGGCTTGATTTGATGTAATGTTCCCCAGATAGAAGGTCTTGATCATCATCGTCTCGAAGCGCGGCTTGTTGGTCGGATTATCCTGATAAACAAGCAGCGTGCGGCGATCCACCATCTCGAAGGAGAACTTGTATGTCTTGAAGATGATATCGAGAGCCTTGGCCATCGTCACATCATTGAGCTCTATGGTCACAGGGACATCCTTGACCGATTCGTCAAAGACCACGTTCAATCCGAGAAGCTTGCCCAGATTGGCGACCACCGTCTTGAATTTGCCGTCTTTATAACTGATCTGCTGCACCACATCTCGGTTGCGGGCTTTGGTGGCGACTTGAATCTCATTGCTCGTCGGCATGACATTGCCGATCTTGTTGGCATTATCCACCTCCGCTCCGCTCGCCTGCGCCTTCTGAAACTGAAGCATCCGCTCCATCTTGAGGCGCGCGATCTCGTTGCCCTGGTCGAAGTTGTATGCCTGACGGTATGCAGTGTAGGCGCTGGCAAAGTCATTCTGCTCAGCTAGCGAGTCTCCCCGCTTGACAAACATCAACGACGATTGCTGAAGCGCTCTCAGGTAATGAAGCCTGTACTCGGGATTGTTTGGCTCAGCAGCCACCGCCAGCGCAAACTGCTGCGCGGCAGTGTCCCACTGCTGAACTTCCTCGTACTTCATCCCTTCCTTGAAATTCTTCTTTCCCGACTTTCCACCGGCGGCAAAGGCCACTCCCGGCATAATCAGGCAGATCATCAGTATCAGAGCAATAGACTTGCGGATGATGGTGTTAACTTTCATGTTTACCTTCAGTTGAATTTTGGGGAGCAACTTTTCTGCCCCGTGTGTGTAGTGTTTTTTTTAACAGTTATCGCCTGTCAACAGGCTGTTTCCAGATCCGAGACGCTGTCTCAGGATAAAAAAATTATAAGAACTCCTGAATGGGGTCAGAATGGGGGTGGCTGGATTTGAATCATCTGTCCGAAGAACTTAAAAAAGTCGCTTTGGATCAGACAGATGCCTCTCGCATCTCTGCCACTTCAACGCCTGAACCACGATATCGTTCCAATAATAGCTTCAGGCCAATAATAGCTTCAGGCCAAAATAGCTTCAGGCCACCTTTGCATCAGGGCATAGCTTCGACGAAAGTCACGCGATTGATTTCGTGAAGAGTAGTAGCCCCTTCAAAAACAAGTCTGACGGCAGATTCACGCAGACTTCCGAGCCCTTCCTGGATGGCGGTCCGACGGACTTCCGAGCCGGGCTTGCGGGCGATGATCAGCTCGCGAATGCTGTCGGACATGTCAAGCAGTTCGTGAATTGCCGTTCGCCCCCTGTATCCAGTGTTATTGCAGACGTCACAGCCGACGCTCAGGAAATATGGACGGTCCCTGTATGTCTCCGGTTTGAGACCCGATTCGCTCAACTCTTCATCTTTCGGCTGGAACTGCTTCTTGCATTTGTTGCACAGCAGGCGGACCAGCCTCTGAGCCAGGACGCAGTTGAGAGCCGAAACGAAATTGTACGGCTCGACACCCATGTTGATGAAGCGCCCGATGACATCGATCACGTTGTTGGCGTGAACGGTAGTGAATACCAGATGCCCTGTAAGCGCTGAATTTATTGCGATCTGGGCGGTCTCCATATCGCGGATTTCTCCGACCATTATCTTGTCCGGATCATGACGAAGGATGCTTCTCAATCCGCGGGCGAAAGTGAGCCCCTTTTTCTCGTTGACCTGAATCTGGGTCACGCCGCGAAGCTGGTATTCGACAGGATCTTCAATGGTGATGATCTTGTCTTCGTCGTTTCGGATCTCGTTGAGAGCCGCATAGAGAGTCGTCGTCTTGCCCGATCCGGTCGGGCCGGTGACGAGGACCATGCCATAAGGCTCCAGAATGAAGCGACGAAATTTGAGCAGCAGAGTCGGATCGAACCCGACCACTTCAAGCCTCAGATCCTTGAACGATTCATTGATCTGTTCCTTGTCGAGAATACGAATTACCGCATCCTCGCCATAGACCGAAGGCATGATCGAGACGCGGAAGTCGACTTTTCTCCCCTTGATTCTCATTCTGAAACGACCATCCTGAGGCACGCGACGTTCCGCTATATCCAGTTCGGACATGACCTTGATGCGCGAGATGATCGTCTGATGATGCTTGATATCGATCGGGTCGCCCGCTTCATAAAGGGCGCCGTCAATTCGATACCTGACGACCATATCGTTATCCCGTGTCTCAAGGTGAATATCGGATGCGCGCTTTTCGAGTGCAGTGAAGACGATCGTATCGACCAGCTTGATGATCGGAGACATCTCCGAATCGCCTGAGAGCCGGTCCAGGTCCAGGACTTCTTCGCCCTGATCGGTCTCTTTGACCAGCGCGGCGCGAAATCCCTCGGTCGCCTCCTGCAAAACACGTTGCGAGGCGTCGCCCTTGCGCAAAACCGCTTCGATCGAGCTCCAGGGGGCGACTTCGACCTTGAGCGGCATCCGCAACTGAGCCCTCAGCTCATCGAGCAGCACGAGGTCGGACGGATCCGCCATCGCAACCACCATGTGCCCGTTTTCCCTCCGCAGCGGAACGAATCGATTGCGCAGCATGAGATCGATCGGCAGCGATTGAACCAGGGCGTAATCGACCGGATAGTTTTCAAGAGGGATGAAATTCAGGCGATATCGCTTCGCCAACTGCTCTGCCGTCTCACGGTCCGCCGCCTGATTGATCTCTTCTGTTGATACTGCCATTAATTTAAATACCTCTTTTTTAAGACTCCCGATCCGGTATCCGGATTAAGGTTTCCTCTCACTCAAGCTCCGGGCCGGCTGACCATCTGCAAAAGCGGAAGGTAGATCGAGAGCAGAATCGTGACAACCACGATGCCCATCGTGATCAGAATCGCCGGCTCAATAAATGTCGTCAACTGACCAAGCTTCACTTCAGTCTCGGCGTCGTAAAATCCCGCGACCTCATCGAGCATCTCCCTCAATGAACCCGATCGCTCTCCGACCCCGATCATGTCCACAGCCAGTGGAGGAACCCATCCCGCGGCTTCCAGGCTCTCGGTAAAAGGCTTTCCTTCCTTGATCTTTGAGAGCGCCGGCTCTGTCGAGCGCAGCAGCTCGCGGTTCGTAATCGAAGCCAGACCGATATGAAATGATTCAACCACCGTGATGCCTCCAGCCAGAAGCGTGGCCAGACTTCTCGCCAGCTGGGCCGTGGTCATCTGCTTGATCAACTCCCCAATAATCGGAACTTTCAGAATCCAACGGTCGATCGCTCGCCTTCCCTTCTCCGTGCGGCGCCAGGCCGCAAGTCCGATCAATGAACCGCTAACTACCGGCACCAGCCAGTAAATATTCGCCCTGATTGCCGTCGATAATCCAACAACAAGCACGGTGATCCCCGGCAGATCCGCTCCCATGTTTTCGTAGAGTGATGAAAACTGCGGAATGACGAATGTCGTCAGCACCGCGATAAGGATAAAAGCGGCACAGAGCAGGATCAACGGATAGGTCAATGCCCCGCGGATCTTTCTTCTCAGTTGTGCGATGGATTTGGTGTAATCCACGTATCTGCGCAGCACGTCATCGAGACTCCCCGAACGCTCCCCTGCCAGTATCGATGCCGTATAGATCTTCGGGAATGTCTCCCCCTGGGCCTCAAAAGCCTCGGAGAGCGCATAACCCGACTTGATCTTGGATTCAACGTCGGCCAGCACCGTGCGCAGCTTTGGATTCGGCGACCGCTGCCTGAGCATCTGTACCGACTGCAAGACCGGAAGGCCTGCGTGAATCAATGCTGCGAGCTGCTGATTGAAAAGCAGAAAATCGTCCAGCTTGATCTTGACTGTCCTGTCCCCCGAACGCCTGAATCGCACCCCATTGATGACGCCTGCCGTTTCGACTGTAAAGATCCGGTACCCCTCAAGGGACAAACGCTGCCGCAACTCCTGTTCGGTCAGCCCTTCAACCGTCCGCGTTACTATTTCACCTCCCGGTGTTCCCAGTCTGCAAATGTATTCTGCCATTTCTATAAGACTCTCTACTTGTTCTATACCTTATCTTGTCTTTACCTTTATCTCAGCTTCTCATTTTGCTTATTTGTTGCTTATTTTTTCAGTTCGCTCAGCATGAAAGGATTTTGGCTTTTTGCAACCGGATCCGGCCCCGGATCAGGCGCCTGATCCGATCATGGAATGCCGATCGAGTGAGGAAAATACTACTGAGTGAAATTCATATCTTTTTGAGGGGGCAGTCTTTTTATTACTTTATCCGGATAAGCTATCTCTATTCCGGTTTATCTCTTCCAGTCCGACCCTGATCTGATGCCTGATTCCTTGATCGGGTCTGAAAAACTCTTCAGGAAGATCTCTTCGAAATGAGGGGTCAGAAGAGAGACTGAAGTTGATGAATTTCAGTTCATAAAAACCGGTATTTTCAACGGAGCTGCCGGGGCGTCGCCCCGTCAAGCGAAAAATACCGCTTTTTACACGCTCGAAACCTGAAAATGTTTCAAAAGTTTTCGAATTATTTTTTACCGGGAAGAAAAAACCTGCCGGGAATGCACAGAAGATACGTGAGATAAGCTGAGGATTCTATCGGAAAAGGAGTGTGATAATTTTCATCACACTCCTTTAATTTGTCGAGTAAGGCTTCAGGGCCCGAATTAGTTATATCGATCAACCATCAATTACCCAATTGACAGATGCTGCTGCCTCTGGTGGGATAATCGACCGAAGGCCCGCAGTATGGTGCGATTGCAGGGATAGTAATCGAATAGCCGGGGGCGTTGAAATTGGTCAGGTAACGAAGGTTATGCCCCCCGGTATAGAATCCGGTCTTGGTGGCGGTGGCGCCCATCAGCGGAACGTTATTGAGACCGACGACGCAGCCCTGAGGATTTCCGACAATATTTCTCTTGCCGCTGGCATAGAATTTCGCCCAGCCGGTCCTTCCGGAAGGGACGATGGTATTGACATTGGGAGCCGTTCTGACGGATGTGATTCTCTGTTTGTCGGAAGTCAGGTAGCAGTTGAGCGGTATTGAACCGGAAAAAGATCTTTCCTGATCGTCAAAGAGGAGGAAGAAGATCGAGCCGCTGAAACTAGTAGCCGAAGATGTCAGATCCGGCAGCGGAGTGTAGAGGTAGAGGCGGGTATCGGCGAGCGGGTCGCCGGGACCTGAAACCTGGCTCGGGAAGCTGTCGAGCATCATCGTATATGGCAGAAAATCGTACTGATCGCCGTTGAAGAACATGGTCGAGGTCAACCCGTCTGAATTGATCGGCGAGGAGAAACTTCCGTCACGCCTGGCGGCCGCCATAGCGGCCAGACCGAACCTGTGCGCGGTCGGCGTGACCACCAGCTCATCACCTGCAAGATAATTGAATCCGGCAGGCCGGCCTGAAGAATCAACGGCCACGACTATCAGATATCCCGTCACGTTCGGGTCGAAATCTGAAATTTCAAATGAGTAGGTCTGCTGGCGTGTCAGACAGGTAAAAGCATCGGCGATATTGCAGGTCACGCTATCCACAAAAAACAGGTGAAGCGAGACATCCTGAAGCGGATTGGCGTTGGTGATATTGATGCGAGTGTTGACCTGAGAGCTGAGAGAATCGCTGGTGTAGTAGTTGAAAAACAAGACGCTGCCAAGTTTGTTTTCGCTGACACCCAGTCCGTAAGCTGCTCCGGATGCGTCACCCGGAGAACCGGGTATGGAGTATCCCCCCTGAGCTTTTGCCTGCCCGGCCATAAAAAGGCATAACAAGGCGCAGGCCATTAATGATGAAATTGTGTATCTGATTATCAGACGGCGATGTGAGGCTCGCATTCTGTTCTCCTCTCCTCACGGCGTCAGCCATATTGCTCTTGATAACTCTATTTTCAAAAGTTCCAAAGAGACCACCAGAGCCTGTCAGGCACCGGGGCGATGGCGCGGCTCACCGCTAGACGAATAAATTAGTGTTAAAAAACCCAGTTGTCCAGTGAGAACATCAACGGGGGACGATCAAGTTCGCACGAAATGATTAAACATAAAGACCCGACAGGAGGCACGTTAAAATAATTTTCCTGCTGGTCAGGGTTCAGGCTGCGAAAGGAACGCTTCTTTGAGATTTAATTTTTGATCTCTTTGCCACTTAAAGAAGCTTTGAGGTCCGTGCCCGAATCAGGCTGAATAATAGCTTCGTTTCTATGCTCCGTCAACCATTCTTTTCAGTTTGAAAAGTTAATGTCCGAAGTTTGGTGAGATGTTATAAACTTTGTCACAGTTTCGGCCCCTGCTCAACAGCATTTGACGGAATTTGACAGGTGACGATTTCTGGCCGTAATTGAACATTTGAAGACGCCGGGAGGGCTGCTAAACTTTAAACTCTAATCGTTGCAAATGTAAGTTGTTGTCAGTCTAGCCAAATCAAAGTATGTCGTGATAATCTACGAACGCTTAATGAACGATCTTAATGAAAGTTGTTGATCGAAAGTTGTTGATCGAAAGCTGGTGTTTAAAAGCTGTTGATCGATTGATAGTATTACAGGATCAGTCTAAAAGTGATTGGCCAAAAAAACGATTTAACAATTCCTCAGGATGCGGGTGTGGCCGGCAATTTTGGCAGGGGTAGAGAAACCGTCAGCATGCCTGTGCCGAGAGTGAGTCTGGTTTTCACGGGTGGCCTTTGTTCCGGCCGCACGGGGTACGTCATCACCAAAGAGACAACATCCATTGGCCGTGACGAGAGCTGCGACATCATTCTTGACGGGGACACGGTATCGCGTGTGCACTGCATTATTTCGAGATACGGCAACATTTACGTGCTCAAAGACAGCAGCAGGAACGGCACCTGGGTGAATGGAGAGCGAGTCAACAGAGAGATTCAATTGCGTGAGGGGGACGAGATCCGGACCGGGCGCAATTTCATCCTCGTCAAGATCAGTTCAGGAATCAACACAAGCAACCTTGAGTGCAAGAGTACGCTCCCGCAAAGCAGTCCACTCTTTCTGGAAATGGGTCCTCAAATCGTGATTAAAGGGATCGAAGAGGGTGTGACGCAACCACTGAGTGAGAACAAGGTTATCATTGGGCGCAAGATGGACAATCAACTGGTCCTCGATGACGAGAACATTTCGAGGCAGCACTCGATGATCGAGAGGATCGACGGGAAGTATTTCGTGCACGATATGGGCAGTGCAAACGGCACAATTATCAATGATCGGCGAATCGAGGCTGATCAGCCGCCGGTGGAGTTGAACGAAGGGGACAGATTGAAGATCGGCAAGTTCCTGATAACGGTCAACCTGCCCGGCAAAGACTGTGTTTTGAATTTCAAGAAATCCTCGAGGTGGTGAGATTCTCATCCGGGCATCAGAGGGATTGAAGTTCGATTTCAGTGATTTAAGACAAAATCATCAAGATTCGCTAAGATAATCATTCATGCTAGGACGCATAATCGGAAACTATGAGGTAGTCAGCCCGTTTGGTGAAGGCGGTATGGGGGAGCTATACCTCGGCAGACATACCCGACTGGCGCGAGAGGTCATCATCAAGACCATCCGGACCGAGGATTTCAGTCCCAAGCAGATCGAGCATCTGCGCGACCGGCTGGAGCGAGAGGCCTACATCCAGTCGCAGCTCGATCATCCCAACATCGTGAGGGTCTACGATTTCATCGCCAGCGGAGACACGACCTGCATAGTCATGGAGTACGTGCCGGGTCGAGACCTGCGCAAGATGATCACGCGCGAAACCGGTCCAATCCCGGCCCCGCGCGCGATAAAACTCTTCAAGCAGGTCCTTTCAGCGATCGATTATGCGCATAACTTCATCTACTCGGACAAGACAGGCGACAAGCATCAGGGGATTATTCATCGCGATCTCAAACCAGCCAACATACTGGTGACTCCTGATGATGTGGTCAAGGTGACCGATTTCGGCATCGTCAAGGTTCGCGGGGTAAAGGGTGGAACCCAGATGGGGTTCAATCCGGGGACCCCGGAGTATATGAGTCCGGAGCAGGCCCGTGGCCGTGAGCTGGATCAGAGGTCAGACATCTATTCGCTCGGAATAGTTTTTTACGAAATGCTGACGGCGCGTGTGCCTTTTGAGGATGACGGCAACGGGACATCCGATTACGAGATCCGGCGTGGCCACATCGAGCTCCCGGTTCCGCCATTGTCGCGATTCTACAAGGGGATATCTCCCGAGCTTGAGAAGATCGTGCTCAAAGCACTCGACAAGGATCCGGACGAGCGGTATCTCTCGACGAGGCAATTCCTTGAAGTCCTCGAAGATTTCGAGCATACGGGCGTGGCGCGCCTGACCGGGCGAATGCCCGGCGCGAGGCAAACGGTTGTCGTTGAAGGCAGAGGCACAGGCAGACCCAATCAGGCCGATGTGCCGACGATTGCGGCTACCGACACCATCATCACGGCACCTGGGCAGATGGCGACCAACGTTAACGTTGCAACTTACAACAACAGCGCATCCAGCATTGCATCCAGGAACCATGACGGATTGACGGGCGCCCAGGGGGCGGCTGCTTCCGCCGGATTGCGATCGAAACTGCCTTTGTTGATCGGAGCGATTGCGGTCGTTCTGGTGGCGATCTTCGTCAGCTATTCGCTGCTCACAAAAAAACCGCCTGCGGGTACCGACAGGAATACATCTTCAAGCATCCCTGCGGGGATGATCTCGATCACGCAGGGGATTTTAAGATGGGGCGCGATGACGGGAATGAATTCGAAAGCCCGGCACATAGCGCGACCGTTCAGCCTTTTTACATTGATAAGCTGGAAGTAACCAATCAGGACTATTCGGAATTCATCAGACAGCAAAGACGCCAGGCGCCAGTCAACTGGGTGGACGGAGCATATTCCCCGGGTGAGGCCAAATTCCCTGTCGTCAACGTCAGCTGGTTCGATGCCCGGGATTATTGCGAATGGCGTGGCAAGAGGCTGCCCACCGAGCAGGAATGGGAGTTTGCCGCCAGAGGAAAAGAGAATCTGCTCTACCCATACGGGAATCAATGGAAACCGCAATTCTCGAATGCCGGAGAAACGAACCTGAAAAAACCTCAGGCCGTAGGAAGCTATCCTGATGGAGCCAGCCCTTTTGGGATCATGGATATGGCAGGCAACGTCGCAGAATGGACCGATTCGGATTACAAGCCTTATTCAGGCAGCAAGGCCAAACCGGATGACGGCAACAAAATCATCCGCGGCGGTTCATTTATAAATCCTGCCAGCCAGCAGACCGCAACCGATAGATTCTTCAATCGCCCTACAAGGACGATTGATTATGTGGGATTCCGCTGCGCCAAAAGTCCCAATTAATATAATAATTGAACTCCAGCATACCGTCTGATTTTAATAGATGATGTCTAACTCAAAAGCTCGCGTTGTCATCAGGTCATTTATCCTCCTTTCAACAATCTGGACAACTATCTGCGTGACTACCGTCATGGCCCAGCGTGAATACACGGTGGTCAAGCCAAGGGAGCGCGCGGCCAACGAAACAGTGACGGCCAGCAGAAAGGCCAGCGTCGGGACGAAGGGGGTGCTGGTTGTCGTGCTCGATCCGATCATCGCCGGCAATGTCGCCGTCTACGATTCAAAAGGAAAAGTTGTTGAGGAGGGGAAGGCCGATGGCGAGAGCGGGCAGGTGGAATTCGAGTTGCGTCGCGGCCAGAATTACTCGGTCAAGGCGACCTTTCCCGGTTATCTGAGTGCGAGGGCCACAACAGGGGCGATCAGGGCATCCAACACGATACGGATCAAACTCAACGCTCAGTATGCCAGGCTGGAGCTTCCGGGGCTGCCACAAGATGCCGAAGTTTTTATCGACGATAAGCTTCAGGCCAGGGCGGATCAGAAAGAATTCGTGCTCCTCGACAATCTGGTTCCGGGCAATCACACGCTGCTGGTGCGGCATCCGGAATACAATGATTATCGGGTTCCGCTCGGCAATCTCGTGGCGGGAAGCGAGGTCAGATTTTTCCCGATCAAGACCATTCTGGTCCGCGTCGCCAAGCTCACGTTTGAAGGCCCCGCCGGGGCCAACATCCTGATCGATGGAGCCTTTAAAGGCAGAATTTCAAACAGCGGCAGCGTCCAGATAGATTATCAAGTAGAGCAGGCCGCTGAACACAGCATCAGCGCAGAGCTGCTTGGTTACCAGACATGGTCTATCAGACAACTTCTGACCGCCGGCCCGAAGACTATTTCGGTTAAACTCGATCCGATTGTCACTTCAGCCGGAGTGACGGATTTCTTCGATAACCTCTCGCTTTGGGAGTCCCCGCCTGAGTGGAAAATTCAATCCGACGCCAGAAACAAACGTCTCGAGATCAAAGGCGAGAAGATTGGATATGTCAAAGGCAAGACATACAGGGATTTTCAGACCAACTTCACCATCTGGCTCAATGATGGGAAAGGCGCGACATGGGTGGTAAGAGCTGACAGCAAGGGAATGAACTACTATCTTTTCCATCTTTCCGGCCCGAGCTCCACGAATGCCACCCGCAACAGGTTCTACACATATCTGGTCAGGGACGGGGGGGCTCCGGTGGAGGTCAGCACGCCAATCCCGCTGCTGGTGGATCTGAACACGAAGACTTCTTATACGATCAGCGTCAATGTTCAGGGCTTTATGGTCAAACACACGATCACCTCGAACGATACGGGTGAGACCAATGACCTCGGCATCTGGACGGACACGACTGATACAAAAGAGAAATTTCTTTATGGAACATTCGGATTCCGCTCCCTGTTCGGAGAATCGTTTATCGTAGACGATTTCAGTCTGGAGCCGATTTCCGTCAAATAGTCAGCGGAACTTTTTATTATGGGAAAAAGAACCAAAGAGAAGAAGAATCAGGTATCGGCTCAGACAGTGAGGGCGACGGGGCCAGGTGAGGCGCCTCTGGCCGGCTGGTTCAATAAACAGCTGACACGTCGCAGTGTGGGTAAAGGTCTGGCCTGGACTGCGGTTCTCGGTGCTGCCGGCATCAGCATTTACAAAGTTTCGAATGACGATGAGTCCGAGATTTCCGCTGATTCGCTGGATCTCCAGAAGAAAGAGGGATGGAATGTCGGATCGACCGGGAAGCTTCTTGTTTTCAATGAAGGGCTGACGGCGATCGACAGCGTTCAGAAAACCTGGAGCGCATACGATCCGAATTTTTTGATATCGATCTATCAGCCGCGCAGCTCGGCGCTCCAGCCCTTCTTTGTTCCCACGCTGATTCAATCTCTCGCTCAACCTTCGCTCAATGCTCAGATCAGGCCAATCAACACCGCGCTCATGAACGATTGTTACCAGAGAACGGAAGGATTGAGGAATCTGCTTTCTCAGACAGCGGATGCCAATCAGACTTTGATTGTTTGTGATCTTCCGGGCCCGGCATCGGTGGCAGTTGGAGCTGCCATGGCGGATATCGCTCAGGTCGTCCCGGCATTCGACAACTGGCCTCATCCCCTGGGGTTGTCAGATCCCACGAAACGCTTGCTGCAATGGTTTATTACGCAAACGAAATCGAGGAGAAGAAATCAAAACTGGCGGATAATGCCCCGGTCATAATACTGCTGGACAGCACACGGCTGACACCGTATACGAACGAAGACAATCAGTTCGACAATCGCTATCTGGCGAAGCTGCCCACTGCGGATCAGCTCAAGCAGCGCGGCATCAAACAGGTCCTCTATCTGGTAAAGGATCAGCTTCAAACGCAGGAGCTCGACGATCTCAATGAGGAGTTCGTCGACTGGCAGAAGAATGGTCTCGCCACCCGCATGCTGCGGTTGTCTGATTTTCAACCTTTTGATGAGCCGGTCGTCGCATCAAAAAGTTCCGCTACTGGAACAACCGATGGCTCTACCGTCACTCATCGTCATTACTATTATGGCGGCTCACCATATTCGCACTGGTGGTTTTACAGTCACTATTACTACAGCACGCCACGCCAGGTCGTAGTTGTCCAGGGTGGCCGCAGCGTGCCGCTTCCCCGCCCCACTTCAGGACCGAGCTTTAATCCTCCAGCTTACAGACCGGCGAGTCGGCCGACGATGTTCAGCGCAGCGAGGATCGGCAGTTCAACGGGCATTGGCAAGACCAGACCAAGCGGATTCGGACGCACGAGCGTCAGGGTTGCGCAAAACGGGCGGGTAACCGGAACGCGTCCGGGCAGATCAGGCTCTTACGGACGAAGCGGCGGCGGTTGGTTCAGCGGATAACTCAAACATGAAGTTCAAAGTTTAAGGGTTAAACTCCTTTCACTTGAGCAATCGAGGATTTTTGCAGATGTCTCTCTCAATTCTCTTTTTTATGAGCACATCGATCTACCTGATCGTCATGATGGTCTTTGCGGCGATCTTCGCAGGAGGGCTGTATCTGGCCTTCGGCGGGCCGAACCAGGGCGCATTGATCAGACACGCAGGTCGTTCCTGTCGGGAAAGAGCGGCGGCGATGAGAATGTCGCAATCTTCTTCGGACTGCAAATCGTCATCCAGGTTTTTGGCAGCGATGACCTGCGCTCACAACTGGCACGCAGGATCGAAGCTGAAGACAACACCGACAGCGTCGAAGAGAAGAGAAAATTCTTTAAATCCATTGCCGCCATTCTGACCGAGAATCAATACGCCTGGGAATACGGGTTCTGGGACTATTATTCCGACACTGAAACCGCGGTCAGCACTTTCAATCAATGGCGCAATGAGATCGAGTCCTCCATGGCGACTGAACCCGAGGAGCTCGGCCAGGAAGTAGACAAGCTCCACAGATACTCTGATCAGAAAGAATATTTGATCGTGACGCTCATGATGCTGATTGACAACCGTGAAGAGACGGTCGAGGACGATGTCGGAGATGTCAAGTTCCGGCCGACTTTTGCTCAGCTGGCCCAGCCCTTTGTATCGATGGTCAACAATATCGATGAAGACGAGTACTGGAAATCGAGCACATTTGAGCAATTGCTGAACTCAATAAGGTCGCTCGATCCGCGAGTGATCGAACGGGACGGAATATACGTCTATCCAGGGACAGCACAGGATGGCATGTCTTCGCTGGATTTGATCGGTGATGAGGGCTGGAAGTATCTGACCGATCATTCTCTGAGATAAAAGATATATAGCCGGGAACTTACGCGCCCTCGCGTGCATAGCCGGGAACTCACTCGCCCTCGCGTGCATAGCCGGGAACTTACTCGTCCTCGCGTGCATACCCGGGAGCTCACTCGCCCTCGCGTGCAGACTTTGTGAAATCACATTACTCAAGAAAAATACTGGCCAAGTCCGGCACGCGAGGACGCGTGCGTACCCAAAGAGGGAGCGGCTAGAACGACACGAATGATTTTGGCGACGAACGTCGTTTTAGCCAGGATTACGGCTTCACGGTCACAGTGGTAGAGATTTCCCGGCTGCCTGCCGTGACGGTGATCTGATACACGCCCGATGGTGCGTCTCTGCCATTATCAGCTCGTATATCCCAGACCGCGTCGTTCAAGCCTGTCAGGCCTTTGGTTTGCAGCGTCCGAATCGTTTCACCTTCCGCATTGAGAATCGCAATCGTGACGTTCCCCGGCTGCATCAACCAGTAATGGATGCGCGCGCGACCACGCGGCGGAAAGGGCGGGACTTCGCGTGGAGCTGCCCATTTCAGCCTGACAGGGCGAACATCGAAGAGGTGCAACTCAGCGGCGCGCACTTGATCGTTCAGAGCCTGCAAGGAGCGAATATCCATCAGAAACATACTGCGTCCGTGCGTGGCGATGATCAATTCGTGTTCGCGCGGATGAATCACCAAATCCTGCACGGGCGTCGTAGGCAGATCGGCGCATAGCGATTGCCAGTGCGCGCCGCGATCCAACGAAACATAGACACCCGCGTCCGTGCCGAGGTAAAGCAGATTGGCGTTTTGCGGGTCTTCGCGCACGACGTTGATTGATTCGGCGGGCAGGTTGTTGGCGATGGCTGTCCACGTTGCGCCGTAATCGGTCGAGCGATAGAGATATGCGGTGAAATCGTCTTCGCGATAACCGGTCAGCGAGACATAGACCGTGGCCGCGTCGTAATCGGAAGCCACGATGCGGCTGATCCATTTCTTCGGCAAACCGGCGCTGATGTTCTTCCAGTTCCGGCCGTCGTCACGGGTTAGAAACAGCTTGCCGCTTTCAGTTCCCGCGTAAAGGATGCCGGGCGCAAAGCGCGATTCGGACAGCATCGTAATCGTGCCTGTAGGCACTACGGCGCGTTCATCACCGGCGGGATCGCTGAGATCGGAACTGATCGCGCGCCATTGTCCGCCACGATTTTGTGATTTGACGACGACGTTGCCGCCCGCATATAGCGTGCGCGGCTCGTGACGGGAAATGATGAAGGGCGTGTACCAGCCGAATCGCCACGGCGCTTCACCGCGCGGCGCGCGCGGGCGAATGTTTTCAGTCGCAGGCCCGCCCGAAAACGGATTCCCGGCGGCGAGATTCATGCGCAGCATGTCGCCGTTCTGATGTTCGTAATAAACGTAGCGAGAATCAGTCGGATCAGGCAGCGTGACAAAAGCATCACCGCCCGTCCAGCGATCCAGCCACACGTGCCGCCAGGCGTCATTCGCGGCAGGCTCGTCATCGGGGCGGTAATCCGAAGGCGCATAGAGCGCGCCGTCATCCTGCGTGCCGCCGAAAATCATATACGGATCCTGCATGTCTACCGAGACAAAATAGAATTGACCGATGGGCAGGTTGTTCAAATGCAGCCACGTGCTGCCACGGTCGTATGACTGATGCACGCCGCCGTCATTGCCGAGCAACAAGCGGTCAGGATTGGCCGGATCAATCCACAATTCGTGATGATCCAGGTGCATCGCCGTGCCTTCGGTGTTATGCACGCGGCGGATGGTTTCGCCGATGCGCTGATATGTGCGCCCGCCATCGGTCGAGTGAAACGCGCGATTGCCCAAAATGTAGATTTCGTTTTCGTTGTCGGGCGAGACGCGCACGTCGCAAAACTTCCAGCCATAAATGCTGAACACCTGATAGAGGTCTTCGGTGTTGGCGCGCTGCCACGTCTCGCCGCGATCCGCCGAACGATAGACTTCGCCGCCGACAATCTGACGCTGCTCATTGCCGGTTGTGCCAGAAGCAGTGGACGCCGTGTCGGGTTTCCACTTCGCCCAGTTGTCGATGAAGGCGTAAATCACACGCGAGTTGCCGGCCGCAATATCCAGCCCGCTGCGCCCCATCGGCCCGGCAGGCAGCCCCGCGCGCAATTGCTTCCACGTATTGCCGCCATCGGTCGTGCGATAGATGCCGCTCTCAGCGCCATTCGGCATTTGCCAGGCCGATGCAAACAGCGTCTTTGGGTCGGCAGGGTCCATCACCAGATCAATCACGCCGGTGCGTTCGCTGATATAGAGCACCTTCTCCCACGTGCGCCCGCCATTCATCGTGCGAAAGACGCCTCGCTCCTGATTGAGCGAGCGGAAGTGCCCCATCGCGGCGACGTAAACTACGTCAGGATTTTTGGGATGAATGACGACCTTGCCGATGTGATAGGTGTCGGCCAGCCCCATGTTGTCCCACGTGCGCCCGCCGTTGGTGGATTTGAAAGCGCCGGTGCCGGCATAAGCCGGGCCGCTGTGGCGCGGCTGAACTTCGCCCGTGCCTACCCAAACGATTTCTGAATTCGACGGCGCAACGGCGATGTCGCCAATGGCAAAGGCCGATTCGTGCTCAAAGATCGGTTGCCAGGTCATCCCGTTGTTGACGCTCTTCCAGACATTGCCCGCGCCCGGCCCGGCGTAAATCGTGCTGGATCCAGGCGCAGGAACCGCCAGGGCTTCAATCCGCGCACCCTGCATCGAAGGGCCGAGCGGTTGCCAGTGCAGGCCGCGAAACGGCGAGCTGTCACGCAAACGCACATGCTCCTGCCACGCTTGCATGCGCGTATTGCTGTCAGCGGCAACTCCGCTCGTGAGCGCGACAAAAGCGCTGAGCTCAGCAGTTGCGCAAACGATAGAAGTAATAACAAACGTTTCATTGGTTCACTCAACCTTTTGGAGTGCGGCGGCTCGACGCCGCTTTTCGTTTGATATCCGAAATCTCATTGCAGTAGCTCAAATAGCCGCCCGGCGAATGCCAAAGCGTTCCATATCATTATCTTTTGTAGGGCACCGGAACAACACTGATCCCTCAACCCTCGAAGTTTTATTGATTGTCAGGCAGGACAGGGTTGTTTATAATCGTGGCTGTCATATTATTTTAATGCGCCCAGCGTATTTTTTTCACCTTCCGTGCCCTTTAAAGACCTCAACGCTTTGTCATGCTCAAGCGTCCATCATTATTTGCATCGCTGCTATTTATCTCATTCAGCATCTGTGCGCTGACATGTATTCGCACCGGCGACGATTTCAGCAACATTAAGAAGAGATCTTACGCTGATCAGTCATTCATTCAATCATCACTGAGCAAGATCCCGTTAAGCTTTGAGGAGAACCGTGGCCAGGTTGCGGATGAGATCTTCTTCATTTCGCGGGGATCGGGCTATGACGCATTATTCGCAGCAGACAGAATATATTTCACCCCAAAATCCGGTGCTGAGAAGGGGCAGAAGAGCCGGCCTCCGATGAGTCTGGTATTTCAGAACCGCGAGGGGGGCTCCGCGCCAACCGGCATCGACACCATTGAACAGAAGAGCAATTACTTCATCGGCGATGATCCGTCCCAATGGAGGACGGGATTGAGCAACTTCTCCAGAATTCAATACGAAGAGCTCTATCCCGGTGTTGATCTCAAGTTCTACGGCAATCAAAGAAAGCTTGAATACGATTTCATCATAGCTCCCGGAGCACGGACTGATCGGATTAAGTTCGGATTCGATGGCGCCGATAGTGTGACCATCAGTGACGATGGGAATCTGGCAGTCTCTGCCGGCCCGGAAAAGGTAATAATCAGAAGCCCATTTGCTTATCAGCAAATTGACGGAAATCGCAGGATGATAGATTGCAATTTTCAAGTGGACGATGCTGGGAAGGTTTCATTCAGTGTTGGGTCGTATGACAGGGATCAGGAATTGATCATTGATCCGGTCCTTGAATTTTCGACATTTTTTGGCGGAAGCGGGACGGACATCTCTTATGGAGTTGCCGTGGATACGGCCGGCAATATTTATATTGCGGGGGCTACATCTTCGGTAAATTTCCCGTTGAAAAATCCGTTATACAATTCGATTAACGGGGCAAGCGACGCCTTCATCATGAAGCTCAATCCGAGCATCTCAACCATCCTCTTTTCGACATTCCTTGGAGGCCGAAATTCAGGTGACAGGTGCTGGGCGATCAGTGTGGACGATCATGGATTTATTTATGTCGCCGGAGAGACTAGTTCGCTCAATTTCCCGCTGGTCAATCCGATTCAGGCAAATTTCCGAGGAACGGTTGACGGGTTCATTGCGAAATTCACCGGTGACGGCGGTACGATGGTATTTTCAACCTACCATGGCGGATTCTACTTCGACTGCATCTACGGGCTCAAAACCGATTCATCCGGCAATATTTATGTGACAGGCCGGACAGAAGCGCCCAACTTCACTGTTAAAAATGCAATTCAAACGACGCTGAGAGGCCAGCGGGATGCGTTCATCAGCAAAATCAATGCTGATGGCGACATAGTATTTTCAACATACCTCGGTGGAAATCCGACAACAAATGGAGTCAGGGATGAAGAGACGGGATACGGGATTGCCCTGGACTCGAATTTGAACATTTATGTTACAGGAGCCACCGATTCCACTTCATTTCCCACATTAAATGCGGTCCAGCCGACATTAAGCGGCGTTGAGGATGCATTCGTCACCAAGATCAGCGCTGACGGCAGTCAGATAATCTACTCAACCTATTTTGGCGGCACCAGGGCGGATAATGCCCGGGACATCGCAGTCGATTCATTCGGGAATGCGTATATTACCGGTTACACAGTATCCCGCGATTATCCACAGTTGCATCCGATCGGGAATCAAACAACCGGAAATGTCGACGCCTTCCTGACCAAATTCAGCGCTTCAGGTAAGAAAGTAATCTACTCAACCCTTCTGGGAGGCTCGGATGCCGAGAACAACGGACTTGTTTCTGAAAACATTCCGACGGGCTCGATCAGAGTCGATAATCTGGGATATGTATATCTTACGGGTAAGACTGATTCACGTGATTTCCCAACGGTGCTTCCGCTTCAGAGTCAGTTGTCGGGGGATCAGGATGCCTTTGTTGTCAAAGTGGATCCTGCCGGATCATCTCTGATCTTTTCGACATATCTCGGCAGTTCCTACATCGGGCTTTCAGGATTCGAGGACAGAGGGCTGGGGATTAGCATTGACGGCAACGGAAAAATCTATGTCACGGGGCAGGTTCTGAAAAATGATTTTCCGCTTGTTTTTCCGGCGCAAGGAGCGTTTGGCGGAGGGTTGAGTGATGTATTCGTCTCCCGGATTTCCACTCCCGATATAAATACGATTGCGCCGGTGAGTGCTGCCAGTTTCTTCGGAGCCGCGCTTTCCAGCGAATCGATCGTGGCGGCCTTTGGCACAGGGCTGGCCACAGGCACCCAGGCCGGAGAGGAGGTTCCTCTTCCGACCGTGCTGCTCGGCACAAAAGTCAGGGTCAGGGACAGCGTCGGGACCGAGCGGCTCGCGCCGCTGTTCTTCGTTTCTCCGTCCCAGGTGAATTTTCTGATGCCGGCGGGCATGGCCAATGGCGGCGCGACAGTGAGTATCACCAATGCAGATAATTTCACCGTCAGATCAATCGTCTACATTGACGACACCGCGCCGGGCCTGTTTTCAGCGAACGCCAACGGCCAGGGGCTTGCAGCAGCATTCGCATTCCGGATCAAGGCAGATGGGACACAGACTTATGAACCCATCGTTCAAATCGACAATTTCGGAAGGCTGGTTGCGATTCCAATAAATCTCGGACCTGAAAGTGACAAGGTCTTTCTGCTTCTATTCGGAACCGGCATCAGGAACCGCAAATCACTCGAAAGTGTGAAGATCAGGATAGGCGATGTCGATGCGTCTGTTGCTTATGCCGGGCCACAGTCTTTCTACGTCGGACAGGATCAGATAAACGTGGAAATTCCTCGAAGTCTTGCCGGCCGCGGGCTGGTGACAGTCTCAATGACCGTGGATGAGATGATCGCCAATTCCGTTCAGGTGGTGATCAGGTAAGCATGATGAAGTCCGAAGCCTGAATAAGTTTGCGATACTAACGGATTTTGTGGTTGCCAAGGTTTTTTTAGACTTTGGACTTCAGGCTTTCAAACCTCGAATAATGAATCTCTCTCTGTTCCCTGACCGAGGTATTCGCCTTTTCGAAAAGCTCCCTGAGCTGATTGAAATCGCCGGCATCGAGGGCTGCTTTGATCGATTGAAGATCGGCGATGAGCAGATCCATGACTCCGGCGAGGTTTCCCCTGTTGGTCATGCAGATATCGCGCCAGACATTCCATGAGCTTCCGCCGAGTCGCGTCATATCACGCCATCCGGTTGCGGCCAGTCGCCGGGCAAGAGTGCGATCAAAACCGTGTTCCGGCCCATGTTCCAGCCGATCCGGTTCAAGCAAGGCAGCCAGCGTACTCGATACCAGTTGAGGGAGATGACTGATCAGGGCGACTGAAAGATCGTGAGATTCAGCGTCGATAATCACCGGCCTTGCCCCGATCGCTTCAACTATTGACTTGATTTTTGCCAGGGGCTCATGTGTATTGGTTTCGTCGGCGATCAAAACATAGGTGGCTCTGTCGAAGAGATCTGCCCGGGCATATTCAACTCCTGTATTTTCGCTGCCGGCCATGGGATGACCGCCGATGAAGTTGACTGCGGGGGGCAGCGACTCCTTTGCCGCTCTTAAAATTTCAGACTTGGTGCTGCCGGCGTCGGTGACAATCGCACCTTCCTTCAATTTCGCTGAATGAGTCCGCAGGAAATCGATGATTCCGCCGATCGGAGCGGCGAGATAGATCAGATCCGCCTGACAGGTTTGTCCGAGTAAGAAGCTCTCCTCGACGGAATCAGCCACTCCTCGCTCAACGGCAAGCGACGCCCTTGAACCGCCATAAACGGTAATTCTGCCGTCGAATCCGGCGCGCCTCATCGCAAGACCGAACGAACCTCCGATCAATCCGCAACCTGCAATGACAATGTGATCGATGCCAAACATATGAGAACAATCAGAAAACCCGCGGTTTCATTGGGTGCGCTTCAGATGCGAAGTTTGCGGCCGACGGCAGGGGCGATCATCCGCAACTGGCCTGCAAGACGGTCGAACTCCTCCACGGAAAGTGATTGAGCGCCGTCACACATCGCTCGATCCGGATCATGATGAACGTCGATGATCAGCCCGTCGGCGCCTGCTGCCAGTGCCGCACGCGCCAGTGAAGCCACTTTATCTCTTCGCCCCACGGCCTCGCTCGGATCGACAATCACTGGAAGATGCGAGAGCTTCCCGATTATTGGAACCGCCGAGATATCGAGGGTGTTGCGGGTATAAGTTTCAATGGTCCGGATTCCACTCTCGCAGATGACAACCTGATGATTGCCGTTGACCATCAGATAATCAGCCGACATGAGAGTCTCTTCGATGGTCGACGAAGCGCCTCTGGTCAGGATAACCGGTTTCCCTGTCTTTGCGGCTTCCTTCAAAAGAGCGAAATTTGCCATATTCCGCCCCGCGATTTGTATCAGGTCCAGGTAGCTGCTGTAGAGTGGGAGCTGCGCCGGATCGTTGATTTCAGAGAGCGTGAGCATTTGGTGACGATCGGCCACCTCACGCAGGAGTTTGAGGCCCTCTTCGCCCAGTCCTTGAAAACCGAATGGATCGATTCCGATCTTCATGACTGAGGAGCGCAGAATGCGCACGCCGTGAGAGGCGAGAGTTCCGGCGATCAATTCGATCTGTTCCCTGCTCTCGACAATGGGAGGGCCGGCCATCAAAACCACCTGGTCACCGCCAATGACGACATCGCCGATGGTGATTTTGGTGCCTTCAGGCTTGAAGGCCTTTGCCGCCAGTTTGTAGGGGCTGCTGACTCTGTATACCTTGTTGACGCCATCCAGGAGTTCGAGTGATCCGGTGTCAGTGATGCGGGATCCGACGGCTCCGAGAATAGTATATCTGGCGCCGGTTGAGCGATGAATGTCATATCCGAGATTGACCAGACGATCAACGACTCTGACTATCTGCTCATCGGTCGCATTCTCTTCCATTACGATAATCATATTTCCCTCTCGGACTCGATTCTTTCGATGCGGCGGGCCTCGTCAATGACACGCTCAAACAATCGGCGTATGGCTTCAGCGTCAAGAGGCCCGTGGTTGGCGCCAGTCACATTCGAGATGACCTGAGCCTCGCGATTGGGCGAATAGATCTCAAGTCCGAGCCGCTTCTTGATATGGCCGATCTCGATGGCGCACATGGTCCGCTCATTGAAAAGCTCGACGAGTTTGAGATCGATCTCGTCGATCCGTCTTCGCCAGTCATCCATCGTCTTTTCGCTGCTCTTCTCTTCGCTCATTTCGGTCTCAGGTTGTTTGGTTGCCGCCGATCAACCCGGCAGCCAGATGAGCCACTTCATCGACAATCCGGGGATTATTCAGATTTTTTTCGATCTCCATCACGAGCCGGCTTCCGACGACTGCAGCGTCCGCATAATCCCACACCTCCAAAACGTGTTCGGGCGTTGAGATGCCGAATCCAACGGCGACCGGCAATGATGACTGCCTGCGCACCCTCTCGACAATGGCCCTCACATCGGATGAAATGTCTTCACGCATTCCGGTCACACCGGTACGGGCCACGACATAGATGAACCCGGTGGCAAATCCGGAAATCATCCTGATGCGCTCATCGGTCGAAGTCGGGGCGACAAGAAAAATCGTATCGATATCGGCCTGGCGCATATCTGCAACGAAATGTTCGGCTTCCTCAGGAATCAAATCGGTGATCAGTACTCCGTCGACCCCTGACTGTTTGAGCTTCTCTCCCATCTTCTCACCCGCAAACTGCATGAGCGGATTGAAATAGGTGAAAAGGACGATCGGGACATCGGTGCTCCTGCGGACGTGCCCGACCATCGCAAGAATGTCCGCCACACCGATCGATTTGATGAGCGCGCGTTCGGAGGCCCTCTGGATCACAGGTCCATCGGCCATTGGATCGGAAAACGGGATTCCAAGCTCGATGATATCGGCGCCGGCCCGGTCGAGCGCCAGAATCAGGCTTTCTGTTGTATCGAGATCAGGATCTCCCGCCGTGATATACGGGATGAACCCTTTCCGGCCCTCGCGTTTCAATTGATCGAACTTATCGGTTATACGAGTCATGATCAGCGCTTGCCTTTGTAGGTGATTCTCCAGATCTTCTTGCCGCCGTCATCGACGACGAGCAATGAACCATCCCTCATCATGGCAAGTCCGACAGGTCTCCCCCAAACCTCTTTGCCAAGATCTTCCTGAACCCAGCCAACAAGAAAGTTCTCGTAGCCGCCTTCGGGTTTGCCGTTTTTGAGAGGAATCCTGACGACTTTGTAGCCGCTTCGACTTGAGCGATTCCATGACCCGTGCAGAGCCACAAATGCATCCCCTGAATAATCCTTCGGGAACATCTTACCGGTATAAAAAACTATACCGAGCGCGGCGGAATGCGCCTCGAAAAGCACATCGGGGATGATGGCCTTTTCGACCAGATCCTGGCCCTTGCCTTTCATTCGCGGTTCGGGATTCTTGCCGATATACGAATAGGGCCAGCCATAAAAACCCCCGTCCCTGACTGAAGTCGCATAATCGGGAACAAGGTCATCGCCGAGGCCATCGCGTTCGTTGACGGCGGTCCAGAGTTCGCCTGTCGCGGGATTCCACGCCAGTCCGACTGGATTGCGAATTCCGGGGGCGAAGACGCGGTGGCCGCTGCCGTCGGCATTGTATTCATTGATCGCCGCGCGCCTTGGTTCCTCTTCGCCGACATTGCTTTCGGACCCGACCGAAACATACATCTTCCTGCCGTCCTTGCTGAAGATGATGTTGCGGGTCCAATGCTGGCGATAGCCGTTGCCGGGCAAATCCACAATCTTCTCACCCGCATCTTCGATCTTCGTCTGTCCGGCCTGATACTTGAACCTCATGACGGAGTTGGTGTTGGCCACATAAAAGTAACCATTCTGTATTGCCATTCCGAATGGCTGGTTCAACCCTGAGAGAAATGTGAACTTTTCCGTCTTGTTGTCGATGACTCCGTCTTTGTTGGAATCTCGCAGCAGAAAAACGGTGTTGGCCTGATCATCTGAGATGAAGAGATCGCCATTCGGCCCTTCGATCACCCACCGCGGATCTTTATAGTCCCCAGTTGAGAAGACATTGATTTCGAAGCCTGGGGGCAGGCTCAAACCGGCGCCGGCGGGCTGCGCTCCCACTTTCGGAAAATTCATCGAGGATTTGGTCTCGAATGGCTTGGGGAGAGATTCGGGTTTGATGACAATCCGTTTGCTGTCGATCTTGTGGACTGTGCCCGCGCCCTGCTTATCGGTCTGTGCCGTCTGGGCCGAGCCAGGTGATGCGGCGGCAAACAAGAAAATTACAGCCAATATCGATGTTGTTATCAGTTCTCGCATTTTATCCTTGGGTTCTCCTGAAAATAATATTAAACCTATCTATAAAGTTACGCCGAGTATTTCAGCGACGGAGTTGACGTCCTTGTCGCCGCGGCCCGAAAGGTTGACGAGGATGATCTCGTCTTTTGAGAGGCGTGGAGCCAGTTTGAGGAGATAAGCGATGGCGTGAGCCGATTCAAGAGCCGGTATGATCCCCTCCATTTTTGAGAGGAGCTGAAAAGCCTCGAGGGCTTCGTCATCGCTGGCGGAAATGTATTCGACACGTCCGATGTCGTGCAGGTGAGCGTGCTCGGGGCCGATGCTGGGATAGTCGAGGCCCGCCGAGACGGAATGCGTCGGGGCGATCTGCCCGCGATCATCCTGCAGCACGTAACTGCGTGTGCCTTGCAGCACTCCGATCCTGCCGCCGCCCTCTTCCAGAAATCTTGCCGCGTGCTCGCCAACCGCCATGCCGCGGCCGCCGGCCTCGACTCCGATCATCTTGACCTTCTCGTCATTGAGAAAAGCATGGAACAGGCCGATGGCATTGCTGCCCCCGCCGACACAGGCCAGCAGATAATCGGGCAATCGGCCGCAGCGTTCGAGCATCTGCGCTCTTGCCTCACGGCCGATGACGCTCTGAAAATCGCGCACCATCATCGGATAGGGATGAGGGCCAAGAACCGAACCCAGCAGGTAATGGGTGTCGCCGACGTTTGTCACCCAGTCACGCAGCGCCTCATTGATCGCGTCCTTCAGAGTTTTGCTGCCCGACTCCACACCGACGACTTCGGCGCCCATCAGCCTCATCCGAAAAACGTTGAGCGCCTGACGGCGCATGTCTTCCGTTCCCATGTATACGACGCACTTCAAACCGGTCATCGCACAAACCGTTGCGGTAGCGACTCCGTGCTGACCCGCTCCGGTCTCGGCGATGATTCGACGCTTGCCCATCCTTTTGGCAAGCAGAATCTGCCCGAGTGCATTGTTGATCTTGTGAGCGCCGGTATGATTGAGATCCTCGCGTTTAAGATAAATCCGCGCACCGCCAAGGTGGTCGCTCAACCTCGCGGAATAAGTTATCGGCGTTGGCCGTCCCACAAAGTCGCGGAGCAGCGTTTGAAACTCGCGATTGAATGCCTCATCCTCCCGCACTTCGTCGTATGCCGCTTTCAACTCATCAAGCGGGTGCATCAGGGTCTCAGGCACAAAACTTCCGCCATAAGGTCCGAAATGACCGCCGGCATCGGGCAACGCAGTAAAATCCATCAGTATTTCTCCAGCACTTCTTTCAATTTTCTCAGTTTTTCAGGGTCTTTTCGGCCCGGTGAAATCTCCACACCGCTGTTTACATCGACAGCGAAAGGCCGGACCTGCTCAATGGCTTGAGCGATATTCTCAGGCGACAACCCTCCGGCAAGAAAGAGCCTGGTCAGTCGGGAGGCTTTTCCGGCGATCTCCCAGTCGAGAGTTTTCCCTGTGCCTCCAAAAAGTTTCTTGTCGAAGGCGTCGAGCAGCACTGCCTCCGCCGGGAATTTCAGAACATCGCCGGCGTCGAAATCAGGAGTAACTCTCAGCGCTTTGATCACCCGCCGAGCGCCAACTTTCTCGCAATATTCCGGGCTCTCATCGCCGTGCAACTGTGCCATCTTCACGCCGGCTTTTTCCAGAATGGCTATCACATCCTCCGGTCTGGCTTCATTCACGAAAATACCGGCGGTGATAATCTCCGGCGGCAGTTGATCGGTGATCTCTCGCGCAAAATCAGGAGCGATAAATCTGGGGCTCGCCGGGAAAAAATTGAATCCCAGGTATTCGGCTCCGCAATCAACCGAGATCAGCGCGTCTTCCAGCGAGGTGATGCCGCAGATTTTGAGCTTTATGATATTGCATCTGGTCTCATCTGGTCTCAACTAATTTCATCTGGCCGAATCAGATCTCTCAAAGCCGCGCCTTCGTCACCGGCGCGCATCAATTCTTCGCCGATCAGAAAAGCGCTGAACCCCGCCCCACGGAGCCTGCGGATGTCGTCTCTCGTTCTGATGCCGCTTTCACTCACCATAGTGACCGAGTCAGGCAGATTCGCGGCCAGTTCGAGCGATGTCTCCAGGGAAGTGGAAAAGTTCTCAGGTTGCGATTGTTGATGCCCAGCATCCTGACATCATAATTCATGACTTTGTCCAATTCTTCACGGTCATGAATTTCGACGAGCACATCAAGTCCGAGATGGTGAGCCTGCTGCAGCAGATCGTTTATGTGAACGCCATCGAGCATGGCCGCAATCATCAGTACCGCATCGGGCCTGCGGCCAGCGCCTCATAAATCTGGTAATCGTCGAAGATGAAATCCTTGCGTAGCAGCGGCAGGCCTGTGATTGTTCTGACCTCTTTCAGATAATCGAGCGAACCGTCGAAGAAGTCCTCCTCGGTCAGCACCGAGATAGCCGCGGCGCCGTTTTCCGAATAATTTCGAGCGATGCTCAAATGGTCGAAATTCTCGCGGATCACGCCCTTCGATGGAGAGCGGCGCTTGATTTCGGCAATGATGTTGACGCCTTCCCGTTTGAGCGAATTGATGAATCTCGAACCCGGCTTCACATCGGGCAGTGAAGCGATCAATTCAGTGATCGGCAGATTTCGTTTGGCATCGTTCAACCTGTCACGCTTGTGCGAGATGATCTTTTCCAGAATATCAGTCATAAGTTGCTCAAGCTTCGCAGCGATTCGAGCTTTGACAAGGCTTTTCCTTCAACGATGACGCTGCAGGCAAGTTCGTATGCTTTTTCAGATTCGATTCGCGCCCGGCGACTACCAGAGAAGCCGCGGCATTGACGGCGATCAGATCGCGAACCGGCCCGGATCGTCGAGCCTCAAGCACCTCAAGAATCAACTGCGCATTTTCTTGGGCAGTGCCTCCGCGCATATCATTCATCTGCACCCGGCTCAATCCGAAATCCTCCGGACAGATCTCAAAGCGCCGGACTTTTCCATTGGCTGCCTCGTGGACCACGGTATCGTTGCCGAGCGTAATCTCATCGAGCCCGTCCTGCCCTCGGACAATCCAGGTGCGCTGCGTGCCGAGTCTTGCAAGAGCCCCGGCGAGTTTTTCGCAGGCGGGTTCGTGCGAGACACCAATCACCTGAAAAGGAGCTCCGGCCGGATTTGTCAGCGGCCCCAGAAGGTTGAATATCGTTCGAATTCCGATGTCGCGACGGACGGAAGCCACACGCTTTGTCGCTTCGTGATGAAGCGGCGCGAACATGAAGCAGACACCGATCTCATCGAAGATGTGGCCCACCCTGACCGGCGGCAGATCGACGTTGACTCCAAGTACCCGCAGAACGTCGGCGCTGCCCGCTTTTGTCGTCACCCCGATATTCCCATGCTTGGCCACTGGAACACCGGCCGCGGCTACAACGAACGCCGCCGCCGTCGAGACATTGATCGTTTTGACGGGACTCCCGCCGGTGCCGCAGGTGTCTACAAATTCGTCATGCCTGGTCGTAATGTGAGTACATCGCGCACGCATCGTTTCGGCGAAACCTGCGAGCTCCTCCACCGTCTCCCCCTTCGCAGCAAGAGCGACGAGCACGGCGGCGATCCGTGCATCCGTGGACTGATCAGAAAGAAGCGAATCGAGCAACTCTGCAGCCTCTTCCTGCGAAAGATCCCTCCCGGCAATGATCTTGTTGAGCAGCGAAATCAGCATCAGTTCAGTTTCAGAAAATTACCCAGCAACTGTTTCCCGGCGGCCGTCATGATCGATTCAGGATGGAATTGAACACCTTCACAGAAGAAATCACGGTGACGCAATCCCATCACCAGACCGTCTGATGTGGTCGCTGAAATTTCAAGAACCGGCGGAATCGTTTCGCGCTCGACGATCAGCGAATGATAACGCGTGGCAGTAAATGGATTTTCGATCCCCTTGAAAAGCGTCCGGCCGTCGTGCAGGATCTGACTCGTCTTCCCGTGCATCAGGTAGGGAGCGCGAATGACTCTGCCTCCGAAGGCCTGACCTATCGCCTGATGCCCCAGACAGACTCCCAGAATCGGAATCCTGCCGGCAAAATTTCGTATGACATCGAGCGTGATCCCCGCCTGATCAGGATCGCAAGGGCCTGGTGAAAGCAGAATCCGCTCCGGAGAAAGAGCAGCTATCTCTTCGATCGTGATCTTGTCGTTGCGCGCAACCTTGATATCTCCGGCAACCGGAAGTCCAGCACCGAGTTCCCCCAGATATTGAACAAGGTTGTATGTGAATGAGTCGTAATTATCGATGACCAGAATCATATATCTTCACCTGAAGGCGCTGCAGGGAGAACTGTCTATCCTCATCAGCATCTCAAGAACGAGCCTGTAGCCAAGATACACGGCAGTCGCATTTACTTTTGCCGCCGTGTCTTTTTGAGTATGAAGGATCAGGGGCCATTCATTCGTCAAACCGTGAATCGTCACTGACGCAACGCCTTTATTCAAAAAGGAGGTGGAATCGGCGTCTCCGCCCGCAATATTCGAGTGATTGAAAGGTATCTTCAGATCAGCAGCGACCGATTTTGAAAGATCGACAAGTTTTCTGCTTGAAAGATTGTCTGCAACCTGGACCGCGCCCATCCCAAGGCTGTCGATATTGATCATCGCGCAGTACTCCTGCCGGGAGTTTTTTTCAATGCCGTCGGACATCTCTCTTGAGCCGTTCAACCCTTTCTCCTCATCGCCAAAAGCCACAAAGATGATCGTCTTGTTCAGGAGATACTCCCTCAGAGCCCTGTAAACATGGGCAATTGTGACAACCCCGCTCCAATTATCGACGGCCCCGCAGCCCTTCTCCGTCTTATCGAAATGAGCTCCTATGATTATCTTTCCACTGTCCGATTGAGAACCGGTTTTCCGGATGACCAGATTTTCGACTTTCTTACGCTTCTCAATGGTGATCTCAGAATCGGCGGCGCCCATCCGCTCAAAAAGTGCCTTGACTGAATTCAATCTGTCACTGTTAGCGCAGGGCACGGAGTCAAATTCGGCTCCGATCTCATCAGAATTCGACAGCCTCAGCCGTGAGGCACCCGCACCGTTTGCCGGCTTGTTATCGAATCCCTGGGCAACTGTAGAAACAGGCAAAATTGCGAGCAGGAAAAACAAGGTAATCAAATATTCAATCTTCATTGAGCGCTCACCTCATGAATAATCACGGCTTGATGACAGCCTCGATCAGTTCGATTCTCTCGACGGGAGTCTGCATGTCAGGCCGGCGCTGAACCGCCTCAAGCCTGTCCAGAACCTCAAAGCCGTCGACAACCTTGCCAAAGATCGTATATTTGCCGTCCAGATTTTCAGCCGGGGCGAGCACGATGAAGAACGAAGTCGACGCGGAATTGGGATCATCGGTTCTGGCCATAGAGAGCACGCCTCGAATATGTTTTCGAGTCTGTGTGAATTCGCCCTTGAGTGTTCTCACCCATTTATCGGCATAATGAGGTTTTTCGCCGGCCCTGGTTGTGCCGAGTCCGCCCTGAACCACAAATCCTTTGATAATGCGATGAAACGCAGTGTGATCGAACCAGCCGGTCTGAACCAGTTTGAGGAAATTGCGGCAGTGATCCGGGGCAAGCGCCGGATCAAGGGCGAGAGTGATATCTCCAAGGCTGGTGCGCAGCAGGATCTCCTTGCGCATCTCATCAACGGTCGCATCCTTGAACGGTTCCTCCCGCTTCGGCTCAATTTTGATGCTGACGATCTTTACCGGATTGACGGTCTTCTGATCGGCGTCGGCCGGAACCATCGATATCTGATCGACCACTTCGATCCCCTCGGTCACCTGACCGAATGCCGAATATTGTCCGTCGAGCTGCTGTTGACCGGACGCGCAGATGAAGAATTGAGACCCTCCACTGTTTGCTCTGCCTGGAATTCTCGCGGTCGAAATGGTTCCGCGAACATGTTTGACGTCGGAAAACTCATCGGGGAGCTGGCTCAATGCGCCACTTCCCCAGCGTGCCCTCGGAGTCTTCGGGTCCTTGAGAAGCGGGTCGCCACCCTGAACTATTCCGCGCTCAATTACCCTGAAAAATGCCGAGCCATCGTAAAAGCCGGCACGCGCATTTTTGATAAAATTCTGAACGTGCTTAGGGGCCTTGTCCGGATAGAATTCGAAGCGGATCAAGCCGAGATCGGTCAGAATAACCGCCTCCAGCTTTCCGGCTTCTTCAAGCGAGACAGGTGGAGGCTCGGCGCCCGGAGGAGGAGCATTCTTCTTGCGCGGAGGCTGCGCAATCGCTGTCATCGTCAGAAACAATAATAAAAGAAAGGGGAACAGAATTCGCGATTCAGGTTTCAGCATCACGGAAAATTTCATAGCTCTTTCTCCGCCATTTCTATGGCGCGTATCAATGCGCGCGATTTATTGACCGTCTCCGTAAATTCAGTATCCGGCACTGAGTCGGCGACAATTCCGCCGCCCGCCTGAACGTAGGCTTTCTTCCCTCTCGAATACATCGTTCTCAGAACTATGCAGGAATCGAGATTGCCGGAATAATCGAAATACATGACGGAACCGGCGTAGGCTCCGCGTCGCGTGGGTTCAAGTTGGTCGATAATCTCCATGGCACGGACCTTGGGCGCGCCTGAGAGCGTTCCAGCCGGAAATGTCGCGGCCAGAGCGTCAAAACAATCGAGATCGCCTCTCAACCTGGATGTCAACGACGAAACAAGATGCATGACATGAGAAAACTTCTCGACGAACATCAGGTCGGCGACCCTGACAGAGCCGTATTCGGAAACCCGGCCGAGATCGTTCCTCCCAAGATCGACGAGCATGACATGCTCAGCTTTCTCCTTTTCATCCGATTTCAGATTCTCTTCAAGCTGCCTGTCCTCTGCTTCGGTAACTCCGCGCGGGTGAGTTCCCGCAATCGGCCTGTATTCGAGATTCCCATCATTGCAGCGGACAAGCATCTCCGGGGAGGCTCCGAGCAGCGTCTCATCACCGCCCAGTTTAAGGTAGAACATATAAGGCGACGGGTTGATGACTCGCAGCGACCTGTAAACCTGAAAAGGATGAGAGACCAGATCCGTTTCGAAGCGCTGCGAGAAGACCACTTGAAACACGTCGCCGGCGCGGATGTACTCTTTTATCCGCTCGATACACGAAAGGTAGTACTCCCGGCTCATATTCGATCTGATCTGGAGTGGCTCGGTGCGTCGCACCGCCGGAGGAGGCTCGACCGGAACCAGCAGCGAAGCTTCCAGACGCGCTATCTCGCTGCAGGCCGCGATATACTTCTCTCGCAATGAGCCCGCATCCGTCGCCCCGTCGGTAAAGACATTGGCAATGATGTGTATCTGATGCTTGACGTGATCGAAGGCCAACAGGCTCGAATAGAACATGACTATGGCCGTGTCCAGCCCCAGATCGTCCTGCGCCTCATCCGGCAACTGCTCGAACCACCTGACGGCATCGTAGCCGAAATAACCAACGGCCCCGCAGGAAAAAGGAGGCAACCCCTGCACCTTAACCGGACGCTGGCGATGCATCATATCGCGCAGGACATCGATCATCGGAGCGACAATTTCTTCACTGCCCCCGTCGGCCCTCTCAATCGTTATTGCGGTGCACCCCTGTGGCACATCCTGCCGATTCCTTGCCCTGAGTATCCTGTGCGGTGAACAGCCCAGAAATGAATAGCGCGCGATCTTCTCACCGCCTTCGATCGATTCAAGCAGAAAAGCCTGCCCCGCCTGCTTCTCAATCCGCAGATACGCCGAAACTGGAGTCAGCAGATCGGCCATTACCGTCTTGACCAGCGGCACGACCGTTCCCTGTCCCGCAAGCGTGAGGAATTCCTCAAATGTAGATGGTGTTATCGGAGGCATAATTCAAAATCCGTGACTATCAGGCTTTTAGCTGTTCCGCCGAAAATTCCAGGACATTTCCATCAGGATCGCTGATCGTGCAGAAATAACCGACTACCGGACCCGCATATTGAGGCTCATCAACAAGGATGCCTGCGACACGGGCCCGCGCCGCTATCTCATCAACCTCAGCCCGTGAAGCAACATGAAATCCGAAATGATCCATGCGGCCTTTCGCCCGGTCCTCATCGATTTCAACCAGGACTATGATCAATCCCGACTCTTGATTCATCAGCCGCACCCACATGACTCGATGGGTCGATCCCGGATCCTTCCGATCGTGGATGACGCTCATTCCAGCCCAGTCACAGAAAAACCGGGCAGCTTTTTCGGCATCCTTCGTCAGCAGCGCTATGTGATCGAGACGTTCTATTGCCATATCTTCTCACTTGAAACCGGAAAACGAACTTCACTTTTCCGCAGGTTTGTTGTGAAGGCTGTATTTGGAATTCGCCGGCTTACCTGCGCGATTGCTCAACTCAAAGAGAATGTCTTGCAGGCTTACTTCCCTTTCAACCATCAGGACCAGCAGGTGATAGAGAAGGTCGCTGATCTCGGATGATAACTGGCGCGGGTCTTCATTTTTCGCGGCAATAATGGTTTCGGAGGATTCTTCTCCGACCTTTTTCAAAATCTTGTCGAGACCGCTGTTGAAGAGATAAGTCGTGTAAGATCCCTCGGGTCGATGATCCTTTCTTTCCTGTATCAGGTTATAAAGGTCATGAAGGATAAGGCCAAGATCAAGGGCCGGGACATTAACCAGTGACACGGCGCCTGAAGAGGGCTCGACTACAGGGATTGTTCTAATCCCGTTTCTGCTGACGTGATGAATCCCGGCAGCTTCCTTTCCGGCGGTTCTATAAAAACAGGTCTCCTCGCCGGTGTGACAGGCGGGCCCGCTCGGTCTGACGCGCACCAGCAAAGCATCTCCGTCGCAGTCGAGCCGGATGTCCCTAACCGTTTGTGTGTTGCCTGAAGACTCACCTTTATGCCATAGCTTCTGCCTGGACCGGCTCCAGAACCAGGTTTCACCGGTCTGGATCGTCTTGACCAGACTTTCGGCATTCATGTAGGCGACCGTCAGGACTTCATTGGTCTCGTCGTCCTGAACGATCGCAGTAATCAGGCCACGATCGTCGAATTTCAGATTTTGTATCAGTGATTCGGACATATCATTTTGTTCGTTTCAAACTTATGGCTTCACTTTGGAAACCACCCAGTCGGAGAGGACCTTCAAAAAGACCGGATCGAGAGGCCGTGAAGCGTTCGAGTAGGAGGCGAACGACGCCTCGGCCGTATTAGTCTTAAGCAGGTGATCCATATTATCGATGATCGCCAGTTTGACATCCGTGTTGTAAACCCTCTTGAGCGACTCATCAAGAAACTGGCCGTCTTTGACGCCGACCTCCAGGTCCTTAGTTCCCTGAAGGATCAATACCGGGGCTTTTACGCTTGCGGCAATTTGAAGCGGATCATTGATCAGCAGGCTGACGACGATCCGCTGCCTCTTGATCAGATCCAGTAGAACCGCATCAAAAGGATCTTTCTCATCAAGTTTAATCTGACTGAAATCCGACAGGCCTGAGGTAATCCCCCGAGTCACGCGATCGAATTTCTGAAGATACCCACTGATATCCGCTGAGGATTTTCCCGCCTCGATCATTTGCTTCTGTGTTTTTTCGCGAAGCCATTTCCCCAGATATCGGCCGGGTGTGGCGGCAAGCGCCAGCCCGGTCGTATTACCTTCCTCCTGGGCTGTCACCGTTGCGGCAATAATCCCGCCCTCACCGTGACCAAAAATCAGGACCTGCGCCGGATCGACCTGGGACTGCTTCTTCAAATAATTGAAGGCGCCGTGCGCATCATCGACATAATCATCAAAGACATCTGCCGGCTTGCATTCGCTGGTTCCCTTGCACCGGCTGTCGTATCTCAGCACGACCAATCCGCGCGAGACCAGATGCTCCGCGATCGATTTGTATATGCCGTGCGACGCTGATCCGATATTGATCCCGTCCCGCCCCGAGGCATTCGTATCCCCGACAATCAGTATTGCCGCTGCACGCTTGCCGGCATCGAGCTTCGGAGTCAGCATCGTTCCCGCCAATGTAACGCCGGCCCCGTCAAACTTCACTTCCTGTGTCTGAAAGCCTGACTTTTTGTCGGCTCCCTGCGCCAGCCCGGAGATCTGCCAACCCGCAACCATGCCGCAAAAAAATAGCGACAGTAAAAATTTTCGCTCACCTGATCCGAATCTCATGTGGAATGCTCCTGAAATTATTGATGGGGCAATATTGATAAACATACCAGCCGTACTTCATGGCCGCATTAAAATACCTCGATCACGCAAATATTGTTTTGCCTCACCGATTGTAAACTCGCCAAAATGAAAGATTGAAGCAGCCAGAACTGCGCTGGCCTTACCCGAGGTCAGGGCCTGGTAAAGATGCTCTAGATTGCCGGCTCCGCCGGAGGCGATAACCGGAATGGTTACGGCTTGAGCGATGGAGCGGGTCAGCTCGAGATCATAACCGTCCTTGATGCCGTCGCAATCCATGCTCGTCAGAAGGATTTCGCCGGCCCCCAGATCAGCAGCCCTCGATGCCCATTCAACCGCGTCAATTCCGGTGGGTGTCCTGCCTCCGTGAAGATAAACTTCCCAGGAAGGATTCTCACCTTCGCACCGCTTGGCATCGATGGCAACGACAATACATTGAGATCCGAATTTCTCGGCCCCTTCCCGTATCAGATCCGGATTCTGCACGGCGGATGTATTGACCGAAATCTTGTCCGCCCCCGCCATCAAAATGGCGCGTATATCCTCGACCGTCCGGATTCCGCCGCCGACTGTGAAGGGGATGAAGACCTTGTCGGCAACCCGGCGGACCATGTCCGCGACAATCTCCCGGCGATCGGAAGACGCCGTGATATCCAGAAAGACCAGCTCATCAGCGCCTTCCTGATCGTAACGATAGCCCTGTTCGACCGGGTCGCCGGCATCAACCAGATTGATGAAACCCTTGCCTTTGACCACTCGCCCACGATCGACATCAAGGCAGGGAATGATTCGTTTTGCCAGCATTTTTGCGTCCGCCTGTTAAAGCCAAAGATTAAAGCCAAAGATTAAAGATTGATCTGCTGAACTGAAAGCACGTGCTGCACTTCGCACAACTCGGCGATCGTCCCGGCATCGACAACGCTGTCAACCTGGTAGACGGCAAGAGCGACTCCGCCTGCACGGTTGCGGCTCAGATACATCTGGGCGATGTTTATCTTGTGGTCTCCGAGGAATGTCCCGACCCTGCCGACAACTCCAGGCTGGTCGTCATTCTGAAGGATCAGCATGTGGCCTTCGGGAATGACCTCGAGCCTGTAGGAATCGATGTTGACTATTCTCAAGTCGCCATGACCGTAATGAGTGCCGGCCACTTTGCTCTCACCCGATTCATTTCGGACACTGACCTCGATCAGACTCGTGAAATCCTGAGCAGTGAGAGACTTCGATTCAGTCACCCTCAGGCCGCGCTCTTCGGCTATGAGCGACGCGTTCACCTGATTGACGCGCGCACTGACCGATTTGAGCAATCCGGTCAGCACCGCCTGAGTGATCGGCCTGACATCCAGATCCGCCACATCACCGCTGTAATTGATCGTCACTTCGCTCACCGGCTTGTTGAAATACTGGGCCAGGAAGGCTCCGAGTTTTCCTCCAAGGGTGAGATAGGGACTGATATTGACCAGCGCTTCCGGACTTACCGCAGGGACATTGACGGCTCCCGCAACTGCTCCGCTCGAAAGAAAGTTTGCAACCTGCTCGGCAATAGTCACCGCCACTGCGTCCTGAGCCTCATTTGTTGAAGCGCCCAGATGCGGGGTGACGACGACCTGATCAAGCGTCAGCAGAGGATGATCTTCCGGTACAGGTTCTTTGACGAACACATCCAGAGCCGCCCCGGCTACCTTGCCCGATTTGATTGCCTGATAGAGCGCCTGCTCATCGACCAGCCCGCCTCTCGCACAGTTGATCACCCGAACCCCATCTTTCATTTTTGCGAACGCCGCTTCACCGACGATTCCACGGGTCTCATCTGTCAGAGGCGTGTGAACCGTAATAAAATCAGCACGCTTGAACACGTCATCAAGGCTGCCGAGCTCGATCCCGGCCTTGCCTGCCACCTCTTTCGATATGAAAGGATCATACGCGATAACTTTCATGGCCAGACCAATGGCCCGGGATGCGACTATCTTTCCGATGTTGCCAAGCCCGATCACGCCGAGCGTCTTTCCGGCAAGCTCGACTCCCATAAAACTCTTCTTGTCCCAAATGCCGTTTTTCAGCTTCCCATGCGCCTGAGGAATCTTTCTGGCCAGCGACATCAGCAGCGAAATTGTGTGCTCCGCCGTGGTCACGCTGTTGCCAGCCGCGGCATTCATCACGACAATGCCCTTCTGAGTCGCCACGTTGACGTCGATATTGTCAACGCCTGTTCCCGCACGACCGATGACCTTGAGGTTGTCGGCCGCGTTTAAAATATCGGCAGTGACCTTGGTCTCGCTTCGAACTACAAGGCCCTGATACTCGCCAATGATTGCCTTCAGTTCCTCCGGTTTCAAGCCTGTTTTAACATCCACTTGGAATTCCTTGTGCTGCTGCAATACCTCAACGCCGCACTTGGATAAATTATCGCTGATCAGGATTTTCATATAATAAATAATTCCAGCCTTTCTCTGGTTCATTCAATGATGAAATATTAGGAGTCGGAAGTGGGGGCGCCCCTGTTACCATGACCACAAAAGTGAACGGTAACAGACTGTTGATGATTCACGCCATGAGCAGATTGAATGACCGGAATGGGCTGACGCTGCAGGGGCGCTATGGCCCCGCCTGTGCGAATGTATGATTACAAATGTCTTGATTTTATCTCCGGTCATCAGAAAATCAGATCTGTTTGGAATGTGCTCCGAATCACTTTGAAGCATTGAAATAATACGTTCGATACCGCCAAAAATCAAACAATGATCACCGTCTGCATCTTGCCCTTTTGCGATTACGGCTTTTACACTTCTGGTTCATTTTCAATATATCTAATCCACGTGTGAGGCATAATCAATGAAGATTCATGAGTATCAGGGAAAAGAACTGCTGCGTCGATTTGAAGTCAAGGTGCCGAGGGGCATAGTCGCGCGCACTGTAGCCGAGGCTGAAGCAGCGGCCAAGGAGCTAGGGCTGCCGGTTGTCATCAAGGCGCAGATTCATGCCGGAGGGCGAGGCAAAGGCGGGGGCGTCAAACTCGCCCGGACGACCGAGGATGTCCACAATATCGCCAAACAGATAATCGGCATGAATCTGGTCACTCATCAGACCGGACCCGAAGGCCGCACGGTTCATACATTGCTCATCGAAGAGGGCCTCAAAATCAAACAGGAGTTTTATCTGGGGATGCTGCTCGATCGTGAGTCATCCAGGCTGGTCTTTATGGCATCACCTGCGGGCGGCATGGATATCGAAGAGGTAGCCGCAAAGACTCCGGAGAAAATCCTCAAGGAATACATCGATCCGGCCGTTGGCATGCAGCCGTTCCAGGCGCGCAACCTGGCGTTCGGCCTGGGACTGGCGCCGGAGCTGATCGGGAAGGCAACGAAGTTCATGCTCTCTCTTTATCGCGCCTTCGTCGAACTGGATGCCTCCATGGTGGAGATCAATCCCTTCCTTCTCACCGAAGACGGCGAGCTTTACGCCCTTGATGCCAAGGTCAGTTTCGACGACAACGCGCTTTATCGACACAAGGAATTCGCCGAACTTCGCGATCTCAATGAAGAGGCTCCTCTCGAAATCGAAGCCTCGAAATTCGACCTCAACTACATCAAGCTCGATGGAAACATAGCCTGCATGGTCAACGGCGCAGGTCTTGCCATGGCAACCATGGACATCATTAAACTTGCCGGAGGCGAGCCCGCCAACTTCCTCGATGTCGGAGGCGGCGCTTCTCAGGAGCGAGTCGAGAACGCCTTCCGCATTCTTCTGGCCGACCAGAATGTCCAGGCAGTCCTGATCAATATCTTCGGCGGAATCGTCCGCTGCGACATGGTGGCCCGCGGCGTTGTCGAAGCCGCACGCAATCTCAAGGTGACCAAACCGATTGTCGTCCGGCTCGAAGGCACCAACGTCGAAGAAGGTCAGAAAGTCCTCAGGGAATCCGGACTCAACTTCATTGTCGCAAAGGGAATGAAGGACGCAGCGGAGAAGGCTGTCGCTGCAGCCTCAGGCAGCTAACTCATACCCGATCTCATATGTTTGTTGCATGAAAAAAGGCCGGTCAATGACCGGCCTTTTTTCATGCTATCTAGCTATCTGGCTATACCCGGATTTCTATCTAAATGCGCAGGCGGCGGGGAAGACCGGCACGGTGAACGAAGACGTAGTGAACGTCAGTTTGTGCAGGTTATGCCCCCCATTGAATGCCGACGTTGACGTCGCCGTATTCGGGTTGTAGTTGATCATTGCGCCGAAGATCGGTGCGCCAGTGTTCGAATAGAACTTGACCCATCCGGTTCGTCCGGTCGGGACCACACTGGTGAAACGCGGGACAGTTCTGGGTGTTGGATTCCCGAAGCTGAACCTGAACTGACACAATGAGGAACTTATCGAAAGCTGTGCGCGACTTCGACGTCGTTGTAAAGTAATCCGAAGATGGTTCCGATCCTGGAAGCCCCCAGCCCCAGGTCGCCACCCGGACGGTTGAGGATGATCAGCGTGTCGTTATTATCCATTCTGCTCGGAATGTTATCGATGGCCAGCGTCGCAGGCACAAGATCGTAATCGACCCCGTTGAAATTCAGCACGCTTGAAAACGAGTTTGCTGAGTTGCAGATATCATCCAGATTTCTCAGCGCAGCAAGCGATTCCGCGTTCAGTGAGGTGGTGTGTCCTGAAGCCAGTTTGACGTATTCGGCGCCAATTAAATAATTGAACCGGATCGGACATCCGCTGTTGTCGACAGCGATGGCCACCACATAACCGGTTGTATCAGGGTCGAAATCAGACGCCCGAAAGACATATGTCTGATTCGGTGTCAGGCAGAAATAGAAATCCGCCGGCGAGCACGTCTCGCCATCCACAAAGAAAAGGTGAACTGCCACCGATGATGACGGATTGGTATTGGTGATCTCAATCCTGGTGTTGACTCCCACAGGATTAGAGGCGCTGGAAGAGAACAAATTGAAGAACAGAACCGAGCCGGCTTTAACATCGCTTACTGCGCCATCCCGAGGAAAGGCAGCTCCCGGGCCCAGATTTGGCTCAGCGGCAAAAGCGGTTACCGAAAGCATCAGGGTTGCTGCCAGAACCATTAATATTGAGGAGAAATGGCGTGAGGTTCGCATTGTGTTATGACTCCTTTACTACTCTCTAAAAAAAATTAGAAACTTGGTTGAATTTTGTTTAATTTACCGAACCACGTAGATCGGTGTTTTTTAGTTAACCTGCCCCGGGGAAATCCCCCTACAGAATTCCACCCTTAGAACTCAAAGTCTACCTTTGGGTTGCCTTGCGGGCAAACTTGCTTCGCAATCAAGCAGGTCGACCTATACCCTTGCAATAACTGTTCCAAAACTTCGGACTTAAATGATCTAGATAAACATTTTTCAAGAGTTGGTCGCGGCAATAAAATGTTGCTGCTGATTCGGCTAAATTGATGCGAGTGATTAACACTGCTTGACGGGGATGGGCGATGTGTATTCAGCAAAGAGCTTTAAATTTCAACCATTTGGCGTTTATGTCAGTAAACTCTGTCAGTAAATCTGTCAGAAACCCTGCCGGAACTGAATTAAAAATATCGACTCTTGTGCTGCTCAGCTCTTGAGGCAAGCCGAACTCGTAGCGGAGTGTACGCGAGATTGCAATTTGTGTCAACAATTAAATCAGAACCTGAACCGGCTTTAATAATTGATATTATTAGAGTTGCGGTTAGTCACCCATAGGTTACACATGATGAAAACAAATGGTGTCAGTATCCTGTCTGACAGGTCCTGAAGATCAGACTTCCAGGACGACAGGGATGATCATAGGTCGTCGACCGGTCTCTTTTTGGATATATCGTTTGAGGTCGATTCTGATTTTTTCCTTAATGACAGCCCAGTCGACACGTTCTTCGAAGCTGGCGGTGGCAACGGTTTGGCCGACGACCACCCGGGCTTTTTGAAGGAATTCGAGGGCGTCATCGCCAAGGGCAAGGCCTTTTTGGACGACTTCCGGGGCGGATTCAAGGTCCCCCGATGCCCTGTTGATGGCGACGATCGGCAGGACGATGCCGTCATAAGCCAGGTGTTTGCGGTCTCTGAGGACCAGATCATCGATCCGACCCGACCCCGAATCGTCTATCAAAATCCGACCGACGGTGACTTTTTCCGAGACGCGGGCGCTGTTCTCGTCAAGTTCGATGACATCCCCGCTTTCGGCAATGACGATCCGATCCCGAGGGACGCCCCATTTTTTGGCGGCTTCGGCGTGCCTGTAGAGTTGACGTGTCTCTCCGTGGATGGGGATCAGGAATTTGGGTCTGACGGCTTGATACATGATTTTCAGGTCTTCCTGTTTGCCGTGACCGGAGACGTGGATGCGGGCGATTCCGGAGTCGATCACGCGTGCATCCTTTTTGAAGAGGTGGTTCATCATGCGCGAGATGGACTTTTCATTTCCGGGTATCTGTCTGGCCGAAATAACCACGGTATCACCCTTGATGACATTAGCGTCCCTGTGAGAATCGACAGCCATCCTGGCAAGGGCGGACATTGGCTCTCCCTGGCTGCCGGTAACCATGAGACAGACCTCATCGGGGGACATTTTTTTAGCCTGCTGAGTGCTGATGAGGCGGCCTTCCTCGACTTCAAGATAGCCGTATTTCTTGGCGACCTCGACATTCCGAATCATGCTGCGTCCGAGCAGGGCGATGGATCGGCCGGATTCAACCGCGAGGTCGAATACTATCTGTAGTCTGTGGATACTGGTGGAAAAGCAGGAGACGATGATCCGGCCCTTCGTTTGTTCAAAAATTTTCTCGAATGCGGGGATGACGGCCTTTTCGGAACCGGTGCGGCCTTCATTCTCCACGTTGGTCGAATCGGCCAGCAGGGCGAGGACACCGTTATCGCCGTATGCATTGAGGGTCTTGAGATCTATGGGCTCGCCCATGACTGGAGTCTCATCGACCTTGAAGTCTCCGGTGTGAATGACGATTCCCACGGGTGTATGAATGGCGAGAGCAACGCAATCGACCAGAGAGTGCGAAACCCTGATGAACTCAATTTCGAATGAAGCCAGTTTGAATTTCTGACCGGGCCTGATGGTGTGTGTATCCACTTTATCGAGCAGTCCAAATTCCTGCAGTTTGCCCTCGACAAGACCGAAGGTGAATTCAGTGGCGTAAATGGGCGGATTGGCGATCTGCAGCAGGAAAGGAAGAGCGCCGACATGGTCTTCGTGAGCGTGGGTCAGAACAATTCCGACCAACTCATCCTTATGTTCCTCGATGTAGGTAAGATCGGGAATAGCGATGTCAACGCCCAGCAGGTCTTCATCCGGAAACATCATTCCGCAATCTACGATGATCATCTGATCCTCGTATCTGAAGACCGTCATATTCATTCCAAATTGTCCGAGCCCTCCAAGGGGAGTTATCTGAAGTCTGCTCATTGTATTTTTTCTTCTTTTTCTTGTTCATTTGCGCCCATTAACGGGCGGTTAATATTGGATGATTGCTTGTCCGGCTACAAGCCCGGATACATCCCGACCCGGGTTTCGCCGGCTTGAAACTTCTTAAACTTCGTTCTCATTCCGCATCGTCAAATCTTCCGGTCTTCCGGTCTTCCGGTCTTCCGGCTGATTGTATCAGACAGGCGGGCAATCTCCTGAATCGATAAAGTTTCCGCCCTCCGGCGTGATTCGATCCCTGATTGATCGAGCCGCGGCAATATTGGTTTCGTCAGATTTTGAAACTTGCGGCCAACCTGCTTTCAGATTATTAAGTATAGTCTTTCTTCTTTGAGCGAAAAGGATTTTTATCAGTTCGAGGAATAATTTTTCATTATCGACACTGGACCTGGGTACGTTGAGAACGCGCATGCTGATGACGCTGGAGTAGACTTTTGGAACCGGGCGGAAAGCGCCGGGGGGTACATCAAAAAGTCTCTTCACCTCGCAATGGTACTGTATCAGAACAGAAAGGTAGCCATAATCCTTCGAGCCGGGCGAGGCGATGATGCGATCGACAACCTCCCGCTGCAGCATGACAGTGATATCGGCGAGGCAATGCCTGTGAGCAATCAAACGCTGCAGTATTGGCGTCGAAACATAATATGGAAGATTGGCGACCACGCGAGCCTGGGAACCCGCCGGGACGATCCGGCAGAAATCCATCTCCATGGCATCGGCCTCGACCAGATGAAAATTTGGATAACCACCGAACTTTTCATGCAGAAGGGGGATCAGATCCGCATCGATTTCGATCGCCGTCAGTTCCGCCCCGCTTTCGAGCAAGAGGCCGGTGAGGGCTCCATGACCTGGACCAATTTCAATGATGATATCGTCGGGCATCGGCCTGACCGATTCGACAATTTTCTTCGAAAAATGCGAGCCGGCCAGAAAATTTTGACCGAGCCGGCGTTTAGCTCTCATCATATCAATATAAGTCCCGATGTAAGTTCCGCCTGGAATAGCCGGTGAGCTCTATATCCTCGTTGTGGTGAAGCGTCACCACATCGTGAAGCACGACGGCATCGGTCAGGCGCTGAAAGCCTTCACCGCCTATCGATGGATGAGAACGCTTTCCACCCAAAATTTTAGGGGCGATGAAGAAGGTGAATTTGTCGACGAGGTTTTGGCTGACGAACGAGCCGGCCACTTCAGCGCCTCCTTCGACAATCAGGCTCGCCAACTCTCGCTTGCCCAGCTCGGTCAGAACTGCCTTGAGATCGAGCCTGCCATCTGACGAGTCGACCCCGACAACTTCCGCCCCGGCCTGAACCAGGCGAAGCCTGTCGTGATTGCCTGTGGATTTTGCAGTGAAGATGAGCAATGGATTGACTGCGGCAGTTCGGACGAGCTGTGATTCAGGTGAGAGTCTCAAATTGGAGTCCAGCACAACCCTGGTCAGAGGTCGGCGCCTTTGCAAACCTGTTCTATCGGTCAGGATTGGATCATCAGCAAGAGCGGTGCCAATACCGATGAGAATGGCATCGTATTGATGGCGAAGAGCCTGTGACGCATTTCTGGCGCTCTCGCCGGTGATCCATTTGGATTCGCCGGAAACAGTGGCGATACAGCCATCCAGAGAGGAAGCGACTTTAAGGTGAACGAACGGCAGCCCGGTAGTCACGAATTTTGCGTATTTTTCATTGAGCCGGCGAGCTTCTGTTTCAAGCAGCCCTGTTTCGACTTCGATGCCTGCGGCTCTGAGTTGCTCGAATCCGCTGCCGTTAACCCGGGGGTTGGGATCGAACATTGAGGCAACGACACGGCCGACGCGGGCGTCGATCAGAGCCTTGACGCAGGGAGGAGTTCGCTTTCCCGATCCCTGATGCGAGCATGGCTCCAGGTTCACATAAACGGAAGATCCGCGAGCAAGGCTTCCCGCTTCTTCAAGCGCCCAGACCTCGGCGTGTTTCAATTCATCATAACGATGGTAACCACTGCCGACGACAACGCCGTCCTTGACCACAACCGATCCAACCAGTGGATTCGGGCTGACCATTCCGGCTCCTCTGGCAGCCAGGCTGAGAGCTTGTTCTATAAAATAGTGATCAGACATCCTGGTTATTGGATTTGAAGATGAAAGATCACCCTCAGATCCGCCTGTCGGTTCATTCAAACAATCCATCCACATATGCCCTGGGATCAAAAACCACGAGATCATCGGCCTTTTCGCCGATACCGCAGTATCTGATCGGCAGATTCAGTTCCTTGGCGATTGCCACGGCGATGCCGCCTTTGGCGGTACCGTCCAGTTTGGTCAGGACGAGGCCGGTGACATCGGCGACTTTCATAAACTCGCGGGCCTGGCTCAGGCCGTTTTGCCCGGTCACGGCATCGATGACAAGCAGGGTCTCATGGGGTGCCCGAGTCACCTCTCTGGCGGCGATGCGCTTCATTTTCTCCAACTCGGCCATGAGATTGGACTTGTTATGCAACCTCCCTGCGGTATCGACAATCAGGACATCTGAATTGCGGGCCTTGGCTGCTTTGAGCGCATCGAAGAGAACAGCAGCCGGATCGGTCCCCTGTTTCTGCTGGATCAGAGGCACCCCGGCTCTTTCCGCCCAGATTGCCAACTGATCGGTTGCCGCCGCCCGAAAGGTGTCTGCCGCGCAGATCAGAACATCATACCCGTCGGCCTTGATGCGCTGAGCCAGCTTGCCGATCGTTGTGGTTTTACCCGCGCCGTTAACCCCTACGACCATCATGATATAAGGCCGAATGTCGTCAGACACTGAAGACTCCGATGCCACACCACTTGTCTTTTCGGCTTTTTCAAGAATGTCGAGCAGATGTTGCCTGATGATCTTCTTAAGTTCATCCACATCTTTGAGCGACTGACGATCCACCTGCTTGCGGACGTCTTCTATGATTTCCAATGTCGTCTGGACGCCGATATCGGCGCTAATGAGAATCTCTTCAAGCTCATCGAGCGTGTTTGCGTCTATCTGCTTTCTGCCTTTGACGACATCCTCGATCTTCCCGACCAGATTCTCGCGCGTGGCGGAAACAGCCTTGCGGAATCTGCCGATAAAGCCGGGATCTTCGACCTGCTCATCGGGTGGCAGTTGAAAACTTGCTCCAACCTGAGGATGTTCCATCGGAGGTCTGGCTGCTTCGGTCGATCGAGCAGCAGGCTCCGGTTCATGTGCTTTTAGAGCTGCAGCCTCTTCTTCAACTTCATGTGTCGCCTTGGCGACCGGCTCGTCATACGAGCTTAACCCAAGTGAGATGAAGTCGCTCCCGCTTTTTCTTTTCCAAAAAAGTCCCATAACAAAAAACAGTTTAAAATTTAAAGTTCAAGAGTTAAAAGTCGAAGGTTTGATGCCGGCAGTTATCTTTGGATAAATGTCATAGATCGATGGACCAGGATCTCACCGATACCACAAGGATAACATCTTGAAACTTTAAACCTTGAACTTCAAACTCGCATTAACATTAATCGGTTGCCAGAGCTTCTCGCAAATGAGTTCTGGCGTGAACATCGTCTTTGGGATATTTCCAAAGCAGCGCGGCTGATGCGAGGGGCAGAATCGCAAGAACCATCAGAGCCTGAGTGAATCCAAAGCGCTCGCTGAGCAGGCCGGTCAGAGGGGTCATCAGCGCACCGGCTCCCCAGGCAAATCCCATGACCAGGGCTGAAACAGTGCTGGCGCCGCCGGGAACAAGCCGCTGAGCCATGACCACACTTATCGGGATCGGCAGATTGAGCGCGGTGCCTGCTGCCATCAGCAGTGCATAGCTCTTCATTCCCTCCGTTGAGAAAGAAGCAAACAAGAGCGGCGAGGCGATGAGCATGGCCACGAAAGTTACGCGGCGCGCCCCTAGTTTGTCCGCCAGCGTTCCCCCGACGCTGACGGAAACGGCCGATCGCAGGACCACGGCAAAATAGAGCAGGGTCAGGGGAACCCAGACCGAGCGAAGGATTTCAGTCATCCTCGGAGCGCCTGCGGCTTTCTTTTTGATTTCGAGCGAGGGGCAGAAACGGAAGAGGACGATCCAGAATACGACACCCCAGATCATCGTGTACCAGCTCTTGCTTAGCCCGTAACTGCCGACCACCGCAGCGACCAGTATCGGTCCCAGAGCATACCCCACGGTTCCGGAGGATGAGAAGACAGACATGACGAAACCCTGATTGTCGGTCCGGCCATCTTCCAAAGCCGCCTTTGAGACAAGCGCCGCTCCCTGCGGGTGGAACATACCGACACCTATGCCGCCGATGACGACCAGCGCCACCAGCATCGGCAAGCTTGTTGCCGTACCCATCAAGGAGAGAAAAACGGCTGCTATCAAGGGACCGAAAACCGCCATCGAGCGCTTGAGATACTTGTCCGAAATGATCCCGTAAACCGGCTGAAGCAGCGATGAAGCAATGGTCAGAGTCGGCGGCAGCAGCCCCGCCTGTGCCGGCGTCAGATTGAGTCTCATCGCCATCATCGGCAGCAACTGGTACAGAAAACTCGAATAGGAATCCATCACCAGATGCGATGTCGACAAGAGTGCAATGGTAAATTTGTTCTTCCTGCTCATAGGTCTCAATCTCTATGGGTGACTACTCTCCAGAAGCCGCTTCGATGAATTTCCTGAAGATCGCCTGCGAGAAGACGTCGCGTTCCCAGGCTATTTCCGGATGCCATTGAACACCCAGCACAAACCGGTCCTGGCGCGGATCAATGACGGCTTCGATGATTCCGTCCGATGCCCAGGCTGCGGGCTGCAGGTTACTTCCGGGGTCTTTCAATGCCTGATGGTGGCTGCTGTTGACGCGGGCAGTCAGTTCGCCGGCAAGCTCTTCAAGCAGAGTTCCCTTTTCAATCCTGATGGCATGCGAGTGCCGGTCGAACGGTTCTCCCTGATCGTGTTTCAATGGAGAGTCGACCTGCGATTCTATATCCTGAATCAGTTTGCCGCCGCGAGCGACATTGAGCGACTGCATTCCGAAACAGATCGCCAGCAGCGGAAGCTTCCGCTCCTCGATCATTTCGAGGAGCAAGAGATCGGTCTCGTCACGCTCAGGAATGACCGATCCCAGTTTCGGATGCGGTTCTTCACCGTAATAGACCGGGTCCAGATCGCTGTCGCTCCCTGAAAGCAGAACACCGTCCAGCCTCCCACAGAGCGAACCCAGATACTCGCGATCGGGGATCAGCGGAATATAGACGGGTACCCCGCCGGCATACTCAACCGCTTCCGCATAAAATCTGCGAAGATAAAAAACATCCTTTTCGCCAAGGCGACAGGTGATGCCAATCATTGGTCTGGTGCCGGATTTTTGATGGGAAGTCGATGTCGATGAACGCGGCAATAGTTAATGCTCCCTGGCTACGTTAAATTGCTAAACAGAGAGTGTAAGCGGTGGAAATATGCTTGTCAAAAATGGGAGGTACTGATTGTTTTTGATTTAAACTTAAAGGTAACTTCTCAAATTATTTCTTTCCGTTTTTTTTAGTTCATTTCGCGTGTTTCGTAATCTATTTTCTCTCCTTTGAAAATATAAAATCAAAATTGACGAGTTGAATCTCCCTTGCGGCAAGGAGAGTCTTGAGTTCAGGATCGGTCAGAAGCTCGAGTTCTGATAATCGCGACCGGGTCAGCCGGGTTTTGACGGGGCTTGATTGTTCGTCCTGATAACCGGGATGACACATCAGTTCACTGGTTCCGTCTCCGAGTCCGTCCAACAGGCTCATGAGCCAGTCCCTGGTCCAGTAACCGGTCCGGGCGATGCCGTGAAAATTATCCGTTGTCTTCACCTGTCCGAGTTCAGGTCTGATGCGGCGGCACAGGAAAGAGAGCGCGCCGGCCACCAGCCTCTGTTTGAGAACAGCAGGAGCGCCTGTAATCGACACATCTGCCGATCTTTCATCGGGCAGGCGGATCGAGAGAATGCCGTATTGCGGGATGGTTTCGATGATGGCCTGACTGACGAGCGGCAAAGCGTGAGCGTGCTTGTGGCTGTCAATATGAGTCAGCCTCAGACCGGCGCCGAGGGCCTTTTCGATCTGGGATCTGAGTTCGACGATGACATCCTCTTTTTTCAATCGTCCGAGCAGGGCTTTTCGGGCAAGTGCCGTGCTTGTTCCATGAAATAATCCGTCTGAATTCAAAAGTGATTCAATTCTGGATGGATGGGTAAGCGGCGCCCCCTGGGTGATGTTGAAATGGAGTCCGACTCCAAGACCCGGGTGCATCCTTGCAAGATTCACGGCGTCATCAAATGCCGGCATATTGGCCATGATTGTGGCGCTGGTGATGATGCCGCGGGTATGGCCATCGATGACTGCCTGATTGATGCCCGGGTCATTCCAAAATCATCTGCATTGACTATCAGGTATTTCACGATTTCGACTTTGAATCATTGCGAGTAAAAAGAAAAATCAGTCCCAGGGCAATCCAGAAGAACATCCTGATTTTACGGATGATCGCGAGCGAGACACCGGCAGTTGCTCCGATACCAAGCGAAGCGGCAACCAGCCCTGACCCCGCCTCATCGACACCGATCAGGGCTGGAACGAAAGTAAACATGATATTTATGGTCCGATTGACCGATTCGAGAATAAACGCGTTCGTCAGAGAGATATCGGTTCCGATCAGTTTCAATGTCGCATAAATCTCAAGGATTCCCGCGAAATGAAAGACGGCGTGGGATGCGATCAGCAGAAAGAAGTCCTTCGGCCTGGTCGAGAAGAAATCGAAGACGTATTCTTCAAGCTGCGACAGATAAGCAATCCGGCCTGAAAAAGAGGTTTTGAGATTTTTATTCAACAGCCGGCCGAGCAGCATCGAGCCCAATCTAACGCGCCTCCAGATCAGAAGAACGAAAACCAGAATCACGGATAGAACCATCAGCAGGGCGATGATCATGGCGGTTCTCAATGATCCACTGAGACCAATACCGGCGAGGAGCAGTATCGAACCGGCGGCGACCATCAAAGAGCTGGTCAGAGCATAGCTGATATGCTCAACGGCAAGAGAAGAGACGCCCGATGAGACGGAAAGCCGGTTTCCGAGTGCGACGATTCTCATGGGTTCTGCCACAACCGGCCCGAAGGTCAGATCGCCGATCGCCTCACCGGCAATCCTCGCCCTCAGAAGGGCTGAAAATCCAACGGCTCTTTCTCCAGATCTTTCTCCAACTGCTGTGCAGCGCAGCCAGGCATAGCTTCTCGCCAGGTATCTGATCGAGGAGATCAGAAGAATAATCAGAAACCCCGCGCCAAGGTTCGAGACGTTGTGCCGGATCTCACTCGCTCCCGTCTGCGCCAGGACATAGACAAACAGCGCCGTTCCGATAATGGCGGATACGACGGCGATCAGACGGGCACGAAATTTCATTGATTTGAGCAGCGAAACGTCCGGAAGAGCCGATGATGAAACAGGAAATGAGTACGAGGCGCCTGACTTAATCCGAACTCAAAGCATCGACGGGATCGAGGCTGGCAGCCCGCAGAGCCGGATAGAGAGCCCCGATAACACCGCTGAGAAGCCCTGCCAGGGAAGAATAGAGAATCGAGTCGGCCTCAAGGTCTATTTTCAAACCGAGCTTGCCGACCAGAATGAACCTGACGGCGACGGCAAATGCGAGACCTCCAAGCACTCCGAGCAGGCTGATCATCAAGGCCTCTTTTTCGACAACCCAGGCGATCCAGAGCTTCGAAGCGCCGAGCGATTTGAGAATGCCAATCTGCCTTGTCCTTTCGGAGACCGTGCTGTACATCGTCAGCATGATGACCAGCAAGCTGATGACCGTCGCCAGCCCTTTGACGACATTGAGAAAAACATTGAAACCGGCGAACCCGCCCGCGAACAGTTTTGGCAGATCCCGGGTAAAGATGACTCTGTATTCGGGGAATTTATCGACGATGCTCTGGGCCACCTGTTCCTGCTGGTCGGGATTGACGCACTTGATAAAAAGCATCGAGAATTTGTCTTCGGCGCCGAGTGCCTGCTGCATGGTTGCGAGAGGTACTTTGATGCGCGACCCGCTTTCCGGTTCATAGATGCCGACAATCTTGAAATCCCTGCCCAGACCGTTGACGATGTCCCCGATTTTCGTTTTCTTATCGAGCGCATATTTGACATCGACGATGGCGAAATCGCCGGAGGTTGGAAGCGCTTCACCCCGGGTGATCCGCAGATTGCTGGCCGCAGTAAATTGATCGAAAACAATGCCGTCAATCTGCCTGATGCCGAGGCCGCCTTCGCCTCCCATCTCGAGGTTCTGGCCGACTGGGGTAGCGACTGCAACGCCGGGGATGGAATTGACCTCAGCCAGAATTTTCATGGGGATGCTCATATCGGCGGAGGTAAGCGAAAGTCCCTGACCGCTCTGCCGCATCATCAGTTCGACGCCCACATTGGCATCGCGCTGTCCCCTTTCACGCAAGGTTCCACGGACCAGCCCGACGGTGAGCACTACAAGGACGACTCCAACTGCCACGCCTATGATGCTGGCGAAGGTGCGTCCTGGATGATGCGTAAGATTAGCCGCGACGAAATTATTCATCTTTCAAGATACCGATAAACCTTGTTTACAGATTATTAAATTGCAATTGGCGATCAAGCGAGCAGCTTTTCGATGATCTGAAAAGCCGCGCTCAGAGTCTCATCGAGTTTTTCCGGAAGCGCGCCGCCTTCGGCCAGATCCGGTTTTCCTCCGCCCTTTTTGCCGCTGATTGCGGTGAGTTCCCTGATGATTGCGCCGGCCTGGATGCGACTGGTAGCCTCTTTTGAAACCATGACGACTAGAGAAGCCGAGCCCTCGGCCACTTCAGCGAGAATGACCACGCCGGGAGCGATCTTCTTCGACAGCGAATCGGCAAGCTGTCGGCGCCCATCCTTGCCCAGGTTTTCAACCTTGCGGACAAGCAGCTTGATTCCGTTGATCTCGTCTGTTTTTTCATCAGCAGGCGCAGAAACACCCTGGGCCAGCTTGAGTTTAAGTCGTTCGATCTCGCGCTGCTGTTCTTTGAGATGACTCTGAAGTCTCTCAAGTTCGGACGGGAGACTGCGAGGAGCGGTGTTGAGCCGTGCCGATGCTTCGTTGAGCAGCGATTCGCTGAGAGCGAAGCGTTCGTACGCCCCCTTGCCGGTGACCGCCTCGATGCGGCGCGTCCCTGAAGCTATCGAAGCGTCGGAGATTATCTTGAAGACCCCGATGTCGCCGGTCGCATTGACGTGCGTTCCACCGCAAAGTTCCGTCGAAAAGCCGGGCACATTCACTACTCGAACGCGATCGGTGTATTTTTCTCCAAAGAGCGCCATGGCCCCGCTTTCAAGCGCCTCATCCAGAGATTTTTCTTCCTTCGAAACCTGGCTGTTTCTCAGAGTCTGTTCGTTGACCAGCCGCTCGATCTCGGCGATCTCATCGGAAGTCAGAGGTGCGAAATGGGTAAAGTCGAATCGCAGGCGATCGGGAGAGACGAGCGATCCGGCCTGTTTGACGTGAGGTCCAAGCACCTCCCGAAGCGCCGCGTGCATCAAGTGGGTCGCCGTATGATTCGCCATGGTCCGCGAGCGACGCTCTGAATCGACGTGGGCATTGACGCTGTCTCCCACTTTCAAGGTTCCCTGCTCGATCTCGACCTGGTGGGCGATCACTCCGGAAGTCGGCGAAAGGGTGTCATTGACCAGCAGCCGCGTGTCTTCGTTCTCCATGACTCCGGTATCGCCGATCTGCCCTCCGGACTCCGCATAAAATGGAGTCTGATCGAGCACGACCTCGGCTTTGTCGCCGACCTTGAGTTGAGTGACCGATTCGCCTCCCTTGATCAGGGCGGTCACCTTTGCGCCCGAGAGTTCCGTGCCTCCGTACCCGGTGAAGACTGATCGGCCTTTCTCCGCGATCTGCTTGTATAAAGGGCTGACCTGTTTTGCAGCTCCGCCCTTCCAGCTCTCCCTCGCGCGCCGGCGCTGCTTTTCAAGCTCGGCATCGAACCCCTCCTGATCGAGAGTGAAGCCTTTCTGAGAGGCCACATAATCGATCAGGTCATAGCGCAGCCCGTATGTGTCATAAAGTTTAAAAACATCGGCTCCAGCGACAACCTTGCCCGATGACTTCTTCATCACGTCTTCAAGAATGTTGAGGCCGGCTCCGACTGTCGAACCATAAAGCTTCTCTTCCGTCGTCACGACACGATCGATGATGTGACGTGTCTCGCGCAATTCCGGATAGGCCTCTCCAAACTGATCGATCACGAAATTGGCAACCTTGTGGAAAAAGTGATCCTTGAAACCAAGCTTCTGGCCATGCCAGATGGCGCGGCGCATGATCTTGCGCAGCACATATCCGCGGGTGTCATTGCCTGGAAAAATTCCGTCAGCAATCAGAAAGGCCGTGGCACGAGCATGATCGGCGATGACACGCATCGAGATGCTATCTTCGGTATCTTCGTACTTGTAGCTTTTGCCCGCGAGCTTAGCGGTGAACTCAATTATCGGGCGGATGAGATCGGTCTCGTAATTCGATTTCACTCCCTGAAGAACCGCGGTTACCCGCTCAAGACCCGCTCCCGTGTCGACTGAAGGCGCAGGCAATGGATCGAGGCGATACTTCCCCGGCGCGGTTTCTATGCGGTTGTATTGCATGAAAACAAGGTTCCAGATCTCGATCGTATCGTCGCCTGCTCCATTGACGTATTCACTTTTGTTGAATTTCGGATCTTCTGGATTGTCGCCAAGATAGTAATGAATCTCGGAACACGGGCCGCAGGGCCCCGTTTCTCCCATCTGCCAGAAATTATCCTTGCGCCCGAATCGCATGATCCGGTCGCTGCGGGCTCCCGCTTTCTCCCACAACGATATGGCCTCTTCATCCGCAGAGACCTCGTCGTCTCCGGCAAAGACTGTAAACCACAAACGCGTCGGATCCATCTTCATCTCATTGACCAGCAGATCCCAGGCAAATCTGATCGCGTCTTCCTTGAAATAGTCGCCGAATGAGAAATTGCCGAGCATCTCAAAGAACGTGTGATGGCGCGCGGTCTTCCCCACCTCGTCCAAATCGTTGTGCTTGCCGCCGGCGCGAACGCATTTCTGAGAAGTCGTTGCACGCTTGTAATCACGATTCTCCGCGCCAAGAAAAACATCCTTGAACTGGTTCATCCCGGCATTGGTGAAAAGCAGCGTCGGGTCATTCGCCGGAAGCAACGGGGACGATTTGACGATCTTATGCCCGTTCCTGGCAAAGTAATTTAAGAAAGTGCTCCTGATTTCGTTTCCTGTCATAGCGATATACTTACTGTTCTGCTGAAGATGAAATAAACAAAAAATCAACTGTAATGTCAGCCTCAGGGTTTGTCAAATTTTGGAATCTGAAGCTCCGTTGCGGAAAGGCCCTGTTAGTTAAAAGTTAGTAGCAGCGCTTTTCCCAAGTCGCAAAATTTGCAATCCATGGGAGAGGGTGGTGGATTGCCTGAAGTCCTGTTACATCGGTGTGCGGTTTCGGGCGTGTTTTCCAATCTTGGGGCACGGTCTGGGTGACAGGTCGCCGCACCCATGGAGTCCGCCCGTTTTCAATGATCCACGTATCATCGGTTCATGCTTTAAACTTTCCGCAACGGAGATCTACAGGATCCAGGCCGGCACAGGCCGCGTTTTTTTGTCCGTCCCTCTCAGGGCAGAAGAACTTGATGAACCGGATAATGTGACTAAAAGGTCTTGTTTGTTGGCTTTATATTTGCTTGAATGTAGTTAGTCATATAAAGCACGGTTTGATATTTAAGGAGTCATCATGGACGACAAGAACAAATTCAAGGATCGCGAGCGTGCGCTTGAAGACGAGTATTTCAGCAAGAAAGAGCACGAACTCATTGAAAAGATGCGGAACAAACTGGCCAGAGAAGCAGATCGCAAACAGATTGCCGAAGAGACAGGTGTAACCGATCAGGATATTCTCGATGCACTGCAGTCGCTCGGCTACAACTCTGAAACAATCAGCATTCTTTATATGGTTCCACTGGTTCAGATTGCCTGGGCCGAAGGATATGTCGCGGAAAAAGAGCGTGAAATGGTTCTGGAGATTGCCAGAGCCCGCGACATCATTCCAGGCACCGAGGCTTATGAAAAACTGAGTGAATTGCTTAAGGAAGAACCCCCGGAGGATTTCTTCGAAAACTCACTGCGGGCGATTCGATACATGATCAAAGCGTTGCCGGATGATCATCGTGCAGCCTCGCAGGAGAGTCTGGTCGAAATGTGCACGATGATCGCCGATGTCACCGGCGGCATACTCGGCTTTGGCAACATTTCCGATGAAGAACGCATTCTGATCGCCCGAATTGCGACTGAAATCAGCCAGGGCCGCGAGTCCTTAATTCAAAACATGACTAAAAAATAGATCGCTGACTGTTTTTTAGCCAGACGGGTCATACGGGATGACAAAATGCTCCTGTTAATTCCTGTCTGTTTTTCCATCCATGAGAAATGACAAAACTGCCATTCCTGATTCTCGCTTTACTTGCCGCCGCGTCCAGTATTGAGCAACTCCAGCAGGCCCAGCCGGGAGGCTACACGATCCCGCTGATCGATCTGGCGGGCGATAAGAGCCGCCAGGTAACGGTCGATCGTGAACCGGGTCAGTATCTCGGCCATCCGACAACTGTGCTTCTTGAAGACAAACGCACAATTATCGCTGTCTATCCAAAGGGGCACGGCAAAGGCGCTATCGTCATGAAACGCAGCGCCGATGGGGGGCTGACCTGGTCCGGCAGATTGCCGACACCAAAAAGCTGGGAGACATCGCTTGAAACTCCAACCATTCACCGCGTCATCGATAAAAAGGGCAAAAAGCGGTTGATTCTTTTTTCGGGACTTTATCCGATCAGGATGTCGGTTTCCGAGGATGACGGGAAGACGTGGAGCGAGCTCAAAGCGATTGGCGAATTCGGAGGCATCGTGGCCATGGGCAGCGTCGAGAGGCTCAAAAACGGTGATTATGTGGCTCTTTTCCACGATGACGGCAGATTCTTCCGGAAAGATGGGAAGAGATCGGCTGCGATGACGCTCTATCAGACGTTTTCGAAAGACGGCGGGCTGACCTGGTCAGAGCCCCGGGAACTCTACAAATCCGATGAGATACATCTTTGCGAGCCGGGCGTGATCAGATCTCCCGACGGCAGGCAACTGGCGATGCTGCTCAGGGAAAATCGCCGCGTTAAAAACTCATACGTCATGTTTTCGAACGATGAGGCGAAGACATGGTCGGACCTCGCGAGCTTCCGGGCTCACTCACCGGCGACAGGCACACCGGGAAATACGCTCCGGACGGTCGGCTGTTTATCTCATTCCGCGATACGACTCACCAAAGCCCGACCAAAGGCGACTGGGTTGGCTGGGTGGGCAAATACGACGACATCGCCAAAGGCAGAGAAGGACAGTACAGGATCAGATTAATGGATAACCACAAATCTTCCGACTGCGGCTATCCCGGCGTTGAGATCCTTCCAGGCGGGACTTTCGTGACAACGACATACGGCCACTGGATCGACGGCGAAGAGCCTTTCATCGTCAGCGTCCGATTCACTTTGAAAGAGATGGACGCGAAAGCCAAACGATAACCAGATCCACAAATAACCACCATTACGCCTATCAGGCCAGGATCTTCTCAACGAGCTCGCCGTGGACATCGGTCAGCCTGAAATTTCTCCCCTGGAATTTGTAGGTCAGGCGTTTATGATCGATCCCAAGAAGGTGAAGGACCGTGGTCTGCAGGTCATAGACCGAGACGGGGTCGGAGAGTGTGTTGTAGCTGTAATCGTCGGTCTCTCCGATGGCGACACCTTTTTTGAGGCCGCCGCCTGCCAGCCACATGGCGAAGTTTCGCGGGTGATGATCGCGGCCGTAATTGGCTTCTGTCAGTTTGCCCTGCGAGTAAACGGTTCGGCCGAATTCCCCGCCCCAGATGACGAGCGTGTCATCGAGCAGGCCTCGCTGCTTGAGATCCTTGATCAGAGCCGCCGTTGGCTGATCGGTACCGCGGCATTGCAGGGCAAGATCCCTTGGCAGATCGCCGTGCTGATCCCAGCCGCGATGGTAGAGTTGAATGAAGCGCACGCCGCGCTCAGCCAGCCTGCGCGCCATCAAACAGTTGGCGGCGTATGTTCCCGGCTTGCGCGACTCGGGCCCGTACATCTCGAAGATATGATCCGGCTCTTTCGAGAAATCCGTCAGTTCCGGCACCGAAGTCTGCATCTTGTAGGCCATCTCGTACTGAGAAATCCTGGTTTCGATTTCGGGATCGCCATAATCCTGATGCTTCATCCCGTCGAGTTTGACTACGGCATCCAGCATCTGCCGGCGCGTGGTCTTGCTCACGCCCGGAGGATCCTGAAGGAACAAAACAGGCGTACTTCCGCCACGCAGGCGAATCCCCTGATACTTAGACGGCAGGAATCCGCTCGACCATAACCTCGAAAAGAGCGGCTGATCGGTATTGAGCGCGTGAGCCTGTGAAAGCATGACGACGAAGGCCGGCAGATTCTGATTATCGCTGCCCAGACCGTAACTCACCCATGCGCCCATGCTCGGACGACCAGGCTGCTGAAATCCGGTCTGGATGAAGGTGATCGCCGGATCATGGTTGATCGCATCGGTGTTCATCGTCTTGATGACCGTCAGATCGTCGATCACCTGAGCCGTGTATGGCAGCAGATCGCTCACCCAGATGCCGGACTTGCCGTGCTGTTTGAAATTGAAGAGCGATTTGACGCACGGGAACGCCGTCTGACCCGAGGTCATTCCTGTAATGCGCTGTCCGCCGCGAATCGAATCGGGCAACTCGCTGCCATGATATTTCGCCAGCGCGGGCTTGTAATCGAATGTCTCGATCTGAGACGGGCCGCCGGACTGGTGTAGATAGATGATTCGCTTCACCTTCGGCGCAAAGTGAGGTATCCCTGTAAGCCCGCCGGTTTTCGCATCGCGCGCAGCATCCTGCGCCAGGCCGTCGTTTGTGAGCAGCGAAGAGAGCGCGGCTATGCCGATCCCCTTTGCTCCGAGGCCGAAAAACTGTCGGCGTGTGAATTGCAGTTCGAGTTCCTTTTTTTGATTCATGAAAAAAACCAGATTACGAAACAGACGAAACAAACGACGAATTTGTACTAAAGGGTAATTCAGCTATTTTATTTTGGTGTTACGTTTTCCTGGAAATAATTGTCCAATCAACGCCTGAGAATTTTCAGTTTGTTTCGTAATCTCCCTCCTTTCAGGGCTCCATGGTGATGACGGATTTTGCAGTCTGGTCCACGGCCTTTCGAGAGAAGGGAAAGACGCGCGGAGTGACCCTGCGCCAGTCGTCAATCTGATCCTTGTAATTCGTGCTCTTCGGATCGCAGGATTGACCGACCGGTAAGCCTTGCTGCGAATTATCGAGGTTGGACATATCGACTATCATGCGCATCGAGACGCTCGGCCCGACGTTGACCGTGGGTCCGATGCCGCCGGTGTATCCGTTGCCTTGCTGCGGGAATGGGTCAATCTTGAACTGATTGCCGACCAGCGGCGCACTTGTCATCGGGTGATTGAATTTAACCTGAACGGCGTTTCCGAAAGTCCATTTGGATTCGTCGGCGCCGTATTTCCTGGCGATTGTTGTGCGAGTCTCGGCGGCGCAGGCCTTCACGAAATCCTGCCAGCCGGCATATTCCTTCGGCAGCCATTTCATCGGCCACTGAGTCACGATCCGGTCAAGCAGCAGGTTGCGATTGGTCCAGCGGTACTGCCTGGCCTTCTCTTCCCCGATCTTTGCCGCCACCAGGCGATTGCCGAAAATGTCGCGCATCTCATTGACCAGCAGGGCCGCGCGTGAATCGGCGCTGACTCTGCCGTCCCATTTGGCCAGCAGATCAAGAGACTCCTGAAGCTTCGCATCATCGGATTTGCCGTTAAAAAGCTTGACGATATTTTTTGGCGAAGATGTCTCCGCCGATTGCATAGACGTCTCCAAGCGTTGCGCGGAAATCGTCTATGGTGAGCTTTGGCTTTACCTTCAACAGATCGTTGATTCGTTTCTGGCGTTACGGCACCGACCATCCGTATGTCAGATGATACGGATAATCCTTGCCGACGACGCGGGAATTTGCGGTGACGATCATCCCGGACGGAGGATCGTAAACGTGCGGAAGCTTGTCGAAGGGAATGTAACCGGTCCATTCCCCGTCGTCTTGGTGCCATCGTAGGGCAGGCTGCCATCGCCACTTCTGCGAATGGGATGCGCCCCGAGCCGTAATACCCGATGTGACCATCGATATCGGCGTAGATGAAATTCTGTGTGGCTCCGCTGAAATTGCTGATTGCTGCGGTGAACTCCTTCCAGTTCTTCGCGCGGTTCAGGTAATGGAACGACGCGAATGAATTGGCCGGCGTGTCGTGAATGCTCCAGCGCAGCGCGTATTTCTCCTTGCCGCGATCGAGAATGATGGGACCGTGACGGGTCACTGCCACGTCTACGCAGACGGTCTCGGTTTCGGGGCTCGTGGGATTCTTGCGAACCTTGACATCCTCACAACGGACTTCGGCCTGCTCCCACCCTTTCGGGGTCATGTATGTTGGAGGATTCTTTGCGTCGAACTTCTCCTTGTCGAATTTTTCGAGGTATAGATCCTGAACATCAGGGCCAAGATTGGTCATTCCCCAGGCGATGCGGTCATTGTGGCCGATGATGACGCCATTGATGCCCGGAATCGAGACGCCGGAAACGCGCACGCCCGGCGCACTCAGATGGACCATATACCAGATATTCGGAACTGAAGGCGCAAGGTGCGGGTCGTTCGAGAGCAACGGCTTTCCGGTCACGGTCCGCTTTCCGCTGACAACCCAGTTGTTGCTCGCAGCCATGTCTTCCGCCCACATCCCAACGCGACTCATTGATCGCTCGCGGGTCTGCTCTGAAGCCAGGGCAAGCCTGGATGCTCCATCGCTGACGTTCACCATGCTTTTTGCCGCCTTCGCGGGTTTGGCCTTGAGGCGATCGCTGCCAACCACAGGCGTATCGAGGTCGGAATAGACGATGAACAGTTCATCACGGAGATCAGCCGGAAGATCGGTGAATGCGGCTCGCATAATGTCCTGCTGCCAGCTTGTCGAGAGGCTCTCTGCCATCAGAAAGCCGATGACAATGGAGTCTGCGAGAGTCCACTTGCGCGGCTGGTATTTGAGGACCCTGAACTCCGTCGGGAGGGTCTTTTCGTCGAGCGTGGAAATCCAGGCGTTGACTCCATCGGCATACGCCTGAAACAGTGCGCGGCTCGCTTCGTCCATCTGAGCGGCCTTCTCTTCCGAGAGTTTTGCCATGCCAAGCAGGCGATGACGCTTGTCTTCTTCGAAGACCGCTTTGCCCAGAAGTTCGGACAACTCACCGCGGGCGGTGCGGCGCAGAACATCCATCTGCCACAAACGGTCTGTCGCTGTCACGTACCCTTGAGCGAAGTAGAGGTCGTGATCGTTATGAGCCTCGATGTACGCGATGCCGCGGTCATCGCGGCGGACATTGACCGGCGCCTGCAAGCCCGCCACCTTGATCGAAGCCGATCCGGCGGCCGCAGTTGATACTCCAAGGCGCGCGGCATCGACCGATGCAAGCGAGCAAAATATCAAAATGATGATCAGTACTGTTTTTGATGGTCTGTTCATTCTTATCTATTCCCTTAAAGATTCATGCTGAAACCTGAATTCTGAACTGGTTGATTCATTCTTTTGTCACGGTCTCATCGAGATTGAGAATCGTGCTGGCGACGATGGTCCATGCGGCCAGTTCATTCTTCTTCAATTCATCGGGGACTTTAGATTCACCGATGCCGAGCAGATCCTGAACGGCCTTGCCGTCGCGGGTATATGCGATCATCTGCTGATTGAGGAGATCGCGAAGGACTTTGAGTTCCGCCGCTGTTGTTCTGCGGCCGGTTGCGAGCCGGAACGCATAGTTAATGCGGCCGGCGACATCCCTGCCGCCCTCTCGCAAAGTCCTGACAGCAAGCGCTCGCGCAGCCTCAACAAACGTCGGGTCGTTCAACAGCGCCAGTGCCTGCAGCGGTGTGTTGGTCACCGATCGCCTTGCCGCACACTTCTCGCGGTCGGGAGCGTCAAAGGTCGACATCGTCGCAGGCGGCGCAGTGCGCTTCCAGAAGGTGTACATGCTGCGGCGGTAAAGATCCTTGCCGTGACTCTGGACATATTCCTGTGCCGTGAAGCCGTCGCCGAAGGCCAGTTCCTCCCAGATTCCGGCAGGCTGATAGGGGAGCACGCTCGGCCCGCCGATCGATTCGCTGAGCAGGCCGCTCAACGCCAGCGCGTTGTCGCGAATCAGTTCGGCCTGCAGCCTGAATCTTGGGCCGCGCGCAAGCAGGCGATTCTCGGGATCTTTTTCAAGAAGCTGCGGCGATACTTTGGACGACTGGCGATAGGTTGCCGAAGTAACGATTAACCGCTGCATGGCCTTGACGTCCCAGCTTGTCCGGATAAACTCCGTGGCCAGCCAGTCGAGCAGTTCGGGGTGAACGGGTTGCTCCCCCTGCGATCCGAAATCTTCCAGGGTTTTAGCGATGCCGTAGCCGAAATAGATCTGCCAGAACCGGTTTACCGCGACACGCGCAGTCAGTGGATGCTGTGGATCGACCAGCCATTTCGCCAGATCAAGCCGGTTGGCCGGGCGGTCACCGGTATGCATCGGCGGCAGCACAGCCGGCACCCCGGGCAAAACCTTGTCGGTCTTGTTGCGATAGTCACCGCGCGCCAGCACGAACGTATCGCGCGGCTTTCCGAGTTCCATCATCACCATCGTATTGAGTATCTGATTGTCCAGAGCGCTCTTCTGCTTCCTCAGATCTTTTAGTTCATCATATTGCCTTCGGATATTTTCGGGAGCGATCCTGGTGATGAAATATTCCCGCAGCCGCTGTGTCTCGTCCTTCGTTCGCTTCCCGCTGACACCTGAAAGAATCGTCTGAATTGGATAATGAATGCCGAGCTGCTCGATCTCTTCGGGGCCAAGCATGCAATCGTAAACCCGCAGATCGTCGATGCCGCCGCCATACGCTCTTCCCGTCTCATTGCTGCCGATACGCAGATCGCTCTCGCTTCTAAATCCATCACTCAGCTTGTCCTTGAGCGTCTCGATCTCAGCCGGTTTTCCGTTAAGCCAGACCTTTAATCCGGCTGCTTTTCCAGAGCCGTCATAAGTGATCGTCAGGTGCTTCCAGTCACCGCTGTTGAAGAGTTCTTTCGTGCGAATCGCAATCGCATCTTCAGGCCATTTCGAAATCAGGCGGATGGTCAGCGGCGCTGCCCATCGCTGTATTTCAATCAGTTGAGTCTGATCGAACAGGAGCTGCATTCCGCGAAGCGTCTTCTCATCGTCCTTCTTTTCGAAGGCATAATTTCCGACCTTCCCGAGGCCGGGGCTGAGCCACACCGCTAGGGTGAAGGGCTCGCGGCTGTCCAGCGTAAGAGCCTTGCCGAAGCCGAGCGTTGTCTGTCCATCGAGAAAGACTGCCCGGCTGACTCTGCCTCCGCTAAATGTCGGATCGCCGATCACGGTCCGGCCATGCCGGTATCGCCCCGATGAGTCAGCAAGGCTCCCATCGAGCTCGAAATGAGCAACCAGATCTTTGGTAGGAGATACCGCAACTTTGCCGGCCAGGTTCTTCTCCCACGCTTCCTGCAGGGGTGCGATGTTCTTGTCCGAAAGCGTCGTTTCGTGTTCCTGAATTGCGGCGATCAGATCCTGCTGTCGGCTTTTCTGTTCATCGGTCGGCAATGAGAGATACGGCATCGCATTTCCGCGCCTGCCGTCGAGCCCCTGCTCCGGAATGCTGTTGAAGAATGCGTAAAATTGATAAAACTCCTTCTGCGACAACGGATCGAATTTATGCGAATGGCAACGCGCACAGCCCATGGTCAGTCCCAGCCACGTAACCGATGTCGCCTCGACGCGGTCGATGATGTATTCGTTGAGATACTCTTCCGGAATCGCGCCACCCTCGAAATTGATCATGTGATTGCGATTGAATCCGGTGGCAATCTTCTGGTCAGTCGTCGCGTTGGGCAGCAGGTCGCCGGCAATCTGTTCGATCGTGAACTTGTCGAATGGCTTGTTCTGATTGAACGCACGGATCACCCAGTCCCGCCAAGGCCACATGTCGCGATGGCTATCTATGTGATAACCATGCGAGTCGGCATAACGAGCCAGATCGAGCCATTGCAGCGACATGCGCTCACCGTAATGCGGCGAGGCCAGCAACCGGTCAACCGCTTTTTCATACGCGTCCGGAGATTTATCGGCAAGAAATGCGTCCAACTCGCCGGTCGTCGGCGGCAGCCCCGTCAAATCCAGAGAGACTCTGCGAAAGAGCGTTGCCCTGTCGGCCTCAACCGATGGAGTCAGGTTCTCCCTTTCAAGTCTTGAAAGGATGAATGCATCTATCGGATTGCGAACCCAGGATGAATTTTTGACTTTCGGGATTTCCGGTCTCTTCGGGGCAACGAATGCCCAGTGCTCGTTCCACTTTGCACCCTCGTCGATCCAGCGTCTGATCAGATCGACCTGCTTCTCGTTCAGCTTGTGGCCGGATTCCGGAGGCGGCATGACCACATTCGGATCTTTTGAAGAGATTCGTTTGAAGAGTTTTGAATTGGCCGAATCGCCGGGAACGATCACTCCAGGCTTGCCCAGAACCCCATCCCTTGTGTCGAGCCGCATTTTTGCCATCCGCTGCTTGTCATCCGGCCCGTGACACGTGAAGCAGTTGTCCGAAAATATTGGCCTGATCTCGCGGTTGAAATCGATCGGCTTCGTTTTCACCTCGTCGGCCGACGCTGATGAAATGAAATTTCCCAATATAAGTGCAATAACCGATGCAATTGCCGCTGCCAGAACGATCGACTGGATCTTCCGCTTCACGCCGCTACCTCCGAATTTGTATTGGATGAATGAACCCGTGATTTAATGAACCCGGAAAATATACGCCGAGTCGGACTCAATGACCAGTCCAGCCGCAACAAATGTTCTGAATCAGCAATGGCTGTAATATCAATTGAAAAGGCCGAACCAGCATTGGTCCGGCCTTTTCAATTTTCGTCTGTTCAGCCTGTTTCGGGAGTTTCCTAATCCTCTTTATCTTTTATCTCACATTATTGATCGAGTTTTTCGCAGTATCGTGTTTGGTCTTGAGTGTCCCACTGACCGAAGTTTTGCCGTCCGATTCGATGATGATCAGACCGGATTCGATTTTTGCATCGGCAAGCCTTGTTTTGTTATCGGATAAAATCCTCATTCGGGCGTTTTCAGGAGTTTCCTGAATTCTGGCGGCCTTATTAAGTTTCAAATCCCACTCGGCAATAACCGGGCCACCCGATGCCCCCTGAACCACCACGACGCAGCCTTCCAGATTGGCAGATTTCGGATCAACGTTGCTGGATTTGACCTGAACGCTCAATTCGTAAACGCCTGCGGGTAGGACGCCGAGATCGAACTTCCCTGCTTCGCTGGTTGCAGCCTGCGCGACTATTGATCCGCTTTTTCTGCTTCTGGAAATCACATTCCCGCCAGGAATGAATCCTCCAGCCACTCCAAGTCCCGCCTTTTGGCCGCCAGACTGGACCTTTTCACCGTAAGTCGGTTGCTGGGTCTGCCTGGATGTGGTTTGTCTGGCTGATTCCTGAGCGTAGAGAGTTGACCCGGCAAAAAGAACCGTCATAACCAGAAACAAGGTCGCGATAAGTTTTCTGTTCAGCATTTAATCCTCTTAATCTTTCAATGATTGTCAAAACCTGCACTAATCAAAATGATTCACGCGGTTCTTTAGTTTCTAATTTCAGATTAGAGGTTGCCCGGTGTCAGGTATTCCCTTATGCGATGAACGGGATGAAGAGGCTGCTGCGCTGACGATAGGCTTCGAATTCAGGATAACGGGCGAGCGATTTGTCCTTGCGAATCATATTCGGAACCCAGACTGCCGCGATCATCACCAGCAGGACTGCAATGGGAAGCCAGTGCATGGCCAGCAACCCGAATCCGAGATAGATCAACAACTCACCGAAATAATTGATATTCCGGCATCTGGCCATGATCCCGTCTGTGATCAGTTGACCCGGTCTCAATTGAAGAGCCATGTGCTTCTGCATGTCGGCCGTGAAATGCAGAAATACGCCGAAGGCGAACATGCTGATGCATATCGCCTGATACCACGCCGGAGCCTGAATATTTCTTGATGTGATCAGGTATGGAGCGATCCAGTAGAGCGTCAGAGCGCCCCAGATCACCAGGCCATACCCGATCCCCGTCTTTTCTCCCAGGATTTATCGGGGAAGATCCGGCTTTTGAGCGTCCAGAGGATGCCGTATGTCCCGTGCAGCGCCAGATAGATCCAGGCTGTCGGGTTCTCCCATTGATGATAAAAAGCCATGAGCAGCAGAACTGCCGGCGCTGTGGCGCATTTGTGCGAGTCGATGAAGTGCTTTTGCTTCATTAGTCGGATTCAACCCTCGGCAAGCTTTTTGAGACTCTCCTTGAATGGAGGTCTGGCGATGCCCTTCTCGGTGATGATCGCCGAGATATAACGGTTTGGAGTCACATCAAAAGCCGGGTTGGCGATGCTGATCCCGTCGGGAGAAAGCTGGATTCCCTTGATATGACTAACCTCAAGTTCGCTTCGCTCTTCAATCGGAATCTGCTCGCCGGTTTCGATATTCAGATCGAGTGTTGAGATTGGAGCCGCAACATAAAAAGGAAGGTTGTTCTCTTTGGCGAGAACAGCCACTGAATAGGTTCCGATTTTATTGGCGGCATCGCCGTTTGAAGCAATGCGGTCGGCTCCAACGACCACGCAGTCGATTTTGCCGAGTTTCATAAAATGGCCGGCCATGTTATCGGTGATCAGTGTTACCGGAATCTGATCCTTGTGAAGCTCCCAGGCCGTCAGGCGGGCTCCTTGCAGGAACGGGCGTGTCTCGTCGGCATAGACTGCGACTTTCTTACCGGCTTCGACTGCCGCGCGTATGACTCCAAGAGCTGTTCCATAACCGGCAGTGGCGAGTGCGCCGGCATTGCAATGAGTCAGCACCGTCGCGCCATCGGGGATCAGGTCGGCTCCAAAACGGCCCATTGAACGGTTGGCCTCGATATCTTCCTTGTGAACCAGCTTTGCTTCGTCAATCAGCGCTGCACGGATTTCATTTAGCGATTTGTTCTCACTTCTGAGCTTCTGATAAAGCCCGCGCATTCTTTCAATGCCCCAGAAGAGGTTGACGGCAGTCGGCCTGGTTGCCGCGAGGACCTCGCAGATATGGTCGAAGATGCCGTCAAGCTTCTCCGGCGTATCGGCTGCCGCGTCTCGAACGCCAAGGGCGACTCCCATCGCGGCCGCGACTCCAATCGCCGGCGCTCCGCGCACTACCATCTCCTTGATCGCAAATGCGACCTCCAGATAATTCTTGAAGACCGGATAGACTTCTTCGGTCGGCAACAGGCGCTGATCGATCATCATCACGCCTTCTTCTGTCCATTCAAGTGTCTTGATCATAATGCTCCGTAATCTACATTAAGTTTCCTCATTAACCAAAGCAAACCAATTCCAGTTCCATATTTATGTTTTGGATTTTGTGTGTTAAAAATTTTCAGAGTTGCAGCAATAATCTGATCACAGGTGAATCAAAATGAGAAACATCAAAAGCCTGGTTGCCCTGCTTTTAGTCATTCAACTATCGACATTTCAAGTAATGGCCCAACAGCCGGCAGTCGCTGCGGCCAGGCCGCAAACACTGACCGAGTTGCAGTCGAAGATTGCAGAGTTGCTCGACCAGCCGAAATTCGCCGCTGCCAGATGGGGAGTCAGGATCATCACTCAGGAGGGGAAAGTCGTTTTTGAGCGCGATGCGGACAAGGCATTCATGCCCGCATCGAATATGAAACTCTACACATCGAGCGCTGCGCTGGACGCATTCGGACCCGATTACAAAATAGCTACCAGCGTCTACCTGACCAGACAATCAAGGGGCGGAACGGTTTACGGCGATATGATTCTTTATGGCCGGGGTGATCCTAACCTCTCACCAAGGTTCGATTCCAGAGATCCCGGCCGGTACAACGACCTCAAGCCCGCCGACAGGATATCGCCCATCGAAAGACTGGCCGATCAAATCAAATCTCGCGGCATCAAAATTGTAAACGGCAACCTGATAGGCGATGACAGCTATTTTGGCGGCGATTTGCTCGGGCCGGGCTGGGCATGGGGCGATGCGCAATTCTATTACGGCGCTGAGATCAGCGCGCTCACCGTCAATGATAATTCGGTCACCTTTAAGGTCAATCCCGGCCGCAAGGTCGGTGACAAGCCTGAGATCACCGTTCAACCCCAGACCCGTTACCTGAAGATCGTCAACAACGCGAAGACCACTGCCACCGGTGCGACAAAAATTGGTGTGGACCGCCCACTCGACAGTAATTCCGTCGAGTTCTTCGGCACCATCCCGCATGATGCAGGCGTCTTTGAGGTCGAGATCGCGATTCACGATCCGGCGCTTTTTGCAGCGACACTGCTCAAAGAGGCTTTGGAACGCCGTGGCATTATGGTTCGCGGGCGGATCATGAGAATGGATGCAACGACGAGAATGGCAGCTCCTTTCGATGACAAGAAACTCTTCGAAATCGCCAGCCTCGAATCGCAACCCATGTCTGAGATGTTAAAGGTGGTCAACAAGCAGAGTCAGAACCTGCATACCGAGCTGCTGCTGAGGCAACTCAGCACACTGCACCCCGATTATGGAAAACCGGATGAATACGGAAGACCCAAATCCTCAACCAGTCTTGGGGCCGACATCCGCAGGCAGTTCCTTCAGAAAGCAGGCGTCGAGATCGCCCCTTTGAGCCTGCGCGACGGTTCGGGCCTCTCCCGACAGGATCTGGTGACTCCACTTTCAACTACCAGATTGCTTCAATTCATGTCATCGCATCAGAACTTTATCGTGTTCAACGATTCTCTCGGCATCGCGGGTATTGACGGAACGCTCGAACGGAGAATGCGGAATACTCCGGCCGCAAACAACTTCCGCGGAAAAACCGGGACCTTATCCTTTGTCAACGCTCTCTCCGGCTACATCTCGACCAAACGTCGTCAGCCGCTGATTGTCAGCATGATGGGGAACAATTACACCGGTCCCGGACGTGATGTCACCTCGGTCATGGATCAGATCTGTGCAATGCTGGCCGATTACGATGGAGAGTTCTAAATAAAAACAGATTACGAAACAGACGTAATCTGTTTTTCACTTAAAGCAGGCCGCGTTCCTTCACTTCCAGATATTTATTAACGAGTTGGATCGACAGTTCTCCGGCCGGGACGTCCAGGGCGAGGCCGCCGAGTTCCGTGATTCTGGCGAGTGCCTCTTCACGCTGCTGGAGCAGTTCTTCGGCAACGCTCTGCCTGTAGACATCGGGCACATTTTCGGGCTCGCGTGAAACCAGAGATCTCAAATCATTGTCGCCAATGGTGACTATCAAGGGCAGGTGCCGTGGCATGAGCGCCGCAGTATAAGCCAGAAGCTCGGACGAAGCATCGCGATCGACCAGATCCGTGAGAATGATAACAAGCGATCGTTTCTTGCAGTGCTGCGAGAGGTATTGAAATGCCCGGCTGTAGGCGGGCTCGATCATCTGAGGCTTGACGTTGTAGAGAGCCTCGCTCATGGCATTGAGCTGGGCGTGACCTCGTTTGGGCGGCAGATAAGTGACAACCTGCCTGTTGAAGACCAGCAATCCCACATTGTCACTGCCGCTTGTCGCCACATAACCAATAGCGAGCGCGGCATTGATTGCATGATCGAGCTTCGAAAGATGATCGATCCGCGAGGTCATGAGCCTGCCCGAATCGATCATAACGACGATGCTCTGATTGCGCTCGATCTGGAACTGACGCGTTATCAGGCGGCCTCTGCGCGCAGTCGCTGTCCAGGAGATGTGGCGCATCTCGTCTCCTCGGACGTAATCGCGCAGGCTTTCGAACTCCCGGCCCTGCCCACGCATGCGCGTCCGGCGATGCCCCAACAACTGCTGGCGATTGCGTCTGGCTGAAAGCTCATGCCGCCGCGCCTCATTGATGTTCGGATAAACTTTTACCGTTTCGGACGCCGGGACCCTTACCTGTCTGACAGTCAGCCCCCACGGAGAAACCCACCGAATCAGAATATCCCCGAAGCTGTAATCACCTCGCGAAAAGGCATAAAGTTTGTATCCGACCGAGGCCGCGTAGCTGCGAATCCCCGATCTGTGCGGCTCTGCAATGAGCAACCGCTCGCCTCGCAGTTCAAGATCAGGCGGGTACTCATCCTTGATCTGTATGGAAAATTTGCGCGGATAGGAATGGCTCACCTGAACCTCGACCTTGTTCTCCTGGCCGATCATAAACCTTGCCGGAATATGGCGGGAGATTTCAAAGCCCGCAGGATCCTCCGTCTTCCGGTAATCGAAGTATGCCGCGGCAAACAACACCAGATCATAAGTGACCAGCGCCCACTTGACGGCATTAGTCGCTCCAAAAGACGACCAGAGCACCAGTAATGGAGCCGCTCCAAGTGCGATCAGTATGATGAATCGTCGGGTGAAGACCATGAAAAAGTTTAAAGTTCAAAGTTTAAAGTTCAAAGCTTAAAGTTCAAAGCTTAAAGTTCAAAGTTTAAAGTTCCTGATGCTAACGGATTTTGTGTTTAAGAGGATATTTTTCGCCAAGAACGCCAAAAAATAAATGAGGGGGATTTAGTAATTGATCCATATCGGACATTTTTGCGGGAAATAGCACATTCAGGCTATTTTCATTTTGGCGTTCTTGGCCCTCTTGGCGTTCTTGGCGATAAAATAACTTCTTAACCACAAAATCCGTTAGCATCAAGAAAGTCCCACAAAGGTTAAACTCACCCCAGCGACTTTGAACCTTAAACTTTTAAACTCTTCCGAATTCATCTCGGGACTTCAACTAAGCTGATAATCTCTTCGAGCACCGAATCGGGAGTGACGCCCTCGATCTCGGCTTCAGATTTGAGCAACACCCTGTGGCGCAGCGATGGATGGACTACATCGCGAACGTCATCGGGCGTGACAAAATCCCTGCCCCGCATGGCGGCCAGAGATTTGCCGGCCAGAAGTAAGGCCACTGAAGCTCTGGGGCTGGCGCCCCATAAAAGAGCGGGATGCTCACGGGTGCGTCTCACCAGGTTGACCAGATAGGCCTGTACGCTCGGCTCGACATTGACGCTCCGCACCTCTTCGCGACAACGATTGATCACTCCCGGCTCCTTGAAGATATCGAGGTTGACCGCATCGAGTCTTCGTGAATTGAACCCCGCCTGCCAGTTGGCAATAACGAGCAGTTCTTCATCGAGCGTCGGGTAATTGATCAGAATTTTGAAGAGGAATCGGTCGAGCTGCGCCTCAGGAAGTGGATAGGTGCCTTCGTACTCTATCGGATTTTCAGTGGCAAGAACCAAAAACATATCTGAAAGCTGATGGCTTTCGCCGTCAATCGTGACCTGGCGTTCTTCCATAGCTTCAAGCAACGCGGCCTGAGTCTTCGGCGGTGTCCGGTTGATCTCGTCCGCCAGCAGAATATCGGTGAAGATCGGCCCCTGCCTCAGGCTGAACCTGGATGTCGCCATGTTGAAAATATTGGTCCCGGTGATATCCGACGGCATGAGGTCCGGAGTAAACTGGATCCGATTGAATTCCGCTCCGACGATGCGGGCAATCGTCTTGACCATGAGGGTCTTGGCGGTTCCCGGCACTCCCTCAATCAGAGCATGCCCCTCGGCAAACAGGCAGATCAGAATCTGATCGATGACTGCCTCCTGGCCGGCGATGACTTTCTGCGCTTCGCGCTTTATATGATTCGCTACCTGACTGACATATTCGGTCATTTTAAATTTCAGATTTGAGGTTCAGAGGGTAGAATACCTTGAGTCCCGGTGAGGTTACCCGCCGGGACTCAATTTCGAATTGATCTATTTGACGAGTCTCAACGTGAGCGGATAACGATAATAGACTCCTTCATTCGCCTTGATTGCCGCGATTATGATGAATATCAGCGCCAGCAGCCCGACCACAAAGATCAACGCAATGCCGATCAACAAGAGGATGAGAACTGCGCTGATAACGGCATAAATTGTGATGGTGATCTGGAAATTAATCGCTTCCTTGCCCTGATCATCGATGAATGATGATTGATCCTTTTTCATCATCCACAGAATAAGCGGCGCGATGATGTTGCCGAATGGGATAAAATAGCCCACAAGCCCGCTGAGATGAATAAACATTGCCCAATTGCGTTCGTCTTTTGATACGACCTGCATTCTCGTTTGCCTCCTGTTTGTCACTAATTTGCCGGTAGGTGCAGTTAAGTTTAAAGTCTGAAGTCTAAAGTTTGTAGTTTAAAGATGTGTCGCCCGCATATCTTCGATCGGCGAATAACGCAATAAATCGTGCGATCATTGCTCTAATCTGCATTCATTGACTTTAAACTTTAAACATTGAACTTTGAACTCTAAACTCTGAACTCTGAACTCTGAATTTATACTATGGAAAAAGCCAGAATACTAATAGTTGACGACGAAGAAGCAGCGAGGGTCGGCCTGAGCGAAATTGTCACTGCCTGGGGCTATGAGACGAGAACCGCGGGTGACGGCCTGGAAGCCATGGAGGTCGCAGCGGATTTCTATCCGACGGCTGTGATCACCGATGTACTCATGCCAAGACTGAACGGTTTCGGACTGCTTGCCCGGATTCATGAAGAATACCCAAGTACGGCGGTGATTCTGCTGACCGGCCAGGGGAGCATTGAAGACGCCGTCCGCGCGGTCAAGGAAGAGGGCGCTTTCTATTACTTCGAGAAACCGATAAATACCCGCCAGCTCAACATGGTTCTCCAGCGCGCCATCGAGCAAGCATCGACACGCCACGAAAACACCCTGCTGCGCCGGCGCCTTGAAGATTATGGTGTATTCGGCAAGCTGGTCGGCGATTCGCACGCAATGCGACAGATCTATACCGTCATCGAGCAGGTGGCGAGTTCGGCCGTATCGGTCCTGATTACGGGCGAATCGGGCACCGGCAAGGAGGTCGTAGCCCAGACCATACACCAGCTCAGCCCCCGCGCCACACGGCCATTCGTGGGCATCAATTGTTCAGCGATTCCTGAATCCCTCATGGAATCGGAGCTTTTCGGTCATGAGCGCGGAGCCTTCACAGGAGCCATCTCACGCCGTGAGGGCTGCTTCGAGCTGGCCAATTCCGGCACGCTCTTTCTCGATGAGATCGCTGAAATGCCTGTCATGCTGCAGGCCAAGCTGCTAAGAGTGCTTGAAGAACGCAAAGTCCGCAAACTGGGCAGCCCCAAGGAGTCTCCCGTGGACGTACGCGTCCTTGCGGCCACCAATAAAGACCCCGTCGAAGCAGTCCGCCGCGGCGAGCTGCGCGAAGATCTGCTCTATCGCCTGAACGTCATCCATATCAAACTGCCGCCTTTGAGAGAGCGCCGCGAGGATATACCGCTGCTGATCGAACACATGGTCAGGGAACTCAGCGAAAGACATCAGCGCCCCGCAAGAATCGTCTCGCCGGAAGTCCTCGAAACCTTCGCTCGACATTCATGGCCAGGCAATGTTCGCGAACTTCGCAATGTCATCGAACATGCCATCGTCGTTTGCGAGGGTCAACGCATCGAAAAACAACATCTCCCATCACAGATGTACGACGGACGGGTATTTAGAAATGAAGATTCCATCTCACTCCCTATCCCCATCTCACTCGAAGAAGCCGAACGCCAACTGATTCTCAAGACTCTTATCCGAACCAGCAATAACAAGACCAGAGCCGCCGATCTTCTCCAGATCAGCCTCAAGACTTTGCATAACAAACTCAAGGCTTACCGCGAAGAAAACGAAGAATAAAAAAACAGATTACGAAACAGACGAAATAAACGAAACAGACGAAAATTTCCCACGCAGTCAATCAGCAAGACGATTTATGTTTTCTGAAAGACGAATTATTAAAGATACACGAACCTTGCTGTGTTGATTTTTTTCGTCTGTTTCGTAATCTTTCTTCTTCCTGTTCCAGGATCTCTCTTATTTACTGATCTCTTCACCGGCGAATTCACGTAAATAGGTATTGCCCTTGTATTCGAGTTCATCAAGCAGGCCGATTCTGGAAGTGTAGTAAGCGTGCGCAATACTGGATTTGAGCATCGAGAAAAACTTCTCCTCCGGTTTGACCGGATTGGCCTCCTGTGCCGAGATCCTTTCGAGCAGAGATATTCGCTCTTGAGCCGTGGCCTTCATGAATTGCCTGCCGAACATCTCCTTTGAGATCGATTCGATGAGACTCAATCCTTCCCGCCATTTCTGCTTATCTTCCGGGTGAGGCGACTCCGCGAGGGTTTTATCGATGTAGGAGGCACACTTCGCAGCACGCGCCCCTTTGGATTGATCGTCAGTTGGAATGATGATCTCGCTCAGTTCGTCGAGCAGGACGAATTCCTCATTGGTAAAGAATTTATGGGGGACGGGTTCGTTCTTTTTACGGTTCAATTGAGGCCCGGCAATCAACGCCCCGGCCGTCATTTTGACCATCTCGCGTCGATCGATTCGGGCTGGCTCGTCTTTATCACTATGTTTATGCGACATCACAGTTCCCCTTTCCTGAATCGATCTGCAAGGTAATCGCATGAGCGCCAGCACAAAGCCATGATGGTCCAGGTTGGATTCTGATTGGCTGAGCTGACATGGCTGCTGCCATCGACGACGAACAGATTGCCGACATCGTGAGACTGCTGGAATTGATTGAGCACAGACTTCTTCGGATCATTGCCCATTCGAGCAGTCCCCATCTCGTGAATCGACCATCCTTCGGTCAGGATTTGCCTGTTGACGCTGACGATTTCGATGCCGGCGGCTTCGAACATTTCCTGAGCGGTTTCGGCCATGTCCTCGCACATCTTCTTCTCGTTGTCCGAGAACTTGTAGTTGAACCGGAGCACCGGCACGCCCCATCGATCCTTCATTTGAGGATCGAGCTCGACGTGGTTTTCGTAGCGAGACAAGACTTCGCCGAAAGCTCCCATTGAAATAAACGCCCCTGCGTGTTCGCGGACCTTTTTCTTGTATGCTTTTCCGAAGCCGGTCATCGAAGTGGCATCATCGGGAAACATCGTCATCCCGCTTCCCCCTTCGAACCCGTATCCCCGGATGAATTTCGGATGGCGGTCTTTCAGATTTCGGAAACGCGGAAGGTAGAATCCGCCGGGACGCCCGTCATCAAGGGTTCGCGCAGTTCCGACCTTCTTTTTGTAGATGCCGTTAACCCCCGGTCCCATGACGTGCTCGCAGAAATTGTGTCCCACGTGACCGCTCGAATTGCCGATGCCGTTGGGATGCGTGGACGATTTCGACAACAGCATGATCCTTGCGGATTCCAGAGTCGATGCGGCAAGCACAACCACCTTCGCTTTTACCTCGTAGTCCCGCCCGGTAACCGTGTCGATGAAAGCGATCCCGCGGGCCTTGCCTGTGTTTTGATCAAGCAGCACTTCACGGACCGTGGCATTTGTCCGTATCGTCAAGTTCCCGGTATCGAATGCCGGGTAGATGAGTCCGGTCGGCGAATCGAATGCCGCGTGAATATCGCAGCCGCCCGCCCTGCGATTGCAGGCTCCACGACTGAAGCAGCGCATACGATATTTCGTATTGTGCTTTACTCCGTCGGTCGTGACGCCGGCCCGGTATGGCGTAATCAGCCTCCCCATCTTCTGCAGACTGCCGCGCAAATGGACTTCAGCCTCATTGAACCTCACAGGCCTCTGAAACAGGCTGTCCGGAAGGTATTCAAGATTCTCCTTCACTCCGGAAATGCCCAGCAGCAGATCAACCTTGTCGTAGTAAGGTTCAATATCGCTGTACTCGATCGGCCAGTTCTCGCCATATCCATCGCGCGATGCCGCCTTGAAATCGTAATCCGAAAGCCTCAGCGCCAGCCTGCCCCAGACATTCGTCTTGCCTCCAAGGACACGTGATCTCACCCAGGCGTAATTCGTTCCCGTGTACGGGTGCTCTTTCTCATCGACGAAAAGATTCTTGCTGTAATCGGACCCGCTCCATGTCTGCACATAGTTGTGAACATGGCTGGCTTTAATGCCTGCGGCATAAGGCGGTTTGCGGACGGTATATTCGTTAAGCGTGAGAGCGTGCCTGTCCGGAGGCATGTCGCCGCGGCGCGGATGCTCGTATGGCCATTCAGTCGATTTCAACTCCTTTGTCGTATCGATCCGCCGGCCCGCTTCCAGCATCAGGACTTTCATACCATGAGAGCACAACACAAAAGCGGCCATGCCACCCGCCGCTCCGGATCCCACAACAACCGCATCATATGTCTTTTTCAGATCGACTTTGCTTATGTCAGGTATGTCCGGCGTCACCAGCATCGAGTCACCTCAGTGTGGCGCAAACGGTCCAGGTTGCGCCTTTGGATTTAATGTTTAATCAGCAACGAAACAGTCATCGCCAGCCCGATGATAATCACACATCTGCGAACGAATTTCTGCCCCAGCCTTCTGGCCAGTCCGGCGGCACCATAACCGCCGATGATCGCTCCGGCCATAATCAATAATGCCGATGGCCAGGTTACCAGTCCTGCATAAATGAAATAGAGCGCCGCTATCGCATTGACCGATGAACCAAACAGATTCTTCAGACCATTCATCTGATGAATGTTGCTCAGCCCCATGACTCCAAGCGCCGCCAGCATCAGAATTCCGATGCCCGCGCCAAAATATCCGCCGTAAACGGCAACGAAGAACTGGTAAAAGCCGGTCCACGCAATCCATCGGGCCGTCACCGGATGGTGCGAGGCATCGCTGGTCTTGAGCCAACGTTGAACCGGCTCCTGCAGCATGAATAGTACCGTGGCGAAGAGGATGAGATATGGCACCAGTGAAGCAAAGACCTTGTCCGGTGTGTGCTTTAAGAGCACCGCCCCGATAATTCCTCCAACCAGACTCGGCGCCAGCAGAATAAGAAACTTCCTCGGCGTGTCTTTCAGCTCATCACGATAGCCCCACAAGCTGCTCCAGGCGCCAGGGACAAGGCCGACAGTATTGGTCGCATTGGCGATAATTGGCGAATTCCCAGCCCATAACAGCGCAGGAAAAGTCACCAGCGTCCCTCCACCGGCCACCGAATTGATCATCCCGGCCAGGATTCCGGATGTAAATAAAAGTATTCCTTCAGGCAGATTCATTCGTACCTTCATCTAAAACATAAAACAGAATCGGCAATTTGAGCGACGTTTGTGAACCACAATATAAATGCGCCGCCCGGCTTGAATCAAACCTGAGCGGCGCATAATTATCCCGGCAAAAAAATCGTTTTTCGGTTACTGGCCCAGCTTGGTTGGCCAGCCGGTTCGGATAGATAATCCATGAGCGTGAAGACCAGCAGGATGGCCAGCCAGAAGAGCCCTGAGACGACAATGACCTGGGTCAGACGCGAACTGTAGCGCACGTGCATGAAGTAGAGGACTACCAGCGTCGCCTTGATAGTGGCGACGGTCATGGCGACGATGATGTTGAGCGGTCCCCAGTAATGCTCCAGGTCGAATTGGGCAACGAAGACGGTGATTGCCGTGAAGACCATCAAGGCTCCGAAGACTGCGAAATAGACCTTGAGCGGGACGATATGATGTTCTGCAGTATGTTCAGCCATAAAATAAATAAAACCTCACTCGAAAAATGTTCGGCCTGACTCAATGACCGCCGGAGACGTGGAATCCGGTCAGATAGAGGAGCGGGAAGAGGAAGATCCAGACGATATCGACGAAATGCCAGTAAAGGCCGCTGATCTCGACGGGCGAATTGTATTCTTTGGTGAACGTTCCCTTCCGGGCCAGGTAAATGAGAGTGATCAGAATTCCCGCGCCGACGATCATGTGCAGCGCGTGGAGTCCCGTCATGGCGAAATAGATCCAGAGGAAGACCCTGACGTGCTGGTGATACTGCTCCGGCGGATGATCCGCCGCCGGGTTCCAGAATCCTATGGCCGGGAAAAGATGATGATCGAACTTCTCCTTGTATTCGAAAAATTTGACGACAAGGAAAGCGAGGCCCAGGAGCAGAGTCATCGTCAGGAAGGCCACGAGTTTTTTACGATCGCCCATCTGGGAATAGTAAACTCCGAGCGCCATCGTCAAGCTGCTCAGGATCAGAATGAAGGTGTTCAAACCGCCCAGCGGGACGCTCAACAGGTGGCTTCCCTGGAGGAATCCGTCCGGATACTTGTACCTGAAGATTGCATAAGCCAGGAACAGGCCTCCAAAGAACATCAATTCCGTCAGCAGGAAGATCCACATGCCAATGGTGCCGGCCTCTTTCTGCTGCTCCATACTGACGAAATGATGCGCCAGTCCGGGGACGTGAGTTGCGTGTTCTGCCAAGGTAATTCTCCTTAAAAAATCAGATTAAACTTGCTTTGAACTTTAAACCTTGAACTTAAAACTTCTTCAGGCTTCTTCAGGCAGTTTTGTTTTCCAGTTTGCCTGCGTTCTTGATCTCCTCGACGTGTTCGAACTCATAAGGTTCGTGGGTCACGACGGGCTGATAAGTAAAGTTCTCAGTCGGGGGAGGCGAGGAGGTCTGCCACTCCAGTCCCGAAGCCATCCATGGGTTGTTGCCCGCTTTCTTACCGAACTTCACTGACCATGCGAAATAGAATACCGGCATGATAAAGCCGACGGCCAGGATCGATGCGCCTGCGCTCGACAGGATATGGAGTACCTGGAATTCAGGAGCATAGGCGTGGTAGCGGCGGGGCATGCCCAGGTATCCGACCACGAACTGCGGGAAGAAGGTCAGGTTGAAACCGAGGAAGATGATCGCCGCCGAAATGCGGCCCCAGACTTCCGGGTACATCCTTCCGGTCATCTTCGGCCACCAGAAATGGATGCCGCCGAGATAACCGATGATTGCGCCTCCGACCATGACGTAATGGAAGTGTGCCACGACGAAATAAGTGTCGTGCAGGTGGACATCGAGTCCAAGCGCTGCAAGGAAGAGCCCGGTCATGCCGCCGACCGTAAACAGTCCGATGAAGGCGAGTGCATAAATCATCGGCGTGTCGTACGAAACCGAGCCCTTGTAGATCGTGGCCGTCCAGTTGAAGATTTTGATCGCAGATGGAATAGCCACGGCATAGGTGATCAGCGAAAAGACCATGCCCGCATACATCGACTGGCTGCTGGTGAACATATGGTGCCCCCAGACCAGAAAGCCGAAGACCGCAATCGCCAGCGATGAGAAGGCCACAAAGTGATATCCGAAGATGCGCTTGCGAGTCATATTGGCGATCAGTTCGCTGATGACTCCCATCGACGGCAGAATCATGATGTAAACAGCCGGATGCGAATAAAACCAGAACATATGCTGGAAGAGAACCGGATCGCCGCCGAGTTTCGGATCAAAGATGCCGATCTGGAACGTGCGCTCGAGGGCAAGGGCCAGCACCGTGATCGCAACGACGGGAGTTCCGAGTATCTGGATCAGGCTCGTCGCATAATGCGCCCAGACAAAAAGTGGAAGCCGGAACCAGGTAAGCCCGGGAGCGCGCATTGTGTGAATCGTCACCATGAAATTCAGCCCGGTTAAAATCGAGGAGAATCCGGTGATGAAGATGCTGACTCCGGCCAGCGTCACCTGTGTATTCGAGTAGATCGAGCTGTAGGGCGGATAGAAGGTCCAGCCGGTATCGATGCCTCCGTTGATCATCGTGATCAGCATGAGGCTGCCGCCAAGGATGAAGATGTACCAGCTCAACAGGTTGAGCTTCGGAAACGCGACATCCTTGGCTCCCAGCATGATCGGCAGAAGAAAGTTGCCCATCACCGCAGGTATGGACGGAATGAGGAAGAAGAAGATCATCATCACGCCGTGCATGGTAAAGACTTTATTGTAAGTCTCGGCGGTCATCAGATCTCCCTCGGGAGTGATCAGCTCCAGGCGGATGAGCGAGGCGTACACGCCCCCAATCGCAAAGAAGATGGAAATCGAGAAGAGATAAAGTAATCCGATCCTCTTGTGATCAAGAGTCAGCAGCCATGATTTGACCGTATGCCCGTTGTTGAGATAGTTACGAGTACTGGTTGTCTCCATTACTTCAGTTGCCATAATAGTTCCCTGTTGAATTGCTTTATTAGTTAGTCCTTCTTCTGACCGCCCTGAGCGGCAGGGGCCTGCGTTGTCGGGGCAGCAGGAGATGCTTTAGCAGTCGGCGGAGCCGGCGAAGCGGCAGGCTTGGCGGCGACTGCCCCTTCCTGCGCACCGATGGACTTGATGTAGGCGATCAACTGCAACACCTGCTCTTCGCTCAACTGTCCCTGGAAGGTCGGCATCACGGGCTGGAATCCGGCGACGATCTTGGCCCCGGGATTGAGTATCGACTCTCGGAGATATCCTTCATCGGCGATCACGGTAGTGCCGTTTTCGAGTTTGACCTGTGAGCCGAAGACTCCGGCCAGCGAGGGACCGCGCCCGCCATCCTTGTCATAATGGCAGGTGTTGCAGGCGAGGCTCGCAAAAAGCTTCTGGCCCGTGGCAGAAGGCGATGCCTCCTTGGGCCCGCCCGCAAGCCACTGCTGGTATTCTGAAGGTTCGAGCACGATCACATTGCCGATCATGCCCGAATGCTGCGTTCCGCAATACTCCGCACAGAAGAGATGATAAGTACCGGCCTTGGTCGGCGTAAACCACGTCATGGTGTAACGACCGGGAACCACGTCGGCTTTAGTCCGGAATGCCGGGATAAAATATGAGTGCAGCACATCTTCGCTGGTCATCGTCAGCTTGATCCGCTTTCCGAGAGGCAGATGAAGCTGATTGATTTCGCGGATTCCGTCAGGATGCTGAGCGCGCCACATCCACTGCTTGCCGGTAACGTAAATCTCCATCGCATCTTTCGGCTCGGTGTACATTTGATAGTAGATCTTCGCACCCCAGCCGAAAATGAAAAGCGAGATGAGGAATGGTATCACCGTCCAGGTGATTTCGAGCGCCATCGCGCCTTCTACCTGTTCGGGAATCTCATCGATGCGGCGGCGACGATATTTCAGCATGAAAAACAGCGCCGCGACGGCAACGGCTACCGAGAAGAATATCGTCAGTGCCCAGAGGGATAAATAGAACATATCCACTTCCTGAGCGAAAGATGACGCCTGCTCAGGTAAAAACGGCACTTGCAGTAATATTGTTAAGAGGCTCATATGTGAATATCCAATGTTGGAGCCGGATTATTTACGGCGTTTTCAGCTTCCTTCTTATTGGTCTTGTATCTTAAAAACAGTATCAAACTGACGATCGCAACGATGGTCATAGCGGCAAAGATGCGCATGATTCGCATCAGAACCAGACCGTAGGTTCCCCTGTCCGGATCGTATCTGTAACAGTAGAGAATGATCTGATCGGCCAGAGATCCGATTTTACCGCCCGATGCATCGACTATGCCGAAGCGCAGGTCGCGCGGGGCGTATTCGATGCCGTAGAAATAACGTGAAACCTTGCCCTGCGGCGTCAGAACCATGATGCCGCTGGCGTGGGCATACTGCTGGGAGACAGGGTCCCAGAGGTAACGAAATCCGACGGCGCCGGTCAGCGCCTTGATTGCCGGCTCATCGCCTGTCAGAAAGTGCCAGCCGGCATTGGCTTCGGGCCTGGCAAGCCTTTTGAGGTATTCATCTCTCTTGGCGGCCGCCAGATCGGATTTCTCGCGCGGATTGAAGCTCACCGTCAGGTTGATGAACTCCTTTCCGGAGGTCATCGGCAGCGTCTTCAATGCTCCAAGCAGCCCTGTCAGCACCATCGTGCAGAGCTGCGGGCAATCGTAATAAACCAGCGAGAGAATCACCGGCTTGTCATTGAAATATTCCGCAAGTTTGACCGTGCGACCGGTCTCGTCACGAAACTCCAGATCGAGCGGGACCTGGTTATTCAACAACTGATCGATTCCTACATCTTTAAGAATCGGTGGTCGCATCCCTGCCGGCTGTGCACCGGCCAGGATAATCAACGCGAAAGGAAGCAAAAGAATTGAGGTAATCAGCCATGCAATCGGTTTGCGTCCTGAGTGGTACAACCTGGTTACTGCTTGATAAAACATCTTGTTAAAAAAAGCGCCGTCCGCCCTTTCGGGGCCATTGCCGGTAGTGATCAATCCGTAAGAGTTACTGGTTCTTCAGGATTCTGCCGGCGCTGGAATCGGAATTGGAAACGGCCTTCCTCATGGATTCAGCCTGCTGAATCTGTTTGATTGATTCTTCGGAGCGCATTGGCAGCCCCTTTTCGACGATCAGTTCCTTGGCGCGCTCGATCGGTATCCGGGCGATTCCGCCGGGTTTGTCGATCCAGCTGTAGCTTTCCGCCTTTGCCTTTACTTCTTTGTTGTAGATGCGCATCTCATCAAGGGGGAGAAGCGTCGGCCCTTCGGGGCCGGGAGCGCCCTGCAGGCGCGGCTCAGGCGGCAACTTGCGCTGCCCTGCCGGCATTTGAATTCTGGTTGAGGGCTCCTGGGTCGCGTTTGCCTCATCGAGTTTCCGGAACCCGTAGAGTACGGCCACCACGGCAACAAACGCTCCCGCAACGGCGATGCCCAGGACCAGGAGGAACAGGTAGATGGGCCTCGACTTGATACTACTTGTTTCTACCTGCTCAAGTTCATTATGTTCATCATTATGACTGCTCATTTGAATCCCCTTCAAAAACCTTCCCGTCTATTCACTTGGCGTGTTTTGCTTCTCAGTGACCGCCGCCGGCGGCAAGAGCCTCCGGAAGAAGCGGGTCATTGTAAGGAACAAGCGCTTTGCTGCGAAGCTGCCAGAAGAACCAGCCCAGCCAGAGTCCGCCCATTCCGACGGTTGAAGCAATGTATATCAGATAGTCTTTGAGATGGCCGGGGTGACCGTGTTCGAATTCCGGAACGATCAGCCAAAGAAGGTCGATAAACCTCATGATGATCACCAGCCATGCCACAAAAACCAGCCTGCGTCCGTTGCGCTTGAGGTCCCGCGACAGCAGCAGCACGAAGGGCAGGAAAAAGTGCCCAAGAATGAGGGCGATTCCGAGATAGCCCCAGGTTCCCTTGAATCTTTCGATGTACCAGGGAATCTCTTCCGGCAGGTTGCCCGACCACATGATCAGCAACTGTGAAAACGAGAAATATGCCCAGACCATGACAAGGGCCAGCAGCAGCTTGCCCAGATCGTGAAAATGCTTCGGTTTGAGCACGTGATTCATCGGCTCGCGTCTCGAAAGAATGACGCAGACCGAAATGATAAAGGCGATGGCCGCAACTCCCTGCCCGACGATCAGCAGCATGCCGAAGATTGTCGAAAACCACTCGGCATCGAGCGACATGACCCAGTCGATGGCGGCGAAGGTGCAGGCAATGGCATAAAGAAGAAAACCGGGGCCGCTCCAGTCCTGCGCGCTCTGGATCAAAGCCGGATCGCCCGTCTCATCGAGCTTGTGCGAACGCTTGCGAAGCACAAGCATCAACAGCAGCCAGACGGCAAAATATATCGCAGTCCGGACGATGAAGAACTTCGGATTGAGCCACAGACTCTTATGGTCGAGCATCGCGCGGAGCTTCTCATCGGTGATCGATTCCCGGTGCATCCATTCGTAGATATTGCCGAGACCGACGGCAACCGGGATAAAAAGTATCGCCATCAGAATCAGTGTGTGCGAACCCGATTCCAGTGGACGCCGGATGATGAGCCCCCAGGTCGCGCCGCCGAGGTACTGAATCATGAGCATTCCCAGACATCCCAGCGCAATTCCGGCCCAGAAAACAAAGGCCACGAGATACGAATGGAAGAAAATCTCTCTGACATTGCCCGATAGAGTCAAGCCGATGACCCAGGCGACGATGCCAAGGAGACCGATGCCCAGCGCAACTCCTTGTATTCTTCCAAGGTCAGATGGAGCAGCGTAATTCGTATTCATTAGTTGCTATGTCCTCCGGATGAGTGTGATCCTTCTTTGGTCTTTTCCTTGTGCTCGGCTTCATCCAGCTTCTTCCTGTCTACTTCGGTCAAATCAGTGGCATTGGCGTGCTGGCTGGTCTGAAGGACCCGGATATAAGCGATGACTTTCCAGCGATCTTCCGGCGAGAGCTGATCCGCGTAGTTGGACATGGCGCCGAATCCGTTGGTGATGACGTCGTAAAAATAACTGGTTGGAGCTTTGACCAGGCGATCCTGATGATATGAAGAGGCTTTTCTGAATCCGCGCATGACGATCATGCCGTTGCCGTCTCCAAGCTGCCCGTGACAGGGGAGGCAGGTGATGTTGTATCGGTTCTGCCCTCTTTCGACGATCTCTTTGGTGATCTTGAACGGGAATCCGTCCTCACCGGCAGGTATCGGAACCGAAGTTGAAGCGGCAGTGGCGCCGGCGCCGGCGTCAGCAGCGGCCGGAGCAGGCGAAGCGGCAGTGGCGGGCGCCTGGCCCTTTTGAATAAAGGGCGCCGGCGGGTTGAGCGCCAGAGATCCGCGAGCAACGACGCCTTCAGGCAATTCCCTGATGCTGCCATCACGATAGGGCTTGTATTTCGGGTTGTCGTGCATATCCTGCCGGCAGGCCGTGCCGACGAAGGCGATGGCCATCAGACAGGCGGCGATACCAAAAGTTCTCAATCTATTTCTCAACATGACTCACCTCTCTGGCGCCCAGTCTCGTGAGAAAGGCGCGCGTCTCATCCTCATTGAACTTCGGATCATCCGCCTTGACGCAAACGAAGAAGCGGTCAATTGACGCCCGATCGAAAGTCGGAACATTGAAAACCGGGTGATATGGCTTGGGCAGTCCGTTCATAATGAGCATGCCCAGAAATGCGCCGAATGATGCCAGCAGCACCGTGCATTCGAAGGTGATCGGAATAAAACTCGGCAGACTGATCAACGGACGCCCGCCGACATTGAGCGGGTAGTCGATCGCTGAGGTCCAGATCTGAAGGCTGATTCCGCCAATGGCCCCAAGAATTCCGCAAATGAATACCGTCAGCGGAACCATGTTCTTGTGAAATCCGATTGCCTCTGCCAGCTCCTCAATCGGGTATGGCGAATATGCATTGATTCTTCGATAGCCGGCGTCATAAGTCTGGCGAGCCGCGGCAACTGCCGAGCTCGGAGTGTCGAACTCCGCCATCAAACCATAAATGCCTGTCTCTTCTTGTGTTGTCATATCGTTTTAATCACTGGATGAGAGTCTTATCGATTTCGAAACAAACTGAACGAGTCCAACTAAATAAAGAGGGTTTGCAAATTCAGTGTGTTTCGTAATCCTCTTTTCTCAATTCAAATAAAGTACGCTCTAGTCGCCGAACTGCGGGAGCGGGTTGGCTCCGACAGAGGTCCCGCTGATGTGTTCTTCAACCTTATGCTCATCGACCTTCGATTCGGGCAGAAGAGTCTTCATCTCGAAGATCGGAATCATCGGCACGAAGCGGATGAAGAGGAACATACAGGTCAGGAAGAAGCCGATCGTCCCGAAGAACATGGTGAAATCGAAGACCGTCGGTTTGTACATCCGCCACGAAGCAGGCAGAAAGTCGCGGTTGAGGCTCATGACGATGATCACGAAACGCTCAAGCCACATGCCGACATTGATGAACATCGACACCAGAAAAACGACCCCGAGCTTGTCGCGGAACTTCTTGATCCAGAGAAGCTGGGGAACCAGCACGTTGCACAGGATCAAGAGCCAGTACATATAGCCGTACGGGCCGAAGATGCGGTTCTTCATCATGAACATTTCGTAGGTATTCGCGCTGTACCATGACATGAAGAGTTCCATGAGGTAGCCGTAACCGACGATCAGTCCAGTCGCGAGCATCACCTTGCACATATTGCGGATGTGACGAATGGTGATGAAATCCTCGAGGTGATAGAACTTGCGCACCGGAATCGCCAGCGTCAGCACCATTGCGAAGCCGGCATAGATCGCTCCCGCGACGAAATAGGGCGGAAAGATCGTTGCGTGCCAGCCCGGAATGATGCCCACCGAGAAGTCGTAGGAGACGATCGTGTGAACCGAAAGAACCAGCGGCGTCGAGAGACCGGCCAGCAGCAGGTATGCGGTTTCATAACGCTGCCAGTGCCTGGCATCGCCGCGCCAGCCCATCGCCAGCAATCCGTATATCGACCTCTGAACCTTGTTTTTTGCGGAATCGCGCAGACCGGCGAAGTCCGGAATCAAGCCCATAAACCAGAAGAGCAGCGAGACCGTGGCATAGGTCGAGACCGCGAAGACGTCCCACATCAGCGGGCTGCGGAAGTTCGGCCACATGCCCATCGTGTTCGGATAGGGGAAGAGCCAGTAATCGACCCACGGCCGGCCGGTATGGAGTGCCGGGAAGAGTCCCGCGCAGGCCACCGCAAAGAGCGTCATCGCTTCGGCGAAGCGGTTGATCGAATTTCGCCACGACTGCCTGAGCAGCAGCAGGATCGCTGAAATCAGCGTGCCCGCGTGACCAATACCGATCCACCAGACGAAGTTGATGATGTCGAATGCCCACGCAACCGGGATGCTGTTTCCCCAGATGCCGACGCCTTTGAGCACCAGATACCCAATGGTGTTAAAGAGCATTAACGCGCCGAGAAAGACGATGGCGAATCCGAAGACCCACCCTTTCTGGAACCCTCGCATCAGGACTATGTCGCCGATCTTCTCGGAGATCGACCTGAAATTATGCCCGGGACCGAGTACCGGGGGACGGGGATCAACGTAGCCTTCTTTCTTGAACACTTCAGCCATGCTTTTCTCCTGATTTCCGGGTCTCCTGAGTGTGACCTGCGCCCGCTGCGCCTCCGAGTTCTGCATTGATATTGCGCACTGAAGCCAGATAGCTAGAGCGCGGGCGGGTGTTGAGATCCTCGAGGACTTCGTAATTGCGCGGCTCAGTCTTGAGCTTTGCCACGCGGCTCTCGGGATCGTTGATATCTCCGAACGCGATCGCCTCGGTCGGGCAGGCGGACTGGCAGGCGGTCAGGATCTCTCCATCCCGGACTTTCCGGTCCTCCTTCTCCGCCTCGATCTTGCCGTTCATGATTCTCTGAACGCAGAACGTGCATTTCTCCATGACGCCGCGGGTGCGGACTGTGACGTCAGGGTTGCGAACATTCTTGAGACTCGGGCTGTCCCAGTCACCGTAGAGCAGATAGTTGAACCTGCGCACCTTGTACGGGCAGTTGTTCGAACAATAACGGGTGCCGACGCAGCGGTTGTATACCTGAACGTTGAGCCCCTCGGCATCGTGAACTGTCGCGTTGACCGGGCAGACGACCTCGCAGGGCGCATTTTCGCAATGCTGGCACATCATCGGCTGGAAGAAGACTTCCGGATTGACAGTGCCGCCCTTGAAGTAGGTGTCGATGCGCAGCCAGTGCATGATGCGTCCTTTTTGGACCATCTCCTTGCCGACTACGGCGATGTTGTTCTCCGACACGCAGGCCACGACACAGGCATTGCAGCCGATGCATGCGTTCATGTCGATCGTCATGCCCCAGGCATACCCCTTGCTGTAGTCATAGCCGGGGAATACCGTAAGCTCTTTGCCCGGCCTGTGGGCGCCGTGATGAAGACTCTTCGGATCCTTCTGGTACTCATCGAGAGTTCCGGAACGAACGATGTGACGATCGACGAGGTCTTCGCTGTCTTCGATGAACGCATCCTTGCCGATGCCGCTCGTATCGATGCTGAAGTGCTCCTGTGTGGAGGCCAGCATGTAGCTGCCTTCGGCAACTTCGAACTTGACGTTTTCAGTGGCGATGAACGGAGCGGCGGCGGTCCGCAGATTATAGGTATTGAAGCCGAGCTTCGAGCCGACACTTCCGGCACGGTCGCGGCCGTATCCGAGGTAAACCGTGATGCTGTCGTCAGGATGACCCGGCTGAATCCAGGCGGGCATGACCAGTTCATGTCCCTGATGAATCAGCTTGACCATCTTCGCATTGGCATGATACGGCTCGGAGTTCGGCGCCAGACCAATGGTTCCGGCCGTCTTCGCACTGACGATCGCGAAGTTGTCCCAGGTGATCTTGTTGATCGGTTTGGGCACTTCCTGCAGCCACGAATTATTGGCAAACCTTCCATCGTGCACGCAGGGATCGACTCGGAAGACGATCTCGCTCTTCGCCGGCTTGATCGGCTGCAGCGCCGCGGCCCAGTCGCCCTTGAGCGAAAGCGGCTTTGCAGGCAATGCGCTGTTGGCCATAAAACCGTCGTTGAGAGACTTTTTCCATGCCTGGTCGAAATCGGCGGTGATCTGAGTCTTCCAGTATTCTTTGACTACATCGAGACTTGTCTTGCCCGGCTGATTAAGCATCGAGGCGAGCAGCTCGTGCGCCGAGCGACTGTTGTAAAGCGGCAGAATCAGCGGTTGATTGATTGAAACCGTGCCATCGAAAGCCCGGCCATCTCCCCAGGTTTCGAGGTAGTGGGTTTCGGGCACGTGCCACTGGCAGTATGCGGCCGTCTCATCGTTGTACATGCCCAGATGAATCCGGGTTGCGACCTTCTGCATCGCATCGACGAATTTCACCTCTTTGCCGGCCTTCTGATCCCAGACTGCCGGAGCGTTGTAAACGGGATTGGCGCCGATGATGACAAGCAGGTCCACCTTCTCGTGATTCATATCGTTGACCAGCTCGCTGATCGAAGCGATCTGATCGACCGGGTTGGCCTCTATCGAATCGGTGTAGGTGATGGTGCTGCCGGCATTGTTAAGCGCCGCGTTGATGGCGTGTGCGAGAGCGTGGACTGCCGCGGGTTGATGCTCACCGGCAATGACGATGCTCTTTCCTGATGCTGCTTTGAGATCCTTTGCCACGGCTTCGGCCATCTTGCCGGCCTCGGCCGCAAGCTGACCGGGCTCTCCGGCGGATACACCCAGAGCCCTGGCGACCGCGCGGCCAAACGACTCGACTTCAGAAGCCTTGATCGGCATCCGATGATCCGCTTTGGCTCCGGTGGTCGTCAGCGTGCTTTCGACGACATAGAGCCGATTCATCTCCTTTGCGCCGCCGGTCAGTCTGCGCCTCGACATGAAGTCCCGCGCATAACGGACGCTCCCCGGACCGTTGGTCAGGAAGTCGGCGTCGAGCGAGAGCACCACATCCGCCTTGTCGAACTGATAGACGGTGTTGACGAACTGCCCGAAGGCCATCTGCGCACCCATCCGCGCGCCGTCACGACCCGCGGGTTCGTAGACATGCCATTTGGCCTGCGGATAAAGAACCAGCAGCCGCTTCATCTGATCGGCTAAAACGGGCGAGGTGACCGTCTCGGTCAGAATCCGCAGCCCGCTTCCCTGCTTGCTCCGCTGGCCGTCCAGAGAGGCTCTCAGTTCCGACAGGAAATCGCCCCACGTTCTGGGATCGCCAAGATAAAGCTCGGTCTGCGAACGGTCCGGATCGTAGAGCTGCAGCACTGACGCCTGCGCGAATAAATCGGTCCCGCCCATGCTGGCTGGATGATCAGGATTGCCTTCAATCTTGGTCGGCCTTCCTTCATGGCTCTCCACCAGCAAACCGGTGGCAACGCCGCTCAGTGACATCGTTGTCGCATAAAACTGCGTCTTGCCCGGAACCAGCCCTTCAGGCGTTCGGACGTATGGAACGATGAATTCCTTCGGTTGCCTTGTGCAGGCCGTCAATCCGGCAAAAGCCAGTGAGGCGCTCATCAGCTTCATGAAGTTGCGTCGCCCAACCGGATCGAGCATCTCGGGATCGGTTTCCGGCGCATTCAACGCGGGGAATTCACGGTGCAGGAAGTCCCTGAACTTGTCGGTGTCCGCAAGCTCTTCAAGGCTGCGCCAGAACTCTCTGCCCTTTTTCGAGCGCGTCTTGCCTATCTGCTCTCGTATGGGCGCAATATCGTGGTGATGTTCTCTATGAGACATTTGCTTTTTCTTGTGGTGTTTTCAAATTGCAATGACTTTTCCCTGCAGCGTCTCCTGACCTCTGGTCAGATCTTCGTTACCGGAAAAATTTGAATTGTGCGTCTAATTCGATTATCTGTGACAGGTCGAACAACTGGTCAGCACGGTTACCGGCTGAACATTGTACTCCTTGACAAGGCGTGGACCATCCACTGCCTGATTCCATCCGTTGGGATAATCCTTCGAATCTTTATCCTTATCGCTGGGCGGCCATTCCATCTCAGTGATCTTGCTCTTCGGCCGGATGAACTTTTCAGGATTACGATGGCATTCAAGACACCATTCCATTTGCAGCGTATTGACGTTCCACATCAAAGGCATGAGGTCAACCCGGCCATGACAGCTCGAGCATCCCACTCCCTTGTTGACGTGTATGCTGTGATTGAAATAGACAAAATCGGGAAGGTCATGGACCTTGGTCCATTTTATCGGTTGGCCGGACCTCCAGCTCTCGCGAACGATCTCCAGATACTGGCTGTTCGAGAAAAGTTGCGAGTGACAGTTCATGCAGGTCTTTGTTGCCGGCATGCCCGCTGTCGCCGTCGACTCCACACTGGTGTGACAGTAGCGACAGTCGATCCCATCATCACCCACGTGATGCTTGTGTGAAAACTGAACGGGCTGCTCTCTCGGAACAAACGCCTGAGTTACATACGGTGTTCGGTTCGCCTGCAACAATATCAATAGCACTCCCCCGGCTAGCAGGATTCCGAGGACTATACTCAACCGCGCAAGCGTGTTTGTGCTGCGGTGGAAGAGCTGTGGCATAAAGAAGACCTCCGCCTACCTAAATTTCTATTCAGTTTTTGACCTAGACTTGCTTGATAAACCCGAAGCTTGTGAATTTTCGGATTTGAGTGATTTGTGATATTCCAATGTGAACGGAAAAATGTCAAGTCATCTTGAAGGGAGGAAATAATTTGAAATAATTTTTATAAGAGATTGTGAAACCTGATGGCGGGTATTTGAAAAACTGAAACGCGGGGGAGATTAACAATGATTTATTTGCTGATGGTTCTGAAGTCGGCGAGACCGTTTGCGAGGGAGCGTCCGAGGTCATCGACGATTTGATAAGAAAAAGGTCCGACGGCGTCTCTGGCAGGGATGAGAAACGGGACTCTGCCGAGTTTTCCGGTGAGCATGGCGATCTTTTCGCTCTGGTAATCGCCGGCCTTGAGGACGATTTTGATGTAGTTGATTGGTTGAGAAGTGGTGATATCGAGTTCGAGTGTTACGGAATCGACGGATTGAGCGCTCTGTTTCGGAGTGACGGTCAACTGAGGTGGGGGGGAGGAAGATTCCGGTGCGGTATCAGTCGATCCGTCGGCGCCCCCTTGTGCGCTAAAGGAGCTGGAAGCGGCCGCAATACCATTTGATACCGGCTGGATGTTGGCCGGGCCGCTGCCGACGGCCTGATTTTGAGCAGAGTACTGCTCGGTTCGAGAGTTGCTGGTTTCAGGGCCGCTGAAAGCTGCGGTCTTCTCGAACGAAGCGCTGCGGATCAGTTGAATTGCCCTCTTTTCGTCATAGACCATGAGCATCCAGTCACCATATCCTGACGAATCCTCATTAACGGCGATCAACTTCTCTTCATCCGGTTGAAGGTTGAAGGCCATTGGCATGATGTCGTTGTTCTGGCGATCGCCGGTCAGAGTGATTCTGGCGGTGCCTGAGAAGATGCGGTTTGGATCGGTGTTCCTCAGTCGCAGCATGAGCCTGCCGCCCTGCATCTCGATGGTTCCCTGCACACGAGCCGGCGCGAAGCGACCCGAGTTTCCATTTCTGCCGTAATTTGCCAGAGGATCGTAATCGACAACCGGAGCCACCGCCGGAGTTCCAGCCGCAACCGCGGGAGATGACACCGGGGCCATTGGCGCTTCGGTATTGGCATCGCGCGAGAGATCAGGTTGAGAAACCACAGTGACGGGCGGACCTTCAGTGATCGAGACGCCCGAACCGGCGGATGAGATCATCCTGCCGACGTCAGTCTTGATACTCCAGTTCTTCTTGTCTATGGCCCGCATCAGCAGCACGACATCTCTGAGCGGCGAGGTCACCTTCTCCATCTGCGCGGTGGGGGGAACTTTTTGACCGGTTGAAATCAACCATCGGCTTCTGGTGATCGATGCCGTCAGATCTTCTTCCCTGGTGCTGTTGTCGTCAGGCAGTTTGATCGGGCAGTAAGCGCCGATCGGCCCTGAAGTCATGTCGACCGGCTGCCGGTTCTGTTCAGCGGATGACGCTCTGATGATCGAGCTGAGCGGCGCGTCATAGATTGTGATGGCGCAACTATCGAGCAGACCCGAATCGAGCAGGCTTTCAGCATAGTTCCTGGCCGTTCCGAGTGTCTCGAACCTGCCTACCCGCACCCTGTAAAATCCTTCATATTCGGGGCGCTGATCCTTAATCCAGAACGACTCGAACCCGCGCGCTCCAAGCCCATTTGCCAGCTCGACCGCGCACTCTTTTGAAAGCAGCGATGCCACTTCAACCGCATACTCCCGCCCCTGTGAACGAACAATAAGTTGACACGCCATCAACAGCGACAGCGTTACAAAGGATAATCTCACTATTTTCGTCAAAGCCGGCACTTCTGTTATTTATTAAGCCTTAATCGGGAAAATTGTAAATGGGGGCAGGATCAGGTTAGAGGCAGGTCATCTTAGCAGAAGTAGGGGGAAGGTCACAAACATTAAATCACGAGCTGGGGCGCCAAGCGTCTCGTAAGGCTGAAATCAAACTCTGACAATGACTCGATGAAGTCCTGTGGCTCCTGATGGGAAGTTGCCGGTGTAGCTTTCAATCTGCCTGTTGCCGGCCGAATCTACAACTCTGGCGGTGAGGATGATCTCGCCCTTCTTTTCAGCTTTCCAGGGAAACTGCCACGTGGCCCAGGCATTCGGCTGGCGCTCGCTGGTAAATGTCGCTTCACTCCAGCTGATTCCTTGATCATCGCTGATCTCGACTCGAGCAGGCGGCTTGTCGCCGCAGTATGCAATACCCGTGACCATCCAGCTTCCATCTTTTTGCGAGACGGCCGAATCGATTCGCGCGGTCATCCTGACATTGCATTCGCCGCACCATCCGCGCTTCTCCCAGTAGCCCGATTCGCTGCGTGAAGTGATTTCGATGCGGCTGAGCCATCGCGGCTGTTTCATGCCGTAAATATTGGGCAGCAGCACGCGCGCCGGATAGCCGTGACTCCGGGGCAACGTCTCGCCGTTCATCTCGTATGCAATGAATGACTGGCCGGCCATCGCAACATCGAGCGGAACGCTGGAATAAAAACCATCGAGCGCATGGAAAACGACTCTCAGGCCGTTCTTTTCTCCTTCCACGACTCTGGAAATCAGTGGAGCCAGCGGAGTCACTGTCCATTCGGCATTTCCCATCGCCGGCCCGCCAACTTCATTCCCCACGCACAAGAAGGTTTTGAAAACCCTGCGACGATCGAGTTTCAACAGTTCGTCATAGCTCAATGAATATCCGCGACCCCCGGGGCCGTCTATCTTGAGCTTCCAGGTGTCTTTTGTAACTGCCGGAACAAAACCCGTGTCGATCGAGATTGTATAAAAATCATCGTTTGGCGTGATGTACTTCGTTTCAATCTGAGGAACGGGGCGCGGTTTGTCCCGCCACCAGCGGAAGCCGAAGTACGAGCCAACCAAGCCGACGGCGCCGAACATGAATCTGCGCCGCCCGGTCTGCTTTCTGCTTTCATTCATCTTATTGATCGATTCGAATAGAGCCACGGATTTCCCCCCTCAACAATTTAGATCATGATCAATAGCAGAATTATTCCCTTCAATCTTCCCGAAAGTCTGTAGAAACTGTTCTGGAGCGTAGCATTTTTAATATTATTTACTGATGTTACGCATCGGTGACTGGGCAATTTAGTTGACAGCGGTTCTGACGCGCCGAAGGCGCAATTTTATTATAGCCCGGGGCAAGCGCGCAGCGCGTCGCCCCGGGTTACGGCATCAACAATTATCTGGTCGGGGCAACGCCCCAACCAGACCTTGATGTTGATTGCCCCGTTGGGGCGTAGTTGTTTTTCTTGATAATTACCCGGGGCGACGCGCTTCGCGCTTGCCCCGGGCTGTAATAATTCGCGCCTTCGGCGCTTAAGAATCGTGGTCAAATCAATTCTACTGATTTCGAGTGCGTAAGGTGAGTTATTTATTCAGTGGATTTTCCGGCCATGAGTGTCGGGGGTATTTGCGGCTGAGTTCTTTGCGAACCTGAGGGTAGGTTCGCTGCCAGAAGCCTGCGAGATCGGTCGTCACCTGAACCGGGCGATGATTGGGCGCGAGCAGATGAAGCACCAGCGAGACCCGCCCGCCTGCTATCGTCGGCCCCTGAGTCATTCCAAAAAAATCCTGAAGCCGTGATTCGATCCATGGAGGTTTCCCCGCCTGATAATTGACTCGCACCTGGCGGCGTCCCGCGATCGCGGCAAATTCCGGCGCCATCTGGTGAAGCATCTGAGACTGAGCGGGTTTAAGCGCACCGCGAAGAACTTCGATGATACCACCGCGAGAGGCGAGTTCCTTTAATTCCTGAAAGCTTTTCAATCCGGCGCATAATTTTCTGAGCGCATCAGCCACGTCCTGGTCAGTCAGTTCGGGGAATTCCTGTTCCGGGAAGGTATCGCGAAGGAAATCGACACGCGCGATAAATTTATCGATCGCCTCGGGGTCGACAAATCGCTGCAGACCGGCGGCAAGGGCGGCTTCAGCAAGGACGGCGGAACCGGCGCCGCCCGGATCACTGTTGATTCGCCTCTCATCGATGATCAGTTGATCGTAAAGAATCCGGTCGTATATTTCGACGCGCTCCGATTGAGCGTTCCAGACGGCCCGAGTAGTTTCGACAAGATCATCCGGATAAAGATCGATCAGCCATTCCGGCTTGATCGAGCTGGCGGTGCGGACCGTGGTCCCGCTTCTCTTCCCTTGTGCGGTCTCCTGCCGCTGCTCGGCATCGACGGCGACCAGAAATCCCTGTTTTTGAACCACGCTGCCCGGCGACAGGACGGCCGAGCCTCCGCCCGACAGCAGCAGGTCGTGATTATCCGGTTTCATCACTCTTCTTCCTGCAACCCTGTCGGGATAACCGGCCAGCACTGAAATCAGCAGTGCGTCATCGATGTCGCGTTGATTTGGAGCCGGCTGTTGAGCGATCTCAGGATTTCTCAAAAGTTGCCTGCGGACGCGATCGACTGCATGGACCGCCCCTGGTTCGAGCCCCATATCCCGCAGCCTGGAAGCGGAAAAACCGGATTTTTCCGCTTCGCTAAACAGATCAAGTCGATGAAGCAGGTCGCTCGGGCCATTCGTTTTGCCGGCGATTTGCCTGTCGCTTTTAAAAAGCTCGGACTGGAGAATGTCGCGCTCTCCGATAAGTGCAGCGATGATGGCCGCGGCCTGACCGGCGCCTCTGGATATGGCTTCAACCATCAGCCTCGATTGACGCGGGTGCAGTGGGAACCGAAGCATTCTTTGACCGGTCGGAGTAATAAGGCCTTGTTGATCTATCGCTCCGAGTTTTTTCAGCAGGGTTTCCGCCGCGTTGAGCGATTGGTGGGGCGGGGCTTCAAACCAGGAGAAAGCCGTTAAATCCGCGATGCCCGAGGCGTGAAGCTCAAGGGCGATTTCCGCAAGATCTTCGCGAACGATTTCGGGAGTTTCGTGATCGGGCCTGGCGTTGAAGTCCTGCTGAGTATAAAGCCTGAGGCATCTGCCGGGTCTGGTTCTGCCCGCCCTTCCCGCGCGCTGAACCGCAGAAGCCCTGCTGATTCTTGCAATGTTGAGTGTCGGCAATCCGGACCACGGAGAATGACCGGCGATTCGAGCAAGACCGGAATCTATCACGGCGACTACGCCATCGATTGTCACCGAGCTTTCGGCGACGTTGGTTGAAAGGATGATCTTTCTTTTCGAGGCAGGTCTGACAGCCGCGTCCTGATCGGCAGGCGACAATTCACCGTGAAGCGGCAGCAGAACCACATCATGACGCTGAGCCAGATTCGAACACGCTTCCTGAGCCCGCCTGATTTCGGCCGCCCCCGGAAGAAAGACCAGAATATCGCCGTCTATCTTCTCTTCAATCAATCGCCTGATGGCCGCGGAAACCTGCTCTGCGAGCTGTCTCTCGTCCGGTCTCTGATGATATTCGATCGAGACATCGAACATCCGGCCTTGAGATTTGATCAGTGGAGCATCGCCCAGAAATTGAGCCACCGGACCGATGTTCAAAGTGGCTGACATGACGACAAGCTTAAGATCCGGTCTCGTCGACTGCTGCAGCCGGCGCAGCATCGCCAGCGCTATGTCCGCCTGCATGTGGCGCTCGTGAAATTCATCGAGGATGACGATGCCTGCTTTTTTCAAACGCGGGTCCGAGAGCAGGCGTCTTGTCAGCACCCCTTCCGTCATAAAACGCAATCGGGTCTTTGGGCCGGCAATCTCCTCGAACCGGACCTGATAACCAACGGTCTCGCCCGGCTTCTCTCCTCGTTCCTCGGCTACTCGGCGCGCCGCCATCCTGGCCGCAAGCCTGCGAGGCTCGAGCACCCAGACTTCCAATCCATCACCTATCCCGGAATCGAGCAGCGCCGAAGGCACACGCGTGGTCTTGCCCGCGCCAGGCGGCGCTTCGAGCACAAGGTTCGTTCCGGCTCTTAATTGTTCGACGATCCCGGCGAGCAATGGATCGATCGGCAGCTTTTGCATGGCAGGACAGGAAGAGATTACGAAACAAACGAAATAAACGAAACAGACGAAAAATTATCAGACTGTCAATATGCCGGATCTTTCACGTTTGCCGGCAGACAAGTCAATTGAAATTCACGAACCATGCCACTTTCAGAGCTTTTCGTTTGTTTCGTTTATTTCGTAATCTTTCTACTTATTCTTATTTTGCGTGCGGGGTTGACTGGTAATGTTCTTTTAACAGATCGACACCGAAATCGCCGTTAAAATCGCGCCAGACGCTGTGAATATGATTTGCGTTGTTCTGGGTATCGTCAAATTCGATGAGGAAAGTCTCCCCCTGAACTCTGTAATAATGAGGATCGCCCCGCTTGATGCCTCCGGCCCAGGCAAACCAGATCTTGTCGATCCCGGCCTTGCGGAGCCGGGCTCTGCGCTCATCGGCCACATCCGCCGGCATTCTTGAAAGATATTCATCGATGAGAATGTTGAGCAGTTCCTTCTGGCGTTTATTCAACTTTGAGGCGGAGAGCCCGTAGGGCTTGAGCGGATCGGCTTTTCTATTATTGAAAGTGATGACATCTGCCGGAGCAGTCTTGTCGATAATCGCGGTATTGCGCTGAGATTCATCCAGAGCCGTAATCAGATCGCGCCCCTTGTCCTCTTCAGTGCCGAGAGCGCGAAGCCCTTTTCGCGGCCCTTCCCTGACCTCCGCCGGATTGGAGCCGAAGAAGAGCGGTGTGTTCGAGATCAACTCGCCCTTGACTACCGTAAAGTTGAGCGAGATGTGATGCCCTTCGACACGCCATCCCCACGGGCTCTTCGCTGACGGCGTTCCGAAAATTGAAAAATAGTAAAGCTCAGGATCGCGGGGGGCCCGGCGATTCGGCCCCTCAAGCTCGCGCAGCACAGGCTCCAGACTCATGATCGTCTGCGCTTTCTGATAACCCGAAGTTCCAAGCCCCGTCTTCATAAACTCCATGGCAAGGCGGCGCTGATCTTCGTTAAGCTCCTTGAGAGGCAACCCTTTGCGATCACGCGGGATGAAATGAAAATCGAACCGCTGCTCATCTTCAAATTTAAAAAGAGATTTGGCCTTCTGATCGGCATTGAGCGCGGCGATGAATTTATTGGCCGCAGCAGCCATGCTCGCGGCCGTCCGCATTCGCGCAACTCCGTCGATTATCGAATAGGATATGACCGACAGCACAAAATGCCGGAGATGAAAAGGGCGACGACTCTTATGGGCTTCATTATTTTTCTCATTGCCGCAGTTTAAAGTTTAAAGTTTAAAGTTTAAAGTTTTAAAGTTTAAAGTTTCAAGTTTAAAGTTTGGACCTTGGACCTTGGACCTTGGACTTTGGACTTTAAACTTCTCATCTTTCCAGCAGGGGGTTGTAACTTATGCCAAAGTATTGGAATAGGTTTGACACGTCTGAGTACTTTGGACTTTGGACTTTGAAGCGAGGCCGAAGGCCCGCGATCCCTTGCCAAGCCAGAGGTTGGCAACTTCCGGATCCGTGCGTAACATCAGTTGATTATTAAAGTTATCGGAGAACAACCGTATGAATATCAAAAAAATTGTTATCGCATTGATTTTTGCGGCCACGATGGGGATGACGGCCAGGGCGCAAGACAATAATCCATTCCTCGGAAAATGGGACATCACCGGCAATGGACAGTTCAGCAACTATGTCTACTGGCTCGAAGTGAAGATGGAGGACGGCAAGCTGACCGGCAGGTTTCTCAACCGCTCAGGAAGTGTCCTGAAACTTCCGGAAATCGCCATGGAAAACGGCGAGCTGATATTTTCGCCCGCGTATCCACCCAACGCTCCCAAACCAATCCATCGCGCCAGAGTGGAAGAAGGGCGACTTCTCGGAATGCTTCGACAGGGAGATCTCGAAGTCCCATGGATAGGGGTTCGGCCTCCTCAATGGACGGACAACAACAAGTACAGAGCCGGTACCCCAGTCATTCTCTTCGACGGAAAAAGCATGGAAAACTGGGATGTTCAAAATAAGGATCTCCCCTCCGGCTGGAGCATCGTCGATTCGGTCATGACCAACGGGGGCAAAGCCAACAACCTCATCAGCAGGCATCGCTTTGAGGATTTCAAAATTCAATGCGAATACCAGATTGCCGAAAAGAGCAACAGCGGGATATACCTGCGCGGACGCTACGAACTGCAAATTCTCGACGACGCCGGTAAAGAACCCGATATTCACTCTCACATGTCGTTATACAGCCGCGTCAAACCGGCAATCAACGCTTCACTCCCCGCGGATCGGTGGCAAATCATGGAAGCGACGATAACGGGCAATCGCGTCACGGTTTTTCTCAACGGAAAAAGGTGCACGACAATATCGTCATCGACGGGATTACCGGAGGAGCGATCGACAGCAATGAAGATCAGCCCGGCCCAATCCTGATTCAGGGCGATCATGGCAAGGTCTCGTTTCGCAGAATAGTGGTCACGCCATTGACAAAAAAATAGCCATCGTCCGCAGTTTCCGAAAAAGGGTTTGAGACAGCCAGTAGTCCCTTAATCTATGACACTGAGAAAACGATTTATCTTTTCATTGGCCGCCGTGCTCGCAATCCTCATCATCGGGATGAGCGGCTATCACTATCTTGAGGGCTGGAACTGGTTTGATGGCCTGTATATGACTGTCATCACCCTGGCGACGATAGGATATGGCGAGACTCATCCATTAACTCATATGGGGAGGGCCTTCACCCTGTTTCTGATCGTTGTCGGCGTTGCGGTGTTCGGTTTCCTGATCTCCAGCCTGACTCAGGCCATTATCGAAACCGAGATTGCTTCAGTTCTTGGGAGGCGCAAAGTGTTCAAGGATATCAACCAGCTCAACAACCACTACATTCTCTGCGGCGCGGGACGCGTGGGAATGCGCATTGTCGACGAGCTTGAAAAAAAGGGGGTGGATTTCGTCATCATCGAGCACGATCCGGTCGTTGCGGAAAAACTGCTGAACAGGGGAATGCTGGTGCTGATGGGTGATGCGACCGATGAGCAGGTGCTTGAAGGCGCCCAGATTCGAACGGCGAGAGCCCTGATAACCGCGGCCTCGGGAGATGCTGAAAACGTATACATCGTCCTGACCGCTCGCGGTCTGAATCCGAACATCTTCATCGTCGCACGCGCCAATGATTTTCCGGCAGAGCGCCAGTTGAAGCGCGCCGGCGCCAACAAGGTTGTCTCACCGGTTCTGATCGGCAGCCATCGTATGGCCCAGGCGGCGCTTTCACCGGCTGTAGCGGATTTCATCGAACTGACGACTATGACCGAGTCGCTCGACCTGAACTTCGATCAAATCAGAATCGGCGAGGGATCTCCGCTGGATGGAATCGAACTCAAGGACTCTGGAATCCGTTCGGAACATCACATCATCATCGTCGCCATCATTCCGAGCGACCAGGAAATGATCTTCAATCCCGAACCAGATCGCATCCTCAAAGCCGGCGACCTCTTGATCGCAATCGGAACGAGCGCCGGGCTCACCAAACTAGCTAAAACCGCCAGCTATAAACGCGGCCATACCATGAGGTTGAATAATCCACTCAAATCCTGATTCATTATTTGATATTGACGAGTACAGTTTTGGCAGGTTTGTTGTCCACCGTAAGAACGACATTGACATCGCCCCTGCCCGCCAGACTGCTCGAGAGCCGGATGTTGACCTGATCCAATCCCAAAAGCATTCCCTGTAATCCGGCAAATTCCACACTGGCGACGGTCCCGCCAACTGTTGCCGTGACATTCGACAAAGCCGTTCTGAACCTGATTCCCGTACCGTAAAGAACCAGAAAGATCTGATCGGTCGTGGAGCTCAGGTCAATGGGCACTGCAACATATTTTTTCAGGGCTTCGTCATAGCGCGCGACTTTTTCGTAGACGAGGGCGCCACCCGGTTTGACCCGCAGAATATCGGCCGCGGCAAGACCTTCACCGCTCTGATCTGCCGTGAACAGACCCGGCGCAACGGCGGCGATCTGGGTGAGTTGAATCGAAAGGCTTCCGTCACCGCTGGTAATGGCAATAGTTGCCGCGCCAATGGCGGTCCCCGGGGGCAACTGATAGTTGACCTGTGCGGGCGAGATATAGAAGAGCGGAGCGAGCCTTTCAGTGCCGGTGCGGTCGATAACCCGGACGGTAGTACCGGCCAATGTCGTCGGCAGAGGCTGTGTCGAGGCCGCCTGACTTGTCGTCGCAAGGTTGATCCCGAAGGCCGCGACAATCTGCTCCGGCGCCAGAAAATCTCCGCGATAATCCGCGGCGGAGGCATTCACCAGAGTATTGGCCACAACGATGTTCAATATGGAAGATGAGCGTCCACGGTAGAACGAGTCGCCGCTGTAACCCGCACTGATCTGCCTGGCGCCTGCCGGAAGGGCTGTTGTAGTCAGGGTCGCCTTCCCCGCATTGCTCAGATTCGACGTCCCGATTGCAGTGTTGCCATCCCTAAATGTTACCGAACCTGTCGGGAGTGGCTGGCCGGCGCCCCCCGCGGCGAGATCGGCGGTCAGCGTTACGGGCTGTCCCTTGAGATAAGGCCCCGCCGAGGCTGTCAGCGTTATCAGCGGCGCATTCAGGTTTGAACACTTGCCAGTTGCCCCGGCATTGAAGACCGATTGGATAACCGGAGCATTGAGCGCGCTATTGTAAAAACTCACTTCATCGAGCAGCCCCTGATATGTAAATGAGGAATCACGAAAAACGCCGTCTCCAAGCTTAACAGGATTGTTGAAGGTCAAGCTGAAACTCCCGCTGGTCCGGTCAAGAACACCGTTGATATAGAGCCTTGCCACATCCCCGTCATATGTCAGCGCAACGTGCGTCCAGCTGTTCAATTGTATCGTCGAGGAATCGAAAATCAGGGTACTATCGACCCAGTACGAGACCTTGTTATCAAACTGATACAACGCTCCGAAATTGCGTGTCCGCCAGTCATTGCCGATCAGATGCTGATATCCATTGCCGAGTACCAGCCGCGATGGGTTCATCCAGAATTCGACAGAGAAATTGCTGCCCAGATTTTGAGAAGGCACTTGAATCGAAGCCTCTCCTCCAGGAAAGCTGAAGGCCTGTCCGACTCTCCCGGCGACATATCCGACATCACCGATGAGAGTCCCGTTTTTGCCGCCGGCAAGGTCGTTCGCGTTCCCTTCGCCCTTATAGATCGATGCCAGACTTTCCGGCACTGCCGCGCACTGACCGGCCTGAAAGAGTCCGGCACCTGCAACTTCGATCAGTGTTCGATCGGTTCGTAATACAGTTATCGAAGAAATGACGATCAGAAGAAAGAGAATTCGCGGTGTGCTTGTTTTGTTCATACGATGAAATCCAATCTGGCTTTGCAATCTAAATGTAGAAGTTGAAGTCAAGCTGCGGTCGGGCAGATAGCAGATATTGGGGGAGGACAATTTGGAAACTAGAGTATCTGACTCGCAGTGTCAACTTCTCGATTGAAAAAATGTGGTGCAAACCGGCTGTTTGCGCTGCGTTTGCCCGAATTATTTTCTTGATTTTAGTCGCTTATCTATGGTTTAAACTGAGTCTTATGAATAACTTTTTGCCCTTTGCACTACCTGACATCGGAGAAGAAGAAATAGCGGAAGTAGTTGATTCGCTCAGATCCGGATGGTTGACTACGGGTCCGAAAACCCAGAAGTTCGAGAAGGATTTCGTCGAATTTCTCGGTGGAGAGGTTCAGGCGCTGGCGGTGAATTCGGCAACAGCCGGGCTGCACCTGGCCCTTGAAGCCCTGGGAGTGGGACCGGGCGACGAGGTGATCACAACAACATATACTTTCACGGCGACTGCCGGAGTGATTCGTCACCTCGGAGCGGATCCCGTCTTTGTGGACATCGATCCGCGCACCTTCAACATTGACGCGGAGAGGATCGAACAGGCGATCACACCACGGACCAAAGTAATCATGCCGGTACATTTTGCCGGGCTGGCCTGTGATATGGATCCGATCCTGGAGGTTGCACGCAGACATGGCCTGAAGGTGGTCGAGGACGCAGCACACGCGCTTCCATCGACATACCGCGGCCGGTTGATCGGAAAGCTTGAAAGCGATGTGACGGTATACAGCTTTTACGCGACAAAGACCGTGACCACGGGTGAAGGCGGGATGATCGTCACAAGCAACCGGGAGATTGCCGATCGCTGCCGCATCATGCGGCTACACGGAATCAGCCGCGACGCCTTCGATCGTTATACCTCGACCAAGCCCGCCTGGCATTACGAGGTGATCGCGCCCGGATTCAAATACAACCTGACGGATCTGGCGGCTTCGATCGGAATCCAGCAATTGAAAAAAGCCTGGGACTTTCAGAAAAAGCGCGAGCGCATGGCCGCAATTTACGACTCAGGTCTGGTGGATCTACCGGTCACACTTCCGCCCAAAGCGCCAGATGGCGACACACATTCCTGGCATCTTTACGTCATCAGACTCGACGATTTGGTCAAGCCGGGAAGAAACGAATTCATTCAGCAGATGGCGGATCGTGGAATCGGCTGCAGCGTTCATTTCATCCCGCTGCACCTGCATCCTTACTGGATGAATACTTACAACCTTCAGCCGCATGATTTCCCGGTCTCGCGGCTGGCCTATGAAAGAGCCGTCAGCCTGCCCCTTTACACAAAGATGACTGAAGCAGATCAGCAGCGGGTGATGACCGCGGTCAGAGATGTTCTTTCAGTGCAGGGATCCGTCGTGACGTCTGCATCGAGTACCTTCAATGCCTGATTCAAAACGATTGTTCGATCTGCTGATCTCAGTGCCGTTTGCGGTTTTGCTCTTCCCGTTGTTTGTCATCATCGCCGTCTGGATCAAACTTGACTCGAAGGGCCCCGTATTTTTCATGCAGGATCGGATCGGAAAAGACGGTGCGCCATTCGGCATCTTCAAGTTCAGAACCATGGTCGTCGATGCCGAAAGCCTCGGCAACCAGATAACCGTTGGATCGGATCCGCGTATAACGCGCATCGGCCACCTGCTCAGACGTTATAAAATCGACGAGCTGCCGCAACTGCTCAACGTCATCAAAGGCGATATGAGCATCGTCGGCCCGCGACCTGAAGTCCCGAAGTATGTCAGACTTTATACGGCCAACCAGCGCAGAGTCCTCAGCGTGCGACCGGGTATCACCAGCCCCGCCTCAATCAAATTCAGCAATGAAAGCGACCTGCTTGGCAAACAGCCGGACCCCGAAAATTATTACATCCAGATTCTGATACCTGCCAAAATCGAGGAAGATATGGGATACGTCGATCACCCCGGCATCTTGAACGATCTGGCAATCATCTTCAGGACTGTCAGAAAGATTACGAAACACACTAAATAAACCCAGCCTGGTTTATCTACCTGGAGCAACCAGATTTAGCCGCTAACATTCGCAAACAAGGGAGGGGGCACAATCGTCGATTGCGCCCCCTCCCTTGTTTATCAGGCGCCTTCAGCGCCATCTTGATTGCATCCAGAGCCAGGTTGTTAACCTGAGCCTCAATATCTCAACACTTCGGCGGGAAGACCGGGATGATGAGGGTTGCAGCCTGAGTCAGCGTCAGCTTGTGCAGGTTGTGGCCCTGATTGAATGCTCCCGATTGAACGTTCGAGTTCTTGTTGAGGTTGATGATCGCCCCGAACATCCCGTTATCAGACAGCGAGTAGAGCTTCATCCAGCCGGTGCGGCCTGCGGGTATGGCCGACTCAAAGCGCGGAGCCGTTCTCGGGAAGCTGTTTGAGAGAATGTTTCTCAACTGGCAACCTCCGGTGATGTTGAAGCTGTAGCCCTGCTCGACGTCGTCGTAAAGCAGACCGAAGATCGTCCCGAGCGATGAGCCTCCCGCAGAGAGATCGCCTCCGAACCGGTTGAGGATCAGCAGCGTCTCGTTGCCGTCTCCTTTTGCCGGAATGTTGTCCACCGCCAGGACTCTCGGCACTCCGTTGTAGCTGACGCCATCGAACTTGAGCGTCGCTGTTGTGGAATTAAGGTCGCACAGCGGCAGCCCTCCGGCCAGGGCCGAGATGGCCTCGGCTCCGAGGTTGGCCGCATGACCCGAATTGAGCTTGATGTACTCATCGCCGATCAGGTAGTTGAAGTCGATCGGGCAGCCCCTGTCGTCAACCGCCACTGCAACCAGATACCCTGTCGTTCCCGGATCGATATCCGATGCCAGGAAGGTGTAGGTCTGATTTGGCGTCAGGCAGAGGTACTGGTCCGCCGCCGTGCACGAAACTCCATCCACGAAGAAGAGATGGACCGTGGCCCTGAGCACCGGATGAGTGTTGGTAATCGAGATCCGTGTGTTCTGTGCGTTGTAGTTGGCCGCATCTGAACTGTAGATGTTGTAGAAGAGGACGGAACCCGCCTTCTGATCGCTTGCCGGCGACTTGGCGTCAGGAATCACCCCTGTGCCGAGCGCCGGGCAGTTGAGAGTCAGGCAGGCGGTGACGCTGCCGGCAGGGCTGCCGCCGACAGTGCCCGATGACGTGATGCAGAGCTGCGTTCCGGTTACGACCTGGTCGCCGATCTGCGCCTTGTACTTGATCGTCACCGTCTGGTTGCCTGCCAGCGTCCCCGACCAGTTGACAGTCGAGCCATTGACTACATTGCAGATCCCGACATTTGCCGAACACGTGCCAGGTACTGCGAGCAGGCCCGCCGGCAGCGAAGCCGTGAAAGTGGCTGATTGTGAAGAGTTCGCGCCGTTGGTTACTGTCGCCGTGACATCGACCGCGCCGCCGGGACCCGTGCACAGCGCCGGATCGCCGATGCCCGCTGTCAGTGCGCTCACGACCAGCGTGAATGTCGCATCGGTGGTCGCTGAGCAATTGTCCGTCGCGCGGATGGTGATCGTGTGGCTCCCCAACGGAGCGGCATTGGAGATCGTCACCACTCCAGCCGCATTGACAGCGACGTTGCCGGTGAAGGTCCCCTTGTTCTGGACGATGATGGTCGACACGCTGCCGTTGTCGCTCGGGCCCGTTGCCGGGTTGATCGTCGCCCCGCTGCCGGTGATCACGTTCTGCAGTGCGTTGTAGCTGACCCGGAGCCGGTCGCCGTCACCGAGTTGAGCGATTCGGCGTATGCGCTGGCTGTCGGTACCCGCAGCGTGAAGCTCTGATTGGTCGCCGCCGGCCACGACCTCGCCACCACACCCGCGTGAAGCCCTGGTGCGCGCACCGAACGCTCCGTTGTCCACAGCGCAGCGTATTCGCCCTGATCCACATCGCTGCTGGTTGGCCGGCGCTCCGCTGCCTCGTGCCCCGCGTTGATCGCCGGGGCGGAGCTCAAAGGAGGCCGGCCCTGGCGATGTATCGTCGGACCCCCGACATCGCCGTCGCCCCGCGACGCCAGGCGTTTATTTTCGCCGCCCCGTCCGAGGCCGTCAGCTTCCTGACCTCGCCCCAGTGTCCTCCTCCTGGTTTCACCCCATGTGGCCGAATCCGCTCGTGCCGTCACTGTCCAGGCTGTTGCCCAGCGAAAGTCAGCAGGGTGCTGGTCCAGCGTCTTTAGACCAATTCTCTGTCCTCCTGGTTCCCCGCCACCAGCGTGCCTTGACGCCAAGCCCCGGGTGCGTGACCCCCGATCGCCACCGACATAGCCGAAATGCCCCCCCCCGAGTCGCTTCTGACCTCGCCGGCGTTGCCGGTTACGGTGCAGTTGATCAGCTTGAGGAGCGCCGTTTGGCCGGAACCGGCGGCATTGCTGAACCCGCCAGAGAATCCCGCGCCGCCCGTGTTGCCCCTGATCTGCTGTTGGTCACGGTAGTTGGTGGCTCCCGAAATTGTACAGCCCGCCAAAGCCCTCGACGATCGGCCGTATTGCCGCTGATCGTGCTGGCATCGATCGTCAGCACGCCATCTGGTTCCAAAAGTCACCCGCCGCCCGCCGTTGGCCTTGCTGCCGACAATCGCGCCGCCAGTGACGCTTAAGCGTGCCGAAATTCAGCGATGCCGTTCCCCGCGCACCAATCAGTGGTGGGCCATTCGAGGCCGTCGCCATTTGAAGAGCGGGTCGTCAGGACCGCTTCGCATCTTCCACCGAGCCCTGTCGCCGCCCCCGAAGCCGTGAGATGCGGAAGAAGCCTCCGCCCCAGGCATTGAAAGCGATCGCCTGACCCTCCTCCGTGAGATTGGCTCCCAGCCCGCTTGATCCGGGTCAGATAGGTCATTGAGCCCGGCCCCGAGCGCCGTCGCCAGCCACTTGCAACTCGTCCCGGCGTCCCGACGCTGCCTCCGGATCTGATCCGTCAGCGGCGAGCCGGCGACTTGCTCACCACTCGCCATATCCGACCCTCGCAGCCTGATCGCGGCACGCCAGGGTTGCGCGGCTCGTGCCGGAACTCGTCCGCACAGATTGCGGCCCTCGCCGGTCGTTGGCATCTGGCCTGTGCTCGCCCGGATCGCCTTGACCGGCCTGAAGAGCCCGTCGCTTGAGGAGGTCCCGCAGGCTTTCACCACCCAGCCCCGTATGGATGCCGGCCAGACTCCCCAGCAATCCGAGAGTCAGAAGAATTAATTTCATCCATTGTGTGTAGTTAAGGTGGCGGCGCATCAGGCTCTCCTCTGCCGGTTTACACAAAACAAACTTGTGCCCTCGGCGAAATCCCGGTGTTTTATCGTTTATTCCAAGTTCGCGTATTCTAAGTTCGCGGGGAAGTATCTTAAACTATTCTAAGTTCGCGCTGGTATCCTGAACGCAGAGATGGGCAAAGTCAATAATTCTTTGCCCACCTGCTATGAAAATGAAAAATTTCAACCAGAGGCCGGATGGCAGCTACTCACCTGTCCAAATCGCCATCAGCACACAGGCCTGGGTAAAAACAAGATTACGGAACAGACGAAATAATCGTGAAGATATGAGGTTTTCATTGGTTCCGTCTGTTCCCCTATTAACATTCAGGTTGAGGGATTAACAAATCGATCTGAGAGAAATAATCTGGAGGGCCGAAAACCCTATAAGATTGAGCCAGGGGACGGAAGCGCGTCAGCGCGGAGCCCTGGTATCGAACCGGTATAACGCTCCCGCCCCGAAAGAATCTAATAATTCTTGTTGCCACGACTCAGGCAACTCAAGTAATATCTCGACGTTGTCCGCAGTATGAACAGCAGATCCCCCATCTTGCTGTCAAAGGAAAGAGATGAGTTTGAGCAAAGAGTTCATCCCCCAGTCGCCTGGTCCAATAGTGCCATCCCGCATTAAGCAGGACCGGTATCATCGTTTTTACAAGCGAATCCCTTCCCTCTTTACATCATTGATTACACGCCCCTGGGTGCAGAACTACATGCTCAGTCGCCGCGTGCAGATGGCGATTGACGCGTTTCTTGCGACGACGTCGTTTATCTTCGCGCATATTCTGCGATTCGACGGCTGGCCGCCGGGCGTGGACAATGACCGCATCTTTTTACTCCTGCCATACCTGCTTGTTGCGCGTCTCGGGGTCAACTTTGTCATGGGGCTTTACCGGCGGGTGTGGCGGTATGTGAGCATCCCGGACTGCGTTCAACTGACAGCCTCGGTCGGAATCATTTCTACGATTCTGCTGGCGCTCAGACTGATATTCCCTGATATCTACCCGCTGCTGACGGTGCCGATCAGCATCATCATCATCGACTTCATGTTGACTACATCGCTGATGATCGGAGCTCGGCTGTTCTGGAGAGTCACCTGTGAGAATGCCGCCAGGGCAAAGACCGAACACAAGGGGATTCGCCAGAGAACCATTCTGGTTGGAGCAGGCGATGCCGGAATCACAACGCTCAGGGAGATTTCCCGCCGGCGCGATCTCGGCTTTCAGGTGACGGGGTTCATCGATGACGATTCGAGCAAACTAAAAACCATCATTCAGGGTATTCAGGTAGTCGGGACAACCGCCGAGTTGCCGGTTCTGGTTCGGACGATGAACATCGATCAGGTGATCATCACAATGGCCAATGCTCACCGCAAAACGGTTCGACGAATCCTGGATTTATGCGAAGAGGCGCGGGTACCGGTCATGATCATCCCGGCGCTTTACGAGATTCTCGGCAACCATGTCACGGTGAGCAACGTGCGCCCGGTTGAAATCGAAGACCTGCTCGGCCGCGATACAATCAACATCGATGCATGGCTGGAATCGAGCCAGAAGTCATACGCCGGCAAAAAAGTGCTGATCACCGGGGCGGGTGGTTCGATAGGTCGCGAGCTTTGCCGCCAGATAATGCCTCTCAACCCGGAGTCAATCATTCTTCTCGACAAGGATGAGAATTCGGTATTCGAAGCCGAACGCGAGCTGCGCGCTCAGTTGGCGGGCAGAAAAGTTCAAATAGTTCCGGTCATCTGCGATCTCAGACAGAAATCGCGAATGCAACAGGTCTTCAAACATCATCAGCCTCAGGTAGTCCTCCATGCGGCCGCTCACAAACACGTCCCGCTGCTCGAAAGCAACGTCTGCGAAGCTGTGCTCAACAATGTAATCGGAACCGCACGCCTGCTTGAATGCGCCGAGCAGCTCGGCGTCGAGCGGTGCGTCATGGTCTCGACCGACAAGGCCGTAAATCCGACCAACATCATGGGCGCAACCAAGCGCGTCTCCGAGCTGATGTTCCAGGCACAGGCCGCAAGGCTTAACGGCTCGGTCAATTACTCCTGCGTCAGATTCGGCAATGTTCTTGGCAGCCGCGGCAGCGTGGTGCCCATCTTCCGCGAACAGATCAAAAACGGCGGCCCGATCACGATCACTCATCCTGAAGTCGAAAGATACTTCATGACAATCCCCGAAGCGGCGCAACTGATCATTCAGGCCGGCGCACTCGGCCAACGCGGCGAGATCTTCCTGCTCGACATGGGTGAACCAGTCAAAGTCGTCGATCTGGCAAAAGATATGATCCGGCTATCGGGCTTCAATGTCGGAGAGGACATCGACATTGAATTCACGGGTATGCGACCCGGAGAGAAGCTCAAGGAAGAACTGCTCATAGCCGAAGAGGGAGCCGAGACCACGCGATACGAAAAGATATTCGTCGCGCCACCGCTGCAATACGATTTCAACAGCCTCGATCAGTGGATGTCCAGACTTGTCGATGCCTCCGAGAATGGCGATGATGACGTGATCTACGAAATATTCAGTTCCATGGGCATCGGTTTCAATCCAACAAATAGAAAGTAACCTTTCACAGTGACAAGAAAATCCCTGTTATTCTTCATCGCCGCACTCTTGATCGCTCTTTTCACACCCATTGCTCAAAATGCGCAACAAAGAGCTCCGACGATCTCGAATCCAAGCATCACAACTGAAACGCGTGCATACCAGCAGCGGCGCAACACGGGGATGTTCTTCAACAAGCTTCGATCGAGCAGAGCGCTAACCGTGGCCTACATCGGAGGCTCCATCACGGCAGGAGCAGGCGCAAGCAATCCCGAGAAGACATCGTACCGGGCCATAGTCACCGATTGGCTGAAGAAGTCATATCCGAAGGCCGAGATTACCGAGATCAACGCTTCGATCGCCGGGACCGGCTCGCCTTACGCCACGCTCAGAGCGCGCCGCGACGTAATCTCGCTCAAACCTGATCTTGTCTTTGTGGAATTTGCAGTCAGCGATTCATCCGAAGAGGAGAACGCCGTAAGAAAAGGAATCGAAGGCCTGGTGCGCCAGCTTCTCGTCCTGCCGCAGCCGCCCGAAGTCGTCATGATCTATGCGACGACACCAAAACGATCTTCACGCGCCGAACTCCACGATCAGATTGCCGCTCACTATTCGGTGCCGGCCGTCAATCTGCAGGATCAGGTCTGGAAAATGATCGATTCAGGATCGGAAAAGTCCGTTGAAATATGGAAAGATGGCGCCAATCTCACCGATGTCGGCCACAAACTTTACGCCGACAGGATCATTGCATTTCTGACGGAACAATCGAACCTCCCGGCTTCGCCGCTCATTCGCACCCTTCCACAACCGCTCTTCAGCGACGAGATGAATTACGGCGAATTCAAGGCCATCGCCGAGATCAGACACGATCCGATCTGGAAGCTCGAATCCAGCAACGATCGCAAATTCCCAAGCTCACTGCTCACGGCAGATAAGAGCGGAGCGGTCATCGAATCTTATTTCGAAGGAACCGTGCTCGGCATCACCTTCAAAACCGGCCCGGATTGCGGCATGTTCGAAACTCTTATCGACGGCAAACCCGCTCCCGCGCCTCTCGATAAAGTCGACTGCTACGAAAAGACTGCCGGACTCGGCACCCGCATCATCGCCGGCGGTCTCGGCCTCGGCGAACATAAATTGACCATCCGCATCCTCGACGAGAAGAATAATAAAAGCTCAAAAACCGCCGTCAGACTCGGATACCTGCTGATCGGCGGCACGAGACCAGAAAAGCTTTAAGCCCTCATCTTTTTGTAGGTCGCAAGGCAGCGCTCGGCAGTCTCAACCGCCGAGAACCTGCTGCCTTCCTGCTCGATCAGATAAAACTCCACTCCACCTGATTTTTCAGCCGCTTCGAAGATCTTCTTCCACGGAGCATCGCCTTCGCCGAGTAGAACCTTGTAGCCTTTGCCTTCGCCCGCTCCCCAGTCCTTGCAGTGGATCGAGCGTATGCGTCCCGGATTCGCTTTGATCCATGCCACAGGATCGAATCCCGCCTCCACACAAGTGCCGACATCAAGCTGCAGCGTCACGTCTTTCGGAGTGTTGGCAGCGAGGACTTCCATCGGACGCTTGCCTTCAAGCGGAACGAATTCGGATTTGTGATTATGAAATCCGGCACGCATTCCCAGTGGTTTGAGCTTCTCGGAAGCCTGCGTCAGCCGATCCGCCACACCCTTCCAGCCGTCAAGCCCGATCACTCTGCCTGCACCAGCCATGACGATCGTCTTTGAGCCAAGTATCCGATTCAACTCGATGGCCTTGTCGATACCCTCGGGGCTCAAAGCATTGGCGCCGTTGTGAGTCGACAGACAGCGTATGCCCAGATCATCGAGAAGCTTCCTCACTTCCCCGGCATAAGCTGTCGTCCATTCATAATAAGGCGAATAGAATTCAACCACTTCGTAACCCATTTTAGCGACCGCTCGAACCGTGCCCGTCAGGTCTTTCGTTAGCTCATCGCGAACCGAATAAAGCTCGATTCCAACGGGAACCCGCGTTTTGACCGGGGCTGAGAACACCAGCGGCGCCGCCGCCGCCATTCCCAGAAAACTACGACGCGAAACCGAACCGGGCAGAAGATTGTTTTCTCTGTATGTCATCGATTGTTTCATGATTTTTCAACCTTTCGCATTTGGGTCATTTTTAATTGAATAACTGATACTGCTGGCGAATTCATCCCTTGGTGGATTGTCAGAAATTACAGAATCAAAATACGAGCGGGAGCGCAGGCGTCCCGCCTGCTTCAATTCGAGTAACGCAAATCTGATATGAATGTGCAGATATTTCAAGACAAGCAGGCGGGACGCCTGCGTACCCGCTCGTATGAATTCGCCAACAGTATCAGTTACAGAATATCTAAAACTTTAAACTTCTTTATTGCCCGCACTGCCCCTGCACCGTGCTGCCGTCTTCTTTCTTTATTTCGAGCTGTGTGACAAAGCGCGGCTCGCTTGTGAACGTGGCCCTGGTAGAGGTTCTGGAGTCTTCATAATCGATCTTCCAGCGGTACGGTATTTTTTCGCAGAGCTTGAGGTATTCGGAATAAGGCAGGTCGAAATAGAAGGCGGTCTTGCTACCGGGTTCAGGCAGAGCCGTGGCTATTCGCTCTTCAGTCTGCCGGAAGCGGAAGATGATCTTGATGCCGTCTTTGTTTGGCAGCAAAAGATGCGGCCCCGGATCAATATTTACCCTGACGCGTTTTGTGCCTGTCTGATTTGATTCAACGAACGATCCGTCGGCCATCTTTGTCAGTTCCGCTGGATAGGTGACGTTTATCCCGACATCCGGAGCGGGTTGTTTGCAACTGGCAATGAAAATAATCAGGAAAATCAATGCCGGGGAAAATTTAAAGTGAATTTTCATCTTACTTTGAAGTGATTTCGATTTCAGCGGGGTCCGGCTTCTTATCTTCAGGCAACCGTTCCATGCGGACTCCGAGGATCCGTCGGCGATCGACCTTTTCGACTGTGAATCTCGCGCCGTTGTATTCGACCGAATCGCCCGGATTGAGCAGCCGTCCCGAGCGTGTGATCAGGAAGCCGGCAATAGTCGTGTAATCGTCGGACTCCGGAAGATTGAGATTGAAATTTTTATTGGCGTCTCGAATGGAGAGTCCGGCTTCGATGCTGAATACTCCCTCTTCGCGCTCTTTCAATTTTTCTGCCAGCGCCTCATCGTGCTCATCCTGAATTTCACCGACTATCTCTTCCAGCAGATCTTCAAGGGTCAGAATTCCCTCGACACCGCTGTACTCGTCAACAACTATGGCCAGATGCACGCGACTGCGCTGCAGTTTCTGCATGACCTCCCACAGCGGCGCCGTATCGGGAATGAAGATCGGGTTATGGATGATCCGGTTCAGATCGAAATCTTCAGATTTGAGCAGGAACGGCATGACATCCTTGCTGTGAATAATGCCTGTGATGTCGTCAAGATGTTCCTTGTAAACCGGCAGCCGCGAATAACCGGACATCTGAAAGACGTTGACGACCTCTGCGAATTTGGAGCTCTGTTCAATCCCGACTACTTCCGTTCGAGGGATCATGATCTCTCGCGCAGTCAGGTCCGAAAATTCGAAGACATTTTGAATCAGAGTCTGTTCGTCGATCTGCAGATGACCCGACTTGTGGCTCAGATCGATCAGATGCCGCAACTCATCTTCGGTATAAGCCGTGTGATGACCCGGGCGGAAATCGACTCCAAAGAGCTTGAGCAGCTTTGTCCCTGAAACATTGATAAACCAGATGAACGGCTTGAAGGTGCGGTAGAAAAGATCCATCGCCCCCGCCGTGGCCATGGCTATAGCCTCCGCCTTTTCAATGGCCAGTGCCTTCGGAGCGTATTCTCCAAGGACAAGATGCAGGTAGGTAATAATCGAGAGCGCCAGGGCTATCGCTACTGAATGAGCAATGAATGTCGAGGCCCCTGCCGGCACCATGCTCAGAAAAACGGGCTCCAGCAGGTTAGCGATCGTCGATTCGCCCACGGCGCCAAGCGCAAGACTCGCAATCGTAATTCCGAACTGGCTGGCTGAAAGCATCGCATCGAGATGGTCAAGTGCATGAATGACGGACTTCGCTCTCGTCATGCCGGTTGCCGCGAGAGTCTCCATCCGCGCACGCCTGACCGAGACCAGCGCGAACTCAACAGCTACGAAGAATCCATTGGCCAGCACAAGCAGCAATACGATGAATATTTTGGTTAATGCCCACAACATAAAGATTCGGAATTATATACGCTGGTGCGTGATTAAAGGAAGAGTATTAAAGTTTAAGGGTTTGAAGTAAAAAGTGCTTGAGATCAACTCGTTATGCCAGGTTTGGAGACAAAACCCGTGCGAATGATTGGTCTGTAAAAAAAGTTCTTTATTCAGACCGTTTGAATCGCATCTTTAAACTTTGAACTTCAAACTTTGAACTTTGAACTCCTCTTCTGATGCCGATTCAACTGTTTGAAGAAATCGACCGCACGGTTCTCAGCCCAGGCGCGATCCTCATCCGGCAGGCGCCGGCCGATAAATCCCACATGCCCGCCATGTTTTGTAGCCATCAACGACACCATTGGATTTTCGTGAATACGCCTGTCCCTGAAAGGCCCAATCGGAATGAATGGATCATCCTCGGCGTGGATGATCAGCGTCGGCACCTGAATCTTCGGAATGTATGGAAGCGAACTCGCATTCGAATAATAATCAACTGCATCGCGAAATCCATTGTACGGCTGAAAGAAGTCGTCCCACTCCCAAAGATGCTTGATCTCCTGCAATCGACTGAGATCGTAAACACCCGGGAAATACTGATCCTTCTCTTTCATCATCCGGCGCAGACTGAACAGGAATCTCGTCTCATAGATTTTGTTCTCGGGCAGTTTGATCGCACGCGAACAGTCTTCAAGATCTATCGGAGGACTGATCGCGCATATCCCCCGCAATTGAGGCGGGGCATCCCCGCCCAGCTCTCCGGCAAATTTAAGAGCCTGATTGCCTCCCATTGAAAATCCCACAATGTAGATCTCCTGCAGACCGTCACGTTCGATCAACTCTCCAATAACTTCATGCAGATCGGACGTCAATCCGGAATGATAGAGCGTCGGTGAGAGATGCGATGTTCCGCCGCAGTTTCTGACGTTGTAACGGATGCAATTGAATCCCGCATCGAAGGCTTTGTCCGCAGTCCCCATGACGTATTTGGCGTCGGATGATCCCTGCAATCCATGAATGAGGAATACCGTCGGGTGTTTAATGCGGTCAGGCTGCCAGTGGCAATACGCCACGACGCGCGTCTGCGGATCGGTCTGGAATTCCCTTCTCTCTTCGTGCTGCCCTTCGAGATCGTGCAGATTGAATCGGCGTGGCCTGATCGAACTCACGACGGTCATCAAATGCCCATTGCGCAGCGGCGGCGGCGCGATGAACCGACGCTCCGAAAGATTCTTATAAATTGTGCCGAGAACCTTATCCATAATTTACAAAATTGCTGGATCAAAAAACAGGAAGTCAAAACAGATTACGAAACAGACGAACATTCCTATGCAATCATGGCGCAAGGTCTTCGATTTTTTCGACAGATGAATTATTCGACGAACACTATCATACCGTTTTCCAACCCTTTTCCTTTGTTTCGTTTATTTCATCTGTTTCGTAATCTGTTTTGATTTCCGGTTTTGGATTCCCGGTTTTCCTGACTTGCGTTCATCGTAAGAGTGCGTGATGATTCGATCTTAAACAACGATTGAACAAAATACGCCTTAAGACGTAATCATTATATTGAACGCCAGGTGATTCTTTAAACAGGAAACGGGAGAAAATCGAGAGGTTACATTATGCAGCAACCTTGTCCTAAATGCGGCTACGTCTATGATCGCCCAGCAAGATTCTGCCGCCAGTGCGGCGCTCAGATGTACGCGGAGAATGAAGCGACCTCATCGCCAACCTTGAATTACGGACAGGCTCCGCCGACTTATGCCGATCAGCCCTACGTTTCCCAATTCGCATCGACAAGCAATAATCCGGAAAATCAGGGAGTCGATACGGCACGGTTTTATCGCCCCCCCGTCGGACAGCAGCCGGTGCAGAATTACGGGCCTCCACCCGCCAAATCTTCAAAGGTCGCTCTCTGGTTTATCATGATTTCTTTGGCTCTTGTCGTTGCAATGGCCGTCGGCGGCCTTGTCTTTTTCACCTTCATCAACAAAAACCGGCCGTCAATTGAGGCTTCCGTCGATCAGGCGAAAGAAGATATACGAACCCAGATACAGGATGAAATAGCCCGCGCTCAGGAAGAAGCCCAGCGCGCCCAGGAAGAAGCACAGAGGGCGCAAGATGAGGCAACTCGCATTGCCAGAGAAGCCGGCGGTGCAATTGCCCCGCCACCTCCGCCGGCCGCACCTGCCGCTCCGGGCGTCACATCTCTCGATAAATACAAATACCCTAAAGCCGACGTCAAACAGAGCGCAACTTTTCTGGGCAATGAAATAATAAAGATGTCGACCAGCGACTCTCCAGGCACCGTCAAAGACTTCTACCAGAAACTGGCGGGACAGCCATCATTCACCAACAAAGACGCAGTCGATGGAGAGACCTTTGTTTTTCAGATCCCCGGATCACCGTCGATTATGATCACCATCAGTCCCGATGAAGACGCGCCGGGCAAAACTCAGATCGCCGTCTTCCGCACGAGATTTCAAATTCCCAAAATAAGTCAATAGCGAATCGAACTATTCACAATCATCTTTTTTTAGAACTTTACTGTTGATTGTTTTCACCTCAATCCGTACCATTGCTCTTGCGCGAAAAACAATACATCTCACAGTCGGAGTCGTTTTAGGTGAACATGCAGCAACCTGCTCCGGAAATTCCGGACAAACTTTTCTTCAAGATTGGTGAAGTATGCGAACTCGTGGGAGTGCAGGCTCATGTCCTGCGCTACTGGGAGAACGAATTCTCCATGCTGCAGCCTCAGAAGAACCGCTCCGGCCAGCGGACCTATCGCCGCAGAGATGTCGAGATGGCGCTCAGAATCAGAAAGCTTCTCTACGAAGAAGGCTTCACCATCGCCGGCGCCAAACGCAAGCTGATGACCGAAGGCCGCACCGGAGCCAAACTCAAAATAGTCCCGCCCGGCGCTACGCTTATCGATATGATAGCCGAACAGGAAGCAGCGAATATGGCCATCGACCCAGTGGAAGTCGCTCCAATGCTGCAAACTCCCCTTGTCTCAGGGCTCTCACGCGACACCATCAAGCGGCTCAGACAGATGGCCGAAGAGTTGTTGACAACACTCAGTCGCGATGTTACAAAGTAAAGCTTGTTTTGCGGGACCTTGCCAGCTCCCATGAAACAATGATCTTCAACATTACGGGACGTGGCGCAGCCTGGTAGCGCGCTTGCTTGGGGTGCAAGAGGCCGTGGGTTCGAATCCCGCCGTCCCGACTCTTAGAATCGAAGCATACGGGCACCGACGAGGTGCCCGTTTTCTTTTGCGGACTGGGCTTCACCCGATTTAATCGACAATTAAGGGCTTGAGCACTATGCCGCTGCAGGTACTTTCTTGCGGTGCAAGAGCTGATGATACTCAGGGATGGCCAGGGCAGCCCGCGGTGAGCTGCCCTGGTGCGGGTGTGGATTATTCGAGGACGTGAATATTCTTCTGGCGGCACATCTCCTTCAAGATGTTGGGCCACACGGTCACGCTGACCTCGCCCAGATGGGCCTTTCGGAGCAGTTGCATATAGACGCGCGATTGTCCGATCCCGCCGCCGATGCTCAGCGGCAGGTCGTTATTGATGACACCCTGGTGATAGGGCATCTTCAGGAAATCGAGCTGGCCGGTCATCTCCAATTGTTGGCGCAGGGTCTCGGCATTGACGCGAACGCCCATTGACGAGAGTTCGTGGCGCCGCCTGGTCACCGGATTCCAGACCAGTATGTCGCCGTTGAGCCCGTGCATCGGCCTTCCATCCTTCGAGACCGTCTCGGTGACCCAGTCATCGTAGTCGGCCGCGCGCATCTCGTGCGGATAGCCGTCCTTCAGCGTCCAGCCGATGCCATAAATGAAGACCGCCGGATAGTCTTGCAGGATCGCATTCTCACGCTCCTTGCGCGGCAGATCCGGATAGCGTTCGAGGATGTCCTCGGCGTGGATGAAGGTCAGTTTCTCGGGCAGGCTCGGATACTTCTTCGTCTTGAGCTGCGGGAAGAGGTCCTGGGCATACATCTCGGCGCCCTTGATCACCTTCCAGATCTTCTCTACGACCTCGGTCAGGAAGTTGAGGTTCCGCTGCTCGGCGGTGATCGTTCGCTCCCAATCCCACTGATCGACATAGGCGCTGTGATCATGATCGAGGAAGTAGTCCTTGCGGACGGCGCGCATATCCGTGCAGAGCCCCTCGCCAACCTGCATGCCGAACTGTTTGAGGGCAACCCGTTTCCACTTGGTTGCGGCCTGGACTACCTGGGCGTCGATCGGATGCTTGTTGTAATCGTTCGAGATGTGGAACTGGACCGGGGTGCGCGAGCCGTCCCGATCAAGATAGTCGTTGACGCCGCTCTCGACATCGACGATCAGCGGCACCTGAACCATCATCAGGTTCAGTTCACTGCACAGGTTCTCCTCGATATAGCGTTTGACGGCGTAGAGGGCGACCTGCGTCTCCTTTGGCGTCAACAGCGATTGATAATCCTTGGGCAGGATCTTCTCCAGATCTTCGTAATTGCCGATGCCGGGACCGGCCAGATCCTTCATCTTCGCTTCTGCTTGTCCGGGTTTCATAGAATTCCTCCAAAATGTATTAAGACTGAATTAAGAATTGCATGTTGTCACAAGGTTGCTGGTTCTGGGTTAGACCGGAAAAGCAGATACGGCAATTGACGTGCCTCGTCTAAAGATACTGAATCGATTGATATACGGGTTTTATAATGGCTGCATATGGGGAAATTTCCACGGCAGTTGAGGAATTTCACGGGATTTACAGGGGATTTTCAGGATTAAAATTGACGCCGGGTTATTTCAAGTGAATATCTGTGCCGGAAAAATTCAACGAACTTGTGAGTACAGTCGGCACTTCAGAGGCGAAAAGCTATTCCGAACCTGATATCAAATTCTGAAGCAATGGGGGTGGGGGTGGGGGGCTGAGCGGATACTTGTCCTCAAGGTTTTCATTGCTGATTGCGGGTCAAACGCAACAGACCAGGGGACCGATCCGACGCGGTTTGTCCTGCCATTGGCTGCAAGCTGACAGCCACTAGCTGCAAAGCGGGATCTTTGTGACGGATTCGACGTAAGGATATTTGTCCTGTAGCAAATCTCAACAGAATCAGTGGAGGATATGGTGTCTACCCCGTTATTTTATGGAAATTCGAAAGCAAAAGCGGCGTCGAGCCGCCGCACTCCATACGCTCCGCGACCTCAAATAACTGATTCTATTCAACGTTTATATAAAGGTAAGGAAAAGTGGCCGGCGGCAAATACGACCCGAAACAAGCGTTGGCAAGGATGTGGTGGCAACAGTGGAATCTGTAGCATTAAAAACAGTCGAGGTAGTTTAAGGACCAGCATATGACCGATAACAAACCTGGCTCAAACAGCCTTAAAGCGTACATTTCAGAATCACGCCTTGTGAGCGCCTTTGAACTCGCGCTGGGCGCTGCCATTGTAATTGGGTACAACGTTTTCAAGGTAATTCCGAACGAGGTGCCAATCCTCTTTGTGCTGGGCCTTCTGTCTGTTCGCCTGCGCAACGGCGGATGGGCCGCCATGGGACTTAGCCGGCCGAAATCGTGGACTCGTGTCGTGCTCATCGCTCTGGCAGCCGCGGTGTTGAGGATTGTGCTGGGTGAAGTTCTAGACAATCTGATAACCGCGCGGATCTGGCCTCCGGCAATAGCGCCTGAAGGAGCTAACGAGATTACAGGCAATCTCATGGTGGCGTTGAAATGGCTGCTGGTTGTCTGGACCTTCGCCGCTTTCGGCGAAGAGATCGCATATCGAGGATACCTGCTCACTCGCGCGGCAGATCTCGGCAACAGGTCCCGGGCTGCCTGGTGGGTCGGAATGATCTTCGTTTCAATCCTGTTCGGCATTGGACACTATTACAAAGGCCCGGCAGGAATGATTGATTCAGGGTTTGCAGGTCTGGTCCTTGGAACTGCCTACCTGATATCGGGCCGGAATCTGTGGGTCTGTATTCTGGCCCACGGATTCATTGACACAATCGGGGTCGCAGCCCTGTACTTTGGATTAGCTTCCTGATCTACCAGTGGATTTGCCGAATTGACCAAAGTAAAGGCAGGGCAACCAGCCATGGTTGCGCTGCACCGTTAATAAAATAAGGAGAAGCAAAATGCAGTCAAGATCGTTGCAAGAGTCAATCCTGTTGCACGCCTGGTGGGTGTTCTCGTGGGGGCGGGGGGGGGTGGGTTTTTAGTTTTCCAGGCCGCTGTTTTTCCTAAAATTTAAGATCGGCGAATACCCTATTTTCTCAATGTGGTCCGATTAGTCGAAACCCCCACCCCTCCCCATTTGAACCCTTTTTGAGATCGATCTGGAGCATTTTGGACGATAAAAATCAATTAAGATCACGAACAGAGATTCTCAATTCCAACCTGAAAGCACCTCTCCAAAACGGAGTTTACAGAGATTTTTTTCGACCTGTATTTCAATCGTGGAATTGAGCAACCTGACAGGTGATACTGTTTGACGAATTCACCGGCAGTATCAGTTACAATTACCATATGTCTAAAAATATAAAGATCCAACATTGCAGCATTTGTGCGATCTGGCTGTTGATAGTCATGAGCGCGGCCGGATTTGCTCAGGAATCCCGGGTGGTCTGGAAGCCAGTTGCGGCGGGCATCTGGTCTGCAAGAGTGGGAACGCCTGAATCAATTGACCTGTTGAAAGCCGCGGGGGCGGAGCCGAGGACACAGGCCCTCGCGAAGATAGGGGCCGCTGCATTCCCTGCCCTGTTGCACAAAAGCAAGGCGCGTGTGAGCAGAGGGCAGACGCATCTGCGCTTCCCTTTGCAGGAAGATGAGCAGCTATACGGCCTTGGGCTGAATTTCAAACATGTGCTGCAGCGCAAACGGATATTCAATCTGCATGTGGATCATTACGGCGGCAGCGACAATGGTCGCACGCACGCGCCTGTGCCGTTTTATGTTTCGAGCAGTGGATACGGGATTCTGATCAACTCGGCACATTACCTGACAGTATACGCAGGTACGGGACTGCGAAAAGACAGCGAGAGACCTGCAAAGATAAAAGACCGCAACACGGATCGGACGTGGGACGCTCAGCCGGATTCGGATTCCGTTGAAGTCCTGATCCCCGCGAAGGGTGTTGAGATTTTTCTGTTTGCCGGGCGATCGCCGATGGAGGTCGTACAGCGATACAACCTTTTCAACGGCGGAGGAGTATTGCCGCCGAAGTGGGGATTGGGCTTTACGCAGCGTGTGCCGACTCTCTTTTCCTCAGATGATGTTCGAAAGGAAGTGGATGCGTTTGACGAGCACGGCTTCCCGCTGGATTTCGTAGGGCTCGAGCCGGGCTGGCAGAGCAAATCTTATCCGTGCACGTTCGATTGGGATAAAGGCAGGTTCCCGGATCCGGCGGGCTTTGCCAAAGAGATGCTCGAGCGCGGGGTAAGACTGAATTTATGGCTCAATCCATACATCTCGCCCGATTCGCCGATCTATCGCGAGATCAAACCAGACACCGGTTCGCATACGGTGTGGAACGGGCTGGTGCCCGATCTGACGCTTGCCCGGCCACAGCGGATTTTCAAACAGTTCTTTATGAAAACGCATCTGGACATAGGCGTTTCGGGATACAAGATCGACGAGGTGGACGGTTACGATAACTGGTTATGGCCGGACGTGGCGAGTTTTCCTTCGGGTTTGAGCGGCGAACAGATGCGACAGATATACGGCCTGCTGATGCAGCGACAAACAGCAGACTGGTTCCACCAGCGTAATCAGCGCACGTATGGCCTGGTCAGGGCCTCGAACGCCGGGGCGTCGGCGCTGCCCTTTGTCATCTACAACGACTATTACGATCACCGCGACTTCATCACGGCGCTTTGCAACAGCAGCTTCATAGGTGTCTTGTGGACGCCGGAAGTCCGGGCATCGAAGACCGCTGAAGAATGGCTGCGACGGATGCAATCGGTCTGCTTTTCGCCTATGGCCATGCTCAATGCGTGGGCGGATGGAACAAAGCCCTGGACATTCCCCGAAGTCGAGCGGCAAGTGAAAGAAGTCGCGCTCCTGCGAATGCGGCTGCTGCCATACATCTACACTGCATTTGCGCAGTATCATTTTGAAGGCAAGCCGCCGGTCAGGGCCATGTACCTGGTTGAAGGATTTGCCGATAAATCAGCGCCAGCCGGCGGAAAACTCGATTCGACCGCCAATCCATACGCAGCCGCGATCCGGCAGGAGGTCAAGGATCAATTCATGCTCGGGGATTCCCTGCTGGTCGCTCCAATGTTTGCCGGGCAATCGTCGCGCAAGGTAATTCTGCCGCAGGGCAAATGGTACGACTTTTACACTGGCGATTATGCTGGCGGCGGCGAGGTCATCGAGATCAAACCGGGGTTGGATCGGATTCCGTTGTACGTCAGAGACGGCGGAATTATCCCTTTGATTCCAGGCGCCCTGCGCTCGCCCGGATCAAACGAAATTCTCCCGCTTGAAATTCGTCATTACGGCGTCAGCGAAGGGCGATTCAATCTTTATGACGACGATGGGGTGACTTTCGATTATGAAAACGGAAAGTACTCATGGACGACGTTGAGCGTTAAAAAAAGTGGTGGCACAAGGGCGGCAGGTGAGGTGACTCAGCCGGCCAATGGTCAGCGATCACATTACCGTGACTTCAAATGGGCTTTCATGACGAATCAAAAGAACTAAATGAGAAGTGGAGGCAGTTACAGCGCTGCCTGCTCCACGAACGAACGCTCGGAAGCAGCCAGATCTTTTTGATAGCGACGTGCCGCAAAAAAGAGCGGAATCATTGCGAAGTAGCCGACGCCGGCACAGATGGCCAGCCCGCGCCACAGAGTGTATGCATCACCTATCTTGCCCGCGACAAGTGGACCTAGCCCGGTGCCGATGATATTGATGATGAGCAGCAGAAAAGCCACCACCGTCGCGCGAATCCTGACCGGCGCCAGATCCTGCACTGTCGCAAAATCGGGCCGTACCAGCTCAGCGAACTGAAGGTCGATACCGACCAGCAGACGTAGAACAGATACCAGGGTGCGTCAATCGCCAGCGTATAAAAGCCGATGGTAAAGGGAACGATGAAGAAGGCCTTGAAGAAGAGAAACCACAATCGCCCGCCTCCCCAGCGGCGATGAAACCAGTCGCTGATGCCGCCTGCGCCCGACGTGCCAAGCAGGCCGGCTACAACGACGATACAGCCGTTGAGGATTCCAGTGCGTCCAAATTCCATCCCTCGTTCTCTGACCAGCCAGGTGAAGACCAGGCTTCCAGCGCTTGTCGAAAAGTTGAGCAGCACGGCGGCGGCGATCGTCAGCCACAGGGCCGGCGTGCGGCGTAACGCAGCGAACAGGCTGCGATAAATTTCGCCGGTCGATTGCGCCGGCGCAGGTGCGGCTGCGTGCTCTTCCATGGCGCCTCGCTGCGGCGTCTTCATCAGCAAGACAATGGGTGTCAGCACCAGCCCGATCGCGCCCAAAACATAGAAGCATCCACGCCAGCCGTAACGCGGCGCCATCCAGCCAACGATGATCAGGCTCAGCCCAGAGCCAAGCGGCACTCCGGCATAATAGATTCCCGAAGCCAGCGCGCGCCGCTTCGCCGGAAAGACATCGCTCAGAATCGAGAGCGCCGCGGGGGTCAGCGTCGCTTCGCCGATGCCGACCAGCATTCGCGCCAGCGCCAGGTGGAGAAAACTCAGTGCCGCGCCTGATGCAGCCGTCAGCGCACTCCACACGCCCAAGCCTCCGGCAATCAATCGCTCCCGCCGCCAGCGGTCAGCCAGCGTCGCCATCAACAAGCCCATGAGCGTGTAAAAGACCAGAAAGATGTATCCGTAAAGCCAGGCGACATCCGCCAGCTTCAAGCCAAGCTCCTTGGTCAGAAGCGGGGCAAGGTTGACGATCAATTGCCGGTCTACGAAATTGAGAACATTGAGAAAGGTGAGAAATATCAGCAGTAAATACGCGGTGCGAGATGATGGTTTGTTCATAGTTGGTGTTGTCGAAGCCGCCTGAACTACGAAGATGCTTTTCTTGACAGATTAACTATCGTCTTGTAACTTGCAATACCTACCGGTCGGTAACTATAAGATCCGCCCATTACAGTGTCAACCAGGACAAAGCGGCAAGAATTTTGAACCATTGTTTCAATTGCAAGCTGATACTGTTGGCGAATTCATTCGTTGCACGATTGTCGGGAATTGCCGAATGATCCTCAGGCTATTTAACGAACTATGGAGATAGAGCAATGCACAAGAAAACGAGTTTTCAATATCTGACGCGCCGCGAGCTATTACAGTCAGTCGCGGCTGTCGGCGTTACGAGTCTGGGTGGAGCAGCGTTCGCTGCACCGCCAAAACCTTATTACCCGCGCGGCAACGAATGGGAAACTCGAGCGCTTAAAGATGCCGGGCTGGATGCAGCAGGCATCGAAGGTGCAATTCAATATGCGGCCGACCATAACTCGACAGGGCTTGTCATTCTGCGCGGCGGTCGAATCGTGACTGAAAAATACTGGAAAGACTGGAAACCGGAGACCTCGCAGCCGATCTATTCTTCGAGCAAGAGCATCACTGCAACTCTGATCGGCATGGCGCTTGAAGATGGCAGAATCAAAAGCCTCAACCAGAGCGCGTCGAATTTCGTCTCAGCGTGGAAAGGGACTCCGAAAGAAGCGATTACGCTGCGGCACATGCTGACGATGACTTCGGGTATCAAAAACAGCGCCGGCACAAACATCAGGGACGATGTGGATGCGTTTGAAGAGACCGCCGCCCTGCCGCTGGAACACCAACCCGGCGAGGTATGGGCATATAACACTCCGGTCTATCGCATGCTGATTCGCGTGCTCGAAATCGCATACGGTCAGAGCATAGACCAATACACGCAGCGCAAACTTTCCGGTCCGTTGGGCATGCAGTATTCAAAATGGGATTGCAGCCCTGCGCCTGAAAACAAAACCAACTGCACCTGGTATCGCAGTTGTCTGCGCGATATGTCTCGGTTCGGCTTGTTGATCCTGCGCAATGGGCAATGGAACGGCAAACAACTCATCAGTGCGAAGTATGTCAAAGAGTCAACCAGCACTTCGCAGAAGTTGAATGAGTCGTATGGTTATCTGTGGTGGCTCAACGGCAAGGGCTCGTTCAGGATGCCCGGGGGCGGTGGCGGAGTGCAGCCGGGAATGCTCTGGCCGGACTGTCCGCCGGATGCATTTGGCGCGCTCGGCGCGCAGGACAAGAAGATTTATGTGGTGCCGAGTCTGGATCTGGTTGTCTCGCGTCACGGCGGCGCGGCTGGTATCGCACGCGGGCCCGGAGCCGAAGGCGGCGGGCGAAGCTCGTTCGATAATGAATTGCTGGGTCGCATCTGCCGCGCGGTGAAACAAGGATAATGAATGCCGGGGCAATATGGCATCTTGTCCCACTTTAAACAGGAGGTTATTCCATGAAACGGTTGCTTCTCACTCTTTTGCTCTTCTCTTCTCTGGCCATGGCATTGCCCGGCAACAGCAAAGGGCTGCGGATGGGCACGCCTGAAGAAGCCGGGTTGTCGAAAGAACGGCTCGACCGCATTGGCCGCACGATGCAACAGCACATAGCGGCAGGTCGTGTCGCAGGCGCCATCGGCCTGATCGCGCGTCGCGGGAAGATAGGCTACTTCGAAACGTATGGAATGATGGATAAAGAAGCGGGCAAGCCGATGCGCAAGGATGCGATCTTTCGCATCTACTCGATGACCAAAGCAGTCACCGGCGTAGCGACCATGATCCTGTACGAAGAGAACAAGTTCTCACTCAACGATCCGGTCTCGAAATACCTGCCCGAACTCGGCGCCATGAAAGTCGCGGTGGACAAAAAAGATCAGGAAACGGGTAAACGCACTTACTTCGTTGTGCCTGCCGAGCGAGAGATGACCATACGAGATCTGCTGCGTCACACTTCAGGGCTGAATTATCAGGGGCCGCGCGATGAGAAGGGCGATCTGATATATCCCAGGCTCGGTGTCAACCGCGCGGATATCACCATTGAAGAAGCCGTCAAACGCATGGGGAAAGCGCCGCTGGTGCATCAGCCGAGCACGGTCTGGGATTACAGCCTCTCGATTGACGTGCTTGGTCGTCTGATCGAAGTGACATCCGGCAAACCGCTTGACCAGTTTTTCGAAGAGCGCATCTTCAAACCGCTGGGCATGGTGGACACGGGATTTCATGTGCCGGAATCGAAGTGGGATCGGCTGACGGCGCTTTACACGCCGAACGAAGACAGGACGATCAAACGCCACCCCGGGCCGCCGCAGGAAAGTTACAAGAAGCCGGCGGTCCTGTTGCTGAGCGGCGCTGGTCTGGTTTCGACGGCGATGGATTATGCACGATTCATCCAGATGCTGCTCGATGGCGGTGAATTGGATGGCGCTCGCATCCTGGGCCGCAAATCGGTCGAGCTGATGAGCTGCGACCATCTTGGCGACTTACCGCGCACGGGCATTCTGTTACCGCAGGGTTACGGTTTTCGGTCTCACGTTCGCCGTCAACCTGGGGCCTGGAAAGACCGGCAACATCGGGTCGACGGGCGAATACAACTGGGGCGGAGCGGCCGGCACACGCTTCTGGATCGATCCGAAGGAAGAGATGATCGGCATCTTTCTCGTGCAGATTCTGCCGCATACCAACCTGACCTATGGAAGCGAGTTTAAGCAACTGGCCTATCAGGCAATCGCCGACTGATGATCAACCGGCTCATTTGCCGGTAAAGTTCGGCGCACGCTTCTCGACAAAGTGCGCGACGCCCTCTTTGAAATCAGCGGTGTCGAAGCTCCTGACCATTTCATAGTTGGCAATGTCAATCGCTTCGGAGAGCGTCTGGAATTGGGCGTTCCAGACTTGCTCTTTGATCACCCGCAGCGAACGGGGCGAAACCAGGTTTGTCAGTTCAGCGGCATAAGCACGCACGCTTTCCATCAGGTTTTCGTGCGGGACTACGCGATTGACCAGCCCCATGCGCAAAGCTTCGTCGGCTTCGATCACCCGAGCCGAATAAAGCAGATCAAACGCATTCGCCATGCCGACCAGCCGCGGCAACAGCCAACTGACGCCGTGTTCGGCAATCAGTCCGCGCCGAGAAAAGGCCGTTCCGAAACGCGCCTTGTCTGAAGCGAACCGCATATCGCAATAGAGCATCAGCACAAAGCCGAGACCCGCTGATGCTCCGTTGATTGCCCCGATGATCGGTTTCTGAATCGAGGGGAAGTACGAGTATTGCTTTTGAAAATCGGGACGAGCATCGTCGCGGGCAGCATTAACGTCAATCGCTTGCGGCGGCGCAAAACCGGCAGCGTCGAAGCCCTGAGTCGCCAGGGCATTCAGATTTTGCATATCGGCTCCGGCGCAAAAGCCCCGGCCTGCACCCGTCAGAATGATCACACGGACGCCGGCATCCTGATCGGCATCACCCATTGCCGCCCGGACTTCATTTTCCATCGTGCGAGTCCATGCGTTCAGTTTGTCAGGCCGATTAAGCGTGATCGTCGCGATATGATCGGCAACTTCGTAGAGTATTTCCGTATAAGCCATAATACTTTTTTTCCTTTCAGGATGATTTTTTTTTGCGCCCTAACGCGCCTCAGCCTTCAATTCAGCAAAACGCCGTCGCAGCGTCTTCAGTTCTTTAGAGTGCGCTCGATCATTCGTCAGATTGCGCTCTTCGTGCGGGTCACGTTTCAGGTCGAACAATTCTTCGTATTTAAAATCCGGCCAGTAGATGTATTTCATCATTCGTCGCACCAGGGCCTCGGACGAAGGAATGAAATCTGTGTTTCGAATCGTGGCGTGTTCGTAAAAAAACTCCTGCCGCCAGGCGGGCTTTTTCGCTGACAGGTAGAGCGGCGCAAAATCGCGTCCCTGCATCCGTGCGGGGGCGGCAATGCCCGCTGCCGCCAGAATCATCGGCGCCAGATCCACATTCAGTACAAAATCGTCATTGGTGGTGTTCCGCTTGCGTTTTGGCATGCGCGGATCGCGCACAATGAGAGGAACACGGATGGACTCTTCGTATGGATACCATTTGTCGGCCAATCCGTGTTCGCCGTGAAAGTAGCCGTTGTCGGTGGTGAAAATCACAAGTGTGTTGTTATCCAGTCCCTGTGCGCTCAGATCGGCCAGGACACGGCCGATTGTCGCATCGACTTCGGTTGCAAGCCGGTAATAAGCCTTCATGTACTTCTGATATTTTTCAGGCGTATCGAATCGCCAGTGCCAGCGATTGCGCCCTTCGTTCTTTTCGTTCGCAATGAATGGCGGCAATCGATTGAAATACTCGTCACCGGCGGTTTTCGGAATCGGCACGGTGACATCTCGATAAAGCGATTCGCTCTGCGGTTGATATAGATACTGCTTCGGATTGTCGTCTTCAGCGTGCGTGGCGAAGAAGGCCAGCGTCAGACAAAATGGTTTGTCGTGTGGGCGCGTGCGCAGAAATTCCAGCGCATCGCGCTCGTTCTTCTCAGTCACATGAATAGTCGAGCCGTCCGGCTCTTTGAGATAGTGCTTGCCGGCATATGACCGGCCAAAATCATATTGCTCGGCCGGAAATTTTCCGTTGTGCCATTTGCCAACGTGGCCAACCCAATAACCAGTAGCTCGCAGCAATCCCGGATACGTTTCACTCCACGGAGTCTTGAACATCTCGAACGCCGGATTGCCGTGGCGTGACATCCATTGCCCTGTCAACAGGCTCGCGCGGCTGACGCCGCAGATGGATGTCGTCACGTAATTTCGAGTGAAGCGAACGCCTTCGCGCGCCAGCCTGTCCAGATTCGGCGTTTTAACAATCGGGTTTCCCGCCACGCCCAGCGTATCGTGCCGCCAGTCATCGGCATACAGAATCAGAATGTTCGGCTTTGACTGGGCGAAAGTCCGTGAATTGGGCAGTGAGGCGCCAATAAAGACAAGTCCAAACGCCAGAGTTAGCACAAGTGTACTTTTCATAAGTTGATCATCAGTTGCTCGATTTTTTGCGAGTATCAGTAACTGATACTGTTGGCGAATTGAATTTCTACCCTAGGTGCCGGTTAGAAAATTGGCATGGTCGAAATACGAGCGCGAGCGCCCGCCTGCGTCAGGTTCATTAACGTTGTCTGAGCTGAAAGGGCGGATATTCAATAGACGCAGGCGGGCGCCCTTTCCGGGCTTTTTGATTTCTTAATCGCAACCAGGGATGAGTTCGCCACCAGTATAGTTTTCTGGATCGGGCCTTCGCGCCCTTATTGAACTGTTTTGTGAATTCGCCAACAGATTTCAGTAACTCATGATTACGCACGGAATATACTTTATTTTGATTTGATCAGACGACAACCCGCACTCAGAAGAAAAATCCCGTTTTCATCGGCGATCGGCTGCCCATGATTTAGAGATAACCGGCTTGATAATGGCTGTGAACTCGTCGTATGCGGGATCCTTGAAATGAAGCTTGTCCGGCTGATAAAGCTCAAGTCGCGGGTTGCCTTCCCTGTCGAAGAGCGCCGGATTGACATCGATGAAGCCGAGCTTTTTGTCTTTCTCGCAATAGGCTCTGATCAGATTGTTCGCGGCATCGACGACATTCCATCGATCGATTTTTTGCGGTGCGCGATTGATCGAGACGTAATAGATTCGAGTAGCGGGAAGCTTCGCCCACACCCGCTCAGCAAACTGCCGGAAATTTTCGGAGATCCGTTCGGCGGTTTCCCCTGCGTTGACATCGTTGCTGCCGCAGTAGTAGACGATGATCTTCGGTTCGTAGGGGAGAACGATCTTGTCCATGTAATAGAGTATTTCCGGCGTCCTCGATCCTCCGAATGCCCGGTTGAAAACTGGCAGCGGGGCCATCTGCTCTTTCAGATTCTTCCATTGCCTGAAGATGCTGCTGCCGATGAAAAGAACTCCACCTTTTGGCGGAGGGTTGACCTGATCCTGTTTGAGGAAAGCTTCAATGTCTGCAGCGAAGCGGATTGTCTGTGCCGGAGGCGCACTCTGTTGGGCACGCGAGGTAATAGTCATGGCGCAGCACGCCAGAATCACTGTAGCCAAAGTCAGAATAAGGCGGCGTGTTCTTTGCATCAGAATTCCTCTTTTATTATTGGTCGAGATTGCATCAAGAGCGCGCAGATCAAACAAAGGTTATCTGACGATGATCTTGTAATCGCGAGGATTGAGCCTTGATTCCCAATGGCGGCCACCCTCGATTTCCACCCGGATCATGGCCTGGGGATTGATCGGGTTTCCGCCATCCAGAATTACCAGCGCGGCCAATTCCTGAGTGCCGCGCGTCTCGCGTAGTCGTGCCGTAAAACTCGCCCACTTGCCGTGAGCCTGCAACAAACCGGCCTCCACCAGGCGGAACTGCTTATTATCATCAATGAAACTGAAGACGCCGCGTGCGCCGCCATTTGAAGCCTGCGTCAGTTGAAGCGTCATGTTAGGAGTCTTAGCCGAGATAGAACGGGTTTGAAGAGTTCTCATCGGGCGGCTGGGCATGTCCGGCGATCGAGCGAGCGTACGCCCTGTTTTTTCTCCCGTAGCCTGGCCATCGCGGAGCGCGAAATGGCCGTTCACCAGTACGTGACGGACGCCTTCGGAGGCCAGTGTGGGTTGTTCATAAGTTGCATGGTCGATGATCGTTGCGGGATCGAAAACCGTGATGTCCGCGGCCATCCCGACAGCCAGAAATCCACGATCGACCAGCCCTATGATGTTGGCCGGCAGGCCTGACATTTTGCGCACGGCATCTTCGAGGGTCATGGCTTTTGTTTCGCGCACATAATGTCCGAGGATGCGCGGAAACGTGCCAAAATATCGCGGATGCAGTGAGGGGTGCGCTTCGGACGCGCCGCAATCGCAGGAGACCGCGCTGCCCGGGAACTGCAGCAGTTTTATCAGGTCTGGTTCCGCGCCAAATTTCATGATCGCACTGGGGCTTTCTTTTTCGAGGATGCTGATGATAGTTTCGCCGGCGCCTGCATTCCGTTCGCGCATGTACTCGGTGAATTGGCGTTGATGTGAAGAAACGTAAATGTTTTCCGGGGTTAGAATTCTCGCCTTGATAGCTGCTTCGATTTCCCGGGCAATGCGAGGACGCAGGGTTGCATCCTGAAACCGCTTCAACATTTCCGCGCGACCGCCCTCCACCGCCCAGGCCGGGACAAAGAGCGCACCCAGACCGGTTTGTCCCGCCAGATATGGATAAATATCAGCAACGGTCTCATGACCACGCGCCGAGGCTGCCTGCATCATGGCAACGGCTTTCGGGGCATTGCCCTGTTCGTGTCCCTGAACTTTCATATGAGTCACAACGGGCATGACATCCGATCTCTCGCCAATCTCTATTGTCTCGCCGATGGCCGCGAGACTGCTGTAACCGGATTCGGGCGTGAGGCGATCGTGATTCGGAAAGTTCGTGCGCCAGGGTCTAGCCGCCTGCAGCACGGCGATCACTTCGCTGGTACGCGCAAAATAGGCAGGCTTGTAATCGAGTCCCGACGAGACGCCCCACGCACCCTGCTTCAGGTTTTCAGTCAGCAGCGCCCGCATCTTCAGAATTTCATCTGCGTCAGGGCGGCGATCCGCCTGCCCCACCACGGAAGCCCACGCGGAATTGAAACCGATATAGCCCCCGAGATTCACCGCCAGTCCAGCCGCGCTGAAATCAGCGAGTTGTTTGGCGATGGAGAGGCTCCCCGCGCCATCGGCGTTGATGATCTCGGTAGTGACTCCCTGCGTCAGCATGTTCACAGCCGTCCGCACTCCGGTTGGAGTTGCGTGGCTGTGCAGATTGATGAACCCTGGGGCCACGACCAGGCCGCGGACATCCAGATCCACGGCGGCCTTGCTGTCACGCAGATTGCCGATGCGATAAATAAAGCCGTTGCGCACCGCGATGTCCGCGCGATAGCTCCTGCCGCCCGTGCCGTCGACGATCGTTCCATTCCGCAGGATGACATCGTAGTTTTCCGTGGCGCTCAAGACAGATGACTGAATCACCAATACGGCGATCAGAAAAAACAGGAAAAGTCGTTTCATATTGTTATTTCACCAGAAGGGGAAAGGCGGTAATGCGCAATTTCGCCGAACCGTATGGAATCAGGGTCAGGGTTTCTTCAGGCTCTTTGCTGGTAACCGGGCTGACAGGCAAAGGGCCGGCGGATCCATTGACTAAAGTCCACTGCGGCAGTCTGCGGCCTTTGACTTTGATCTCGATGGGCGCTCCTTCAGCGGAGAACGGCATTTTGCCGATTCCCTTCTCAATGACCTCCACAGCAGGTTTTTGCGGATCAAGCGCAAGAGCGTAATTCCATGCCGAAGTCGGATGAATCTCCCAATCGACGGCTGGAGCGATGGCAGGATTTTTCATCTTCGCCTGTGTCCTGCGCCAGTCTTCACCGATCTTCAACGAATAAACAAGCGGGCCGCGCTCGACCACGACGGAGTTGTTCTGCCGGCGCGATGCCCGCACCTCCATTGGCAGCTTCAGGATGACGCGGTCGCCTTTTTGCCATTGTCGATCGATTGCATGAAAGGTTCCGGCCTTGACGCCGCTGACAGCCTTGCCATTGACGGTTAGTCGGGCATTACCGGCCCATGCAGGGATGCGCAGTTTGAGCGTGAACTGCGAGGTACGTTGAGGATTAACGGTGAACCGAATCTCGTCGCGGAACGGGTATTCGGTTTCTTCGACGATGCTGACCGGGATATTGCCTTTGACCGTGGTGTTCACTTCGTTTGGCGCATAGCTTACGGCAACGAGCCCATCGTCAGCCGTGGCCATCCACAGGCTGGAGACGAATTTCGGCCAGCCCTGATGCATATTCGCCGTGCAGCAACCGAAGTTTACATCCATGCCGAACAGGTTCGATTCGTTGCCATTCGATGTCCAGTCGCGCTTTTCATAACTGCACAAGACCTGATTGGGCTGCTGATCGTATTGATGGGACCACATATCGCCACTGAAGGTTGCGGGCTGCGCGTTGTAGCTGATCTTTTCGAGCCGGTCAGCCAGCAATGGATCACCGAGAATCGCCAGAGCCTGTTCGAGCGAGAACATCGATTCGACAACAGCGCACAACTCCACGCCCTGTGAGGGATCGAGACCGGCGTAATGCTCGTCCGCGCTGAACATGCCGTTGGGCTGGCCGTGATACTTGTCCAGCACATCGAGCATCTGATAGATCGCCCGGCGGTCTGTTTCGTCTTTCGAGACCTGAGACCAGACGACCGAGGTCTTTATCGCCATGCCGTTGTTGACGCCGTGCACACCCAGCGCAAGGTCCGAAAGGCCGCCCTGGCCGGTATAGACAGTCTTTTTAGCATCAACCTTTTCAGTGAATTTAAAATCAGCGAAATGCGCTTTCCAGTCACGGCCCTGCGCGCCAAGAACACGCGCGAGATCAAATAATTTCTCGTCGCCAGTGCGGTTATAGAGCCACAGCAGGCTCAGCAATTCATCGGCCCACCGCTGCCTTCCCCAATCGCGCAAAGGCCTTTTGGCTGCCTCTTCAAGGCGATGTTTGAAGTAGCGCGTCATGACCGAAATCACGCGCGGATCGCCCGTCGCTTCATGGTATTGCGTCAGCACTTTGAGCATGACGAACTTCGGCCACCAGTCGTCATAACCGGCGCGTACTTTCTCACCGGCATTAGCGGGAGCAACGGGGCCGATGGCGCCATTGAGCTGCTGATGATCAAGTGTCCAGTCCACCCACTTCCTGGCCTTGGCGATCAGCTTCGGGTCGTCAAGCAAATATGCGAGAGGCAGCAACCCGTCCAGATAATAGGGTCCGCGTTCCCACGGTTCTCCAGCGCCGCCAAGCCAGCCGCTGTTTGGACCGACATCCGGCCAGAACTCATCCAGGTGTCCGGTCAATCCGTTTGCCTGAATTTCGAGTTGCTGCTTCAACCAGCCCTTCGGTTTTATCGACGTCAGCGGCAACAGAGCAAACGCATTGGCAGACAATGGACTGCGGTTTTTGATCGCCTGACGACCGGGCGCCTGCGACGCCACGGTTTGCGGCCGCGGAAAATTCACAATCACGACAGAAAGCAATACCATCGTTATGATGAGGTGACGGATTTTCATGAAATTCCTTATCGATCGTCGTCGTCGAGTTCGACTGCCATCGGAGCAAATAACGACCGTTTTACCCGCGGGTAGGGTATCTTTTGACCTTTGACCTGGCGCCAGACTATGCGATTGAGCGTTTCAGTCGGCGCCGCATCCGGCACATCAAAACGCATCTTCATTGAAGCGACGGCATCGAGCCGCGCCTGCCCTTTCAGTGAAGTCAATGGCGGATTCATTTCAAACAACGATTGTTTCGGCTCGACCGATTCGTAAGTTGTAAAATCGGCAGTATTGGTGAAACTGGCGCGCATGTCGTTTGCAATCAAATCAAAGAGCGAAAGGGTCGGCAGTCCTAAAATCAGTTCAATCGTTTTGAGAATGCTCTGCTGCGCGTAGAACGTCGAATCCACGTGGCCGCGGCGCGTGTAAGGGCTGATGGCCAGGGCGACGGTGCGATGCCCGTCCACGTGGTCCACGCCATTTTGCGCGTCATCCTCGACGACAAAGATCGCCATCTTTTTCCAGAAAGGTGATTTTGATAAGGCTTCGACGATCTGCCCAAGAGCGAGGTCATTGTCGGCGACCATGGCTTTCGGCGTATGCCTGCCGGGGTTTGTCCCACTCGTGTGATTGCTGGGCAATTGCAATAAAACGAGATTTGGCATTTTGCCTTCGGCTTCCCATTGCTTTACCTCTTTGGCAAAGATCCGGGCGCGAACCACATCTGGAATGTTGGTTGAATAACTGGGAAAGTTTTTGGCGAGGATATTATTGACGGGTTTGATCGGAGCGGTGACATTCCATTCCCGGCTGAAATCTTCGCCCGCTTTCCATCGTTCGAATAACTTCACACGAGAGATGCCTGGTACGGCGCCTATATTCCCTGCGAATTCGCCAAAAATCCGCACGGACTTTTTCATCTTCAATGCTGCATCCCAGATAAAGCCGCCGTCGCTGTATGCGATCGGATCGGAGCCGTCATACGGATAGCTGCGTCCCGCATAACCCGGCCAGAGACAGTATGAAACTTCATTCGCCTGCGTCAACCATTGATGACCCTGAGCGCTGTTGCCGCTGCTGGCGTAAAAATTATCGAGCAGGACAAATTGATCGGCGAGGCGATGCTGATTGGGCGTGACGTCCGCGCCGAACATGACCAGCGAAGGATCGCCGTTGCCTTTGGCCATGTCGCCGAGCACCTGATCGTAGGTGCGATTTTCCTTGATGATATAGACGACGTGTTCGATCAACGATGGGTCGCCGGCACGGGCGGGGATCGCTACCGGAGCAGGCTTGACCGCCGGGCGAACAGCCGTAGCGGCAGGTTTGGCCAGGTGGTTGTTCTCCCAGACGGCTGCGGTGTAACTATTGAGCTGTGCCTGGTCAGGGATGGGCACCAGGCTTACGCTTCCGCGGTAGCTGTGCACAAAGCGTTTATTCGGTGCTTCACGCCAGCCTGATCCGGGTCCGAGCAGCGTGGCAATAGCGAGATGCTTTCCGTCAGGGCTCAGCGCCAGAGCATTCGGATACCACCCTGTCGGGATGTAACCCGCAACCGACATGGTTCTCGTTTCAAGCACAGCGACGGCATTCAATCCGCCACAGGCCGCGAACAAGGTCTTACCGTCCGGGCTTAATGCCAATGCGGTTGGCGCAAACCCTCTCGTCTCCTGACTGGAGAGCGTGCGTGTTTGAATCACCTTGTTGGCGGTCGTGTCGATGACCGAGATCGAGTCTTTATTGCTGTTGGCGACATAAAGGCGGTTGTTTTTTTCATCCCAGACGATGGCGGTGGGATGCAATTCAACTGAGATCGTATGAGTGACCTTCATCGTCGTCAGATCGATCCGCGTGACCGTGCCCGTCGATGCGATGCCGCGTTCATCGACAACCACCTGATCCGCATTCGGCCAATAGCCCGTAGGCGCGGTCAAATCGCCGGTCTTCGGCAACCGTCCTCCCCAGTTGGTGACAAAAGCAACTGTGCCGTCGGCGCTGATCGCCGCGCCAAACGGAGCAATGCCGACATTCGGACGGCCCACCAGCTTGCCGCTGTTGAGGTCGACCACTGCAAGCTGATCATTGTAAATCAAGGGCAGAACGGCGAGGCGCTGTCCTCTGGCATTCGGCTTTTGCGCCACCGCCGGCGCGCCCGTAATGAAATGCCCGAGGCCTTCGATAATGCTGCGAGCCCCTGATTCATTGACCGCCAGGAGGCGGGCTCCGCCGGTCAACTCGATGAAGGTTTCAGTGCCGTCGGGATTGACAACCGGCGAAGCCTGACTCCCTTTGGGATTGCTCCCTTCTTTTTCGGGGAAGGCTGCACTCACCAGCACCTGCCTGCCCGCCGCATCGAAGAGCAGGCCTTGCAACCCGGGATTCTCTTTGAGGGTGACGCGCTGCAAAACGCTGTTCGCCTTCCAGTCCAGTTTGATGAAATTCGTTTGATTGACGCGCCCGCGTGCCGTCAGCGCATAGATTTCATTGGCGGATGCGCCGAAAGCAAGACCATACACCCGCCCGTCAAAAACGGTCTGGACACCTGCCGGCGTAATGTTCTGGCGCGTAGTGACCACGCCGGGATCAGTCACCGAGCGCAATGGCTTATCAGGCGTTTGCGCCCAGATCGGCAATGAAAACATTAACGTCAGAAGAATTCTCTGCAGAAGTTTCATACGGACCTCGCTTTATTGTCGGGATTTTACGAAAGCGTAGTATGCCAAGAATCAAACAGAGATAATAGTTTCTCAGTGATAAATCAGTGTATTAATTGTTGCCTGTGTTTTATCCTCGAATCGCTCTTGACTGGAGAAACCAAATGAGACCATTCATCGTTATTTTTGCCATCTTGTTAGTCGTAATTGCTACCGCAGCGAAAGTCCCGAACTTCGACCGCGCCATTGCGCTTGAGGACAAAGCGGAGACGAGCGCCAATGCGAGCCTCGGTGATCTAGATGGTGACGGTGATCAAGACATCGTTCTGGCAAAGGGTCGTCACTGGCCGCTGGTTGATCTGGCGCTTTTGAACGACGGCAAGGGGGGATTCGACCAGCGGCATACTCTCAGCGACAAGGCGGATAAGACATACACCGCAGCACTTGCCGATCTGGACGGAGACGGCGATCTTGACATCGTCGTCGGTAATGACACACCGGACGAAAAGCGCATTTACTTCAACGATGGAAAAAGCCACTTTACGCTCACGGGCACATTCGGAGATGCGCGTTGGCCTACGCGAAACGTGACGGTGGCAGAACTCAACCGCGATGGGCGACCTGACATTATCGTGGCTAATCGCGGAGGCAAAGCCAATCGCAGTTCCAATTACATTTGCTTCAATGACGGGAGTGGTCGCTTCCCGACCTGTAATGTGTTGTCGAGCGAATCCGCGACGACGATCGCCGCCGGCGACTTGAGCGGTGACGGCGTGCCGGACCTGGTTGTCCCTCACCGCGACGGCGGCCAGAGCTATGTTTTCATCAATGACGGCAAGGGCGGATTTGCAAGAAAACTTCCGTTCGGCCCTGCCGACGCAGCGACGCGAGCAATCGCTCTCAGCGATCTCAATGGAGACGGCCGCCCGGACATCATCATCGGCGACGAAGCGCGGGGCGGCGCTTTTATCTACTTCAATCAAGGGTTCAATCAGTCCAACCTGACATTTTCCGATCCCATGCCGATTGGCGAAAAGACTGATGTTCCCTATTCGATAGCAGTCGCAGATCTCAACGGCGACGGCAAGACAGATGTTGTGCTGGGCAATGAACAAACGCCCGGCGCGGTTCTGATCAATGACGGAACGGGCCGCAAATTCACCCTCGTCCGTTTCGGCGACAAGCAGGGTGCGGTCTATGGCCTTGCGCTCGGTGATGTCAACGGCGATGGTTCGCCTGACATAGTTGCCGCGCGATCCGGCGCACCGTGCATGCTCTACCTGAACTCCCTGCAACTGAGGCTGAAAAAATGAATCACATCATCGGGCTATCACGGCGTTCCTTCCTGACATCGTCCCTGGCGTCTGCTTTGATGGCGTTGCCCGCTGGGGCGCTTGCCTCCAAAGCCGAACAGAACTGGCCGGAGTTTCGCGGAGCCGGCGCGCGTGGCGTGGCTGACGGCTATCCCACGCTCGCCACCTGGAATGCAGATGCGGCGGCGGGCAAGCTTTCCGGCATATTGTGGCGTGCTGAGGTTCCAGGTCTTGGGCATTCCAGTCCCATCATCTGGAAGGATCGGATTTATGTCGCCACGGCGGTCCGGCTTGCGGGCAAAGCGCCGCTGCGCATCGGCCTTTATGGTAATAACGACGCCGCCGAAGACAATGATGAACAACGCTGGATGATTCTCTGCTTCGATAAGAAATCCGGGCGGAGGCTCTGGGAAAGAAACCTTCGGTCAGCCGCGCCTGCAGCCTCACGGCACACAAAAGCGACTCACGCGAATACGACCATCAGCACAGACGGCAAGCATTTGCTCGCCTTTTTCGGCTCCGAGGGAATGTACTGCCTTGACCTCAACGGCAAACTGCTTTGGAGCAAAGACCTCGGCGTCATCAACATCAGCAAGTATGGCATCGGCTGGGGATACGGCAGCTCTCCGGCGTTATACAAAGATCGCATTGTGCTGCTCTGCGACGATCCGAACTATCCCATTTATCGCAGCTTTTAGTCTTTCTGATGGAACCGAGGTGTGGCGCGTCTCGCGCAAAGGCGATTGCGAACGGAGCTGGGGTACGCCTCTGGTTCACAACGACGGTACCAGGACGCAGGTCGTCGCCAACGGCTGGCCCTTCATCGTTTCCTACGATCTGAACACCGGCAAAGAACTCTGGCGTTTGCGTGGAGGCGGTGACAATCCGATCCCAACACCGTTCATCGCCGATGGCTTGATTGTCGTGACCAATGCGCACGGCGGCAAAGCCCCCTTGTTCGCCATTCGCCCTTCGGCCAACGGAGATATTTCATTGCCGGAAAACAGCACCAGCAATGACGCCATCGTCTGGAGCGCTCCAAATGGCGGCACTTACATCTCCACGCCGGTGGTCTATGGCGGCTACATCTATCTCGCCAATCACAACGGGCTGTTGCGCTGTTTCGATTTCAAGACCGGCCGCAAAATGTTTGAAGAAAGGCTCGGGCTCGATGCCACCTGCTCGGCATCACTGGTGGCAGCGGATGGTAAGATTTATTGCCCTGCCGAAGAAGGCGTTGTCTACGTTCTCAAAGCAGGGCCGACGCTCGAAGTGCTGTCCAAAAACCAGATGGGCGAGCCGTGTCTCGCAACTCCCGCAATTTCACAGGGCGTTCTGTACTTTCGAACCACTCAGAGCCTGCTGGCAATCGGATAGTCGAGACGGACAGGCGCGGTAAAGTTCATCAGGCCGGAGAACCGGATAGATTTCACTGATTTGATTTTTACCGCGTATTCCGTTGATTCCGCGTTCTCGTTATTCGTTCAATTCCGGTATGGGTTGAGTGGGGCCGGATTTCCGGCCCTATCTCTCTTTGCGAATCAGCTTCAACAAGGCCTCCCGATCCGGGGACAACAGCTCGGAAACCCGCTGGTGGTTAACGTCGGCGACGATGATCTGGCCAACCTCGGTATTGATCTCGCTGAAGATTCCGTGAGACTGCATCTTCGCCACCTGGTACTGATTATCCGCTGTTGGCGTGACGTAATGCACCGAGTCGGCCTTGAAGCGGTTTACGAGAAAGAGGTGTACGAGTGTCATCAGCCGCTTCTGGCGCAGCGACTCCGCGAAAGTGTTCTGGTCGCGAATCGAAAGGATGCTGTGACCGCGCCGGTCGTGGATGGGCGCGAAGATGACGTTCGCGAGCTTGCCGCCCTGCGGAGCGTTCTCGTCGTAGATGCCGATCTCGAGCAGTTCCGATCCGGCCCGGTGGGGCAGTAATTGAACGCGGAGCGTGCCAGGCATTCCATAATGCGTGGTCCAGATCGCCAGCCACTCCTCGAGGAGCTTCTTCGGCACCTCGGTCTGCACCAGATGCTGGTGCTGGGTCGAGCCTTTGCCCATGGCCATGGTCGTAGCCGTCCGCCCGGAGGTCGCGACCAGCGCGGCATCCGCACGCGGCCCGCCGACCAGAGTCTGGGGTGTGCGGTAGGGCGATTCCACCATGCGGAGCTTACGTTGCAGCCGCACGAGGGCCAGCATGCCGTCCTGCTTGAGCGCTGTGGCGAACTCCTCGGCTGCGAGGCCGTCTATCTGATGGCCACCATAGGTGATGAAGTTGAAGACGAAGCCCAGCTTGCCCAATTCTTCGGGGAAGCGCCGCATCTCCTCGTCACTCATGCCGGTCGTATCCCAACTGAACGAGGGCGAGAGGTTGTAAGCGAGCATCTTGTCGGGGAATTCGGCGTGTATTGCCTCTGCGAACTCGCGGGCTTCGGCCAGGTCGGCGGTTTTGGTCTCCATCCAGAGCAAGTCGGCGAAGGGCGCCGCCGCGAGCGATTTGGCGATGGCATACGGAATGCCTCCGCGCACCTGGTAGTAGCCTTCCGGCGTCCGGGCCGCCTCACAATCCCAGGTGATTTCGACGCCGAGATCTCGCGCTTTCTCGCGGGCCGCATATAGCGAGGCGCGCGCGGCGAAGCGACGCCATTCATCGGCGTTCATTTTGATCGGCTCGCCCTCGCTGGCGCGGAACTCGAGTACTTCGGCGACCGCCTCACCAAAGGTCCGCAAGCCGGCCTCATCCTCCCATGCTTCGAGGAACCGGGCCGCGACTCTGTCGAACATAGCGTCGAGCGACGTCTCCTGTCCAGATTTGAAGGATTCGGCGGCTTCGGCGATCTGCTTCATGATGCCCCGGCGATCGAGCCAATCGATCGCGATCTTGTACTCACCCTCGGCGACAGCGTAGAGCCGGTGACCGTTGAGTTCGCGGACCCCAGCCTCGAAAAACTGTCTCATCAGCGCCAGGTAGCACGCCTTGTATGAGGGCACGTCGAGGTTCGTGACACCGACCAGAAATGGCTGATCACGCTCGTCGCCGTGACTGTCAATCAGGTTGGCCGCCTCGGCGTCGGTGCGGGCGACGATAATGCCTGGAACCTGCATGACATCCAGCTGGAATCGTGCGGCATTCAGGCGCTTGATTTGCTCGTCTGACGCTGCCAGTACTTTGCCGCCCTGATGGCCGCACTTCTTTGTGCCGGGGCGCTGGTCTTCAATGTGATAGCCCGGCACGCCGGATTCCACGAATCGACGGATAAGGTTGCGTACGTGCGGGTCGCCGCCATGGCCAGTGTCGGCGTCGGCAATGATGAACGGCCGGAAGTCGTAAGCCGGTGTCGCGGCTCGTTGCGCTTCGGTCATACGCAACCGCAGAAAATTCTGGTTGCGATCGGCGGTGAGCAGGGCGCGCACAAGCGACGCCGCCTCGTCGGGCACCTGGCTGAGCGGATAACTCGCCAGATCCGGACCCGGATCCTCGCTGCTGCCGCCCTTGGCCGAGGTCGCCCAGCCCCCGAGGTAGATGCCCTCGATCCCCATTCGCTTCATCGCTACCGCCTGCCCCGGCGAGTACGGGCCAAAAGTTGTGATGCTTTTGCGCTCCGAGAAGAGCCTCCGCAGGTGGTCATGGAATGCCACGGCGGCCTCGCGCGCCACCGTGTAGTCGCAGGCAATAACGCCTCGCTGCTCGGTCACCTGTCGAGCCGTGTGAAGGCGGAGGATTCCCGTGAAACGGGCACTGTCAAACCACTGCTGAGTCGCAGCGATTTTCTCTTCGAACGTATTCATAATATGGCTCCTTGTCTATCAAAGCTTATATAAAATCCTGATTTTCGGTGATCCGGGTCCCGTCCCGCTCGAAGGCTTCGATGTATGCCCGGATGCGGGATCTGGCTGCCACGAGGTCGTGGTTATCAAGATTGAGATTCAAAAGATCTATGTACCAGGGCAGCTTCACGGGATTGGCGACGTAGGCCGCGACGATTTCACGCGCGATGGGCAGCGTGGTCGCCTTCGAGTCATTGTGGACGTCGCGGTCGCTCGCCGCCAGCAGCTTCTCGTACTCTTCGGTGAGCAACCGCTCGAAGAGCGCCGTGTCAAAAATCCCGCCGGCGCGGACGCCGGTTGCGGGGTCGTCGTCGGTAAGCTTCGCGCCCTTGTGCAGCCACTCCCAAAGGATGCTCAGGCGGATCTCGCCGGTCGCCATGTCCTCCATCAGGTAGAGCACATCGTCGTTGCCGAAGAAGTCCGCCGGCTTGAGCGCTGCGGCCTGGAACCCCCTGCCGAAGGCGTTGCCGTACTGCAACGCGACGCTCAGCAGGTCGCGGGCGCCCCGCACGGTGCGCGGCGCGGCCTCCAGCGACACCAGGGCAACAGCGTCCTCCGGCGTATAGGTGAGCGGCGGAAACTTGCGTCCGAGCTGATTATCGGCGCCGGCCACTTCCCAGACCGGGCGCACGATATGCACCATCTTCCAGTGCGCTACCCACTTGCCGCTCGCTCCAGCAAGCTGCTCGCGCTCACCGCCGGCCCTGGCCCTCTTCATGCCCGCAGTGACGCCCGCCTCCGAGCCGACAGGGATGTTGGGCTCCATCCCGCCCTGCCACAACGCGCAGCGACCATTCCGGTCCGGCGTGTTCACCGCACGGCGCACACGGTCTTCGTAGGCGCGCATGTAGCCGTAAGTCATGACGATTGCGTCAATATTGGGGTTGATGAAGTCCGGGTCCCAGGTCATCGCGTCGGCAACGCTGTTGATGTAATCCCAGCGCCCGGTGTTGAAGCCGACGAAGTGACGGCCAAGGGCGGCGCGAATCTCCATCAACTGAAAGGCTGCTTCAATCTGTTCGACGAGGACGTAGGCCTTGATGGTCCCTACCGGCAGCCCGAGGTACCCCTCGAGCGCCGCGAGCAGGTCGTTCCACAGCGCCGCCTCTTCGGCGGTCTGAATCTTCGGCAGGTACAAGACCACCGGGCTTTCCAAGGCGCGCAGGCGATCGTGGTTGTTGACTACGTAAAGCACAAGGTCAACGATTGAAGCGGAGAAGCCGGCTCCGTCCTGCTCACGCACGTGGCGGTCGTCGAGGTGCAGGCCGCGAGCGCGAAAGAGCACAGTTGTGAAGTCAAGCTGCTCGCGCCAGTCCGCGACGATGGCCCGCCCGAAGAACGCTTCGGCCCACTGGTTCATCTCGCCAGCGACCTCTTCTGCGACGCGCAGGAAGAGCGGGTCCCTGGCAAGCGCCAGTTGCAGGCTGCGCTGGTTGTCGAGTGACATGAAGTTGACCTGTCCGAGCGCGTCCTCGCCGTCGAACATCCAACCGTCGGCGCCCGAGAGGAGCGCGTAGGCAACATTGCGCAGACCCGCCTCGGTGTTTCCCCGCGGCCTGGCGGCTGGCCCGGTGCCCTGTATCCACTGGCGCTGCAAACGGGGCGGAATCTCGCTGCCATCGAAATTGCCTGCACGGGCATCCCGAACGCTGATGCCGGTCCGCGGGATCAGCAACTCGGGGTCTGGAAAAGCGAGCGGCCTGTGGTCGCGCGCCCTCGCCAGTCTCCGCTGGGTGCGCGCTGACATGAGGTCGCGTCGATCACGGTTGAGCGGCGCCAGCGCCTCCAATGCGTCAAGCGCCGCCGAGGTATAAACATCCGGGTATGCGGTAAGCACGCCATTGCGGTATTCAAGTGTTCGAGTCATTTGTTTCTGATACTCCTGATCTATTCCGGCAATCCAGACAATCAGCCAAAATTCAGCCAAATAATCAGCCAAATAATCAGGAAGAAGACCGTCCGGCTATTCCCGGAAAAACATCCACATTCGTCCCGAACCGATCTTATTGGAAAGGTACAGGCCTTACACTTTACATATACGACCTACCGGCTACTGAAATGATATGTCGGGTGACGTAATCGGACAAAGGCAAATCGAGAAATAACAACGGGGCGGAGGCAATCATCGTGAACGTGCGGTTCTTCCCGGTGCTGACCTTCGCCAACATCACGACGGCTCCGGGCGCAAAGGCTCCTGCATTGTCGACGACGATGCCTTTCAATACCGCGGTCGAGGCTGGCGCCTTTACAATCACCGCCGAGCAGACGAGCGCCAACGGCACATTGGTAAAGAGTGAAAAGACTGTTCTTTGCACATGTGCTCCTTTTGGACAACTCTTTCTGCTGGTCTTGTTTGCCGGCTATTTAGCCGCTGCTGATCGGCGCTTGTGTTTGTCGAAGAAAGCGAAAATCTGTGGCATTGCCGGAACGACAATGGATTCATGCGTGCCGTCGGCAAGCTCAAAGTATTCGCAGGTGTAACCCAATTCCTTCAGCCGGGCAGTCATCACGCGCGAACGCTCAACCGGCGCCGTCATATCCTTTGCGCCGTGACTGACGAATACCGGTGTCTGGCGCAAGGCTTCGAGATCGATCTGCTGTGGCGTCATGCCACCTGCTGCGATGGGGGCGATGGCGGCCCACTGCATCGCATGTTTTGCGCCCAGATACCACGTGCCGTTTCCGCCCATCGAATGACCCATCAGATAGGTGCGGTCATCATCAATCTGGTATTCCTGCCGGACCATCGCCAGCGCCGCCAGCACGTCGGCTTCGCTTAGCATAACAATGCGTTTACGCGCCGGATCAAGCATACGCTCCGCGTTTTGCCCGTATGCCCCGTTGACGCGAAACCCGAGCGGTGTGACCACAATGTAGCCGTGCTCATCAGCGAGTTTTGCCAGCAAGCCATCGTCGCGGCGCAACATCGTGTCTTCCGTGCCGCCAAGACCATGCAAGGCCACGATCAATGGCCATTTGCGCTGGGCATCGTAACCTTTAGGCACGTACAGTCGCACGGGCAAAACTTCGTTCGCCTCTTTCAACAGATAATGCCGTTTGGAGCTGCCGGTCGCTTGATAAAGCGGATCTTTGCCGGCTTCGAGGCTGGCGAGCAATTGCCGCGACAGCTCCAGTTCGGCAGAGAAGTTGTAATTGCCCGGTTCCATCGCGCCCAGATTGACCTTGTCGGCAAAATCAAAGGGATAATGCACGCTCAGCTTGCTGTTTTCGCGCGCCTTGAGCGCGTTCAAACGCCGTTCGATTTCAGCGCGTTGCGTCAAGTAGCCCGGCACAACATTGATCCCCGCCCACACCTTGTGAAAGGGCTGATCGCCTTCCAGCAATTCGGCGACGAGCAGGTAGCCGCCTTCCTTGACGCCGCTCAAATTCACCACCAGGCCAAACGGCGCATCCAGCCAGTCGCGGTTGAGCGCTTCATAACTGCCCAGCGCCTTAACTTCTGCCCCAGGTTGCGCCAGCCGTTGCAACGAACGGTCAACCGCGTGCAGGGCGACGCGCAACCTGAACGGTTTGGTCGGCGCATACGCCGCAGGATAAATCTGTCCCAGCCGCGCCACGACGGGTTGCGCCGGATCGAGCACGCGACTGTCGGTGCGCAAAATCAGCCCGTGCTTGAATTCGTCTCGCGGTGTCCACTGCTGACCGCCCAGCCGCGTGAAGCCTTTGGCTATCAGGCGACGCACTTCGGAGGTTTGCCCCGCACCCTGCGCACGCGCAACATCCGCCGCGAGTTGATCGAGTTCCCTGGCAAGTTCACCCTGCGGATTGGCGATGTTCCGCACCGTCCGAAAACGCACCGTGCAGGTTTCGATGTCGAGATGGTTTTGCGAAATCAACAAGCCCTGCTGCACCACTTCCGCCTGCCGGGGTTCTTGTTGCTGTGCGTATACGAAGACCGACAGGCCGACCAGCAGCCAGCCGAGCGCTCTTGCGCCTTTGGCAAAATCACGAAGGATCTGATTCATGGCGTGCCCCCCCGGAAAATATCGCTGAATGACGAGACTCGTCACCATCATATAATAAAATCAAAACCAACTTACCGACTGGTCAGTAAACGTACCATGTCAGTCAAGAAGAACGCAAGGTCTTGAATAACACCGTATTAATGAAAAATACGTACTGATACTATTGGCGAATTACAAAAAAATCGCCAACGGTATGGCACGTCCGCAAAGTTAAAGCATGACGTGATCGCCGGCCCCCCCCCCCCCCCCGCCCAAATATGGGAAAACCCCCCCCCCCCACCCCCCCCCCCCCCCCCCCCCCCCCCCCCCCCCCCCCCCCCCCCCCCCCCCCCCCCCCCAACTTTTACCGCCTCCCAGGAGTTTGTTCTGTCTTCGCTCGAAATCGCAGGCAATTCAACTTAGAATCGTGACCACAACTGTTTTCAATACCAGACAACCAGACGCCAACAGACCCGGTTGATTATGGGCGATGCAAAAGAGGAGACGAGATGAAAAAGCAAATTACGTTTCTTGCGGTTGCAGTTCTTACAGCAGCCACGATCTTCGTACTTGTCCGAAATGACGGATTCAATGTTGCCGCCGCAAAAGGCACGCTTTCCGATCAGGTCACGATCCGGCGCGACACTTACGGCGTGCCGCATATTCTGGCCAAAACGGAAGAATCGGCGGCCTATGGCATGGGATATGCGCAGGCCGAGGATCATTGCGTAGAGATCGCGCGGCGCTTTATCAGCGCTCGCGGCGAAGAAGCGAAGTATACCGGCACAGGCATTGAGAGCGACTTTACCGCGCAACGTTATGGGCTCTACGAGCAGTCGAAACTGAACTTCGACAAGCTCAGTCCGCTGGGGCAGCAGCTCATGAATGCGTATGCTGCGGGCTTCAATCGTTATGTCGAGAAGCATCGTAATTCCCTGCCCGGCTGGATTCCGACATTCGATGGCGTGGACGTGCTGGCGCGCAGCCGACAGGAAGTCACTCGTTTTGCTTTCAATGACAGTGTTGAGGCGTTGAAGCAGAAATATCCGGCGAATGAACAAACCGGGAACCTCAAGTCTCCGCTCGATCGTGATGAACTGGCGGCCTATTTCACCGAGCCTGAAAGCGAGAACGGGTCTAACCTGTGGAGTCTTGCGGGTTCGCGGACGACTTCGGGCAACCCGATTCTGCTGGGCAATCCGCATCAGGCATGGTCAGTGCTCTACTGGGAAGCGCATGTTACCGTGCCGGGCAAGCTCAATTTTTATGGCTCGACCTTCGCAGGGCGGCCGATGCTCACCAGCGGTTTCAACGAACATCTGGGCTGGACGCACACCGTCAATAATATCGATTTGCAGGATGTCTATGCGCTGACGCTCGATACCAAGATCCCTGATCATTACGTTTTCGACGGCAAGACGATGCCGCTGACAAGACGGGAATTTGCGGTCACGGTGAAAAGCGCGGATAGCTCGATGAAAACAGTGCGGCGCGCATACTGGTATTCACACCTCGGCCCGGTCGTGCATCGAACGCGCGACAAAGCCTTTGCCATCAAATCATCCATTCTCGACGAAGTGCGCTTTTACGAAGGCTGGTACGAGATGACCAAAGCCAACAGCTACGCCGAGTATTATGCAACGCTGAAAAAGAATCTTGTGCCGATGTTCAATATCGGCTATGCAGACGCCGCTGGAAACATCTTGTATCTTTGGAATGGCCGCCTGCCGAAGCGCCTTGATGATGGAATGGATTATCGGCTGGACGTGCCGGGCGAGACGAGCAAATACGTCTGGAGTGGATTGCATCCCACCGAGGATCTGCCGCAGTTATTCAATCCCACCGGCGGCTACGTGCAGAATTGCAACGACGCGCCGTGGTGGACCTCCCTGCGCAGCCTGCTCGATCCGAAAAAGTATCCGTCATACATCGAACCCGGCGTGCCGCTTCGGCTGCGCTCGCAGATGTCGCTGGAGATGCTGGAAGGCCAGCAGAAGTTTTCGCTCTCAGATGTGATGCGCTTGAAATTCAATCCGAAGATGCTGCTCGGCGACCGCGTCAAACCCGACCTGATCAAGGCCATTCGGCAGACGCCGAATCCATCGGATGATTTGCGACGCGGGCTGGCTGTGATCGAAGCCTGGGACAATCAAACTGCGGCAGAGAGTCGTGGCGGGGTGCTCTTCCTGCGGTTCTGGGACACTTACAGCGCCGCAATCAAGCAGCCCTTCGCCGTTACCTGGACCGCGCAGAATCCGGCAAAGACGCCCTCCGGCTTATCCGATACCGCTCTGGCGGTGAAGCATTTTGAAGACGCCGTCCGCTGGACGAGGCAGAAATTCGGCAACGAGAATGTCGCGTGGGGTGAGGCTCATCGCATCAGGCTGGGCGACGTTGACCTGCCTGCAACCGGAGCAAGCGGGACATACGGCCTGTTTCACGTCGTGCAGTTCGGGGAGGCCCCGGACGGCAAACGCGTGGTCGGAACCATCAACCGCGACAAGCCTATGGTTGGCGGCGGGGACGGATGGATTTTCGCCGTCGAGTTCTCCAAACCGCTCAAGGCTTACTCGCTGCTCGCCTACGGTCAGACATCGAATACGGCTTCGAAGCACAGCACCGATCAGGCGCCGCTTTTTGCCAAAGGTCAATTCAAACGCGTCTGGTTTACCGAAGCCGAGATCAAAGCCAATCTGGAGCGGGAGTATCACCCGTAAGAAAGCTGAAATGGCGCTGATACAATTACTTTGTAAACAATGTTTTTTGTTCGGAGTCGTTTAACGACAGTTGGGGGTTTTGTAATGAAATTCGTCCTTGCGTTGTTGCTTATCTTAAATCCGCTGCTTGCGAATCCTTTATTCGCGCAGGAGCGTTCGCAAAGCGGCCTGCGACTGGAAGCCCCGCGCCCGATGGTCAGCCAGCCCGCGCGCTTCCCGAAAGCGGTTGTAGCCTCGGTCAACGAATTAGCGACCGACGCGGGAATGGAGATACTGCGCAAGGGCGGCAATGCGATTGACGCGGCAGTTGCCGTCGGAGTGACGCTCGCGGTAGTGCATCCGGAGGCAGGCAATCTCGGAGGCAGCGGCTATGCGCTGGTGCGGCTGGCAAATGGAAAGGTGACGGCATTTGATTATGCCGGCACAGCGCCCGCGGCCTCGACCCCCGACATGTTCAAAACCAGAGCGGAAGCAAATGTTGGATACAAGTCCGTCGCCGTGCCCGGCACACCCGCAGGACTAGGGCTGATGCACGCACGTTATGGCAGGTTGAAGTGGTCACAGTGCCTGGAAACGGCGCGGCGGCTGGCCAAGGATGGATACCCTGCCTCGCAGCGGATGGAATTGATTCTCAAGTTACAGGTTCCGGTTATGAAATCGTTTCCGGAAACAGCCAGAGTCTTTATGCACGGATCGGACAAACCGCTGCAACAGGGCGAAATAGTCAAGCAGCCGGAACTGGCGCGCACGCTGGCTCGCATGCAGAAACGCGGATGGAAAGAGTTTTACGAAGGCGAAACGGCACGGCTGATCGCCGCTGATATGAAAGCGAACGGCGGCGTGATCACGGAGGCCGATTTGCGTGGTTATGAGGCGAAAGAGGTCGAACCATTGCAGGTGAGCTATCGAGGGCACAAGGTATTCACCATGGCCCCATCTTCGAGCGGCGGCATCGCGCTGGCTGTCATGCTTCAGGTCATGAATCGCTATCCGGTTGAATTGGGCCGCGAAGGTTCTGTCGCCGTGCGCCATTTGCAGATTGAAGCCATGCGGCGCGGGTTTGCCGCTCGCAACCTTGCCGCAGCCAATAATTACGAAGCGATTGCGGGTTACCTCAGCGACAGCTACACCAGCGAAAGCGTGCAGAATCTCTCGCTTGAAAAAGCGACCCCTTCGACGCCCGCCCCGACTAGCAACGAATCAAAGGACACGACTCACTTCACGGTGATCGACTCTGAAGGCAATCTCGTATCGAATACCTATACACTGAGCGGCTTTTACGGCTCGCAGGTCATGGCCAAAGGAACCGGCGTGCTGTTGAACAATCATATGGAAGTTTTTTCCGGCTCGCAGGCACGAATGCTGACGCCGGGGCGGCGCTACCCTTCAACAATGTCACCGACGATCGTTCTGCGTCCCGGCGGAGAATTATTCTTCAGCATAGGAACGCCGGGCGGCGCGACGATTCCCAGCACGTTGTTTCAAGTGATCTCGAACATACTGGATTTCAAAATGTCCCTGCGCGATGCCCTTGAATATCCGCGGATTCATGCGGCGACAAATGTGGTTGAAGCTGAACCGGGTGCACTGGTTTATGACGTGGCTGAGCGGCTCAAACTAATGGGACACAGTCTCAACCCCACGCTGCGCTCGCAGGGCGATGTCCAGGCGATTCTGATCGAAGAGGCAAACCAATGGCGCGTGGCCTGGTCAGACGGACGGCGTGGCGGCTCAGTCAAAGGGTACTAGATGCAATCGTTGCTCAAGAAAATTCGTGAATGCCGGGTGTGTGCCGCGCATCTGCCACACGAACCCAAACCGGTCTTGCGCGCTCACAACAATGCGAGACTGCTGCTTGTCGGCCAGGCGCCCGGACGACGCGTTCACGAAACCGGCATCCCCTGGAACGACCCTTCGGGCGATACGCTGCGTGAGTGGCTGCAACTGACGCGCGAGCAGTTTTATGACGAACGGCAAATTGCCATCGTGCCGGCAGGATTCTGTTATCCCGGCAAGGGCAAAAGCGGCGATCTGCCGCCCCGCCCTGAATGCGCGCCGCTCTGGCATCCGCCGCTGCTCGCCGCCATGCCGAAAATCAAATTGACGTTGCTGATTGGCAGCTATGCCCAGGCTTTTTACTTGAAAGAACACGCCAAACCCACACTGACTCAAACAGTGGCGAACTACACTGAATACCTGCCGCGCTTCCTGCCGTTGCCGCACCCCAGCCCGCGCAATCGGCTGTGGCTCAGACGCAATCCCTGGTTCGCCGAGGATGTGTTGCCGATATTGCGAGAGCAGGTGTCGAAGGCTCTCTCCGGGCTTGTTTGAGGCCGTACTTCTGCCAAGCCTGATTTGTCTGATTTGACCAAGGTGAACACTGTTTCATCAAAATTGTGGATAAGCCTACAATAGTAGATCTTTGAAAGTGCGCCTAACGACCAGCTGGCCTGGGCGCCGCCGTCGGTATAGATTTTGTCAAGAAGACGGCAGCGCCTCCGGTAGAACGTGGATTCAGGCCTTATTACCAATCCAGAGTCGCAGAGTCATAAAGACGCTATTTGGATCGTTAGTGTAATCGCCAAATGGCCCACAGCGTGTGAAGCCAAAGCTCTCATACAGTTTTTGAGCTGGTTTGAACGCCTCAGTCGCACCGGTTTCAAGGCTAAGCCGTTCATAGCCTCGCCCTTTCGCCACTTCGATAATATGCGTAAGGATTGCTCGCCCAGACCCTTTTCGACGCGTGGGTCCCCCCCCCCCCCTCCCCCCCCTTCGTCTTTCCGCCCCCCCCCCCCGAGCCCTCCCCCCCCCCCCCGGCCGGCCGGGGGGTGTCTCCCGCCCCCGTTTTTTTTTTTTTTTCCGCCCGACACCCCCCCGGTGGAGAAAGCTCATACATATTTTGTAGATGCTCATTTAATAGAGCCTGAACTGCAGGATGCTGAAGATCACCAATTTCAATTCTCATCTTTTGAAAAAGTACTTCCCAGTAGGGCCCAACATGAAACAGGAAGCCTGAGCGCCGCCATCAGCGTGGTTCGTTCAGCAGCATTTTGACGCATACTTCGCAGAGCAGCAGAACAGTATAGGAACAAAAGTTCCAGAGAAACATCGCGATACCGCCCCCCCGCGATGCCTGCAAGTATGATTCTCATTTCTTTGTTACTAAGTGGCGGTTTTCAATTTACCGCCAATAATCGTCATTGGAATTAGAAGCGCCGTAAAGATAACGTGATACCAAATGGGAACAAACGGCCAGGACAAAACTACGATCAGTATACCAAAGGCCACCAGCAGAAAGCTGAGGATTAGAGGCGAGCGTTTGTTTTCACCGGCGATCAGCGCGGCCAGAAATCCGGACATCACCGAAATTATTGAACCGCGGACAATATTCATGAGAAGAATCGTCGTGTCCGCTGTGAACTGACCGCCATTGGCAACGGCCGCTTCGAACGCGAGTTGATGTGCGCCGTACCACTCCGGCCAAATGGCCGAAAGAACCTTCTCGCTTCCAACCCAAACTATCGACCATGCAAAAAATCCGGTAATGAAGCCCAAAACGTTTCGTACCATAGTTTCCTCCAATTTATTTCTTTGAAATGTCTTCACCATGAATCAGCGCGTAACCGTTTGGGTCCTTGATCCCAAACTCACGCATCCAAAAGGCCATGTCACCGCCATTGTACGCCAAACGTTCGAGCCAGGCGGCCATTTTTAAGCGAGTGGTGAGCCCCCAACGCTATTTTGACGCGAAAGACGTACCTCCCGGAGCAATACGGCAATTACACCAAAAACAAACATGCCAAAACCAATAAACATTTTACCAATCGGAATGATTGCTAAAGCGCCAATAACACAACCAATGAGGGGAAACGGTAAAACAGAAATGAGGGGAGGGGTTGTTTTGAAGACGCAGTAATCGAAAATGATAATTCCACAGGAGAAGCCTAAGGCTGTTATGGGTGGTGCGAGACACCATAGCAACCAACTAACAGGTCCTCCCGGAGGTTTTTCAGCAAATGTAATGAACGCAGCGAGCCAGATAAAATTTGATAGACCAGCACCGAGGAAAGAAACAAATACTCTGGTTACGGAGACAACCAGGCTATACCAACGATGCTCAGGACGAATAATTGCCATTTGATATTTCATGAAGAAATCAAGTCAGTGGCGCCCAACGGCGGAGTTCAGCGGGCCGCCGCCCTTCCCAAAAGGATCGCCTGGAAGCGGCGGCGACTCCGGTCGAACGGACGGTTAGGCGAAACGACTGACATCAGCCTTTTTCAACTATCGTTCCTTGATGATAGACAATTTTCCAATAACCATTTGAATGTCGCCACAGCGTTGATCGCTGTGTGACTCTTTCTCCTTGATGAAGCTTATATGTCAAAAGGTAATTATTGGGAGCGATCTCCTGGCAATAGAAGTCTTCAGCCTCCCAGGAATCTTCGCTTGGATTTTTGTATCTTTCTTCAAGCACCGACCACACAAACTCTCGACTATATCTATGACCTGAAGCCCCAACTTCCCAGAAGGCGACATCGGTCATATTTTCAAAATCGGTTCGTGTTGTTCCCCATTCGAGGCGATGGAAAATGGGCTCGCGTTTTATCAGTTCTTCTTGAACCGATAATATGTCGTCATTGGTTATGCGGAGAGGCTCAGTATTGTTCATAGTGATTTTTATTACACCCAACGACATATTCACGGGGCGTGCGTGTAAAATAAATAGAAAATTATCGCACTGGCTCGCACGCTCCGGTGCAATTACTGCTGGGCAGCGAATCACAATGGAATGCGTCTCGTCCAGCATCATCGACAGCTCAGACACAAGTGGCACAGCCGCGTGAGGATCGCCACGGCGGAGGGGAAAGACCAATATTTCGTCCGTCTGGTTGACGGACAATTAGCGGCGACCTTATTTGCCGAGATCTGGATGAACACGCCGAGGCCTGGCTGAAAGCATCTGCCGGAATGGCACTCGAAAGCGCGACGTTCGACGAAGTGTTGAGGCGCTTTCTTCGCCGCCAATCTGAGGCGGAATAGTCGATGCGATGTCGGCAAGGTAACACCCGCAACCGGACGAAAATACAAGCGATCAGTCCGGTACAGGGAGGTATTGCCTCAAGTTACTCAAAGAGCAGACCGTATTAACTAAAATTGGTCGTTTTCTCGCCAATGTCCAGTTGCTATTCTATTTTGTTTAAAATCCCTTTAGCGTCAGAATAAGCGGCATTGTAGAAGAGCTCTCCATTTTCAAGAAGCTTAAAGTGCTCACCTGCTCCGGCCTGACATACTTTTTTATCACTGCGGTTATCGAAATTATCAACAGAGAACTCGTAATCCCCGCTTTTCACTTCCTTTAATGTTATTTCACCATAACACGGGACATGAGAGACACTGATAGTTCCACACAACTTGTTCAGCCTGCAATCATTATCTACAGCTAAAGCTAATCGATATGTAGTTCCTGAAGATTCACGTACTTGCCCCGCCCATTTTCCGGCAATCTCAATCGTCTGGACTGCCTTCTGAGGGGTTTTGTCAATAACCTTATTTTGATATAAAACAGCAATCAAACCAGTTACGGCAGTAATGATGGCTGCTGTTGCCGTTAATATTCCAGGCATTGTCTGCCACCAGGCTTGAGATTTTTGTTCTTCGACCATCGATTATCCTCTTCTATTTCCGTCACTAATTCCACTATTCATCGCCAGGACTATCAGGCGATATGCGCTCCCTGTGTCTCAACATATAGTGAATAGAGTGACTGACTGGCTGTCATAAACAGGCGATTTCTTTTCGGCCCGCCAAAGCAGAGATTGGCGCAAATCTCCGGCAGGAGGATTTGTCCGATGCGCTCGCCATCCTGGGCGAAGATGTGTACTCCGTCGTACCCCGGCCCAACCCAACCGGCTCCAGCCCAAATATTCCCATCTACATCTGCGCGAATGCCATCAGCGAAACCGGCAAACTCCCCGTTCTTCATCTTGAGCTTCATCGAGACAAATTCTCTCCCCCCTCGGAGCTTCTCGCCGTCCACAACATCAAAGACCATGATGTTCTGAGGCGATTCAGGATAATGGGAGGCGCCGGTTTCGGCAATGTACAGCTTCTTGTAGTCAGGAGAGAAACATAGTCCATTCGGTTTGAACATTGCGTCTGTGACCATATCCATCTTCCCGGTTCTGGAATCAATACGGTAAACAGCTTCTTTGATGCTCCGCTTAACTTCTCCACCCTCATAAAGGCTGCCGTAACCGGGATCGGTAAACCAGATGCCTCCATCTGGATGCACCACAACATCATTAGGTTCATTGAGCGGCTTGCCCTGCCACTGTTCTGCCAATATGGTCACGGTCCCGTCGTGCTCGTGCCGCACAACACGGTGCGTGGTGTTCTCACAGGAAATGAGTCTGCCCTGCCAATCAAAGGTGTTCCCGTTGCCGTTATTCGATGGGTGTTGAAACACACTAACATGGCCATCATCTGCAAGCCACCGATGTTTAGTGTTATTCGGTATATCATTCCAGATCAGATAACGCCCCATGTTGCTCCACGCAGGTCCCTCCGCCCACATCATACCTGTATGGAGGCGTTGTATGGATGCGCTGCCAACCTTGTATTTAGCGAATCGCCTGCTCAATACAACTATGTCTTGATCGGGATAGCGTACTGGTGGAGCGCTTTGTCCATAATCACGCTGCTGACCCAGTACCCTGCTTACGCCTGAGACCGCCATGGTACTAGCGATAAATGAACGCCGAGTCAATATCGGCAACTTTTTGGCAGGTTCCATCTCATTTCCTCTCTTATGTAGGTCTTTCGTTTACGGCACCGATAGGAATCGCAAAATCTCGCGCATCAGCAGGTCTCCCTGGCTGGTCTGGAATATGAATTGCGCGTGAGCAGAGCCCTCAAGGATTACCAACTCCTTTGGTTCTTGTACTCGATCATATTGAGCTCGAATCTCGGACAACCGGGGTTTACCGCCCGAGTCGAGGTCCTCCCGACTTACAATGAACAGCTTGCGTCCCTTGAGTTTCTCGGGTGAGCTGCCCGCCAATGCAGCTAAAAGCACCAGGCGATTGACTTCACCCGGCGCAGCCTGAATTGACGCATTGGCTACCGCAGTTCCTCCCATGCTTGCCCCGACAACAGATACGGTCTTTGCTCCCGTCTTTCGCAAGTATCGGACCGCGGCCAGCACGTCGAAGTGGAGCGGCGCACTCAGAGGATCTGATTGACCAGGGCCCCGCGATTGACCATAGCCGCGGAAATCGATGGCAAGAACCCGGAATCCGGCCTTCGCCAATGTCCGCGCCTGCTGCTCCCAGCTCTCTTTGTTGAAACGACCTCCGTGGGCAAGCACGACACCATGATCACTTTTCCCGTAAAGATCAGCGTAGATCAGCCCTCCATCGCTTGTCGAAAACGAGACACGCTCCTGTGCATGCAGAATCGGCGTGGCCACAACCAGCATGACTCCGGTTGAGCTTGCCATCGCGCACGCTCTTGCATGGTCTTGAAACCGTTTCACCAATCTGATCAATTTCATAAAATCAGAGTCGTTTCATTATTGATCATCATTATTTGCGATTGGCAGTGAGCACCGTGCCCGGCTGCCGGATTTCAACGGCGTTCACTTTGCCCTGCTCACCCGTCACAAAATGCAGCATGACGACCTGCTGTTGTTTAATTAACTGATACCGTTGGCGAATTCATTCTTTGGTAGATTGTCAGAAATTACAGAATCAACGCGCCTCCTTGTCGATCTGTTGCTGCAATCTACCAAAGAATGATTCGCCAACAGTATCAGTTGTATAAATTCCTTTTGACCGTAGTCTTCAATTCTTCTTTCCTTTACCTGATATCTGTTTCCTGAGGTTACTAAGACCTGACTGGCGATATTGCTCAACGGCAAAATTGAACATCACGGCCGCACTTCACTCATCAGCCCAGGAAGATTTTCGTCCGGATCACGAAAGAAAGCCATCCACAATTCATGGTCAGGCAGTTTCGCTATCAGAACTCCAACGGCTTCGCACTTCAATTTATTGATTCTATTCAGCTTTAATTTGCACACTCCTCAATTAGTTGTCACATGCTTCGTTTGTTAAGGCAGAACATCTCGTCAGGCGCTCTAACTGAGCAGGTACTTACCTGGGGCTGATGGCTCCGGCAGCGGGCCAGGTCGTATCGCCCACTCGCTTGAGATTCATCTCGAAAAAGCGGATCGGATCCTTGCCGGGCATAATCCGATCGCCCACCTCACGCAACGCATCACCCTTGATGACCGCTGTATAGCGGATCGTCATTGGCCCTGCGGGGATTTCCCATACGTAGCGATCGGTCGTGGGTGTGAAGACGAAATCGCCGACGTTGCCCTGCGCATAAGAGTGCATTGTGTAAACACTCGTGGCTGAGTTATAAGAAATGGTGCCGAATGCATTGAATGTAACCTTGCCATCCGCTTCATAGCCGCGCCCCTCGATTACTTTCACCGATCCGTCCAGGAACGGTCCGATGCGCTCTGTCTGCGTGATCGTGTGCTTCTCTCCGGACGGCAGAATAGTCCACGCCTGCCCTCTCCAGACCCCGTCCATCATCGAGAGCCGGGCCATCGCCTCGCGCTGGGCCTTGATCAGGGGTGGCCGGATCCTGTCTCCCTTGCTGTGCAATAGCAGTCACTGTCAAGCGCCCTGTCATCAGGAGCGCCAATGTTATCAGTATTCGTCTTGTCATTTTTCTACCTCATTAATTTCTGAATATCGGGTGATGCCAATGCTTCATAATCTTTTCCGGATATATTCAGATTTTCAATTGGACGTACATGACGTACATATTCATATGTGAAAAGAAGATTATGGAGCTGAAAGAATAGCTGAAACAAACGAAAATTTCTCAATCGTTCAATGGGCGAGGTCTTCTGAATAAGCGACCCACAAAATACAATGGGTTTTATGAATATTTGTTATTTTTCGTTTGTTTCTTTGATCAGAGCTGCGAGAACAATAATCTGGGCTGTTAACTCGCCGAACCGCCCGCAGCATCCGGTTCACCTGCGAGAAATTTATAGGCGAGCCCTGCCAACGCGGCACCGATGATCGGAGCAATCCAAAACAGCCAGAGCTGCGAAACCGCCCACCCTCCTGCGAAAACTGCGGGCCCGGTGCTGCGCGCCGGGTTTACAAATGTATTTGTAACTGGAATGCTGATCAGGTGTATCAATGTCAGAGCGAGTCCGATTGTCACCCAGCACCAGCCAGAAAGTACCCAGAAATTCTGCTCCCGCTCTTAGTGTTAGTGACATATTGATTCTTCATTCTGATTTGGGTGGTTATTCAACAAATGAGGCAGAGAAAATGCGACTCTGTTGAGACCCCAGGTTGAATTCAACTGCCAGGGTGAGATTTGCACCTTTGTATTTTGCTGGAAGGACACATACTACTCTACTCTTCGCATAATTTCCTATACCTAATCCAGAATCGGGGTTGGAATTGTCATTTCGCCATACCGCCTCAACCCGGCAGTGACATACCAAACTGTTTTCAATTTACTCAAAGGATAGGGTCGCCTCCGGTGGAACGTTTAATCAGGCAGTCACTGCAATTTGCAATTTTTCTGTCCGTCCTCAGTTAAATTTATTCAATCACTTCCTGAACTCTTCCGACTTCTCCGCTTTCAAGTCGCACCTTGATTCCATGTGGATGGGAGAGAGAGTTGGTCAATAGGTCTTTGACAATGCCTATTGTGCGCTTGCCTGTTCGCTGGTCCTGTTTTAGAACAATGGCGACTTTTACGCCCGGCTTTATATCTTTTCTATTTTGTCCATTCATTGCTTTTGTC